>NZ_AP022605.1:1343132-2686265 GCF_010728155.1 Mycolicibacterium doricum
CTACGGCGTGACGATGCAGGGCGACGGCATCACCCAGGTGATCTCGCAGCGGCTGCGCGGCCAGGAGTTGGTCGGCACGCAATGCTAGCCATTCTTGACGCCGAGATGGACGAAACGGCGGAATCTTCTCGCACATTCGCGCCCATGTGTTCGTTTCGGCGGACTCAGGCGGTCAGTACCCCACCGCGCTGGAGCGCGGCCAGGTCCGCGGCCCCGCAGCCGTGCAGGCACACCCGCAGTTCGTCGATGAACCCGAGCAGCCACTCCACGACCGCGTCGGCCGATTGGATCGCGGGGGCGAGCAGCGGACGCGCGACCGCCACCACGTCGGCGCCCATCGCCAGCGCCTTGGCCGCGTCCATCCCGGTGCGGATGCCGCCGGAGGCCACCAGCGCGACGTCGGGCAGGGTGCGGCGCACCTCGAGCAATGCCTGTGCGGTCGGAACGCCCCATTCGGCTAGCGCCGGTGAGCGGATCTCGCCGTAGCGAACGAGTTGTTCGACCCGCGCCCACGAGGTGCCGCCGGCCCCGGCGACGTCGACGGCGGCCAGCGCGCTGCCCGCGAGTGCGGCGGCAGCCGCGGCACCGATCCCGTGACCGACCTCCTTGAGCAGCACCGGCTGCCGCAGCGTCGCCGCGAGGGTACGCAGCCGGTCGATCGACCCGGTGAAGTCGGTGTCCCCGTCACGCTGCATGGCCTCCTGCAGCGGGTTGGTGTGCACGGCGAGCGCGTCGGCGCCCACGTGTTCGAGCGCCCGCTCCAGCGCGGGTAACACAGGTTCGGACAGCTGCGCGAGGCCGACGTTGCCGATCAGCAGCACGTCGGGGGCGATGTCGCGGACGGCGAAGCTCCGCGCGACGGCGTCGTTGTGGAACATGATGCGCTGAGAACCGAGCATCATCCCGACGCCGAGTCGCTGAGCCGCCGCGGCGAGGTTGCGGTTGATGGTGCCGGACAGTTCCGCGCCGCCGGTCATCGCGCCGATCAGCAGCGGCGCCGACAGCGGCTTACCGAGGAATCGGGTGTCGAGCCGCACCCGGCGGAGCGAGGTCTGAGTCAACGCGTTGTAGGGCAGCCGGTAGTGCTCCAGCCCGGTGGTGACCGTCTCGTACTCCACCGGCCCGTGCAGGCACACGTCGATGTGGCGTCGCTTGCGGGTCTCCATACCGATTCCGCTGCCACTCCGGCTGCTGTGAGGCCACCACGTCACCGGTTACCCACCCTGAGACAATGGCCGGGTGACCCTGGATCTCTCGCTGGCTGTGTGGATCGCAATCGCGGTCATCGCCGTTCTACTCGTCGTTGCGCTCGTCGTGGGCCTGATCCGGTACCGGCACCGGCGGATCAGGCTTTCGAAGGCCGACACTGCCACACCGATCGACCGCTCCGGCGGATACACGGCCAGTTCCGGGATCACGTTCACACAATCGTCAGCGGCGACGGAGGCGCCGCCGGTCGGCCCGAAGGACCGCATCGACACCAGCGGTCTGCCGGCGGTCGGCGACGACGCGACGATTCCGCGGGATGCGCCCAAGCGCCCGATCGCCGACGTGCGCCTGCCGGAGCCGCCCACCGAGACGGTCCCGCCGCGGGCACCGGAGAAGCCGGCGCCCGAACCGGAGCCGACACCCGAGCCAGCGTCCGAACCGGAGCCGACGCCCGAACCGGAGGCGTCCGCCGAGGTCATCGCCCCCACCGACGGGCGCCTCGATCGACTCCGAGGCCGGCTGGCGAAGTCGCAGAACGCGCTGGGCCGCAGCATGCTCGGCTTGCTCGGCGGTGGCGACCTCGACGAGGAGTCCTGGGAGGAGATCGAGGACACCCTGCTCATCGCCGACCTCGGTCCGGTCGTGACCGAGTCGGTGGTCGGTGCACTGCGCACCCGGATGGCCAGTGAGGCGGTGCGCACCGAGGCCGACGCCCGAGCGGTGCTGCGTGACGTATTGGTCTCCGAACTGCACCCCGAGATGGATCGCTCGATCCGCGCGCTGCCGCACGCCGACAAACCGTCGGTGCTGCTTGTCGTCGGCGTCAACGGCACCGGCAAGACGACCACGGTCGGCAAACTCGCGCGCGTCCTGGTCGCCGACGGACGCCGCGTCGTCCTCGGCGCCGCCGACACCTTCCGTGCCGCGGCGGCCGATCAGTTGCAGACATGGGCCTCGCGGGTCGGCGCCGAGGTGGTACGCGGACCGGAGGGCGCCGACCCCGCGTCGGTGGCCTTCGATGCGGTCTCCAAGGGCATCGCCAACGGCGCCGACGTCGTCGCCATCGACACCGCCGGGCGGTTGCACACCAAGACCGGCCTCATGGACGAACTGGGCAAGGTCAAACGGGTGGTCGAGAAGCGGGCCGCCGTGGACGAGGTCCTGCTGGTGCTCGACGCGACGATCGGCCAGAACAGCCTGCCGCAGGCGCGGGTCTTCGCCGAGGTGGTGAAGATCACCGGGGTGGTGCTGACCAAACTCGACGGCACCGCCAAGGGCGGCATCGTCTTCCGCGTACAGGAGGAGCTCGGCGTCCCGGTCAAGCTCGTCGGCCTCGGGGAGGGGCCCGACGATCTCGCGCCGTTCGAGCCCGGCGCATTCGTCGACGCACTGCTCGGCTGACCGTCCGATGGGCGGGCGAATCGGCCCGGCTGTGCCCGAAACATGAGCGTAACCAGGTATGCCATTGCGTTCACATTGCCGAAACGCCCACGCATCACTGGCGAAACGCGCGCAAAAGAGTCTTCTCGGGAGGCCGATCCGTCGGCGCACTTCCCAAGGAGGTTCACACAAAGTGGTCTTAGCCTTACCCGACGAAGCGTTCGCCGCCTTCGACAGCGGCGACACCGCCTGGGTGCTGGTCAGCGCCGCCCTGGTGCTGTTGATGACACCCGCGCTCGCGTTCTTCTACGGCGGCCTGTCGCGCCAGAAGTCCGTCCTCAACATGATGATGATGTCCTTCGGGGCGCTGGGCGTCGTGAGTGTGATCTACGTGCTCTGGGGTTACTCGATGTCGTTCTCGTCGGCGCACACCGGTGAGAGCGACATCTTGGGCATCTTCGACAATCCGTTCTCCCTGTTCGGGTTGAGCCCGCTGCTGGAGTCGCGGGAGATCGGTGGTGAGGAGCTGTACCCGATCGGTGGGTTCGGATCGGTTCCGGCGATCGTCTGGGTCGCCTTCCAGTTGACCTTCGCCGTGATCACCGTAGCGCTGATCAGCGGTGCGGTGGCCGAGCGGATGAAGTTCGCGACCTGGCTGACGTTCGGCGGAATCTGGGCCACCCTGGTGTACTTTCCGCTGGCGCACATGGTTTGGGGTGGCGGGCTGCTCTCCGGCGCGGAGAATGGCTTCGCCTCGTGGCTGTTCGGCTACAACGCCGAAGAAGGAGCGGCCAACACCGCGCCGATCGACTTCGCCGGTGGCACGGTGGTCCACATCAACGCCGGTATGGCTGCCCTGGTGCTGGCCCTGCTGGTCGGTAAGCGCGTCGGATTCGGCAGCACCGCGTTCCGCCCGCACAACATCCCGTTCGTGATGCTCGGTGCCGCGTTGCTGTGGTTCGGCTGGTTCGGGTTCAATGCCGGATCCGAAGGCGCCGCCGATGTGCTTGCCGGTCTGGTCTGGGTGAACACGACCGCCGCCACCGCCGCCGCGATGCTGGCGTGGCTCGCAGTCGAACGGATTCGTGATGGCCACGCCACCGGCGTCGGCGCCGCCTCGGGCATCGTCACCGGCCTGGTCGCGATCACCCCGGCCTGCGGTTCGCTGTCCCCGATCGGATCGCTGATCCTCGGCGCCGTTGCGGGTGTCCTGTCGGCTCTGGCCATCGGCCTGAAGTACAAGTTCGGCTACGACGATTCACTCGACGTGGTCGGTGTGCACCTGGTCGCGGGCCTGTGGGGCACCGTGGGCGTCGGCTTCCTGGCCACCGAGACCGGGCTGTTCTACGGCGGTGGGATCCAGCAGCTTGTGGTGCAGGTCGTGATAGCTCTGGTAGCAGTGGTCTTTACGGGAGTGATGACTGCGATCATCGCTTTCATCGTCAAACCGCTGGGTTGGCGTATCACACGGGAAGACGAGGACACCGGTATCGATGAGACCGAGCACGCGGAAACAGCTTATGAACTCGTCTGATCGGCAACAATTTTCTTGGAAGGGACCGACGAAATGAAGCTGATCACTGCGATCGTCAAGCCGTTCACGCTCGAAGACGTCAAGACCGGGCTCGAGCAGACCGGCATCCTGGGGATGACTGTCAGCGAGGTCCAGGGTTACGGCCGCCAGAAGGGTCACACCGAGGTGTACCGCGGCGCCGAGTACTCCGTGGATTTCGTGCCGAAGGTGCGGGTCGAGGTGATCGTCGACGACTCCGCCGTCGACAAGGTCGTGGACGTCATCGTGCAGGCGGCCCGCACCGGCAAGATCGGTGACGGGAAGGTCTGGGTGAGCCCCGTCGACACCGTTGTGCGGGTGCGCACCGGCGAACGGGGGGCGGACGCCCTCTGATCGAGGAGGGGATCGTCTCCCGGGGCAACACAGTAGGCGTTTCACCGGTCCGGGGAAAGCTTCCGATATGACACGGCCAGGCAGACAACCGGATCCCGCCGCCGGCGCCCCGAGATGGACGGCACCGGCGGCGGGTTCCCTGCGGCCCGCCACCGATCTGGTCAAGGCATCGCAGCAGCTGTTGAACGGCGGGTCGCGTCCACTCGACAGCGCGGCGTTGCGCGACGCGCTGCTCGATCTGCACGAATTCTGGCTCGGCACAAAGGCGAACGAGATCGGGATCACCGCGACCAGTGGGTTCTCGATCGTCGCGACGGGCGGGCTGGGCCGCCGCGAGCTGCTGCCGTACTCGGATCTCGATCTGATGCTGCTGCACGACAACATGCCCGCCGATGCGGTGAGTCAGGTCGCCGAGCTGTTGTGGTACCCGTTGTGGGACGCGAACATTCGGCTCGACCACAGCGTACGCACGGTGCCGGAGGCGCTGAAGGTGGCCGGCGAGGAGATCTCGGCCGGGCTGGCGATGCTGGAGGTGCGCCACATCGCCGGTGACGCGGACCTGTCGAATCTACTGGTAGGCGGCGCTCGCAGACAGTGGCGCACGGGCATCGCCCCGCGTTTCGCCGACCTCGTCGAGCACACCCGGGCGCGGTGGCAGCGCAGCGGGGAGATCGCCCACCGCGCCGAGCCCGACCTCAAATCCGGCCGTGGCGGGCTGCGCGACGTGCAACTGCTCAACGCGCTGGCGATCGCGCAGCTGGCCGACGTGTATCCCAGCCCGGCGCTGGCGTCGCCGACGGGCACGCTCGGCGGGGCGCATCTGGCGCTGCTCAACGTACGCACCGAACTGCACCGGGTCTCGGGCCGCGGCCGCGATCTGCTGCTGGCGCAGTACGCCGACGAGATCGGCGCGGCTCTGCGCATCGGCGACCGTTTCGATTTGGCGCGCATGCTCTCCGACGCCGCGCGCACCATCAGTTACTACGTCGACGCCGGTCTGCGCACGGCCGCCAACGCGCTGCCGCGCCGCGGTTTCGCCGCGCTGCGCCGGCCGGTGCGCCGGCCCCTCGACGAAGGCGTCGTCGAATACGCGGGCGAGGTGATCCTCGCCCGCGACGCCCGCCCGGAGCGGGATCCTGCCCTGATCCTGCGCGTGGCGGCGGCGTCGGCCACCACCGGGCTGCCGATGGCGGTGTCGACGCTGAGCCGGCTCGCCGAGACCGCGCCCGAACTGCGGACGCCGTGGCCGCGTGAGGCGCTCAACGATCTGCTCGTGATGCTCGGTGTGGGTCCGGCGGTGGTGTCCACCATCGAGGCTCTGGACCGCACCGGGCTGTGGGGCCGGCTCTTCCCCGAATGGGGCGCGGTGCGCGACCTACCGCCGCGCGACGTCGTTCACATCTGGACGGTGGATCGTCATTGCGTTGAAACCGTCTCGAGGGCAAGTGCGTTCACCACCCGCGTCTCGCGTCCGGATCTGCTGGTGCTTGGTGCGCTGTGCCATGACATCGGTAAGGGGCGCGGCGGGGACCACAGCGTGATCGGCGCCGAACTCGCCGATCAGATCGGTACCCGGCTGGGGTTGTGGCCGTCGGACATCGATCTGCTGTCGAAGATGGTGCGTTACCACCTGCTCCTGCCCGACACCGCAATCCGCCGGGACCTGCAGGATCCCAAGACCATCGACGCGGTGGTGCACAAGCTGGGTGGCGACCTGGTGCTGTTGGAACTGCTACACACGCTGGCCGAGGCGGACTCGTTGGCAACCGGACCCGGGGTGTGGGGTGACTGGAAGGCGTCGCTGATCGGCGACCTGGTGCGGCGGTGCCGGCTGGTGATGTCCGGCGAACCGCTGCCGCAACCTGATCCGATCGACCCGCGTCACCTGCAACTGGCGGGGGAGGTCGGCGTGCACGTCGAGCTGACACGGTCCGACAGTCCGCACATCCACCAGGTGACGATGATCGCCCCGGACCGGCGCGGACTGCTGTCGAAGGCCGCAGGTGTGCTGGCACTGAACTCGCTTCGGGTGCACTCGGCGTCGGTGAACAGCCATCAGGGTTCGGCGATCAACACGTTCGTGGTGTCGCCGCACTTCGGCGCGCCACCCGCCGCCGGACTCCTGCGCCAGCAGTTCATGCTCGCCCTCGACGGAGAACTCGACGTGCTGGCGGGGCTGGAGCGGCGGGAACACGAGGCCGCCCGGTACGCCACGCCACGGGCGGGGGAGATCCTCGCCGCAGTGCCGGCAAACCACGTTGCGGCGCCGCCTCGTGTTCTGTGGTCGAACGGTGCCTCACCGAGCGAATTCGTCGTGCAGATCCGCACCGTCGACCGCGCCGGGCTGCTGGCACGGTTGACCGCGGTATTCGAACGCGGCGGGGTGGACATCGCATGGGCGAAGGTCACCACGCTCGGGTCGTCGGTGGTCGACGTCTTCGGCATCGCAGTGCCTGCGCTGGCCGCCGGCACCGACGTCGAGCGCCGAACCGTGCGCGCCGAGCTCGAACGGGACCTCTACGCGGTGCTGCCCACCCCGCCACCACCCCCCAGGCAGGCCGAACAGGCGAGCTGAGCGGCACCGCGCGACGAGCGCCGCCCGGTGGGGAAGTCGACCTCGACCGTTAAGGTGGACACCGTGTTCGAATCCTTGTCCGACCGGTTGACCGGTGCCCTGCAGGGGCTGCGCAACAAAGGCCGGTTGACCGACGCCGACATCGACGCGACGGCCCGCGAGATCCGACTGGCGCTGTTGGAGGCCGACGTCTCCCTGCCGGTGGTGCGCGCATTCGTCGCGCGCATCAAGGAACGCGCCAAGGGTGCGGAGGTCTCGGCCGCGCTGAACCCCGCCCAGCAGGTCGTCAAGATCGTCAACGAGGAACTCGTCGGCATCCTCGGCGGGGAGACCCGCTCACTGGCATTCGCCAAGACCCCGCCGACGGTGATCATGCTGGCTGGCCTGCAGGGTTCCGGTAAGACCACGCTGGCCGGCAAGCTCGCGAAGTGGTTGCGCGCTCAGGGCCACACTCCGCTGCTCGTGGCTTGTGATCTGCAACGACCCGGTGCCGTCAACCAGCTCCAGATCGTCGGCGAACGCGCGGGGGTGTCGGTGTTCGCACCGCACCCTGGTACCGCGCCCGGCGCACCGGAGGTCAAGGGGACCGCGGACCCGGTGGCGGTGGCCGCCGCGGGTCTCGCCGAGGCCAGGGTCAAGCACTTCGACGTCGTGATCGTCGACACCGCGGGGCGCCTCGGCATCGACGAGGAGTTGATGAGTCAGGCTGCCGCGATCCGCGCCGCCGTGGATCCCGACGAGGTGCTGTTCGTCCTCGACGCGATGATCGGTCAGGACGCGGTGACCACCGCCGAGGCGTTCCGCGAAGGCGTCGGCTTCACCGGCGTCGTGTTGACCAAACTCGACGGCGACGCCCGCGGTGGCGCTGCGCTGTCGGTCCGCGAGGTCACCGGCGTGCCGATCCTGTTCGCCTCGTCCGGGGAGAAGCTGGAGGACTTCGACGTCTTCCACCCCGACCGGATGGCCAGCCGCATCCTCGGCATGGGTGACCTGCTGACCCTGATCGAGCAGGCCGAACAGGTCTTCGACGCTCAGCAGGCCGAGGCGACCGCCGCCAAGATCGGCAGCGGCGAGCTCACCCTCGAGGATTTCCTCGAGCAGATGCTGGCGATCCGCAAGATGGGCCCGATCGGCAACCTGCTGGGCATGCTTCCCGGCGCCGGTCAGATGAAAGATGCGCTGGCCGCGGTCGACGACACCCAACTCGACCGGGTGCAGGCCATCATCCGCGGCATGACGCCCGCCGAGCGCGCCGATCCGAAGATCATCAACGCGTCGCGACGGTTGCGGATCGCCAATGGTTCGGGCGTGACCGTGTCAGAGGTCAACCAGCTCGTCGACCGATTCTTCGAGGCCCGCAAGATGATGTCCCAGATGGCAGGCCAGATGGGCATGCCGTTCGCGCGCGGCAAGAACACCCGTAAGGCCGCGAAGGGTAAGAACAAGCAGAAGGGCAAGAAGGGCCGGGGTCCGACGCCGCCGAAGAACCGCAACCCGCTCGGCGCGGGATTGCCCGGCATGCCCGCCGGATTCCCCGACCTGTCAAACATGCCGAAGGGACTCGACGAGCTGCCGCCCGGCCTGGCCGACTTCGATCTGAGCAAGCTGAAGTTTCCCAAGAACTGACATGGCCGCTGCGGCGTTGCACGTACGAGGCCGTGGTCTGCCCGACGGGCAGCCGGTGCAGTGGTGGATCGTCGACGGGTTGCTGCAGACGGAACCGGTCGCCGACGCGGACACGGTGTTCGGTGCCGACGGGGCGGATGGCTGGGTGGTTCCGGGTTTGGTCGACGCGCACTGCCATGTCGGGCTCGGGCCGGTGCCCGGAGGTGCGGTCGGCATCGAGGAGGCGGCCGCGCAGGCCGAGACCGAACGGGGCGTCGGCGCGCTGCTGCTTCGCGACTGCGGTTCGCCCACCGACACCCGCAGCCTCGACGACCGTGACGACCTGCCGCGGATCATCCGCGCGGGGCGACACGTGGCGAAGCCGAAGCGCTACATCGCCGGTTACGCCGTCGACGTGGAGGACGAATCGCAACTGCCCGCGATCGTCGCGGAGCAGGCACGCCGTGGCGACGGCTGGGTGAAACTGGTCGGCGACTGGATCGACCGGTCGATCGGTGATCTGGCACCGCTGTGGGACGACCACATCCTCAGACAGGCCATCGACGCCGCCCACGCCAATGGCGCCCGGGTGACGGCGCACGTGTTCGGTGAGGATGCGCTGCCGGGACTCATCGGCGCCGGTATCGACTGCATCGAACACGGCACCGGCCTCACCGACGACACCATCGGCCTGATGGTGGAACACGGCACAGCGCTCGTACCGACCCTGATCAACCTCGAGAACTTCCCCCGCATCGCCGATTCGGCAGCCAAATACCCCACCTACGCCGCCCACATGCGAAACCTCTACCGGCGCAGCTACCCACGGGTGGCGGCCGCCCACGAAGCGGGCGTGTCCGTCTACGCCGGCACCGACGCCGGCAGCATGATCGCCCACGGCCGCATCGGTGACGAGGTCGACGCCCTGCGCCGAATCGGGATGAGCGCTACCGACGCGTTGGGTGCGGCGTGCTGGGATGCGCGTGCCTGGCTCGGACGTCCCGCTCTCGTCGACGGCGCGCCCGCCGACCTGGTGTGTTACGCCGACGACCCGCGCCGCGGTGCCGCCGTCGTCAACAACCCGGCCCTGGTCATCCTGCGGGGTCGGGTCTACCGCTGAGCGCTAACCGGTCTGGCTGAATCCCCAGTCGAACAGCCCGATAGCCTGCCCGTAGAGATCACCGGTGCCATACATCTGCGCCACGACGAGGCGACGGTCACCGCGCTGAGCGGCGCCGACATAGGTCTTGCGGGCGAGGTTCGTGAAGCCCGTCTTGCCGGCGACGGCACCGGGGTAGCGGCTCAGCAGCTCGTTCTGGTTGGTCAGCGTCTTACCCGGGAACGGTGCCGACGGCGACCGCATGATCTGGGCGATCAGCGGATACTTCAGCGCAGCCCGCAACATCACCGCAAGATCGTGCGGTGTGGTGATCGACTCCCAGCCGGGTCCGTCGAGGCCGGACGGCGACGACGCCCTGGTGGCCGTGGCGCCGACGAGCGCGGCTTTGCGGTTCATCGCCGCCACGGCGGCACGCTGACCCCCCAGCATGTCGGCGAGCATGTTGGCCGCATCGTTGCCCGACGCCATGAGCAACGCCGACAGCAGCTGGCGCGTGGTGTAGGCCTGGCCGGGTGTGAGCCCGATACAGGAACACTCCACCTGGGTGTGGGATGTGTTGGCCCTGGCGAAGTTATCCGGCGAGAGATGGTCGAGCACCACCATGGCGAGCAGCACCTTGATCGTGCTCGCTGGCGCGTGCGGTTCATAGGCATTGCGGCTGGCCAGGACCCGGCCCGAATCGAGGTCGGCGAGCAGCCACGCCTGCGCGGGGCCCTGCGGCAGGGTGACGGCTCCTGCCGGTTGCGGTTGGGCCACTGCCGCAGGGAATCTGGACACCACCCCGGCCGTAGACATCGTCATCGCGACCGCGCATCCCGCGATGAGCGTCCGCGACCACCAACGCCAACGCGACCAGGCCATGGAGCCAGAGCCTAACGGCGCTTACGCCTCGGATCGGTCTCGAAGGCGTTGCGGCTCAGTGACACCGTGTTTGGTACCGACTACAGCGCTCCGACGCTCGCGCCGCGGTCCAGCCCGAAACCCCAGTCGAGGAGACCGGCCGCCTGATCCCAGTAGGTCGGTCCGCCCTCTTTGACCAGCCCGTGCATCAGCACCACCACCAGGCGCCGGCCGTCACGATGCGCCGCGCCCACGAACGTCTTGCGGGCGATGTCGGTGAACCCGGTCTTGCCGCCGATCGCGCCGGGGTAGCGGTGCAACAGCTCGTTCTGGTTGACCAGGACGGTGTCCCCGGTCTTCGTCGGGAACACCGTCGAGGGCATGGCAGTGATCTGCGCAAACACCGGGTGGGCCATGGCCGCCCGGAAGATCACGGCCAGATCGTGCGGGGTCGACCAGAACGGCATCCCTGGTGCATCCAATCCGGACGGTGTCACCACGTTGGTGCCGTGGGCGCCCAACACGGCGGCCTTGGCGTTCATCTTCGCCACGGCAGTGTCCATGCCGCCGAGCGTGCGGGCCAAGGTGTTGGCAGCGTCGTTGCCCGACACCAGCAGCAGGGCCTCGAGTAGTTGGCGGGCGGTGTACACCTGCCCCGGGGCCACCCCGGCGCAATTGCACTCCACACTGGTGTCCGCCTCGTCGGCGACGACTGTCGACTCCAGCGGCACTTCGTCGAGCACCACCTGCGCGAGCAGCGTCTTGATCGTGCTCGCGGGGGCGTAGCGGGTGTTGTCGTTACGGCCGGCCAGCACTTGGCCGGTATCCATGTCGGCCACGATCCACGCCTCGGCCGGGCCTGCGGGAATCGGAACCGACCCCACCGGCTGGATGTCGATGTCGGCGACCGCGGCGGGTGCGGCGACGATGCTCAGCGCGGCGAGCAGGATTGCGAACAGATTGACGAGCCTCCCCATGGCTGGTGAGCGTAGTCATGTTCCATCGAGCGATGTCGAGCCTGGCGGAAATCTCGGACCGGGTGTTTACCCGCGAACGCCTACATCGACTGCCGCTCCCGTCCTCGCTTGACAGTCGCGCCATGACGGCACCGTCGGAAACCTCAGGCCGGGCGCTGGGCGGTGATCGTGTGGCGGGGCAGCCGGCCGTCGGCCCGGCTCTGCACGGCGACCGTCAGACCTGCCCGTTCCAGCTTCGCGACGATGTCGTCCATCGAACGCAGCCGAAATCCGTACGGCGTCATGGGCAGCCGTCGCATCACCTCCGGATCACCCACGCCGATGGCGGCCCGGCCGCCGGGCCGCAGCGTCCGCGCGAATTCGGCCGACACGGCGTCCAGATCGTCGACGAAGTACACGGTGTTGACGGTGATCGCCGCATCGAGTGTGGCGTCCCCGAACGGCAGCGCGGTGAGCGAACCGTGCGCGAGCCGCAGCCGACCACTGTCGATGTCCCGGCCGAACTGCCGCCGCGCCCGGTCCAGCATGTCTCGGGACACCTCCACGCCGTGCACCGTGCCACCGGTCCCCACCGCGTCGACGAGCAGGCGCAGGCCCGCCCCGCCCCCGAAACCGATGTCGGCGGCGACCCCGCCGGCCGGCACCTGCGCAGCGGCCACCGCCGTCGCGATGGCTTGGCCGTTACCGCGGTTCAGTGCTCCGGCGACGACTCCGCCGAGTCGTCCGTGCGGGCGCCCCAGCTGTCCGGCCATGCTGGTGAGCAGTCGCTGGCGTAGTGACATTGCACCAGTGTGCCCGACCCAGTGATTTCCGACCCGACGTGCTGGTCTGGCACAATGGTCCGCTGTCCGCCCGCGACCCTGGCCGCTCGGTGGTCACACACGCGAGGCAAGACCGGATCGGGCAACCCGCCCGCATCGCTGAATTGCAGCGTGGCAACGCATGAGGAGTATCGCTTCACCATGGCTGTCAAGATCAAGCTGACCCGTCTGGGCAAGATCCGCAACCCCCAGTACCGCATCGTCGTCGCCGACGCGCGCACCCGCCGCGACGGCCGCTCCATCGAGGTCATCGGCCGTTACCACCCCAAGGAAGAGCCCAGCCTCATCGAGGTCGACTCCGAGCGGGCCCAGTACTGGCTCGGCGTCGGCGCCCAGCCCACCGAGCCGGTGCTGCAGCTGCTCAAGATCACCGGTGACTGGCAGAAGTTCAAGGGTCTGCCCGGCGCGGAGGGCACGTTGAAGGTCAAGGAACCCAAGCCCAGCAAGCTCGATCTGTTCAACGCCGCGCTGGCCGAGGCCGAGGGCGGGCCCAGCACCGAGGCGACCCAGCCGAAGAAGAAGAAGGCGCCGGCGGCGAAGAAAGCCGGGCAGGCGGCTTCCGACATCGAGGCGACAGCCGATCCCGCCGGTAACGCCGACAAGTCCGAGCCGGCCGCTGAAGGCGAGGACGCCACGGTCGCCGGCGCCACCGAGAGCTGAGCGGACACCGTGAGTTCAGTCGTCGTCGACGCCGTCGAGCATCTCGTCCGGGGAATCGTCGACAATCCCGACGATGTGCGCGTGGACATGGTGACCAACCGGCGCGGACGGACAGTCGAGGTGCACGTGCACCCGGACGATCTCGGCAAGGTGATCGGCCGCGGGGGTCGCACGGCGACGGCGCTGCGCACCCTGGTCGCCGGTATCGGCGGGCGGGGTATCCGCGTCGACGTGGTGGACACCGACCAGTAGCGAATGAGAACCGTTCATGGACCTCGTAGTCGGGCGGGTGGCCAAGGCGCACGGCGTCACCGGTGAACTGGTCGTCGAGGTCCGCACCGACGACCCCGACGCGCGGTTCGTTCCGGGCGCCCAGTTGCGCGGCAGGTTTGCCAACGGTGGCGCGGAACGCCGCTTCGTCATCCAATCCGTTCGCCCGCACGGCGGTCGGCTGCTGCTGCGGCTCGACGGGGTGGCCGACCGGGCCGCCGCCGACGCGCTGCGCGGAACGGTGTTTTTGGTCGACACCGATGAACTGCCGCCCATCGAGGATCCCGACGAGTACTACGACCATCAGCTGGAGGGACTACGGGTGCGCACGGTCGACGGTGTCGACGTCGGCACCGTGGTCGAGGTCCTGCACACCGCGGCCGGCGAACTGCTCTCGGTGAAGACTCCCGAGGGCGCCGAGGTGCTGGTGCCGTTCGTCACGGCGATCGTGCCGCGCGTGTCGCTGGCCGCGGGCCTGCTGGATATCGATCCGCCCGAGGGTCTGCTGGACCTGGAGTAGGGGGATGCGCAGCGGTGCTCATTGACGTCATCACGATCTTCCCGCGCTACCTCGATCCTCTCCGAGAATCCCTGCCGGGCAAGGCCGTCCAATCCGGACGTATCCAACTCGGCGTACACGACCTGCGCGCGTGGACCCACGACGTGCATCGTTCGGTCGACGATGCGCCGTACGGCGGCGGTCCGGGCATGGTGATGAAGGCACCGGTGTGGGGAGCCGCACTCGACGACGTCTGCACCGAAGACACGCTGCTGGTGGTGCCCACCCCGGCGGGGCGGCTATTCGACCAGGCCACCGCGCAACGGTGGAGCACCGAGCGGCATCTGGTGTTCGCCTGCGGACGCTATGAGGGCATCGATCAGCGGGTCGTCGACGACGCCGCCCGGCGGATGCGGGTGGCGGAGGTGTCCATCGGCGATTACGTGCTCAACGGCGGTGAGTCCGCGACGCTGGTGATGGTCGAGGCCGTCGTGCGGCTGCTGCCCGAGGTGCTCGGCAACCCCGCCTCACACGCCGACGATTCGCACTCCGCGGGACTGCTCGAGGGGCCGAGCTACACGCGGCCGCCTAGTTGGCGCGGACTGGAGGTGCCCTCAGTGCTGCTGTCCGGCGATCACGCGAAAGTTGCGTCGTGGCGGCGCCAGCAGGCGCTGGCCCGGACCCGGGAAAGACGGCCGGACCTGCTGAGCGGGAATTAGATCCGGCCGCCCGGGAACATCGTCTTGACCGCCCTGGTGATCGTGGCCCGGGCTTCGTCGGCGCCGGCCGGCTGGTCGGACCCGATCACCACGATGTAGCGGCGGTCCGCACCGATGACGCCGGTCGACAGGTGCATCCAGTCTGAGCCGATGCAGCACATCCAGCCCTGCTTGACCGCCACCGGTACCGCGTACAGGCCCTCCGGGATGCCGAAGCGTTGCGGGTACACCCCGCCGGGCTGGGTGCCGTCGATTCCGTTGGGCGTCGACGCGGCGAGGTTGTCGACGATCATGTCGGCCTTGACCCGCGCCAGACCGCCGGCGCCCGAGAGCAACATGTCGTAATAGCGCACCAGGTCCGCGGCGGTGCTGACGGTGTTCCACCATCGGCCGTCGTCGGGCGGGCGGGTGCCGCTCAAGCCGTATCGCTGCGCCACGCGGGTGACGATCGCGCTGCCGCCGCCCCGATTCCAGAACACCTCGGCCGCGCTGTCGTCGGATGACCGCAGCATCGATTCGAACGATCCGCGCTCCTCGGGCGACAACCGTCCACCCCTGAGCAGCAGGTCGTCGGCGATGAAAAGCTTCACCACTGACGCGATCGCCATACTGCGACCGTTACCGTTGGACACCATCTGTCCGGTGTTGCGGTCCTTGATCAGCACAGTGATGTCGGCACCCGCCTCGGCGGCCTGGTCGGTCGCCAGCCGCGCCCGGTCGTGGAGCCCGTTGAACGATGCGGCGGGCTGGTCGGGTGCGGCCTCGGGGAGCGGCGCCATGGCGCCCTGTGGTGCGACGACGGTGAGGGGCGGGGCGTCCGGAAGTGGCGTCGTGCCGTACCCACGGGCGTCACACCCCGAGACGGCCACCGCCGCGACCACGCTCGCGGCGGTGGCCGTCAACAGCATCGACGGCCGTCGCATGGCTCTCCTTATCGATAGCCGGGGCGCCCGTGGCGGGAATCCGTCCGCCGCATCGGGTGCCGCGTAACAGGTAATTCAACCCTAACCTTTACCCAGGTGCGTCGCTGATCAGCGTCGGTCACGAAAGAACGCCGCGAGGCGGCGATTTCACCGGACCGGGGCCCGTCTGGCACAATTGAGCAGTTGTCCGCGCAGGACGTGGGGTGGCGCCCTGCGGTCCGCTGCGAGATACGCCCCGAAAGCGTCCGTAACCACCGGCCCGGCGCGCGCTGTCCTACGCAGCCTGCCCATGCCCAAGCAACAAGGAAGTGTCACCGATGAACACGCTGGACTTTGTCGATCAGTCGTCGCTGCGCGACGACATCCCGGCTTTCGGCCCCGGCGACACCGTCAACGTTCACGTGAAGGTGATCGAGGGCTCGAAGGAGCGCATCCAGGTCTTCAAGGGTGTCGTCATCCGGCGCCAGGGCGGTGGCATCCGCGAGACCTTCACGGTGCGCAAGGAGAGTTACGGCGTGGGCGTGGAGCGCACGTTCCCCGTGCATTCGCCCAACATCGACCACATCGACGTCGTCACCCGCGGTGACGTACGCCGCGCGAAGCTTTACTACCTGCGTGAGCTCCGTGGCAAGAAGGCCAAGATCAAGGAGAAGCGCTGACCGCCGGCGCCGCTGTCGGGCGTCGGTCGGTGTGCTGGCTAGTGTGAAGCCGTGACCGATAGCCCCGAGTCGTCGGCCGAGGACGTCGTCGGCAAGGTTGAGTCCGACGCCGAACCGCACGTCGACGACCAGGACGAGACCCCCGGCCGCAAACACTCCGCGCTACGCGAGCTCGCCATCCTGGTCACCATCGCTATTGTCTTGTACTACGTGATGCTCACGTTCGTCGCGCGGCCGTACTTGATCCCGTCGGAGTCGATGGAACCCACGCTGCACGGATGTCCGGGCTGCGTCGGCGACCGCATCATGGTGGACAAGCTGACCTACCGGTTCGCCGAACCGGAACCCGGCGACGTCATCGTGTTCAAGGGCCCGCCCAACTGGAACATCGGCTACGAGTCGATACGGTCGGACAATCCAGTCATCCGCTTCGCGCAGAACGCGCTCTCCGTCGTGGGATTCGTGCCGCCGGACGAGAACGACCTGGTCAAACGGGTGATTGCGGTGGGCGGTCAGACTGTCGAGTGCCGCGCGGCCACCGGGCTGACCGTCGACGGCAAAGAGCTCGTGGAGCCGTACCTGGACCCCGAGACGATGATGGCCGACCCTGCCGTCTACCCCTGCCTGGGCAACGAGTTCGGGCCGGTCACCGTCCCGGAGGACAAGCTGTGGGTGATGGGGGACAACCGCACCCATTCGGCCGACTCGCGCGCGCACTGCACGAACCTGCCCGGTGACGCGCAGCGCGGCCTGCTGTGCACCGGTGACCCCGAAGCGGGCACCATTCCGGTGGGCAACGTGATCGGGAAGGCACGGTTCATCGCCTGGCCGCCGGGGAGATGGGGCGGGGTGGGATCGGTGAACCCGCAGACCGCCAACCCGAACCAGTAGACACCCGTAGGAGCCGAGGATCTGAGATGAGCCGCTTGCGCGAAGAGCCGAGGGCCTGAGATGAGCCGCTTGCGCGAAGAGCCGAGGGCCTGAGATGAGCCGCTTGCGCGAAGAGCCGAGGGCCTGAGATGAGCCGCTTGCGCGAAGAGCCGAGGGCCTGAGATGAGCCGCTTGCGCGAAGAGCCGAGGGCCTGAGATGAGCCGCTTGCGCGAAGAGCCGAGGGCCTGAGATGAGCCGCTTGCGCGAAGAGCCGAGGGCCTGAGCTTGCCGGCGTCGTGGCCGCCGCGAACGGTGATCCGCAAGGCATCAGGTCTGCGCACGCTGGAGTCCGCGCTGTACCGCAACGGGCTCGGACCGGTGGCGGGAGTGGACGAGGTGGGCAGGGGTGCCTGCGCCGGCCCGCTCGTGGTGGCAGCGTGCGTCCTGGGCCCGAACCGGTTGGCGAGTCTCGCCGCGCTCGATGATTCGAAGAAGCTGGGCGAGAAAGAGCGAGAGCGGTTGTTCCCGCTGATCCGCCGTTATTCGCTGGCCCACCACGTGGTGTTCATCCCGTCCGAAGAGGTGGACCGCCGCGGCGTACACGTGGCGAACATCGAGGGGATGCGGCGGGCGGTTGCGGGTCTGCCCGTGCAGCCGGGTTACGTTCTGTCCGACGGGTTCCGGGTGCCGGGGCTGCCGATGCCGTCGTTGCCGGTCGTCGGTGGCGATGCAGCGGCCGCCTGTATCGCGGCGGCCAGCGTGTTGGCCAAGGTGAGCCGTGACCGGTTGATGGCGGGGATGGAACGCCAGCATCCCGGCTACGGATTCGCCGAACACAAGGGATACAGCACACCGGCGCACACCGCCGCGTTGGCCGAACTCGGGCCGTGTCCGCAGCACCGCTATTCGTTCATCAACGTGCGCCGGTTGGTCACTGCGGGTACTTGGCAGATCAGCGAGGGGTTGACCGACGCCGAACCCGGGCAGTGCTGTGAACCCGGATAGGGGGAGGATTGCGATGAGCGGGGAAGACCGACCGGCCATGCCATACCGACATGAAGGACAGCAGTACTGATGAGCGCCGAGGATCTCGAGAAGTACGAAACCGAGATGGAGCTGTCGCTGTACCGGGAGTACAAGGACATCGTCGGGCAGTTCAGCTATGTGGTCGAGACCGAACGGCGGTTCTACCTCGCCAACAGCGTCGAGATGGTGCCCCGCAACGCCAACGGCGAGGTCTATTTCGAGCTGCGGTTGGCCGATGCGTGGGTGTGGGACATGTACCGGCCCGCTCGGTTCGTCAAACAGGTCCGGGTCATCACGTTCAAGGACGTCAACATCGAAGAGGTGGAGAAGCCGGAACTGCGGTTGCCCGAGTAGGTGGCTCTCACCTCAGTTCGTCGGCGATGGCGTCGAATGCCGCGATCGTGGGTCGGCGATTAGCCGGTGCGGGCCCGGCACAGTGACAGACTGAGCACGTGCGCTCCACTGCCAGATGCTGGCTGACCGACATGGACGGCGTGCTCGTCCGCGAAGAACACGCCCTTCCCGGTGCCGCCGAGTTCCTCGCCCGGCTCGTCGAACGGGAGCGGCCGTTCCTGGTCTTGACGAACAACTCGATCTTCACCCCGCGGGACCTGGCGGCGCGGCTGGCGCGGTCCGGGCTCATCGTGCCGGAACAGTCCATCTGGACGTCGGCTATGGCCACGGCGACCTTCCTCAGTGACCAGTTGCCGGGCGGGTCGGCCTACGTCATCGGAGAGGCCGGGCTGACTACGGCGCTGCACGAAGCGGGATACACGCTGACCGACCTCGAGCCGGCTTTCGTGGTGCTGGGGGAGACCCGGACCTACTCGTTCGAGGCGATCACCAAGGCGGTCCGGCTGATCCTCGGCGGTGCCCGGTTCATCGCCACCAACCCCGACGTGACCGGGCCTTCCGCGCAGGGACCGCTTCCGGCGACGGGCTCGGTGGCGGCCATGATCACCAAGGCCACCGGCCGGGAGCCGTATTTCGTGGGCAAACCGAACCCGATGATGTTCCGCAGCGCGCTCAACCGCATCGAGGCCCACTCGGAGGGCACTGTGATGGTCGGCGACCGGATGGACACCGACGTCGTCGCGGGCATCGAGGCGGGCCTGGAGACCATCCTCGTGCTCACCGGTTCGACGAACATCGAGGACGTCGAGAGGTATCCGTTCCGCCCCAGCCGGGTGCTGCCCTCGATCGCCGAAGCCATCGATTTGGTGTAGTGATGCGGCACCCCGGCAATTCCCGATCGGTGCTGGCCTATGAGGGCATCAGCGAGGTGCATACTCTCGTCATCGGCGAGGCGTTGACGGAAATGTCCGCGTTCCGCCGGGCACGGCGCTAGTTCAGGAGGCCCGGTGGGCAGCACCAGAAATGAAGCGCTCGACGAGTACTTCACGACGACGATCACGCAACTGAGAGCGAGCCCCCTGCGCCCCGTGGACCAGTTCGCGCAGAGCTGCTTTCGCTGTTCGACGCCGTATTGGCCAGCCGGCACCTCGATCTGGCCGCCCGGTGGTTGCGGTCGCGAGGCCGCGGTTACTACACGATCGGATCGTCCGGCCAGGAGAGCAACGCCGCGGTGGCAACGGCGCTGCGGCCAACCGATCCGGCGCTGCTGCACTACCGCTCGGGTGGGTTTTTCCTCGCCCGCGCCCAGCAGGTCGACGGCGGACTGACCCGTGGGATCCGGGATGTGCTGCTCGGTCTGGTCGCGGCCACCGACGAGCCCATCTCCGGTGGGCGGCACAAGGTGTTCGGCCGCGCCGACCTCAGCATCATCCCACAGACCAGCACCATCGCCTCGCACCTGCCGCGCGCGGTGGGGGTGGCGTTCTCGACGGACCGTGCCCGCAAACTGCGCGTGCCGTGCCACTGGCCGGATGACGCGGTCACCGTGTGCAGTTTCGGCGACGCGTCGGTCAACCACTCCACCGCGGTCGGTGCGCTCAACACCGCCATGCACACCGCCTACCAGGGCATGCCGATCGAAAGTAGGTAGCGCGGCGGACCCCTGCCTTCAGGCATGGGGGTGAGCGCGTCAAGTTCCTGCTTTGGGTGGCCACTGCGCGGGTACGGTTCCGGCGTGTTGAAACATTAGATGGTTGATCGCTGTCTAATGTTGTCGGGTGTGGGTGTTACGTTGCGGACGAACGCGAATATCGCGTTCGGGTGCGCCTATCACGTTGTCTGGTGCCCGAAATACAGACGCAAGGTGATCGGCGGGCGGATGGAGCAGCGGCTCAAGGACATCATCGTCGAGGTGATCGAGGAGAAGGGGGCATGGTTGATCGAGATGGAGACCATGCCTGAGCACGTGCATCTGCTGGTGGAGGTCGACCCGCAGTTGGGGGTTCACAAGCTGGTGAAGGCCATCAAGGGCAGGTCCTCGCGGCTGCTGCGGCAGGAGTTCTCGTGGCTGAAATCGCGGTTGCCGACATTGTGGACGAATTCGTATTTCGTGGCGACGGTGGGTGGGGCACCGTTGTCGGTGATCAACCGCTACGTCGAGTCGCAGAAGGATCGTTGAGATCGTGGTGACGGGGCGGCGGTTTCGGGTGGAGTTCACCGACGCGCAGGCGGTGTTCGCCGAGCAGATCGGGGCAGTGTGTCGGGCGGTGTGGAACACCGGGTTGGAGCAGCGCGGTGAATACCGCCGCCGCGGGCGTGGATGAACTACGGGCCCCAGGCCAAAGAGTTGGCCGAAGCCAAGACTGAGCATTCGTGGCTCAGAGACGTTTCGGGCACTGCCTGCAGCAGACACTGATGGATCTGGATAAGGCGTGCCGTGAGCAGGGGACGTTTCGGGTGCATTGGCGTTCGGGTCGGCGGTGGGCGCCGTCGTTCCGGTTCCCCGAGGGCAACAAGATGGTGGTGGAGAAGCTCAGCTGCAAACATGCGCGGGTGAAGCTGCCCAAGCTTGGGTGGGTGAAATTCCGGGCGTCACGCAGCCTGCAGGGGGAAACCGTCCGCTCGGCCACCCTGTCGCGGGACGGTGCGCACTGGTTCGTGTCGTTGCTCGTCGACGACGGGATCGCGGCCCCGGCAGAGCACGCCGCCCCGGGGACCGCGGTGGGGGTGGATCGTGGTGTGGTGGCGGTGGCCACCAGCGACGGTGAGCTGGCTGACCGGGAGTTCGTCACGACCGGTGAACGCCGCCGCCTGGTAGCGCTGCAACGCAGGCTGTCCCGCGCGGCCAAGGGGTCGGCAAACCGCACCAAGACCCGGCGGGCTCTGGCGAAGTTGCGGGCCACTGAGCGGCACCGCCGCCAGGATTTCTGCGTCCAGACCGCGCACCGCCTGGCCCAGTCGAACGCAGTCGTGGTGCTCGAAGATCTCAAGACCCGCAACATGACGCGCCGTGCTGCTCGGGTCGAAGATCCCGGCAACGCCGGGGCGTTCCTGCCGAACGGCGCGTCGAGTAAATCCGGTTTGAATCGGGCTGTACTGGGGAAAGGATGGTATCGGTTCGAGCAAGCGTTGAGGTCTGTGTCGCGTTATGCCGGGACACAGGTGATCAAGGTTCCGGCGGCCTTCACGTCGCAACGGTGTCCGGTGTGTGGGCATGTTGACCCGGAATCCCGTGAGAGCCAAGCGGTGTTTCGGTGCACAAACTGCCCGCACGGGCCCGTACACGCTGATGTGAACGCCGCCAAGAATGTATTGGCCGCAGGGCTTGCGGTCACCGCCTGCCGAGAAACCACAGCGCCTGCGGGTGTTGCGGTGACGTCGACGCAGGAACCAGCAGGAAACCGCGAGGAATTACTGCTCCAACCCGTCTAACAGGTTGGAATCCCCCGACTTTCAGCCGTGCGGAGGAACGTCAACGCGCTTTACCACACCAAGGATCTGCACACCGACGGCGACGAACAGTGGCTGGCACCGCTGACCCGGGCGCCGGCGCCGATCGGGCGGGCGCGAACCTACGGCGACGGCACCGACCTGACGGTCCTGACCTTCGGCAACGGCCTGTGGATGAGCCTGCGGGTCGCGCGGCGGCTCGAACGCCTGCACATCGCGACCCGCGTCGTCGATCTGCGTTGGCTCGCACCGTTGCCCGTCGACGACATGCTCCGCGAAGCGCAGGCCTCCGGGCGGGTGCTGACCGTCGACGAGACCCGCGAGACCGGCGGCGTGGGCGAAGGCATACTCGCCGCGCTGCTGGCCCACGGGTACACCGGCCGCGTCGAGCGGGTGGCCAGCCGCGACAGCTTCATTCCGCTCGGCGACGCCGCACTTCAGTCGCTGCTGAGCGAGGACGCCATCGAGGCGGCCGCCATCAAGCTGGCCGGAACGGCTGGCGGTTGAGCTCTTGCTAACTTGAGCGGATGCCCGCAACGGATCCGGTCCGGCCGCTCGCCGGCGTGCGCATCGTCGAGATCTCCAGCTTCGTGGCGGTACCGCTGGCGGGGATGACGTTGACGCAGCTGGGTGCCGAAGTGATCCGTGTCGATCCGGTCGGGGGCGCCGCCGACTACCGGCGCTGGCCGGTCACCGACGCCGGGGACAGCATCTACTGGGCTGGCTTGAACAAGGGCAAGCGTTCGGTCGCCGTGGACATGCGCAGTGCCGAAGGTCAGGAGCTGGTGGCCCGCCTGATCGTCGAAGCCGGGGTGTTGATCACCAACGTCGGTGGGCGGCAGTGGTGTTCGTACGACACGCTGGCGTCCCATCGCCGGGATCTCATCCACGTCGAAGTCTCGGGGCGCGCCGACGGCGGCACCGCGGTGGATTACACCGTCAACGCGGCCACCGGGTTCCCCCTGGTGACGGGACCGCCCGAACTGGCCGCCCCGGTCAACCACGTGCTGCCGGCGTGGGACGTGTCCTGCGGACTGTATGCCGCGCTGGCAGTCACCACCGCCCTGCGCCGCCGCGACACCGCCGGCGCCGGCGCCCGGATCAGCATCGCACTGGAAAACGTCGCGCTGGCCACCGCGGGCAACCTCGCATTCCTCACCGAGGCGATGGTGACTGCGCAATCGCGTCCGCGCCTGGGCAACTCGCTCTACGGCACCTACGGGCAGAACTTCCTCACCGGCGATGGTGCCGCGTTCATGGTGGTGGCGCTGACCAATCGGCACTTCCGCGACCTCACCGAACTGACCGGGACCGCCGCCGCCGTCGGCGCACTGGGTGGCGCACTCGGCGCCGACTTCACCGACGAAGGGGACCGCTACCGTCACCGTGACGCGCTGACCGGGTTGTTCACCGTCTGGTTCAGTGCTCACACCGCTGACGAGGTGGCGTCGGCGCTGTCGGGCACGTCGGTGTTGTGGGAGCGCTACCGCAGCTTCGCGGAAGTGGCAGCCGACGACCGGGTCACCCACAATCCGCTCTTCACCGCACTCGACCAACCGCGCGTCGGCCGCTACCTGGCTCCCGGGCTGCCGGTGGCGATCGACGGCACCTATCCGCCCGCCGTGGCCGCGCCCGCGCTGGGTGACGACACCGCGGACGTCCTCACCGAGTGGCTCGGTATCACCGCCGAGGAGTTCGATCGAATGGCCGAATCAGGCTCGGTGGCAACAGGGTCGGACGGAGCATGAGCCGCCTGCTCGAGCTTCTCGACGTGGCCGCAGGGAAGGGGGTGGACACCTGGGTCGGGATGCCGAGCGGCCCGGCGGACAAACGTGCCTACGGCGGTCAATTCGCTGCGCAGAGCCTCGCCGCGGCCGCGCGCACCGTGGACTCCGACCGGCCGCCGACCAACATGCACCTGCAGTTCCTGCGCGGCGGTGAGGCGGGCGATCCGGTGCACTACGACGTCACCGCCGTGTACGACGGCCGTACCGCGGCATGCCGCCGCGTCGAATCCCGCCAGGCCGGCCGGCTGCTGACCACCGCGACGGTGTCGTTCGCCGTCCCCATGTCGGGTCCCGAACACGGCCGCCGCCGGATTCCCGCACCGGGCCCGGACGTCCTGGAGCCGACGGGACCGCCCGGCCCGGCGCCGTCGGTGCCGCTCGACGAACTCGACCTCCGCGTCGCCGACGAAGGCTCCGGTGAGGATTTCGTGCGCCGGTTGTGGTGGCGCGCCACCGTGGCGCTCCCCGACGATCCGTTGCTGCACACCCTTATCACGGTCTACGTCACCGACCTCTACATGATCGACCCGGCCTTGCAGGTGCACCGTCATTCCATGCGGGCGCGGACCCATCGCAGCGGCACCACCGATTCTTCGGTGTGGTTTCACCAACCGGTGCGCGCCGACGAGTGGAACGTGCTGGAGTCCACCTCACCCGCCGCCGCCCGCGGCCGTGGGGTGGTCACCGCGAGCCTGGTCCGCGCCGACGGCGTCATCGCCGCGACCCTGGCGCAGGAGGGTCTCATCGCCGAGCGGGAAACTCGGCCGCGCTGATGGCCGGCCTGCGGTCGCGCAGCCGCCGGCGGAGCAGCGTGAGCGCCTGGGTCAGCAGCACACCCACCGCGATCGATGCCGCGACGCCCAGCACCGGGTGTCCCTCGAACAAGGCGTAAACCTGGAAGTGCGTGAGATAGGTGTAGAGCGAGGCCTCGGCGATGACGCCAGCGAGGACCGTCAACCCGGCCGGGCAGCGCAGCGCCGGCAACCAGATCAGCAGCATGAAGCCCGAGAGCACCAGTACCTCGCGGTTGGTGTCCCCGAAATACCCGGACAACCCGACCACCAGGGCCACGGTGACCGCGATTCGCTGCCACGGCGTGCGGGCCTTTGCGGCCGCCCATCCGGCCGCGAAGAACCAGAAGGTCAGCATCGTGAACCACGCTTCGCGGCCCAGTTCAAGCCCGAGTACGTCGTAGCGCAGTGCCAACCCGGCGGCCAGGAACACCACGGCGAACTCGAACGGCCACCGCCGCTCGGCGCGGTCGGCGGCCGGCAGCACCATCAACACCGCCAGCGCGACCAGGATCCACACCAGAACCTCGACGAACCACAGCCGCCCGGCGGTCATACTGTCGTGCGGACCGAGGAACTTGTTGGCCAGCAACAGGTTCCACAGGTGATAGTCCTCGGTGACCAACATGGCGATCGCCACCCACACCACCGATGGGACAGCGATCGAGGCGATCGCGGTGCGCAGATGCTGCACCCGCTGCGCGCGGGATGCGGGTGTGAGGCAGAACCGGCCGAAGTTGTACCCCGCGATGCCGAGCAGCACATGCGCCCCGCCCCACAGTTCGAACAGCGTGGCGTGCGACCCGACGATCAGCACGATCGCGACGGCGCGTAGCGCGACGCTGGTCTCCAGGGTGGCCGTCCAGCGTCGGCGCGGCGGTACCGCACGGGCCTGCAGGTCGCGCAGGGGGATGCGCTGCCAGTCGGTGGGAAGCCGGCCCAGCGCACGTTCCAGGCGGACCGACGTCGCCACGTACGTCAGCGAGTTGCCGCCGAGGTCGATGAAGCTGGCGGCCGGGTCGATGGCGTCCTCCTCCAGGTGCAGGACCTCGGCGAAGACCGTCGTCAGGTCGGCGGTCGGCGGGGAGTCTTCGACGGGGGCCGCCAACGCCCGCACCGCCGGGTAGTCCGGCTTGCCGGTCGGCAGCATCGGCAGCTCGTCGACGGCGACGGCGTGTACCGCGCTCGACGGCACGCCCGCGGCCTCGGCGGCCAGTTGCGCCACTTGCGCCGGGCGGTGTCGTGCGGCCGCGGCGACGACGAGGCGGTCGTCGAGGTCGGTGCACAACGCGGGCACGCCGCGGTCGCGCAACGCCGTCTCGATCCGCTGCAGATCGATGCGAAGGCCGTATATCTTGACGAACCGGCTGCTGCGGCCGATCACCTCGTAGAGGCCGTCCGGCCGGCGGCGGGCGATGTCGCCGGTGTGCAGCGCATCGACCTCGACGCCGCGCGACAGATCGACCGAACTGTGTGCGTAGCCCATCATCACGTTGTCGCCGCGGTACACGAGTTCGCCCGCGGCATCGTCGGCCGGCCAGCCGTCGAGCGGTTCGATCGTGAACGACCCGCCCGGGATCGGCACGCCGATGCAGCCGGGATACGCGGCGGCGAGGTGGGGTGGGAGGTAGGCCATGCGGGCGGTGGCTTCCGTGGCGCCGTACATCACGATCAGTTGCCAGCCGCGCGTGGCGCCGAGTTGGGCGTAGCGTCGCACCTGCTCGGGTGCCAACCGTCCACCGGCCTGGGTGATGTAGCGCAGATCCGGCAGGTCCATGGCGCCGAAGCCGACGCGGTCGAGCAGATCGAACGTGTACGGCACGCCGGCGAAGGTAGTGCCGCCGTGGCGGCGGAACAACGCCCAGAACTCGTCGTCGACCACGGAGTGTTCGGTGAGGATGACTGCGGCGCCGCGCAGCAGATGACTGTGGATCACCGACAGGCCGTAGCAATACGACATCGGCAGTGTCGTCGCGGCGCGATCGGTTCGGCGGATGCCGAGGTAGTCGGCGATCGCGTGGGCGTTGCTGAGAAGGTTGCCCCGCGACAGCCGGACCAGCTTCGGCGAGCCGGTGCTGCCCGACGTCGACAGCAGCAGCGCGAGGTCGTCGTGCAAATCGTGCACGCTGCCGGCGCGGCGTTGGTGCAGGCCGGCCCCGTCGACGACGACGTCGGGGTCGTAGGAAGCCGTCAATTCACCGTGGTCGCGTCCCGCCGGGACGGGCAGCACCACGTGGCCACCGGCGAGCGCCCCCAGGTAGTGCACCAGCGCCGAGACGTCGTTGCGGGTCTCGAGCATCACCAGGCGACGGGTGCCCCCCAGACGAGCGGCGACCTCGGACACCCGGTCGGCGAGTCCGCCGTAGGACAGCCGCTGCGAGTCGGTGCCCACAGCGGTTCGACTCCCCTGTGCGCGCAGGTGGTCGACAAGGCGGCTCATGTCAGCACCGCTCCGTGACCCACCACCTGGATGCGCACCTTGGCTTCGACCGGCGGCGGGGCGAGGCTGTTCTGCCGCACGACGATCGGTGCGGCGTCGCCGTCCGGGTCGATCGTCAACAGCACGTCGTGGCCGAGGAATTCGGTGGCGATGACGGTTCCGAGGCCGTCGAGCTGGAGCTGTCCACTGTCGGAGACCACGGTCGCGACGAGTTGTTCGGGGCGCAGCACGAGGGTGCCCGGACCGTCGTCGGCCGTCACCGGGATGCGCCCGAGCGCGCTGTCGGCCACGTTGGCCGAAACGGTGCACGGCAGGGTGATGCAGTCGCCGAGGAACTCGGCGGTGAACCGGTCCACCGGTTGGCGGTAGACCTGTTCGGGCGTGCCCACCTGGGTGAAGCGGCCGTCGCGCATGACCGCCACCTGGTCGGCGACCGACAGCGCCTCCTCCTGGTCGTGGGTCACCAGCAGCGTGGTCACCCCGGCCCGGGTGAGGAGGCCCGCGACGGCCTTTCGGGTGGACGCACGCAGGCCGGTGTCCAAGGCGCTGAACGGTTCGTCGAGCAGCATCAGGTTCGGTTCACGGGCCAGTGCGCGGGCCAGCGCGACGCGCTGCTGCTGACCGCCCGACAGTTGGTGAGGACGGCGCGAGGCGAGACCGGGCTCAAGGGACACGGTTTCGAGCAGTTCGGCCACCCGGGTGCGCACCGCGGAGCGTCGGGCGGTACCGGACAGGCCGTAGGCGACGTTCTGGCCCACCGTCAGGTGGGGGAAGAGGGCACCGTCCTGGGCGACGTATCCGACGCTGCGGCGGTGCGGCGGCACCGCGCTCGTCGCGCTGGCGACCTGCCGGCCGGCGATGGCGATCGTCCCGGCGTCGGGGGTCTCGAACCCGGCGATCAGACGCAACAGGGTGGTCTTTCCGCATCCGGACGCTCCGACGATGGCGGTGAGACTGCCCTGGGTGAGATCGAGGTCGATGTGATCGAGCACCGTGTGGCCGTGGAACGTCTTCGCGAGCGCACGGGCTTCGAGCATGGCGGGGCCGGTCACTGGGCGACCCCCTTCGTCGACTGCGTGAGCAGGATCATCGTCACCGGAACCGCGAGCAGGACCAGCACCAGCGCGTACGGCGCGGCAGCCGCGTAGTCCAGTTCGCTGGCGTAGGACCAGAACAGCATCGACAGCGTGCGTGTCCCGGTGGGGGCGAGCAGCAGCGTGGCGGTCAGTTCCGTGGCCACCGCGACGAAAACCATCGAAGCGCCGGCCGCCGCCGCGGGTGCGGTGAGGCGCAATGTGACTCGCAGGAACGTCACGGTCGGGGAGCGGCCCAGCGAGCGGGACGCCTCCTCGAGGCCGGTCGGCACCTGGGCCAACCCTGCGCGCACGTTGACCAGTGCACGCGGCATGAACAGCAGCACGTAGGCGAACACGATCAGTGCCACGCTCTGGTAGAGCGGGCGGACGACGTGGATGGTGACGGTCACCAGCGCCAGCGCGGTGACGATGCCGGGCAGCGAACTCGTCACGTAATTGGCGCCCTCCACCGCGCGGGCGAGGAAGCCGCCCGACCGCACCGCCACCCATGCGACGGGAAATGCCAGCACCGTCGTCAGCAGGGCCGCGGTCCCGGCTAGCGCGACAGTCTGGCCGAGTGCCGCACCGATGCCGCCGAATGCCCAGACCTCGGCGCCACCGATGTAGAGCCAGCGCAGGATCGTCCACACCGGCACGCCGAGGCCCAACACGGCCAGGGTGGCCAGCGTCAGCTGGGTGGGGATCATGGCGGGGCCCAAGTGCATCGGCGCGGCGGCACGTTGCGCCCCCGACCCGATTCTGGCGTAACGCGCCGTTCCGCGAGCGGCGGCCTCGGCGATGAGCAGCGTCAGGCACAGCAGCACCAGCACCCCGGCCAGCATGCTGCCCGCCGCGCCGTCGAACGTCACCTGGAACTGCTGGAAGATCGCGACGGTGAAGGTGTCGAAACGCACCATGGCGAACGCACCGAACTCGGCAAGCAGATGCACCGCGATGAGCAGTCCGCCGCCGAGGATGGCGAGCCGCAACTGAGGGAGGACGACCCGGAAGAAGACCCCGGCCGAGTTGGATCCCAGCGCGCGCGCCGACTCTTCGACGGCCGGATCCAGCCGGCGCAGCGTTGCGGCCGCGGGCAGGTACACGAACGGGAAGTAGGACAGCGTGGTGACCAGGACACCGGCCCACAACCCGTGCAGCGAAGGGATGACGCCCACCCAGGCGTAGCTGTTGACGAATGCCGGCACCGCCAGCGGGGCGACGAACACCGGACGCCAGATCGCCCGGCCGGGCAGGTCGGTGCGTTCTACCACCCACGCCACACCCACGCCGATCACCACGCACAGCGGAACGGTGAGCGCGACCAGGGCGACGGTGTTGAGCAGCAGCTCGCCGACGCGTGGCCGGACCACCAGTTCGTACGCCCGGCTCCACCCGATCGAGATCGCACCCCACACCACGTAGCCCAGCGGTATGAGTGTGGCGGCGACCAGGATCGCCACCGTGCCGGAGACCAACGGGCCGGGCCGCGCGGTCTTGTCCGACCGCGTGACCGGTGTCGCGGGGGGCGGGATGGGCGGGGCGGCGGTGAGCACCTACAGCAAGCCAGCCTTCGTCATCAGATCGGTCACCTTCTGGGCTTCCAGCGTCGAGGGATCGACCGCGGGTGCCTGCAACGTGTCCAGCGGGGGGAGAGCGGGATTGGCGGGCACCCCGCTGGCGACCGGGTACTCGAACGAGGTCCCCTTCTCGAGGACCTCCTGGCCGGTTCTGCCGGTGACGAACGTGACGAACTGTTGCGCCTGGGCTTGCTTGTCGCTCGATTCGAGCACCCCGCCGCCGGAGAGGCTGACGAACGCGCCGGGGTCCTCGTTCTTGAAGTAGTGCAGTGCGGTGTTGCCGCTGATCTCCTTGGTCTTCGATTGATCGCGGAACCAGTAGTAGTGGTAGATGACGCCGCCGTCGACCTCACCGGCGTTGACGGCCTTGAGTGTGGCGATGTTGTCGTTGTAGATGACCGCGTTCTGCTTCATCCCGGCCAGCCACTGCGCCGTCGCCGGCTCGCCCTCCAACTGGAGCAGGGCGGCGACGATCGCCTGGAAGTCGGCCTTCGCCGGCGGTGCGCCCCAACGGCCCTTCCATTCGGGCCGCTGCAGATCGAGCAGGGACTTCGGCAGCTGATCGGCCGGCAGCCGGGATGGGTTGTAGACGAAGACCGTGCTGCGTGCCGCGACGCCGGTCCACTTCCCGCTGGCCGGGCGGTACGCCGCCGGCGCCTGATCGATCGTGGCGGCGTCGAGGTCGGCGAACAGCCCGGCGCGTTCGACGGCGGCCATGGCGGGTGAGTTCTCGGTCAGGAAGACGTCGGCCGGTGAGGCATCCCCCTCGGCGACCAGCTGGTTGCCCAGTTCGGCGTCGCCACCCTGACGGTAGGAGACTTCGATGCCGGTCTCCTTGGTGAAGGCGTCGATCCACTCCTTGGTCAGCGACTCATGCTGCGCGTTGTAGATCAGCAGGTCGTCGGACTCGTCAGAACCCGAGCAGGCGGCCAGACCGCTCACCACCGCGAGGACCGACACGACGGTGACGATCGGGCGGGCGATCCGGCTCAAACGTGGTCGCATTCAGTGCATCCTTTCCGCGCCCCGGGCGCTGATCTGAGGCCGTCCTAAGTGAAGATACCCTTCCCTATCTTCGGCCGGCACCCTATGGCGACTATTCGCGCTTACCGCGGCGGTACGGGGCACCCATCCGTCGCGAGCCGGCCCGGCTGCACCGTCACACCGCCGCCGAAGGCGAGCGATCCCGATCGCGGCGACGATGAGCAGGAATTCGCCGCCTGAACGCGTATTTTGTGAACGGGCAGCTGGTCATCGCATCAAGGGGGAGACGTGGCTACACGGCAGACGTTCATCGCATGCGGGATCGCCGCGGTCGTCGGGTTCCTGTCGGCCTGCGGTTCCGGGACCCCGCAGAACAGTGCGCAGTCACCGGCGCCCCCCGCGCCCAGCCAGACATCTGGGGCGTCGGATGTGGCGGCGGTGGGGTTCGCCGACGTCGTCGAGCGGCTCGGTCCCAGCGTGGTCACCGTGCGGCTCGCCAACGGCGTGGGCAGCGGTGTGGTGCTGCGACCCGATGTCATCGTCACCAATGCTCATGTGGTCGGAACCGCGCGGGACGTCGTGCTGGAATTCGCCGACGGCGAGCAGGCCGATGGTGTCGTCCTCGCCTCCGATGCGGTCACCGACCTGGCCGTCGTCCGCAGCTCCAGAACCGGACTGCCGGTGCCGGAATACCGCGTCGAGCTACCGAGGCCCGGGGAGTTGGCGGTGGCGATCGGCAGCCCGCTCGGTTTCCAGAACTCGGTGACAGCCGGAGTGATCTCCGGGCTGCACCGCGACATCCCCGGCTCGGCGGCACAGAGTTCGTCGCTGGTCGACCTCATCCAGACCGATGCGCCGATATCACCGGGCAACTCCGGGGGAGCGCTGCTGGACGCCGAGGGTCGCGTGGTGGGGATCAACGAGGCGTACATCCCGCCGGCCGTGGGCGCCGTGTCGCTCGGTTTCGCGATTCCGTCCGCCACCGCCCTCGACGTCGCCGACCAGTTGCTCACGAACGGCAGCGCGGCACATCCGTACCTCGGGGTGTCGATCACGCAGTTGACGCCGGCGGTTCGGCGCGGCCTCGGAGTGGAGGTCGAAGAAGGAGCGCTGGTCACCGGAGTGGACCGCGGGTCGCCCGCCGCGGCCGCCGGGGTGCGCCCCGGCGACGTGATCACCGAGCTGGACGGGAACGCGGTGCGCAGTGTGGAGGACCTCTTGAGCGCGCTGCGTCGCACGCGCCCCGGAGCCCAGGTGCCGATGTCCGTGCAGCGTGGAGGGTCCCGGCAGCAGATGACGGTCACCATCGGGGAACGCGCCGGCTGAACAACGCCCGCCCGGCCTGTGGATGGATCGGTGTGTGGGGACAACGCTGTCGTGCGGTGCCTGCGGTGTCGGTGAGGTCGCGCAGCCTTCGGTCATGACTTCATGGACACGCGCGGCGATCGGCGCGCTGGGGGAAGATCTGGCGGTTGAACATCTGCGCTCGCTGGGGATGCTTGTGCTGCAACGTAACTGGCGTTGCCGATACGGTGAGATCGACGTGATCGCCGTGGACACGGCCGCGCGGGCGGTGGTGTTCGTGGAAGTCAAGACCCGTACGGGCGACGGGTTCGGCGGGGTGGCGCAGGCGGTGACGCCGCAGAAAGTGCGGCGGCTGCGCCGGCTGGCCGGGTTGTGGCTGGCCGGTCAGGACCAGCACTGGGCCGCGGTGCGCATCGACGTCGTCGGGGTGCGCATCGGTCGGCAGCCCACCCCGGAGATCACCCATCTGGCGGGGGTGGCGTGATGGCGCTGGGGCGTGCGTTCTCCGTGGCGGTGCTCGGGCTGGACGGACTGATGGTCGAGATCGAGGCGCACATCACCTCTGGGCTGCCGGGGGTGCATCTGGTGGGGTTGCCCGATGCGGCGCTGCAGGAGTCGCGTGATCGGGTACGGGCGGCGATCACCAACTGCGGCGCCGAGTGGCCGATGGCGCGGCTGACGCTGGCGCTCTCGCCCGCGACGCTGCCGAAGATGGGGTCGGTCTACGACCTGGCGCTGGCCGCCGCGGTGATGTGCGCCCACGGCAAGAAGGAGTGGGCACGGCTCGAAAAGACCGTGCTGTTGGGTGAATTGGCGCTCGACGGCCGGGTGCGGCCGGTCAAAGGGGTGCTGCCGGCGGTGCTGGCCGCCAAGCGGGAAGGCTGGCCGACCGTCGTGGTCCCGTGTGAGAACCTCGCTGAGGCGAGCCTGGTCGACGGTATCGACGTGTGGGGTGTACGCACCCTCGGGCAGCTGCACGGATGGCTGGCCGGTAAGGCCAACCTGGAAACTCGGATCGCCGCGCCGCCGGCCCCGGTGGACGAGACCGCCGACCTCGCCGACGTCATCGGCCAGGTGCATGCGCGCTTCGCCGTCGAGGTGGCCGCCGCGGGCGCGCACCACCTCATGCTCACCGGACCACCGGGCGTGGGCAAAACGATGCTGGCGCAACGCCTCCCCGGGCTGTTGCCCCCGCTGTCGGAACAGGAGTCGCTCGAGGTGACCGCGATCCACTCGGTGGCGGGTCTGCTGACCGGCGAGGCGCCGCTCATCTCCCGGCCGCCGTTCGTGGCGCCGCACCAGACCTCCACTGTCGCCGCGCTGGTCGGCGGGGGCACCGGGATCGCGCGTCCCGGTGCGGTCAGCCGCGCACACCGGGGTGTGCTGTTTCTCGACGAATGCGCCGAACTGCGGGTCAGCGCATTGGAGGCGTTACGAACCCCGCTGGAGGACGGGGAGATCCGCATCGCCCGCCGCGACGGGGTCGCCCGGTACCCCGCGCGATTCCAGTTGGTTCTGGCGGCGAACCCGTGCCCGTGCGCGCGCACCGACCCCAAGGACTGTATCTGTGCCGGCGGCGTCAAGCGTCGCTACCTCGGCAAGCTGTCGGGTCCGCTGCTCGACCGGGTCGACCTGCGGGTGGAGATGCATCCGGTGAAGGCCGGCGCGTTCACTCCCGAGGCGGGGGAGTCGACGGCCGTCGTGCGCGAACGTGTCGCGGCGGCCCGGGCAGCGGCCGAGCAGCGGTGGCGGCCGTTCGGTGTCCGCACCAACGCCGAAGTGAGCGGACCATTGTTGCGCAGGCGGTTCCGTCTCGGCGCCGACGCCATGGCGCCCCTGAAGACCGCGCTCGAACGGGGCGTGATCAGCATCCGCGGCGTCGACCGCTCGATGCGCGTCGCGTGGACGCTGGCGGATCTGGCCGGGAGATCGTCGCCGACCAAGGACGACATCGGCGTGGCGCTGAGCTTCCGGGCGGTGGAGGGTCTGCGATGAGCACCGGCGTCGAGCGTGCGTGGGCGTATCTGTCGCGGGTCGCCGAGCCCCCGTGTCCGGAACTCGCGAACCTGGTGGCGGACCTCGGGCCGGTCGAGGCGGCTGAGAAGGTGCGCCGGGGAGATGTGCGGGAACCGTTGAAGCAGAAAACCGCGGCCCGTCGCGAACAGGACTGCGTCAAAGCCGATCTCGACGTACTGGCCCGTATGGGTGGGCGGTTGGTGACCGCCTTCGACGACGAATGGCCGCTGCTCGACTTCATGAAGTTCGACGGCATCGACCACGGCACGCGCCCGCAAGGACATGCGCCGCTCGTGCTGTGGGCGGTCGGGCCGGTCGGTGTGGCCGAGGTCGTGACCCGGGCGGCGGCGATCGTCGGAACCCGGGCAGCCACCGCCTACGGCGAGCATGTGGCGGCGGATCTGGCCGCGGGGTTGGCGTTGCGCGATGTCGCGGTGGTGTCGGGTGGTGCCTTCGGTATCGACGGTACCGCGCACCGGGCGACGCTCGCCGGCGACGGGGTCACCGTCGCCGTGGTCGCCGGCGGCGTGGACGTGCCGTATCCGGTGGGCCACGCCGGGCTGCTCAGCAGGATCCGCGCCGACGGGCTGGTGCTCAGCGAGTACCCGCCGGGTGCCCGACCGACCCGCACCCGCTTCCTGACCCGCAACCGGCTCGTCGCGGCGTTGTCCGGGGCGACCGTCGTCGTCGAGGCCGGAGCCCGAAGCGGTGCGGCCAACACCGCGGCATGGGCCCGGGCTCTCGGCCGCAACGTGTGCGCCGTGCCGGGGCCGGTCACGTCGGGAGCGTCAGTGGGGTGTCACCGGCTGCTGCGCGAGGGCGACGCCATGTTGGTGACCCGCGCCGACGAGGTCGTCGAGTTGGTGGGGCGCATCGGAGAGCTCGCGCCGGTAGAGGTCGGTCCCTCGTCACCGCTCGACGGGCTCACCGATACCGAGCGCCGAGTCTACGACGCCCTGCCGAAGCGAGGTGCGCGCAACGCAGACGAGGTGGCGATCGCCGCGGGCATCCCCGCTCAACAGGTCGTGGGACCGCTGGCCATGCTGGAGGTGGCAGGCTTGGTGGTACGAGAGAGCGGCCGATGGAGCATCGCCAGAAAGCGGTAGGTCACTGCGTGGCCGGCCGCGCTCGTATCGTCGGGGTGAGGGTCAGTCGAAAGTTTGGAGGCAGTCGTGGCGGGACGACCGGTGCACACGTTCGAAGTGGTGCGCACGGAGCAGCTGGCACCGCACATGGTCCGTGTGGTGCTCGGTGGGAACGGAGCGAGTTCCGGCTTCGACACCTTCAAGCCCAACGAGTTCGCCGATGCCTACGTCAAGCTCGTGATCGTGCCGGATGGCGTCGACGTGTCCGCGCTGCGGACGCCGCTGACGCTCGACAGCTTCCAGGAGCTGCCCCCGGCGAAGCAGCCGGTGGTGCGGACTTACACCGTGCGCAAGGTCGACCAGGAGCGTGGCGAGGTGACCATCGACTTCGTCGTCCACGGCGACCACGGTGTCGCCGGTCCGTGGGCCGCGTCGGCGCAGCCCGGCCAACCGGCCTACCTGATGGGCCCGAGCGGTGCCTACAGTCCCGACCCGGCGGCCGACTGGCATCTGCTCGCCGGCGACGAGTCCGCGCTCCCCGCGATCAGCGCCGCGCTCGAGGCGCTGCCCGCCGATGCCGTCGGCCGGGTGTTCATCGAGGTCGCGGGCCCGGACGACGAGATTCCGCTGTCCGCGCCGGAGGGGGTGTCCATCAGCTGGATCTACCGCGGCGGACGCGCCGACCTGGTCCCCGAGGAGGCCGCCGGTGACCACGCCCCGCTCATCTCGGCGGTCAAGGAGGCGGCGTGGCTGCCCGGGCAGGTGCAGGTGTTCATCCACGGCGAGGCCCAGGCCGTCATGCACAACCTGCGGCCCTACATTTTCAAGGAACGCGGCGTCGAGGCCACGTGGGCGTCGTCGATCTCGGGTTACTGGCGCCGCGGCCGCACCGAGGAGACCTTCCGCCAGTGGAAGGCCGAACTGGCCAAGGCAGAAGCCGCGGGCTGAGACACGCGAGTCTGCGCCGCATCCGAAGCCCGGGACTGGCACGCTGACCGACATGGCATTCGGCGACTACCAACTGGAGATCTACCTGCAGGGGCTGTCCGGCATCGTGCCGAACCTGCCGATGACGTTCGCGGACTGGGAGACCAAGGCGCAGTCCGCGATGCCGCCGTCGGTGTACTCCTACGTCGCGGGCGGGGCGGGCGACGAGCGCACGCAGCGGGTCAACCGCAGCGCCTTCGACAACTGGGGCCTGATACCGCGGATGTTCCGCGCCACCCGGGAACGCGACTTGTCGGTCGAGCTCTTCGGCCTGGGCCTTGCCGCACCGGTGTTCATGGCGCCTATCGGCGTCATCGGTATCTGCGCACAGGACGGGCACGGTGACCTCGCCACCGCCCGAGCCGCTGCGCGCACCGGAGTGCCGATGGTGGTGTCGACGCTGACCGAGGACCCACTCGAAGACGTCGCCGCGGAATTCGGTGACACCCCGGGTTTCTTCCAGCTGTACACCCCGACCGACCGCCAGCTGGCCGCCAGCCTGGTGCAACGCGCCGAGGCCGCCGGCTACAAGGGGATCATCGTCACCCTCGACACCTGGGTGCCGGGCTGGCGGCCCCGCGACCTGTCGACGTCGAACTTCCCCCAGCTGCGCGGGCGCTGCCTGGCCAACTACACCAGTGACCCGGTCTTTCGGGCGGGGTTGGCGCAGCCCCCTGAGGAGAACCCGCAAGCCGTGGTGGTCAAATGGGTGTCGCTGTTCGGCAATCCGCTTACCTGGGAAGACCTGCCCTGGCTGCGATCGCTGACGAAGCTGCCCCTGATCGTCAAGGGCATCTGCCACCCCGAGGACGCCCGGCGCGCCAAAGACGAAGGCGTCGACGGCATCTACTGCTCCAACCACGGCGGCCGCCAGGCGAACGGCGGCCTGCCCGCGATCGACTGTCTGCCGGGGGTCGTCGAGGCCGCCGACGGCCTGCCGGTGCTGTTCGACTCCGGTATCCGCAGCGGCTCCGACATCGTCAAGGCGCTCGCGCTCGGCGCCACCGCCGTGGGGATCGGGCGGCCGTACGCCTACGGGCTGGCGCTCGGCGGCGTCGACGGCGTCGTCCACGTGCTGCGCTCGCTGCTCGCCGAGGCCGACCTCACCATGGCCGTCGACGGCTATCCGACGCTGGCCGATCTCACCCCGGACACGTTGCGGCGCGTCGGCTGGACACCCGCGGCGGCTCTGCCACGGTAGGGGCGTGGAGTCCGTTCTCGCCGCGTTCGACCAGTACCTCGCGCTGGAGCGGGGCCGCTCCGACCACACCCGACGCGCCTACCTGGGCGATCTGCGCTCGCTGTTCGCGTTCCTCGATGCCCGTGCCCCCGGTGCCGAGCTCTCATCGCTGACCCTGCCCGTGCTGCGCGCCTGGCTTTCCGCGCAGGCGGCGGACGGAACCGCGCGCACGACGCTGGCGCGGCGGACGTCAGCGGTGAAGACGTTCACCACGTGGGCCGTTCGCCGCGGGCTGATGGGGAGCGACCCGGCCGCCCGGTTGCAGATGCCGAAAGCACGACGGTCGCTGCCCGCGGTGCTGCGCCAAGACCAGGCGCGCGACGCACTCGACGCCGCCAACCTCGGTGCCCAGCAAGGAGATCCGCTGGCCCTGCGGGACCGGCTGATCGTGGAGATGCTCTACGCGACCGGCATCCGCGTCAGCGAACTGTGTGGCCTGGACGTCGACGACGTCGACACCTCCCGCCGGCTGCTTCGCGTACTCGGCAAGGGCGACAAACAGCGCGCCGTCCCGTTCGGTGAACCGGCCGAGCAGGCGCTGCGAACCTGGCTGACCGACGGCCGCCCGGGGCTGGTCACCTCACAGTCGGGGCCGGCGCTGCTGCTCGGCGCCCGCGGGCGCCGCCTAGACCCGCGCCAGGCCCGCACCGTCGTGCACCAGACCGTCGGCGCGGTCGACGGGGCGCCCGACATCGGCCCGCACGGCCTGCGCCACAGCGCCGCCACGCATCTGCTCGAAGGCGGCGCGGACCTGCGGATCGTGCAGGAACTGCTGGGTCATTCGACGCTGGCGACCACCCAGCTGTACACCCACGTCACCGTCGCACGACTGCGCGCCGTCCACGACCAGGCCCATCCCCGCGCATAGCCCGCCTTCCCACGAAGCGCTCGCGCCACCCAGACCGTCGACTCATTCGTCGTCGCCGCCGGGATGCGACCGGCGCAACGCTTCTGCTTCGAATTGTCTGCTGCAACGCCTCATGCGATGCAGGCCGATCGGTTAGGGTCAGTGGCTAGTGTTGCCTGATGAAAACTATTCTCCTGGTGGCGGTCGGCGTTCTGGTGGCTCTGGCGGGTTCGCTGTTCTCGCTACAGGGGTTCGGGTTCGTGGGTGGGAGTCCGATGAGCGGCACTACGACATGGTCAATCGCCGGTCTGGTCATCGCAGCGTTGGGCATCGGACTGATCTATGTCGGCTGGCGGTCGAACAGGTCCTGACTTCGGCCCGGTCGAGCACGTACCGACGGTTGCGGGCGCCTGATGCGCGAAACAGCATGCGTGCCGGGCAGGACGAACGGCGAGTCCAGCAATTCCGCGAAGGGACGCGACCCATGGCCCGACTGTGGGCCGTTTCGGTGTCGGCAGTTGTGCTGAACGCGACCAACGACACCGAGATCGCTACGGGTGAAGCGGAAACAGTCGGACCGGCGTCGACTTCAAAAGGCCGAGCGGGTCGGCGTAGTCGGCACGAGACGCCGGCCCCCACATCGCCCCCCAGTGCAGGCAGGCGTCGGCCGCACACCCCGCGTGGCCGGCCAGCACCTCGCCGACGACCGTGCCGGCCGCCACCGCCTGACCCGCCTGCACCGACGGCCGCACCGGTTCATAGCTGGTGCGCAGGCCGCCGGGATGGGCTATCGACACCAGCGGCCGCCCGGCCAGTTCGCCGGCGAAGACCACCGTGCCGGCCTGCGCGGCGTACACCGACTGCCCGGGCACGACGGCCAGGTCGACCCCGCGGTGTCCGCGCTGCCAGTTCGGCGTGGGCGCGTCGAAGGTCCGCACCACCGCCGGTCGCGGTCGCAGCGGCCAATCCAACCGGCCGTCGTCGGCACCCACCGGAGCCGCCACCGCGACAGCCACCGCGATCAGCACCGCCAACAACCGCATCCGCCCACTTCACGCGGTCCCTGCGAGAATCGCCAGGGACTCGCCGCCGCCCTGTGGAGTAGGCGTCCGCTGTGGACTAAGCACCTGTTCCGACGGTGTAAACTCCTCTCTGCAGTTCGCATCGAGCGGGCTGACTTCGCGTGTCTGCACCTCGACCTCAGAGTCGACCGGATGCCGGCGGTCCCGTCGTCAAGACGGGTCCGGCACCCAGCAGTCACCAGGGCCCAGCGTCACCCGACGCCGGGCGCCAACCGACAAGGTAAGGAATGGCCGACATGGCTGTTGTAACCATGAAGCAGCTGCTCGACAGCGGCACCCACTTCGGGCACCAGACCCGTCGCTGGAATCCCAAGATGAAGCGGTTCATCTTCACCGACCGCAACGGCATCTACATCATCGATCTGCAGCAGACGCTGACCTACATCGACAAGGCGTACGAGTTCGTCAAGGAGACGGTCGCGCACGGCGGTTCGGTCATGTTCGTCGGCACCAAGAAGCAGGCGCAGGAGTCCATCGCCGAAGAGGCGACCCGTGTCGGCATGCCTTATGTGAACCAGCGCTGGCTGGGCGGTATGCTCACGAACTTCTCGACCGTGCACAAGCGTCTGCAGCGCCTCAAGGAACTCGAGGCGATGGAGCAGACCGGTGGCTTCGAGGGTCGCACCAAGAAGGAAATCTTGATGCTGACGCGCGAGAAGAACAAGCTCGAGCGGTCCCTGGGTGGAATCAGGGACATGCAGAAGGTGCCATCGGCCATCTGGGTCGTCGACACCAACAAGGAGCATCTCGCCGTCGCCGAAGCCCGCAAGCTGAACATCCCGATCATCGCGATCCTCGACACCAACTGCGATCCCGACGTCGTCGATTATCCGATCCCGGGCAACGACGACGCGATCCGTTCCGCGGCGCTGCTGACCAAGGTCGTGGCCTCCGCGGTCGCCGAGGGCCTGCAGGCCCGCGCCGGTGGCGGTAACGGCAGCAAGCCCGAGGGCGGCCAGGACGGGCCGACCGCCGAGCCGCTCGCCGAGTGGGAGCAGGAACTCCTTGCCGGCGCCACGGCGTCGCCGACCGCGGCCGATGCCGCGCCAGGCACGCCCGAGGCGGACATCCAGACCGAACCCACCGCCCCTCAGAACCCTTAGGGAAGGCTTTCATGGCGAACTACACCGCTGCCGACGTCAAGCGGCTCAGGGAACTGACCGGTGCCGGGATGATGGCGTCGAAGAATGCACTCGTCGAGGCTGACGGCGACTTCGACAAGGCTGTCGAACTGCTGCGCATCAAGGGTGCCAAGGACGTCGGCAAGCGCGCTGAGCGCGCGACCGCCGAGGGACTGGTCGCCGCCAAGGATGGCGCGCTGATCGAGCTGAACTCCGAGACCGACTTCGTGGCCAAGAATGCGGAGTTCCAGTCGGTGGCCGATCAGATCGTGGCCGCCGCCGCCGCCGCCAAGGCCGCCGACGTCGATGCTCTCAAGGCCGCTCACCTTCCCGGTGGCCAGGCGGCCCCTACCGTCGAGCAGGTCATCGCCGACCTGAGCGCCAAGATCGGCGAGAAGCTCGAACTGCGCCGCGTCGCCTACTTCGACGGGAACGTCGAGACCTACCTGCACAAGCGTGCCGCTGACCTGCCGCCCGCAGTGGGTGTGCTGGTGGAGTACACGGGTGAGGACAAGGGTGCCGCCCACGCGGTGGCCCTGCAGATCGCTGCGCTCAAGGCCAAGTACCTCACTCGTGAGGACGTGCCCGAGGACGTCGTCGCCAACGAGCGCCGCATCGCCGAGGAGACGGCCCGCAACGAGGGTAAGCCCGAGCAGGCCCTGCCGAAGATCGTCGAGGGCCGGGTTACCGGTTTCTACAAGGACGTCGTGCTGCTCGATCAGCCGTCGGTGTCCGACAGCAAGAAGACGGTCAAGGCGCTGCTCGACGAGGCCGGCGTCACCGTCACCCGGTTCGCCCGGTTCGAGGTCGGCCAGGCCTGACCCGCGACCAGTCGTAGGAGTGCCCCGGAACGCGAGTTCCGGGGCACCTCTGCGTCTAGGCCTATGTCTGCGTCTAAAGCGTGTCGAACAACCGGTTGCGGTCTTGTCTGCGGAGTTGTAGGGCGGTTTGGTTGAGGTAGGGGACGCTTTCGTGGGCGGTGAGCGTGGTTTCTGAGCGTGGTTTCGTGGTTTCGTGGTGGCGGTCGAGGCGGCGGCAGTGGTTGATCCAGCCGTTGGTGGGTTCGACCACCCAGCGTCGTGGTTGGACGATGACTCCGTGGCCGGGTTTCGGCCGGATACCACGTCGATGCTGACACCGGACCGAAAAACCGCGGGAACCGACGTTCACACCGCCTCAGCGGCCCGAACCACCGACACCCGCGAAGGGCGGCGCCGAACACACACACCACCGTTGTTCGACACGCCTTAGGCCTACGTCGGTGGTACGCGTTGTAGTCGGATCGGACACCGTAGTCGGATCGGACACCTCGACCCCGGCGGCAGACTGTCGCAGGTCATCGATCGGCTGATCGGCTGGGTGGCCTTCACACCGCTACAGAACGCCACCGGCGCCCCCCGAGATCTCGTGGCCGCTCGGGTATCCGACCACGGCCTGCCGATCGGGATGATGTCCGCGTCGACGGTGCGTCAGGACAAACGACTGCTCGAACTCCCTGGCGAACCACAGCACGCGCGGCGCTGGCAGCGCATGCAGGACGCCTCCTGACCTGCCGCGTCGGGCGCCACAACCAATCACGACAACGAAATCCGTTGTCGCGACGACACCTCGACGTAACCACGTCCAGCCGGAGTTAACTTCCGCGATACCGCAGATAGCGGTGCGGGAAACAACGCGATCCCACCATCGCTCATTGTGGAGACCAGTCAGGTCAACAACGCAACCACGTCCGCTCGATCACCGCTGATCGCTTCCTCCTCGGGGAACACCTTCGGGTGCCTGCTCCGATTCGCGCTGGCGAACATTCGCCGCCGTCCCGCGCGTTTCGTGCTGGCGGTGCTCGGCATCGCCCTGGCCATCGCCTGTGTGACCGTGGTGCGCACGGTCTCGTCGAGTTTCGCCATCACCGGCGCTGATTCGGTCACTGACGTGCTCGGTGACGCGCAGCTGGCGTGCCTCCCACTTTCCGGACTGCGGACCAAATAGGGTCCGAGCCGGAAAGGAATGAAGGGAATTGGCGAAGAAATACCAGAAATTCTCTCCAGAGTTTCGTGAGGAAGTCGTCAAACTCGTGGTGGAGGGGCAACAGCCTATCGCTAAGGTCGCTCGTGAACATGGGCTGAGTGAGACGACTGTCGGCAATTGGGTGCGCAAATACCGAGAGGAGCGCGCCGGGGACGAGCCGCCGCTGCAATTGTCAGAACGCGCGCGGCTACGCGAGTTGGAACGAGAGAACCGGGAAATGGCGATGGAACTCGCCTTCCTGAAAAAAGCGGCAGCGTACTTCGCGAGGGAGCAGCGGTGAGCGAGAAATACGCGCTCATCGCCGCGGAGCACGCCGCCGCGCACGTCGCCGAGGCTCCCACCGTCGCCCAGATGACCCGCTGGCTGGGCGTGTCCAAGAGCGGCTATTACGAGTGGGCCGCGCGCCCGCCCAGTACGGCCGAGAAGCGCCGGGAGGAACTCAAGATCAAGATCGCCACGTTGTTCGACTCATTCGACGGCGCCTATGGGTATCGGCGCATCCACGCCGAGTTGGTCCGCGCCGGCGAACACGTCGGGGAAGAGTTGGTGCGAAAGCTGATGCGTGAGCTGAACCTTGTTGCGGTGCAACCGAAACCGTACAAACGCACCACAATCCCGGTAAGCCCGAGCAGGCGGTGGCCGACCTGGTGGCCCGCGATTTCACCGCCGATAAGCCGGGGTTAAGTGCGTCGGCGACATCACCTACAAAGACGTGGAAGGCTGGCTGTATGTGGCGACAGTCATCGACTGCTTCAACAAAGAGGTGATCGGCTATGCCATGGCCGAGCACATGCGCACTGAGCTGGTCACCGACGCGCTGGATATGGCGGCCCGCAACCACCAGCTGGAGCAAGATTGCATTATGCATTCCGATCGCGGCACCCAATATATGTCTGCCGAGTATTCCGCCACGCTTAAGGAGTTCGGGCTGCGGCAATCGGTGGGCCGCACCGGGGTATGTTGGGATAATGCGCTCGCGGAATCGTTTTTCGCGAGTTTGAAGAATGAGCGGGTCCACCACATGGTGTACCCGACCCGGAAGGCGGCGAAGGAAGATATTGCACGCTACATCGAATTGTTCTACAATCGACGCAGAATTCATTCCGCACTCGGCTATCGGACACCGCACGAGGTCCGCATCGAGTACATGAATTCACAGCTCGCAGCGTAAATGGATGCGAAATCCGCAGTCCGGAAAACGCAGGGCAGCCCAAGCTGTGGGTGGTGCCCGCTGCCGGAGTGCAGTACGACCCGGTCACGCAGGCACTGATCGCAGGCGGCGCCGCCCCGCAGATCGACGTTCCCGCAGGGTGGACCGCCACCCGGACACTGTCGGGACGCACAGAGGTCGGCGGGAATCCGATGTCGCTGCGTGGAAACGACGAGATACCATTGGGCCAAGCCGTGTTCGGCGGCGCTGCGGCCGACCGCCTCGGGATCGCTCAGGGTGATCGCGTCGACATCGGCGGCCACGACCTACTCGCCGCCGTGGCCGGTGCGGGCCAATCGGTGACGGTGGCCATCCCCGTCGCCCGCGACATCGTCGGCGACTACGGCTGGTGGACCGTCAAAGCACCTGCCGGGCAGCAGAATCGCCGCGACCTAGGGAAACAGTTGAGCGCGGCCACCGGTCTGGCCTCGACTGCCGACCCGTCACAGATCCCCGATTCGGACGGCGACGGCCTGATCTACGACACCGTCGGGGGAACCGGGCCGCTGTCGTTCGAGCAAAAGTTCTCGGCGCTGTTCTCCGGCAAGGTGACCAGCTCGACGCTCGGCGTCATCTCGACCATCGGACTGGCGCTGGGCTTCGTCATCGCGGTGTCGTCGTTCCTGGCCGCCGTCGCCGAACGCAAGCGCGAGTTCGGGATCATGTCGAGTATCGGCCTCGCCGACGAGGTGCTCTACTTCTTCCTCGTCGAGTCGGCGCTCATCTTCGTCACCGCATACCTCGTCGGCGTCCTCGGCGCGGGAGTCGCTGTGGCCCTGGTGGTCCCGGGGATCGCGACGCTGGCCGCGTGGCTGCAGGCCACTGGCATGGTCGCGGTGTTCATCCCCGCCATGGCGATCGTCGGCGCGCTCATACCCGTGCACCGGTTGTTGCAGCAACGTCCCGTCGACCTGTTGGGGGCACGCTAGTGATCCGTCGAGGACTGTCCTATGGGTGGCTGTCCACCCGCCGTCGCATGCGTGAGCTGATCCTGCCCGTGGTCACGACGGCGACCGGGGCGTTCCTGGTGGTCATCGTGTTCGGGATGTCCGGCGGGATCCGGGAGCAATCCGCGTCCCTCGGTCACGCCGACGAGATCGGCCGCGCCGTCGTCCTCATCGCCGTCAGCGTGCTACTGGTAGGTGTCGTCGAGGTGGCCGTGTCCACCACGCGCACCGTGGCGCACCGCACCCGCGAACTCGGTGTCCTCGCCGCCAACGGGATTCCGCGTCTCCCGGTGGTGGCCGCGCTGCTGGTCGAACCCTTGATCGCGGCGTTGCTCGGCGCACTGGCCGGTGCGGCGCTGGCCGCGGCCGCCGGGACGGTTCTCGCTGCCACCGGCCTGGCCGCCAGCGGGGTCGCGACGAGCGGGCTGCTCGCCGGTGCCGTGACGGCCGTCGTCGTCAGCGTCGTCGCCGCCCTGGCCACCAGCGTCCCTCCCACCTGGACGGCCGCATCGCGCCCGCCCATCCGCTCTCTGACCGCAGGAGGCTGACATGCCTGCCATCGAAGAACGTCGAGACCACGACACGGCCGTCACACCACAGCCGCCGGTCATCGAGATCGCCGACGTGTGGAAGCTGCACAAGCTCGGCGACGAGGTCGTACGGGCGCTGGTCGCCGCTGATCTCACGGTGATGCGGGGCGAGTTCGTCTGCCTGATGGGTCCCAGCGGTAGCGGAAAGTCCACGCTGCTCAACATCATCGGCGGGCTGGACCGGCCCACGAAGGGGTCGGTGACCGTCGCCGGCCGCGACACCCGCACCCTTACCGAAAGTCAGTTCGCCGCGCTGCGCCACGACACCATCGGGTTCATCTTCCAGAGCTACAATCTGATCCCCTTCCTGTCGGCGGTCGAGAACGTCGAACTGCCACTGATGTTCGAACCGTACGACCGCAAAGCGTTGCGCACCAGGGCGGTCGAGCTGCTCGAGCTCGTCGGTCTCGGCCACCGTGTTGATCATCAGCCGACCAAGATGTCCGGCGGCGAACAGCAGCGCACGGCGATCGCGCGCTCCTTGATCAGCAATCCGGCCCTCGTCCTCGCCGACGAGCCGACAGCCAACCTCGACCACCGCACGGGTGAGACGGTGGTGCGGATACTGCGCGACCTGTGTTCGACGCTGGGCGTCACGGTCGTCGCGAGCACACACGACCCCACGGTGGCCGACGAAGCGAGCCGTGTCGTCCGAATGAAAGACGGACAAATCATCCACTGACCGACCCTGGAGGCCCCATGACCGCGGAACTCGATGCCACGCCGCCGCCCAACCAGCGCGACGCGCTGATGACCACCGAACTCGTCCCTGAGCAGGTGCTGCCCAAAGTGCTGGGGACATTCGGCCTCACCGCCACCTATGTGTTCATCATCTGCTGGATCCCCGGCTCATCGATCATGGCCGGCGGTGGCTGGAACGCCATCCCGATGTGGGTGCTGGGTATCCTGACATTCCTGGTCCCTGCCGCTCTTGCGGTCGCCGAGCTGGGCAACCTGTGGCCTGGGCAGGGCGGCGTCTACATCTGGGCGTACCGCACCATGGGCGAGAAGATGTCGTTCCTGGGCGGCTACCTGTCCTGGGTCCCCGTCATCCTCAACGCCGCGAGCTCCCCGGCGATCGTGCTGCAGCTGGTCCTGCTGGCCCTCCATGCCGAACTGGGCCTGACACTGTCGATCGTCCTGCAGTTGGCCATCCTGTGGACGGTCGTCGGCGTGGCGCTCGTCAGACTCGCGGCCAACCAGAAGATCATGAACGCCACCTTCGTTGTGTACGGCGCGCTCACCGTGACGATCTTCGTCTGTGCGGTGCTGTTCACCCTGCGTAACGGCGGGCCGGCCACGCCGTTCAGCGCCTCGGAGGCACTGGTCCCGAACTTCGCCGCCGCCGGATTCCTCTACGGCACGGTGCTGCTGTACCTGGTCGGTGTCGAGACGCCGTTCAACATGGGTGCGGAGTTTTTGTCCGTCAAGCGTAGTGCCACCAAGATGATCGGGTGGGGTTCGGCCGCGCTCGTCGGCATCTACCTGCTCACCACCCTCGGCACGATCATGGTGTTGCCGACCGAGGAAATCGACCCGGTCACCGGCGTCGTCGGCAACCTGGACGTGTCCGGCTTCCCCGGACTGATGGAGGTGGCGGCGGTCCTGTTGGCGGTCATCGTCTTCGTCGCGTTGGTGACCTATCAGGTGGCGTACTCGCGGCTCATCTTCGTCTCCGGTCTGGAGCGCCACCTGCCGCGGATCTTTACCCACCTCAACCCCCGCACCCGTAACCCGGTCACCGCAGTGCTCGTCCAGGGCACGTTGTCGTCGCTGATTATCGTGGCGCTCTACTCGCAGAGCAGCATGGCCAACGTGACGGTGTACCTGCAGGGCGGCCTGAGCGTGGTGTGGTTGATCTCCGGCTTCTTCTTCTTCATCCCACTGGTGATCGCCCGGCGCAAGTACGCCGACCGCTATGCGAGCGAGGACTTCTGGCGCATTCCCGGCGGGACGGCCGCGGTGTGGACGGTGGTGGTGATCGGCTGCGTGGCGACCTGCGCGGGAATCTACTACTCGTTCGCCGAACCGTGGATCGACGTACCGAAAGGAACCTGGATGAGCTGGGTGGGCGGCATCTCCGTGGCGATGTTCCTCCTGGGTGCGATCGTGTACTACTTCGGCCGCCGTGCCGCCGCCAAGGTGAACCAGGAAGACGCGCTGGCGCACCTGGCCGTCCTCGATCTGACCACCTCCGAATCGCCCAGCCCGGAAAGGGGTTGATTTCCCTATGACCGTCAACAGCAACGTCCTGCGGTCCGACAGCACCGACGGCGCAGTCGCGTATCCGCTCGACCCGCTCAGCGGCGCTGAGATCGAGGCGGCGGCCGCGATCATCATGAACTCCGAATACGCCACGGCCACCATAAAATTCGTGATGATTTCGCTGGCGGAGCCGGCCAAGACTCCGGCGCTGACCTTCGAGGGGGCCGGCCGGGTCCCGCGCCGCGCGCTCGCCACCATGTACGACGCCGCCGCCAAACTGGTCTACGAGGCGATCGTCGACCTCGGTGCCCGCGTCATCGACGCGTGGAAGCCGGTACCCGGTCGATTCCCGTCCTACCTCGTCGAACACATGACCGGGGTGGAGGAGAAGGTGCGGGAGGACCCGCGCTGGCAGGAGGCGATGCGCAAACGCGGCGTCACCGATTTCAGCCTGGCGATGATCGACCCGTGGCCCGCCGGGTACTACGGCCCACAGGACCACTACGACAATTCTCCGCTGATCTGCCGACCGCTGACGTTTATGCGGGCCGCGCCGTCCGAACACGGATACGCCCGGCCCGTCGAGGGCTTGATCGTCACATTCGATCTCGATGCCATGAAAGTGATCGACATCGAGGACCACGGCGTGGTGCCGTTCCCGCCCACCGCGGGAAACTACAGCGAGAAGTTCATGTTCGATCCTAACAACCGCCCGGCGTTCTCCGCGTTCCGCGACGACGTCAAACCCATCGAAATCACCCAACCGGACGGACCGAGCTTCACCGTCGACGGCTGGCGGGTGCAGTGGCAGAAGTGGTCGATGCGAGTGGGTTTCACCCCTCGAGAAGGCATCGTGCTGCACGAGATCGCCTACACCGACCGCGGTCAAACCCGTCCGATCGTGTATCGGGCGTCGCTGTCGGAGATGGTGGTGCCCTACGGCGATACGGCGCCGACGCACTGGAACAAGAACGTATTCGACATGGGTGAGGTCGGCATGGGGTTCTCGGCGAACCCGCTGACACTCGGATGTGACTGTCTGGGCGAGATATTCTACTTCGACGGTACCGTCAACGACTCCAGCGGTGCCGCCGTCACTATCCCCAACGCCATCTGCATGCACGAGGAGGACTACGGGATCTCGTGGAAACACACCGACTTCCGGACCGGGGAGGTCGAGGTGCGGCGGTCCCGGCGGCTCGTCATCTCGATGATCTGCACCGTCGGCAACTACGAGTACGGCTTCTTCTGGTACTTCTACAACGACGCATCGATAGAGGTCGAGGTGAAACTGTCGGGGGTGCTCACCACCGGCGCCGTCGCCGAGGGTGAAGACCCGCGCTGGGGAAAGATGGTCGCACCGGGAGTCTACGGGCCGAACCACCAGCACTTCTTCAACTTCCGGTTGGACATGAGCATCGACGGTGCCGGGAACAGTGTCTACGAGGTGGACTCGATTCCCGAACCGGATCCGGCGCTCAACCCGCATCACAACGCATGGATCACCCGCGACACCCTGGTGGCCTCGGAGGCCGACGGTGCACGGGACTGGGACTGGTCGACGGGGCGCTACTGGAAGATCGCCAACCCGTCGAAGCGCAACGAACTGGGCAGCCCCGTGGCCTACAAGCTGACGCCGAAGGACGTGGTGCCGGTGATGGTGCAGGAGGGCTCCTACATCCACGACCGGGCGCGGTTTGTCCAGCACAACCTGTGGGTGACGCGCTACGACGCCGCGGAGCTGTACGCCGCAGGCGATTACATGTACCAGTCGGCCGACATGCAGGGCCTGCCGCAGTACATCGCCGACGACGCTCCGCTCGAGGACACCGACATCGTGGTCTGGTACACCGTCGGTGCGCACCATGTCGTGCGCCCGGAGGACTGGCCGGTGATGCCGTGTGCGTACACCGGTTTCCACCTCAAGCCGGTCGGCTTCTTCGACGGCAATCCGGCGCTGGACCTGCCGCCGTCACCGCCGAAGCCCTGTCACTCACATCACGCGGGCCTGCCGGTCGCCGACGTGGCGGGGGAATCCTGAACCGGAAGGCGCCACTACAGTTGTCGACGCGAGATCCCGGATTTCGGTCAACAACCTTCGGTCAACAACCTTCGGTCAACAACCTTCGGTCAACAACCTTCGGTCAACAACCGTAGTGTCGGCGTAGGAAGTCGGCCGCGGCCCGCGTCAGCGACTGCGGGCCGGTCCGCAGCGCCTCGGCCAGCGGCGTACCCGCTGCGGTGATCTCGACGATCTCGTCCACGCCGTGGTCCAACAGCACCGACGCATCCGCCCCGACCCGGCCGGCGAAGATGACCACCCGGGCTTCGGTGCGGGCAGCCACCTGCGCAACACCGAACGGTGTCTTGCCCATCAGCGTCTGCGCGTCGACCGCACCCTCACCGGTGAACACCCACGATGCACCGCGTAATGCCTGTTCCAGCCCGACGGTCTCGGCCACCACCTCCACACCGGGACGGCTGGTGGCGCCCAAGAATTCGAGCAGCGCGAAACCGAGACCGCCAGCTGCGCCGGCGCCGGGCGTGTCGGCATGGGCGGCGCCGGCCACTGCGGCGAACCGTCCCAGCGCGGCCTCCAGGCGGGCCACGCCAGCAGGTGTGGCACCCTTCTGCGGGCCGAACACGGCGCTGGCTCCTGTCGGCCCGAGCAGGGGTGCGGTGACGTCACATGCCAACTGGATGCGCAGCCCCGCCAGCCGTGGATCGAGGCCGTCGATGTCGATGCGGTGTAGATCGGTCAGCGCCGCGCCGCCCGGTGGCAGCGGTGCGTCCGCGGCGTCGAGCAACCCGACGCCCAGCGCGGTGAGCATACCGGCGCCGCCGTCGTTGGTGGCGGATCCGCCGAGGCCGATCAGGAGTTCGGCGGCGCCGAGGTCCAGCGCATGGCTGATCAGCTGTCCCACTCCGAACGTGCTGGCAACCAACACATCCCGGTCGGCAGGCGGGATCAGTTCCAGCCCGGCGGCTGCGGCCATCTCGATCACGGCGAGACGCCGGTCGGGGACGTAGCCGTAGGTCGCGCGCACCGGCCGTCCCAGCGCGTCGGCCACCTCCACGGTCACCCGCTCGCCGTCGAGCGCCTCCACCACCGCGTCGACGGTCCCCTCACCGCCGTCGGCCATCGGGACCCCGACGCATTCGGCATCCGGGCGGACCGTGCGCACCCCGTCCCGCATGGCGGAGATGGCCTGCGCGGCGCTCATGGATTCCTTGAAGGAGTCCGGCGCGAGAACGATTCTCATCGGAGCGGGCTCAGCGCCGGCCGGCCGGCGAGCACGGCGGCCACGTTGTCGACGGCGAGGAGCCCCATTTCGTCGCCGGTGGACTCACCGGCGGTGGCGATGTGGGGGGGCGAGGACGAGGTTCGGGGTGTCGAGCAGTGCGGGGTTGGCATGGGTTCATTCTCGGACACATCCAGCGCGGCGCCACCGATACGCCGGGCGGGCAACGCTCGGCCGGGGGCGACGCGCTGGGCGTTCGACCTGGTCTCCGCCCACCTCGCGGAACGGACGCGGGGCGAGTTCGACCGCCCCTGCCGCACCGGGCTGCCCGCATGAGGCAGGATGGGTGTGCCACCTGGGGGAAGCGCCCGGCGCGTCGTAGCGAGGAAGCCGAGGATCTGATGTCGGAGCCGAACACTGACCACGGCGCCGGCGCGGCAGTCGGCGAGATCCGGCCGCTGTACTCTCGAGTGCTGCTCAAACTGGGCGGCGAGATGTTCGGCGGCGGCGCGGTGGGTCTCGACCCGGACGTCGTGCACCTGGTGGCGCGTCAGATCGCCGAAGTGGTCCGCAGCGGGGTCCAGGTCGCCGTCGTCATCGGCGGCGGTAACTTTTTCCGGGGTGCGCAGTTGCAGCAGCGCGGAATGGAACGCACCCGCAGCGACTACATGGGCATGCTCGGCACCGTGATGAACAGCCTCGCGCTGCAGGACTTCCTGGAGAAGGAAGGCATCGACACCCGCGTGCAGACGGCCATCACGATGGGTCAGGTCGCCGAGCCCTACATCCCGTTGCGTGCGGTGCGCCACCTCGAGAAGGGCCGTGTGGTGATCTTCGGCGCGGGCATGGGCCTGCCCTACTTCTCCACCGACACCACCGCCGCACAACGGGCCCTCGAGATCGGCGCCGAGGTGGTGCTGATGGCGAAGGCCGTCGACGGTGTCTACACCGCCGACCCCCGCAAGGATCCGGACGCCCAGATGCTGACGGCCATCACCCACCGCGAGGTCATCGATCGCGGGCTGGCGGTCGCCGATGCGACCGCCTTCTCGCTGTGCATGGACAACGGTATGCCGATCCTGGTCTTCAACCTGCTCGTCGACGGCAATATCGCCCGCGCGGTCGCCGGTGAGAAGATCGGAACACTGGTCACCACCTGAACGGGTGCCGCGACGCCGGGCGAACATAGCGACGGGAGAAAGACAGTGATCGACGAAACGCTCTTCGATGCCGAAGAGAAGATGGAGAAGGCGGTGTCGGTGGCGCGTGACGAGCTGTCGTCGATTCGCACCGGCCGCGCCAACCCGGGCATGTTCTCCCGGATCAACGTCGACTACTACGGCGCCCCCACCCCGATCACCCAGCTGTCGAGCATCAACGTGCCCGAGGCGCGCATGGTGGTGATCAAGCCCTACGAGGCCAACCAGCTCCGCAACATCGAAGACGCGATCCGCAACTCCGACCTTGGCGTCAACCCCACCAACGACGGCAACATCATCCGCGTCTCCATCCCCCAGCTGACCGAGGAACGTCGCCGCGACCTCGTGAAGCAGGCCAAGGCCAAGGGTGAGGACGCCAAGGTGTCGGTGCGCAACATCCGCCGCAAGGCGATGGAAGAGCTGGCCCGCATCAAGAAGGACGGCGAAGCCGGGGAGGACGAGGTCAGCCGTGCCGAGAAGGACCTCGACAAGACCACCCACACCTACACCAGCCAGATCGACGAATTGGTGAAGCACAAAGAGGGGGAGTTGCTGGAGGTCTAGGCCTACAGCAGCAAGCGGGTTCCGTGTCAGAAACACCGGTCGACGAGCCGCAGAAGGAGCCGTCGCGTGCCGGGCGCAACCTTCCCGCCGCCATCACGGTGGGTGTGGTGCTCGGCGGCGGGCTCATCGCCATCCTCTTGTTCGCGCCCTACCTGTGGCTCGCGTTGGTCGCCGCCGCCGTCGCCGTCAGCACCTACGAGGTGAGTAGCCGGCTGACCGAGGCCGGCTACCGGATGCCGCTGATCCCGCTACTGGTCGGCGGTCAGGCCACGTTGTGGTTGACCTGGCCGTTCGGGCCGGCCGGAGCACTGGGCGGGTTCGCGGGCACCGTCGTCGTCTGCATGATCTGGCGGCTGGTCGGCCAAGGTCTCAACCAGGCACCGCAGAACTATTCGCGCGACATCGCCGCCGCGGCGTACCTGGCGACGTGGGTGCCGCTGTTCGCGAGTTTCGGCGCACTGCTGATCTATCCCGACGACGGCGCCAACCGGGTGTTCTGCCTGATGCTGGGCGTGGTGTTCTCCGACATCGGCGGGTATGTGGCCGGCGTCCTGTTCGGAAAGCACACGATGGCCCCGGCCATCAGCCCGAAGAAGTCCTGGGAGGGCCTGGTCGGATCGCTGCTGTTCGGCGGGACGGCCGCGGTGCTGGCGGTGGTCTACCTGCTGGACAAGCCTTGGTACGCCGGAGTCGCGCTCGGGGTGATGCTGGTGATCACCGGCACGCTCGGCGACCTGGTCGAGTCGCAGTTCAAGCGTGATCTCGGCATCAAGGACATGAGCAACCTGCTGCCCGGCCACGGCGGAATGATGGATCGGATGGACGGCATGCTGCCGTCGGCGGTCGCCACCTGGAGCGTGCTGACACTGCTGGCTTGAGCGGGCACCCCGCCGCAGGTGGGATACTGGCGGCAATGCCCGACTCCCTGCCTTTGGTATTCGGCGCGCCGCGACGCAGTAAGCCACCGCGGCACTTCGCCGATCTCGACGACAGTGGCCGCGCTGCCGCCGTGGCCGGACTCGGGCTACCGGCGTTCCGGGCGAAACAGCTGGCCAACCAGTACTACGGCCGGTTCACCGCAGACCCACGGCAGATGACGGACCTGCCCGCTGCGGTGCGCGATCAGGTTTCCGAGGCGTTGTTCCCCGATCTGCTCACCGCGGTCCGTGAGATCGAGACCGACGCGGGGGAGACCCGCAAGTTGCTGTGGCGGGCGGTGGACGGGACCTCCTTCGAGTCGGTGCTCATGCGCTACGCCGACCGCAACACCGTGTGCATCTCGTCGCAGGCAGGCTGCGGTATGGCGTGCCCGTTCTGTGCGACGGGGCAGGGCGGGCTCCAACGCAACCTGTCGACGGCCGAGATCCTCGAGCAGGTGCGTGCCGCCGCCGTGGAGTTGCGTGACCGCGATGGCGACGGGATTGCCCCGGCCGCGCGCGGCGGGCGGCTGTCCAACATCGTGTTCATGGGCATGGGTGAACCGCTCGCCAACTACAACCGAGTGATCGCCGCGGTGCGCCGCATCATCGCACCCCCACCGGACGGCTTCGGGATCTCTGCCCGGTCGGTGACCGTGTCGACGGTCGGTCTGGCGCCGGCGATCCGCAAGCTTGCCGACGAGCGGCTCAACGTCACACTGGCGTTGTCATTGCACGCACCCGACGACGAACTGCGCGACACCCTGGTCCCGGTCAACAACCGGTGGAAGGTCTCCGAAGCGCTCGACGCGGCGCGCCACTACGCCGACGTCACCGGCCGCCGGGTCTCGATCGAGTACGCGCTGATCCGCGACGTGAACGACCAGCCGTGGCGCGCCGAGCTTCTCGGCAAAAGGCTGCACGGCGCGCTCGGGCCGCTGGCGCATGTCAACGTCATACCGCTCAACCCGACACCGGGCAGCGAGTGGGACGCGAGCCCCAAGCCCACCGAACGGGAGTTCGTGCGCCGGGTCCGTGAGTGTGGGGTGTCCTGCACCGTGCGTGACACCCGTGGTCGCGAGATCGCCGCGGCGTGCGGCCAATTGGCCGCCGAAGGCTAAACCGCATCTGCGCCGGGCTCGCGCTGCGGGGGCGCCCAAACGAACAAATTGGCGTGAAAGTGCGGGAGCTTCCTACCATTTCGTCGGTCTGGGCGGTGGTTGGAGGCAGCGTTACGGGGCGTTGGTGAACCAGACGTTCGGCCAGCCGTCGAATCTGCCACGTGCCGGCTTCATGCTGGGTTGCGCGTCAATCCGATTGTGGCGCGCGCCCCTGACCGATGTGCCCCGCCGCGCTACCACGGCCGGCGCCGCTCGGCCATCCCTGAAGGCCGATGCGGTTCGGCGATTGAATGCAGACGGTACGAATAGAGGGAAAAGTGTAACGCTGAGGCAATCATCCGACGTGCACGGAGCTGCGCGTGGTGCGGGTGGGGGCCACCGATTCGCTGGTGTGCTGCGGTTGCCGCCCCAAAGACTCCGATCTCCCCGGGCCGTTAGCGCGTCCAGCCGCGGCGGCGCAACCACCAGTCGCGGGCGACCCAGCCGACCAGTACCGCGGCGAACCCGATAAGGAAGGCGTTTTCGACGTTGCCGACGTGGTTTCCGTGCAGCATAGCCAGCAGGAACGCGGCGCCCAAGAGCAGTGAGATGTGGATGACCCGCGGGTTCTCCTTGCTCCAGCCCCACTGCGCGGACGGCACGTCCTCGACGTCGACGCCGGTGTGTCGTTCCACCTCGGTGTTGGCCACGGGTGCTCCTCACAGTCGGAACTCAACTGCACTCATTCTGGCATACGACGGTGTGTCGTAACCGGCGCGATCCCTAAAGCGTGTCGAACAACTGGTTGTGGTCGAGTCTGCGGAGTTGTAGGGCGGTTTGGTTGAGGTAGGGGAAGCCTTCGTGGGCGGTGAGCGTGTCATGTGTCATGTGTACGTCGGCCACCCCCTTCGGTTCGGTGCTGGTTGTTGGCCATATCGCCGTCCACCAGCTGCTCGAGGAACCAGCGCGCCCCCCATTGCCACGGCAGGTGAAGGTCTTTGACGAGGAACGACGCCACGATCATCCGGACCCGGTCGTGCATCCAGCCGGCCCCGGCGAGCTGACGCATCCCGGCATCGACGATCGGGAAGCCAGTGCGGCCGCGCTTCCACGCGTCGAAGCGCTCTTCGGCCGTCGTCCCCTCGTCGACCCGGATGCCGTCAAAACCGGTGTTCCACTTCCACCACGCGCTACGCGGCCATTCGTAGAGCACCGCTGCGTAGAAGGCGCGAAACGCCAGCTCCCGCAGATACGACTGGGCGCCGTCGCCGCACCCGAGGTCACCGACCATCGTGCGGACGTGGATCGTGCCGAATCTCAGGTGCGCCGACATTCGACTGGTGACGTCGAGGTCCGGGCGGTTTCGATGGTCGGCGTAACCGTCCAGTTCGTCGGCGACGAACGCCTGCCAGTGCTGCGCCGCCGCCCGCTCGCCCCGAGGGTATGTCCAAGGGCGTGCCGTCGTGGGGAATCTCGGTCTGCATATCGCGGGTCGTCGGGTGCGTCGGGTCGATCCATGTCGCCGACTCCGGTCCACTGTGTGCAGGCGCGCGCCACCGGTGTCTGCGCCAGGCGTCGAAGAACGGGCTGAAGACCCCGTACGGCGTCCCGTCGCCCTTGGTCACCCGCCCTGGCGACACGATGTAGGGGGAACTGGGCGCTCCGAGGACGATGTCGCCCAACGCCTTGCGGACGGCCTCGTCGCGCCGCCGTGCGAAAGGGGTGAAGTCATCGGAGACCTACACCGCCGACGCGTCGATGCGCTTCACGACTGCGAGGAATCCTCTCCTGCGGGCGCCCGCACATTACGAGCAGCCGGCTGCCGAGCTGCTCGCGCAGCTCGCGCAGTGCGTCGTGCAGGTACTGCCGCCTGCGCGGACCCGCCGTCCTGTGCAGTCTCGGGTCCAGGACGTAGCAGGCGAGCACCTCACCGCCGCCTTGCGGCGCATCGACCAGTGCAGGCAGATCGCGCAGCCGCAGATCGCGGCGGAACCACAACACCGTGGGCATGACCTTGGATCTGCCCCGATGCCCGAGGCGGGAAACCCGGCGCCGATGACGGAACTGTGACCGGTCCGTACCCGGCACAGCCCCGGACGGCCTGCCACAATCCTCCCATGGCTGCCGGCGTCGAGGACTATCCGCGCGACATGGTGGGTTACGGTTCCCGACCTCCTGATCCGCAGTGGCCCGGCGACGCCCGCATCGCGGTGCAGTTCGTGCTGAACTACGAGGAGGGCGCCGAGAGCTCCGTCGTACACGGCGACCCGGTGTCGGAGACTTTCCTGTCGGAGATCATTGCGGCGCAGCCGTTTCCGAACCGGCACATGAGCATGGAGTCGCTATACGAATACGGCTCACGCGCGGGACTGTGGCGGCTGCTACGGATCTTCGAGCGCCGTGGATTGCCGCTGACGGTGTTCGGGGTGGCGCTCGCGTTGGCGCGGAATCCCGAGGCGGTCGCCGCGTTCACCGAGCGCGGTGACGAGGTGGCCTGTCACGGTCTGCGCTGGATCAGCTACCAACTCGTCGATCCCGACGTCGAGCGGGCGCACATGGGGCAGGCGGTGGCGCTGCTGACCGAACTGACCGGCCACCCACCGGTGGGCTGGTACACCGGTCGAGACTCGCCGCAGACGCGCAGGCTCGTGGTGGAGCACGGCGGCTTCCTCTACGACTCGGACTCCTACGCCGATGACCTGCCGTATTGGACGACGGTGGGCGGAGGCGCCCACTTGGTGGTGCCCTACACGTTGGACACCAACGACATGCGGTTCGCCATCCCGGGCGGTTTCCCAAGCGGCGCAGAGTTCTTCACGCATCTGCGCGACGCCTTCGACGTGCTCTACGCCGAGGGGGCGGCCGGGAGCCCGAAAATGCTGTCGGTGGGGCTGCACTGCCGGCTGGTCGGGCGGCCGGCTCGGACCGCGGCGCTGGAACGCTTCCTCGACCACATACAGGCTCACGACAAGGTGTGGATCACCCGGCGGGTCGACATAGCACGGCACTGGATCGAGCACTTCCCAGCCCGCTCACAGCCGCAAGGGCAGCCCATCCGGTAGGGATGGGCTGCCCTTCGGTCGCCGTCAGTTGGCGGGCGGCATCAGCACGGTGTCGATGAGGTACACCGTGGCGTTGGCGGTCTTCACCCCACCGCACACCACCGAGGCGTCGTTGACCTTCAGCTCCGAACCGTGACCGGTGACGGTGACGTCGGCGCCCTGCACCGTCTTGTGGGTGCCGACCACGGCGTCCGGAGCGGCCTGTCCCGGCACCACGTGGTAGGTGAGGATGCTGGTCAGCAGGGGCGCATCGGTCTTGAGCCGCTCGATCGTGGCGGGATCGATCTTCGCGAACGCCTCATCGGTGGGCGCGAACACGGTGAACTGGCCCCCGTTTAGGGTGTCGACCAGGTTCACCCGCGGATTCAGTTGTCCTGAAACGGCTTTGGTGAGGGTGGTCAGCAGCGGGTTGTTGGACGCGGCTGTCGCCACCGGATCCATCGCCATGCCCGCGACCGAGCCCGGGCCCTGCGGGACCTGCTGGGCGTAGGCCGCGCACCCCGGGCCCACCAGTCCGGCCGCCGGCTGCGCCTGGGCGGTGGCGGCGACGCCGAGGGACAGCCCGGCGGCGGCGACCGCCGCGAAGCCTGCGCCCAGTACGCGATTGACGTTGAGGTTCATCTTGTCTTTCTCCTTTGTTCTACGGGTTGGGTTTCGTGGGCGGGATGCGTCAGTTGGCGGGCGGCATCAGCACGGTGTCGATGAGGTACACCGTGGCGTTGGCGGTCTGCACGCCGCCGCAGACCAGTCCAGCCCCGTTGACCTTCAGGGCCTCACCCTCACCTGTGACGGTGACGTTGGCGCCCTGGACGGTCTTGTGGTCACCGGGCACCTGGTCCGGGGCGGCCTGTCCCGGCACGACGTGGTAGGTCAGGATGCTGGTGAGCAGGTCCGAATCCGTCTTGAGCGTCTCAACGGTGGCGGGGTCGAGCTTGGCGAACGCATCGTCGGTGGGCGCGAACACCGTAAATTCGCCGCCGTCGAGGGTGGCGACCAGGTTGACGTTCGGGTTCAGCTGACCGGAGAGCGCCTGCGTGAGCGTCTTGAGCATCGGGTTGTTCGACGCCGCCACCGTCACCGGTTCCTGCGCCATCCCGGCGACCGAACCCGGCCCGCTGGGCACCTGCTCGGCGTAGGCCGCGCAGCCCGAACCGACGAGGTTGGCGGCGGGGTCGGCGGCCGCCCTCGACGTCGGCGCAGAAGAGGTGGCGGATTCGACGGCCGACGAGGCCGCGCTCGACGCCGAGGAGGCGTTGCTCGCGGTCTCTTCGCTGGAGCACGCGGCGACGCCCAGGATCGCCAGGGCGCTCAGGCCGGCGGCGGCCATCGTCCTGCGGCGTGGGTGCGGACGGGTGGTGCTGGCCAACGTGGTCTTGCTCGACGTCGTATTCATCGACACTGTCTCCTTCATCCGGTGCGGCCTCGTGCCGCCGTATCTCGAAGCGGTGGAGCCGCCTCGACGTCTGACGCGGGTGATTCGGCCGTGCCCCGCATCCGGATGGGCCTCAGGGCGCGGCGTCACATTCCCGTCACATCCACCGTGCGGTTCGATGTGGCGGCACAATGGCCCGTCGGTGCCGCAGGCGGCACAATGGCCCGTCGGTGCCGCAGGCGGCACAATGGCCCCGTGGGCACAAGACTTCGGGTGCTGATCCTGGGCAGTACCGGATCAATCGGCACCCAGGCGCTGGACGTGATCTTTGCCAATCCCGACCGCTTCGAGGTGGTCGGGCTGGCCGCCGGTGGGGCGAACCCCGAGTTGCTGGCCCGCCAGCGCGCCGCGACCGGGGCGCGCGCGCTCGCCGTCACCGACCCCCGGGCCGCCGAACAGATCGGCGACGTCGCCTACACCGGATCCGACGCGGTGACGCGCCTGGTCGAGAACACACCCGCCGATGTGGTGCTCAACGCGCTGGTCGGCGCGCTGGGGCTGGAGCCGACACTGGCCGCACTGGCGACCGGTGCTCGGCTGGCGTTGGCCAACAAGGAGTCGCTGGTGGCCGGCGGACCGCTGGTGCTGCGTGACGCCGCGCCTGGGCAGGTCGTGCCCGTGGACTCCGAGCACTCGGCGATGGCCCAGTGCCTACGCGGTGGCAGTGCCGACGAGGTCGCCAAGCTCGTGCTCACCGCGTCCGGCGGACCGTTCCTCGGCTGGTCCGCCGAGGAGCTGCAGTCCGTCACCCCCGAACAGGCGGGCAGACACCCGACCTGGTCGATGGGCCCGATGAACACGCTGAACTCGGCCACCTTGGTCAACAAGGGCCTCGAGCTGATCGAAACGCACCTGCTGTTCGGCATCGACTACGACCGCATCGAAGTCGTCGTGCACCCGCAGTCGGTCGTGCACTCGATGGCCACCTTCACCGACGGTTCGACGCTGGCCCAGGCCAGCCCGCCGGATATGAAACTTCCGATCGCCCTGGCGCTCGGCTGGCCCGACCGGATCCCCGGCGCGGCGCTCGGCTGCGACTTCACCACCGCGTCGACCTGGGAATTCCTCCCGCTCGACGACGAAGTGTTCCCAGCGGTCCAACTGGCCGGTGAGGCCGGCCGGCGCGGCGGCAGCCTCCCGGCGGTCTACAACGCCGCCAACGAGGAGGCGGCCGCGGCATTCCTCCACGGCCGCATTCGGTTCCCGCGGATCGTCGAGACCGTCGCCGAGGTCCTGCGCGCTGCCGACCAGTGGGCCGCCGAACCAGCTACCGTGGAAGAGGTCCTCGACGCGCAGCGCTGGGCTCGGGAACACGCAGGGCGCGCCGTCGAGCGGGCCGCAACACCTCCGAGTAAAGGGTTAGTCACCAGATGATGTTTGCTCTCGGCATCGTGCTCTTCGCACTGGCCATCCTGGTGTCGGTGGCCCTGCATGAGTGCGGCCACATGTGGGTGGCGCGGGCCACCGGGATGAAGGTGCGGCGGTACTTCGTCGGCTTCGGTCCCACCCTGTGGTCGACCCGGCGGCCCAACCGGCTTGGCAGCACCGAGTACGGCGTCAAGGCCGTACCGCTCGGCGGCTTCTGTGACATCGCCGGTATGACCTCCGCCGAGGAACTCGCCCCCGAGGACCGGCCCTACGCCATGTACCGCCAGAAGGTGTGGAAGCGCGTCGCCGTCCTGTCTGCCGGCCCCGGGATGAACTTCGTCATCGGCCTGGTGTTCATCTACGCCATCGCCGTGATCTGGGGGTTGCCCAACCTGAACCCGCCGACCGCCGCCATCGTCGGTGAAACGGGCTGCGTCGCATCGCAGATCAGCGAGGACCAGCTGGGTGAATGCACCGGGCCCGGGCCGGCGGCGGAAGCCGGCATCCGGGCCGGCGATGTGATCGTCCGGGTCGGCGACACCGACGTCGCCACTTTCGACGAGGCCAGGGTGGCGCTGCAGAAGTCCTCCGGCCCGACACCGATCGTGCTCGAGCGGGACGGCGAAGCACTCACCAAGGTGGTCGACGTCACCCAGACCCAGCGCTTCACCGGCGAGGCTGACCAACCGACCACGGTCGGCGCCATCGGCATCGCCGCCGCCCAGTTCGGGCCCACCCAGCACAACGCGCTGTCGGCGGTGCCCGCCACATTTGCCTTCACCGGCGACCTCGCCGTCGAGCTGGGCAAGTCGCTGGCCAAGATCCCCACCAAGGTCGGCGCGCTGGTGGAGTCCATCGGCGGTGGTGAGCGAGATCCGGAGACGCCGATCAGCGTCGTGGGCGCCAGCATCATCGGCGGTGACACCGTCGACGCCGGGCTGTGGGTGGCGTTCTGGTTCTTCCTGGCCCAGTTGAACTTCGTCCTCGGCGCGGTGAACCTGGTCCCGCTGTTGCCGTTCGACGGCGGGCACATCGCCATCGCCGTGTTCGAGAAGGTCCGCAACGTCATCCGGTCGGCACGCGGCATGGTGGCCGCGGCGCCGGTGGACTATCTCAAGCTCATGCCCGCCACCTACGTAGTGTTGGTGGTGGTGGTCGGCTACATGCTGCTGACCGTGACCGCTGACCTGGTCAACCCGATCAGGTTGTTCCAATAGGAGACCTCATGACTTCCGGCCCCGTCATCGGGCTTGGTATGCCGCCAGCACCGCCGCCGGTGCTGGCACCGCGGCGCAACACCCGTCAGCTGATGGTGGGCGACGTCGGAGTGGGCAGTGACCATCCGATCTCGGTCCAGTCCATGTGCACCACCAAAACCCACGACATCAACTCGACCCTGCAGCAGATCGCCGAACTCACGGCCTCGGGCTGCGACATCGTCCGGGTGGCGTGCCCACGGCAGGAGGACGCGGACGCGCTGCCCATCATCGCCAGGAAGTCGAAGATCCCGGTCATCGCCGACATCCACTTCCAGCCGAAGTACATCTTCGCCGCGATCGACGCCGGATGTGCCGCGGTGCGCGTCAATCCGGGCAACATCAAGGAGTTCGACGGCCGCGTCAAGGAGGTGGCCAAGGCGGCCGGAGACGCCGGTATCCCCATCCGGATAGGTGTCAACGCCGGATCGCTGGACAAGCGGTTCCTGCAGAAGTACGGCAAGGCCACCCCCGAGGCGCTGGTCGAGTCGGCACTGTGGGAGGCCTCGCTATTCGAGGAGCACGGGTTCGGCGACCTCAAGATCAGCGTCAAGCACAACGATCCGGTCGTGATGGTGGCGGCCTACGAGTTGTTGGCCGCCCAGAGCGACTACCCGCTGCACCTCGGTGTCACGGAGGCCGGGCCGGCCTTCCAGGGGACCATCAAGTCCGCGGTCGCATTCGGCGCGCTGCTGTCCAAGGGTATCGGCGACACCATCCGGGTGTCGCTGTCGGCGCCGCCCGCCGAAGAGGTCAAGGTCGGCAACCAAATCCTCGAGTCGCTCAATCTGCGGCCGCGCGGATTGGAGATTGTGTCGTGCCCGTCGTGCGGACGCGCCCAGGTGGACGTGTACACCCTCGCCAACGAGGTCACCGCAGGCCTGGAGGGTATGGATGTGCCGTTGCGCGTCGCCGTCATGGGCTGTGTCGTCAACGGTCCTGGTGAAGCCCGTGAAGCCGATCTCGGGGTGGCCTCGGGCAACGGCAGGGGCCAGATCTTCGTCAAGGGTGAGGTCATCAAGACCGTGCCCGAGGCGCAGATCGTCGAGACCCTGATCGAAGAGGCCATGCGCATCGCGGCCGAGATCCAGTCGGACCGCGCCGGCGACAGCCCCGAAGGAAGTGCCAGCGGTTCACCGGTTGTGACCGTAAGCTGAATGTCGACGCGGTGTGTGCTGTCACCGCCTCGGTCCAGCAGAAAGCAGTATCGCGATGTCGGCTCCGCCGCTCTTCCGCCTCGCCGACGACCGTCGGGTCTCGGTGGTGCGCGACGTCGCCGCGGTTCAGCGCGTGCTCGACGACGACCCGGTCGGTGCGTGCATGGTCGCATCCCGGGTCGCCGATCACGGCATCGAACCCAGCGCGATCGGCGGCGAACTGTGGGCGCTGCGGCGCCCCACCGATTCGCTGTGCTACGCGGGCGCGAACCTCATCCCCCTGCGCGGTGAGCCCGCCGACATGCAGGCCTTCGCTGACAAGGCCACCAGCAGCGCGAGGCGCTGCTCCTCGCTGGTGGGGCGGGCCGCACTCGTGATGCCGATGTGGCGGCGCTTGGAACGGGTATGGGGGCCTGCGCGGGACGTCCGCGACCACCAACCGCTGATGGCTCTCGATGCCGCTCCGCAAAGCCCTGTCGACCCAGCGGTGCGCCCGGTGCGGATCGAGGAACTCGACGCCTACCTGGTGGCGGCCATCGACATGTTCATCGGCGAGGTCGGAATCGACCCGCGGGCGGGCGACGGCGGCCGCGGTTACCGGCGCCGGGTCGCCGGGCTGATCGCAGCCGGCCGCGCGTGGGCGCGGTTCGAACGCGGTGAGGTGGTGTTCAAGGCGGAGGTCGGCTCGCAGTCGCCGGCGGTCGGCCAGATCCAAGGGGTCTGGGTCCATCCCGACCGGCGTGGCCACGGCCTGGGCACGACAGGCACCGCGGCGCTCGCGGCCGCCGTTGTACGCGGCGGACGGATCGCCAGCCTCTACGTCAACAGCTACAACACGGTGGCCCGGGCGACCTACGCCCGGATCGGCTTCCGTCAGGTGGGCACGTTCGCCACCGTGCTTCTCGACTGACGGCGGCGGCTACGCTGACCGCGCCGTTACTCGACGTGATCGTCGGCTCGGAGGAACAGCTCCGGCGCGGATTCGAGATCGTGTTGCGTGCCCGGGTCTGAGGGCCACGAAGTCATCACGGCGGCGTCACGGTGCGCCTCCCCGGAAAGCGTCGACCACTTCCCTACCATCTGTCACGATGGCAACTAACACCTCAGCAGCAACAAGGGTGGCCTGTCTGCTCACGGTGGCCACGGTTTCCGGCAGCCTCGTCCTCAGTGGCTGCACCCCCAAACCCGACGGCCCCGAACCCGCGGCCGAGGAGTTCTTCGCCGCACTGTCCACCGGCGACACCGCGGCGGCCGCCGAACTCGCCGACCGGCCCGCCGAAGCCCGCGCCGCGCTGAACGAGGCATGGGCGGGCCTACAGGCCACGCACCTCGACGCGCAGATCATCGGGTCGCGGTACGCCGAGGACACCGGCAGCATCGCCTACCGTTACACCTGGCATCTGCCCAAGGAACGCACCTGGACCTACGACGGTCAGCTGAACATGGTGCGCGACGAAGGCGGCTGGGAAGTGCGTTGGGCCACAACGGGTCTGCACCCGCGACTCGGTGAGAACCAGTCGTTCGCGCTGCGGGCAGACCCGCCGCCGCGGGCGTCGGTGAACGAGCGGGGCGGTACCAACGTTCTGGTGCCCGGGTACCGGTACCACCTCGCTCTCGACGCCAAGGCGGCGGGCGCCGAGCTGATGGCGACGTCCCGGGTGGTCGCCGACGTCCTGCGTCCCTTCAATCCGACCATCGATGCGCAGCGTCTCGCCGAACAGGCGTCCTCGATGGCCGAGCCGATGAGCCTGATCATGCTGAATCAGCCCGACCACGACAGGGTGGCCGGCGTGCTCGGGCCGCGACCTGGCGTGGTCATCACGCCGCAGCTCGACATGCTGCCCACCGACGACGGGTTCGCACCCGCCATCGTCAACGAGGTCAAGAAAGAGGTCGCCGACGATCTCGACGGCCGCTCGGGGTGGCGGGTGGTCACCGTCAACAAGAACGGCGTCGACGTCGACGTCCTCAACGAGGTGCCCGCAGACCCCGCCCCTTCGGTGACGATCAGCCTCGACCGCGCCGTGCAGACCGCCGCGCAGAACGCGGTGAACTTCACCGGCAAGCAGGCGATGATCGTCGCGATCAAGGCCTCGACCGGCGAAATCCTCGCCGTCGCGCAGAACGCCGCCGCCGACGCCGAGGGCCCGCTGGCCACCATGGGCCTGTATCCCCCCGGGTCAACCTTCAAGATCGTCACCGCCGGCGCTGCCATCGAACGCGATATGGCCACCCCCAACACGCTGCTCGGCTGCCCGGGGCACATGGACATCGGTCACCGCACGGTGCCGAACTACGGCGGGTTCGACCTCGGCACCGTGCCGTTGTCGCGGGCGTTCGCCAGTTCGTGCAACACGACGTTCGCCGAACTGGCCAGCCGTATGCCGCCACGCGGCCTCACCACAGCGGCCGCCCAGTACGGCATCGGCCCCGATTACGTGGTCGAGGGCATCCCCACGGTGTCCGGATCGGTCCCGCCCACGGTCAACCTCGCGGAGCGCACCGAGGACGGATTCGGTCAGGGCAAGGTGGTGGTCAGCCCGTTCGGGATGGCGCTCGTGTCCGCGACGGTCGCGGCCGGCCAGACCCCGGTGCCCCGGCTGATCGAGGGCCGCGGCACGGTCGTCACCGGCCAGCACGGCCCCGTCCGGCCCGAGGTGGTCGAAGCCCTGCGGCCCATGATGCGCCTGGTGGTGACCAACGGCACCGCCAAAGACCTCGCCGGCGCCGGGGACGTGCGCGGGAAGACCGGTGAGGCGGAGTTCGCCGGCGGCTCGCACTCCTGGTTCGCCGGGTACCGCGGGGACCTCGCGTTCGCCGCGCTGATCGTGGGGGGAGGCAGCTCGGAGTACGCGGTGCGGATGGTGCGCGGCATGCTCGACGGACTGCCCGCGGACTACCTGGCCTGAGTAGCCTGAAGGGGCTATGACCACCCCGGCCGACAACGGTGACGCGCGTCCCGACCGCGCGCCGATGCGCATCTCCGACGCCGACCGCAACGGCACACTCCGGCGGCTGCACAACGCCGTGGCCCTCGGCCTCATCGACATCGAGGAGTTCGAGGAGCGCTCGGCGCTCGTCTCTCAGGCGCGACTGCGTTCGGATCTCGACGCGTTGGTCACCGACCTGCCCGGGCCCGGGGCCATCGTCACCTCCGCGACCGACCGGGTCGAACTGCGCGGGGTGTTCGGATCGCTCAGGCGCCACGGGGAGTGGATCGTGCCGACCCGGCTGGCGCTGCACCGCCGGATGGGGTCGATCGATCTCGACCTGACCCGTGCACGGTTCGCCGGCCCCATGGTCGTCATCGAACTCGACCTGAAGTTCGGCGGGCTCGATCTTCGGTTGCCCCACGGGGCCAGCGCCTCGATCGACGACGTCGAGGTGATCGTCGGCAGTGCCACCGACCACCGCCGGGATGTGCCCGCGGAGGGCCGCCCGCACGTGGTGCTCACCGGCAAGGTCATGTGGGGTTCGGTCGACGTCCGCGGCCCGCAGACCGGCTGGCTGCGGCGTCCGCGATTTCTCGGCTGATTACCGGCGGTCGAGTACCGCGAAACTCAGGGTGCCGCGAAACTCAGGGTGCAGTGTGCCGCGCGGCAATCACTCCATGGCGTCGGCGGTTGTCACGATCATGCGTTTGACATTCTGCTAGCTATCCTAGGTGCATGTCTGTGCGCACCGCCCTTCGTCCCGGCGAGCTGTCTCCCACACTGCCGGTGCCCAAATCGATCGCGCGCCCGGAGTACGTGTGGCGGTCGACCGCCGTCGAGGGCAACGAACCGTGGGTGCAGACACCCGAGGTGATCGAGAAGATGCGCGTCGCCGGACGTATCGCGGCCGGCGCGCTGGCCGAGGCGGGCAAGGCCGTCGCTCCGGGCGTGACCACCGACCAACTGGACCGCATCGCCCACGAGTACATGGTCGACCACGGCGCGTATCCGTCGACGCTGGGCTACAGGGGCTTCCCCAAGTCCTGCTGCACGTCGCTCAACGAGGTGATCTGCCACGGTATCCCCGACTCGACCGTGATCGAGGACGGTGACATCGTCAACATCGACGTCACCGCCTACATCGACGGCGTGCACGGTGACACGAACGCCACGTTCCTCGCCGGAAATGTCTCCGAGGAGCACCGCCTGCTCGTCGAGCGCACCCACGAGGCCACCATGCGGGCGATCAATGCCGTCAAACCCGGCCGTGCGCTGTCGGTGATCGGGCGGGTCATCGAGGCCTACGCGAACCGGTTCGGCTACAACGTCGTTCGTGACTTCACCGGGCACGGTATCGGCACGACGTTCCACAATGGTCTGGTGGTGCTGCACTACGACAAGCCGACCGTCGAGACCGTCATGGAACCCGGGATGACGTTCACCGTCGAACCGATGATCAACCTCGGCGGCCTCGACTACGAGATCTGGGACGACGGTTGGACCGTCGCCACCAAGGACCGCAAGTGGACGGCCCAGTTCGAGCACACGCTGGTGGTCACCGACACGGGCGCCGAGATCCTCACACAACTGTGAGGCCGTCCGCGTGACCGGCGGGGCGCTCCTCGTCGCCGGCACCACCTCCGACGCCGGCAAGTCGATGGTGGTGGCCGGGTTGTGCCGGCTGCTGGCCCGCAAAGGTGTCGGCGTCGCGCCGTTCAAGGCGCAGAACATGTCCAACAACTCGGTCGTCACCGTCGACGGCGGCGAGATCGGTCGCGCCCAGGCGATGCAGGCCCGCGCCGCGGGGCTGGACCCCAGCGTCCGATTCAACCCGGTGCTGCTCAAGCCGGGCAGTGACCGCACCTCGCAGCTCGTCGTACGCGGCCGGGTGGCCGGTACCGTCAGCGCGAAGGACTACCTCACCCACCGCAACCGGCTCGCCGAGGTGATCGCCCACGAACTCGCCTCGTTGAGAACCGATTTCGACGTCGTGCTCTGCGAGGGCGCGGGTTCCCCCGCGGAGATCAACCTACGTGGCACCGACCTGGCCAACATGGGACTGGCACGTCGCGCGCACCTGCCGGTGATCGTGGTGGGCGACATCGACCGCGGCGGGGTGCTGGCCCACCTCTTCGGCACCGTCGCGGTGCTGCATCCCGACGACCAGGCACTGGTCGCGGGGTTTGTGGTCAACAAGTTCCGCGGCGACTCCACGCTGCTCGACCCCGGCCTCGATCAACTCCGCGACCTGACGGGCCGCCCCACTTATGGGGTGGTGCCGTACAACGACGAGCTTTGGATGGACACCGAGGACTCGGTGTCGGTCATCGCGGGCCGCACCATGGGGCGCCCGACGCCCCCGCGCGGTAGCCAAGGCCTCCAGGTGGCGGCGGTGCGGCTGCCGCGGATCTCCAACTCAACCGACATCGAGGCGTTGGCGTGCGAACCGGGTGTGGCGGTGCGGTGGGTGAGCGACCCCGCCGACGTGGCCGGCGCGGACGTGGTCGTGCTACCGGGCACCAAGGCCACCGTCGCCGACCTCCAGTGGCTGCGCGCCAGCGGATTGGCGGAGCCGATCTCCGCCCACGCCAGGGCGGGCCGGCCGCTGCTGGGAATTTGCGGCGGGTTCCAGATGCTGTGCCGCGACATCGACGACCCTGTCGAATCACGGGTGGGACGGGTGGAAGGCCTCGGGCTCATCGACGCCGACATCGCATTCGCCGCCGAGAAGACGTTGCGACACTGGACGAGCCCGCTGCAGGGCTACGAGATCCACCACGGACAGGTCGTCCGCTGCGGAGCCGAGGACTGGGCCGGAATCGGCGTGCGGCGCGATGCGGTGTTCGGCACCCACTGGCACGGCCTGTTCGACAACGACGAGTTCCGGCGAACCTGGCTCACTGACGCCGCTGCGGCGGCGGGCAGGTCCGGATTCGTCGTGGCCGACGACGCCGACGTCTCCGCGCGTCGCGACGCACAACTCGACGTCATGGCCGAGCTTTTGCAGAACCACCTCGACGTCGACGCCCTCCTGCACCTCGTCGACGCCGGACCGCCGCCGCGCCCGACCGTCTTCACCCGGCTAGCCTGAGCACATGACCGGGTGGCGTGCGGTGCGGTGTGCACTTCTGCTGCTCGGAGTGCTGACCGGCTGCACCACCACGGTGACGGGCAGCCCGACATGGCCCGGTGCCCGGCTGGAGAAGGTGGTGCTGACTCAAGCGGATTTCCCGCCCGGTGTGCAGTACGACCGGATCGTCGACGAGCCCGGTGACGGTGGTGCGGCCGAGGGACCGCCGTCCATGCTGTCACGCCCCGAGGGGTGCTCCGACGCGCTGACCCGGGTGATCGAGCGCGGTGCGCAGCGCGGCCCGGGCAGCGCCGCGAAATACGTGGCCGCCTATGACGGCGCCCGCGTGGTGATGACCGTGCTCACGTGGCGGCTCGACATCGACCGCCTCGCCGAGACCGCCGAACGATGCGCGGAGTTCGAGACCTTCTTCGACCCGACCGACGCGGGTATCCCGATGACCACCACCCGCATCGACAGCGCGCGGCCAGACGCGTTGGTGTACCGGCAGACGATGACACTTGCCGGTGTCGACAGCAGTGTGTACTTCGGATTCGAGAACACCGGCTCGATGGCCGTGTTCGGAATGGCCTTTCCGACAATGAATCCTGAGATCCCTGCCGAGGGCTCGCTGCCGCAGACGTTCCTGGACGTCGCCGCCCGCCAGGCCGAGCGCATCGCCGGCGGCTGAGACCCGGAGCAACACCGACATTGGCACCCGTCGGGTCAGCGTACCCGGTAGCGTGGCCGAGTGCTCTCCTCCATGGTCACCGCCGACGGTTTCCCCGTGCCGGTGGACGTGGCAGGCCCGGAGAAGGGTTCGGCCGTGGTGCTGCTCGGCGCGGCCCAGCACTCGCCGGCGGCCTACGACGGGGTCTGCCAGCGCCTGCACACCGCGTCGCTGCGCACCGTGGTGATCGGAGCCGATCCGCGGCTCACGGGTGAGTCCGTGGTCGGGATCCTCGACGCGATCGACGTCCGGTGGGCGCTGCTGGTCGGTGACCGGCGCGGCGGCGAACTGGCCTGGGAACTGGCCGCCACCCGCCTCGACCGGTTCATCGGGCTGGTGGTGATCGACCGGGGTCATCCGCGTGTCCCCGATCCGGCCGGCGTCGTGCGCGATCAACACTGCCCGCCCGTGGAGATGAACACCACCGCACTGGTCAGCACGCCGGCGTCACATGCGGTGGCCAAGGCAAGCCAGCGTTTCGTCTACGGGGACTATCGCCTCGTCGACCTGCTGGGCCGACGCAACGCCGTCGATTCGACGGCGCAGCTCGCCTCGGAGATCGTGCTGCGCACCAGCACCTGGTGACTACGAGGGCGTTTTATCCGGGGTCCACGCCTGCGGCAGACCGGGTTGCATGGGGAACAGGAAGTCGACGAACGCCGCTGCGGTGGGCTGCGGTTCGTGATTCGCCAACCCCGGGCGTTCGTTGGCTTCGATGAACACGTAGTCCAGACCGGTGACGTCGGGCACCAGCAGGTCGATCCCGGTGACCGGGATGCCGATCGCCTCCGCGGCGGCCACCGCAACCCGGCACAGCTCCGGGTTCACCTCTGCGGTGACGTCTTGGATGGTGCCGCCCTGATGGAGGTTGGCCGTGCGGCGTACCCGCAGCCGTTCCCCTTCCGGCAGTACGTCGTCCAGCGACCAGCCCGCCTCTCTGACGGTGCCCTCGGTGACCCTGTCCATGGGAATATGCGACTCCCCGCCCGTCGCGGCCGCCCGCCGCCGACTCTGGGTCTCGATGAGTTCGCGGATCGTGTGCTTGCCGGTGCCCACGATCTCCGCCGGCATCCGCAACGCGGCCGCGACCACTTTGCCGTCGATGACCACCAGGCGCAGGTCGTCGCCGTGCGCACGCTGTTCGATCAGCACCTCGGGGTGCTGCTCGCGGGCACGGGCCAGGGCCGCGTCGAGTTCATCGGGGCTCTCGATGCCGACGGTGATGCCCTTGCCCTGTTCGCCGCGCGTCGGTTTGACCACGACATCGCCCACCTCGGCGAGGAATTCGTGATCCTGCTCGCCGAACGTCGCCAGCCGCCCCCTGGGCACCGTGATCCCGGCCTCCGAGACGATTCGCCGGGTCTGTCGTTTGTCGTCGCAACGCGCCATCGCCACCGCTGAAGTGAACTCCGACAAGGATTCGCGGGTGATGACGGTGCGCCCACCGTGGCTCAGCCGCATCTCGCCGGCGCCTGCGTCGAGCACCTCGACCCAGATACCGCGGCGGATCGCCTCGTCGGCGATGATACGCGCGTACGGGTTGAGATCGTCGACGGTCTCGGGGGAGTGCGTGAAGAGCGGTTCGTTGATCGCGTTCTTGCGCTTGACCGCCAGGACGGGCACGCGCTGGAATCCAAGTTTCTCGTAGAGAGCGATCGCCGCAGTGTTGTTGTGGGCCACCGACAGATCCATGTACGACCGTCCGCGCGCACGGAACAACCGGGCCAGCGCGCGGGTGAGCGCGGCGCCCACGCCGGGCAGGCTCGAGGTCGGGTCGACAGCCAGCGTCCACAGGCTCGACCCGTCTTCGGGATCGTTGAACAGCAGCTTGTGGTCGACGCCGGTCACCGTGCCGACCACACTGCCGTCGTCGTCACGCACCGCGACCAGGTAGTCGACCGCCTCGGTTCCGTTGTGGTTTTCCCAGATGACGTCGGTCGGGGCGGGAACCATGCCGCACTGCACGTACACCCGGTTCATCGCGTCGGCGTCGGACGGGTCCTTCAACGACCGGACCGTGAACCCGGTCGGCGTGGGGTCGGGTGTTTCGCCGCCCTCGTTGAAGCGCAACCGGTAGGTGTGGCTGGGATCGATGAACAGTTCCGATGGCGAGCGCGACACCAGTACGTGCGATTCCCGGGCGTAGATGCAGATGTCGCGCCGGCCGGGGCCCTCGTGCTGCAGCACCTTCGCCAGCTTCTCTGGATCAGCGAAGGTCTGACCGAAAATCAGACGGCCCCAGCCCAGTTCGAGGACGATGTCGTCGGCCATCGCGTCCACCAGGTGCGGTGGCGACGCGTCGTGCAGCCCGAGGGTGATGGCCTCGGTGTGGTCGCTGTCGGGGTCCAGATGCGACCCGAGGTCGGTCATGCGGCCGGCCCCGTGATCCCGTGCCGCTGCAGCCACAGCTCCAGCAGCGCGATCTGCCACAACTCGTTGCCGCGCAGCGGGGTGAGCCGGCCGTTCGGATCGGCCATCAGCCGATCGACCGCCTCGGGCCGGAACAGATTGCGTTCCTTGGCGGCCGGGGCTGACAGCGCATCCCTGACGAGGTCGAGGTACGGCCCCTCGAGGTGGGTAAGCGCCGGGACTGGGAAGTACCCCTTCGGGCGGTCGATGACGTCGGCGGGGATCACCCGGCGCGCCGCCTCCTTGAGCACCCCTTTACCACCCTGGGCGGTCTTGTGGTCGGGAGGGCAGGTGGCAGCCAGTTCGACCAGTTCGTGGTCCAGGAACGGCACGCGGCCCTCCAGACCCCAGGCCATCGTCATGTTGTCGACGCGTTTCACCGGGTCGTCGACCAGCATCACCATGGTGTCGAGGCGCAGCGCCCGGTCGATCCCGGTCGCGGCCCCCTCCCGCGCGAAGTGCTCGGTGACGAACCGGCCGCTGGGATCACCGTCGGCGAAGTACGGGGCAGTGACGAGTTTACCGAGCGCGTCCGGGTCGCGGTCGAAGAACGCCGCCCGGTAACTGGCCACCGAACCCTCCACCGACGCGGCGCCGGGTTCGGCCATCGGCGGATACCAGTGGTAGCCGGCGAACACCTCGTCGGCACCCTGGCCCGACTGCACCACCTTGACGTACTTGGCCACCTCCTGGCTGAGCAGGTAGAAGGCCACACAGTCATGGCTGACCATCGGCTCGCTCATCGCGCCGATCGCGCCGTCGAGCGCGGGCAGCATGCGTGCGGTGTCGATCCGGATCTGGTGGTGGTCGGTGCCGAACCGCCGCGCGACGATGTCGGAGTACTTGAACTCGTCCCCGGCCACGCCGTTGACCGATTCGAAGCCGATCGAGAACGTCTGGAGGCCGGCCTGACCCGCCTCGGCGAGCAGGCCGACGATCAGGCTGGAGTCGACCCCGCCCGACAGCAGGCAACCCACCGGAACATCGGACACCAGCCGCCGCTCGACGGCGCGCCGCAGGGCGGCCAACACCGCGTCCTCCCAATCCTGTTCGGACCAGTCGGCGCGGTCGGCGTGCCGGGTGAAGTCGGGGGTCCAGTACGTCGTGGTGGTCCGCCTGCCGTCGGGTTCGATCGCGATCAGCGACGCCGGTGGGACCTTCTTCACGCCGCGCAGGATCGTCAGTGGCGCCGGGACGACGGAATGGAAGGACAGGTAGTGGTGCAGCGCCACCGGGTCGATGCGGGTGTCCACACCACCGCCGGCGACCAAGGCCGGCAACGACGAGGCGAAGCGGATGCGGTGGGTGTCCTCGGAGATGTACAGGGGTTTGATGCCCAGCCGGTCGCGGCCCAGCAACACCCGACCGCTGTCGCGCTCGACGATCGCGAACGCGAACATCCCGTAGAGGCGCTCGACGAATCGGTCGCCCCAGTGGTCGTAGGCCTTGAGCAGTACCTCGGTGTCGCTGGTCGAGAAGAACCGGTACCCGTGGCCGCTCAGTTCGTCGCGCAGCTGCTGGTAGTTGTAGATGCAGCCGTTCCAAGCGATGGCCAGGCCGAGTTCGGCGTCGACCATGGGCTGGGCGCCAGCCTCGGACAGGTCGATGATCTTGAGGCGACGGTGTCCCAGCGCAACCCGGCCCTGCGACCATGCCCCTGCGCCGTCCGGGCCACGCGGTGACAACGTCTCGGCCATCGCCGAGACGGCGGCCAGGTCAGGGGTTCGGCCGTCGAGGCGCACCTCGCCGGTGGCTCCACACATCGGGTAGACCTTACCGCGACCGGGCTTGCAACGTTCGGCGGAGGCGAAAGCGCGTCCGTGCCGTGACCATCAACCTCACGGCGTGCGCATACCCTCGTCGCCATCGGGTATGCGCACGCGGTGGCAGATCTCACTCCCGCTTCGAGGAGTGCGTCCAAGAGCGAATCGGTCCAATACGGTGGTGCGTGTCTCGCGCTGTCCGACGGCCCTGTCGAGGTGCTGACCTTGACCGGCGAGGTCGACGCCGCCGAAGCCGAGGAGCTCGCCGCAGTCGTGCAACCGGTGGTCACCCGGCGCGGTCCGGGGATACTCGACCTGTCCGGTGTGGCGTTCCTGTCGGTTGCCGGCTTCCGAGCGCTGCGGGCGTGGAGTTACCAGGCTCGCGAGACGGGCGCGAACTGGGTGATGCTCGCCGGCCCCGCCGTGCAGCCCTACCTTCAGACGGTTCGGCCCGACGAGCTGATGCCTGTCGCGTCGAACGAGAAGCAGGCACTCGACATGCTCTCCGTCCGGTCGCGGAACAATCGACAGATGTCGATCGTGGACGCCGGCCGGACGGTGTGCTGATCGACGTCGGGCTTCCCCAGCCCGGGTGGCGCCGGGGTTTGTCAGAGTCCGGGCAGCGCGCGCCGCACATTGGAGCATAGGATGCCAAAGGTCTGATGGCCTACCTTTGACAGTGGCGACCTTGTCCAGCTCGTGGAGGGAACTTCGGCACATCGCTGGCTCGAGGTTGGCTTCGCGGCAGTAACGGAGCCCATGAGAAAGGTGCGCACATGGGGACCGGGACTGGCATGTTGGCGCAGGCTGACCTTGAACGCATGGTGGCCCAGCGCGAGATCGACACGGTCGTCGTCGCCTTCACCGATATGCAGGGCCGGCTGACCGGCAAACGGATCTCGGCACGGCTGTTCGTCGACGACGTCGCCGCACACGGCGCGGAATGCTGCAATTACCTGCTGGCGGTCGACGTCGACAACAACACCGTCGGCGGATACGCGATGTCCAGCTGGGAGACCGGCTACGGCGACATGGTGATGACGCCGGATCTCGACACGCTGCGGCTGATCCCGTGGTTGCCGGGCACCGCGCTGGTGACGGCCGATCTGTCTTGGGATACGCAGGGGCCCGACGTTCGTCCGGTTCGCCAGGCGCCGCGGAGCATCCTCAACCGCCAGATCGAACGGCTCGCGAAGAGGGATCTGGTGCCGTACGCGGCCACCGAACTGGAGTTCATGGTGTTCGACGACTCGTTCCGCGCGGCGTGGGCGGCGGGGTACCGAGGTCTGAAGCCGGCCACCGACTACAACATCGACTACGCGATGCTGGCGTCTACCCGGATGGAGCCGCTGCTGCGCGACATCCGCCTCGGTATGGAGGGCGCCGGGATGTACTGCGAAGGCGTCAAGGGGGAGTGCAACCTCGGCCAGCAGGAAATCGGGTTCCGGTACGACCACGCGCGGGTGACGTGCGACAACCACACGATCTACAAGAACGGTTCCAAGGAGATCGCCGACCAGCACGGCAAGAGCCTGACCTTCATGGCGAAATTCGATGAGCGCGAAGGCAACAGCTGCCACATCCACATCTCGCTGCGCGGCAGCGACGGCAGTGCGGTGTTCGCCGACGACGGCGCCGAGGACGGGATGACGCCGCTGTTCCGAAGCTTCATCGCCGGCCAGCTCGCCACGATGCGCGAATTCTCGCTGTGCTATGCGCCGAACATCAACTCCTACAAGCGGTTCGCCGAAGGGAGCTTCGCACCCACCGCGATCGCCTGGGGTTTCGACAACCGCACCTGCGCGCTGCGGGTCGTAGGCCACGGCGCAGGTATGCGGATGGAGAACCGCGCACCCGGGGGTGACGTCAACCAGTACCTGGCGGTGTCCGCGCTCATCGCCGGGGGGCTGTACGGCATCGAGAACGAGCTCGAACTGCCGGAACCGGTGGCGGGGAACGCCTATACCAGTGGCGCCGAACGTCTGCCCACGACGCTGTCCGAGGCCGCCGAGCTGTTCGACCGTTCCGACACCGCCCGTGCGGCGTTCGGGGACGACGTCGTCGACCACTACCTGAACTACGCGCGCGTGGAGCTGAACGCCTTCAACGCCGCGGTGACCGATTGGGAAAGGGTACGCGGTTTTGAGCGGCTCTGACTTGCGCATCCCCGTGCTCGGGATGACCACCTACCTGCAGCAGGCGCAGACCGGTGTCTGGGATGTGCACGCGAGCTTCCTGCCCGCGATCTACTTCCGGGGCGTGAACCTGGCCGGAGGCGTCGCGGTGCTGCTGCCTCCCCAGCCGGTCGACTGCGGCGCGGCGGCCCGGGTGCTCGACGGCCTCGACGGGTTGATCCTCACCGGCGGCAAGGACGTCGACCCGGGCCGTTACGGCCAGCAGCCCCACCCCACCACCGACGAGCCAGACCACGTCCGTGACGCATGGGAGCTCACGCTGCTCGACGAGGCCCTGCGGCGCGGTGTTCCGGTGCTCGGGATCTGCCGCGGCGCACAGGTGCTCAACGTGGCGCTGGGCGGCACCCTGATCCAGCACCTGCCCGACGTGCTCGGCCACACCCATCACCAGAAGGGCGACGCGGTGTTCGGCACCTCGGCGGTGCGGATTGAACCCGGGACGCGACTGGCGGATTTGATCGGGAAGACCTCGGATGCGCAGTGTTACCACCACCAGGCGATCGACCGGGTCGGCGACGGTCTGATTGTGAGCGCCCGTGACGACGACGGGGTGATCGAGGCGGTCGAATTGGACCGGGCCTGCCATCCCGACCAGTGGGTGGTGGCGGTGCAGTGGCATCCCGAAGAACGGCTCGACGATCTGCGGTTGTTCGCCGCAATGGTGGCGGCCGCCGGCCAGTATGGGACGGAAAGGGCGAGTACGTGACCTCCAGTGAGGTGATCAACCCGGCGACCGAGGAGGTGCTTGGGAGCGTCGAACTGCTCGACGTCGATCGCGTCGACGATGCGGTGGCGCGGGCGAAGTCAGCCCAGCAGAGGTGGGCGCGACTCGCGCCGGCCGACCGCGCGGGCGCACTGCGTTCGTTCGCCGCGGTGGTCGACGCGCACGTCGACGAGTTGGCCCGGCTGGAGGTGGCCAACTCCGGACACCCCATCGGCAGTGCCGAATGGGAGGCCGGGCACGTCCGCGACGTCCTGCAGTTCTATTCGGCGAGCCCGGAACGCTTGTCTGGGAGACAGATTCCGGTGACCGGCGGTCTCGACGTCACGTTCAACGAGCCGCTCGGGGTGGTCGGCGTGATCACGCCCTGGAACTTCCCGATGACGATCGCGGCGTGGGGATTCGCACCGGCGCTCGCCGCGGGCAACGCCGTGGTGCTCAAACCCGCCGAGTGGACGCCGCTGACGTCGCTCCGACTCGGTGAACTGGCCATCGAAGCGGGCCTGCCCGCCGACCTCTTGCAGGTGCTGCCTGGCCGGGGGTCGGTGGTGGGCGAGCGGTTCGTCACCCATCCCGACGTGCCCAAGATCGTGTTCACCGGTTCCACCGAGGTGGGCACCCGGGTGATGGCCGGGGCGGCCGCACAGGTCAAGCGGGTCACCCTGGAGTTGGGCGGCAAGAGCGCCAACATCGTCTTCGACGACTGCGATCTGGAGAAGGCCGCCGCCACCGCTCCCTACGGGGTCTTCGACAACGCCGGACAGGATTGCTGCGCACGTAGCCGGATCCTGGTGCAGCGCAATGTGTACGACCGGTTCATGGAGCTGCTCGAGCCCGCAGTCAAGGGGGTCAAGGTCGGTGACCCGGCATCGCGTGACACCGAGATGGGCCCGCTGGTCAGCAAGAAACACTGGCAATCGGTGGCGTCCTACGTGTCCGACGACGCACCGGTCGCCTTCCGCGGCGCCGCACCCGAGGGACGCGGCTACTGGTTCGCGCCGACGGTGCTCACCCCGCAGCGCACCGACCGCACGGTCACCGAGGAGATCTTCGGACCCGTGGTGACGGTCCTGCCGTTCGACGACGAGGCCGACGCCATCGCGCTCGGCAACGACACCCCATACGGGCTGTCGGGCTCAATCTGGACCGAGAACCTGTCACGGGCGGTACGGGTCTCCCGTGCTCTGGAATCGGGCAATTTGTCGGTGAATTCGCATTCCTCGGTCCGGTACAGCACCCCCTTCGGCGGCTTCAAACAGTCCGGGCTCGGCCGCGAACTCGGACCCGACGCCCCGCTGTCGTTCACCGAGACGAAGAACGTGTTCTTCGCAGTATCGGAGGAGAGCTAAGTGGATCTGACCCAGCGCCTGGCCGGCAAGGTCGCCGTCATCACCGGTGGCGCCAGCGGTATCGGGCTGGCCACCGCCGAACGTATGCGCGCCGAAGGCGCCATCATCGTGATCGGTGACATCGATCCCGCAACGGGCAAGACCGTCGCCGACGACCTCAACGGAACCTTCGTCCAGGTCGACGTCTCCGACCGGGTCGCCGTCGACGCCCTCTTCGACACCGCCGCCGAGACCCACGGTTCGGTGGACATCGCCTTCAACAACGCGGGCATCAGCCCGCCCGAGGACGACCTGATCGAGAACACCGGTACCGACGCGTGGGACCGCGTGCAGGACACCAACCTGAAGTCGGTGTTCTTCTGCTGCAAGGCCGCGTTGCGTCACATGGTGCCGGCGCAGAAGGGCTCGATCGTCAACACCGCGTCGTTCGTCGCGGTGAACGGCTCGGCCACTTCGCAGATCTCCTACACCGCGTCCAAGGGTGGTGTGCTGGCGATGTCGCGCGAACTGGGAATCCAATTCGCGCGGCAGGGGATCCGGGTCAACGCGCTATGCCCCGGGCCGGTGAACACCCCGCTGCTGCAGGAGTTGTTCGCCAAGAATCCCGAGCGCGCGGCGCGGCGGCTGGTGCACGTGCCGATGGGGCGGTTCGCCGAACCGGCGGAGCTTGCCGCCGCGGTGGCGTTTCTCGCCAGCGACGACGCATCGTTCATCACCGGCTCGACGTTCCTCGTCGATGGTGGCATCACCGGCCACTACGTGACGCCGCTGTAGGAGATGAGCACCGAACCGGAACCGCAGCGCGCCAGCGAGACGCTGCTGCGCCCGGTGAGTCACTGCCGCCCGAACGGAGAGTGACGCGCGACCAAATCGAAGACGCCCGGCGGTTGCGGGAAGTCCTCGAGGTCGGCGCCGCCCGGATGGCGCCGCCGAGGCGCCGCGGGATCCCGGTCGCTGGTGCCGTTGGTTGCCGAGAATCGCATGCGACTGAACGCGATGCTCGACCAGATCCCGCTGCTGGCCTGCAACATCTCCCATTCCGACGAGCAGCACCGCCAGATCGTCACCGCGATCCTTGCCGGGGACGTCGCTGCGGCGGAACGGGAGATGCGGGCACATGTCGCGGGTTCGGCGGCGCTGCTGCACGGCTTCCTCGATTAGATTGGCAGCAGTGGAGCAACCCGGTGAGCAAAGACTGGTCGAGCGGGCGGCCTCGGCGCTGGCCGACGTCGACACCGGTGGTTGGACGCAGCGCTTCGACCTGCTGTCCGATCCCCACCGGCTGGAGATCCTGCTGAGCCTGCACCGTGCACCCGGAATTCGTGTCAGCGACCTCGCCGCCGCGCTCGGCCGCTCGGAGAACGCGGTTTCCCAGGCCCTGCGGGTACTGCGGCAGCAGGGTTGGGTGAGCTCGACGCGCGTGGGGCGGGCGGTCAGCTACCGCCTCGACGACGAGATTGTGCACGACTTGCTGCACTGGATCGGCGCCCGGCACGGCTGATCGGGCCCACCGAGCGGTAGAGGACTGATGGGGGCCCAGATCAGCGACTGCCGATCCGTCCTCGAGGCGCTCGGCCGCGTCACCAGCGTCACAGCCCCGATCTGTCGGACCGGTGGGCCTGCTACGGTGCCCTCCACACGATGCGCAGCGGCTTTGAATCCTTCTGAACATGTGTTCATCTGGACAGATATAACCAGCGGTTCTACGCTCGGGGAGTGAACGTCCACCACATCGCCATGCACCTGAGCGACGGCATCGTCAACGCCCCGACATCACTGCTGCTCGGAGTGACGGCCATAGGCGCCCTTGGCTTCTGCGTCACCCGCGCGCGATCCGAACTCGACGAGCGTGCGGTGCCGCTGGCCGGACTGGTCGCAGCGTTCATCTTCGCCGTACAGATGGTCAACTTCCCGATCCTGCCCGGCGTCAGCGGGCATCTGCTCGGCGGAGCACTGGCCGCCATTCTCGTCGGCCCCTTCGCCGGCGCCCTGTGCATCGCGCTGGTGCTCACGGTGCAGGCGCTGTTGTTCGCCGACGGCGGCGTCACCGCACTCGGCCCGAACATCATCAACATGGCGGTGTTCGGGGTTGCCGCCGGCTACGGCAGTGCCGTGTTGCTGTACGCGTTGGTCCGGCGCAGGGCACACGTGTCGGTGACTGCCGTCGCCGTCGTCGCGTTCCTCGCCGCACTGGTCGCCACCGTCTGCGCAGCAACCGGTTTCGTGCTCGAGTTCGCCATCGGGGGAGCGGCTCCAGCGTCACTGGCTGCGGTGCTGGCCTACATGGGTGGGATGCACGTGCTGATCGGAGTAGGGGAGGGCGCCATCACCGCTCTCACCGTGGTGGCCGTCGTACGGGTGCGCCCGGACCTGGTGTATCTGATGCGCAAACCGAGAGCGCAGGTGCCGGTGTGAACAGGCTTTTCTGGATCGTCTGCGCCGCTGTCACCGTCGTCGTCGCGGGCGGGTTGTCGTACGCCGTGAGCGCCAGCCCGGACGGGCTGGAGGCCACCACGCTACGCGGCTGTGAGATCTCCGGGACCGCCGAAGGCGAATCGTTGACCGGTGACTGTATCGCCCAGCACGCCGACGAACATGCCATGGCAGATTCACCACTGGCCGACTACCGGGTGGGCGGGCGGTCCGGAACCAACGGTGTAGCGGGCGTGGTCGGTGTGTTGGTCACGGCCGCCGCCGGGTCGGCGCTGTTCTGGTTCATCTCCCGCGGCCGCCGCAGCAGGAGTTGACCGTGGGGGCGGGCGGGCATCCGCTCTACCGGCGCGGTGACTCCGCCGTGCATCGGATGCCGGCCGAGACGAAGATCGTCTGCCTGGTGGCATGCCTGCTCGCCGTCGTCGCCGCCCCGCGGGAACTCGTGTGGCCGTACGCCCTGTTCGCGGTGATCGTGGCCGCGGTGTGGTGGGCGGCGCGCATCCCGCCGCGCTGGGCGCTGCCCCGCATGCTGATCGAGGCGCCGTTCGTGGTGCTCGCGGTGCTTTTGCCGTTCGCCGAAGGGGGTGAGCGAACCGACGTCGCCGGAGTGTCCCTTTCGGTCGCCGGCCTCTACGCCGCCTGGGGCATCGTCGCCAAGGGAATGCTCGGTGTGGCCGCCGCCCTGACCGTAGCTGCGACCACCCCGGCGGCCGAACTGCCCGGCGCCCTGAGCCGATTACGGGTGCCGGCCGTCATGACCTCCGTGCTCGTGCTGATGATCCGCTACGTCGATCTGCTGGCGGCCGAGGCGGGACGCATGCGGATCGCCCGCATCTCGCGCGGCGACTCGCCACGTGCGCTACACCAGGCCGGCGCCGTAGCCACCGGCGTCGGTGCGCTGTTCCTGCGGTCCTACGAACGGGGCGAACGCGTCCACCTGGCCATGCTCTCCAGGGGTTTCGACGGTCGTGCACCTGATCTGGCCGCAGTCGGGGCACCGCCGCCGGCTAGTCGGGGGCAGTGGGCGGTGGCTCTGCTGCCCGCCGTGGCGGCCGCCGTGGTGGCGGCGGCCGCGTGGGCCACCTGGGCCGGCGTATGAGTGTGCCCGCGGTGCACGTCGAGCGACTGCGGCACGTCTATCCCGACGGTCATGTCGCACTCGCCGGCGTGGATCTCACCATCGGCGTCGGGGAGCGCATCGCGGTGCTCGGGCCGAACGGTGCGGGCAAGACGACGCTCATGCTGCACCTTAACGGAGTGCTCGAGGCGACCGCAGGCAGCGTGCACATCGGCGGAACTCCCGTTGGCCGCAAGACGCTCACCGACATCCGCAGACGCGTCGGCCTGGTGTTCCAGGACCCCGACGACCAACTGTTCATGCCGACCGTCGCGCAGGACGTGGCGTTCGGACCCGCGAACTTCGGTGTGCGCGGGGACGAATTGGGCGCGCGGGTGCGCCGCGCGCTGGACGCGATGTCGCTCACCGGCGAGGCCGACCGCAGTCCCCGTCATCTGTCGGCCGGTCAGCGCAGGCGCGCGGCGCTGGCAACCGTTCTGGCGTGCGAACCCGAGGTCCTGGTGCTCGACGAACCGTCGTCCAACCTCGACCCCGTCGCGCGGCGCGAACTCGCCGAGACGCTGCAGACCATCTGTGCCACGACTATTGTCGTCACCCACGACCTGCCCTACGCCGCGCAACTGTGTGCGCGCGCCGTGATCGTCGACGCCGGTGTGGTGGTGGCCGACGGGCCGATCGATGAACTGCTCTGCGACGGCGACCTGCTGTCGGCCCACCGGCTGGAGCTACCGTGGGGTTTCGTGGTGCCGCGGCGGTGGTGAAGAAAAATGGCTTGACCTCAAGACACCGGCTACCGCGCCGCGCAGCGCTACACCACTAACGTCACCGACGCCGAGGATCAGGTGCAGAGACGGTGACCCAAGGCGTACGCGGATTCTCGCAACTACACCGACGGCGACCAAACTGCGGGCGTGGCTACTGCGGATCATGACCAACGTCTGAACCTCCTCGTGCCGCGCGAAGCGCCCCGCCCAAACCAGCCGGGCGGCTGCGCCAGCTGAAGCTCAGTGCCGACGGGCCGGTGGCCACGGCGGCTCACCACAAAGCGCCAGCAGAGCGTTCTCCACCACCTCGGGCAACGCCGGATGGATCCAGTACTGTCCGCGTGCCATGTCCTGCGCGGGCAGCCCGAACGCCATGGCCTGCACCAGCGGCTGAATGATCGACGACGCTTGGTGACCCATGATGTGGGCACCGAGTAGCAGTCCGGTGTCGTCGTCGACGATGAGTTTGGCGAAGGCGTCGTTGTCCTCCATCGCCCACCCACAGGCCACGTCGCTGTAGTCCTGGACCTTGCTCCTGATCCGGAAACCCTGTGCACGCGCATCATTCTCGGTCAGACCGACCGAGGCGATCTGCGGTTCGGTGAACACCGCCGACGGCACGTTGCGGTGATTGGCCGGGATCAGCGCATCGGTGTCGTCCCAGTCGACGAGCAGGTTTTCCTTCACCACTCGTGCTTCGTGGTTGGCGACATGCTTGAGCTGGTAGCGCGAGCTGACGTCGCCGAGCGCGAAGATGTTGCGTGCGGTCGTCCGCTGATACTCGTCGACGGTCACCCGACCGTCCTCGACCGCCACTCCAGCCAGGTGCGCATCGAGCCGATCGCCGTTGGGCACCCGGCCGGTGGCGACCAGCAGCACGTCCCCACGCAGCGCTGACCCATCGTCGAGGTTCAGCGTGACCCCTGACTCGTCGGTCGAGCCGCCGACGATGTTGCGACGGGTGCGGATCTCCCACTTCTTGCCCGCGATGTCGGTGAAGCGCTCGCAGACAGTGTCGTCGGCGTCGGCGAGCATGGCCGTACCCCGGATGACGATCGTGACCCGCGATCCCAGTGAGGAGAAGATGTGCGCGAACTCCGCGGCGACGTAACCGCCGCCGGCGATGACGACGTGCTCGGGCAACTCCGCCAGCCGCATGATGGTGTCGCTGGTGTGGTAGGCCACCCCGCAGTCGGCGATCGCCGGGGGCACCGTCGCGCGTGAACCCGCGGCGATCACCACCTGGTCGGCGGTGAACTCGTCACCGTCGGCGGTGCGCAACCGGTACCGACCGTCGGGCAGAGCGCCGGCGAACCGGGCGTGGCTGGAGAACACCTCGACGTTGGGCGTGGAACGCCGGTAGTGCTCACCGCCGGTGGACAGGGGGTCGATCCGGCCGAACACGCGCGACACGATGTCACTCCACCGAACCCCGTCGATGTGGGCGTCGATACCGAACCGCCTTGCATCACCGACACTCTGGGCGATACCGGCCGAGTACACGAACATCTTCGTCGGGATGCACCCGACATTGAGGCAGGTGCCGCCGAACACCCCTTCTTCGCACACGGCCACCCGCTTGTCGACGTAGCGCTGGTCGAGAATCGTGTTGCCCGAGCCCGATCCGATGATCGCGATCTCGAAGTGCGCCATCTATATTCCCCGTCGCTTCGCTCGCACCGTCTATATTTCCCGTCGCTTCGCTCGCCCGGTAGCCCGGTCCTCGGCCAGATACCAGTCGAGCCAGCGGTCCAGTTCACCGTAGGCCGCCAGTCGCGGCTCGGTGAGCGAAAGGAACACGTCGTGTTTGGCGTCGACGATCGGTGCGATGGTGCTGCGATTGCCGACGCAGCCCGCCCAGCGGGCGATGTGCGTGACGTCGAGCACCGCGTCGCCCCGCTGCATCGCATCGGGATCGGGTGCTTCCCGCACACTGTGGTCCGACCGCAGAATCAGGTTGGGCACGCCGACGTCCAGCCCCCGGTGCAGCCGGGCGTGGCCGCGGCGGATGGCGTGCACCCATCCCGCCGTCACCGGGAAGCCGCCGACCGGCTTCCACTCGAGGTTGTAGTCGAACTCGCCCGCGAAGTCCCGGTGCAGGGTGGCGCCGTAGCCGCCGCCCGGGTTGGGCGTCCGCACGATGCGGCGCTTCCCGAACCGCGACACCGCCCCCAGGGCGGCCGAGGTGGCCGCCGAGCGGAGCACGGCCGGCCCCTGCAGGTCGAACCACGGGCTGTTGAGCACCAGGCCGGTCACGCCGAGTCGCTCGGTCATCCCTCGTCGCCGCAGCCGGTCGAGCCACAGGGACACGATCAACCCACCGGCGGAATGGCCGACCACCAGCACCGCGGCCTGGGTCTCCTGCCCGACGATCCGCAGACTCTGCTCGAGCTCACCGTCATAGCGCGCCAGGTCCGTTGTGAAGTGCGGGGTCTGCCCGTCGCGCCGTGACCGACCGCATTTGTGGAGGTCAACTGCGTAGAAGGCGAATCCCCGGTCGGCCAGGTGATCGGCGAGTTCGGTGTGGAAGAAGTAGTCGGTGAAACCGTGCACCAGCAACACGGCGTGACGGGCCTGCGGCTGCGACCCACCCCGCCGCACGATCGTCGCGACCAGGTCACCTTCCCCATCCGGATCGCGGCCCAGCGTCATCGTGTGCCGGTGATAGTCGGGCAGCACGTCGGCTTCCCAGCTCGGCCCCTGGGTGCTCACGGATGTCACCTTAGGCGGCGTCATAACGCTGCAGGCGACAGCGGTGAGCGATGGCACAGTGGCCGCGCGGTTCCCGAACACCACAGCGGGATAACCTTGAGCCGGGTAGGCCGTCCCACAGCCGCGACGAAAAGGACCGATGAGGTGTCTGATTCCGTGTCCGATGCACAGGTAGCCAAGACCGACGTCGTGCTGGTCGGTGCCGGCATCATGAGCGCCACACTCAGTGTTCTGCTCAAGCTTCTCGAGCCGGACTGGTCCATCACCCTGATCGAGCGGCTCGACGGCGCGGCCGCCGAGAGCAGCGACGCGTGGAACAACGCCGGCACCGGGCACTCCGCGCTGTGCGAGCTCAACTACACGCCGGAGGGCCCTGGCGGGTGCATCGACATCAGCAAAGCGGTGCACGTGAACGAGCAGTTCCAGGTGTCGCGGCAGTTCTGGAGCTACGCCGTGGAGAACGGTGTGCTGCCCGACGTGCGAAACTTCATCAATCCGATCCCGCACGTCAGCTTCGTCAGCGGTGCGAAGAACGTGCGGTACCTGCGGGCCCGTTACGACGCGTTGGTCACCAACCCGCTATTCGCCACGATGGAGTACATCGAGGGCCGCGATGAGTTCGCCCGGCGGCTCCCGTTCATGGCCGAGAAGCGGGACTTTCGCGAACCGGTCGCCCTGAACTGGACCCAGGACGGCACCGACATCGATTTCGGCTCGCTGTCGCGTCAGCTGATCGGCTACTCCGCCCAGCGCGGGATGACGACGCTGTTCGGCCACGAGGTCCGCGACCTGGACCAGCAGTCCGACGGCAGCTGGGCGGTCAAGGCGATCAACCGCCGCACAGGCGCCAAACGCAAGATCAACGCGAAGTTCGTCTTCATCGGCGCGGGCGGCGGCGCCTTGCCGCTGCTACAGAAGGCTGGCATCGAGGAGGCCAAGGGCTTCGGCGGGTTCCCGGTCGGCGGGCAGTGGTTGCGCAGCGGCAACCCCGAGCTGACGGCGAGGCACCAGGCCAAGGTCTACGGGATGCCGCCGCTGGGTGCGCCGCCGATGTCGGTGCCGCACCTCGACACCCGTGTCATCAACGGGAAGTCCTGGCTCTTGTTCGGACCGTTCGCGGGCTGGTCGCCGAAGTTCCTCAAGCAGGGCAAGGTGACCGACCTGCCGTTCTCGGTCAAGCCGAACAACCTGGCGTCGATGCTCGGCGTCGGGCTCACCGAGATGGGACTGCTCAAATACCTCATCGGTCAGCTACTGCTCAGCGAGGCCGACCGGGTGGAGTCGCTGCGTGACTTCGCCCCCAGCGCCCGCAACTCCGACTGGGAACTCGACATCGCCGGTCAACGGGTGCAGGTGATCCGCCGCAAGGGCAGGGGCGGAGTCCTGGAGTTCGGCACCACGGTCCTGGCCGCCAAGGACGGCAGCATCGCGGGTCTGCTCGGGGCTTCACCCGGCGCATCCACCGCGGTGCCCGCGATGCTCGACGTGATGGAGCGCTGCTTCGGCGATCGCTACACCGCCTGGCTGCCGAAGCTCAAGGAGATCGTGCCCTCGCTCGGCGTCAAACTGTCCGAGGACCCCAAGTTGTTCGCAGAGGTCTGGGCACACGGCACCAAGGTCCTTCAACTCGACCGCCCGGCCTCGGGTCTGCCGATCGGCGGCCCCGACACCGAGCACCATCAGTCCGATGGGTCGCGTTCGACCGCGGTGACTGCCTGACGTGGTGCGACGATGACGGTGGGGCTGCGCCGCAGCTGGGCCAAGGACCTCGACGCGGCGACGCTGTACGAACTTCTCAAACTGCGGGTGGAGGTCTTCGTCGTCGAACAGGCCTGCCCGTACCCGGAACTCGACGGTCGAGACCTGCTCGCCGAGACCCGTCACTTCTGGCTGGAGGGTTCCGACGGTGAGGTGATCTCCACACTGCGGTTGATGGAGGAACATCCCGGCGGCCAGAAGGGATTCCGCATCGGCCGCGTCTGCACCCGCAAGGACGCCCGCGGCCACGGCCACACCGCTCGGCTGATGCAGGCCGCACTCGCCGACGTCGGCGACCACCCGTGCCGCATCGACGCCCAAACCTATCTCGAGGCCATGTACGCCCGGCACGGATTCGTCCGTGCCGGTGATCAATTCGTCGACGACGGCATCCCGCACGTACCCATGCTGCGGCCGGCTTCCGGGACGGCCCACCCGTGACCGAGCCCACGACGCCCACCTATCCGTTCAGCGCCATCGTCGGGCACGACCGGCTGCTGCTGGCCCTGCTGCTGTGCGCCGTGCGTCCCGAGATCGGCGGCGTGCTGATCCGCGGCGAGAAGGGCACCGCGAAATCGACCGCCGTGCGCGGCCTGGCGCACATCCTGTCCCGCGTCGACGGTGGTGCGCTCGTCGAACTACCGATCGGGGCCACCGAGGACCGCGTCGTCGGATCGCTGGACCTGCAGAAGGTGCTACGCGACGGCGAACATGCCTTCTCGCCGGGCCTGCTCGCGCGCGCCCACGGTGGCGTGCTGTACGTCGACGAGGTCAACCTGCTGCACGACCACCTGGTCGACGTGCTGCTCGACGCGGCCGCGATGGGCCGCGTGCACGTCGAACGGGACGGCGTCTCGCACACTCACGAGGCGCGATTCGTGCTGATCGGCACGATGAATCCCGAAGAGGGCGAACTGCGTCCGCAGTTGCTAGACCGGTTCGGGCTCACCGTGGACGTCGCGGCGTCGCGCGACGTCGACGTCCGCGTCGAGGTGATCCGCGCCCGGATGGCGTTCGAGGCCGACCCGGCCGGCTTCGCCGACCGCCACGCCGAGCACGACGCCGAACTGGCCCGGCGGGTGGCCGATGCGCGTGCGCTGGTGCCATCTGTGGCCTTGCCGCACAACGAGCTACGACGGATCGCCGGGCTGTGCGCGGCGTTCGACGTGGACGGGATGCGAGCCGACCTGGTAGTGGCGCGCACCGCGGTGGCGCACGCCGCCTGGCGGGGGGAACTCACCGTCGGCGAGGAGGACATCCGGGTGGCGGCCGAGCTTGCGCTGCCACACCGGCGCAGGCGCGACCCGTTCGACGATCCCGGCCTCGACCCGAAGCGCCTCGACGAGGCGATGGAACAGGCCGGTGAATCCGCCGACTCCCCCGACGGCAACCCCGACCCCGAACCGCCGCCGGAACCGCCAGGCGCGGGAGCCTCCAGGGAATCGTCGGCACCGTCACGCCCGCAGGGTGGTTCGTCGTCGACTCAGACCCGCCGCAGCGGCGACCCGTCTGCGGTCTTCAAGACCAAGACCCTCGTGGTGCCCGGCGTCGGAGAGGGTGCGCCCGGACGGCGGTCCCGGGCCCGCAATCGCACCGGCACCGTCGTGGCGTCCACCGCCGCCGCCGACACCGGACACGGTCTGCACGTCTTCGGCACGCTGCTGGCCGCCGCGGAGAACCAGCGCATCCCGGGCCGGCCCCGGCCAGGAGTGCAGGACGTGCGCCGCGCCGTGCGTGCAGGCCACGAGGGCAACCTGGTGGTCTTCGTCGTCGACGCCTCTGGCTCGATGGCGGCGCGCGACCGGATGGCCGCGGTCGGCGGCGCCACACTGTCCCTGCTGCGCGACGCCTACCAGCGGCGCGACAAGGTCGCGGTGATCACGTTCCGGCAGCGGCAGGCCACGCTGCTGCTGCCGCCCACGACGTCGGTCTACATTGCCGGCCGCCGGCTGTCGCGGTTCGACACCGGCGGTAAGACGCCACTGGCGGAAGGACTGCTCGCCGCCCGCGACGTCGTCGTCCGGGAGAAGGCCCGCGACCGCACCCGCCGCTGTCTTGTCGTCGTGCTGACCGACGGCCGCGCCACCGGGGGACCGGACCCGTTGGGCCGCATGCGGCAGGCTGCCGCCCGCCTGGTGGCCGAAGGCGCCGCCGCCGTGGTCGTCGACTGCGAGACGTCGTTCGTGCGGCTGGGGCTGGCCGAAGAACTCGCGGTTGCGCTGCGCGCGCCTGCCGTCCGCCTGGCTCACCTGCGAGCCGACGATCTCACCCGGCTGGTCACCCAGTCCGACCGCACCGCCGCCTAACGGAGGAACCCATGCCGCAGGGCCGTCCCGCGACCGTCCCCGACGACGGGCTGACCACCCGCGCCCGGCGAAACGCACCGCTGCTGGCCGTGCACACCGGGCCGGGCAAGGGCAAGTCGACCGCCGCGTTCGGCATGGCGCTGCGCGCGTGGAACCAGGGCTTCGACATCGCGGTGTTCCAGTTCGTCAAAAGCGCGAAGTGGAAGGTCGGCGAGGAGTCGGTGTTCGGTGAGCTCGGCCGCCTGCATGACCAGCACGGCGCCGGCGGCGCCGTCGAATGGCACAAGATGGGGTCGGGCTGGTCGTGGTCGCGCAAGTCGGGCAGCGACGACGACCACGCGGCCGCGGCGGCCGACGGGTGGGCCGAGATCTGCCACCGGCTCGCCGAGGAGCGCCACGACTTCTATGTGCTCGACGAGTTCACCTATCCGCTCAGGTGGGGCTGGGTCGACGTCGACGAGGTGGTCGAGGTGCTCCGCTCACGTCCGGGCAGGCAGCACGTCGTGGTCACCGGCCGGGATGCGCCGCAGGGGTTGATCGACGCCGCCGATCTGGTGACCGAGATGACCAAGGTCAAACACCCGATGGACGCGGGCCGCAAAGGTCAGAAGGGCATCGAGTGGTGAGCGCGTGAGCGTTCCCGCCGTCGTCGTCGCCGCGCCCGCCTCTGGTAGCGGAAAGACCACGTTCGCAACGGGTCTCATGGGGGCGCTACGGCGGGCCGGACATGCGGTCGCGCCGTTCAAGGTCGGCCCGGACTTCATCGACCCCGGTTACCACGCCCTGGCGACCGGTCGCCCCGGCCGCAACCTCGACCCGGTCCTCGTCGGCGAACAGCTGATCGGCCCGCTGTATGCGCACGGCTCCGCGGGCACCGACATCGCCGTCGTCGAGGGTGTCATGGGACTGTTCGACGGGCGCATCGACGACCAGATGTTCGGCCCCGCAACGGGCTCCACCGCGCACGTGGCCGGCCTGCTCGGTGCGCCGGTGGTCCTCGTCGTCGACGCCCGCGGGCAGAGCCACAGCATCGCCGCACTGCTGCACGGCTTCTCGACCTTCGACGCGCACACCCGCATCGCCGGCGTGGTCCTCAACCGGGTCGGCACCCCGCGCCACGAGGAGGTGCTACGGCAGGGGTGCGAACACGCCGGACTGCCTGTCTTCGGGTCCATCCCGCGGACCGAGGCGCTGACCGTCCCGTCCCGTCATCTCGGCCTGGTCACCGCGGTCGAACACGGACGCGCAGCCTACGACGCGATCGCCGCGATGACCGACCTCGTCGCGCGCCACATCGACCTCGACGCCGTCGTCGGCAGCGCGCACGCCGCCGTCGCGGATGCACCCTGGGATCCCCTCGTCGGTGCCGCTCCTCCCGGTGTGACCGTCGCACTGGCCGCCGGAAAGGCGTTCACCTTCGGCTATCCGGAACACAGTGAACTGCTGCGCGCGGCCGGCGCACAGGTCGTCGAATTCGACCCGATGACCGACGACCTCCCCCAGGACACGTCGGCGCTGGTGATCCCCGGCGGCTTCCCCGAACAGCACGGCGCCGACCTATCCGCCAACACGCCTGTACGCCAACAGATCGCGCAGCTGGCAGCGCTCGGGGCACCTATCCACGCTGAGTGTGCGGGGCTGACCTACCTCGCCGACGACCTCGACGGCCAGCCGATGTGCGGAGTGCTGTCGGGTTCGGCGTGGTTCACCGAGCGCCTCACGCTGGGCTACCGGCAGGCCATCGCGACCACCGACTCGCCGTTGCACCGCGCGGGGGAGCGGGTCACCGGCCACGAGTTCCACCGCACCGCCGTCACATTCGCCGAGCGGTACCAGCCGGCCTGGCACGTCGCCGGCGGGCCGGCGGGGACCGTCACCGACGGGGTGGTGCACCGCGGTGTGCACGCGGGCTACCTGCACACCCACCCGGCCGCACACCCGCACGCCATCGCCCGCTTCGTCGCATCGGCCGCACGCTCTAAGCTCGCCGGGTGACCGATAACGCCTACCTCGTCGGCCTGCGGCTCGCAGGCAGGAAGGTCGTCATCGTCGGTGCCGGCACGGTCGCGCAGCGCCGGCTGCCGCTGTTGATCGCGAACGCCGCCGACGTGCACGTCATCGCCCGCGCCGCCACACCCGCCGTCGAGGCTATGACCGGAATCACACTGACACTGCGCGATTTCCGCGTCGGGGACCTCGACGGCGCGTGGTACGTCATCGCCGCAACCGACGATCCGGACGTCAACGCGGCAGTCGTCGCCGAAGCCGAACGCCGCCACATCTTCTGCGTGCGCGCCGACGTCGCCCGCGAGGGCACTGCCGTCACGCCCGCGACCTTCGAGTACGAGGGGCTGTCGGTCGGGGTCCTCGCCGGTGGTGAGCATCGCCGTTCGGCGGCCATCCGGTCGGCCATCCGCGAGGCCCTCGCCAGCGGGGTCATCTCGGGGGACGACTCGGAGACGGTCACCACCGGCGTCGCGCTGGTCGGCGGAGGTCCCGGCGACCCGGAACTCATCACGGTGCGGGGGCGCCGTCTGCTCGCACAGGCCGACGTCGTCGTGGCCGACCGGCTGGCCCCACAGGAGCTGCTCGCCGAGCTACCGCCGCACGTCGAGGTGATCGATGCCGCCAAGATCCCGTACGGCCGGGCGATGGGGCAGGACGCCATCAACCAGGTGCTGATCGACCGGGCCTCGGCGGGCAAGTTCGTCGTCCGCCTCAAGGGTGGTGACCCGTTCGTCTTCGCGCGCGGGTACGAAGAGGTGCTCGCCTGCGTCGACGCCGGTATCCCGGTGACCGTCGTACCCGGGGTGACCAGCGCCATAGGAGTCCCGGCGTTGGCCGGTGTGCCCGTCACCCACCGGCACGTGACGCATGAATTCGTGGTGGTCAGCGGGCATGTTGCGCCGGATCACCCGGAATCGTTAGTGAATTGGGATGCCCTGGCCGCCCTCACCGGCACGATTGTTTTGCTGATGGCGGTCGAACGCGTCGAGTTGTTCACCAAAGCACTGATCGACGGCGGGCGACCTGCGGATACGCCGGTGCTCGTCGTTCAGCACGGCACCACGACGGCGCAACGCACGTTGCGGGCAACGCTCCTCGACGCGTCGGAACGAATGAGCGCGGAGGGTATCCGGCCCCCGGCGATCATCGTGATCGGGCCGGTCGCAGCCCTCGGCGGGTAAACGATTCCTAAGAGTACTGTAAGGTACCCGCTATGACGGCTCTCAATGACGAGGAGCGCGCAGCCATGATCCGCGACGCTGAGGAGGGCAAGAACCGGGCGGGCAAGAACCGGGCGGCGTCCGCGCCGGTCAACCCCGTGACCGCTCGTAGCGGTAGGACTCCCGCCTGGCTCCCGTCGCGGCGCTTCTTCGCCGCGGTGATCGCGATCGCCGGCATGCAGCTCATGGCCACGATGGACGGCACCATCGCCATCGTCGCGCTCCCCAAGATCCAAGATGCGCTCGATCTGTCCGACGCCGGCCGCAGCTGGGTGATCACGGCCTACGTGCTCACGTTCGGCGGACTGATGCTGCTTGGCGGCCGACTCGGCGACACGATCGGCCGCAAGCGGACGTTCATCGTCGGCGTCGCCCTGTTCACCATCGCCTCGCTGCTGTGTGGCATCGCGTGGAACGAGGCCACTCTGGTGGTCGCCCGCCTGCTGCAGGGCATCGGCGCAGCGATCGCCTCGCCGACCGCCCTGGCGCTGGTGGCGACGACCTTCCCGAAGGGCCCGGCACGCAACGCCGCCACGGCGGTGTTCGCGGCGATGACCGGCGTCGGTTCGGTCATGGGACTCGTCGTCGGCGGCGCGCTGACCGAGCTCTCGTGGCGGTGGGCGTTCATGGTGAACGTCCCGATCGGTCTGTTGATCCTCTACCTGGCGCACACCTCGCTCCGTGAGACGCACAGGGAGCGCATGAAGCTCGACGCGTCGGGGGCCATTCTCGCCACGCTCGGCTGTACCGCCGCGGTGTTCGGCTTCTCTATGGGGCCCGAGAAGGGCTGGGCGTCACCGATCACCGTCGGCTCGATCGTGGCCGCGGGCGTCTTCCTCATCGCATTCGTCCTGGTCGAACGCACCGCGGAGAACCCCGTGGTGCCGTTCTCGCTGTTCCGCGACCGCAACCGCGTCGCCACCTTCGGGGCGGTCTTCCTCGCGGGCGGGGTGATGTTCACGTTGTCGGTGCTCATCGGGCTCTACGTACAGGACATCCTGGGCTACAGCCCGCTGCGTGCCGGTATCGGATTCATCCCGTTCGCCATCGCGATGGGCATCGGCCTGGCGCTGTCGTCGCAGTTGGTGTCAGTGTTGCCGCCACGGGTCCTGGTCATCTCCGGCGGCGTGCTGGTCCTCGGCGCCATGCTGTACGGCTCGACACTCAACGCGGGTATCCCGTACTTCCCGAACCTGGTGCTCCCGCTGGTAGTGGGCGGCATCGGCATCGGCATCATTTTCGTCGCGCTGATGCTCTCGGCCATCGCCGGCGTCGGCTTCGACCAGATCGGTCCGGTCTCGGCGATCACGCTGGTGATGCAGAACCTGGGTGGACCGGTGGTGCTGGCCATCATCCAGGCCGTGATCACCTCACGTACGCTGTACCTCGGTGGCACCACCGGCCCGGTGAAGAACATGGACTCCACACAGTTGACCGCGCTCGACGCCGGCTACACCTACGGGTTGCTGTGGGTGGCCGCCGTGGCGGTCCTCGTCGGCGGTGCAGCGCTGCTGATCGGCTACACCTCCCAGCAGGTGGCGCACGCCCAGGAAGTCAAAGACGCGATCGACGCCGGCGAGTTGTGAGCTGGCCGACCACTGTCGGTGACCTGGCCGACGGCTAAGGTGGTCGGCTGTGATCACCCGCATGTCCGAGCTGTTCCTGCGTACCCTGCGCGACGATCCCGCCGACGCGGAGGTGCCCAGCCACAAGCTCCTCATCCGGGCCGGCTACGTTCGCCCCGTCGGCCCCGGCCTCTACACCTGGCTGCCCCTCGGGCTGCGTGTGTACCGAAAGATCGAGCAGATAGTCCGCGACGAGATGACGGCGATCGGCGGCCAGGAGATCCTGTTCCCCGCGCTGCTGCCGCGGGCACCGTACGAGACGACCAACCGGTGGACGGAGTACGGGGACACCCTGTTCCGGCTCAAGGACCGCCGCGACAACGACTACCTGCTGGGGCCCACCCACGAGGAGCTGTTCACGCTCACGGTGAAGGGCGAGTACAGCTCCTACAAGGACTTCCCGCTGATCCTGTTCCAGATTCAGACCAAATACCGTGACGAGGCCCGCCCGCGCGCCGGCATCCTGCGCGGCCGGGAGTTCGTCATGAAGGACTCGTACTCGTTCGACGTCGACGACGACGGTCTCAAGACCGCCTACCACCTGCACCGGGAGGCGTATCAGCGGATCTTCGCCCGCCTCGGCCTGCGGTACGTGATCGTCGCCGCGGTGTCAGGTGCCATGGGGGGCAGCGCATCCGAGGAGTTCCTGGCCGAGAGCGAGGTCGGTGAGGACACGTTCGTGCGTTGCCTGGAATCCGGCTACGCCGCCAACGTCGAGGCGGTGCTGACCCGGGTGCCCGAGGCGCTGCCCATCGAGGGACAGCCGGCGGCGGTCGTCTACGAGACCCCGGACGCTCCGACGATTGCGACGCTCGTCGACTGGGCCAACAGCGCCGACCTGCCCAGCTTCGCCGGCCGCGCGGTGACCGCCGCGGATACCCTGAAGAACGTCCTGCTCAAGGTCCGTGAACCGGGCGGGGAGTGGGAGCTGCTGGCCGTCGGGGTGCCGGGTGACCGTGAGGTCGACGACAAGCGGCTCGGTGCGGCGCTGGAACCGGCGGAGTACGCGCTGCTCGACGACTCCGACTTCGCCAAGCACCCGTTCCTGGTCAAGGGTTATGTGGGTCCAAAGGCGTTGCTCGACAACGGTGTTCGCTACCTCGTCGACCCGCGGATCGTGGACGGCACGGCGTGGATCACCGGTGCGGACGCCCCCGGCAAGCATGTCGTCGGACTCGTCGCTGGCCGCGACTTCCAGGCGGACGGGACGATCGAGGCCGCCGAGGTGCGCGACGGTGATCCGTCACCGGACGGGGCGGGGCCGCTGGTCAGTGCGCGCGGTATCGAGATCGGCCACATCTTCCAGCTGGGCCACAAGTACACCGAGGCGTTCAATGCCGACGTCCTCGGCGAGGACGGCAAACCGGTCCGGTTGACCATGGGGTCCTATGGCATCGGGGTGTCGCGGCTGGTGGCCGTGATCGCCGAACAGCAGCACGACGAGCTGGGGCTGCGGTGGCCTCCCGCGGTGTCCCCGTTCGACGTCCACGTGGTGATTGCCAACAAGGACGACGCGGCCCGCACCGGCGCCACCGAACTGGCCGGCGAGCTGGACCGGCTGGGACTCGAGGTGCTGCTCGATGACCGCAGATCCTCCCCGGGGGTCAAGTTCAAGGATGCCGAACTGCTCGGCCTGCCGTGGATCGTCGTGGTGGGCCGCGGCTGGGGCGACGGTGTCGTCGAGCTGCGCGACCGGTTCAGCGGCGAGAAGCGGGAGATCGGCGCCGACGACGCGGCGATGGAGATCCTCGCCGCCGTGCGGTAACGCGTATCGACGTAGCGCTACTCGTTGCCGCCGGGGAAGGCGACGGTGACCGGATCGGTGCCGACGATCTGCGTCCACCGCGCCGCCGCGACCGCCGACTCCGTCAGGGCCCTGAGTCCGAAGGCCCGGCCCTCGGTTCCGGTGGCCTGTTCGACGACTGCCCGCCACGCCGCGGCGCCGTCCTTTTCCATCCGGACGGCGAGCTTGGCGGCGTCCCGGGGATCGTCGACCCGCATCGGCACCTGGTAGCCGGCCGCCGGCAGCGGGGGCTCCACCTCGCCCTTCTCCACCTCGCCCTTCTCCACCTCCCCCTTCTCCACCTCCCCCTTCTCCAACAGTGCGATCGCGGCCTCCCGGCGTTCCCGATGCTCGGCGAACGACGCCGACACCAGCCAGTTCACGTCGGGCGGGGAATGCGCCGACACCAGGCCGTATCCGTAGATCGTGGCGTGTTCGGTGGCGATCGCGTCATACAGCGCGCCGTCCGCGCTGTCCGCGGGGCGGGACGGCATATCGAGGTCCGGGGTCGGTTCGACAGAGGTCACGGCGTGTCCCTCGGTGGTGGCGCCAGCGCGACCTGCCACGCCGCGGTACAGGCCGCGGCGATCGACCCCAGCAGACCGGCGCGGTAGCCCGACATCTGCGCAGCGAGCCCGGTGGCGCTCTCGGCGGACTGGCGCAGGGCGCCGACGACATCGCGAACCGTCGGTGGTCTGGCCGGTTCCGCCGTGCTGATCGACGGGGTGCTGGTCGGGGCTTCGGTGCCGACTAGACGGACGAGCTCGTCGGCGAGCGCACGGGCGTGCGCGTCGCGTTCGGCGGCCACCGCAGTCAGTGCCTGTTTCAACGGCGGGCGCGCGGTTTCGGCGGCGTCGGTGGCCAGCCGGCTGTCGGCTCGCGCCCGGTCGAGCTGGGCGGCCAGCTCGTCGACCTCCGGTGGCGGCGGTGCGGACCCGCACGCAGCGGCGGACACGCCCAGCACCGCCAGCACCGCGGTGCCGGCCAGCAGACCTCGCCTGCTGATTCTGTCGGGGGTGCTCGGCACGGGAAACATCCTGCCATTGCCGGCACAGCCGTCCGCTGCGCGAGACCGAGCGCGTCGGGTGCTGGTGCGTTCGCTGTGTGCCCCGGCGCGCCTGGCGTATCGTGAATAGTCGATTCCGGCGGCCACCGTGGCCCGACCGCCGGCATGCGTTCAGACAACTCAAGATGAGGAGCTCGTCGTGGCACCGGAGCCGAAGTTGCGGCCGGCGGGGTTGCCGTCGCAGGAGCAGGTGATGGAGCTACTCGACGGCGAGTTCGCCCGCGCCGGATATGAAATCGAGAACGTCGTCATCGACGGCGGGGCACGCCCGCCGCACATCACCGTCGTCGTCGACGGCGACCGCCCGCTCGACCTGGACACCATCGCGACCCTGTCGCGCTCGGCGTCCGAACAACTCGACCGGATCGACGAGTCGGTCGGCGCTGCCAGCTACGTCCTGGAGGTCAGCTCACCAGGGGTGGACCGGCCGCTGACCACCGAGAAGCACTTCCGGCGGGCCCGTGGACGCAAAGTTGAACTGACCCTGTCCGACGGTTCGCAGCTGACCGGTCGGGTGGGTGCGCTGACCGACGGCGGCAGGTCGGTGTCGCTGGTGGTCCGCGAAGGAGCCCGCGCCAAGTTCTCCGTGTGCGAGTTGCCGTTGGAGGCAATCCTCAGAGCCGTTGTCCAGGTGGAATTCGCACCGCCCGGCCAGCGTGAGCTGGAGTTGACCGGCCAATCGGGAGAGGAGGCCGGCGCATGAACATCGACATGGCGGCCCTGCATGCCATCGAGGCCGACAAGGGTATTTCGGTCGACGTCGTCGTCGAGACGATCAAGTCGGCGCTGCTGACCGCATACCGTCACACCGAAGGTCACCAGTCGGATGCGCGCATCGACATCGACCGCAAGAGCGGTGCGGTGAAGGTGATGGCGCGCGAGACCGACGCCGACGGCAACCTCATCCAGGAATGGGACGACACCCCTGAGGGCTTCGGCCGGATCGCGGCCACCACCGCGCGCCAGGTCATCCTGCAGCGTCTGCGAGACGCGGAGAACGAGAAGAACTACGGCGAGTTCTCCGCCCGCGAGGGGGACATCGTCGCGGGAGTCATCCAGCGTGACGCGCGCGCGAACGCCCGCGGTCTGGTCGTGGTGCGGATGGGCAGCGAGATCAAGGGCAACGAGGGCGTCATCCCGTCCGCCGAGCAGGTGCCCGGTGAACGCTACGAGCACGGCGACCGGCTGCGCTGCTACGTCGTCGGCGTGGCCCGCGGCGCCCGGGAACCTCTGATCACCCTGTCGCGTACGCACCCGAACCTGGTGCGGAAACTGTTCAGCCTCGAGGTCCCCGAGATCAACGAGGGTTCGGTCGACATCGTCGCGGTGGCTCGCGAGGCCGGGCACCGGTCGAAGATCGCGGTGGCCTCGCGCGTTCCCGGCCTGAACGCCAAGGGCGCCTGCATCGGGCCGATGGGCCAGCGGGTCCGCAACGTGATGAGCGAACTGTCCGGCGAGAAGATCGACATCATCGACTACGACGAGGACCCGGCCCGGTTCGTCGCCAACGCGCTGTCGCCGGCCAAGGTGCTCTCGGTCGGTGTCATCGACGAACAGACCCGCGCCGCGCGGGTCGTGGTGCCCGACTTCCAGTTGTCGCTGGCGATCGGCAAGGAAGGGCAGAACGCCCGGCTGGCCGCCCGGCTGACCGGGTGGCGGATCGACATCCGCAGCGACGCGGCACCGCCCGATCAGCACCGGCCCAATTTCGACGCACCACAATCGGCGGTACGTGACAGAATCGGCGGCACGTGACAGGTAGGCGGTACGTGACAGGTAGTACGTGACAGGTAGTACGTGACAGGTAGTACGTGACAGGTAGTACGTGACAGGTAGTACGTGACAGGTAGTACGTGACAGGTAGTACGTGACAGGTAGTACGACGGCCGTTTCGGTTCCCGGGGACCGGGGCGCTAGACTCAACCGTGAGCCAGCGCGAGATTCCGGTATCGCCGCATGGAAGTACGGCAGCTCCCTCGGGGCCCGTGCGGACATGTGTGGGATGCCGGAGACGAGAGTTGGCCGCCGAACTGCTTCGAGTGGCCGCTGTGGTCGACGAGAACGGTGAATTCGCCGTGACCGTGGACACAACGGGTAATCTGCCCGGGCGGGGTGCTTGGTTGCATCCCGACGCGCAGTGTCTACACGTGGCGATCCGGCGGCGAGCGTTCGTCCGAGCGCTGCGAATCACCGGTTCACCGGACCTATCCGCGGTGATCGAGCACGTCGAGAGTGTTTCGGCGGGTTCGCCTCACCCGGCAAGAGAACAGGTAGCGAAGAACATGAGTACACCGTGAAGTCCCGATGACCATGCGTCATAGCTAAACCGAGGCGCGGCGCCTACCACCGCTGTCGCCTCTAGAGATGGAGATGTAGTGGCAGGTAAGGCTCGCGTACACGAGTTGGCAAAGGAACTCGGTGTCACCAGCAAAGAATTGCTCACAACGCTCAAAGAGCAGGGTGAGTTCGTCAAGTCAGCCTCGTCGACCGTCGAGGCACCCGTAGCGCGCCGGTTGCGCGAAAAGTTCGGCGCCGGTAAATCCGCGCCGCCCAGGAATTCGGGCAACGGTGCCTCGGCCGCACCGGCGCCCACCCCCGCGACACCGGCTGCCGCTGCAGCACCGACGCCGACAGCCCCTAACCCGGCAGCCCCTAACCCGACAGCGCCCACTCCGGCGCCGCCCACTCCGGCGCCGCCCACTCCGGCCAGGCCTGCGGCTCCCAAGCCCGCGGCACCTGCGCCCGTCCCACAACCGGCCGCCCCGGCCCAGCCCACGGCCTCCGCACCGGCTCAGCCCGCGGCTTCCGCACCAGCATCTGCTCCGTCGCGAACGGGACCGACACCAGGTCCGCGACCCGGCCCTGCGCCCAAGCCCGCACCGCGCACCCCGCGCGTCGGCAACAACCCGTTCTCCACGCAACAGCCCGTGGACCGGCCGATTCCTCGGCCGCAGCCGCGTCCCGGAGCCCCCCGGCCCGGCACACCGCGTCCCGGGATGTCGCCCAACAACATGCCGCCGCGTCCCGCTGGCCCCCGTCCGGGTGCTCCTGCAGGACGTCCCGGCGGGCCCCGCCCCGGTCCCGGTGGCCGTGGGCCCGGTGCCGGCGGTGGTCGCCCCGGTGGTCCCGGCGGCGGCGGTGGCGGTGGCAACTACCGCGGCGGCGGTGGCGCCGGCGGTGGCGTCGGCGCAGGGGGTGCGGCTGCTGGAGGTTTCAGAGGCCGTCCCGGCGGCGGCGGCCGGCCCGGGCAGCGCGGAGGTGCTGCGGGGGCGTTCGGCCGGCCCGGCGGCGCCCCGAAGCGGGGGCGCAAGTCGAAGCGGGCGAAACGCGCCGAGTACGAGAACATGCAGGCGCCGGTCGTCGGTGGCGTGCGGTTGCCGCACGGCAACGGCGAGACCATCCGGTTGGCCCGCGGCGCGTCGCTGTCCGACTTCGCCGATAAGATCAACGCCAACCCGGCCTCTCTGGTGCAGGCGCTGTTCAACCTCGGTGAGATGGTCACCGCGACTCAGTCGGTGAACGACGAGACCCTCGAGCTGCTCGGCAGCGAGATGAACTACGTCGTGCACGTCGTGTCGCCCGAGGACGAGGACCGCGAACTGCTCGAGTCGTTCGACCTCACCTACGGCGAGGACGAGGGCGGCGAAGAAGATCTGGAGATCCGTCCGCCGGTCGTCACCGTCATGGGCCACGTCGACCACGGCAAGACCCGACTGCTGGACACGATCCGGCAAGCCAACGTCCGCGAGGGCGAGGCCGGCGGCATCACCCAGCACATCGGTGCCTACCAGGTGCTCACCGAGCTCGAGGGCAACGAACGGCTCATCACCTTTATCGACACCCCTGGTCACGAGGCGTTCACCGCCATGCGTGCCCGTGGCGCCAAGGCCACCGACATCGCAATCCTCGTGGTCGCCGCCGACGACGGCGTCATGCCCCAGACGGTGGAGGCCATCAACCACGCGCAGGCCGCCGACGTGCCGATCGTGGTGGCGGTCAACAAGATCGACAAGGAGGGCGCCGACCCGGCCAAGATCCGCGGACAGCTCACCGAGTACGGCCTCATCCCGGAGGAGTACGGCGGCGACACCATGTTCGTCGACATCTCGGCCAAGCAGGGCACCAACATCGACGCGCTGCTCGAAGCGGTGCTGCTGACCGCCGACGCATCGCTGGACCTACGGGCCAACCCCGACATGGAGGCCCAGGGTGTGGCGATCGAGGCGCACCTCGACCGTGGCCGCGGCCCCGTTGCGACCGTGCTCATCCAGCGCGGCACGCTGCGGGTCGGCGACTCGATCGTCGCGGGTGACGCCTACGGGCGTGTGCGCCGCATGGTCGACGAGCACGGCGACGACGTCGAGGCGGCCATGCCGTCACGGCCGGTGCAGGTCATCGGCTTCACGTCGGTGCCCGGCGCGGGCGACAACCTCCTGGTCGTCGACGAGGACCGCATCGCCCGGCAGATCGCCGACCGGCGCAGCGCGCGCAAGCGCAACGCGTTGGCCGCCCGCAGCCGCAAGCGCATCAGCCTGGAGGACCTGGATTCGGCGCTGAAGGAAACCAGCCAGCTGAATCTGATCCTCAAGGGCGACAACGCCGGAACGGTCGAGGCGCTCGAGGAGTCCCTGCTGGGCATCGATGTCGACGACGAGGTGGAACTGCGTGTCATCGACCGCGGTGTGGGCGGTGTCACCGAAACCAACGTCAACCTGGCGTCGGCCTCGGACGCGATCATCATCGGGTTCAATGTCCGTGCCGAGGGCAAGGCCACCGAGCTGGCCAACCGCGAGGGCGTTGAGATCCGGTACTACTCGGTGATCTACCAGGCCATCGACGAGATCGAGAGCGCGCTCAAGGGCATGCTCAAGCCGATCTACGAGGAGCGCGAGCTCGGCCGCGCCGAGATCCGGGCGATCTTCCGGTCGTCGAAGGTCGGCAACATCGCCGGTTGCCTGGTCCAGTCGGGCATCATGCGGCGTAACGCCAAGGCCCGCCTGCTGCGCGACAACGTCGTGGTGGCCGAGAACCTCACCGTCTCCTCGCTGCGGCGGGAGAAGGAGGACGTCACCGAGGTGCGCGACGGGTATGAATGCGGTCTGACGCTGACCTACTCGGACATCAAAGAGGGCGACGTCGTCGAGACGTACGAACTGGTGGAGAAGGCGAGGACATAACGCATGGCCGACGAGCGCTGGCACGAGGAGTGCTGTGCCTGACCCAGCAAGGGCGAGGCGGTTGGCCAAGCGCATCTCCACCATCGTCGCCTCGGCGATCGAGTACGAGATCAAGGATCCGCGGCTGGCCGGTGTGACGATCACCGACGCCAAGGTGACCAACGATCTGCACGACGCGACGCTGTACTACACGGTGTTGGGCCGCAGCCTCGACGAGGAACCGGATTACGCCGGCGCGGCGGCCGCGCTGGACAAGGCAAAGGGCGTGTTGCGCACCAAGGTGGGCGCCGGGACCGGGGTGCGATTCACCCCGACCCTGGCGTTCGTCCGCGACACGGTGCCCGACGCCGCGCACCGGATGGAGCAGTTGCTGGCCCGGGCACGCGCCGCAGATGAGGGTTTGGCGAGAGTTCGCGAGGGCGCCAAGCACGCGGGGGAGCCCGACCCGTACCGTGTGAGTGGGGTGGGGGACGAAGCCGGGGGGTCTGGAGAAGTTCAGGCCGCGCTCGACGCTGAGGACACCGGTGACCGCAATCGACAAGACGACTGACGTACCTGCCGGCGCGCACATAGACGCATACCGGGCGGCCGACATCCTGGCCGCGGCCTCGACCGTCAGCGTGGTCTGCCATGTCTATCCGGACGCCGACACCATCGGTGCCGGTCTGGCGCTGGCGCTCGTCCTCGACCACGCCGGTAAGGGCGTCGAGGTCAGTTTCGCCGCCCCCGCCAACCTGCCGGAGTCATTGCAGTCGCTGCCCGGCGGTCATCTGCTGGTCACTCCCGAGGAGATGCGCCGCGACGCCGACCTGGTCGTCACCGTGGACATTCCGAGCGTGAACCGGCTCGGCGCGTTGGGCGGTCTTGCCACGCCCGGACGCCGCGTGCTGGTGATCGACCACCATGCGTCCAATCAGCTGTTCGGCACGGCGAACTATGTCGACCCGACAGCGGACTCGACCACGATGTTGGTCGCCGAGCTGCTCGACGCGTGGCACAAGCCGATCGACCTCGGTGTCGCGCACTGCCTCTACGCCGGCCTGACCACCGATACCGGATCATTCCGCTGGGCCAGCGCACGCGCGCACCGGCTGGCCGCACGTCTGGTCGAGATCGGCGTGGACAACGCCGCGATCAGCCGGACGCTGCTCGACACCCATCCGTTCGCATGGCTGCCGATGCTGTCCCGCGTGCTGGGGTCGGCCCGGTTGCTTCCCGATGCGGTGGACGGCCGCGGACTGGTGTACGCGGTGGTCACCCACGAGGAGTTGACCGGAGCGCGGCCCGAAGAAGTCGAGAGCATCGTGGACATCGTCCGGACCACGCAGCAGGCCGAGGTCGCCGCGGTGTTCAAGGAACTCGAACCCCAGCAATGGTCGGTGTCGATGCGCGCGAAGTCGATCGACCTCACGTCGGTGGCCAGTGCGTTCGGCGGCGGCGGTCACCGGCTGGCGGCCGGGTATTCGGCCAGCGGTCCCGCCGACGACGTGGTGGCGTCGCTCAGGGCGGCACTTGGCTGAGGTCGACGGCGTTCCGTCCGTCGAGCCGGCGAGCAGCCGGCGCATCGCGGCGCTGGCGTTCCCGGCGCTGGGCGTGCTCGCCGCCGAACCGATCTATCTACTGTTCGATCTCGCGGTCGTCGGCCGGCTGGGCGCGCTCAGCCTCGCCGGGCTGGCGATCGGTGCGCTGGTCATGGGTGTGCTTAGTGCGCAACTGACGTTCCTCTCGTACGGGACGACGGCGCGCGCGGCACGGTGCTACGGCGCAGGCGACCGGACGGCGGCGGTGGGAGAAGGCATCCAGGCCACCTGGCTCGCCCTGGGCATCGGCACGACGCTCGTGGTGGCGGTGCAGGCGACGGCGGTCCCGTTGGTCTCCGCGCTCGCCGCCCGCGGGGAGATAACCGACGCCGCGCTGCCGTGGGTGCGCATCGCCAGCCTCGCGGTGCCCGCGATCCTCATCGCCGCGGCCGGCAACGGGTGGATGCGGGGCGTGCAGGACACCATGCGGCCGTTGCGCTACGTCGTCCTCGGGTTCGCGGTGTCGGCGGTGCTGTGCCCGCTGTTGGTGTACGGCTGGCTGGGCGCGCCGCAGATGGGGCTGGGAGGCTCGGCGGTGGCCAACGCGGTCGGGCAGTGGCTGGCCGCCATCCTGTTCTGTCGGGCGTTGTTCGTGGAGAAGGTACCGCTGCGGCCGCAGCCACCGGTGCTGCGCGCGCAGGTGGTGATGGGCCGCGACCTGGTACTGCGGACCCTGGCGTTCCAGGCCTGCTTCGTCTCGGCAGGGGCGGTGGCCGCACGGTTCGGCGCCGCCGCCGTCGCGGCCCACCAGGTGGTGCTGCAATTGTGGAATTTCCTTGCGCTGGTGCTCGATTCGCTCGCCATCGCAGCGCAGTCGCTGGTCGGTGCGGCCCTGGGAGCCGGGCACCTTCCGCACGCCAAGTCGGTGGCGTGGCGGGTGACCGCCTTCTCGACGGTGGCCGCCGGGCTGTTGGCGCTGGTGTTCGCCTTCGGGTCGTCGGTGCTGCCGGGTGTGTTCACCGACGACCGTTCGGTGCTCGACGAGATCCGCGTGCCGTGGTGGTTCCTGGTTGCGCAGTTGCCGGTCGCTGGTGTGGTCTTCGCGCTCGACGGGGTACTGCTGGGTGCCGGCGACGTGAAGTTCATGCGCAACTCGACCTTGATCAGCGCGCTGGTCGGGTTTCTGCCGTTGATCTGGCTGGCGCTGGCGTTCGGGTGGGGACTGCTCGGCATCTGGGCCGGGCTGTCGACGTTCATGGTGCTGCGGCTGGTGTTCGTCGGGGCGCGGGCGCTGTCGGGGCGTTGGTTGGTACCGGGGAGGTCAAAGGTTTGAGGGCCGGAGGCCGCGGACGGTCCAGCTGGCTCGACGGCCGCGTCCGTGTCCGGTCACGCGCACCTCGGTCAGGCCGGCTGACCGGCACAGGGCGGCGAACGTCTCGGCCTGCTGCGCGGTCCAGCCGTGGCTGGCGAACCCCGTGGCGCCGGGCTGCACCTGACGCTCCACGACGAGCAGCTGCCCGCCAGGAGACAGCACGCGGTGTATCTCGGTCAGGGCCGCCTCGACGTCGGGCCAGTGGTGCACCGTGGCCAGCGCCCACACCACCGTCGCGGACGCATCGGGCACGGGCAGCGCCTCGGCCCCGCCCCGCATCCACGTCACCGCGGTGCGACGGCGGGTCACCGCCCGCGCCACCTTCAACATGGTTTCCGACGGGTCGACACCGGTCACCCGGGCGCCCCGGCGGGCCGCGACCCGGGCGGCGGTCCCGGGGCCACACCCGACGTCGACGACACGATCGTGGACCGACACCCCGGCGACGTCGGCGGCGAGGCGGGCGTTGCCGCGCCCGACGAGCAGGAACACGACGGCGAACAAGACACCGGTGAGTCCGGCGAAGCCGGGCTGGCCGGCGTGGTGGTTCACTACGGTGACGGGTTCGTTCATGGGTTCCAGTTTGCCGGTTCAAGTCGGGTTGAAGTCAAATGGCCGGATGGAGGCGGATCCGATCGGCGAAGTCGCTGCCCGGCTGGCGATGACGGCCTCGGCGTTGCTCACGGTGCCAGACGCTGGATTCGGCGCCTATCGTGGCTGTCATGTGCCGAAACATCACCGAATTGCGCGGTCTGGAGCCGGCGGCGACGGCTGAGGAGATCGAGGCGGCGGCCCGGCAGTACGTCCGCAAGGTCAGTGGGCTCACCCCCACGGCGGCCAACGCGGAGGCGTTCGAGACCGCCGTCGCCGAGGTCACCGCGACGACGGCTCGGCTGCTGTCTGCGCTGCCGCCGCGACGTCAACCACCCAGGAGGGTGCCGCCGCTGCGCCGGCCCGAGGTGCGGGCCGGGCGCAATCTCGCGTGAGCACCCCGGCGCTCAAGGAGTGGAGTGCCGCCGTGCACGCCTTGCTCGACGGCAGGCAGACTGTCCTTCTGCGCAAGGGCGGTATCGGGGAGAAGCGATTCCGTCTCGACGCCGAGCGGTTCCTGCTGTTCCCGACGGTCGCCCACAGCCACGCCGAACGGGTGCGCCCCGAACACCGCGACCTCCTCGGCCCGGCAGCGGCCGACAGCACCGAGGAAGCGCTGACGCTGCGCGCCGGAGCGAAAGTCGTCGCCGCCGTCGAGGTGAACCGCGAGGAGGCCGTCGTCGACTTGGAGCCGCTGCACATCTGGACCGGCGAGTCGGTGCGGGCCGACCGGCTGGACTTTCGGCCGAAACACCGGCTGACCGTGCTGGTGGTCCAGGTCAGCCCGCTGGCCGAACCGGTGCCAGTCGAGCGCACCGCGCAGTACGGGGGCTGCACGAGCTGGGTCGAGCTACCGGTGAACCCGGTGTGGGGGGCGCCCGTACACGACGACGCCGCGCTCGCCGCGATCGCCGAATCGGTGCGCCGGTCAGTGGGTTGACCGTGGCTGGGCCGCTGACGCCGACAGTCGGCGTCCGGCGCTGTGCTGCGGCGCATCAGTAGGCTGACAGATTGTGGCGGCACCCCGAAACTCCCGCGACCGGCGACCGGTGTTGTGGGCGATCAGCGACTTGCACACGGGTCACTCCGGCAACAAGCCGGTCACCGAGTCGCTCTACCCGGCATCCCCGGACGATTGGCTCATCGTCGCCGGCGACGTCGGGGAGCGCACCGACGAGATCCGCTGGGCGCTGGACCTGATGAGGAAGCGTTTCGCGACGGTCATCTGGGTGCCGGGTAACCACGAACTCTGGACGACCACCAAGGATCCGATGCAGATCTTCGGCCGGTCGCGCTACGACTACCTGGTCACGATGTGCGACGAGATGGGAATCGTCACCCCTGAGCACCCGTTCCCGGTGTGGACCGGGGAAGGCGGCCCCGCGACGATCGTGCCGATGTTCCTGCTGTACGACTACAGTTTCCTGCCGCCCGGCGCGGGCTCGAAGGCGGAAGGACTGGCGATCGCCCGTGAGCGCAACGTCGTCGGCACCGACGAGTTTCTGCTGTCCGCCGAGCCCTACGCCACCCGGGACGCGTGGTGCCGCGACCGGGTCGACCACACGCGCAAGCGCCTCGAGGACCTCGACTGGATGACGCCGACGATCCAGGTGAACCACTTCCCGATGATGCGCGAACCCTGCGACGCCATGTTCTATCCCGAGTTTTCGCTGTGGTGCGGTACGACGGCGACCGCCGACTGGCACACACGGTACAACGCGGCGTGTTCGGTGTACGGGCATCTGCACATTCCGCGCACCACCTGGTACGACGACGTGCGCTTCGAAGAGGTGTCGGTCGGATATCCGCGAGAATGGCGTCGCCGCAAGCCTTATCGTTGGCTGCGCCAGATCCTGCCCGAGCCGGAGTACCCGTCGGGCTACCTCAACGAATTCGGCGGCCACTTCCAGATCACGCGGGAGATGCGGGAGAACGCGGAAAAGATCCAGGAGCGAATCAAGGTGAGGCGCGGATGACACTCCTGCCCGAAGTGTTGGGGGACAGGGTGATCTCCGCCGAACGCTACGACGATCCGCCCGGCATCGCCCCGCTGCCCGAAGAGGAGCCGTTGATCGCGCATTCGGTGGCCAAGCGGCGCAACGAGTTCCTGACGGTGCGCTTGTGCGCGCGCGAGGCGCTCGGTGGACTCGGCGTGGCGCCGGTCCCGATCCTCAAGGGCGACAAGGGTGAACCGTGCTGGCCCGACGGCGTGGTCGGCAGCCTCACCCACTGTGAGGGTTTCCGCGGCGCCGCCGTCGCTCGCCGCGGCGACGTTCGCTCGATCGGGATCGACGCCGAACCGCACGACGTCCTACCCAAGGGCGTGCTCGAAGCGATCAGCCTGCCCGACGAGCGCAGTGAACTCGCGGTGCTGCCCGCCGGCCTGCACTGGGACCGGATCCTGTTCTGTGCCAAGGAGGCCACGTACAAGGCCTGGTTCCCGCTGACCCATCGGTGGCTCGGGTTCGAAGACGCCCACATCACCTTCGACGTCGACGGGTCCGGGCAAACGGGGCGGTTCCTGTCGAAGGTGCTGGTCGATCCTGCCGCCGAGTCCGGGCCGCCGCTGACCGCTCTGGAGGGCAGGTGGTCGGTGCGCGGCAGCCTGGCATTGACAGCCATCGTCCTGTGACCAGTGGCGGCATCGTCGTCGTCGACAAACCCGCGGGAATGACCAGCCACGACGTCGTCGGCCGGTGCCGGCGGATCTTCGGCACGCGCAAGGTCGGTCATGCGGGCACGCTCGACCCGATGGCCACCGGGGTGCTGGTGGTCGGCATCGACCGCGCCACCAAACTTTTGGGCCTGCTCACCGCGACGGACAAGTCGTACTCGGCCACGATCCGCCTCGGGCAGACGACCACGACCGAGGACGCCGAAGGAAAGGTCGTCGAAACCGCACCGACGGCCGGCATCACCGACGAGCAGATCGAACACTCGGTCGCGGCGCTGCGCGGCGAGATCGAGCAGGTGCCGTCGTCGGTCAGCGCGATCAAGGTGGGCGGGCAGCGTGCCTACAAGCTCGCGCGGGAGGGGCAAACCGTCGAACTGGCCGCTCGGCGGGTGCGCGTCGACCGCTTCGACGTGCTCGCGATCCGGCGGGTGGACGGGTTCACAGACGTCGACGTCGCGGTCGACTGCTCCAGCGGCACCTACATCCGGGCACTGGCCCGAGATGTCGGTATCGCCCTCGCGGTCGGTGGGCATCTGACCGCGCTGCGCCGCACGCGCGTCGGGCGGTTCGGGTTGGACGACGCGCACACGCTCGATGCGCTGTCCGACGAGCCGCGATTGAGCCATTCGCTCGACGCGGCGTGCCTGCTCACATTCCCGTGCCGCCACCTCACCACCGAGGAGGCGGAGTCGACCCGGCACGGGCGGGCGCTGCAACCGGCGGGGATCGGGGGCATCTACGCGGCCACTGCGCCGGACGGGTCGGTCCTCGCGCTGCTCGAGGACGGACCGCAGCGGACGAAGTCCGTGGTGGTGCTACGACCCGCCACCCTGTGAGCTAGCCGGCGACGACCCAGATGGCCTCGGCGGCGGGACTGCCCAGATCGACCGTGGCGTCGCCGCCCTCGCCGCCCTCGCCGCCCTCGATGGCCACCGAGATCAGCCCGGCGAAGTCGCGCCGGGCCAGCACCCGCAACCTCGAGTCCAGGCTGATCCCGACGCTGTCGAAGTACCGCAGCATCTCCGGGTCGGCGTCGGAGATCCGGGCCACCGTGCCCGCGTCGCCGTTCTCGCATTCCGACAACTGGCGTGCTGGCGGGGTGGGCACCCGCCCGTCCGCGGCCGGGATCGGGTCCCCGTGCGGATCGCGGGTCGGGTGGCCCAGCTTGGCGTCGATGCGGTCGAGCATCAGATCCGAGACCGCGTGCTCGAGCACCTCGGCCTCGTCATGGACCTCGTCCCAGCTGTACCCGAGCTCGTTGACCAGGAACGTCTCCATCAGCCGGTGCCTGCGGACCATCTGCAGCGCAGCGCGCCTGCCCTCGTCGGTCAGTGTCACCGCGCCGTACTTCTCGTGGTTGACCAGACCCTGATCGGCGAGTTTGCGGATCGACTCCGATGCGGTCGAAGCGGAGACGCCGATCCGCTCGGCGAGCAACTTCGTACTGACCTTTCCGCGCGACCACTCCTGCGCGGTCCAGATGGTCTTGAGGTAGTCCTGAGCGACCGTCGTCAGGTCGCGGGTGTTGCCGTCAGGACTCACAGTCACCGAGTTTAGGCAGTCACCGATAGATCGGGTGATCTAGCGAAGCCGGCCAGCGTGGCGCGCCGTAGGCTTGCGGTCGTGCAGCGCTGGCGGGGTCAGGACGACATTCCCACGGACTGGGGGCGATGTGTCGTCACCATCGGAGTGTTCGACGGTGTCCACCGTGGGCACGCGGAGTTGATCGACAACGCAGTGAAGTCCGGTCGTTCCCGCGGTGTGCCGACCGTCCTGATGACGTTCGACCCGCACCCGATGGAGGTCGTCTTCCCGGGCAGTCACCCGGCCCAGCTGACGACCCTGACACGCAGGGCGGAGCTGGTCGAGGAGCTCGGCATCGACGTCTTCCTGGTGATGCCGTTCACGGCGGACTTCATGAAGCTCACCCCCGAGCGCTACATCCACGAACTGCTCGTCGAACGGTTGCACGTCGTCGAGGTCGTCGTCGGCGAGAACTTCACGTTCGGGAAGAAGGCGGCGGGCAACGTCGACTTACTGCGGAAGGCGGGGGAGCGGTTCGGGTTCTCCGTCGACAGTCTGTCTTTGGTTTCCGAGGCCGCCGATTCCGACCGCGACGAGACCGTCACCTTCTCCTCGACCTACATTCGGTCCTGCGTCGACGCCGGTGACGTCGTCGCCGCCGCGGAGGCGCTCGGCCGTCCGCACCGCGTCGAAGGTGTCGTCGTACGCGGTGACGGGCGAGGCCGCGGGCTGGGGTTCCCAACCGCGAACGTGGCCCCGCCGATGTACTCGGCGATCCCGGCCGACGGGGTTTACGCCGCCTGGTTCACCGTCCTCGGACACGGTCCGGTGATGGGCACAGTGGTGCCCGGCGAGCGCTATCAGGCGGCCGTGTCCGTCGGCACCAATCCGACGTTCTCCGGCCGCACCCGAACCGTCGAGGCGTTCATCCTCGACACCTCCGCCGACCTCTACGGACAGCACGTCGCCGTCGATTTCGTGGCCCGAATCCGCGGACAGGAGAAGTTCGACTCGGTGGACGACCTGATCGCGACGATGGCTACGGACGCCGAGCGGGCCCGTGCGATCCTGCGCAATTCTGGCTGATGTCACCTCGCTGTTAGACTGCTCGGGTCTACGGCGTGTGCTGCAGTTCGCGGCGGCCGCGTCGCCCTTGCGAGGGCACAGTTTCGTTCACCCGCGGACCGATGGATGGAGTATTTTCGTGGCGCTTACCGCCGAGCAGAAAAAAGAGATCCTGGGCCAGTACGGCCTGCACGAGTCGGACACCGGCTCACCCGAGGCGCAGGTCGCCCTGCTGACCAAGCGCATCTCGGACCTGACCGAGCATCTCAAGCAGCACAAGCACGATCACCACTCGCGGCGCGGGCTGCTGCTGCTGGTCGGCCGTCGTCGCCGGCTGCTGAAGTACGTCGCCCAGGTCGACGTCGAGCGCTACCGCTCGCTGATCGAGCGACTGGGCCTGCGTCGCTGACGATGTGACCTGACGATGTGACCTTGCTCCCCCACGGGGGCGGGATCGCCGCGGGGGCCGTCCAGGCTCCGGTCGCAGATGCCCGCCATGTAGCATTGATGTGTTCGATGCGACGCTCGAACACGATATTGGGTGCGAAGCGCGCAGTCCGCGGGCTTTGTTCCCGTGTGTCATGCCAGGAGCCGCCTGATCGGGCGGTCTTCGGTAGTGGCTGCCGGTGACCTCACGGTTTCCGGCCGCTTCGATCGACGGCCGTGGCCGCATCAAGGCCGGTGGTACATCCGCTGCGAGTGTTCCCGGCGTGACGACGCGAAACAGCTGAATGAATTCAGAGAGGCTGTACGGACGTCAATGTCTGTAGTTGAACTTGAAGACGGTGTGTACGAATCGACCGCCGTCATCGACAACGGGAGCTTCGGCACCCGCACCATTCGTTTCGAGACCGGCCGGTTGGCCCAGCAGGCGGCCGGTGCTGTCGTCGCTTACCTCGACGACGAGACCATGCTGTTGTCGGCCACGTCGGCCAGCAAGAGCCCGAAGGACCACTTCGACTTCTTCCCCCTGACGATCGACGTCGAAGAGCGGATGTACGCCGCGGGCCGCATCCCTGGCTCGTTCTTCCGTCGTGAAGGTCGTCCCTCCACCGACGCGATCCTGACCTGTCGGTTGATCGACCGTCCGCTTCGTCCGACGTTCGTCTCCGGGCTGCGCAACGAGATCCAGGTCGTCGTCACGGTGCTGAGCCTGAACCCCGAGGATCTGTACGACGTGGTGGCGATCAACGCCGCCTCGGCGTCGACTCAGATCGCCGGCCTGCCGTTCTCCGGCCCGGTCGGCGGCGTGCGGGTCGCGCTCATCGACGGGACGTGGGTCGCCTTCCCGACCGTCGAGCAGCTCGACGGCGCCGTCTTCGACATGGTCGTCGCGGGCCGGGCGCTCGCCGACGGTGACGTCGCGATCATGATGGTCGAGGCCGAGGCCACCGACAGGGTCGTCGAACTGGTCGCCGGCGGTGCCCAGGCACCCACCGAAGCCATCGTCGCCGAGGGGCTGGAGGCGGCCAAGCCGTTCATCGCCGCCCTGTGCGCCGCCCAGCAGGAACTCGCCGGGCGCGCCGCCAAGCCGACAGCCGACTACCCGTTGTTCCCGGAATACGGTGACGACGTCTACGACGCCGTTGTCTCGGTGGCCACCGACGCGCTGTCGGGGGCGTTGACCATCGCCGGCAAGCACGAGCGCAACGCCCGCACCGACGAGATCAAGGTCGAGGTGCTCGGCCGGCTCGCCGACCAGTACGCCGGCCGCGAGAAGGAGATCGGCGCGGCGTTCCGCTCGCTGACCAAGAAGCTGGTTCGCCAGCGCATCCTGACCGACCACTTCCGCATCGACGGCCGTGGCATCACCGATATCCGCGCCCTCTCCGCTGAGGTTGCCGTGGTGCCTCGCGCCCACGGCAGCGCGCTCTTCGAGCGCGGTGAGACCCAGATCCTGGGCGTGACCACGCTGGACATGATCAAGATGGCCCAGCAGATCGACTCGCTGGGGCCCGAGACCACCAAGCGCTACATGCACCACTACAACTTCCCGCCGTACTCGACCGGTGAGACCGGTCGCGTCGGATCGCCGAAGCGTCGCGAAATCGGCCACGGCGCGCTGGCCGAGCGTGCGTTATTGCCGGTGCTGCCGAGCATCGAGGAGTTCCCGTACGCGATCCGTCAGGTCTCGGAGGCGTTGAGCTCCAACGGGTCGACGTCGATGGGGTCGGTGTGCGCGTCGACGCTCTCGCTGCTCAACGCCGGTGTGCCGCTCAAGGCGCCGGTTGCAGGCATCGCGATGGGCTTGGTTTCCGATGACGTGGAAGTTGAAGGTGGTGGTGTGGAAACGCGCTTCGTCGCCCTGACCGACATCCTCGGCGCGGAGGACGCGTTCGGCGACATGGACTTCAAGGTGGCGGGCACCAAGGACTTCGTCACCGCACTGCAGTTGGACACCAAGCTCGACGGCATCCCATCGCAGGTGCTGGCGGGCGCGCTGGCCCAGGCCAAGGATGCGCGCACGACCATCCTCGAGGTGATGGCCGAGGCCATCGACGCCCCGGACGAGATGAGCCCGTACGCGCCGCGGATCACCACGATCAAGGTGCCGGTCGACAAGATCGGCGAGGTCATCGGGCCGAAGGGCAAGATGATCAACTCGATCACCGAGGAGACCGGCGCGCAGATCTCGATCGAGGACGACGGCACCGTGTTCGTCGGTGCCGCCGACGGTCTGTCGGCCCAGGCCGCGATCGACAAGATCAACGCGATCGCCAACCCGCAGCTGCCCAAGATCGGGGAGCGGTTCCTCGGCACCGTGGTGAAGACCACCGATTTCGGCGCCTTCGTGTCGCTGCTGCCGGGCCGTGACGGTCTGGTGCACATCTCCAAGCTGGGACGCGGCAAGCGGATTGCGAAGGTCGACGACGTCGTGAAGGTCGGCGACAAGCTCCGCGTGGAGATCGCCGACATCGACAATCGCGGCAAGATCTCGCTGGTCCCGGTGGCCGAAGACGAGGCGTCGGACAACGGCGCGGTCACGCCGTCGGGCGGTGCCTCCGGTAAGGCCGAGACGCCGGCGACCGCCGATGCCGGCGCGACCGGCAATTAGTCGGCAATCGCTGCGGCGCAGCACAGCAAGCGCGGACGCGGCCACCGTGGACGACGATTTTGGGTCCGTGGTGCGCCGCACGACGCTGCCCGGTGGCCTGCGAGTGGTCACCGAACGCATCCCCTCGGTGCGCTCCGCGTCGGTCGGGGTGTGGGTCAACGTCGGTTCCCGTGATGAGGGACCGACGGTGGCGGGGGCCGCGCATTTCCTCGAACACCTGCTGTTCAAGTCGACGCCGACCCGCACAGCCGTGGACATCGCTCAGTCGGTGGACGCCGTCGGCGGTGAATTGAACGCTTTCACCGCCCGCGAGCACACCTGCTACTACGCGCATGTGCTCGACACCGACCTCGAGTTGGCGGTCGACCTGGTAGCCGATGTCGTGCTTCGGGGACGGTGTGCCGCCGAGGACGTCGAGGTCGAGCGCGACGTGGTGCTCGAAGAGATCGCGATGCGCGACGACGACCCGGAGGACACACTCGGTGACGTCTTCCTGTCGGCGATGTTCGGCTCGCATCCGGTCGGTCGGCCGGTGATCGGCAGCGTCGAGTCGATCGAAGCGATGACCCGCCACCAACTGCACTCCTTCCACATCCGGCGCTACACACCCGAACGAATGGTGCTCGCGGTCGCCGGCAACGTCGAACACGACGACGTCGTGGCGATGGCACACAAGCACTTCGGCCCCAAACTGATTCGCGGCAACTCGGCAGTGCCGCCGCGCAAGGGCACCGGGCGGGTACCGGGTCGCCCGACGCTGCAGCTGATCAACCGCGATGCCGAACAGACGCATCTGTCCTTGGGTGTGCGCACCCCCGGCCGACACTGGGAGCACCGGTGGGCGCTGTCCGTTCTCAACACGGCATTGGGCGGTGGGCTTAGTTCACGGCTATTCCAGGAAATTCGTGAGACCCGCGGTCTGGCGTACTCGGTGTACTCCACGGTGGACACCTTCTCCGACAGTGGAGCGCTGTCGATCTACGCGGCGTGTCAACCGGAACGGTTCGACGAGGTGGTCCGCGTGACGACAGCGGTGCTCGACGACGTGGCTCGTGACGGCATCACCGAGTCGGAGTGCCGAATCGCAAAGGGGTCGTTGCGCGGCGGTCTGGTGCTGGGACTGGAGGATTCCGGTTCGCGCATGCACCGAATCGGCCGAAGCGAATTGAACTACGGCAAGCACCGCAGCATCGACCACACGCTGGAGCAGATCAGCGCCGTCACCCTCGACGAGGTCAATGCCGTGGCGCGGCAGCTGCTCACCCGGTCCTACGGTGCGGCGGTTCTGGGCCCGCACCGTTCGAAATCATCGCTGCCCAAGCCACTTCGGACCGTCGGCCGGTAAAGGTGATGACGCGGTCGGCCACCGACGATCAGAATGCGGGGAACATGAGGCGGTTGACCGGCGAGGTCACCGCGGCGGTGTTCCCGCAGTTGTGGCGCGGCTTAGTGCAGCCCACCGACCCGTGCCCGTGCGGCACCGGCGAATCGTTCGCGCGGTGCTGCCGGCCGCTCGTGGTGGGTGATCGTCAGGCCGACACCGCCGAAGAGCTGATGCGGTCGCGCTACAGCGCCTACGCCGCCGGCAACTCCGAGTACCTCTGGCGGACCTGGCATCCACGCACCCGACCCGCCACGCTCGCACCCGACACGGGCATCGAATGGCTCGGCCTGGAGGTCGTCGACGTGGTCGCAGGTGGTCCCGACGACGACACCGGAGAGGTTCAGTTCCGGGCGCACTACCGTGACGGCCGGCGAACCGGCACCCTGCACGAGCGGTCGCGGTTCGCCGTTCGAGCGCGGCGCTGGTTCTACGTCGACGGAGACGTCGACTGATCAGCCGAGAACGGTCGCCGGATCGGTGAAGGGCAGTTCGAGGTCGGCCGCCACCTGCTCGCTGAGCAGTGCGCCGGCATGGGTGGACAAACCCTTGGCCAGTGCGGGATCGGCCTGGCACGCGGCCCGCCAACCCTCGTCGGCGAGCCTCAGCACGTACGGGGTCGTGGCGTTAGTCAGCGCGAAAGTCGAGGTGCGCGGCACGGCGCCCGGCATGTTGGTCACGCAGTAGAAGACCGTGTCCTGCACGGTGAACGTCGGGTCGTCGTGCGTGGTGGGCCGGGAATCCTCGAAGCAGCCGCCCTGGTCGATCGCGATGTCGACCAACACCGCCCCCGGTTTCGTCTTCGCCACAGTCGAACTCGTGACGAGCTTGGGAGCCTTCGCACCGGGGATCAGCACGGCGCCAATCACCAAGTCGGCCTGCGTGACCGCCTCCTGCAGCTCGAGGCCCGAGGAGTAGCGGGTCTCGATGGCGCCGCCGTACTCGGCATCGATCTTGCGCAGGATGTCGATATTGAGGTCGAACACGGTGACGTGCGCGCCCATTCCCCAGGCCACTGCGGCGGCATTGTCGCCGGCCATACCGCCGCCGATCACCACGACCTTGGCCGGGGCGACGCCGGGGACGCCGCCCATCAGCACGCCGCGGCCGCCCTGGGCCCGCATGAGGTGGTAGGCGCCAACCTGAGCGGACAGGCGTCCGGCCACCTCGCTCATCGGGGCGAGCAGTGGCAGCGCGCCGTCGGCCGTCTGCACGGTCTCGTAGGCGATCGACGTGGTGCGGGAGGCGAGCAGCGCGTCGGTGCAGGGCTTCGACGCGGCGAGGTGCAGATAGGTGAACAGAGTCTGGCCCTCCCGCATGCGGGAGTACTCGGCTTCGATCGGTTCTTTGACCTTCAGCAGGAGGTCGGCCTCGGCCCACACCTCGTCGGCGCCCGGGCTGAGTTGGGCGCCTGCGGCTTCGAAGTGGACATCGGAGATGGCCGAACCCTCGCCGGCGCCGGATTGGATCAGCACATCATGACCGCGGTTGGTCAGTTCAGCCACGCCCGCGGGCGTGATGGCGACGCGGTACTCGTTGTTCTTGATCTCGGTCGGGATTCCGACGCGCATGAATCTCCTTAAGTAGTCGATGGTGCTCAAGTAGTCGATGGTGAAAGTGTGAAGAAACTTCGACGCGCGAACCATACAGTTGAACTCTCTTCGATATGTTGACCGTGTGACTGAAGAATCGACGAACTCCGGTCGCGGAGCGGCGTGCTCGCTGAAGGATGTTCGGACTGGGGACATCGACGATGTCGACCGCCGCATCCTGACCGCCCTGCATGCCGACGCGCGCATCTCGAACAGCGCGCTGGCCGAGTGGATCGGGATCGCGCCGTCGACCTGTCACGGCCGGGTTCGTCGTCTTCAGGAACTCGGCGTGATTCGCGGGTTCTACACCGACATCGACCCGGCGGCCATGGGCTTGTCTCTACAGGCGATGATCTCGGTGACCCTGCAGTCCAACGCGCGCGGCAAGATCGGCAACTTCATCCGGTACATCCGGAGCAGGCCGCAGGTGATGGACGTCTACTTCGTCGCCGGCGCCGACGATTTCATTCTCCACGTCGCGGCGCGGGACACCGAGGATCTGCGGGCGTTCGTGGTCGAGAACCTCAACGCCGATGCCGACGTGGCCGGTACGCAGACGTCGTTGATCTTCGAACATCTGCGGGGCGCGTCACCGTTGTGACGGTGGTGCAGGGCTATTCGGGTTCCTCGTCTTCGTTGGCACTGCCGTCGTCGTTGGCACTGCCGTTGGCACTGCCGTTGGCACTGCCGTTGCCGTTGCTGTCGGCGAGGTAGCAGTGGGGGTGGAAGTGGTGGTTGACCCGTGGTTGGCCGGTGTCGTGGTGGGTGGGCGGGATCCACTCGGTGCGGCCGTTGCCGGGTCGTTCGGTGGTCCAGTCGGGTTTGTTCGATCAACCGGTTGGCAGGTTGGCAGGCCAAGGTCATTTCGTCGATCTCGGTGTTCCCGCCGTTGCAGAAGTCGCGGGTGTGGTGGATTCGCACCAGTAGAACGGCACCGTGCACGACGGATGAGTGCAGCCGCGATCGCGGGCGAACAAGGCCAAGCGTTGGGCGGTGGTGGCGCAGCGTCTGGCCCGGCCGAAATACAGAACCTCTTCGGTGTGGTCGTCGAACACCGCCAGATAGTGGCGGGATTGCCCGGCCATGCGGATCAGGTCGCGGATCGGGATCCGGTTGCCGCCGCCGGTGTCCGCCCACCCTGCGGCGCGTTCGAGTTCTCCGAGGGTGGCGGTGGCCACGATGGTGGCCGGGACCCCGGCGACCTGGCCCAGGGAGCCGAATTCGATCGCGTCGCGCATCGCTCGGGTGAGCGCGTCGTGATTGCGTTGGGCGGTGGTGCGGTCGTCGCTGCCGGTGACGGAGTCGTCGTGGGGCAGGTTGGTCCCGGGGGCGGCGTATTTGGCCGCGATGACGTCCCAGTAAGCCCGGCCTTCGGGGGTGAGCCAGCCTGAGATGCGGCTCATCCCGTCGGCTTGTTGGCGCCCGACGGTGAGTTCGCGGCGGCGTTGTTGCGTGGGGTAGTCGGGTTCGGTGCCGTCTTGGTCGATGTGGGCGAGCAGCGCCTCGGCGACCTTACGGAAGTCTCCGGGACCGAAATCGCCGGCATGGCCGACCAAAACGCGTTCGCAATCGTCGCGTTGGGTGAACGACACCCACACGGGCAGCTTCTTGATGAAGTCTTGGATGATGCGCACGTGCGCGGTTCCGATGTCGCCGCGGGCGACCGCGGCGGCGGTGTGGGCCAACTCGGTCTGCAGCCGTTCCCCCGTCAGAGAGTAGCGCGGGCCTAGTTGCCGGGCGCCCGATAGTCGGTCGGCGGCGTCATTCTCCCAGATCCGCAACCGGCCGGCGAGCAGCTTCTTGACCGAGGTGGCACCCCAATCGTGGGGGTTGGCCTGGTCGATCAGGCGGGCGGTCAGGGTGTGGTCGATGGCCTGGTCGCTGCGGCGGCCACGCTCACGCAGCGCGATGACTTCCAGGGTTTGCGCGGCGCTCAGCGACTCCACCGGCAGCGCGGCCAATGCGTCACGGGCGGCTTCGACTTCGGCGAATGCCGCGACGACTGCTGCCCCGTCCATATCTCGAACATTAGTTCGATGGTCCGACAAAACCGTGCCGCCGCGTGACTGGTGAAACCTATGTGACACAAGTTGTTTGAGTCGGGTTCAGACCCACACGGTCGCGGGGACGAGGGGAGGGGTCGTGAAGGCCGCCTACTAGGGTGAGCCCATGCGAGTAGGCGTGCTGGGTGCCAAAGGCAAGGTGGGAGCGACGATGGTGCAGGCGGTCGAGACCGCCGACGACCTCACGTTCACGGCAGGGGTCGACGCCGGTGATCCGCTGAGCGCGCTGGTCGACACCCAGACCGACGTCGCCATCGACTTCACCCACCCCAGCGCGGTGATGGACAACCTGAAGTTCCTGATCGACAACGGCATTCACGCGGTCGTCGGTACCACCGGCTTCACCGACGAGCGCATCTCACAGGTGCAGCACTGGCTGGCAGACAGGCCCGAGTCGGCCGTGCTGATTGCCCCCAACTTCGCGATCGGCGCCGTCCTGTCCATGCACTTCGCGCAGCAGGCAGCGCGGTTCTTCGAATCGGTGGAAGTCATCGAACTGCACCACCCGCACAAGGCGGACGCCCCGTCGGGTACGGCGGCACGCACCGCGAAGCTCATCGCCGCCGCGCGAAAAGGCATGCCGGCCAACCCCGACGCCACCAGCACCGGCCTGGACGGGGCCCGCGGCGCAGACGTCGACGGCGTTCCCGTGCACTCGATCCGGCTGGCCGGACTGGTAGCGCACCAGGAAATCCTCTTCGGCACCCAGGGCGAGACGCTGACCATCCGGCACGACAGCATCGACCGCACCTCATTCGTGCCCGGGGTCCTGCTCGCGGTGCGAACGGTATCCAAGCGGCCCGGCCTGACCGTCGGTATCGAACCGCTTCTCGACCTGACATGACCGACGACCGGCGCGCCCTGCGCACCCAGGTGCTCATCGCCCTCATGTGCGTTGCGCTGGTCGTGTACTTCCTGCTCCTCGGCCGGATCGCCTTCGCCTTCATCAGCTCCGGCGAGCCGGCGGCCATCGGACTGGGTGTCGCGCTGCTGGCACTGCCGTTGATCGGGATCTGGGTGATGGTCAGCACCCTGCAGGCCGGCTTCGCCCACCAACGATTGGTGCGGTTGGCCAGTGAGCAGAACCTGGACCTCGACGTCAGCGATCTGCCGCGTCGCCCGTCGGGTCGGATCGAGCGGGCCGCCGCCGACGCCCTTTTCGACGTCGTGCGCAACGAATTGCAGGAGGATCCGGACAACTGGATCCGCTGGTACCGACTCGCCAGGGCGTACGACTACGCCGGCGATCGCGGTCGAGCCCGCGCGGCGATGCGTCGAGCCGTCGAGCTAGAAGCCTCCGCGTGAGCACCCTGCTGATCGTCCACCACACGCCGTCGCCGGCGACGCGGGAACTCCTCGAGTCGGTTCTCGCTGGTGCGCGCGATCCCGACATCAACGGGGTGGACGTCGAGGTGAGACCGGCCCTGGCGGCCACGCTGCCGGACATGCTGGCCGCGGACGGCTACCTGTTCGGCACCACCGCCAACTTCGGCTACATGTCGGGCGCGCTGAAACACTTCTTCGACACCGTGTACTACCCGAGCCTCGACCACGTGGCCGGTCGCCCGTACGGACTGTGGGTCCATGGCAACAACGACACCGTCGGCGCGGTGAACGCGGTGGAGAAGCTGGCGACGGGATTGGGTCTCGAGAAGGCCGCCGACGTGCTCGACGTCGCGGGCGCGGCCGACGCCGCCGTCCGCGAGCGGGCCTACGAACTGGGCGGCACGCTCGCCGCCACGTTGATGCAGTGAAGGGTTGATGCAGTGAAGGGATGTTACGTATGCCGGGTATCGCCGAGATCGCCCTGGGGGCCGCTCCCATCGCCGGCGGTGCCCTCCTCGGTATCGCTGCGGGCGGTATGAAAGGGCCCGACGTCCGGAGCATGATCGCCAAGGACATGGATCTGCTCGAACGCATCCCGCCCGATCACACCGAATTGCGCGAGCGTCTCAAACGCAGCATCGACCAGCGCATCGAGGATATGATCACGACCACTGAGCGCACCCGTGAGCTGCGCACCGCCGCGATGTCCTACGAGGGCAACTGGCGCGACATCGTGGTGTTCCTCTGTACCGTGCTGTTCACGATCGTGTGGTGGAACGTGAGCCACAGCCGCAGCAACTGGCTGGTGATGTTCATCGCGCTCATCGTGCTAGCGGTCGTCGCAGGCATCTACGCGGCGCGAGGTATTTCGCGTGCGCTGGGCAGAATGCGGCGCAACCGCGACACCGCCGCCTAACTCGGCAACGAGCCGGCGAACAGTTCCTGCAGCGCGATCCAGTGCCGCTGTGCGGCCTCCTCGTCGTAGGGGGCGTTGTCGGGCACGGCGAAACCGTGACCGGCCGGGTACATCTCCACGGTGTGCTGGACTCCGGCCACCGTGAGCGCCTTGTCCAGAGTCTCGGCCTGTTCCGTGGTGAAGGAGTTGTCGTTCTGCGCGCCCGCCACATACACGGTGGCGGTCATCCGGTCGGCCAGCAGATGTGGACTGGTCTCGTCGTCGGTGACCAGACCGCCGCCGTGGAACGAACCCGCTGCCGCAACCGGCTCGGGAACCCGGCCCGCCACGATCAGCGACGTTCGCCCGCCCATGCAGTACCCACACACCCCGAAGCGGTCGCCCCGCACCTCGGGCCGCCCGGCGAGGAAGTCGAAGAAGGCGGTGGCATCGGAAGCCATCGCATCAGGCGACACCGTTTTGATCATCCGGAACAGGCGTGTGCGTTCGGCGTGATCGCTGAACACCGTGCCCATGTCGAAGGGCGCCCAGTCGCCGCTGCGGTAATACACGTCCGGCAGCAGGACGGCGTGACCGAAAGCGGCCAGCCGGTCGGCCATCTGGTGGAACGTGGGACGGACGCCGCCGGCGTCCGGATACATCACCACACCGGACCACGGACCGGGTCCGTTCGGCGTGTGCAGGGTCACGGGACAGTCGCCGTCCGGCGTCGTCACGGTCGCGGTGATACTCGGCATGCCATCCGTTCTACTCGCCGCCTCAGGAAGTAAGCTGGCCGACGTGTCGATCTCCGGGCCGATCCCCACGCCCTACGAGGACCTACTGCGTCTCGTGTTCGAGCGCGGCACACCCAAGGCGGACCGCACCGGGACCGGGACCCGCAGCCTGTTCGGTCACCAGATGCGCTACGACCTGGCTGCTGGCTTCCCGCTGATCACCACCAAGAAGGTGCACTTCAAGTCGCTCGTCTACGAGCTGTTGTGGTTCCTGCGTGGCGACTCCAACGTCCGCTGGCTGCAGGAACACGGGGTCACCATCTGGGACGAATGGGCCGGCGACACCGGTGACCTCGGCCCCGTCTACGGGGCGCAGTGGCGCTCGTGGCCGGCGCCGTCGGGAGGACACGTCGACCAGATCAGCGCGGCCATCGACCTGCTCAGGACCGACCCGGACTCGCGGCGCAACATCGTCTCGGCGTGGAATGTCGGGGAGATCCCGCAGATGGCGTTGCCGCCCTGCCACGCCTTGTTCCAGTTCTACGTCGCTGACGGCCGGCTGTCCTGTCAGCTGTACCAGCGCAGCGCGGACCTGTTCCTCGGCGTGCCGTTCAACATCGCCAGTTATGCGTTGCTCACACACATGATGGCCGCGCAGGCCCGGCTCGACGTCGGTGAGTTCGTGTGGACCGGCGGTGACTGTCACATCTATGACAACCACGTCGAGCAGGTAACCGAGCAGCTGGGCCGCGAACCCCGGCCATACCCTGAACTGGTTCTCGCCCACCGCGATTCGATATTCGACTACACCTATGAGGATGTCGACGTCAAGAACTATGACCCGCACCCGGCGATCAAAGCGCCGGTGGCGGTATGAGTTCGGTAGGACTCATCTGGGCGCAGTCCACCTCAGGCGTGATCGGACGTGGCGGCGGAATCCCGTGGCGGCTGCCGGAGGATCTCGCCCGGTTCAAGGAGATCACCCTCGGTCACCCGGTGGTGATGGGTCGACTCACGTGGGAATCGCTGCCATCCAAGGTCCGGCCGCTCCCAGGACGTAAGAACGTCGTGCTCACCCGGCAGGCCGACTACCTGGCTGACGGTGCAGAGGTTGTGACGAGTCTCGACGACGCGCTGGGCAACGAGGAGACGTGGGTGATCGGCGGCGAGCGCGTCTACACGCTGGCGCTGCACCGAGCTACGCGGTGCGAGGTCACCGAGGTCGATATCGAAGTGCACCGTCAGGATGCGGACGCCGTCGCGCCCGTGCTGGGTGGGGGCTGGGTCGGAACACTCGGCTTGTGGCAGACCAGCACTTCCGGGCTGCGCTACCGCTTCCACAGCTACCAGCGCGTCGGCGCCTGAGGGGCCCACTTGTCTTCGACCGCCTCCTGTCGGTGCGGTAGGCGACGATGTGGTGATGGGTGCCGTCCTCACCGGCGCGCAGGCCCGCCGGATCGCCGTCGCCGCGCAGGGGTTCACCGAACCCAAGCCGCGCGGCGCGGTCACGCGTGCGCATCTGCGACGGCTGATCAACCGCATCCAGGTACTGCAGCTCGATTCGGTGTCGGTGACGGTGCGCGCGCACTACGCACCGGTGTTCAGCCGGCTCGGGCCCTATGACCGCGCTGTGCTGGACAGCGCCGCCTGGTCACACTCTGCGCGCTCGCCACGTCTGCTGGTGGAGTACTGGGCACACGAGGCCGCGCTGATGGCCGTCGACGACTGGCCGCTGCTGCGGTGGCGCATGGGCGAATACACCCACGGCCGGTGGGGCGCACACATCGTCAAGGCGAACCCGCAACTGGTCGAGGACATCGTCGAGGCGGTCACCGCCTTGGGGCCGGCCACCGCGGGCCAGATCGAGGAGTACCTCGGCGCCCGACAGCGCGGCCGCAAGGGCCCGTGGTGGGATCGCAGCGACACCAAATGGGTGGCCGAGGCGCTGTTCGCCTCGGGCGTGCTCACCACCGCGACGCGGGTCGGCTTCGCGCGTCACTACGACTTGACCGAGCGGGTGCTGCCCGCGGAGGTGGTGGCCCGAACAGTCGACGACGCCCAGGCGGTGCGTGAGCTGTGCCTGCGGGCGGCGCGGGCGTTGGGAGTGGCCACCGAGGCCGACGTCCGCGACTACTTCCGGCTTTCGGCCAAACAGGTCAAACCGGCGATCGTGGACTTGGTCGCCGCCGGAGAACTCGACCCGGTCCACGTCGAGGGCTGGGCGGCGCCGGCGTACCTGCGTGCCGGGCAGACCGTTCCTCGAACCGATCGGGGGACGGCGCTGCTGTGCCCGTTCGATCCGCTGATCTTCTTCCGCCCGCGCGTCGAACGACTTTTCGGATTCCACTACCGCATCGAGATCTACACACCGGCGGCCAAGCGGCAGTACGGCTACTACGTGTGGCCGTTCCTGCTCGACGGCCGATTGGTCGCGCGGGTCGATCTCAAGGCCGAGCGGACCCGTGACGCGCTGCACGTGGTGGCCGCGTTCGTCGAACCGGGAGAGAGCCCCCTGCCGGTGGCGACGGCGCTGGCGGTGGAGCTGAAGACAATGGCGGAATGGCTGGGGCTGTCCGACGTCACCGTGGGGGAACGCGGCGACCTGGCCGAAATTCTGCGCGAGTCCGCCGCGTTAGGGTGACGCCGTGGCCGAGACCGCAGAGCTGCGCGTGCAGCTGATCGCCAAGACCGAGTTCTTGGCGCCACCCGACGTGCCCTGGGGCACCGACGCCGACGGCGGCCCCGCGCTCGTGGAGTTTGCCGGCCGGGCCTGCTACCAGAGCTGGTCGAAGCCCAACCCCCGCACGGCCACCAACGCCTCGTACCTGCGCCACATCATCGACGTCGGACACCTGTCCGTTCTCGAGCACGCGTCGGTGTCCTTCTACATCACCGGCATCTCACGGTCGTGCACCCACGAACTGATCCGGCACCGACACTTCTCGTACTCGCAGCTTTCGCAACGCTATGTCCCCGAGAACGACGCACAGGTCGTGGTCCCACCCGGAATCGACGGCGACGCCGAACTCGAGGAGATCTTCACCGCGACGGCCGATGCGAGCCGCGCCGCGTACGCCGAACTGCTGACGAAGCTGGAGGCCAAGCTTGCCGACCTGCCCAACGCCACGCTGCGGCGCAAACAGGCCAGGCAGGCGGCCCGGTCGGTGCTGCCGAACGCCACCGAGGCCCGCATCGTCGTCACCGGCAACTACCGCGCCTGGCGTCATTTCATCGCGATGCGGGCCAGCGAGCACGCCGACCTCGAGATTCGCCGGCTCGCCATCGCCTGCCTGCGGGAACTGGTCGCCGATGCCCCCGCGGTGTTCGCCGACTTCGAGATCTACACGCTGTCCGACGGCACGGAGGTGGCCACGACCCCGCTCGTCACCGAGGCCTGAGGTCAAGCGGGTAATCTTGTCACCCGTGAGTATCAGCGGCTTCGACGTGACGGCCCGGTTGGGCACCGTACTCACCGCGATGGTCACCCCGTTCAAGCCCGACGGCTCCCTCGACACGGCCGCCGCCGCGCGTCTGGCGGCCCACCTTGTCGACTCCGGCTGCGACGGTCTGGTGTTGTCCGGCACCACCGGCGAGTCCCCGACCACCACCGACGACGAAAAGTTGACACTGCTGCGCACTGTGATGGAGGCGGTCGGCGACCGGGCCCGCATCATCGCCGGTGCCGGGTCCTACGACACCGCGCACAGCATCCACCTGGCCAAGGCGTGCGCGGCCGAGGGCGCGCACGGGCTGCTCGTGGTCACGCCGTACTACTCACGCCCGTCCCAGGCTGGGCTTCTCGCCCACTTCACCGCCGTGGCCGACGCGACCGACCTGCCGGTCGTGCTCTACGACATCCCACCTCGGTCAGTCGTGCCGATCGCCTGGGACACCGTCCGGGCGCTCGCCGAGCATCCGAACATCGTCGCGATCAAGGACGCGAAGGGTGACCTGCACGGTGGCGGTCAGATCATCGCCGAGACCGGGTTGGCGTACTACAGCGGCGACGACTCGCTGAACCTCCCGTGGCTGGCCATGGGCGCCGTCGGCGTCATCAGTGTGTGGGGGCACTTCGCGGCCGGTCAGCTACGAGAGATGTTGTCCGCGTTCGGCTCCGGGGACGTGGCGACCGCACGCAAGATCAACGTCGGGCTCGGCCGACTCAGCGACGCGCAGGTGCGGCTGGGTGGTGTGACGATGTCCAAGGCCGGTCTTGGCCTGCTGGGCTTCGACGTCGGACTGCCTCGGCTGCCGCAACTCCCGCCGAGCCCAGAGGAGCTGACCGCGCTGGCCGAGGACATGCGCGCCGCGGCGGTGCTGCGGTGACGCCATGAACAACGACCTCGTCGCGCCCGGCCCGCTCGCGGTCGGCGGGTTGCGGGTGACCGCGCTCGGCGGCATCAGCGAGATCGGTCGCAACATGACCGTCTTCGAACACCTCGGCCGGCTGCTGATCATCGACTGTGGGGTGCTGTTCCCTGGCCACGACGAACCCGGCGTGGACCTGATCCTTCCTGACCTGCGCCACATCGAGGAGCGCCTCGGCGACGTGGAGGCGCTGGTGCTCACCCATGCGCACGAAGATCACATCGGCGCGGTGCCGTTTCTGCTCAAGTTACGGCCCGACATCCCCGTCGTCGGTTCGCAGTTCACCCTCGCGCTGGTCCGCGAGAAGTGCCGCGAACATCGGATCAAACCGCAATTCGTCGAGGTCGCCGAAGGGCAGCGCAGCACCCACGGCGTCTTCGAATGCCAGTACTTCGCGGTCAACCACTCGGTTCCGGGGTGCCTGGCCGTCGCGCTCCACACTGGCGCCGGAACTGTGCTGCACACCGGTGACATCAAGCTCGATCAGCTGCCTCTCGACGGGCGGCCCACCGACCTGCCGGGGATGTCCCGGCTCGGCGACGCCGGCGTCGACCTGTTCCTCTGCGATTCCACCAACGCCGATCGCCCCGGCGTCGGGCCGTCGGAGAGTGAGATCGGGCCGACCCTGCACCGCCTGATCCGCGGCGCCGACGGCCGCGTGATCGTCGCCTGCTTCGCCTCCAACGTCGACCGCGTGCAACAGATCATCGACGCGGCGGTGGCGCTGGGCCGGCGGGTCTCCTTCGTCGGCCGGTCCATGGTGCGCAACATGGGTATCGCCCGGGACCTCGGGTACCTCAAGGTCGGCGACGACGATCTACTCGATATCGGCGCCGCCGAGATGATGCCCGCCGAGAAAGTGGTGTTGATCACCACCGGAACGCAGGGCGAACCCATGTCGGCGCTGTCGCGGATGTCGCGGGGAGAGCACCGCAGTATCACGCTGACCGCCGGTGACCTGATCATCCTGTCCTCGTCGCTGATCCCCGGGAACGAAGAGGCCGTGTACGGCGTCATCGACTCACTGTCCAAGATCGGGGCCAGGGTGGTCACGAATGTTCATGCCCGAGTTCACGTCTCGGGCCACGCCTACGCGGGTGAGTTGCTGTTCCTCTACAACGGTGTCAAACCGCGCAATGTGATGCCCGTGCACGGCACCTGGCGACATCTGCGCGCCAACGCCGCGCTGGCCGCGCGAACCGGGGTGCCGCCCGAGTCGATCGTGTTGGCCGAGAACGGGGTGAGTGTCGACCTGGTGGCAGGCAAGGCCGCCATCGCCGGTGCGGTCGGTGTCGGGAAGATGTTCGTCGACGGGCTGGTCACCGGTGATGTCGGTGAGACCACGCTCGGCGAGCGCCTCGTTCTGGGTTCGGGTTTCGTCGCGGTCACCGTCGTCGTACACCGGGGGACAGGTCGGCCGGCGGGGCCGGCGCACCTGATGTCGCGCGGATTCTCCGAGGATGCCAAGGCGCTCGAACCGGCCGCCCGCAAGGTCGAACAGGAACTGGATCGACTGGCCGCCGATACGGTCACCGACCCCGGCCGGATCGCCCAGGCGGTCCGGCGCGCCGTCGGCAAATGGGTCGGTGAGACCTATCGCCGCCAGCCGATGATCGTGCCCACGGTCATCGAGATCTGACCAGGTGTTCTCGAGCGGTCATCGAAGTGAACCCGTTCCTACCAGGCGCCGCGCCGCGCTGAGTGGTGTGGTGAGACGACAACGTCGCAATGCCTCGAGACCGTGGGTGTGTCACCGATGCGGTGTCGCCACGTTCACCGGCCGCAGCGTTCCCTTGGCCGGGTCACCGGCCGGGACCGGTTCAAGCATCTTGATGTCGGGAGCGCCGTCGAGGTGTTCGCCGACCTCGGCGAACAAAGTGGTGAAACCGGGCGCAGTGCTGTGGGTCTTCAGCGCGTCCGCGTCGGCCCACTGTTCGACGAACACGAATGTGCCGTTGGCCTCGTGCAGCGAGTAAAGGTCGCAGCCCGGCTCGGAGTGCACGCTCTCGATGGCCTTCTTGCACGCCTCTCGAACGGTGTCGACCGAATGGGGTTTGGCGGTCATGGTGGCGACGACGACTACGGGCATGGGCGGTGGACTCCTCGATGAGTGACGCCGGATAGGACAGCTGTCCACCCTACTCACTGCGACGTCGCCGAGACTCGGCCGAAACCATTCTGTGGCCGGTGTGGCTGGTGGTGGTTCTGAGACGGATGCGACTAGGCTGGGCCAATGGCTGGAAAGACCGTCGCCCGCTCCGGCACCCGTACGAGCCGGTCGAAGGCCGGAACGCGGAACGGGGCCCGGTCCCCTCGGCCCGCGAAAACCGCGCCCCGCCGCAAACCGGCGCCGCGGCGTCATCCGTCACCCGTCGGAGCTGCCGGCGCAGCAGTGGGCCGCGGAGCACGGGCCGGCTGGTTGATGCTGGCGCGTGGGGCGGGCAGCGCGGCGCGCTCAGTGGGCCGGGCCCGCGAAATCGAACCCGCGCACCGCCGCGACGGCGTCGCTCTCGCGCTACTCGGGATCGCGGTCGTGGTGGCCGCCGGATCATGGTTCGACGCCGCCCGTCCGGTCGGCCAGTGGATCGATACGGTGCTGCGCACCCTGGTCGGCGACGCGGTGGTCCTCGTGCCGGTGGCACTGGCAGCCGTCGCCGTCGCCCTCATGCGCAGAGAACCGGACCCGGAGGGCCGTCCCCGCCTGATCCTTGGCGTGGCGATGACCACCCTGCCCGTACTCGGGCTCTGGCATCTGTGGTCGGGTTCCCCGCAGGCCCCCGGGGCGCGCCAACACGCGGCCGGATTCGCCGGCTTCGCCATCAGCGGCCCGCTCGCGGACGGGCTCACTGCCTGGATCGCAGCGCCGCTGCTGTTCATAGGGGCGCTGTTCGGTCTGCTGCTCGTCACCGGAACGACGATCCGGGAAGTGCCGGACACGGTGCGCGCGATGTTCTCCACGCGTGGATACAGCGACGAGGACTTCGACGCGTACGACGAGTACGACGACTACGGCGAGTACGACGGTGATCCGGACCCCGCTGAGGGGCAAGACTTCTCGGACGGCTACTACGACGATCCGGCGATGTCGCGCGACGAGCAGCGCTGGCCGGCCGGTTCGCCGATGGACAACTATCCGCTAGACCCGCAGGGCGCCGACGTGCCGACGCTGCCCGAGGCGCCCGCACTGCCGGCCGCGCCCGAGGTCAAACCGAAGCGCAAGAAGGCGGCCGCGGAGAAGAAGCCGGTCGGGGACCAGGACACGCTGTCGCTCGACCGCGTCGTCGAAGGGCCCTACACGCTGCCGCCGCTGGACCTGCTGATCGCCGGTGATCCGCCGAAGCTGCGCAGTTCGGCCAACGACCGCATGATCGATGCGATCAACTCGGTACTGCAGCAGTTCAAGGTGGACGCCGCCGTCACCGGGTGCACCCGTGGGCCGACCGTCACCCGCTACGAGGTCGAACTCGGACCCGGAGTGAAGGTCGAGAAGATCACCGCGCTGCAGCGCAACATCGCCTACGCGGTGGCCACCGAGAGCGTCCGCATGCTGGCGCCCATCCCCGGCAAGTCGGCCGTCGGCATCGAGGTGCCCAACACCGACCGCGAGATGGTGCGCCTCGCCGACGTGCTGACCGCGCCGTCGACCCGCCGCGATCACCATCCGCTGGTGATCGGGCTGGGCAAGGACATCGAGGGTGACTTCATCTCGGCCAACCTGGCCAAGATGCCCCACCTGCTGGTCGCCGGCTCGACCGGTTCGGGTAAGTCCAGCTTCGTCAACTCGATGCTGGTCTCGCTGTTGGCCCGCGCCACCCCCGACGAGGTCAGGATGATCCTGATCGACCCGAAGATGGTGGAGCTGACGCCCTACGAGGGCATCCCACACCTGATCACGCCGATCATCACCGAACCGAAGAAGGCGGCCGCGGCGCTGGCCTGGCTGGTCGAGGAGATGGAGCAGCGCTATCAGGACATGCAGGCCTCGCGGGTGCGTCACATCGACGTGTTCAACGAGAAGGTTCGGTCGGGAGAGATCACCGCACCGTTGGGCAGCGAGCGGGTCTACCAGCCCTACCCCTACATCCTCGCGATCGTCGACGAGCTCGCGGACCTCATGATGACCGCCCCGCGCGACGTCGAGGACGCGATCGTGCGGATCACCCAGAAGGCCCGCGCCGCCGGTATCCACCTGGTGCTGGCCACGCAGCGGCCCTCGGTGGACGTCGTCACCGGTCTGATCAAGACCAACGTGCCGTCTCGGCTTGCGTTCGCCACCTCGTCGCTGACCGACAGCCGCGTCATCCTGGACCAGCCGGGAGCGGAGAAGCTGATCGGTATGGGCGACGGGTTGTTCCTTCCGATGGGCGCCGGTAAGCCAATCCGCCTGCAGGGTGCGTTTATCACCGACGAGGAGATCCAGGGCGTCGTCTCGGCGACCAAGGATCAGGCCGAGCCGGAGTTCATCGAGGGCGTCACCGCGGCCAAGGCCGGCGAGCGCAAGGACGTCGACCCCGACATCGGCGATGACATGGACGTGTTCCTCCAGGCCGTCGAGCTCGTGGTGTCGTCACAGTTCGGCTCCACGTCGATGCTGCAGCGCAAGCTGCGGGTCGGTTTCGCCAAGGCGGGCCGTCTGATGGACCTGATGGAGACCCGCGGCATCGTGGGACCCTCGGAGGGCTCCAAGGCGCGTGAGGTGCTGGTCAAACCCGACGAGCTGGCGGGTACGTTGGCGCTGATCCGCGGCGGAAGCGACGCCAACGGCGCCGACGGCGAGTGATGTCGGTGCCGAGATCGACGAAATGGCGGCGGGTACTCGTACTTTCGCGCCGGTTTGTTCGTTTCGGCGCGAGAATCAGAGGGTGAGGAGCATCCGGGTGTTGCCCAGGATATTGGGCTTGACGTAGGAGAGGTCCAGGAACTCGGCGACGCCGGTGTCGTATGAGCGGCACATCTCCTCGTACACCTCCGCGGTGACCGGTGTGCCGTCGATCTCGGCGAAGCCGTGCCGAGCGAAGAACTCCACCTCGAAGGTCAGCACGAAAATCCGTTGCAGACGCAGTTCGCGCGCCACGTCGAGCAGCCGCTCGACGATGACGTGTCCGACACCGCGTCCCCGGACCTTGGGGTGCACCGCCACAGTGCGCACCTCGCCGAGGTCAGCCCACAGCACGTGGAGGGCGCCGCAGCCGATCAGCTCGTCGTCGAGCTCGGCCACCCAGAACTCCTGCACCGACTCGTAGATGTTGACCAGGTTCTTCTCGAGCAGGATCCTGCCGGCGTAGATGTCGACGAGCCCCTTGATCGCCGGTACGTCGGAGGTGCGCGCCCGGCGCACGATGACCTCCCCGGCGACCTTCTCGGCGATGTTCGGATCCGCTGCGCTCACGCTGCGAGAATATCGGCAGCGCCAACCGATATTCTGTTGCGGTGTCGGGCCCGTCTCCTACTGATCCGGTGGTGCCGCGCGCCCGAGTGGCGAATATCGCCAATGTGCTGACCGGTGTGCGGTTCCTCCTCGTGCCGGTGTTCCTGGCCGCGCTGTTCGTCGGAGACGGTCATGAAACGCACTGGAGGGTCGTGGCTTTCGTCGTGTTCGCGGTGGCGGTGATCACCGACCGCTTCGACGGCGCGCTGGCCCGCAGTTACGGCATGGTCACCGAGTTCGGCACGCTCGCGGACCCGATCGCCGACAAGGCTCTCATCGGCGCCGCGCTGATCGGGCTGTCGGTGCTCGGAGATCTGCCGTGGTGGGTCACCGTGGTCATCCTCGCTCGCGAACTCGGTGTGACGGTGTTGCGCTTGGCGGTGCTGCGCCACGGGGTGATCCCGGCAAGTCGCGGCGGCAAGCTCAAGACCCTCGTGCAGGCGGCCGCGATCGGGCTCTTCGTGCTGCCTCTGGCGGCCTGGCCCGGACCGTGGCTCTCGCTGGCCTGGGTGATCATGGTGGCCGCCGTCGCGCTGACGCTGCTCACCGGGGTGGACTACGTACTCTCGGCGATACGGGACTCCCGTGAACGACCCGCTGCTCACTGACAACGCCCGCGCGCTGGTCGCCGACCTGACCGTGCGCCATCAGAGCGTGGCGACGGGGGAGTCGCTGACCGCTGGCCTGCTGGCCGCGACGCTGGCCGGCGTCCCAGGATCGAGTGCCGTGCTGCGAGGTGGCCTGGTCACCTACGTCGAGGACACCAAGATCGCGCTCGCAGGGGTGGCCCCACAGGTTCTCGACGCTGTCGGACCCGTCGCCGCCCCCACCGCGCGGGCGCTCGCTGTCGGCGCGCGGCAGCGCTGCGGCGCTACCTGGGGGGTGGGACTGACCGGGGTGGCCGGACCGGAACCGCACGGTGGCCACCCGGTGGGCGCCGTGTTCCTCGGCCTGGCCGGACCGATCGACACCGAGGTCTTCGAACTGGGCCTGAGCGGTTCCCGGTGGGACATCCGAAAGGCCGCGGTCGACGAGGCGATCGCACGCCTGCGCGCTCTCGTCGAAGCGCAGTGATCTGAAACTCTTTCGCGGCTGGGAACCGCGTCGGCGTCCGCCGCGTTGTGCAGGTAGCAACCCAGCCAACGAAGGAGGGCACGATGGCGGCATTGCTGCGCGAGGTGATCGGTGACGTGCTGCGCCGTGCTCGCACCTCGCAGGGCCGCACTCTGCGCGAAGTCTCTGACACCGCCCGGGTCAGCCTGGGTTATCTCTCCGAGGTCGAACGTGGCCGTAAGGAAGCGTCCAGCGAACTTCTCAGCGCGATCTGCGGAGCACTCGACGTCCCGCTGTCTCGGGTGCTCGTCGATGCGGGCGAGGAACTGGCCGATCAGGAACACGCCGCCGCGCGGTTGTCGAACATCGACGTGACGACAAAGGTCGTGATTCCGCAGGCTGTGTCGATGGCCGTTGCCTGAGAGGTGGCCTGACAGCGCCTCCCATCTCCCGACGGGGGTGTGGCGACGTGCGCAGAACCGATAAGTTGGCAGCAGGAAACCGACGCGACAGAGCGTCGGATAGTCGACAAGACCCGAAGGCGGAGTGAACCGATGGCCAACCCGTTCGTCAAGGCGTGGAAGTACCTGATGGCGCTGTTCAGCTCGAGGGTCGACGAATACGCCGATCCGAAGGTGCAGATTCAGCAGGCGATCGAAGAGGCGCAGCGCCAGCATCAGGCATTGACCCAGCAGGCGGCCCAGGTCATCGGCAACCAGCGCCAGCTGGAGATGAGGCTGAACCGGCAGCTAGCCGACATCGAGAAGCTCCAGGTCAACGTTCGCCAGGCACTGACCCTGGCCGATCAGGCCGTGGCCAACGGTGACGCCGCCAAGGCCACCGAGTACAACAACGCCGCCGAAGCCTTCGCCGCCCAGCTGGTGACGGCCGAACAGAGCGTGGAAGACCTCAAGACGCTGCACGACCAGGCGTTGCAGGCGGCCGGCCAGGCCAAGAAGGCCGTGGAGCAGAACGCGATGATGCTGCAGCAGAAGATCTCCGAGCGCACGAAGCTGCTCAGCCAGCTCGAGCAGGCCAAGATGCAGGAGCAGGTCAGCTCCTCCCTGCGGTCGATGAGCGAACTGGCGGCCCCGGGCACCACCCCAAGCCTCGACGAGGTGCGCCAGAAGATCGAGCGGCGCTACGCCAACGCGATGGGTGAGGCGGAGCTGGCGCAGAACTCTGTGCAGGGCCGAATGCTCGAAGTCCAGCAGGCCACCGTGCAGATGGCCGGCCATTCGCGGCTCGAGCAGATCCGCGCGTCGATGCGGGGTGAGGCACTGCCGTCCGGCGGCGGTGAGGCACTGCCGTCCGGCGGCGCCACAGCGGCCGCAAACCCGGCCACCCCGGCCACCAACCCGGCTCACCCGACGCCGGAAAATCCGTTGTCACCGTAGTTCTCGCGAGGTGAGGTAGTTCTCGCGAGGTGAGGCAGTGAAGACCGCGAGGTGAGGCAGTGAAGACCCAGACCCGACAGGCGCCGACGGCGTGGCGCTCGATGCTGCAGCGCGGGGTGGACACCGCTGCCGAACTGTCCGATGTGGTGGCCGACAAACTGCACGCCGCCGCCGACCCGCGGGCCAAGCTGCTCCGCAAGCGGCGCTGGGCCCTGCGGCTCGGGTTGTTCTTCACGGTCACCAGCGTGTTCTGGATCCTGATCACCGCCGTGCTGGCCGCCTGGAGTACGCCGTTCTGGGTGTTCATCATCACCGGGGCGATCGCCGCCGGAGCGATGTTCCCCGCCACCTTGTTGCTGCTGCGCTATCGCTGGCTGCGCGCCGAACCGCTGCCGCCCGCGCGTGCGCGTGGAGCGCGCCGGCTACCCCCGTGGAACTCGGCGGCACGGGCGCCGATGGCCGCCCTGACCTCCGCCGAGCGCGGGTTCTTCTCCCTGCTCGGCGTGCTGGAGCGGGGCCGCATGCTGCCGCAGCATGAACTGCGGGAGTTGACGATGGCGGCCCAGCAGAGCGCGGCGACCATGTCCGCCACTGCGGCCGAGGTGGTGTCGATGGAACGCGCGATGGCCTCGGCGCCGCAGTCGCGCGCGCATCTGCAGTCGACGGTCCGGGCGTTCACCGCCCAGATGGATCAGGGTGTGCGGCAGTACCACGAGATGGTGGACGCGGCAGCGCAGCTCGTGTCGGCGGCCAACAACGGCCCGATGTCGAGTTCGCCGCTGTCCAATACCACGATGCACGGCCGGCGCTACCGCGAGGAGCTGGTCAACGCCACCGATCGGCTGCAGGGCTGGGCGCAGGCGTTCGACGAACTGGGGCACCTGCGCCGCGGCGCCTGACCCCTAGAGGGTGGGCCGCAGCGCAGGGAACGGCACGGCCAGCAGCCCGCGGACCGTCGCCCTGAGGAAGTCGAGCGTGTCGAAGTAGTCGCGCCACAGCGTGATGCGGCCGGCATGGAGTTCGAAGACGCCGCACACCCAGAACTGGATACGCACCGGACCGAACTCGAGCACGTCGGTCCGTTCGGTGAGCACCGTGTCTCCCTCGGCGGCGACGCGGTGCACTTTGACCTCGAACCGCATCCGCCCCTGGCCGCTGCGGAAGATCTTGGTGATGCGTTCGCGGCCACGGATCGTCGGGAACCCCACGTTCTGCCAGGCGATGTGGTCGGCCATCAGTGAATCCGCGGCATCGAAATCCTCGTCCTGAAGGGCGAACAGGAACGTCTCGACCGTGCGCGCGTTGGTGGTGCTCTGCAGGGCCGAGGTGGAACCGTTGCTCGATTCGGTCATGGTGGCCAAGGGTAGTCCCTCGCCCGGGCGCCGTCGGAGGAACAGCTGTGGCAGGGTGGGCGGGTGCGTGTCGCTGTCGTCGCCGGTCCCGACCCCGGCCACGCGTTCCCCGCGATCTCGTTGTGCCGCAGGTTCGCCGCCGCCGGTGATGAGCCGACACTGCTGACCGGGGTGGAATGGCTCGACACCGCACGGGCGGCGGGAGTGTCCGCCGAAGAACTCCTCGGACTCGACCCGACCGCTGCCGACGACGACTCCGACGCCGGCGCCAAGATCCATCGGCGGGCCGCGCGGATGGCGGTGCTCAACGCATCCCTGATCGAGGCGCTCGCGCCAGACCTCGTGGTGTCCGACGTCATCACCGCCTGCGGTGGCATGGCCGCCGAACTGCTCGGCCTGCCCTGGGTCGAACTCAGCCCGCATCCGCTCTACCGTCCGTCGAAGGGGTTGCCACCGCTGGGCAGTGGCCTCGCCCCGGGGGTGGGCGTGCGCGGCCGGCTGCGCGACGCCGTGATGCGGGCACTGACGGCCCGGTCCTGGCGGCAAGGACTGCGGCAGCGCGCCGAGGCGCGGGTGGGTATCGGGCTGCCCGCCGACGACCCCGGCCCGTTGCGGCGCCTGATCGCCACGCTTCCCGCCCTCGAGGTGCCGCGCCCGGACTGGCCCGCCGAGGCGGTGATGGTGGGTCCCTTGCACTTCGAACCGACCGACCAGGTGTTGCCAGTGCCGCCCGGTGACGGGCCGGTGGTGCTGGTCGCGCCGTCGACGGCCAGCACGGGGGAGCGCGGGGTCGCCGAGGTGGCGTTGGAGGCGCTGGCGCCGGGTGATGTCCTGCCCGGCGGTGCGCGGGTGGTGGTCTCGCGGCTGTCCGGTCCGGACGCGGCGGTGCCACCGTGGGCGGTCGTCGGGCTTGGCCGGCAGGACGAACTGCTCGTCCACGCCGACGTGGTGATCTGCGGGGGCGGGCACGGCATGGTGGCCAAGACGCTGCTGGCCGGGGTGCCGATGGTGGTGGTCCCCGGTGGCGGCGACCAATGGGAGATCGCCAATCGGGTTGTGCGTCAAGGCAGTGCGCGGCTGGTACGGCCACTGACCGCGGACGCGCTGGCAACGGCCGTCCGTGAGGTGCTCGACGATCCGGGTTACCGGTCGGCGGCCCGGTCGGCGGCTGCGACCGCCGGCCAGGTCACCGATCCGATTCAGGTGTGCCACCGCGCGCTCGCGTAATTTGATGTCGTGCGACTGACGGAATTCCGCGAACTCGTCGACGGCCAGTTCGGCACCATCCGTGGCCGGTCGCTGCTCGTCGACCATGTGCTCAGTGGGCTCGGCGGGCGCACCGCGGCACAGGCGATCGAGGACGGCGTCGAACCGCGTGACGTGTGGCGGGCGCTGTGCGCCGACTTCGACGTCCCGCGCGACCAGTGGTGAGGCGGGTCAGTCCGCGGCGGACCCCGGCTTGACCGCACCGCCGGTGCGCGCGTCGCCGCCGTCGTCCACCCCGGTGTCCGGTTTTGCGGTCGTCTGGCGACCCTCGTAGGGCGGTACGGCGGGTTCGGCGTCCGACGGCGGCGCCTCGGTTTTCTCGCGTCCGGTCTGTCCAAACCCGCCTCCCTCGTGGGCCGGCACCGTCTCGTCGCCGCGGTAGGTCCCCGACGGCCGGTCGGTCGGCCCACCCGACGGCTGATCGGAGCCGGTGTCGCGCGATCCCGGTGCGCCCCGCTGCTCCTGCGGTTCTTCGGACAGGTGTTCGTTCGAGGTGCTCATCTCGCCTCCTCTCGAGCGGCCGCAGCACACGGCCGCAGGTCTACTGTGTGGGCGCTCCTCGGTTGACGGCGGCGCGTATCAAGTTGACGAGGTCGAGCGTCGCCTGCGTCGCGGCCGTCAGCGCCATGACGTCGTCCTCGGTCAACACGTCGCAGACCCAGTCCCAGTGCGCGGCGACACGGTCACCCGGTCGCGGCGCGGGGATCAGCGACGCCCCGTCCCTGCGCCACCGCACCCGTTCAGAGGTGGCCGCGCCGAGCGCCAGCGCGCCGCCGTCCACGGTCAACGGACGCGTACTCAGCGCGACGTGGTCGCTGTCCACGGATTCGACTGTCCCCGAACGGATTCGACATTGCTGCATGACCCGTATCGGTGTGGTCGGGTCGCGGTCGAGGAAACGCGCCCACGGATAGACGACGAAGACGTGAAAGCTGTGGTGGGCCAGTGCGGTCCCGGCGGGCACGGCGTCGAGCAGACCGGTCACCTGTCCGGTGAAGGCGCGTTGCAGCGCCTTGAGGAGTCCCTCGGCATCGACGTCATGCAGCAGGCCGCCGCCGATCCAGTAACTGCGCACCACGTCTTCGTCGAGGACGTCGGTGTCACCTGCGGCCGCGGCCAGTGCTCGCAGGTACGGCCACGCGCCGTCGAACTCGCGGGCCTGTCCGGCCAACTCGGTGACCCCGCCGACGGTCGCGGTGCCCGGTGGACCGCAGTATCCGAGTTCGTTCGGCGGGAAGGCATACTGGGCGAAGAGTGTGTCGCCGCGACGCCTCGTCGGCAGCATGTCAACAGATCCGGGGGAGCTGTTCGCCGATCGGCAGGTCGACCACCCGCGTACCACCCAGTGCGGTGCGGGCGACGACCATCCCGGGGTGGTCGGTGACGCAGGTGCCGATGACGGCGGCGTGGGCGCCCAGCGGATGCGCCCGCATCGACTCGACCACGCGACCGGCGTCGGCGGCCGGGACGAACGCCACCAGCTTGCCCTCGTTGGCCACGTACATCGGATCGAGGCCCAGCAGGCCGCAGGCGTCGCGCACCTCCGGCGGCACCGGAATCGATCGTTCGTCGAGCACTATGCCCACCTGGGCGGCCTTGGCGATCTCGTTCAGAGTGGCGGCCATCCCGCCGCGGGTGGGGTCGCGCAGTGCGTGGATGTCGGCACCGGTCTCGATCATCGCCGCCACCAGACCGTGCAGGGGTGCGGTGTCGCTGGCGATGCTGGTCGCGAACTCCAGACCTTCGCGGCAGCTCATCACGGCGATTCCGTGGACGCCGATGTCACCGCTGACGATGACCGCGTCGCCCTCGGTGGCGCGCTGTGGCCGGATGTCGGCCCGCGGGTCGATCACCCCGATCCCGGTGGTGTTCACATAGATTCCGTCGCCGTGCCCGGAATCGACGACCTTGGTGTCGCCGGTGACCAGTTTGACCCCGGCGGCCATGGCCGCGGTGCCGACCGCATGAGCGACCCGCGCCAGGTCGTCGAGCGAGGTGCCTTCCTCGAGGATGAAGGCCGTCGACAGCACCATCGGCGTGGCGCCGGCCACCGCGAGGTCGTTGACCGTGCCGTTGACCGCCAGCTCGCCGATCGTGCCGCCCGGAAAGACCATCGGCTTGACGACGAACGAATCGGTGGAGAACGCCAGCCGCGTGCCGCCGACCTCGACGACGGCCGAATCGCCCATCGCCGCGTCCGCGGCCGAACCGAACGCGGGCAGGAACAGATGCTCGATCAGCTCACCCGACATCGCGCCGCCACCGCCGTGACCCATCACGACGTTCGGCGAATCCCGCAGCGGTGCGGGGCACACCCAGCTCTCCATATCGATGGTCGCCTCCGGGGACGTGTCGATGGCCGCCGCGGGCGGCGTGTCGACCGTGGCGCCGTGTTCGTCACGCATGGCTTACCTCGAGGCGACGGTAGAGGTAATAGGCCGCGCAGGCGCCCTCGGAGGAGACCATCGTGGCGCCGAGCGGATTGCGGGGTGTGCACACCGTGCCGAACGCCGCGCATTCGTGCGGTTTGATCAAGCCCTGCAATACTTCTCCCGATCGGCACAGCGTCGACTCGTCGGTGTGTATGTCGGTCACGGCGAAGCGGTACTCCGCGTCGAAGTCCCGGTACGCCGGTGACAGCCGCCAACCGCTTTGCGGGATCATCCCGATACCGCGCCAACTGCGGTCGGTGACCTCGAAGACATCCGCCAGCATCGCCTTTGCCGCCGGATTGCCCTCGGCGCGTACCGCGCGCGGATAGGCGTTCTCCGGTTCGTGTCGGCCCGCCTCGAGCTGCACGACCGTGCGGCGGATGCCCTCGAGGATGTCCAGTGGCTCGAAACCGGTGACCACGATCGGGATCCCATACTTCTCGCACAGCGGCGGGTACTCGGCGGTGCCCATCACCGAGCACACGTGACCGGCCGCCAGGAACGCCTGGACGCGGCACGTCGGGTACTCCATGATCGCCGAGATCGCCGGGGGCACCAGGACATGGGACACCAGCAACGTGAAGTTTCCGATGCGCTGCCTCTTGGCCTGGTAGACGGTCATCGCGTTGGCCGGGGCGGTGGTCTCGAAGCCGATACCGAAGAACACCACCTGCCGGTCCGGATTGTCCTTGGCCACGGTGAGTGCGTCGAGCGGTGAGTACACCACCCGCACATCACCGCCACGGCTCTTGATCTGGAAGAGGTCGCTCTCGCTGCCGGGCACCCGCAGCATGTCGCCGAAGGAACAGAAGATCACCTCGGGACGCGATGCGATCTCGAGCGCCTTGTCGATGATCTCCAGCGGAGTGACGCACACTGGGCACCCGGGGCCGTGAATCATCTCGATCTGGTCGGGGAGCAGCTGGTCGATGCCGTGCCGGATAATCGAATGCGTCTGCCCGCCACAAACTTCCATGATCGACCAGCGTCGTGCCGTGACGGATTTTATCTGCTCGATGAGCTTGCGTGCCAGCTGCGGGTCGCTGAATTCGTCCAGATACTTCATCCCTGTGCCCTCTCAACCATTCGGGTTGGCCAGCCCGGCCTGACGTGCGGCGAGTTCGAAACCGTCACCGAACTCCTCCTCGAGCACCCCGAGGTGCTCGAACTCCCGCAGCGTGCGCATCGCCGATTCCTCGTCGAGGCGCTGGATCGCGAAGCCCACGTGCACCACGACGTATTGCCCGACCTGCGCGTCCGGGATGTACTGCAGGCAAACGTCTTTCTTGATGCCGCCGAAGTCGACGACGGCCATCAGCGTGCCGTCACGGTCGGTGACGCTGTCGATCTTTCCCGGTACCGCCAAACACATCGGCGTCCTCCTCTACTCCGGCCTCACCCTGCGTTGGCCACCATCAACTGACCCAGTGCGATGCCGCCGTCGTTCGGCGGCACCCGGCGGTGGGTCAGCACCTCGACGCCGCGTTCGGTCAACGCGCGCAACGTCATGCGCAGGAGCAGGGCGTTCTGGAACACCCCGCCCGACAACGCCACGGGGGCGCGGGCTCCCTCTGCCAACCGTACGACGAGGTCGGCCACCGCACGGTGGAATCGCCATCCGATCACCGCGGCGGACGTGCCGCGCCTGCGGTCGGCGACGATCGCCTCGACCACCGCGGCGGCGCCGATCAGCGCCGTCCCCGAGGACTCGGTGACGGTGAAGGCATAGGGCACGGGACCGTCGTCGACGGTGCGCGCCAGCGCCTCGAGTTCGATCGCCGCCTGCGCCTCGTAGGCGACGGTCTGCCGGACCCCCGCGAGCGCGGCGACGCAGTCGAACAACCTCCCCATGCTGGAGGTGGGCACGCAGTTCAGGCCGGTCTCCAGTTGGTGGCGCAGCACCCGCCGCTCGCCTTCCGGACACGCCTGCACCGGCGGAAGGTCGCCGGCCCACGGCAACCCGGCGGCCCACAGATGTGCGAGCGCCATCCGGTACGTCCGCAGGACGCTGACATCGCCGCCGGCCAGTGGTACGTATTCCAGCGCCGCGATCCTGCGGAAGCCCTTGTAGTCGGCGAGCAGCACCTCCCCGCCCCACACCGCGCCGTCGGGTCCGTATCCAGTTCCGTCGAAGGCGAATCCGAGTACGGGCGCCGAACCGTCGAGCCCGTGCTCGGCCATCACCGCGGCGATGTGGGCGTGATGGTGCTGTACCGCCCGCACCGGCCGGTCACCGGCGTTCCGGTGGGCCCATCCGGTCGAGCGGTACCGCGGATGGGCGTCGGTCGCGATGATCTGCGGGGCCACCCCGGTGAGTTCCCGCAGCTGCCGTTCCGCGGCGGTGAACGCCGACAGTGTCGCGATGTCGTCCATGTCGCCGATGTGCTGGCTCAGCCAGGCGTATCGGCCGTCGGCGACGGCCATGGTGTTCTTCAGGTCGGCGCCGACCGCCAGTGTCGGCGGTACCGCGACGGGCAGGGCCACCGGCAACGGGGCGTACCCCCGGGAGCGCCGGATCGGCAGTTCGACTCCGTCGACCACCCGGACCACCGAATCGTCACAGGGCACCAGGATCTCGCGGTCGTGCATCAGCCAGCCGTCGGCCAGTGCGCGAAGCCGGGCGACGGCGTCGTCGTCGGCGTAGCAGAGTGGTTCGCCCGCGAGGTTCCCCGACGTCATCACCAGCACCTGGGCGCCTGATTCGTCACCGGGCAGCCCGAACAGCAGCGTATGCAGCGGTGAGTAGGCCAGCAGCACGCCCAGGTCCGGGTTCCCGGGCGCCACCGCGGCCGCCACCGTCGTCGGCGTCCGCCGCGGCGCCAGCACGATCGGCCGCTGCGGTCCGCTCAGCAGCTGCTGCGCCACCTCGTCGAGCACGGTGATCCGGCGGGCCGCGGCCGCATCGGGCACCATGACCGCGAAGGGCTTGTCGCCGCGCTGCTTCCGGCGGCGCAGTTCGGCCACCGCGGTGTTGTTCTCGGCGTCGCAGGCCAGGTGGTAGCCGCCGATGCCCTTGACCGCGACGACACCCCCATCGCGGAGCAGTCGCCGCGCCCGGCGCAGACCGTCCTCGCCTGCGGTGTGGTTTCCGTCGGAGTCGCGGAAGGTCAACGTCGGGCCGCAGTGCGGGCAGCACACGGGTTGCGCGTGGAACCGGCGGTCGGTGGGGTCGGCGTACTCGGCGGCGCAGGCCGCGCACATCGCGAAACCGGCCATGGACGTGGCGGCCCGGTCGTAGGGCAGCGACGCGATGATGGTGAACCGGGGTCCGCAGTCGGTGCAGTTGACGAACGGGTGCCGGTAGCGCCGGTCGCCGGGGTCGCGCTGTTCGGCGGCGCATTGTGAGCACATCGCGACATCCGGTGAGGCCAGCGTGCGGCCGCGGCCGCGAGAGGTGTCGGCGATGAAGAACCCGGTGCCGCCGACGGGCGGAAGGTCCTCGGTGTCAACGGATTCGATGACTGCGAGCGGTGGTGGCCGGGTGTGCAGCCGCTCGACGAAGCGGGTCAGCGCGTCCGGGGCACCCTCGATCTCGACGACCGCGCCCGCGCTGTCGTTGCGCACAGAACCGGTCAGTCCCAGCGCCGTCGCGGTCGTGTACACGAAGGGCCGGAAGCCGACGCCCTGGACCACGCCGCGCACACACAACCGCATCCGACGGCGGGTCACGGTGCGGCCTCCGGGTCCGGCGGTCCGCCACGGCCCATGAGTTCGAGTCCGGCCATCGCCGCGTCGGCCCCGGCGCGGTCGGTCTTCTCCACGACGAATCCCATGTGGATGATCACCCAGTCGCCGGGGCCGAAAATCTCCTCCGGGAGCATCCCGATGTTGACCCTGCGGTGTTCACCCGCGACGTCGACGAGTGCGAGTTGACCGCCGTAGCCGTCGAGCAACCTGACGACCTGTCCGGGGATTCCGAGGCACATGGCGTCACACCCGGCCCGGTTGCGTCGTCTGCCTGAACACCACTGCGCCGACCGCCCGCACGGCTTCCGGCACCGCCGCCGCGACGGGGCTGGACAGCCCGATGCCCTCGGTGACGTCGGCGACCTCGCACCCGATGACCACCGTGCGCGGCGGGGCGCCGCCCAGTGCGGTGAGGCTCGCGAACACGGCCGCGGGATCCATCGCGTGGGCGTCGAGCCCGCCTGTCGCGCAGAGTACGTCGTGATCGGCTTCGAAGACGTGCAGGGTGCCGGGCGCGCCGCTGTCCGGCAACGCGTCGACGAGCACCAGCAGCTCCCAGGGCTCGAGCAGGTCGTAGGCGAGGTGCATTCCGCGGATGCCGTAGTCGACCGCGTGTACGCGGGGGTCGGTGATCAGCGGCGCGGCGCGGCGGAGCACCTCAGGGCCGAAGCCGTCGTCACCGAGGAAGATGTTGCCGATTCCGGCGATCAGGATGTCGGACGTGGTGTCACCCGGCTACATCCGGCGCATCTTGAGGTAGCGCTTGGCGTCCGGTATGGAGCGCAGGCCCAGGGACACGGCCAACAGTGTGACGATCGCCGCGACGATCACGGCGATCCAACCGACTACTTGCATGACGGGCTCCCATCGTTGAGCGGTTCCACTTCGTCGGGTGCGAAGTACAGGTAGCGGCCGTACCAGTCGTGCAGGTCGGCTGCGGGGTCGTCGTCGAGCACGACGCCGATCTGCGCATCGCCGTCGACGGTCTCGTGCACGGACGTCACCCGCGCGAGCCGGTCGGCGTAGAACAGGTCCTGGGCGTCGGCGCGCCGCGCGGGGTGCAGGCGCACCCGGCTGCCCCGGCGCACCCGCACGCCGCCGACCAGCACCGCATCGCGGTCGGGCGCGACTGCGCTGTCGGCGAGCGGATCCCACCAGTCGACGCCGTCGGGGACCTCGGGAATCAGATCGGGCCCCGGCGCGGCGTGCGGATCGCGCAACACCCCGTGCAGTTTGAGCATCGCCTCGGGCGACATGCTCTCGCAGCGGTCCACGATCGCGGCGGCCCGCGGGTCGGTCGCGCGCGCCTGCGCCTTCTCCTCGTCGGTCATGGTCATGACGCGCAGGGTCAGGATCTCGTCGATCTCCGTCGCGTCGTAGAGGTCGCCGCCACTCTGCTCGGCGATCTCGGGGTGGTCGTAGAGGATGATCGGCGAGATCAGCATCAGGTCCCGGTCGCCGGGGGCGCCGGCCAGGACGGGGAAGCAGCGGTGGTGGTGGCACCGGGCGACCGCGTCGGTGGCGGTGGCCGGCGGGTCGAGCAGGGAGACGAACTCACCGTCATGGACCTCGGCGATGACGTGGGTGCCGATCAGGGATCGCGCGATCGCCGTGTCCTTGTCGTGGGCGTTTTTGTCGTGGGCGTCTTTGTCGCCGGCGGCCGCGCCGGTGTTCCGCACGCTCACCGTCACCCGGGTCAGGTCGCCCTCGGGCTGTGCGTGGACGGTCAGTTCGGCGTGTAGATCGCACCGGCTGCGCACCAGGCGGCCGCCGTCGACCGGTTCCACCTCACGACCGGATTCGACGGTGAACGGCAGCGTCATCGTCACCTCGACCAGGGGCACCGGGTCCACGGCGATCTCACGGGCGACCGCCTCGTCCCACGTCACCCATGGGCCGTCCGCGGTGAGAAGTTCCTCGACGGGAACGAATGTGCATTCCGCAGTAGACTTCTCGGCGCGCCGGTGCTGCAGCTGCAGGAAGCGGACCGCCAGTGAGATCGAGGCCTGCCCGGCGTGGTCGACGAGCAGTTGGGCGCCGAGGTGATCGTCCTCGCCGAATCCGGCCGCCGCGGCGCCCGGCGGGCCCAGCACCCCGAACTGCCACCGCGCCTGATTCTTCCGCGATGTCGCGCGGTACGGGTACAGCAGGTACCCCTCGTAGAGAACGGCGTCGGCGACCTTGCGCGCCCTGGCCCAGTCGGCGTTCACGGCACCTCCTGCCTGGCCTGGGACAACAGCGCGGTGACGGCGTCGTCGCAGGACAGGAGTCCGTGTGTGGACCGGTAGGAGGTGAGCGCGGCGATCGTGTCGTGCGACAACCGCAGCCAACCGGTGTTCGGGTAGTGCAGTGCGATCAGGTCGCGCCACACCGTCACCGGCAGCCGGTAGGTGTCCTCGCAGTCCCACGGGATCTGCGTCACCGCGAATCCCCCCGCACCGCGGGTGAACAGCGTTCCGCTGAACAGGAACTGCAGCGGGATCACACCGTCGCGCAGGGCGTGCATGTACTTCGCCGCGGCGACCTCCACGTCGTACGTGCACTCCAGGGGCAGGTCGACATGTGTGCCGTCGGAGAATCCGGGGACCATCGTCACGCTGTGTTGCCACAGGAAGGTGTGTTGCGTGGTGTCCCAACGCTCGCGTGGACCGAACAGGTCGGCGAGACCTTCCGCCTCCTCGTCGGTGTAGCCGCGCCGTAGCGGGTCGATGCGGACCTGACAGCGCAGCGCGATGGCGTGCACCGGGTCGTCACCGGTGGCGGTGACCTCGATCCGTGCGGTCAGAACCGGTGTGACGGCGTAGCGTTCGGGCGTCACATCCTGCACGGTGAACGTCACATCGGCGGTCACCTCGGCACCGTCCTGCAACATTCGGCGACCGCGTCGAAGAACCCGGTGAGGTAGTCGCGGACCTCGGCGCCGCCGTCGAACCCGTGCCACAGTATGCGCATCCGGCCGACCAGTTCGTAACAGGCGTCGATCGGCAGCAGGTAGCCGCGCGGCGAAGCGTCGGTGTCGGTGCGCTCCGGCATCCGCACCAGCAGTGCCTCGGTGTCCTCGGCGGGCAGGTCCACCCGCGGGTCGGCCAACTGGATGTCCTGCCATGCGGTGAGGTCGAGTTCGGACTCGGTCGCACCGGCGGGTCCCGGATAGAACGCGACCACCCGCTCGAGGGCCGAGTTGCGGAAGAAGAACGCCAGACCGACAGGAATCTGAAGCGCCTCCCAGTGCCGGCGGTCGAGTGCGAAGTCTTCGAAGACGAGGTAGCGGTCGGGCACCGCGCGATACCGCAGCGCGGCGTGCGTGTCGGTGAACAGCAGGTAGCAACCGCGGCAGACGCACATCAGTTGCCGCCCCTCGACGTTCACCACGTGCTGGTGCTCGTCGGCGATCGGCTCGGCGCACATCTCGCACCGCTCGCCCACGGGCCGGGGTTCGGTGCGGGCGGCCCGAATCCGGGCGAGGATGTCGTAGGCGGAGGTCGTCATCAGGCCACGCTCTCGGCGATCGCGACCGCCCAGACGCCCTGGCGCCGCAGGACCGGCACGGGCTCGAGGCGTTCGAGACCTTCGACACCCGCACCGGCGCGCACCACGTCGAATCCGGCGTCGCAGCGCGGGCACCGCAGCACCTCGCCGTCGAGGCGCGCACCGGCCATCGACGCATCGCAACGGCCACACCGGTCGCGGTAGGCGTAGAGCGTGTCGCCGAGCCGGCAGACCAGGACCGGCGTTCCGGCGACGGCGAACCCGCCGACCTCACCCGGCAGGATCTCGGCCAACCCGGGTACGGGCAGCCAGGACGCCGAAGCGTGCACCCGGGTGAACAACGACTCGGCGGGGATGACCGAATCTACTGAATCACGTTCTTCGGTAACGACTTCTATGGTCTCGATCTCCGGTGCGGCGGCGCGGATCGCGTCTTCCACGGCCAGTTCGAGGGTGACCGCCGAGGACGGACAGCTCTTGCAGCTACCGGCGAACCGCAGCCGCGCAGTGTCCCCGTCGACGCCGAGCAGATGGACATCGCCACCGTGCGAGCCGAGATAGGGCCGGACGGTGTCGAGTGCGTCGGTGATCCGCCGCTCGACGCTGTGCGGGTGCATACCGTGTACCAGCAGCAGGCTGGCGACGAGCGGGTCGGCCGCGACGGCGTCGACGAGGTCGGGATCGGCGCTCACCGCGAGGCCGAGCACCCGGCCCAGTGCCGCCCCGTACAGGTCGGTGACCTCGCCGACCAATTGCTCGGCGCGTTCCCGCGCGGCGGCGCCGCCAGCCGAACTGGCGTCCAGCAGCGTCTGGATGCGCTCGCCCGCCGTGCGCCAGCGCGTGTCCGCGTCCGCATCGTGTTCACTCGGCGCGGCCGGACACATACCCTATTCCCCGGTGACGGACTGGGTGGGGGAGTGCAGCAACTCCAACGACTTCCCGCCGCCCAGGTACATGTGCACCCCGCAGGGCAGACACGGGTCGAAGCTGCGCACCGTCCGCATGATGTCGATGCCCTTGAACTTCTCCCGACCGTTCTCCTCGAAGATCGGTTGACCCTGCACGGCGTCCTCGTACGGTCCCGGTGTGCCGTAGCTGTCACGCGGGTTGGCGTTCCACGGCGTCGGCGGATACGGGTGGTAGTTCGCGATCTTGCCATCGCGGATCACCATGTGGTGGCTGAGCACTCCGCGCACCGCCTCGGTGAAGCCGCAGCCGATGCCTTCGTCGGGCACCTCGAAACGCTCCCACGTCTTGGTGCGGCCGGCCCGGATCTCCGTCAGCGCCTTCTCGGCGAAGTGCAGCGCACACGCCGCCGCATAGGCCTGGAAGTACGTGCGGGCCCGGTTGCGTTCCAGAGTGTTACTGCCGTACTGCGGGATCTTCCATTCGAGTTCCACCGGACCCTTGAGCGCGGTCTTGGGCAGGTTGATCTGCACACTGTGACCGGTCGACTTCACGTAACCGATGTCGACGAGATTCGCCAGCGCCGTCGACCACAGACGCGCCAGCGGTCCGCCGCCGGTGTCCAGTGCCAGGTGGTCGTTGCCGTCGAACCAGCGCGGTGACATCACCCAGCTGTAGTTCTCGTCGAAGTCGCGCTTCTGCGGCTTGGGGTTGGTGTGCTGATTCCACGGGTGCCGCCGGTCGACCGGGTTGCCCAGTGGGTCGGTCTTGACGAACATCTCCTGATCGGCCCAGTCCTCGTAGTAACTGTGGCCCAACAGGATCCGGATGCCGAGGTTGATGTCGACCAGCGATGTGGTGACGAGTTTGCCGTCCACCACGACGCCGGGGCTGACGAACATCTTGCGACCCCAGGCCTCCATGTCCTTGTAGCTGAAGTTGCAGTGCTCGGGGTCCTGGAACGAACCCCAGCAGCCGAGCAGCGTGCGGCGCAGCCCCACCTGGTCGTAGCCGGGTAGCGCTTCGTAGAAGAAGTCGAACAGATCGTCGTGCATCGGCACGACCTTCTTCATGAACTCCACGTAGCGCATCAGTCGGGTCATGTAGTCGGTCATCAGCTGGACGGTCGCCGTGGTGCCGATCCCGCCGGGATACAGGGTCGACGGGTGGACGTGCCGACCTTCCATGAGGCAGAACATCTCTCGTGTCCAGCGGCTGACCTGCAGCGCCTCCCGGTAGAACTCGCCGGTGAACGGGTTGAGCGCCCGCATGATGTCGGCGATCGTGCGGTAGCCGTGCATGTCGGCGTGCGGCGCCTGGGCGTTCTCCGCCTTGGCCAGCACCGACGGGTTGGTCTCGGCGACCATCTTCTCGCAGTAGTCGACCCCGACGAGGTTCTCCTGGAAGATGTTGTGGTCGAACATGTATTCTGCAGCCTCGCCGAGGTTGACCAACCACTCGGCCAGGTGCGGGGGCTGCACCCCGTAGGCCATGTTCTGCGTGTAACACGAGCAGGTGGCGTGGTTGTCTCCGCAAATACCGCAGATCCGGCTGGTGATGAAGTGGGCGTCGCGCGGATCCTTGCCCTTCATGAAAATGGAGTAGCCGCGGAAGATCGATGAGGTGCTGTGGCACTCCACGACTTCGCGGTTCTCGAAGTCGACCTTGGTGTAGATGCCGAGGCTGCCGACGATGCGGGTGATGGGGTCCCAGGCCATCTCCACCAGTTGGCCGGGCTCCCGCTTGACGTGCGACGGGTCGGGGATAGTCGTGGTCATCGAATCCTTCTCTCGTGCTCAGCGATCCGCGCGCCGATGGCGATCAATCGACTCCGGCGCGCAGATGCGGACGCGACGACGCGCACCTACCAGGTGCGCGTCGCGCCCGTTTCGAGTTTCGTGCCGGGGTGGCGCCACTTCGGTTCTTTGTCGACGGTGCGGCCGGTGACGTGGCGCAGGCTGCGGATGACCGATCCGTACAGGGTGGATGCGGTGGTCGAGACCTTCCCGCCCGGTGGTTCGTCCATGAACGGCATGAACTTGTCCGGGAAGCCCGGCATGGTGCATCCGATGCAGATGCCGCCGACGTTGGGGCACCCTCCGACACCGTTGATCCATCCGCGCTTGGGCACGTTGCACTTCACCACGGGGCCCCAACAACCCAGTTTCACAATGCATTTCGGCGACCCGTACTCGGTGGCGAAATCACCCTGCTCGTAGTAGCCGGCGCGGTCACACCCCTCGTGTACTGACTGACCGAAAAGCCACTGCGGCCGCAGAGCATCGTCCAACGGGATCATCGGCGCCTGATCGGTGGCCATGTAGAGCAGGTAGGTGAGCGTCTCGGCCAGGTTGTCCGGTTGTATCGGGCACCCCGGGACGCACACGATCGGTATGCCCGCCTTGCTCTTCCAGTCCCAGCCGAGATAGTCGGGCACACCCATTGCTCCGGTGGGATTACCCGCCATGGCGTGGATGCCGCCGTAGGTCGCGCAGGTGCCCACCGCGACCACGGCGGTCGCCTTGGGCGTCAACCGGTCGAGCCACTCGCTGGTGGTCATCGGTTGGCCGGTGGCCGGGTTGTTACCGAACCCGCACCAGTATCCCTCGTCCTTGATCGCCTCATTCGGGATGGATCCCTCGACGACCAACACGAACGGTTCCAATTCGCCTCTGTCCGCTCTGAAGAACCATTCGAGGAAGTCATCGGCGCCCCCGTTCGGTCCGCATTCGAAATCGATCAGGGGCCAGTGAACGGCGATCTTGGGTAGTCCGGGGAGGGCGCCGAGCGCGATCTCCTCGATACTGGGCTGGGTGGCGGCAGTCAGCGCCACAGAATCACCGTCGCAACTCAATCCGGCATTGATCCAAAGAATGTGGATCAGCGCCTCTTCCGCTTTGACTGCTGCCTCAGTCGGCATCGCCACAGCTTTCCGGGGTCGGGGCTGACGACCCCTGCGCCGCCGGAGTCGACCCTCGGCCCACTTGCGCGACGCTAAGTTCTGGGTTTACTCCGACGACATTGTTCTGTCAACGGGTCTCACGACATGACCGGGTTCTTGGACGGGTTTGCCAGGAACTCGATCCAGCCGTACCACTGCTCGATACCTCGGCCCGTGGTGGCCGACACCGGCAGCACGCCGACGCCCGGGTTCAGCGATTGCGCGTAGCGGGTGCACGCGTCGAGGTCGAAGTCGACGTAGGGCAACAGGTCGGTCTTGTTGACGATGATCAAGCCGGCGGCGGCAAACATGTGCGGGTATTTCAGCGGTTTGTCGGTGCCCTCGGTGACCGAGATGACCACCACCTTGCCGTGCTCACCGAGATCGAACAGCGCGGGGCAGACGAGGTTGCCGACGTTCTCGATGAACAGCAGCGTGCCCGGGTCCGGGTCGAGAGCCTCGAGGGCGCGGCGCACCATCAGTGCGTCGAGGTGGCACCCGGGGCCGGTGTTGACCTGCACGGCCCGAGCGCCTGCCGCGCGGATGCGATCGGCGTCGAGCGCCGTCTCCTGGTCACCTTCGATGACGGCGATGGGGCGGTGCGCACCCAGTTCGCGGATGGTCCGCTCCAGCAGGGTGGTCTTGCCCGCCCCCGGGGAACTGGTGACGTTGAGCGCGAGGATGTCGTGTTCGGCGAGCCAGCGGCGATTGTGCGCGGCGATGTCGTCATTGCGCGCGAGCACCTTCTGTTCCAGGGTCACCGTCTCGGTGTGGGGGTGGTCGTGATCGTGGTCGTGCTGGTGCGGGTGGTCGTGTGGCGCGTGGCCCAGGGTGATCACGGCGTCGTCGCCGCCGCAGCCACAGGTTGCGCACATGGTCAGCTCACTTCCATCGAGAGGATCCGCAGGTCGCGGCCCGCGCGCACCTCCACGTCGGCGCTGCCGCACGGGCACAGCAGGATCAGGTCGGTCAGTTCGAAGTCGGTCTCACAGGTGCGGCAGCGTGCGAGACCCGGCCGCACGTCGAGGTCGAGGCGGGCGCCGTCGGCGGCGGTGCCCTCGGTGGCCAGCTCGAAGCAGAACCGCATCGCGTCGGGCACCACGGCGCACAGTGCGCCCACCTCGAGCCGGACGCTGTGCACGCGCCGGCCGGCGGCGTGGTCGCAGACCGCGTCGACAACGCTCTGGGTGATCGCCATCTCGTGCATTCGGTGTGCCGTCCTCGACGGGGGCGGTGCCCTCACGATAGGCCGGTGCCGGACCGTGCGTCGACGATTCGGTCAGCCGCCCGCGGGGACCACCCGTTGCAGGAAGTCGAGCTGGTCGGCCAAGGCGGCGGGATCGTGGTAGATGTTGAAGTGACCGCTCGAGTAGAGGCGCAGTTCCCCTCGGGGGGCGCGGTGGGCCGCAGCGATGGCCGGCTTCGCCGGCGTTGTGGAGTCGTTCTCGCAGACGCAGAGCAGCACCGGCATGGGGAGCCTGGCCGCCTTGCGGCCGGGTCGGTAGAACGCGAAGCGCAGCATCAGGCGGGCCGCGAACTCGTTGCGCCATAGACTTTCCGGAGCAACTAGTGCCTCGGAGCCGGGCTGCGCGTCAGGCGCGGTCATCGCGGCGACGGTGCCGGGCGCGCCGACTGCGGACAGGTAAACCGGCGTGCGGCCGCGTCTGGCGCGCACCTCGTCGCGTATCCCCTCGAACGTGGCCCGGGCGGCGGTCGCCGGCGGCACAAGCCGCAGCGTGGGGATGGCGTCGGTGAACGGGGCCTGGGCGATCACCGCGGCGACGGTGGGACCGTCGGCCGCCACGGCGGGCACATGGCCGCCGCTGTACGAGGTCCCCCACAGCCATGCGCGCGGGGTCGACGCCGTCGCTTTGGCGGGCCCACGCCAGCACCGTGCGGTAGTCGTCGTGCTGGCGGCCAACGTCGAGCAGCTGGCGTGGTTCGCCGGTCGAGGCACCGAAGTGGCGATAGTCGAACAGCACGACGGCGTAGCCGGCGTCGCGGAACGCCTCGGCGTAGCGGGGCAACCCATCGTCGCGAGTGGCGGTGAAGCCGTGCGCCATGACGATGCACGGTGCGGGCCCGGCGCCGTCCGGCCGGTAGAGGTAGGCGGCGATCTGCTCGCCGCCGGCAGGAATACGGATGTCGCCCGGTGCTGACATGGGCATATCCGGAACTATAGCGACCGGTAGGCGATCGCACGGCGTGTCCGCTTGAGTCGAACACGTGTTCGTCTACTCTTGGCGGTGTTCGACGGCTAGATGATGGTCAGGCGACTTGTCGGTGGCTGCCTCTAGCGTCACGGCCAATTGATCGACACCGATCACCGAACAGCTAGACCATCCAGGACGGAGATCACCATGGCGCAGGCACCCGATCGCGAGAAGGCCCTCGAGCTGGCTCTCGCGCAGATTGAGAAGAGTCACGGTAAAGGCTCGGTGATGCGGCTCGGCGACGAGGTCCGCGCGCCGATCTCGGTCATCCCGACCGGCTCCATCGCCTTGGACGTGGCGCTGGGCATCGGCGGCCTGCCGCGCGGCCGCGTCATCGAGATCTACGGTCCGGAGTCCTCGGGTAAGACCACTGTCGCGTTGCACGCGGTGGCCAACGCCCAGGCCGCCGGCGGCATCGCAGCGTTCATCGACGCCGAGCACGCGCTGGATCCCGACTACGCCAAGAAGCTGGGGGTGGACACCGACTCGCTGCTGGTCTCCCAGCCCGACACCGGTGAGCAGGCCCTCGAGATCGCCGATATGCTGATCCGCTCCGGCGCGCTGGACGTCCTGGTCATCGACTCGGTCGCCGCGCTGGTGCCGCGCGCCGAGATCGAGGGCGAAATGGGCGACAGTCACGTCGGTCTGCAGGCCCGGTTGATGAGCCAGGCGCTGCGCAAGATCACTGGCGCGTTGAGCAATTCGGGCACCACCGCGATCTTCATCAACCAGCTCCGCGAGAAGATCGGCGTGATGTTCGGCTCGCCCGAGACCACCACGGGCGGTAAGGCGCTGAAGTTCTACGCCTCGGTCCGCATGGATGTCCGCCGCATCGAGACCCTCAAGGACGGCACCGACGCGGTGGGTAACCGCACCCGGGTCAAGATCGTCAAGAACAAGGTGTCGCCGCCGTTCAAGCAGGCTGAATTCGACATCCTCTACGGCAAGGGCATCAGCAAGGAAGGGTCGCTCATCGACATGGGCGTGGAGCACGGCTTCATCCGCAAGTCCGGTTCCTGGTTCACCTACGAGGGGGAGCAGTTGGGCCAGGGCAAGGAGAACGCCCGTAAGTTCCTGCTGGAGAACGGCGATGTGGCCAACGAGATCGAGAAGAAGATCAAAGAGAAGCTCAACATCGGTGCCGTGGTGACCGCTGATGACGTCCTTCCCGCACCCGTCGACTTCTGAGTCCGGTCCCGACCCCGATCCGAACCGCGAAGAACAGGCGCACGCCTACTGTCTGCGCCTGCTCACCGCGCGGGCCCGCACCCGGGCGGAGTTGGCCGGCAAGCTGACGCAGCGCGGCTACGCCGAACCCGTCGTGGCGCGCGTGCTCGACCGGCTGGTCGATGTCGGGCTCGTCGACGACGAGGACTTCGCCGAGCAGTGGGTGCGCTCCCGCCACCTGTACGCCGGAAAAGGCAAGCGCGCGTTGGCCGATGAGTTGCGCCGCAAGGGTGTCGACGACGAGGTGATCAGCTCGTCGCTCGCCGACATCGATGCCGGGGCCGAACGTCACCGGGCCGAGCGGTTGGTCCGCGACCGGCTGCGCCGCGAGAAACTCGACGACGAACCGGGTTCGGACCTCAAGGTCAAGCGGCGGCTGGCCGGCATGCTGGCCCGCCGCGGCTACAGCCAGTCGATGGCGCTCGACGTGGTCACCGTCGAGCTGGCCGGCGAGCGGCAGCGGCGTCGGGTCTGAGCCGGTGACCGCATCAGCGCACGTCGGCGCGCCGCCGACCGAGCCCGGACATCAGGGTGCGGGTGAGAAGGTGGCGCAGAAGCACCACTGCGGCGGTGACTGCGACCACCGACCATCCGGCATCGGACGTCAAACGCAAGAGCCCCGCGGCGAGAAGCAGATCGAGCAGCACGTGCAGGGCGAGCGCGGGCCGCCGGAACACCACCAAACACGCGGTGCCCAGGACGATCCCCGCGCCGGCGATAAGCCACGAGAGATCGGCGACGGTCATCGCGGGGACTCATCGGGCGGCGACTGCGCGGCCCGGCCCTCCTCGACGGCGCGCTGCTCCTCGGCGATCTCACGGGCCAGGAAGTAATTGAGCGCAGTGCGAATGGCGGCGATCGCTGCGAGCTTTCCGATCTCCTCGAACGACGGAGAGATCGCCGTGCGCAACACGTCGCTGGCGAGCTGGAACTCCAGACCGAGGGCGAGGAACCGGCCCAGTGTCAACCGGACCGAAGAGAACTCGCCGATATCGCGGCGTGCCAGCGTCGCAGCGAATTTCACGATCGCGATGAGGGCGCCGACCACGATTACTACGGCGCCGCACGCCTCGACCAGGCGGACCATGACGTCAACGGCGCTACGCAATGTCGACTCGGGAAGGATGTCCAGCGCCGTAACGGTCTCGATCACCCGATCAGTCTGTCGCGACAGGCGTCACTACACCACTTTCGCACCCGGTGCGCCTTCCTGCTCGACCGCCTCGGTGTCCAGCGGCGCCGGTCCGCGACGGGATCGCCGCATCCGCCGCTCGAGGCCGCTCGCCAGGGTGGACAAGGCGAAGTTCACGCTGATCATAAGCGCGGCGATGACGATGAGTGCCGGGATGTAGTTGCCATAGGACGATCCGACGACGGTGCCCTGGCGCACCATCTCGACGAATGTGATTTGGTAGCCGATTGCGGTGTCTTTCAGCACGACCACTAGTTGAGAGACCAGCACCGGCAACATCGACGTGACTGCTTGCGGCAGCAGGATCGAGCGCATGGTCTGCCCCCAGCGCAGACCGAGCGCTGACGCAGCTTCGGCCTGACCGCGCGGGAGCGCGTGCACGCCGGCACGGATGATCTCGGCGATCACCGCGCCGTTGTAGAGCGTGAGACCGGTGATGACGCCGGCTAACGCAAGGTGTCTGGACGGGAAGACGTCGTAGAAGGCATACAGAAAGTACGCGAAAATCATCATGATCAGCACAGGGACGGCGCGGAAGAACTCCACGATCACCGCACACACCCGGCTGATCGGCGAGATCAGCGACAGCCGACCGACGCCGAGCCCGAATCCGAGGATCAGCGCCAGCACGATAGACACGGCGGCCGCCGTCAACGTTCCCTGCACGCCGGGCAGCACGTAAGTGGTCCAGAGGTCCGACGTCAGAAACGGCTGCCACTTGGCGGCGGTCAGCTGGCCTTTCTCCTCGAGTCGCGAGTACACGACCCAAGCGATGAACACGGTGATCGCCAAGGTGATGACCGTGATCACGAGGTTGCGTCGTCGGGCGCGCGGTCCCGGCGCGTCGAACAGGACGGTGCCGCTCATCAGGGTTGTCCGTTCTTCGCGCAAGCGCTCATCGTGACCGTCCGTTCTTCGCGCAAGCGCTCATCGTGACCGTCCGTTCTTCGCGCAAGCGCTCATCGTGACCGTCCGTTCTTCGCGCAAGCGCTCATCACCGAGCCACCGCCAATCGCTTCCCGAGCCAGCCGAAGAGCAGGCCCAGCGGCAACGTCAGGACGATGAACCCCAGGGCAAAGATCGACCCGACCACGAGCAGCGCGGCGGTGTTCTCGATCATCTCCTTCATCAGCAACGCCGCCTCGGCCACGCCGATCGCCGAGGCGATCGTCGTGTTCTTCGTCAGCGCGATCAGCACCGAGCCCAGCGGGATGACCACAGCGCGGAAAGCCTGCGGCAACAGGATCATCCGCAGGTTCTGACCGAACGTCAGCCCGAGCGAACGAGCCGCCTCGGCCTGGCCCAGCGGCACCGTGTTGACCCCCGCGCGTACCGTCTCGCACACGAACGACGCGGTGTACACGGTCAACCCGAGCACCGCCAACCGGAAATTGCTGTCCTCGATCGACGTACTCGATTGCGGATCGACCAGCGTGATCCCGAGAGTCTGGGACACCCCGAACGAGCAGAACAGGATGATCAGCGTCAGCGGAGTGTTGCGGACCACGTTGACGTACGCGGTGCCCAGCCAGGCCAGCATGGGCACCGGCGACAGCCGCATCCCGGCCAGCACCGTGCCCAGGATGAACGCTCCGACCGCGGAGTAGACCGTCAGCTGGACCGTCGTCCAGAACGCCTGGAAGATCTCTGCGCGGTACTCGGTGAATATCTCCACGGCCGGAGCCAGACCCCTGACTCAGTAGCGGTCGATTTGCGGGGGGGTGGGCGCCGTAATGCCTGCCGGGCCGAGGTTCCTGTCGAAGGCTTCCTTCCAGGCGCCGCTGGACTCCATCTTCTCGATAGCGTCGTTGATCTTGGCGCGCATCTCGGCGTCGTCCTTCTTCAGCCCGACGCCGTAGCGCTCCTCCGAAAACGTGTCACCGACGATCTTGAAAGCACCCGGGGTTTGCGCGGCGTAACCGGCCAGAATCACCTCATCGGTGGTGACCGCGTCGATGGCGCCGTTCTTCAGCGCCTCGATGCAGGCCGAATAGGTGTCGTACTGCTGCAGCTGCACACCGGGGTACTCGTCTTTGATCTTCTGTGCCGGCGTGGAGCCCGATACCGAGCACAGCCGCTTGTTGCCGGCCAGCGACGCGGCGCCGGTGATGTCGGTGTTGTCGTTGCGCACCAGCAGGCTCTGGCCGGTGATGAGGTAGGGCCCGGCGAAGTCCACCTTCTCTTTGCGGGAGTCGGTGATCGAGTAGGTGGCGACGATGTAGTCCACCTGGTCGTTCTGGATCAGCGTCTCACGCTGACTGGACGGTGACTCTTTCCACTCGATCTGTTCGGGGGCGTAGCCCAGTTCCTCGGCGACGTAGGTGGCGACGTCGACGTCGAAGCCGCTCATCGAACCGTCGGGGTTGCGTAGGCCCAGGCCGGGCTGGTCGAATTTCGTGCCGACGACGATGGTGTTCTCGTCACCGACGCCACCACCTCCGCAGGCGGTCGCCGCGAACGGCACAGCGACCGTCAGCGCGAGGGTGGCGGTGACGCGCCTGCGAGACGTCATCGAAAAGAACGGCATGGGTGGGTTTCCTTTCGCCGAGCGTTTAGTGATGGAGGATCTTGCCGAGGAAGTCCTTGGCGCGGTCGGTCCGGGGGTTGTCGAAGAACTGAGCAGGCTCGGCGTCCTCGACGATCGCCCCGTCGGACATGAACACCACGCGGTCCGAGGCGCGGCGGGCGAAGCCCATCTCGTGCGTCACCACCAGCATGGTCATGCCGTCACTCGCGAGCGCCGCCATCACGGCCAGCACCTCGTTGATCATCTCGGGGTCCAGTGCGCTGGTCGGCTCGTCGAAGAGCATGACCTTGGGGTTCATCGCGAGCGAACGGGCGATTGCCACACGTTGCTGCTGGCCGCCGGACAACTGGGCGGGGTACTTGTCGGCCTGATTGGCGACCCCCACCCGTTCGAGCAGAGCCATCGCGGTCTGGCGTGCGGCGTCCTTGCCAAGTCCGCGCACCTTCGTCGGCGCGAGCGTGACATTCTCGAGGATGGTCTTGTGCGCGAAGAGGTTGAATGACTGGAACACCATGCCCACGTCGGAACGCAGCTGCGCGAGCTTGCGCCCCTCCGCTGGCAGTACCTCACCGTCGATCGCAATCGTGCCCGAGTCGATGGCCTCGAGCCGATTGATGGTGCGGCACAGCGTCGATTTGCCGGACCCCGATGGACCGAGCACCACCACGACCTGACCCCGGTCGACCCTCAGGTTGATGTCCTTGAGGACGTGCAGATCACCGAAGTGCTTGTTCACCTCCTGCATCGAGATCATCGGCACCGCCCGACGCTCGGGATCGACCGCCCGTGCATCGGGGCCGGTGGGGTGTCCGGCGGTTTCCATGGGTGCTGACCTTACCCACGGAAAGCATGCTGTGCCGGGAACCGATCAATCCTGGGCCCCCGTACCATGGCCCCGTGACTTCTACGGTGACGCAGCAGGCGGCGAGCGGGCTGGCAGCGACGGCGCGCACCTATCAGGTCCGCACCTACGGCTGTCAGATGAACGTGCACGACTCCGAGCGGTTGGCCGGTCTGCTGGAGTCGGCGGGCTACCGGCGCGCCGCTGACGGCACCGACGCCGACGTGGTGGTATTCAACACATGTGCGGTGCGGGAGAACGCCGACAACAAGCTCTACGGCAACCTGTCGCACCTCGCGCCGCGCAAACAGTCCGAACCGCGGATGCAGATCGCCGTGGGCGGTTGCCTGGCCCAGAAGGACCGCGAGGCGGTGCTTCGCCGTGCCCCGTGGGTGGACGTCGTGTTCGGCACCCACAACATCGGCGCGCTGCCGACACTGCTCGACCGAGCCCGGCACAACCGCGCCGCGCAGGTCGAAATCGCCGAGGCGCTACAGGAATTCCCGTCGACGCTGCCTGCCGCGCGCGAATCCGCGTACGCCGGGTGGGTGTCGATCTCGGTGGGCTGCAACAACACCTGCACGTTCTGCATCGTTCCGTCGTTGCGTGGCAAGGAGGTCGACCGGCGGCCCGGCGATGTCCTCGCCGAAATCCAGACGCTGGTCGACCAGGGCGTGCTCGAGGTGACGCTGCTGGGGCAGAACGTGAACGCCTACGGCGTGTCGTTCGCCGATCCCGATCTGCCCCGCAACCGCGGCGCGTTCGGCGAACTGCTGCGCGCCTGCGGGTCGATCGACGGGCTCGAACGCGTGCGGTTCACCTCGCCGCATCCGGCGGAGTTCACCGACGACGTGATCGAGGCGATGGCCGAGACGCCGAATGTCTGCCCCGCACTGCACATGCCGCTGCAGTCCGGATCCGACCGGATCCTGCGTGCCATGCGCCGGTCCTACCGCGCGGAGAAGTACCTGGGGATCATCGACCGGGTGCGCGCGGCGATCCCCGACGCGGCCATCACCACCGATCTGATCGTCGGCTTTCCCGGCGAGACAGAGGAAGACTTCCATGCCACCCTCGACGTGGTGGCCGCTTCGCGGTTCACCAGCGCCTTCACCTTCCAGTACTCCAAGCGGCCCGGAACGCCCGCCGCCGACATGCCCGGACAGCTCCCGAAAGCCGTTGTGAGCGAACGTTATCAGCGCCTCATCGAGCTGCAGGAGAAGATCTCGCTCGAGGAGAACCTAGCCCAGGTGGGCCGTACGCTAGAACTGCTGGTGGCCACCGGCGAGGGCCGCAAGGACGCGGCCACCGCCAGGATGTCCGGCCGCGCCCGCGACGGGAGGCTGGTACATTTCGCGCCCGGCCACGCCGACATCCGGCCCGGTGACGTCGTCACCACCACGGTCACCGGCGCCGCCCCGCACCACCTCATCGCCGACGGTGCCTTGTTGACCCATCGACGCACCCGCGCCGGCGACGCCCACGCGGGCGGGCTGCGGCCGCGCACCGGGGTGGGGTTGGGCATCCCGGGCATCGGCGCGCCTGCACCGGTCCGGGCGACGGCCGGATGTGCACGATGAGTGCCCCCGACGGATTCGAGTCGTACAAGGGCGACATCGAAGAGGTCGAACGCAAGGTAGCAGGCGAGTTCGACCCCGGCGCCCGCGCCCTGGTGGTGGCCGCCCTGGTCTTCCTCGTGCTGCTGTCGTTCGTGTTGCCGCACGCCGGCGGCGCCAGGGGCTTCGACGTGCTGGCCGGCACCGACGCCGCCGCCAGTGCGGGGATCTCGCTGCCGTCACGGGTGTTCGCCGTCCTGGCGATCGTGTTCTCCGTCGGGTTCTCCATCCTTGCGCTGCTCACCCGACGCTGGGCGATCGCCTGGGTGGCGCTGGCCGGTTCCGCGGTGGCCAGCGCGCTCGGCATGCTCGCGGTGTGGTCCCGCCAGACCGCGGCCGCGCCCTATCCGGGACCGGGGATCGGCCTGGTGATCGGCTGGCTTGCGGTGATCGTGCTCACCTTCCACTGGGCCCGGTTGGTCTGGACGCGCACCGCTGTGCAGCTGGCCGCCGAGCAGGAGCGCCGCCGCCGCGCCGCGGAGAACCAGGGCAAGGGCCTAATGGACCTGGGTGGCGAGCGTCGCGACGACCCGGAACCCCCGGCCGACTGATCCCTGGGCGAACCCGTCAGGTCCGCCGCTTGCCCAGCGCCTCGACGGCGGCGTAGGCCCACTGCCGCCACTGTTCGGCATTCGCACGGGCCTGTTCGGCGTCCTTGGTCCGGCCCGCGGCCTGCGCCTTCTCCGCCTGACGCTCGTATTGCTCGGCGCGTACCCGGAACTGATCGGCGCGGGCCTGCGCTTCGGGATCGATCGAGTTCGACGATGCTGCGTCGCGAACCCGCTTCTCCACCGCGCGCAGGCGGCGTTCGAACTCGGCACCCCGCTCACGGGGCACCTTGCCGATGGCGTCCCACTTCTCACCGATCGCGCGGAACGCGGCGCGGGCCGCGTCCGGGTTGGAGGTGTCGATCTGTTCGGCCTGTGCGAGCAGGGCCTCCTTGGCGGCGGCGTTCGCCTTGAACTCCGCGTCACGTTCGGCGGTGGCGGCGTTGCGTGCCGAGAAGAAGACATCCTGCGCCGCCTTGAACCGCTGCCACAGGGCGTCGTCGACGTCCTTGGCGGCCCGGCCCGCCGCCTTCCACTCCGCCAGCAGGTCACGGAAGGCGGCGCTCGTCGCACCCCACTCTTCGGATCTCGACAGTTCCTCGGCGCGTTCGCAGAGCGCCTCCTTGGCCTGCCGCGCACCCGCGCGGCCCCGGTCGAGTTCGGCGAAGTGCGACCCGCGCCGCCGGTTGAACGTCTCGCGGGCCGCCGAATAGCGCTTCCACAGCGCGTCGTCGGTCTTGCGGTCCAGGCCAGTGATCGTGCGCCACTCGTCGAGGATCTCCCGGAGCCGGTCGCCGGCCGTCTTCCACTGTGTGGAGTTGGCGGCGATGTCCTCGGCCTCCGCTGCCAAGGCCTGCTTGTGCGCCAGCTGCGCGGCACGTTGCTCGTCGCGGCGGGCGCGCTCCGCCTGGGCCTCCTCGTCGGCGTGTTCCGCGATCGCGGTCAGTCGCGCCGCCAGCGAGTCCACGTCACCGAGCACGTGTGCCTCCGGCAGGCTCTGGGCCAGTGCGGCGGCGGCGGATTTGATCTTGCGGGCATCGCCAGCGTGGGTGACCAACCGCTGCTCGAGCAGCACGACCTCGGTTTGCAGGTCGTCGAAGCGGCGCCCGAAGTGCGCGAACGCGGCCTCGGGCTCACCCGCCTGCCACGATCCGATGACCCGCTCACCCGATCCGGTGATCAGCCACACGGTGCCGTCGGGATCGACCCGTCCGAAACGGCGCGGGTCGCTGGCCGGTGGCGCCGCCACCGCAGGCACCGGCGTCACCCGGCCGGGTCGGGGCGCCGGCCCCGGCCGGGGCCCCGGCCGAGGAGAGGGCCCCGGCGCCGGACGTGGCGTCGCCTCGTTGTTTGCCTCCGAGGTCGCACCCGGTTCGCTGGTCGTCATCTCTGGTTCCTCGCACCCTCCGCGCGGTGGACCGCGCACTGCCGCGCAACGCGGCGCCTTCGCCTGCTGGTTTGAGCCTGTTGATACCGAACGGTATGCCTGGCTGTCGAAGGCTATTGAAACAGGTCGGTAGAGGGTGTGCGCACACCTTCGGCGCGCCGGTTTGCGCCAGCGGCCGCCGTCCCGGCACGCTCGTGCCCTGACGACGACGAGGAGATGCGATGGCCAGGGCGGATATCGCCGCGCTGCTGGCACTCGGCGCCGCGTTGTTCATCGCGATCGGCGATGTCATCCACCAGCGCTCCGCGCACGAGGTGACCGACGAACCGGTCGGGCATCTCGAGCTGTTCTTCCGGCTGCTGCGCGACCGGCAGTGGTGGCTGGGCAGCACTGTCGCCGCCGTAGGGTTCGGTCTGCAGGCCGCTGCGCTCGGGCTGGGGTCGGTGCTGCTGGTGCAGGCGCTGCTGGTGACGTCGCTGCTGTTCGCGCTGCCGATCAACGCCCGTCTGACCGGCCGGCGGGTGACGCGCTGGGAATGGCTCTTCGCTGCCCTGCTCGCCGGCGCGGTGGCGGTGATCGTCACCGTCGGCAATCCCACCGCAGGACAGGCCCGCGCGTCCTGGGAGACCTGGATGGTGGTGATCGCCGTGCTGGTCCCGGCGCTGCTGATCTGCACCGTGGGGGCACGGATCTGGTCGGGCACGCGCAGTGCCGTGCTGCTGGCGCTGGTCTCCGGAGCGCTGTGGGGCGTCTTCGCCGTCCTCACCAAAGGTGTCGTCGACCGGCTCGACGACGGCCTGTGGGCGGTGTTGCAGATGCCCGAGCTCTACGCGCTCGCAGCCGTCGCGGTCGCCGGGACGGCCTGGCAGCAGGCGTCGTTCCGCTCCGGCGCCCTGACGGCGTCACTGCCGACGATGACGGTGGCCGAACCGGTGGTGGGATCGGTGCTCGGGGTGGTTGTTCTCGGGGAAACCATGCGCCCCGGTGAAGCAGGATGGATCACGTTGGTCGTCGCGGCCGCGGTGATGGTGCTCGCCACCGCCGCGCTGGCCCGTGGGGAAGCGGCCGGCGCGGAAGCCCGGCCCTCACTCGCGCACTAGTTTGGTCTCGTGCTCACCGCGATCGCCCTCGTGCCGTCCGCGCCGGTGATGGTCCCCGAACTGGCCGGCGGCGCGGCCGGGGAGCTGTCCGAGTTGCGCGCGGCGGTGGCATGCGGTGTCAGCGCGCTGCCCGACCGCTGGGTCGCGGTCGGCGTCGGCGCCGCTGACGAGGTGCTCATCCCACCCAGGACCGGAACCTTCGCCGGCTACGGCGTCGACGTGCGGGTGACGCTGTCGCCGGATGCCGCCGCCGAACCTGTCGAGCTGTCCCTGTGCGCGCTCATCACCGGATGGGTGCGCGGAGAATTCGCCGCGGACGCGGCCGCGGAAGTCCGCGTCTTCGCCGGCGACCTCGACGCCGGCACCGCGCTGACGCGGGGACGGGAGCTACGCGCGCTGATCGACGAGGCCGACGGGGACATCGGGGTGCTCGTGGTCGCCGACGGCTGCCACACCCTCACCCCGCCCGCCCCAGGCGGCTACGACCCGGATTCCGTCCATGTCCAGGCCGCCCTCGACGACGCGCTGGCCGCCGGCGACGCCGCCGCACTGGTCCGGCTACCGGGCTCGGTCGTCGGTCGAGTCGCCTATCAGGTGCTGGCCGGGCTGACCGGCTGCGCGCCCGGTGCGGCCGAGGGTTTCTACCGCGGGGCGCCATACGGGGTCGGCTACTTCGCCGGTCGCTGGACGCCATGAGGCCGCTGGCGATCGTCGGGCCGACCGGGACGGGAAAGTCGGCGCTCGCCCTGGACCTGGCCGAACGGCTCAGCGGCGAGAACGGCGTGGAGATCGTCAACGCCGACGCGATGCAACTCTACCGCGGGATGGACATCGGCACGGCGAAGCTACCGATCGGGCAGCGCCGCGGCATCCCACACCACCAACTCGATGTCCTCGACGTCACCGAGACCGCCTCGGTGGCGCGCTATCAGGCCGACGCGGCCCGCGACGTCGAGGCCATCGCCGCGCGCGGGGCGCTGCCGATGATCGTGGGCGGATCCATGATGTACGTCCAGGCCCTGCTCGACGACTGGGCGTTCCCCGCGACCGACCCGGCCGTACGCGCCAGATGGGAGCAGCGCCTCGCCGAGGTCGGTGTGGCGACGTTGCACCGTGAACTGGCCAAGGTCGACCCGGACGCCGCGGCCTCGATCCTGCCCACCGACGGGCGCCGCATCGTGCGGGCGCTGGAGGTGGTGGAACTCACGGGGCAGCCGTTCGCCGCGTCGGCACCCACCGTCGGCAGCCCGCGCTGGGATACGGCGATCATCGGCTTGGACTGGGAGACAACGGTTCTGGATGAACGGCTGGCCGAGCGCACCGACACGATGTTCGCCGAGGGGCTGGTCGCCGAGGTGGCCGGTCTGCTGGCGCGCGGTCTGCGGGAGGGCGTGACGGCGTCGCGGGCCCTGGGCTACGCCCAGGTGATCGCCGATCTCGACGCCGGCGGCGGCGGGTCGGCCGCGCGCGAACCCACGTTCGTCGGCACCCGCCGCTACGTGCGCAGACAGCGGTCGTGGTTCCGCCGCGACCACCGTGTGTGCTGGCTCGACGGTGCGTCGCCGGACAACGTCGACCACGCGCTGCGCGCATGGCGCGCCGTATCCTGACCGGGTGCAGTTCGCCAAGGGACACGGGACGCAGAACGACTTCGTGCTGCTGCCCGACCTCGACGCTCGGCTGTCCTTGGCGCCGGCCGTCGTCTCCGCCCTGTGCGACCGGCGCCGCGGACTGGGCGCCGACGGCGTGCTGCGGGTCACCACCGCAGGCGCGGCGATGTCGGCCGGCGTCTTCCCGCGGCTTCCCGAGGGCGTCGACGCTGGTGACTGGTACATGGACTACCGCAACGCCGACGGGTCGATCGCCCAGATGTGCGGCAACGGCGTACGAGTGTTCGCCCACTACCTGCGGGCAGCGGGCCTGGAGGCCCGCGACGAGTTCGTGGTCGGATCGTTGGCCGGCCCCCGCCCGGTCGTGCTGCACGGCTTCGACCCGGTGCACCGCTCCCGGGCGGACGTGACCGTCGAGATGGGAAAGGTCAGCCTGCTCGGCCCCGGATCGGCGGTCGTCGGCGGCCGCCCCTTCACCGGCCTCGGGGTCGACGTCGGGAACCCCCATCTGGCCTGCGTGGACGCCGCGCTGAGCGAGGCGGACCTGATCGCGCTCGACGTGGCGGCCCCCGTCGAGTTCGACCAGGCCCAGTTTCCGGGCGGCGTCAACGTCGAAGTGCTCACCCCGATCCGCGATGGAGCGGTGTCGATGCGGGTACACGAACGCGGTGTCGGCGAAACGCGATCCTGCGGTACCGGAACAGTGGCTGCCGCGGTCGCCGCACTCGCGCAGGGGGGAGCGGCGGCGGGCACGCTCGACGTCCGCATCCCCGGCGGCGTGGTCACCGTCTCGGTCACCGAGACCACCAGCTTTCTGCGCGGTCCATCGGAATTGGTGGCCACCGGCGAGCTCGCCCGGGAATGGTGGCACTCTCATCAGCGTTAATTGGGGTGCATGAAAAGTGATCTCCGTGCGAACCTTGATTCGCTCATGACGTTTCCCGAACTTCCCTCCCACCAGACGCCCAGTGCCGGCGAACTGGCGCTCGAAGACCGTGCATCTCTGCGCCGTATCGCAGGGTTGTCGACCGAACTGGCCGACATCTCCGAGGTCGAATACCGGCAGCTGCGCCTTGAACGCGTCGTCCTGGTCGGTGTGTGGACCGAGGGCAGCGCGGCCGCTGCCGAAGCCAGCCTCACCGAACTCGCTGCCCTGGCCGAGACGGCGGGCTCCGAGGTGCTCGAAGGCGTCGTCCAGCGCCGCGACAAACCCGACGCGTCCACCTACATCGGCTCCGGCAAGGCCGCCGAACTGCGCGAGATCGTGCTGTCCACCGGAGCCGACACGGTCATCTGTGACGGTGAGCTCAGCCCTGCCCAGCTGACCGCACTGGAGAAGATCGTCAAGGTGAAGGTCATCGACCGAACCGCCCTCATCCTCGACATCTTCGCCCAGCACGCCACCAGTCGCGAGGGCAAAGCCCAGGTGTCGCTGGCGCAGATGGAGTACATGCTGCCTCGGCTGCGTGGCTGGGGGGAATCGATGTCACGGCAGGCGGGCGGCCGTGCCGGCGGCGCCGGCGGCGGCGTCGGCACCCGCGGTCCCGGTGAGACGAAGATCGAGACCGACCGTCGCCGCATCCGGGAGCGGATGTCGAAGCTGCGGCGCGAGATCAAGGACATGAAGAAGATCCGCGACACCCAGCGCAGTGGGCGGCGCCGCACCGAGCTGCCGTCGGTCGCGATCGTCGGCTACACCAACGCGGGCAAGTCCAGCCTGCTCAACGCGCTGACGGGCGCCGGCGTGCTGGTGGAGAACGCGCTCTTCGCCACGCTGGAACCGACGACGCGGCGAGGCGAATTCGACGACGGTCGGCCGTTCGTGCTGACCGACACCGTCGGCTTCGTGCGACACCTGCCGACGCAGTTGGTCGAGGCCTTCCGGTCGACCCTCGAAGAGGTCGCAGACGCCGACCTGCTCGTCCACGTCGTCGACGGCTCGGATGCCAACCCGCTGGCACAGATCAGCGCGGTGCGCGAGGTGATCGACGAGGTCATCGCCGAACAGAACGCCAAGCCGGCGCCGGAATTGCTGGTGGTCAACAAAATCGACGCAGCTGACGGGCTCTCGCTGGCACATCTGCGCAGCGCTCTGCCCGATGCCGTGTTCGTCTCGGCGCGCACCGGGCAAGGCTTGGACCGGCTATCCGCCCGGATGTCGGAGCTCGTCGAATCCACCGACGTCACCGTCGACGTCACGATTCCTTACGAGCGTGGCGAACTCGTCGCCCGCGTCCACGGGGAGGGGCACGTCGACGCCACCGAGCACACCACCGATGGAACGCGCGTCAAAGCGAGGGTGCCGGTAGCCCTCGCGGCGGCCCTGCGAAATTTCGCCACCTTCTGATGCGCTAGACTATGCCAGCGCCGGCGTCACCGAAACCGACGACGGCTCGTCGTGGAACGCTTACCATCGCGTCCGGCTCAAGCTCTTCTCGCGGCGATCGATGTTGCCAACCGGCAATCTCGCCACCTGTGTACCCATCACCTGTGCCCTGCAACGGCGCTGCGCGGGGTACGCGACACTGCCCTGAAAGGCAAACACCTGCATGACAACTGCACAATCATTCGCCGACCTCGGTGTGCGCGGACCGCTGCGCCGTGTTCTGGAGAACCGCGGCATCGACAGCCCGTTCCCGATCCAGGCCGCGACGTTGCCCGACAGCCTGGCCGGCCGTGACGTGCTCGGACGTGGGAAGACGGGCAGCGGTAAGACCCTGGCGTTCTCGCTGCCGCTGGTGAGCCGGCTCGCCGATACCAAGCGGCGTTCGTCGCGCCCCTCTGGCCTGGTGCTCGCACCGACCCGTGAGCTGGCCACCCAGATCTCCGCGGTGCTCCAACCCCTTGCTGCGGCATACGATTTGAAGGTCGCCACCATCTTCGGTGGCGTTTCGCAGAATCCACAGGCCGCGGCGCTGCGGGCCGGTGTCGACATCGTCGTCGCCTGCCCCGGACGGCTCGAAGACCTGATGCGCCAGCGGATCATCTCGCTGGACAGTGTCGAGATCACCGTCCTCGACGAGGCCGACCACATGGCCGACCTCGGCTTCCTGCCCGGCGTCACACGCATCCTGGCCGCCACACCAGCAGGCGGTCAGCGGCTGCTGTTCTCGGCGACGCTCGACAACGGCGTCGACAAGCTGGTGCGCCGCTTCCTGCGGGAGCCCGTCACCCACTCGGTGGACGAGGTCAACGCGCCGCCGCCGGCCATGACCCACCACGTGTTCCACGTGGCCGGTGCCCACGAGAAGAAGGCGCTGGTGCACACGCTGGCCGCCGGGTCGGGACGCCGAATCCTTTTCATGCGCACCAAACATCAGGCCCGCAAGCTTGCCCGTCAGCTCACCGAGTCCGGTGTGCCCTCGGTCGACCTGCACGGCAACCTCTCGCAGAACGCCCGCGAGCGCAACCTCGCCGCCTTCTCCTCCGGTGACGCCAGGGTGCTGGTGGCCACCGACATCGCGGCCCGTGGCGTGCACGTCGACGAGGTAGAACTCGTGGTGCACGTCGATCCGCCGGTCGAGCACAAGGCGTATCTGCACCGCTCCGGCCGCACCGCGCGCGCCGGCAGTGCGGGTGACGTCGTCACCGTCGTGCTGCCCGAGGAGCGGCGGGACACCGCCGCGCTGCTGCGGCGGGCCGGTATCAACGTCGCACCCCAGCAGGTCGGTGCCGATTCACCGTCGGTCGCCGAACTGGTCGGCGAGGTCGCGCCGTATCGCGCGCCGGCCATGAAGGCCGTCGAGCAGCCCCGCGCCGCCGCTGACCGTCCCCGCAGGCGTTCGAAGCCGCAGGGCCACGGCGAGCGGCAGGGACGCCCTCAGGGCGGCGGCGACGGTACGCGCTCGCGCGGCCCGCGCCGACGTCCGCAGGCCGCCCGCTAGCCGTCGTTCAGCACTGCCTGGCTGCGCCCGAGTTGGACGAATGCCGCGAAAAGGTCCATTCGGGGCGCCACCGATGTGGTGTCACCGGACAAGATCGCGGTGTCCAAGCCGTCCACAGTGGGTGAGGCTGGTCTGGCGGAAAGTCTAGGGCTGCCCGACGCCGCACCTTCCACCGCGCACCTTCCACCGCGGGCGGCCCGCTCAGCCCTCAAGGCGCCAGGGGAACACGATGTCGGCGCAGCGGCGGAAAAAACCTTCACATTGGTGGGATTTGCAAGTAACTTCCCGAAATTCGCCTGTCGTGCCCGCGAAATGGACGTCGGCTGTCACAAGATTGGCTGACGCGATACTTTCGAGACACTTTCGCGCCGAATACGGGAGGTTCGATGAACGGGCGGCGAACCCTGCTGCACACGGCGCTGGTGCGCGTGACGGCCGGTCTGGCGGTGGGGGTGGCGGGTCTGTTCTGGGCGCCTCTGGCGACGGCTGACCCGGCCACCGAGGCCAACGACGCGATCACCGCGGCCTACGACGGCAGCGGTGGTATCACCGGTCCGCTCGGCGTGCGTCAAGGCGGCATCTATCCCGTCGGCGAGGGTTTCGGCCAGAACTTCGCGGCGGGCAAGATGTTCTTCACCCCGGCCACCGGCGCGCACTGGATGCAGGGCGCCGTCCTCGAGAGGTACGAGTCGCTCGGCGGACCGGCGGACGGTGACCTCGGCTTTCCCACGATCGACGAGGGTCCGGGCCGGGTCGGCCCGGACAGCCGGAACGTCACCTTCTCGGCCGCGGACAAGCCGGTGATCTTCTGGACACCGGGGACCGGTGCCCGCGTCGTGCGCGGTGCGATCAACGCCGCATGGGACCGGCTGGGCGGGTCGGCGGGCGGGCTCGGCGTGCCCGCGGAGGACGAGGTGTACCGCGGCGACGTGGTGTCCCAGCAGTTCACCGGCGGACAGCTGTCCTGGAACCGCACGGACAAGACTTTCACGACGGTTCCACCCGAACTCGCCGATCAACTGAAGGACCTGCCGATTCCCGAGGACGCCACATCGGCCATCGCGGCCGCCCGGCGCGCCGCGGGCGGCGCCCTGGGGCCGCTGGGCGCCAAGGACGGGCCGCAGTACGAGATCGGGGCTGGGGGAGTCGGCCAGAACTTCGTCGGCGGCAAGATCTTCTACACGCCGCAGACCGGGGCGAACGTGGTCACCGGTCAGGTGCTCGAGAAGTACGAGAGCGTGGGTGGGCCGGAGGGCGACCTCGGCTTCCCGACGAGCAGCGAAGCCGACGGTGGTCTGGGCTCCGACAGCCGCATCAGTACGTTCGCGGCAGAGGACAACCCGGTCATCTTCTGGACCCCGGATTACGGCGCCGTCATCGTACGTGGGGCGATGAACGCGGGGTGGTCGGAACTCGACGGCGCACAGGGACCGCTGGGCGCCCCCATGGCCGATCAGACGGAGAGCGGTGACGTCGTCACCCAGCGGTTCAGCGAAGGGGTGCTGTCCTACGACCGATCGACCGGCAGGTTCAGCACCGAGCCGGCGAACCTCGCCGCGCGGCTGGCCGGTCTCCAGGTGCCGGGCGAGGAGGTGCCGAAGGCTCCTGCGGAGCCGCAGTCGTCGGCGGCCGGTGGAGACGGCGAGTGGTTGAGCTGGCGGTGGAACTGGTGGTGGCTGCTGGCGCTGATCCCGGTGCTGCTCGTGGTCGGACTCGTCGCCGGCGCGCTGCTGTGGAACCGCCGTCGCGGCGACCGGGCCGGCCACTTCCGCGATGACGACGACATCGTCGACGACGCCGCCCGGTACCGGCCGTCCGGCCACGGGGTGTCTGATGCCGATGACGGCGACGAACGCCACGGCCGGTATCCCGGCGGGTACGGAGGACGCGACACGTCGGCGAACCCTTGGGACCTGCGTGACGAATCGGCCGAAGAGGCGGTCGAGAGGGTGGCGGCGGCGCGGGCTTCGGCGTCTGGCCCCGATGACCTGTTCGGTGGGCGGGACGATCTGGACTCGATCGACACCGCGCCGACGCGTATCGAGGCTGCGGTGAGCGACGAGACACGCGCGCAGTCCGCACTGGAGGAGCCGTCTCTACCCGCGCCCGCTGACGCGCTCAGAGCAGACACGACGGACGAGGAGCCGGTGGTGCCCGGCGGGTTCATGGCGGCGCCCTTCGTCGACGACGCGCCCAGCGGTAGACACGCGGCCATCGACATCGACGAGCCGGGCCCCGGCCGGACGGCGATCCAGCTGGCTGTCGACGGCTCCGATGAGCCGCCGGCGGGTTACCCGGTGAAGGCGGACACCAAGACGGGCCTCTACTGGGCGCCGGGCAGCCGCGGCTATGACGATGCGGTCGCCGAGATCTTCTTCCCAAGTGAGGATTTCGCGCGTACCAACGGGTTCGTGCGCGGCGCCTGAGCAGCCGTCAGATCTTGCGGATGACGGTGACGACTTTACCCAGCACGGCGGCGTCGTTGCCCAGGATGGGTTCGAACGCGGGATTGTGCGGCATCAGCCACACCTGCCCACGGCTGCGTTTGAAGGTCTTGACGGTGGCTTCGCCGTCGATCATGGCTGCGACGATGTCGCCGTTGTCGGCGACCGCCTGTTGTCGGACGACGACCCAATCTCCGTCGCAGATGGCGGCGTCGATCATCGAGTCGCCCACCACCTTGAGCAGGAACAGCGAGCCCTCACCGACGAGTTCGCGCGGCAGCGGGAACACGTCCTCGACCGCTTCCTCCGCCAGGATCGGCCCGCCGGCCGCGATCCGGCCGAGCACCGGTACGAACGTCGGTTCGGGTAGCGCATCGCTGCCGACGACATCGGTGGTAACCACCGGCGCGGCCGGCTGGTCGGAGAGGCGTACATCGACGGCCCGGGGCCGGTTCGGGTCACGCCGCAGGTAGCCCTTGCGTTCGAGCGTGCGGAGCTGGTGTGCCACCGAGGACGTCGACGTCAGTCCGACAGCGTCGCCGATCTCTCGGATGCTCGGGGGGTAGCCGCGGCTGGTCACCGAGGCGCGAATGACCTCCAGAATGGTGCGTTGTCGCTCGGTCAGGCCGGCGTCTGTGCCGCGGCGCCCGCCGGTGCCGGTTTCGCTGCTGTCGTCGATCATGGGGCTGAATCTAGTCTCCCGACCTCCGATGATCAAACATTTGTTCGACGCATGTCGCGCCGGATCCCCGGGGCGGCAACGGCACCGATGTAGCGGCAACGGCACCGATGTACTTGTCGGACCCTTCACTTATCGTCTGCAACAGTTCGATCACACGTTCTACCATCGAACATACGATCGACTATATTCGAACACACAGGCGATTACCACAGGAAGGGCGCGCGCATGACGATCCTCGAAGTGAGGCAGACCCCGCAATATCCGGCCGCACGCGGTGTGCGCCGGGCGTCGGATGTTCGGCGGCCGGGCACTCGGCGGCCGGGCACTCGACGGCCGGGCGCGGGTCGTCCCGCCGGTGCCGCCCTGCGGCACCGGGGCACCGGGGTGCTCATCTCCCGCGCGTCGCATCGCCGCCGCCCCGTCACGCCCGCGACGACAGTGCTTCTCGCGCTGGTGGCCGCCGGGATCACCGTGTGGCTCGGGCTGGTCGCCAACCTGGGCGGGGTGGCGCGCCAGCAGGACTCGGTGCCCGCGGAACTGGCGGTGGTGCAGGTGCAGGGCGGGGAGAGCCTGCATCAGGTCGCGCAGCGGGTCGCCCCGGACGCCCCGATCGGTGCTGTCGTCGAGCGGATCCGTGAACTCAACGAGCTCGACTCGGCGGCGATCGATGCCGGCCAGATGCTGATCTCCCCTGTCGGCTGACGGGTGCCGTGGACAGGGGGATTTCGGTGCTGGGCCCCCACGCTGCTCCCGGCGCCGCATGTCGGGTGGCCACCGACCCGAGCCGTCGGCGGCGAGGATGCCATCCGGGTACGCTCGGAGAGGTTCGAAAGGCGTACCCGGCGGTTTGGCGAAGGAGCGGTGATGCACTGTCCGTTCTGTCGTCATCCCGATTCGCGTGTCGTCGACTCTCGGGAGACCGACGAAGGTCAGGCCATCCGGCGCCGCCGCTCCTGTCCGGAGTGCGGCCGGCGGTTCACCACGGTGGAGACCGCGGTGCTCGCGGTCGTCAAGCGCAGCGGTGTGACAGAACCGTTCAGCCGAGAGAAGGTCATCAAGGGTGTCCGCCGGGCGTGCCAGGGGCGCCAGGTCGACGACGACGCGCTCAATCTGCTCGCCCAGCAGGTCGAGGACGCGGTCCGGGCGACCGGTTCCCCCGAGGTACCCAGCCACGAGGTGGGTCTGGCGATCCTCGGTCCGCTGCGTGAGCTCGACGAGGTCGCCTATCTGCGGTTCGCCTCGGTATACCGATCCTTCGAGTCCGCAGCCGATTTCGAACGCGAGATCGAAGCTTTGCGCGCCCACCAGGACGTCACGCGGTCGGGCTGACCGGGAATCAGTCCAGGCGACGCCTGCTGTCGGCGATGACGCGGCCGGCGATGCTGACCCAGCCGTCGGGGCTCCATGCGGTGTGGATCACCGAGCCCTTACCCTGCACGATCGTCAGATCGCGGCTGAGGTGATCGGTGATGCGCACCGCCGCAGCTCCGGTCGCCTCATCTTCGGGCACTCCGAGACCCGGGGCGAACATACGCGCTCGAATGTGTCCGGCGCCGCGGTCGGTCCAGGTCCACAGGTAGTGATGGGCGTCGTCGGGATAGTCGCCGGGGTCTGCGGCGGCCAACGCCTCGCGGGACTGCAGGTCGTGGATCGCAAACTCCGGCGCCCAGTCGGAGCGCGCCCTGACCACAGTCAGGTGGCCCTCGTAGCGGACCTGGACGATTCCGGCCGGGACCTGCAGGGTGCGCACTGGCAGCCTGTTCTCGCGAAGCCACCACGACGCACCGACGGTGGGATGCCCGGCGAACGGGAGTTCGGTGGCGGGGGTGAAGATCCTGACGTGCGCCGTCGTGGCACCGGCCTGCGGGATATCCACGAAAAGGGTCTCGCTGTAACCGAGTTCGCGAGCGATGCGCTGCCGGTCGCCGGGATCCACGGTCGCCGCGTCCACGACGCCGAGCGGGTTGCCGTGGTTCCCTTCTGAGTCGGTGAAGACGCGCAAGGCCTGGACATCGATGGCCATCGGCCGATCATACGTGTTCGCCGGCGCTGGGCGCTCAGGTAGCGCTGCGTTCGTCGCCGCCCATCGCGTCGAGCACTGCGACCCGCGTGTCGACGGACCCGCTGATCGTCGATTCGCTCAAACCCGTCCGCAACAACTGGCGGAGCAGGTCCTGGTCGTGGGCCGCCGGCTCACTGGAATCGATGAAGCGCTCGACGGTTTCGACGAACCGGTCCGGGTCGTCGTGGAACGGGAAGTGTCCCGAGCCCTCGAATACCTCAAGCCGCGACCCGGGCATCGCCGCGTGCGCCAGCCGGGCGTGGCTGACCGGGATCACCGAATCGTGGCTGCCCCAGATGAGCTGGACGGGAACCGATTCGGTGAGATAACAGCGGTCGAGCATCGTGACGACCTGACCACGCCAGTCCACCACGGCGCGCAGGGTCCTCGCGAAAGCCGACGACGCCGTCGGTTCGGGCAGGTCGGCGAGGATCCGCATCATCTCGGCGAGGTCGCGGCCCATCTTGGTGGTGCCGAGCACCGTGCCCGCGACGCGCCCGGCGCACTGCAGCGTCGGCAACACCAGCGGCAGTCGCAGCAGCGCAAGCGCCTCACTTCCCATCGGCAGGGAGGCCACGCGCAGTGCGATGTTGACGTCCTTGGTCACCCCGCCGGCGGCCACGAGGATGAGGCGGTCGACGAACTGGGGGAACTGGTAAGCGAACTGCATCGCCACCCCGCCGCCCAGGGAATGGCCGACCACGGTCACCCGGTCGATGTCGAGAACGCTCAGCAGATCCCGCATGCCGTTCGCGTAGGCGGCCACCGAATAGTCCGCCCGAGGTTTGTCCGACTTGCCGTGCCCGAGCAGGTCCGGCGCAATGACGGTGAAACGCTGTGCGAGTTTGGGCTGCACGGTGCCCCACGTCGTGGAGTTGTCACCGATGCCGTGGATCAGCAGGATCGCCGGGCCGTCACCGGCGATCCGGAAAGCCCGGCGATATCCGTGGATGGTGCGGTACTGCAGCTTCGGCGTCAGATCCCGCACCGGATGAAGGTTGGGTGTGCGGTCAGTCATGGCGCCAACCTCATCATCGGGCCGGAGTGCTCCGGCGGCGTGCGGTGTGCTCAGCTACGGTCCTCGCCGTCGGAGAAGCCGTCCCGGTACCGGTCCTCTTTGTCCTTCTCGCCTGCCTGCTGGGCGAGGAACCGTTCGAATTCGGCGCCGAGTTCGTCACCGCTGGGGAGGTCTTCGTCGTGTGCGAGCAGCGACCGGTTCTCCTGAGCGGCGATGAACGCATCGTACTGGCGCTCCAGTGCGGTCACCACTTGAGCAACCTCGACGCTGCCCTCGACCTGTTCGTTGATCTTGGCGTAGACTTCCGCGCCTGCCTCAGCGAGTGCGGTCAGCGGGATCTGCAGCGCCGCGGTCTTGGCGACCTCGGTGAGCAGGGCCTCGGCGGCCGGTGGATACGCTGTCTGGGACAGGTAGTGCGGCACGTACACGGTGTAACCGACCACCTCGTGGCCGTGCTGGGCCATCCGGAACTCCAACAGGTTCGATGCACTCGCAGGCACCTGCACCTCGCCCACCCACGGAGTGTGGTCGGCGATCAGTTCCTTGTTGTTTGAGTGCGCGGTAATCGCCACCGGCCGGGTGTGCGGCACCGCCATCGGAATGGAGCCCAGCCCGATGGTCTGGCGGACACCGAGTTGTTCGGCCAGCCTCCGGACCGCAGTGATGAACCGCTCCCAGCGCAGGTCGGGTTCCATTCCCGCCAGGAGCAGGAACGGCGTACCGACGCTGTCGTGCACGGCGTAGAGGTTCAGCTCGGGTTCCTCGTAGCCCGAGAAGTGGTCGCTCTTGAACGTCATCAGCGGCCGCCGCGAACGGTAGTCGAGGAGTTCGTCGATGGCGAACGACGCAACAAGTTCGGTGTCGAGGCTGTTCTTGAGGTGCGCGATGGACAGCCGTACCACCTGCCCCGCATCCGAGAAACCCTCCAGTGCATGGAGCAACACCGGTCCTCGTCCGTCGGCCGCCGACAGCTGCGGAGCGGGGAATTCCAACTCGTACATGCCGGTCGGCTCGGGTTGATACTGCTCTGGGATGTCTGGATGGTCAGCCATCTCGGTTCGCCTCCTCGCCGCGGTGTCAACGCCTCTGCGACGTCCGTCGTGACCATAAGTGTCGCGCATTTTGCCGCGCCGGCTGCCGCGGGTACCGGTTCGCGGTCACGGTGCGAGTGGCACCGCACTCCACGCAGGGTGCCCGGATGGGTCTGTGCTAACCGGCGGTTTTGCCAGAACCGGCGGTGCCGCCAACAACGGATCGGGTCGTTGGCCGCGGCTTGTTCGCCGAGACCCATGTCCACAGCACGTGAACGGTCGCGCCGCGCGCCTTACCCTCGCGGTGGTCGCGCGGTGAGACGATGACCGCGATGAACGGCGTGCACGTCCAGGGTATCGGGGCACCGGGTGCGGTTGTGCTGGTGTGTGCGGTGCTGTGCGGATGTGTGCGCATGACCGGCGGCGCACCTTCACTGGACGCGGACGCGAGACCCGTCGTCCTCGCCGAGGCGCTCATCGAACCGTCCCGCTTCCCGCGGTCCTATGACGCGGCGGTCCTGGACCCACACGCCACCGCCGAGGCCGTCGCGAGCGTCGACGGTGTGCCCACGGGCGCCACCGTCGAACCGGCCGGCTGTGCGCCGCCTCCCGTCGGACTTGGCCCGCAACATGCGGTGGCCGCCCAAGGCGTTGACCCGGGGACCGGGGCCGCGCTCACCGTGATCCTCACCCGCGCCGACACCAAGCTGTCGACCCGACGCGACCAACTTGCGCGGTGCGCGTCGTTGACGGCCACCGCAGGCGAGGTGGTCAGCACCGTCGAAACCGTGCTGCTGGCCCCGCCGCCGGTGGACGCTGACGACTCCCTCGCAAGCCGGACCACGATCCTGCGGTCCACCGAGCCGGCGGTGCGGGTCCAGACACTGGGCGCCCAGATCGACGAGGCCCGGGTGACCGTCGCATGGCTAACCAACGATCTCGACGTCGAACCCGACACCGCCGCGCTCGACGTCCTGTTCACCGACGCCTTGCAGGCGTTGCGGCGCGCCGCACAGTGACACCGGTTTCCCCAACGGCGACTTCATTCACAGATGAGGCCGGCGCAGCCGTCGCGTCGACCGGACTGACGGCGGGGGCGGCCACTGTTCGAGGTATGACGACATCGCATACCCCCGACTTCGAACTCGACCGTCCGGGCACGCTGATCGCTGCCGTGCCCGCCGTCCTGGGCTTCGTGCCCGAGATGTCACTCGTGCTAATGACCATGGACCGGGGTGACCTCGGGTGCGTCCTCCGGATCGACCTGTGCGACGACATGGAGGAGCAGATTGCCCACCTCGCCGAGGTGGCTTCGGCGGGCCGGTCCGACGGCGCGGTGGCGGTGATCGTCGACGAGCACGGGTCGGGCTGCGGCCCGTGCAATGACGACTACCGGCAGCTGGCCGAGCTGTTGGCTGAACAACTCGCCTCCTGGGACATCGCGCTGCTCGGTGCGCACGTTGTCGACCGGGTCGCCACAGGCGGGCGGTGGCACTGCGCCGACGGTTGCGGCCGCGGCGGTGTGATCGAGGATCCGTCGGCCTCCCCGCTGGCGGTCGCAGCGGTGCTCGACGGCCGCAGGCTCTACACCGGTCGCGCCGAACTGCAGGCAGTGGTCGCTGTCGATCCGGTGCGGACCGCGGAACTGGCCGAGGTGATCGCGGCCGCTTCCGATCGGGTCGGCAAGATTCTGTCCGACGGCCAGGCCTGCGCGGTGATCAACGAGGCCCGGGCCGCAGCGGCACACGTGGCCGACGGCGGCGTGTTGTCCGACGAGGCGGCCGCGCGACTGGGCTGCGCACTGAGCGACGTGCGGGTGCGCGACACCCTGTTCGCGCTCGCGGTGGGGGAGGAAGCCGACCGGGCGGAGGCGCTGTGGGTGTTGCTGGCGCGCATTCTGCCCGCTCCGTGGCGCACCGAGGCGCTCGTGTTGCTGGCATTCTCCGCATACGCCCGCGGCGACGGCCCCCTGGCCGGTGTGTCGCTGGACGCCGCGTTGCGCATCGACCCCGTCCACCGGATGGCGGGCATGCTCGATCAGGCGCTGCAATCGGGACTTCGCCCGGAACGGATTCGCGAACTGGCCCTGACCGGCTACCGGCTGGCCGAGCAGTTGGGCGTTCGACTGCCGCCGCGTCGGCGGATCCGCCGACGCGCGGGCTAGACCTTCTCGACCTTCACGGCGTGGGCCATGTGGTGCGGCAACCCGACCTGTTCGTGGCCGGGAATGACGATGTTCACCCCGCCGTGGTCGGCCGACTCGACGGTGACGCGGGCGTTGGGCACCACGCCGGCGTCCTTGAGGCGTGCGATGAGTTCGGTGTCGCCCTGTACGTGTTCGGTGAGCTGGCGAACGACGACTGCGACCGGCATCCCGGCCGGCAGCTCGGTGAGCCGGACGAGGTTGGCAGACCCCGCCCGCGACAACGCCTCGAGTCCGAGTTCGGACAGCCCGGGGATCGGGTTACCGAACGGCGAAGTACTGGGGTCGTCGAGCACTTGCACGAGGCGCCGCTCGACGTCCTCGCTCATCACGTGCTCCCAACGGCACGCCTCGGCGTGCACTTCCTCCCACGGCAGTCCGATCACATCGACCAGCAACCGCTCGGCGAGCCGGTGCTTGCGCATCACGGCGATCGCCAGTGCTCGGCCCTTCTCGGTGAGCTCGAGGTGCCGGTCTCCGGCAACCTTGAGCAGCCCATCGCGCTCCATGCGGGACACAGTTTGGCTGACCGTCGGACCGCTTTGGTCGAGGCGCTCTGCAATGCGCGCACGCAGCGGCACCACGCCCTCTTCCTCGAGGTCGTAAATGGTGCGCAGGTACATCTCAGTGGTATCGACCAAGTCGTTCATTCGGCGCCTCTCAAGACCCGTTGTCGCGTTGAGTCTACCGTTGAGCCGCCTCATCGGCGGGCCTTCATCGGTGACCACCCGCACGGTGGATGTGGGGTCACGACCGGCGTGCCCGCCTCAGTGCTCCGGCGAGCACGGTGTCCTTCAGATGGTGTCGGTCAGCTGGCGTAGGAGCGCAGCCGGTCGGCGCGTTCGCCGTTGCGCAGCTTGGCCATCACTTCGCGCTCGATTTGGCGGACCCGTTCCCGGGACAGCCCGAAGAGCTTTCCGATCTGGTCCAGCGTGCGCGGCTGCCCGTCGTCGAGACCGAACCGCATCCGGATGACCTGCTGCTCACGCTCGTCGAGCGTTGCCAGGACGTGCCGGATGTCGGTGTGCAGCAGCTCCGAGATCACCGCGTTCTCCGCTGACATCGCCTCGGCGTCCTCGATGAAGTCGCCCAGCGGGGCTTCTTCGTCGCTGCCGACCGGCATGTCGAGGCTCACCGGGTCGCGGCTGTGCTCGAGCAGATCGGCGATCTTCTCCGCGGGAATGCCTGACTCCTCGGCGAGTTCCTCGTCGGTGGCTTCGCGGCCCAGGTTCTGGTGCATCTCCCGCTTGATCCGCGCCAGCTTGTTGACCTGCTCGACGAGGTGCACCGGTAGCCGAATCGTACGGCTCTGGTCGGCCATGCCGCGGGTGATGGCCTGACGGATCCACCATGTCGCGTACGTCGAGAACTTGAAGCCCTTGGTGTAGTCGAACTTCTCCATGGCGCGGATCAGGCCGAGGTTGCCCTCCTGGATGAGGTCGAGCAGCGGCATGCCGCGACCGGTGTACCGCTTGGCCAGCGACACCACGAGGCGCAAGTTGGCCTCGAGCAGGTGACGCCGGGCGGCTTCGCCGTCACGGACGATCGCGGCCAGATCCCGTTTGCGGCTCTCGCCGAGCCGCTTCTTCGTGTTCAGCAGATGCTGGGCGTAGAGCCCCGCCTCGATGCGCTTGGCCAGCTCGACTTCGTCGGCGGCGTTCAGTAGGGCCGTTTTGCCGATGCCGTTGAGATACACGCGCACGAGGTCAGCGGCCGGGCTCTGAGCGTCCAGATCGCTATCGACGCGGCTTGTGGTGGCATTTGCCATGACGGCCTCCTGATCAGCTCGTTCTGTCATGAGCCTCAACGTTCAAGTGCCGTCAGTAGTTCCCGGGTATCACCTGCTTCACACGTGTTGATCAGCGGTTTCTCGCGGACGTCCTGAGAATGTGCTGAGAATGGCCGGTCGCGCCGGTCAGCGTTGCGCGTCGGGGTCGTCGCCGACGACGTCCGGTTGCGGTGGGGTGCGGGTGCGCTGGTCGAGTGCGGGCCGTTCGGCTGTGGGAAACAACGGGATCCGCCTGTTGTCGAAGCGGCGGGGTTCCTCGGCACGCCTCGGCGGCCGGTCGTTGGCGATCAGAACGGCCATCCACGGCAGCGGGATCGACAGCGCCACTATGCCCAGCGAGACCAGGCCGTTCTCCCAGATGCTGTAGGCGACAGCGGCCAGGATGAGCGCGGGAATGCGGAACGACATCAGCGTCAGGTACTTCCGGACGCGGGCACGGTGCTGCTCCTCGTACGCCAGGGCCGCACGAGTGATCAGAACCGGCCGACCCTCATCGTCGAAACTCAGCCCGGAGCCGTGTTTCATACCTCCACTGTTCCACACCTCGGGCCGACAGTGCCGTCGCATTACTTGCCGAATGCCTGCCGGGCACAATGGACGTATGCAGACGCAGACCATCGAGCGCCCGGACACCGACGAACGCCTCGACGACGGGACGGACGACGACGCCCCCAAGTTCTTTCACTACGTCAAGAAGGACAAGATCGCCGAGAGTGCCGTCATGGGAACGCATGTCGTCGCGCTCTGCGGTGAGGTGTTCCCGGTGACGAAGTCGGCCAAGCCCGGTTCCCCCGTGTGCCCCGACTGCAAGCGGATCTACGAGTCGCTCAAGACGTAGCCGGCTCGTCCGGGGGGACCGGCGCAGCGGCGGGGGTGGCAGGGGATCCGGCGGCGGCCCTGCCCTCCAGCCAGCCCCATACCCGACCGGCATGGGTGGCCGGTGCCGGCCACTGTTCCTCGATGGCCGCGTTGAGTTCGGCGCCGATCATGATCGCGAAACCGAGGAAGAACGCGAACAGCAGGAAGGCGATCGGCGTCGCCAGTGCGCCGTAGGTGTAGCCCGTGCCGGTAATCCACGTCAGGTACACGCGTAGCCCGAGCGTCGTGACCAGGAAGACCACGGCGGCCAGGATGGAGCCCAAGATCAGCCGATGTGACGGCAGCGGTTTCGGCAGCGACACCCGGTAGAGGATGTTCACCATGATCATCAAGCTGACGAACAGCGTCGGCCAGTAACCGAAGCGCAGCGCCGGGTCCCAGTCGTCCGGGATGAACTCGGCCACCTTGCGCGGCCCGAGCGCCAGTAGCGGGGCCGTGGCGATCGCGAACACGAGCATGATCACGTACAACCCCAGCGCGTAGAAGCGCTGCCGGACCGGATGGCGCAGCGGCGTCTGATCATGCGCCTCGACGATCGATTCGACGAACGCCGAGATCGCCGACGACCCTGCCCACAGCGAGATGACGAAGCCCAGTGACACCACCTCACCGCGGGCGCCTTCGACGATATCGCGCACCGTCGGCTCGATGATCTCGTTGACCACGTTCGACGAGAAAAAGCTGTCGGCGGTGCCGATCAGCTGGTTCTCGATCGTCGGGAGGACATCCGGACCGAACAGCGGCGCGATGTGGGCCAGGCTGCCGAGCATGCCCAACAGCAGGGGCGGTAGCGACAACGCGCACCAGAACGCCGCCTTGGCCGACTCCGAGAATATCGAGTCATCCCAGCTCTTCGACAACGTCCGGATAACGACGGCCCGAACCTGGTGCCGGGAGGGTTCAACCGGGGACCGCTGGGCTGTCATGACCAGACCAGCATTACTGACGACGGGCGTGACCGCCCAGAAGGGCTACTGCCGTGGCGGGACGCCGTGGTGGTAACTCAGGCCTCGACCGGGCTCACCTCGAGGACAGCTGCGAGCTGGACCAGCTTCGTCTCGTGTTCATTGGCATGGTGCTGGCAGAACAGCAGTTCCGCGCCGGAGGGCAGCTTTGCGCGCACACGCGCTGCGGCACCACAGCGATCGCATCGATCAGCCATCGTGAGTTCGGGGCTGGTCAGAGTTGCGGTCATGGTCCCTCCGTTTCCTTCTCTGCGATCGGGCGGTTCACCCTCTCGCGTATCTCCACTCTGTCAGACGTATTCAGTTCCGGCCTTGTTCCCTAGGGGTTCACCGGTGTGTGGTGTCTCACGTCAACGCCGGTTTGCCGGAGGCAAGCTAGACCGGTGTACCCACATTCAGCCCCGAAACCACGTGTCCTCGTGCACTTGTGCACTGCGGCCGAGTGGCAGGCGATTTCAGCTGAAGGCGAACACCGGCCCGACGGGCTCGGAGGTGTCGGCTTCGTGCATCTGTCGACACCCCGGCAGGTGCACCTCCCGGCCAACCGGCTATTCGCCGGCCGGACCGATCTGGTGCTGCTCCACATCGACCCGTGCCGGCTGACCGACCCGGTTCTCTGGGAGCCCGGTGTTCCAACGGATCCCGGCGGGATGATGTTCCCGCATCTCTACGGACCGCTGCCCGCGACGGCGGTGACAGCTGTTAGACCGTATCGACCCGGACCCGACGGCACGTTCGCGCCTGTTGATCAGTCACCGTTCGATCAGTCGGTGTGAGCGTCGCCGTCGATCTCGACGTAGAGATCGGGCGAGATCAACGCCGACGCCACCGGCAACCATAGTCGCCACCGGCAACCATAGTCGCCACCGGCAACCATAGTCGCCACCGGCAACCATAGTCGCCACCGGCAACCATAGTCGCCACCGGCCGAATGTCCCGAACACATCCGCGTGTACCAACCCGCCTCACGCCACCGCGAGATGTCGGTGACGTACATGCGGGTGCGCACCACGTCCTAACGGGAGGCCCCCGCTTGAGCGAGCGCTAATGCATTGCGCCACAAAGCATCTCAAGTCTCGCACGACGATGTCGTTGCCGGCCTGGCCGTGCCGACCACCATGACACAGTTCCCCACAGCCGTACCGCGCGCTGAAATAGCCCACCGGCGCTTGGACCCGAACCGGATCCCAAGGGCGCGCGGCCAATGGACATCAGACCGGCTCGGCTTCGATGATCCACAGCGGAGTCGCGGTGTCGATGACGCGGATGAGTCGAAAACCGGCTCCGGCCAACAAGTTCGCACCACCCGTTGGGGCGGAGCCCTCGAAGGCTTCGGCGGGGATCAGTCCAGCTTCGGCGGGGATCAGTCCAGGTAGTCGCGCAGCACCTGGGACCGGCTGGGATGCCGGAGCTTGCTCATCGTCTTCGACTCGATCTGGCGGATCCGTTCGCGCGTGACGCCGTAGACCTGGCCGATCTCGTCGAGGGTGCGTGGCTGGCCGTCGGTGAGGCCGAACCGCAACCGCACCACGCCGGCCTCGCGCTCCGACAGCGTCTCCAGTACCGACTGCAGCTGGTCCTGCAACAGCGTGAACGAAACGGCGTCGACGGCGACGACGGCCTCGGAGTCCTCGATGAAGTCGCCGAGCTGGCTGTCGCCCTCGTCGCCGATCGTCTGGTCCAGAGAGATCGGCTCACGCGCGTACTGCTGGATCTCCAGCACCTTCTCCGGCGTGATGTCCATCTCCTTGGCGAGCTCTTCGGGCGTGGGTTCGCGACCCAGGTCCTGGAGCAGCTCTCGCTGGATGCGGCCCAGCTTGTTGATGACTTCCACCATGTGCACCGGGATGCGGATGGTGCGGGCCTGGTCGGCCATGGCGCGCGTGATGGCCTGACGAATCCACCACGTGGCGTAGGTCGAGAACTTGTAGCCCTTGGTGTAGTCGAACTTCTCGACCGCGCGGATCAGGCCGAGGTTGCCCTCCTGGATCAAATCCAGGAAGGCCATCCCGCGGCCGGTGTAGCGCTTGGCCAGCGACACCACCAGGCGCAGGTTCGCCTCGAGCAGGTGGTTCTTGGCGCGGTCGCCGTCGCGGCAGATCCACTGCATGTCGCGGCGCTGCTGCACCGGCAGCTTCTCGCCCCTCTCGGCGAGTTCGGCCAGTTTCTGAGTCGCGAACAGGCCGGCCTCGATCCGCTTGGCGAGCTCGACCTCTTCCTCGGCGTTGAGCAGCGCCACCTTGCCGATCTGCTTGAGATAGGCGCGCACCGAGTCGGCCGAGGCGGTGAGCTCGGCGTCCTTGCGGGCCTGGCGCAGCGCCTCGGACTCCTCCTCGTCCCAGACGAAGTCGCCGGAGGCCTTGTCCTTCTCGGACGGCTCGGCAATCTCGTCATCCTCGGTGGCGGGTGCGGCGGGCACTGCACCGCCCTTCGGGACGGCCTTGACCTCGGCGGCGTCGGTGTCGCCGCTGTCGGAGTCGTCGCCGCTGTCGGTGTCGTCGCCGGTGTCGAGGTCCTCGAGGTCGAGGTCGGCGTCCTCGACGTCGATGTCCGGTTCGGCGTCGAGGGTGTCGGCGCTGTCGAGGTCCTCGTCGACCAGGGCGTCGGCGGTGCCGGCCTCGGGCGCAGTGGACTTCTTGCCGCGACCATGTGGGGCGGCGCCGTCGTTCTTCGCCGGGCCGCGGGTCTTGGTCGCCGTGCCCTTGGCCGCCCGTTTGGCCGGCGCGGTGCCGTTCGCAGCGTTGGCCGCCGGGGCCTTCGCCGCGGCGGTCTTCTTCTTCGCGGGGGTCTTGGTGGCGGTGCGCTTCACCGGCTCATCGGTTGCCGGGCTTGCCTTTGTCGCTGCCACATACACCCTTTCGGTCTTACTGTTCCGGTGGGCACCCGACACCCAACAAATGTGGGGAGCAGGCACCAACCCGAAATGTCGGCTATGTCGAATGTCGGCGTGATCTCAACTCGGATATCTGCCGCTATTCGGTTGGCGGCCGCCGAAGTCCATTGTAACGACCCGAAGTCCAACGACCCGAAGTCCATTGTAACGACTCCATTGTAACGACACTGTGGGGCGACGCCGTGCCGAGCGCTTGAAAATCGACGCCCGGGCGAGCCGGAGGGCATAGTTACCGGTCGGTAGCTGTGACGTCCACCTCAGCGGCCATCGCGGCGCCGACAATTCCGGCGGTGTTCTGCAGCGCTGCGGCCACGACCGGTGTGCGGTTCTGCAGCAGCGGCACCCACTTGTCGGCCTTGCGGCTGATGCCACCGCCGGCGATGAACAGGTCAGGCCAGATGGCGTTCTCGATCGCCACCAGGACCGTGGTCACCTCGCGCGTCCAGCGTTCGTAAGTCCAGCCCTTGCGCTCCTTGACCGAGGAGGCGGCCCGGTGTTCGGCTTCCTTCCCGCCCACCTCCAGGTGTCCGAATTCGGTGTTGGGCAGCAGGACCCCGTTGTGGATGACGGCCGATCCGATGCCGGTGCCGAAAGTCAGCAGCACGATGACGCCGGTGTTGTCCCGGCCCGCGCCGAACCGCTCTTCGGCCAGCCCCGCCGCGTCGGCGTCGTTGAGCACGGTGACCGGTTGCCCGTCGAGGGCGACGCTGTAGATCTCCTGGGCATTGACGCCCAGCCACGACTTGTCGACGTTGGCGGCGGTGTGCACGACCCCGCTGGTCACCACGCCCGGGTAGGTCACGCCGAGCTTGCCGGTCCAGCCGAATTCCTTCACGACGGCGGCGATCGTCTCCGCGACGGCATCGGGCGTGGCGGGCTGTGGGGTGGGTAGTTTGAATCGCTCGCCGATCAGCTGTCCGGTGTCGAGGTTGACGACGCCGCCCTTGACGCCGCTGCCGCCGACGTCGACGCCGAATCCGCGGCGCGCGTCCCCGCCGGCGGCGTCCGGATCTGCGACGGGCGAATCGGTCGCGGTCATCAGCGCTCCTCACAGTGGCGGCCCGGCGGTACGCGTCCCAACACCTTAGTGGCTACCGGGACCCCGGACAGGGGTCGGGGCAACCCGCGGGACAATTTCGCTCCGACGTGATGCTATGTCGGGATGGACGACGACCCGGTGGTGTTGCGTGAGGTGGCCGAGCAGTTGGCCGCGGAGGCAGCCGAATTCGTGCGGGCCCGGCGCAGCGAGGTGTTCGGCGCCGGCTCCGGTGACACGCCCGCGGGTGCAGTGGCCGCTAAAAGCACACCGACCGATCCGGTGACCGTCGTCGACACCGAGACGGAGCGGCTGCTACGCCACCGGCTCGCCGAGTACCGGCCCGGTGAGCATATCCTCGGCGAGGAGGAGGGCGGCGCCGCCGACGCGGGCGTCGGCCAGCTGACGTGGGTCCTCGACCCGATCGACGGCACAGTGAACTTCGTCTACGGCATCGAGGCCTACGCGGTGTCGGTCGCCGTGCAGCGGGACGGCCAATCGGTGGCCGGTGCGGTCGCCGACGTGGCCGCGGCCGCGGTGTACTCCGCCGCGCTGGGACACGGCGCCCAGCTGCGTCGACACGGCACGGCGCGCCCGTTGCGCTGCAACGCGCCCGAGCGGCTCGCCATGGCGCTGCTCGGAACCGGATTCGCCTATGCGCCGGAACGCCGCCGCAGGCAGGCCGAGCTCCTCGTCGAGCTGATGCCCCGGGTGCGCGACATGCGCCGAATCGGGTCCTGTGCCCTGGATCTGTGCATGGTCGCGGCCGGACAGCTGGACGCCTACTACGAGGACGGCGTCAACGTGTGGGACTGGGCGGCCGGCGCTCTGGTCGCCGCCGAGGCGGGGGCCACCGTGTCACTGCCAACTCCCGCAGGCGCGGTCGGCGGGGCCGGGCTGGTCGTCGCCGTGGCACCAGGAATCGCAGCCGAATTCGACGATGCGCTGCGGGGCGTGGGGGTACTGCGCTGACGCGGTCAGCAGGTGCGGGTGTGGATGCGCTTGAGCAGTTCGGGGTCAGCTGGGGCGGTGGCGTCGGGGCGCAGGCTCGCCAGCACCGCGTCGATGTCGTCGCTGGCGGTCAGCTCGGCGAACTCCGTGCCGATCGCCAGATCGACGGTGGGGTCCGGCCGCCCGTCTTCGAACAGTTCGGTGCAGGGCGCCACCAGCCACACCGCGGCGGCGGCGGCACGCCCGGACGGGCCGAACCGGATCTGTCCCTGGCACTGCAGGCGCTCGGTCACGTAGATCGGGTCGTTGGCCGCTTCGGGCTGGGCGAATCCGAGATCGCGCAGTTCGCCGGCGATCTCGCCGGCCTGACCGCCCTGTCCGCTCGCGTTGAGTACCCGGATCCTGGTGTCGGCCAGTTTCGCCGGGGTGACGTCGATCATGTCGGTGTGCCCAACCTGCTTACCGAGAACCGGCGGCGGCGGCCCGGTGGCCGGTGCCGGTGGCGGTGGGTTGCAGACGGCGGCAGCGCGCACGTCGGTCGGCTGATTCAGGGCGATCACCCATACCACCAACGTGACGACCGCGAGTGCACCGATCGTGAGGAGGCCGGGCACATAGTTGCGCCGGCGGAAGGGGCGACCGTGTCTGTCGAACGCGGTGCCTTCGGTGATACTCGAAACCACTCATGCACTGTAGAGCGCCCCGCGCTGCTGCTCACTTGCGGTCGGTGCGCCGCGGGCGTAGGAGTGTGGTGTAAATCACAGCGGGATCGCGGCGGCAACGGGCACGAATCGTTTGGGGAAAGCGTTCGACGCTGGTACAAAGCACTGCTGCAAGGTTCACCGGAGGGGACAAGACGATGGCTACTGACTACGACGCCCCACGGCGTACCGAGACCGACGATGTCTCCGAGGACTCGCTCGAAGAACTGAAGGCGCGACGGAACGAGGCGCAGTCCGCGGTCGTCGACGTCGACGAATCGGAGACCGCCGAGAATTTCGAGCTGCCCGGTGCGGACCTGTCCGGGGAGGAACTCTCCGTCCGGGTGATCCCGAAGCAGGCCGACGAGTTCACCTGCTCCAGCTGCTTCCTGGTGCACCACCGCAGCCGGCTCGCCAGCGAGAGGAACGGCATGATGATCTGCTCGGACTGTGCGGCCTGAGCTCAGCGGCCCAGCGCGGACAGCACCCGTTCGGGGTGGCGGGTGCTCACCAGCCAGTAGGGCGTGGGGTCCTCGGGATCGTCGAGGACCAGCAGGATCATCGGACCCACCCAGGCCCGGTGCACGACATAGGCGGCGGGGTCGAGCTGGCGCCCGAGCGCCGCAGATTTCGCCGTCTTGGGCACCTCGGCCGATTTCGACACGACGCTGACCGGCAGGTGCGCGTCTGCGACCCACAGTTCGGTATCCCCGGCAGGACCGCCGACCACGCGGAGCTCGGCTCGGCCGAACCACGCGAGGATGACGGCGGCGACCGGCAGCAACACCGCGAACGGCACCCAGTCCGGCAGGGCTTCGACGCCCAGATTGACCTCGTAGGCGATCAGTGCCGCCAGCCCAAGTCCGGGCAGCCACCACCACCACGGCACCGAGAGCCGTTCGCGGTAGCGCACCGTTTGGGTGGTTGCACGCGTGTCGGACACGCGCCTCAGAGTAATCTGTGACGTCGTGTCCACCTCTCTGGCGGTCCTGCGTCTGGACCGCGAGCTACCAATGCCCGCAAGGGCCCATGACGGTGACGCGGGCGTCGACCTGTTCAGTGCCCGCGATGTCGAACTGGCCCCTGGGCAGCGGGAGTCGGTGCCGACGGGGGTCGCCGTGGCGATTCCCCATGGCATGGTGGGCCTGGTTCATCCGCGGTCGGGTTTGGCTGCCCGCGTGGGGCTTTCCATCGTCAACAGCCCGGGGACGATCGATGCCGGCTATCGGGGGGAGATCAAGGTGTCGTTGATCAACCTCGATCCACAGGCGCCGATCGTCATTCGGCGCGGGGACCGCATCGCCCAGCTGCTGGTGCAGCGGGTTGAACTACCTGAGCTGGTCGAGGTGACGTCGTTCGACGAAGCCGGACTGGCAGAAACCACCCGTGGCGAACGTGGCCACGGATCCTCCGGCGGACATGCGAGTTTGTGATGGCATTCGGAATACGCAAGAGCACCGGCGACAAGATCGGCGAGCCGGCCATGGAGCCGACCGCCGGACCCGTCGTCGAACCGGCGAGCGAGGAGGATGTCGAGGGCCCGTTCGACATCGACGACTTCGACGATCCGGAGGTGGCCGCCCAGGGGCGGCTGGACCTGGGATCTGTGCTGGTGCCGCTGCCCGCCGCGGGTCAGGTGCAGGTCGAGCTCAACGAGGCCGGCGTGCCCAGCGCGGTGTGGGTGGTCACACCCAACGGCCGCTTCACCATCGCCGCCTATGCGGCGCCGAAGTCCGCCGGGCTGTGGCGCGAGGTGGCCGGTGAACTGGCCGATTCGCTGCGCAAAGACGGCGCCGCGGTGACCGTCCAGGACGGGCCTTGGGGCCGCGAGGTGGTCGGCACGGCAACCGGGGTGGTGCGGTTCATCGGCGTCGACGGCTATCGCTGGATGATCCGGTGTGTCGTGAACGGGGTCGCCGAGAGCATTGACGCACTCACCGCCGAGGCGCGGGAAGCCCTGCGCGACACCGTAGTGCGCCGCGGCGACACACCGCTGCCGGTGCGCACGCCGCTAGCAGTCCAGCTGCCCGAGCCGATGGCCGCCCAGCTGCGGGCCGCTGCCGCCGCGCAGCAGGGGCAGCAGCCCGATCAGCAGCAGCCGCCCCCGCCTCCCCCGCAGCCCACCGCGCGTCGGAGCGCGCAGGGTTCGGCGATGCAGCAGCTGCGCACCATCACCGGCGGCTAGCTGGGGATCGCGGGCGGTCATCTGCCCGTGGCCGGCGACCTCCGCCAGCGTCGGCGTATCCCGGCCGGGGCTAGGGCAGCCGGTCGAACGCCTCGGCGAGCGCTGCCAGGCAGGCGACGCCGAGCACCGCGGGTTCGGCGCCCATTTCGTCGAGAGTCACCGTCCGCAGCGCCGCGCACGGCGCCGCGGAGACCCACTCCATCCCGACTTCCAACGGGTGCACCGGATCGTCGGTCGCCGCCGCCACACCCATCGGCACACTGAGCATCTCGAGTTGCGCACACGTCGGCGCGACGTAGGCCGCGGCCTCGTCCATCGCGTCGGGCAGCGCCGGCCACTGCGCCACCCATGACCGGGTGAGTTCCTCACCGACCCAGCGTGGGCTCGAGGCGCGCATCTGCGACGTCGCCGCCACCAGCCCGTCACGACGCAACACCTGCGCCGAGTAACGTGCCATCATCGCCGCCGGCGCCGCCACCGGCGACCCACTCCATGCCGGCAGGGCCGCCAGCACTGCCAGCGCAGCGTTCGGATTGGCCAGTGCCCAGTCGACGGCGACCGCCGCGCCGATCGACACTCCGCCGACCGCGACCGGCCCGGCGGAGGCGGCCTCCTCGAGCGCGTCGCGATACCCCTCGACCAGCCGGGCGGGCTGCGGGCGCGGGGTGACGACGACTGCCCCGACCTCGTGCAGAGCGGGTGAGAACACCCGGTAGGCGTAGTCGTCGTCGGACCCGGTTCCGGGTAGCAGCACCGTCGTCACACCACGCAGATCGACCGTCATCACATGATCGTGCACTGCCTGCGGGTCGGGTGCGGTGAGAACCGTGCGGCATGGTCAACCCCGCGTGGCATAAGGGAACCAACAGGTCTACCGTGGCGTTGGATTGAGTGCGGGTCCACGGTGGATCTGCGAAAGGTCAGGAGAGGCCATGGCCACGGCCGAAGGGTATCTGCGTCGGCTCACTCGACGTCTGACGGAGGACCCCGAGCAACTCGACGTCGAGGAGCTCAGCGATGAAGCCGCCCACACCGGCGCCCAGAAGGCGATCGACTGTCAGCGCGGGCAGGAAGTCACGATGGTGGGCACGTTGCGCAGCGTGGAGACCAACTCCAAAGGGTGCGCCGGCGGCGTCCGGGCCGAGCTTTTCGACGGCACCGACTCGGTGATGCTGGTGTGGCTCGGACAGCGGCGTATCGCGGGTATCGAATCCGGCAGGACCCTGCGGGTACACGGCCGGGTCGGCAAGCTGGAGAACGGGACGAAGGCGATCTACAACCCGCACTACGAAATCCAGAAGTGAGCGACCCCGCACCCGAAGCCGACAAGTCGACCGGCGCGCAGGCGATCCTCGCCCAGATGGGCGGCGTCAGTGGCCTCATCTATTCCTCGCTGCCCGTCCTCGTGTTCGTACCCGTCTCCTCCATCGCCGGTCTGGTGCCGGCGGTCGCCGCCGCGCTCGGTGTCGCCGCGCTCATCCTGCTCTGGCGCCTCGTGCGCAGGGACACCGTGCAGCCGGCGATTTCCGGGTTCATCGGGGTGGGCATCAGCGCGCTCATCGCCTACCTGGTCGGCGAGTCGAAGGGCTACTTCCTGCTGGGAATTTGGATGTCGCTGTTCTGGGCCAGCGTGTTCGCCCTGTCGGTGGTGATCCGGCGGCCCGTCGTCGGCTACCTCTGGGGCTGGATCAACGGTCACAGTGACGACTGGCGCGGAATGCGAACTGCGGTAAGGGCATTCGACATCGCCACGGCGACCTGGGTGGCGGTGTTCCTGTCCCGCTTCGTCGTCCAGCACCACCTCTACGGCGCCGACCAGACCGGGTGGCTTGGCGTCGCCCGGATCGCGATGGGATGGCCGCTGACCGCCGTCGCCGCGCTGGCGACCTACTTCGCCATCCGCAGCGCCCAGCGCGCCCTGCACCCCGCGGTCGCACCGCAGGAACACAGCACTGCAGACAGCCGGACGGACTGACGCTCAGGGCTGGCTGCGGTGGCGCAGCAGCAGGTGGCTCAGCTCGCCCTCGACCTGCGCGGAGGCGACGAACAACAGCTCGTCGCCGCCTTCGAGTGGTTCGTCGGCCCCCGGCACGATGACCCGCGGACCGCGAAGGATCGTGACCAGCGCGCAATCCCTAGGCAGTTCGAGACGTTTGACGGGTTTACCACCCCACGGCGTGTCGTCGGGCAGGGTGATTTCCACCAGATTGGCCTGCCCCTTGCGGAACTCCATGAGCCGCACCAGGTCGCCCACGGCGACCGCCTCCTCGACCAGAGATGCCAGCATCCGGGGTGTCGACACCGCTACGTCGACGCCCCAATTCTCGTCGAACAGCCACTCGTTGCGCGGATCGTTGACCCGGGCGACCACCCGCGAGACGCCGAATTCTGTCTTGGCCAGCAGGCTCACCACGACGTTGACCTTGTCGTCGCCGGTGGCGCCGATGACCACGTCGAATTCCTCGAGGCGAACCGACTCCAGCACCGAGATCTCACAGGCGTCGCCGAGCCGCCAGTGTGCGGCCGGTATGGCGTCGACGTCGATGTGGCCGGGGTTGCGTTCGAGCAGGGTGACCTCGTGATTGCTCTCGAGGAGTTCCCGGGCGATGGACCGGCCGACGGCGCCGGCACCGGCGATGGCTACTTTCACGAGTCGTCGCCACTCGGCGGCAGCGCGCTGATCGCCATCGCTTCGGCGATGTGGCCGGCCACCGCGGCGATGTACACCTGATCGCCGGCCTGGATGACGGACTTGGAATCCGGCAGCACACCGCTTCCGAAGCGGATGAGGAATGCCACCCGGCCGCCGGTCGCGGACTCCAGTTCGGTGACGCGGTGGCCGGCCCAATCCTCATGCAGCGGTAGCTCGGCCACCCCGACGTTGCCCGACGGATCGCGCCACTTAGTGGTCTCCGTCTCCAGGGTCAGCACGTTGAGCAGCCGGTCGGTCGTCCACGGGACTGTGGCGATGGTGGGGATTCCCAGGCGTTCGTACACCGCTGCGCGTTTCGCGTCGTAGATGCGGGCCACTACGCGCTCCACACCGAACGTCTCCCGCGCGACACGTGCGGAGATGATGTTGGAGTTGTCACCCGAGGACACTGCGGCAAACGCGCTCGCCTCCTCGATCCCTGCCCGCAGGAGCACGTCTCGGTCGAAGCCCATGCCGAGCACCCGCTCGCCCACGAACTCGGGACTGAGCCGGTGAAAGGCGGTGGCGTCCCGGTCGATCACGGCCACGTCATGACCGATGCGCGACAGGCCGTCGGACAGGGAGGCCCCCACCCGGCCGCATCCCATCACCACTACATGCACGTGCGTTCCCTTCGGCTGTGCTGCTGTCATGTCAGTAGCGAATCTCCGCAACGGGAACGCTACAGCCCTACGTCACTGGGCATACTCTTGGACCTCGTGTCCAAGCTTTCTACCGCGACGCGGCGACTGGTGCTCGGGCGGCCGTTCCGCACCGACCGGCTTTCCCACACGCTGTTGCCCAAACGGGTCGCGCTACCGGTGTTCGCCTCGGACGCCATGTCATCGGTGGCGTACGCACCGGAGGAAATCTTCCTGGTGCTGTCGGTGGCCGGCTTGGCTTCATATGCCATGGCGCCGTGGATCGGCCTCGCAGTGGCCGGTGTCATGCTGATCGTGATCGCCAGTTACCGGCAGAACGTGCACGCATACCCTTCCGGCGGAGGCGATTACGAGGTGGTGACCACCAACCTCGGGACGACCGCCGGCCTCACGGTGGCGAGCGCGCTACTGGTCGACTATGTCCTCACAGTCGCCGTCTCGATGGCCTCGGCAATGTCCAACATCGGGTCGGCGATCCCGTTCGTCGCCGAGCACAAGGTGCTGTTCGCCGTCGTTGCCATCGTGCTGTTGGCGGCGGCCAATCTACGGGGCATTCGCGAGTCCGGCACCGCGTTCGCGATCCCGACATACCTGTTCATGCTCGGGATGTTCGTCATGCTCGGTTGGGGGCTGTTCCAGATCTACGTTCTGGGGGAGCCGCTGAGGGCGGAGTCGGCCGGCTTCGAGCTGCACGCCGAACACGACGACATCCTCGGATTCGCGCTGATCTTCCTCGTTGCCCGGGCCTTCTCCTCGGGTTGCGCCGCGCTGACCGGCGTCGAAGCGATCAGCAACGGCGTCCCGGCATTCCGTAAGCCGAAGAGCCGTAACGCCGCGACGACGCTGGCGTTGCTCGGTGTGATCGCCATCACTCTTTTCATGGGGATCGTCGTGCTGGCCCAGGCGACCGGCGCCAAGGTGGCCGAGCAGCCGGCTGAACAGCTGGGCGGGGCCCCGGAGGGGTACCAGCAGAAGACGCTCATCACCCAGCTCGCCGATGCGGTCTTCCACGGATCGTCCGTCGGCGTGCTGCTGATCGCGGGCGTGACCGCGCTTATCCTCGTGCTGGCCGCCAACACGGCCTTCAACGGTTTCCCGGTTCTCGGCTCGATCCTGGCCCAGGACCGCTTCTTGCCGCGGCAGCTGCACACGCGCGGCGATCGCCTTGCCTTCTCGAACGGCATTCTGATGCTGGCTTTCGCCGCCATCGCCTTCATCGTGGCCTTCCGCGCCGAAGTCACCGCCCTGATCCAGCTCTACATCGTCGGGGTGTTCGTCTCGTTCACGCTCAGCCAGATCGGCATGGTGCGGCACTGGACGAGGCTGCTGCGCACCGAGACCGACGCGGCGGTGCGTCACCAGATGATGCGCTCGCGGGTCATCAACGCCGTCGGCCTGACGTGCACCGGGACGGTCCTGGTCATCGTGGTGGCGACGAAGTTCGTTGCGGGCGCCTGGATTGCGATCCTGGCGATGGGCAGTTTGTTCATCGTCATGAACTCGATCCGCAAGCACTACGACACGGTGTCGCGCGAACTCGAACAGCAGGAGGCCGACCAGGGCCAGGACATCGTGCTGCCGAGCCGTAACCACGCGATCGTGCTGGTGTCCAAGCTGCACCTGCCGACGTTGCGGGCGTTGGCGTATGCGCGTGCCACCCGCCCCGACGTGCTCGAGGCCATCACCGTGAGCGTCGACGACGCCGAGACCCGCGCGCTGGTGCGCCAGTGGGAGGACAGCGACGTCACCGTGCCGCTGAAGGTGATCGCCTCGCCCTACCGCGAGATCACCCGCCCGGTTCTCGATTACGTCAAGCGGGTGACCAAGGAATCGCCGCGTACGGTCGTCACCGTGTTCATCCCCGAGTACGTCGTCGGACACTGGTGGGAACAGCTATTGCACAACCAGAGTGCGTTGCGGCTCAAGGGCAGGCTGCTGTTCATGCCCAATGTGATGGTGACCTCGGTTCCGTGGCAGCTGAACTCGTCCGAACGGCTCAAGACCCTGCAGCCGCAGTCCGCGCCGGGAGATGCCCGAAGGGGATTCTTGGAGTGAGCGGATCCGACGGCGCTCCACAGGAGCTCCTCCTCGAGGCCGGTCCGCCGGCCAACGGCGGCAGCTGCGTCGCGCGCCACGACGGCAGGGTCGTGTTCGTCCGGCATGCGCTGCCGGGGGAGACCGTGCGGGTCCGCGTGCAGAGCGACCGCGGGTCCTACTGGCACGCCGACGTCACTGAGGTGATCGAACCCTCACCCGACCGGATCCCGTCGCTGTGCCCGATCGCCGGTGTCGACGGGGCCGGATGCTGCGACCTGGCATTCGTCACGCCGGAGGGCGCACGAAGACTCAAGGGCGCGGTGGTGGCCAACCAACTCGCCCGGTTGGGTGGATACCAGTGGTGTGACGAGGACCGGGCCAGTGCGGAGGCGATCGGCGACGGTGCCGCGACGCAGTGGCGCACCAGGGTCCGGCTGGACACCGGCCCCGACGGCGAACCCGGATTTCACCGCTATCACAGTGAGGATCTGGTCACCGATCTACGGTGCGCCCAGTTGCCGCCCGAACTGATCGACGGCGTTCACCTGCTGCGGTTCCCGCCCGGCGCGCATGTGCACGTCGCGGTCGACGACGACGGTGACCGCCACATCGTGCAGAGCGGACCGCGCTCGGGCCGCGGCCGGCCGACGACGACGGTGGTGTCCGGCAGCTACGAGGCCATCCAGCGTGTCGGCGGACGGGTGTGGCGGGTGCCGGTGACCGCGTTCTGGCAGGCTCACCGCGCCGCCGCGCGCCGCTACAGCGAGTTCGTCGCGCAGTGGGCGGCACTGCGTCCCGGCCAGACGGCGTGGGATCTTTACGGCGGCGCAGGGGTTTTTGCGGCGGCGCTGGCGGACCAGGTCGGGGACCACGGCCGGGTCCTGACGGTGGACACCTCCCGGACCGCGGGCCGGTCGGCGCGCGCCGCACTGGCCGACCTGCCGCAGGTGGCCGTGGTCACCGATTCGGTGCGCCGGGCCCTGTCTGCGGAGAGGGACGCCGCCGACCTGGCGGTGCTCGATCCGCCGCGCGCCGGCGCAGGGCGCGAGATCATCGACGCGATCAGCGCCGCCGGGGTGCCGCGCATCATCCACATCGGGTGCGAGGCAGGTTCATTCGCCCGCGATGTCGGGTTGTACCTGCGCGCCGGCTACGCGGTCGCACAGGTGCGGGTCTTCGACTCGTTCCCCCTCACCCATCACGTCGAATGCGTGGCCGTGCTGACCCGGTGAACACTGTTCGCCAGGCATGGCGACCGCTGTGCCCCGCGAGCGGTCGAGGACGGAGGGCTTTCGTCCAAGCAGGAACGCGTTGCGTGAGCTCTACAACGTTTTTTGTCGTTAACCCCCCCATTAACCCCCCTACGCTCACGTGCCTCGCAGATACAGCGGCGGAACTCCGCCCCATGAACGGATCCGGGTGTTGACCCGCAGTGCCCCGCGGCCGCAGAGCCGATAGGGTTGGATCTCGGTGCGCCGGGAAGTCTGGTCGGTCAGGGTGGCAACCCTGTGCTGATGCCGGCCGACCCAAAAGGACTTCCGTGACACTTTTCCGCCGCGCCCGCCGCGACCTGTTGGAGCGGGGCTCATGGGCAGAGTCCCGCCGGATCGCCGAGATTCTGCAGAAGGAAACCGTGGGCGGGGCCGTGCTGTTGGCCGCGGCGACCGTGGCGCTGGTGTGGGCGAACTCACCCTGGTCGGCCGCCTATTTCTCGCTGCGTGATCTGTCCGTCGGCGGTGAACCGTTCGGACTCCACCTGCAGCTGACGCTGGGCACCTGGGTTGCCGACGGAATGCTGGCGATCTTCTTCTTCGTGGTGGGGCTCGAACTCAAACGCGAATTCGTCGCCGGCGATCTGCGTGAACCCGCTCGGGCCGCGCTGCCGATCGCCGCCGCGGTCGGGGGGATGGTGGTGCCCGCGCTGATCTTCGTGGCGTTCACTTTCGAGGCAGGCGAGGGTGCGGTCAAGGGCTGGGCCATCCCCACGGCCACCGACATCGCGTTCGCCGTCGCGGTCCTGGCGGTGATCTCGACGCATCTGCCCACCGCTCTGCGGACCTTCCTGCTGACGCTGGCCGTCGTCGACGATCTGCTCGCGGTGACCGTCATCGCGGTGTTCTACACCCAGGAGATTTACCTGGGAGCCCTCGGGCTGGCGCTGATCCCGCTGCTGCTTTTCGCGATCTGCGTACAGCGCCGGATCCGGTCCTGGTGGCTGCTGATCCCACTCGCCCTCGCCACCTGGGTGTTGGTGCACGAATCCGGTGTGCACGCCACCGTCGCCGGTGTGCTGCTCGGCTTCACGGTCCCGGTGGTCCGCAGCGCTGCCGCCGGGGGACCCGGCGCCGGGCCGGGCCTGGCCGAACACTTCGAACACCGTGTGCGCCCGATCTCGGCCGGGGTGGCGGTGCCGCTGTTTGCGTTCTTCGCCGCAGGTGTGTCGATCGGGGGCCTCGACGGCTTCGCCAGAGCGATGTCCGACCCCATCGCGCTGGGCATCGTGGTCGGCCTGGTGGTCGGCAAACCCGTCGGGATCTACCTCACCACCCGGGTCCTGGCTGCGGTGACCCGGGCGAACCTGGACGAGGCGCTGCGGTGGATAGACGTGTTCGGCGTGGCGATGCTGGCCGGTATCGGTTTCACGGTGTCGCTGCTCATCGGCGACCTGGCCTACGGACTGGCGTCCGATCGTGACGATTTTGTGAAGGTCGGGGTGCTCACGGGATCGGTGGTCGCGGCGTTGCTCGCCGCCGTGCTGTTGAGACTCCGCAACCGTCACTACCGGGCAGTTTGCGAGCAGGAGACCGTCGATACGGACCGTGACGGAGTACCCGACGTGTATCAGTCTCGGCGCGACTGAGCCCCGGGGTGGTGCGTAGACTGACGGAATGCTTGAACAGATCCGCGGTCCCGCCGATCTGCAGCACCTTTCGCAGTCACAACTGAGCGGATTGGCCGGGGAGATCCGCCAGTTCCTCATCCACAAGGTCGCTGCCACCGGCGGGCATCTTGGCCCGAACCTCGGCGTGGTGGAGTTGACGCTCGCCCTGCACCGGGTCTTCGACTCACCGCACGATCCGCTCATCTTCGACACGGGCCACCAGGCGTATGTGCACAAGATGCTCACCGGGCGTTCCCGCGAGTTCCACTCGCTGCGGAAGAAGGGCGGCCTCTCGGGCTATCCGTCGCGCAGCGAGAGCGAGCACGACTGGGTGGAGTCGAGCCACGCCAGCGCCGCGCTGTCCTATGCCGACGGTCTGGCCAAGGCCTTCGAGCTGACCGGGCACCGCAACCGCCACGTGGTCGCCGTCGTCGGCGACGGCGCTCTGACCGGCGGCATGTGCTGGGAGGCGCTGAACAACATCGCGGCCGCGCGCCGCCCCGTGGTGATCGTCGTCAACGACAACGGACGCAGCTACGCGGCCACCATCGGCGGGTTCGCCGACCACCTGGCCGCCCTGCGGCTGCAGCCCGGATACGAGCGGGTGCTCGAGGAGGGCCGCAGGGCCGTCCGCGGGCTGCCGGTGATCGGCGAGTTCTGCTACCAGTGCATGCACAGCGTCAAGGCCGGCATCAAGGACGCGCTGTCACCCCAGGTGATGTTCACCGACCTCGGCCTGAAGTACGTCGGCCCCATCGACGGCCACGACCAGCACGCCGTCGAGTCGGCGCTGCGCCACGCCCGCGGCTTCAACGCCCCGGTCATCGTGCATGTCGTCACCCGAAAGGGCATGGGTTACGCCCCCGCCGAGAACGACGAGGCCGAACAGATGCACTCCTGCGGCGTCATCGACGTCGCGACCGGACGCGCCACCAAAGTCTCGGCGCCCGGGTGGACGTCGTCGTTCTCCGAGGCGCTCATCGACTACGGCACCAAGCGCCGCGACGTCGTCGCGATCACCGCTGCCATGCCCGGCCCCACCGGGCTCAGTGCATTCCGCGACCGGTTCCCGGATCGGTTCTTCGACGTGGGTATCGCCGAACAGCACGCGATGACGTCCGCGGCGGGGCTGGCAATGGGTGGCCTGCACCCCGTGGTGGCCATCTACTCGACGTTCCTCAACCGTGCTTTCGATCAGCTGATGATGGACGTCGCGCTGCACAAGCTGCCGGTCACGCTGGTCCTCGACCGCTCCGGTGTCACGGGTCCGGACGGCGCCAGCCACAACGGCATGTGGGATCTCTCGGTGCTGGGCATCGTGCCGGGGATACGAGTCGCCGCGCCCCGCGACGGCGCGCGGTTGCGTGAGGAGCTCGGCGAGGCGCTCGACGTCAACGACGGCCCTACCGCAATCCGTTTTCCCAAAGGCGACGTCGGCGAGGACATTCCGGCAGTGCACCGGTACCGCGGGGTCGACGTGCTGGCGGAGCCGGCTGACGGCCTATCCGAGGATGTCCTGCTCGTGGCGGTCGGTCCGTTCGCGTCGATGACGCTTACGGTCGCCGAACGCCTGCGCAAGCAGGGCATCGGTGTCACCGTCGTCGACCCGCGCTGGGTGCTCCCGGTGCCCCGCGTGCTCACCGAGTTGGCCGCCGCGCACAAGCTCGTGGTCACCGTCGAGGACAACGGCCTGCACGGTGGGATCGGCTCGTCGGTGTCGGCGCTGCTGCGTCACGCCGAGGTCGACGTACCGTGCCGTGATCTCGGCCTGCCGCAGCAGTTCTACGACCACGCCTCGCGGGGGGAGGTGCTGGCCGACGTGGGTCTGACCGACCGCAACATCGCCCGGCAGATCACCGGCTGGGTGGCCGCCCTCGGTGCGACGCCGGTCGACGCCGAGGTCAGCGAGCGACTGGACTGACGGCCGGTGTGCGCCCACCAAGCGGGAGCCTGGCGACTTCCCGGAGTTCGGTCGAGGGGTCGGGCTGTTCGAACCGCATTTCGGCCTGACGGCCCGACAGCATCAGCGTGGCAATGGTGTTCCCGAACACCGGTCCAGCGGTGTTGGTCCAGCTGACGGTCAGCTCTGGGGACCCGTGCCGCCGGGCCCAGCGCCGCATGATGGGAGCGAGCCGCCGCGACCAGCCGAGCTTGAACACCGGCTTCACATACGAGGGCACATAGTTGTGCACTGGTGAACATACCAACTGGTGCACGGTGGCCGTCTCGTCGGTGATGCCTGTCATGGTGGCTTTCGCCGCGTAGCTGTGGTGCACGTCGCCGGAGAGCACGGTGATCGTCGCCGGACCGCCCGGATGCGTCGCGGCCCGGCGGATCATCGTGGTCAATCGCAGGAACGACTTAACGAACGCCGGCCAGTGCTCCAGATCCGCTACCTGACGGACCTTTTCGGCGGGGACGCCGCGCCACCCCGGTCGGTCGGCGGAGATCTCGTTGACGGTCTGGAGATCGGACAGCGCGGGCGGCATCAACCACGGCACCGAGGATCCCAGCACCAGGTGGTCGACCTGGTCGAGGCCGTCGGCCGCCTGCTCCTCGAGCCAGGCGAACTCGCGTTCACCGATCATCATCCGTTCGCGGGAGGCCAGGATGCGGCCGTTGCGCGTGTCCATCATGATGAAACGGTTGCGCCCGAGATCCCACCGGTAGCTGAACCGCACCCCCTTGTTGGTGTCCACTTCGGCGTCCGCGCGGTCGGCCAGCTCCACCAGGACCGGCCACACGTCGCCGTCGACGGCACGCATTTTCTGGTAGTCCTCGTCGGCCGCCAGCTCGTCGGGGCTCAGGTTGCCGATGTGCTGGTACACCCAGTAGGACGCCAGCCCGGCCCGGATGCGGTCACGCCACCACGGTTGGGCGTCCATCTCGGCGCGCCAGGCCGCCGAGGTGTTCCAGTCGTCGCGGATGTCGTGATCGTCGAAGATCATCGCGGTGGGAACCGTGGACATGATCCAGCGGATCTCCGGGTCCGACCACGAATGCCGGTAGAGGCCCTCGTATTCGCCGAAGCTGACCACCTCGTCCGGCGGCCGCTGGCCGTGTTTGGCCCGCCACCGGCGCCTCCCCGTCAGATGCCGACGGGCCTCCGGGGTCAGTTCGTCGGCGTAGACCTGATCACCAAGCAGGATCAGCAGATTCGGCCACTCACTGACGGGGAGCCGAGCCATCCGGTCCGCATAACGGTCCAGCGCATCCGCGCCGAGTTTCTCGTCGACCTCCTCGACACCGGTCTTGGGGTAGCGGCAGGAGCCGAACACCGCACGCAACCGCTCGGTGCTCACCGGTCCGCGAGTGCGAATCACGCTGGCCGGGAAAGGGCTGTCCGGCAGCGGCCACACCAGTTCGCCGTCGATGTGCACCTGGTACTCGGTCGACGAATCCGGTGCGAGTCCGGTGACGGTGACCAGCGCATAGTGGTGGTCTTTCACTTGGAAAGTTCTTGAGCTGCAGCCCAGTACGGCCACCGTCGCGGGACAGTCGGTCTGCACCCACAGCACGGCGGTGGTCTCGCCGACGTGCCGCAGAGCGGGTCCGAGCAACAGCTCCCTGGTCTTGTCGGGGGAGTTGGCCGGCGTTTCAGTGGCACTCACCCCTCGGCCGTTCCCTCTTCGTCAATCACTCAAACGGGGCGCGTCACTCGGCGGCGTTGGCGGCGAGCGCCGCAGTCAGCACCGGCACCACCAGGTCGCGTTGCCACGGGCGCACCGCGGCCGCCACCAGGAACTCCTCGACCGCGGCGGCGATGTCGGTGACCGGCTTCCAGTCCCAGCACAGCCGGCGTACCACATCCGGGGTGACGAGGTTCTCCGACGGCACGGAAACCCGCTCCGACAACGCGGAGAGACCAGCGCGGGCGGCTTCCAGGCGCGCCGCCGCCTCGGGTTTGCGGCGCGCCCACCGTGATGGCGGGGGCGGACCGTTCATCGGCTCGGCCGAGTCGGGCAGATCCGTGGTGTGGCGCGCCCGGTCGAGCGCGTCGAGCCATACCTGCGCGCTGCGGCGTTGCCGGGCGCCGCCGAACACCGGTAGCGCGGTGAGCTTCTCGACGCTGTCGGGATCGGCGGTGGCAGCGTTGATGATCGCGGTGTCGGGCAGGATGCGCCCCGGCGCTATGTCGCGTCTGCGGGCGATGTGGTCGCGCGTGGTCCACAACTCGCGCACCGCTGCCAGCGCCTGGGGGCTGCGCACCTTGTGGATACCGGAGGTCCGGCGCCACCGGTCGCGGCGGGTCGGCGCCGCTTCGTAGGTTCGCAGATGTTCGAATTCCTGCATGGCCCAGTCGGTCTTGCCTTGGTCGTCCAGTACCGCGGCGACCGCGTCACGGAGTTCGAGCAGCACTTCGACGTCCAGCGCGGCATAGTTGAGCCACTCGTCGGGGAGCGGGCGCTTGGACCAGTCGGCGGCGCCGTGGCCCTTCATCAGCTGCAGCCCGAGCAGGTCGGAGACCATCGTCGCCAGGTTCACCCGGGCAAAGCCGGCCAGTCGTCCGGCGAGTTCGGTGTCGTAGAGCTTCGGCGGCCGCATGCCAAGTTCGGCCAGGCACGGCAGATCCTGGTCGGCGGCGTGCAGCACCCATTCGCCGCTGTCGAGGACATCGGCCACCGGGGCCATCACCATGGTCGGGTCCTCGCCGTGGTTGACCGGATCGATCAGCACCGTGCCCGCGCCTTCGCGCCGGATCTGCACGAGATAGGCGCGGTTGGAGTACCGGAACCCCGACGCACGCTCGGCGTCGATGGCGAACGGGCCGTGACCCCCGGCGAGCAGTTCGGCCGCGGCGAGAATCTCGTCAGTTGTCACCGCAAGGCCGGGCACCCCGTCGGCCGGAGCGAGCAGCGGGATGGCCGCCGCAGCTGTGCTTGCGTCTTGCGGATCGGGACCCTCGAGGTCCGGGTTCGGCGTCTCGCTCATCTCACGCGCGGGTGCGTGAGCTGAGGTCGGTCACCCCGGTGGGCGGCAGCCCCGCGGCGTGCTCCAGCACTTCGCAGAAGGCCTCCACGTGCGGACCCAGTTCCAGTGTGGTGGCGGTCCACGACGCCCGCATTTCCAGCTGATGCGCGCGCGGAGGACCGGAGATGTCGCCGTACCGCACCGACGTGGTTGCGGTGACCGTCCCGCCCAGTGCGGTGGCCTGCTCAGACCTGGAGTCCAGCGCCTCGACCAGCCAACTCCACGCCACCTCCGGCAACAGCGGGTCCACCGCCTCGCTGGAGTCGAGGTCGGCCTGGATGTAGGCCACCAATCGCATGGTGCCGTCCCAGGCCTCGGCGCCCTCTGGGTCGTGCAGCAGGATCAACCGGCCGAAGGCATCGCCTTCGGAACGTTCGGGCACGATCGCGGTCTCGGGATGCCGGATCTCCGCGCCGAGTGCGTAGCTGTAGGGCGCCAGCCGCTGCGGCGGGCGGATCGGGCCGAGTTCGATCTCCGGCCGTACGGTGGTGGCATTCATCGCCGCCACCGCAGCACGGAACTGGGCCGGTTCGGCGGTGGTCACGCGGGTGACGCTAGACCATCCGGCCACACGTGCGCGCAGGCGCGCCGAACCGACCCCCGATGGTGATCCGGCCATCCGCGGACGGTTGCCGGTCGTGGCAGCATTGGGGGCGATGAACACCCGCCGTGAACTGCCCGACTCGCCCTATCTCGCCGCCGCTCGCGGCCGCAAACCTGCCCGGGTGCCGGTGTGGTTCATGCGGCAGGCGGGCCGCTCGCTGCCCGAGTACCGGGCGGTGCGGGCGCGCAACACCATGATGCAGACGTGCTTCGACGCCGAGCTGATCACCGAGATAACGCTGCAGCCGGTGCGCAGGCACGGCGTCGACGCCGCGATCCTCTTCTCCGACATCGTCGTCCCACTGCGTGCGTCGGGCATCGCGTTGGACATCGTGCCCGACGTGGGACCGGTGATGGACCATCCGGTGCGCACCGCCGCCGACGTCGCCGCGATCAGACCGCTCGAGCGGCAGACGATCGAACCTGTCGGACAGGCGGTGCGGATGCTCACCGCGGCACTCGGCGACGTTCCCCTGATCGGCTTCGCCGGCGCCCCGTTCACGCTCGCCTCGTACCTGGTGGAGGGGGGGCCGAGCAGGCACCACGAACGCACCAAGGCCATGATGCTCGGTGCGCCCGACACCTGGCACGCGCTCATGTCGGCACTGACCGACGTGACGATCGCCTTCCTGCAGGCCCAGGTCGACGCGGGAGTCGACGCCCTGCAGCTGTTCGACTCGTGGGCGGGCATGCTGTCGTTGGCCGACTACCGGGCCTACGTGCTGCCGCACAGCACGCGCGTGTTCCAGGCGCTCGCACCCGCAGGTGTGCCCATGACCCACTTCGGTGTGGGCACCGCCGAGTTGCTTGGCGCCATGTCCGAGGCCATTTCCGCGTCCGGCGCGCCCGGTGTGGTTGGCGTGGACTGGCGCACCTCGCTCACGGATGCCGCGCGCCGGGTCGAGCGCGGCAGCACGCTACAGGGCAACCTCGACCCGGTTGTCCTGCTGGCCGGGTGGCCGGTGGTCGACCGCGCGGTGCGGGCCGTGGTCGAGGACGGCAGGCAGGCCGTCGACGCCGGCGCGGCGGGTCATGTGTTCAACCTCGGGCACGGCGTGCTGCCCGCGACCGATCCGGAGATCGTGACCGCCACCGTGGAGCTGGTGCATTCGTTGTGAGCCGGAGATACTGCGTTGTCGGGGGCGGTATCTCGGGTCTTGCGGCGGCCTACCGGCTGCGGGTGACCACCGGGCCGGACGCCACGATCACCGTCTTCGACCCCGCCGACCGCCTCGGCGGAGTCTTGCGCACCGAACAGGTCGGCGGTCAAGTGCTCGACGTCGGCGCCGAGGCATTCGTCGCGCGACGGCCGGAGGTGCCGGCACTGCTCGCCGAACTGGGATTGGCCGGCCGCCAGGTCGGCACCACCGGCGCCCGCCCGCTCATCTACAGCGAGGGCCGGCTACACCAGATGCCACAGCACACCATCCAGGGCATCCCGTCCGGGGCGGTGTCGATGGCGGGGCTGGTCGACGACGCAACGATCGCTTGCATCACCGACGAACCCATGCGGCCGCTGCGCTGGCGCCCCGGCGCCGACCCCAGCGTGGGTGAACTGGTCGCCGACCGTTTCGGCGAACAGGTGGTGGCCCGATCGGTCGATCCGCTCCTGGGCGGCGTGTACGCCGGGTCGGCGGCGTCGATCGGGTTGCGCGCGGCCGCCCCCACCCTGGCCGCCGCGCTCGATCGCGGTGCGCGAAACCTCACCGAAGCCGTGCGGGAGGCTCTGCCGCCGCCGGCGCCGGGCTCGGTCTTCGGAGCCGTCGACGGCGGCTACACGGTGCTTGTGGACGCGCTGCGCCACCAGGCCGGCGTCCACTGGGTCCAGGTGGGCGTCGAGCGGGTCGATCTGGTGGGCCGGGGCGTCGACATCGTCGACGACGAGGGCAACCGCTGGCCGGCCGACGCGGTGGTGCTGGCGGTGCCCGCACCGCGATTGCCTCGGCTGGTCGAACACATCGCACCACGCACCGCGACCGCCGCACGACGGATCCCGGTAGCCTCGGCCGCGGTGGTCGCGCTGGCGTTGCCCGGTGGCACACCGCTGCCGCAACAGTCCGGGGTGCTGGTGGCCAGCGGCGAACGTCTGCGCGCCAAGGCGATCACCCTTTCCTCCCGTAAATGGGGCCGGCGCGGGAACGCCGAACTGGTGCGGTTGTCCTACGGCCGCTTCGGTGACGACCTGGCCCGCAGCACCGGCGACGAGGACCTACTGGCCTGGGCCGCGGCGGATCTGACGACGGTGTTCGGCATCGACGCCGAACCCGTCGACAGCCACGTGCAGCGCTGGATCGACGCGATGCCGCAGTACGGACCGGGCCACGCCGATCTGGTGGCCGATCTGCGAGCCGGTCTACCGAAGGCGGTCTCCGTGGCCGGCGGCTACCTGGACGGCATCGGTGTGCCCGCCTGCGTGGCCTCGGCCAGCCGGGCGGTGGCGTCGCTGGCCACCTCGGCCGCGGCACGATAGAACCATGGCACGATAGAACCATGGCACGATAGAACCATGGCCAAGCTCGACTTCGACGCGCTCAACTCCACCATCCGCTATCTCATGTTCTCGGTGTTCTCCGTGCGGCCGGGGGAGCTGGGTTACGAGGAACAGGCGCGCACGGCGGTCGTCGACGAGACCGCCACCTTCCTCAAACAGCAGGAGGAACGTGGGGTCGTGGTCCGCGGGCTCTACGACATCGCGGGGATGCGGGCCGACGCCGACTTCATGATCTGGACCCACGCCGGCAACGTCGAGGCGCTGCAGGCCACCTACTCCGACTTCCGCCGCACCACCGGGCTCGGCCGAGCCAGCACACCGATGTGGAGCACCGTCGCGCTGCACCGTCCCGCGGAGTTCAACAAGAGCCACATTCCGGCTTTCCTGGCGGGGGAGGACCCGGGCAACTACATCTGCGTCTACCCGTTCGTCCGGTCGCTGGAGTGGTACCTGCTGCCCGACGACGAGCGCCGTCGCATGCTTTCCGAGCACGGTATGGCCGCGCGTGGATACAAGGACGTCCGCGCCAACACGGTGCCGGCGTTCGCGCTCGGTGACTACGAGTGGATCCTCGCCTTCGAGGCGCCGGAACTGCACCGCATCGTCGATCTGATGCGTGACCTGCGGGCCACCGACGCCCGGCGCCACGTCCGCGAGGAGACCCCGTTCTTCACCGGACCGCGCGTGGGCGTCGAGGAACTGGTCGCGCGGCTGCCGTAGGGCAGCGTCGGTGAGGTGGTCCGCGCGGTCGTCAGCCCGTCGGGACCAACCTCAGCGAGATGGAGTTGATGCAGTACCGCTGGTCGGTCGGCGTCGGATAGCCCTCGCCTTCGAACACGTGGCCCAGGTGGCTGTGGCAGTTCGCGCACACCACCTCGACCCGTCGCATCCCCAGTGAATCGTCGGGCCGCAGGATGACCGCGTCGGAATCGGCCGGGTCGAAGAACGACGGCCAGCCGCAATGGGATTCGAACTTCTCAGTGCTGCGGAACAGTTCGGCGCCGCAGGCCCGGCACTGATAGACACCCTCGGTCTTGGTGTCGGTGTACTCGCCGGTGAACGGCCGCTCGGTGCCGGCGCGGCGCAGCACCGCGAATTCCTCGGGAGTGAGCTTGCGGCGCCACTCGTCGTCGGTCAGTTGCACCTTCGGAGCAGTCATGACCCCAAGCTACTACGCCGTCGGCGCCGCACGTCTGACCTCAGCGGCATCCCCGGCGGGGTCGGCCAGCCAGGGCGGGTCGATACCCCGGTCGAGGCGGCCGTCGGCCTTGGCGTCGAGGTAACGGAAGTACAGCACGGCGAAGACCACCACCAGCATCAGCGACCAGCCGTAGGTCACCTTCATGTATTCCAGGAACCGGCCGGTGGTGGGCCACCGCCACATCAGCCACCTGTCCATCGTCATGAATCCGTACACCGCCAGCCACGCCGGCCAGTTGCGCAGCACCGAGTTGGGCAACACCACCGTCATCAGGAACGGGAACAGCATCATCGAGTAGTAGGCCTGGCCCAGCGACAGCACCAGGAACGACGCGATCAGCAGCACCCCCGAGGACGTCAGCATCCAGAAGCGCGGGTCGCGGGTGCGATAGAAGCGGTACAGCAGCACCAGGCTGCCGACCGTGAGCGCCAGGAAGAGTATCCGCAGCGCGAGGATCAGCAGTGGCGGCAGGCCGTAGTAGATCCCGTTGCCCTCGATGGAGCTGTTGAAGTAGTCCCGGGTGCCCATGATGTAGGGCACCGTGCGGGTGACGAAGTTCATCGGGTCGCTCACCAGCGGCCAGGCCGCGAGGTTGAACGCCGCAGGTACCGCGACGGCCGTGACCAGTGACCGCCACTGACCGTTGAGCAGCGGCAACAACAACAACGGCGCCAATGACGGTTTGACGACCAGTGCCAGGCCGATCGCCACGCCGGCCAGCCACTCGTGGCTGCGTCTGCCGTCGAGCAGCCAGCGGAAGAACAGCACCTCGGCCAGCAGCATGAAGCCGTTGATGTTGGTGAAAACGATGGTGTTGGTGACCGATTCGGTGCAGTACATCGCGAGCACCAGTGCCGGGGCCGCCACCGAGGTCAGCGTGTAGTTGAACATCCGCAGCAGGAAGTACGCGGCGAGCAGAGTGGCGAGGCTGTTGAGCGTGAAATACCAGTTGCGCGAGGCGAATTCCGGTAGGAAGCCGAACGGCGCCAGCAGCAGGGTCCCGCCCGGCGGGTAGAGGTAGTGCGGGTCGACGTGGTCGAAGTGCTCGTTGTAGATGTCCAGCCCCAGGCGCAGATTCGACACCGCGCGGTAGACCGGCCCGAAGTCGTCGGTGATGTAGCCGTTGGTTCCCAGGACGTAGGTGCGGTGGATCACCGTCATGATGGCCAACGGCCACAACACGCTGCGCAGTACCGTTGCCGCGCCGGGGGGCGACGTGCGTGGCCGGAAGGCGTTGGACAGGCCGGTGCGAAGAGAATCTGCTGCCGCCACGAGCGAACCGTACACCGACGCTGCGCCGCCGAGACGTCAGGCCGGACAGTACGTGTCGGTAGCCGGCGGGGCGCCGTTGTCGACGTAACTCACCACGGGTGCCAGTGCGCACGGGGAGTAGACGCTCGCCCCGTGGCCGATGCCCTGCCACATGACGCGCTTGTTGGATGCCCCGGCGTTGAGGATCGTCGCCGCGACCGCCGCGACCCCTTCGTTGCCGACGATGGGGTCGTTCTGGACGCCCAGCAGCAACACGGGCACCGACAGGTCCTTGGGTTCTGCGGGCGCTGACCCGCTCGGCCAGTTGAGGCATTTGACCAGGTCGAGGGCACCGACCACGCCGAACTGGGGATACTGCTTACCCCAGGCCACCACCAGCTCGCGCACCCGGTCGGGGGTCGGGCGGCTGAGCGCGTCGCTGCAGGAGTTGACGAACTGACCGTCGGTCTGGCGCAGCCCCTCCGCGTCGGCGATGAGAGCTGTCAGCCGGGCGGTGTCGCCGGTGCGGGCGCCGGCCAGCGCCGCCCCGAGATCGTTGGTGGACGTGGCACCGTCGCCCTTCGGGAACGCCAGCGCCGTGGAGATCGCTTCGGTGACTGCGGCCACCGACGCCCCGCCGGGTCCGTCTCCCGATCGGGCCGCCGACAGCAGCCCGTCGACGACACCTTTGGGGTCGGGGGCGGCCGGGCAACCGATGGCCACACACTGCGCAGCCCAGGCGTCGAGCGCCGCCTGCTCACCCTTGACCCGCTGTTCTGCGGCGGCCTCGGCGCCGATCGCCAGCGGCAGCGGCGAGTCGAGCGCCAAGCGGGCCACCTTGTTGGGGTGCGATCCGGCGTAGGCCAGCGCCACCTGGGCACCGTTGCCGATCCCGAGCAGCGCCAGCGCCGGCACGTCCCAGGTACTGCGCAACCGCTCGAGGTCTTCGGCGGCGTGCGCGTTGTCATAGGCCGAGTCCCCGGGCGCGATGGTGTCGGTGCAGCTGGTCGTCGCCGTCATCGTGATGGCGCCGAGGTTGGCGACCGGATCGTCACCGTAGGAGAACTGGGCCTGCTCGATCATCTCCTGACGGTCGTAGAGGTCGCGGCACTCCAGCGCCCCGGACATGCCGATGCCCCGACGGTCGACGGCGACGATCGGATGCTGGTCGACCACAGCCGGGGAGCGCGCCAGCCACACCGGCAGCTGCACCGAGGACGGCAGGTCGGAGCCGGTCGTCATCACCACCGGTCCGGCGTCCTGCGGCGTGCGCGGCGACGTCGCGCGTACGACACCGATGGTCACCGTGCCCGTGGCGCCGTCGATGGGGTCGAGGTCGGCGTCGTAGGTCGCGCAGTCCAGCGTCACACCCGGCGCCGGGTCGACGTCGGCGTCCCCGAACACCTGATCCGTGCATTCGCGCCAGGACAGGTCGTTCTTCGGCACCTCGACCGCGGGCGGTCCGGCCTGCTGTTGGGTGGTCTCGGGCTGGCCCTGCGGCCGCGCGCCGTCGTTGGTGGCGAACCGTGGGTTGGCCGCCAGTCCCGGCGCACAGCCAGCCAGCACCAGTGCGACCGTCGACAGGCTCACGGCCCGGAGCAACTGGGGGTGTCGACGCATGGTGACCACAGTAGCGAGGTCGGCAGTACAGTCGGCAGTACAGAGAGCCGTCGTCGCCGGTGAGGACGTTGCTGTGGCCCTGCGGTGTGCGGTCTCGCCCCGCCCGGTGACGATGCGCTGCGCCTCACCGCCGCAGTGCCGGGGCCCACCTTCGGCCCGGCCTCCCGACCTGCCCGGACCGTCGCGCCGCCGTCCACGTCGAGCCGTGGATCCGGGCAAATCAACGAGTGCAGCACGTCGCTACGCTGCTTGGCATGCCTGGGTCCAATGGTGCGCCGAATCAGCCCGACCATCTCGTCGACCGGCATCCCAGCGTCACCCCCGAACGCCTGGTGGCGCAGTTGGTGCCGCCGCCGACGTTCACCCACGTCAGCTTCGACAACTACCGGCCCGATCCGGCTGAACCGTCACAGGCCGCAGCGGTGGAGGCGTGCCGCGCCTTCTGCGCCGACGCGGTGACGCGGCGGGCGGGCAAGAAGAAGCTCTTCGGCAAGCGTGAGGTGTTGCCGGGTGTCGGGGTCTACCTCGACGGCGGGTTCGGGGTGGGCAAGACACACCTGCTGGCATCGTCGTACTACGAGCTGCCCGAACCCAAGGCATTCGCGACGTTCGGGGAGCTCACCCAGCTGGCGGGGGTGTTCGGGTTCGTCGAGAGCGTGGAACTGCTCGGCGACTACGTCGTGCTGTGTATCGACGAATTCGAACTCGACGACCCGGGCAACACGACACTGATCTCGCGACTGCTCTCACAGCTCGTCGAGCGCGGCGTGTCGATCGCGGCGACGTCGAACACCCTGCCCGAGCAGCTGGGCGAGGGCCGGTTCGCCGCACAGGACTTCCTGCGCGAGATCAACACGCTCGCGTCGATCTTCACCACGGTGCGGATCGAGGGGCCCGACTACCGGCATCGTGATCTTCCGCCTGCGCCGGAACCGCCCACCGACGCGGAGGTCACCCAGCGGGCCGAGGGGACCGCGGGTGCGACACTCGACGACTTCGATGCGCTGTGCGCGCATCTGGCCACCATGCATCCGTCGCGGTACCTGTCGCTGATCGAAGGCGTCACGAAGGTGTTCATCACCGGGGTGCACCCACTCGACGATCAGAGCGTCGCGCTGCGCCTGGTGTCGCTGACCGACCGGCTCTACGACGCGGGCATCCCCGTGGTGGCCTCGGGGTCGAAGCTCGACACGATCTTCAGCGAGGAGATGCTGGCCGGTGGGTTCCGCAAAAAGTATCTGCGGGCGACATCGCGGTTGCTGGCGCTGACCGCAGCGGGTCAGGCGTCGTAGCGGCTCACCGGCTTTCGAGCGGGCAGACCATCACGAAATCGTTCTCCACCGCGGTGCCGAGGCGGAACGTCCTGGTGCCCGTCACCGCGAAGCGGTGTTTGGCGTAGAACCGTTGCGCGCGCCGATTCGCCTGGTTGACGCCCAGCCACACACAGCGGCACCCGGTCTCGCGGGCCAGGGCGAGTGCCTCGGTCATCAGCGCCGAGGACACGCCGGTGCCGTGGCTCTCCGGTAGGACGTAGATCTTGGACAGTTCGATCGCCGGGCGCGACGAGACCGCGCGGTGTATGTCGTCGTCGTCGGGCAGACCGCGGATCAGCATGGCATAGCCCACGATTCGTCCACCGTCGCGCGCGGCGAGTACGACGCGGCCAGGGTCGGCGAGGTAGTCGGCGAACCGCTGCTGCGAGAGGTTCTCGGCGACGAACGCGGCGACGTTCTCGGCGGTCACCGACTCCGGACACGCCAGCGGGAAGGTGCTGGCGGCGACGTCGGCGAGTTCGGGAAGGTCGGCGGTGGTGGCCGGGAAGACCTGCGGGGGTAGACGTTTCACTGCCTGAGGGGGATGTTTCACTGCCCGAGGGGTTGGTAGGCCTCATTTGTGTGGGGCCGCGGAACTCGAGGGTGATCGCCATCGCGTACGGCACCGCCACCTTGATCGGTTGCATCACGACGTTGGCGCGCCTGACCTGATTGCGCGGCATGCGCGGCGGGTGGCCGAAGCCGGGCGCCGCGGTCAGCATCAGCATCAGAAGCGGGCGCCGCGGTCAGCATCAGAAGCGGGCGCATGGTTTCCCTCCCTAGGTGTGCACCGGATAATGGCACACCGTGTGGGGGCGACACAGCCGATGGGTCGGCTCAGGCGCTCTCGAGTCGCAACAGCGCCGCCTTGGCGGGCGCCCCGCCGACGTACTGGCCGGCCGCGCCGTCCGAGCGGACGACTCGGTGGCACGGGATCACCACCGGCAGCGGATTGTGCGCACACGCACTGCCTACGGCCCGCACCGCCTTCGGGTTGCCGACCGCGGCGGCCACCGCGGCGTAGCTGGCCCGCTCGCCGTAGCCGATGGCGCGCAGCTGCTCGACGACGCTGCGCCGGAAACCGTCGGTGAGCCGCAGGTCCACCGGAACGTCGAACGCGGTGCGTGCCCCGGCGAAGTACTCGTCGAGCTGACGCGCCACGGGGTCCAGCCGCTGCGGCGCCCACAGGATGCGCGGGCTGATCCTGACGGCGAGGGTCGCCAGCACGGCGGTGTGATCCTCGACGTCGTAGGCCACCCGTACCAGACCGGCGGGGGTGGCGGCCAGTAGCAGAGTGCCTACCGGGGTATCGATGGTCCGGTAGGCGACGTCGAGAAGGCCTGCGGTGTCGGCCTCGGCGTTCAGCTTGGCGTGCAACCGGGTCAACGCGGCGTCGTCGGTGGGTGCGGCGAACATGTCGGCGGTCATCGAAGGGTCTCCTGCCGGTAGATCGAGCGCAGCTTCTTGAGGCCGTCGGCGCAGGCGCGGCGGGCGGCGTCGGGGGAGTTGTCGAGTAGTACGGCGATCTCGGCGAAGGGCAGCCCCGCGATGTGGTGATAGGCCACGGCCTGTCGCTGCTTGCCGGGAAGCGATGCGAGCGCGGCCCACAGGTCGGGATGACGGTCCGCGGGGTCGTCGCGGCCGGACGGGCGGTCCGGGACGGTGTCGGTCGGGACGGCCCGACGGGAGTTGGCACGGCCGACGTCGAGTGCGCGCCGGTGCGCGATCGTCACCAGCCAGGCTTCGACGTTGGCGTCGGCGGGCAGGCCCGGGTAGGCGCGCAGGGCGGACAGGAACGTCTCAGACCAGGCGTCCTCCGCGTCGACGGGTCCGACGACGGCGCGGCACACCCGCAGTACGGTCGAGCCGTGTCGGGCTACCACGTCTTCGAACGGTCGCATCCTCACATCTTGTAGACGCCGCCCGTGGATGTGACGTGAGATCAGTTCTTCGTGGCGGCGGTGATCGAGTTGGTGTTCGAGCGGTTCGTCTTGCACGGTCTTGATGGCCTCGATCAGTCGTCGAGGGGGGACAGGGCGCGCGATCGGACCGTCGAATGGGTCAACCCAGGTTGACGATCGCTGGCGTCAGCTAATGGTTGACGCGGAATCCGAATTTAGCTGCGGACGTAGCCACGCCGCACCGCACGGTCGAGGATTCCCAGGGTGGCGCGTAAGGCTGTTTCGGAGATGACCGGGAAGATGCCTGCCTCACGCCACTTGTCATCGATTCGCGACCAGTCGTAGAACGACGTGACAACGGTGCCCTCTGCAGTGGGTTCGAGGGTGTATCCGTAGACGTGCCCGATCTGCGGGCGAATCTGCCCGAGTACCGTCCAGGCGATCAGCCTGTTGGGCTCGAACTCTCGGATTGCCACTGTCACGTCGTATTTGCCCATCGGGAAGTCATTGAGCGCTTCACGGTCCATATGGACGACGAAGGTGTCGCCGACCGCCGAAACCGGTTGTCCGTCGGCGGCCTGCAGCATTCCCGAGGAGTCGATCGCCACGTGTCCCTGGGGATCGCAGAGCACCTCGAAGATCGCTTCGGGTGGGGCGGAGATCACGCGGCGGACCTCGATGCATTCGGTCATGACGACGATCGTGTCAGCACCGGGCTAGCCGCGAACGGGTTTTCGAGGGTTTGCCGAGGGGTACCGAAGTACCGTGACGGACCTTGACGGCTCTCCGACCAGCGGCCCCCGCCCGCCGGGTCTGCGACGATCGGTAGCGTTCATCCACGAAAACGCCGACAGCGACATCGGTCTTGCGGAGATCGCAGCGGCGGCGAACCTCACGGCACGGGCGGTGCAGTACATGTACCGCAGGCACCTGGGGGTAACGCCGCTCGAATACCTGCGCTGCGTTCGCCTTCATTTCGCCCACCGCGATCTTGAGGCCGCCGACCCCGCGGTCGACACGGTGAACTCGATCGCCGCCCGGTGGGGGTTCTCGCACGCGGGGCGGTTCAGTGTGGCGTATCGGCGCATGTACGGGAGGCAACCGAGTGCGACACTTCGGACCACTCGGCAGGCCCGTGACCGCGAGCGCTTCGGCGCATAGCGCACGCCGCGCCGCGGCGATCGGACACCGCCGTATAAGAACGCCGCTGCGCATTGCGCGCCGCGGCGTTGTTCGTTTCCCGCGGGCGGTGCAGCACATCCGTACGGGCGCCTGGCGTCGCGTGGCCATTCTGTGCGATGCGCCCCCCGCGGGCCAGTGTCGCTCAGCCCCTGGGGTTGGTCAGAGTGCGATCTCGCCGAGCTTCGCTGCTGAACCCCACGGAGACCTCGGGAGCCTCATGCCCGCCCTGCCATGGGCGAAACAGGCATGAGGAATTACAGCCGAGATGTGATCCACGGCCGACAGTCATCGAGATGTCCGCAAATGCGACAAAGACCTGGCGTGAATCGGGCGTGATAGTCGAACGTCGTGCGCGATACTGGGATTGAACCAGTGACCTCTTCCGTGTCAGGGAAGCGCTCTCCCGCTGAGCTAATCGCGCCGGAAATCTTCATCGGAGGTGGAGACGGGAATCGAACCCGTGTGCACGGCTTTGCAGGCCGTTGCCTCACCACTCGGCCACTCCACCGCTGGGGTTGATGCTTGCTGCACCTCGAGCGGATGACGGGATTCGAACCCGCGACCCTCACCTTGGCAAGGTGATGCGCTACCAACTGCGCTACATCCGCGCGCCACGGGCGAGATCGTCGTCCGTCGCGATGCAGAACGATAGTGCACACATGCCTGGCCACACAAATCCCTTAGGCCGCACCGGTCCCGGCGCCGTTTTCCACACCACGGTCGTCGCTCCGAAGGCGACAGGACCCTGGCGTACGCGTCTATGGAGGCCCGACGGTGAGCAGCGGATTCCGCCTTGACCGGCGGTGCATGCTAGTCTTCGACGTCGTTCGGTCCACTCGGTTAGGCCGATCCCACCCGGTCTCGTAGCTCAGTGGGAGAGCGTCCGCCTCACACGCGGAAGGTCGCTGGTTCGAAACCAGCCGGGACCACCACCAAGCCAGCTACTGCGGTACACCTGTCCTCACCGTGGGAAGTTCTCCATCGTGCCCGGCCGCCCGGTTGACCCCGTCACCGAGGGCGAAATTCCGGTAGAGTCGCGCCGTCAGCCACCGCCGCGGCTCTGCGCAGACAATCACATGGCCGGCGCCGCGCGACCACACTGAGGAACCCGGCCGCGATCAGGCCGCCCATATCGTCGACAGCCGACCACTGCCCTCGCCGCGGCTGCGAGTTCCACCGGATCGAAGGGCAGCGCCAAGGCCGCCAGGAGCGGCGCCGGGCGCGCGCATCGACGTGTCTACGCTCAGTGGCGCCGGCGCCATACGACGACGCCCAACACGACGGCTACCGCCGCGGCGACCGCGGCGACCGGCACCGACTTCTGCGCCTTGTCGGCGACGAGGTGCTGCGCCGTGTGTGCATTGTCAGCGACGCGCTGCTTCGTCTGGTCGACCTTGCCCCTCGCCTGCTGTTTGACGTCGAGTTTGGCCGACAGCGCCTCGACGGTCTCTCCGAGTTCATGGCGGGTGGCCTCGATGTCGGCCTCGATGTCGTCCACTCCGGCGTCGAGTCCGGGTTCTGGGCGGTCAGGTGTGGTCATGACGCTCGGTCCTTCGCCTCTTGGATGTCTGCCTTCACCGTTTGGACGGTTCGGGGGGCGGCAGGGGTCACTTCCTCGGCCTGCTTCTTGCTGACCAGCGCCGCGATCCCGGCGATGAGGAACAGCACCAGCGCGACGATCAGTGCCGCAGCCCAGACGGGCAACACCAGCGACAGCGCCGCCACCGCCGCGGCGATCACCGTCGTCAGCCCCAGGAAGGCGAAAAGCCCTGCGACGCTCAGCAGTCCGGCTCCGATGCCGACGTGCTTCGCGGACTCCTGGAACTCCCTCTGCGCCAACCGCAACTCGTCGCGTACCAGCCGCGACGTCTGGGTGGACAGTTGGCTCATCAGTTCGCCGAGCGACGCGTCGGCGCCCGGATTCGAGTCGAGACTCATCACGCACCAACCCCTCTGTGTTGACTTCTGGAAACGGTGGTGCCCCGGCGTCGACGGACTGAAACCTCGCCGCGTCAGATTTCGGACGACGTCGCTTTCCTCGTCAGGTCGGTCGCGACCCGGGTGAGGGGGACGTTGGAGTCCTGCGAGAGTTTGCGCAAGAGCGCGAACGCCTGCACCGCGTCGACGCTGTAGCGCTCCATGATCATCCCCTTGGCCTGTCCGATGACGTCGCGGCTGGCCAGCGCCTGCCTGAACTGTTCGTCGCGGCGCGCAGAGTTCCACGCCACCGAGGAGTGGGCGGCGAAGATCAGTCCGATCTCGCGTGACTCTGCACCGAACGCTTCTGGTCGGTCGGCGTAGACGTTGATCGCGCCCATCGTCTCGTTGGCGATGAACAGCTGGAACGCCATGATGGACCGGACCGGCGTCCGCTCCAGGGCGTCTCGCCGATATCGCGGGAACCGGTCGTCGCTCGCCAGGTCGGGGACATGGACCGTGCGTTCCTCCCACGCTGCGGTCAGGCACGGCCCTTCGCGGTGGCGTTCCTGGATCTCGTCGAGCATGATCGGCCACTTGTGCGAGGCTGCCGGTGTGTCGATCTTTTTCCCGTTGCGGCTCACGGTCACTCCCGCGTAATCCGCGCCCGGAATCTCTGCCGCGGCGTGTTCGACGAGTTCGGCGATCACCACGTCTGCATCGGCGTCGGTCCGACCGTGCAATTTCTGCACGAGTTCGGCGATCCGCCGGTGCACTCCATCACCGCCGGCAAGTTCATTCACCAGCACATTCCGATCATCTTCCTCCGATAAGTCGCTTAAGGTTACCGCCCCAGCCACCGGAAGATGCATGAACAGAACCCGTCGACCCCGTCGCGGCGTGACGACCTGCGACGCCACCGGTTCTGGTTCGGCGCAAGCGTTCGTGCTTCCAGGTTGGCGGCGGGGACTTGCACATCGCCCACGCCGTGAAGGGCGGGACGCTGATGACGCCGGCACTGGTGACCGGCTGGCTGTTGCTCGGGGCGGACGCACGGGTGGCGGTCGTCAGCGTTGTCCACGCTGGCCGTGCTGACCTATCAGATCGACATGCACGTGCGTCCGGACCGCAGATGAGGTCTCAGAGCGCCCGCAGGTAGCGCCGGGTGACCCCGCGTTGCAGCACTGAGGTGACGGGGCCGGCCAGCCTGCTCCACCATGTGCAGTGCCGCGAGAACGCCGCCACCTCGGCATACACCCGGTCGGTCGCCCGGTCGTAGCGCACGGCGAACAGCTCCTCACCGGTCTCCGCGTGCCCGGGCAGTGTGCCGTAGGCGAAGCCGCGACGGTCGGGTTCGTCGACGACGTAGACGACGCGGCACGGCGCCTTCACCGGCCCGAAACCGACGATCACCTCGGAACCCACCTGGGCGACGTCGGTGGTCGGCCGGACGCGCAACCCTGCGCCGCGCAGCATCCCCCAGCGCATCACCGCGTCGGCAGCCTCGTCGAAGCGGGCGCGGCCGGACCCGATCACCGCGGACTCACGCACATGGTGGTATCCGGGCGGCATCGGTCCGGCCGTCGCGCCGACTTCGCGGTAGGTCAAAGGGACATCGGCGAGGTCGCTGAGCTTCACCCCGCCACCTTCTCACCGCGTGCTCCCAATACGGTGAGCGGTGTGGCCAGTGAATCGACTCAGGCGCAGAACGGGGGCGGCTTCAACGCTCCCGAACCGACCACCCGCGGCGGACCCGACTACGGCCGGTTCGTCGAGGCGGTCCGGGAATTGCAGGACCTCGCCCGCTCGGCGGACGCCCCCGACGAGGTCGTCACCGAGGCGGCCGGGCTGATCGAGAAGGTCACCGGTCTGCTGGCGCCGTACCGTGCCGACGAGTGGACTTCACCGTCCGGGCGGCGGATGGACCTGCCCAACCGCGGCAACATCCTGCAGGTGCCGATGTTCCTCGCCGAGACGGACGACGGACGCATCGCGGGGGAGGCCACGTTTCGTCGCTTCCACCTCGGCCGCAACGGGGCCGCGCACGGCGGTGCGGTGGCCCTGCTGTTCGACTCGGTGCTCGGGTACACCACCTACAAGCTGACTCAGAGCCGGTTCCAGCGCACCGCCTTCCTGCACGTGAACTACCGCAACATCGCGCCGGTGGAGAAGACGTTGCGCGTCGAGGCCGGCATCGACCGGATCGAGGGGCGCAAGATCTTCGTCGAAGGCCGGCTGCTCGACGGTGACACCCTGCTCGCCGACGCGGAGGCGTTGTTCGTCCGACTCAACCCGGGGCAGCCGTGACCGAGAACGACACCGAGGAACCGTCGCGCTGGTCGCTGATCAAAGACCGGCGGCAGCGCTGGCGTGACGGACTGCGACGGCGGCCGCGCGTCGAGTTCTTCTACCGCATCGCCGTCGGCGTGGTCGGCCTCGTGGTGTTGGGGCTCGGCATCCTCACGATTCCCTATCCAGGGCCGGGATGGGCAACCGTGTTCGTCGGCCTGGGCATTCTCGCCACCGAATTTCACTGGGCGAACCGTCTGCTGGTCTATGCCCGTGAACGCTACGACCGGGTGATGGACTGGTTCCACGGCCAGCACGCCTTCATCCAGATCCTCGGCGGTCTTCTCACCGCGCTCGTCGTGTTCGCCACGCTGTGGCTGTTGGGTGCCGTGGACTGGGTTGCCCGAATCTTCGGCATCGACCACCAGTGGCTGAACAGTCCGTTCGGGTTGGGCCCCTGATCGTCGCAGCACGCTCGGGGAAGCGCGGTCGCACCGATAGCATGGTCGCGATCGACCGTCTCCCAACCACCGGAAAGAGTCACCGATGAGCGCCGCCGCCAGCCCAGCCCCCGCAGCCCCGATCCGGGTCGCTGCCGGGACGACCGCCGGGGCGGCCGTGCGTGACGCGGGGCTGCCGAGCCGGGGTGCACCTGACGCGATCGTCGTCGTCCGCGACGCCGAGGGCCGGTTACGCGACCTGTCGTGGGCGCCGGACACCGACGTCGAGGTCGTTCCGGTCCCCGCCGACACCGAGGACGGCCGAAGCGTGATCCGCCATTCGGCGGCGCACGTACTCGCCCAGGCGGTGCAGGACCTCTTCCCCGAGGCCAAACTCGGCATCGGACCGCCGATCACCGACGGCTTCTACTACGACTTCGACGTCCCACAGGCGTTCACCCCCGAAGACCTCGAGGCGCTCGAGAAGAAGATGCGCCAGATCGTCAAAGAGGGCCAGCTGTTCTCCCGGCGCGTCTACGAGTCCAAGGACGCGGCGCGCGCGGAACTGGCCGGCGAGCCGTACAAACTCGAGCTGGTCGACGACAAGTCGGGTGACCCCGAGGTGATGGAAGTCGGCCCCCCTGGCTCTGGTGACCAGCTGACCGCCTACGACAATCTCAACCCGCGCACCCGGGAACGCGTCTGGGGCGATCTGTGCCGAGGTCCGCACATCCCGACGACCAAGTACATCCCGGCGTTCAAGCTGACACGCAGTTCGGCTGCGTACTGGCGCGGCGATCAGGCCAACGCCAGTCTGCAGCGCATTTACGGCACGGCCTGGGAGTCGCAGGAGGCGCTGGACCGTCACCTCGAGCTGATCGAGGAGGCGCAGCGCCGCGACCACCGCAAGCTCGGTGTCGAGCTCGACCTGTTCAGCTTCCCGGACGAACTCGGTTCCGGTCTGCCGGTCTTCCATCCCAAGGGCGGCATCGTCCGCAAGGAACTCGAGGACTATTCGCGGGCCAAACACCTCGAGGCCGGCTACGAATTCGTCAACACACCGCACATCACCAAACAGCAGCTCTACGTCACCTCCGGGCACCTCGAGTGGTACGCCGAAGGGATGTTCCCGGCGATGCACATCGACGCGGAGTTCGACGCGGACGGCGAGGTACGCAGACCAGGGCAGGACTACTACCTGAAGCCGATGAACTGCCCGATGCATCACCTGATCTACCGGTCCCGCGGCCGGTCCTACCGGGAACTGCCGTTGCGGCTCTTCGAATTCGGATCGGTGTACCGCTACGAGAAGTCCGGTGTGGTGCACGGCCTGACCCGCGTACGCGGTATGACGCAGGACGATGCGCACATCTACACCACCCGCGAGCAGATGCGAGACGAGCTGGCGTCGCTGCTGCAGTTCGTCCTCGAGCTGCTGGCCGATTACGGCCTCGACGAGTACTACCTGGAACTGTCGACCAAGGATCCCGACAAGTACGTCGGCTCCGACGAGATCTGGGAGGAAGCCACCGAGACGCTGCGCGAGGTGGCCGAGGCCTCCGGGCTGGATTTGGTGCCGGATCCCGGCGGCGCCGCGTTCTACGGGCCGAAGATCTCGGTTCAGGTCAAGGACGCGCTGGGACGCAACTGGCAGATGTCGACGATCCAGCTGGACTTCAACATGCCTGAGCGGTTCGAGTTGGAGTACACCGCCGCCGACGGCAGTAGGCAGCGGCCGGTGCTGATCCACCGCGCACTGTTCGGGTCGATCGAGCGGTTCTTCGGGGTGCTGACCGAGCACTACGCCGGGGCGTTCCCGGCGTGGCTGGCACCGGTTCAGGTGGTCGGCATCCCGGTCGCCGACGCCCATGCTCCGTATCTGGAAGAGGTTGCAGTACAGCTGCATTCGCGCGGCGTGCGGGTCGAGGTGGACCGCAGTGACGACCGGATGGCCAAGAAGATCGTCAACCACACCAACCAGCGGGTGCCGTTCATGCTCCTGGCCGGCGACAAAGACGTCGACGCCGGCGCGGTGAGCTTCCGCTTCGGTGACCGCACTCAGATCAACGGCGTGCCGCGCGACGAGGCGGTCGAGGCGATCGTCAGCTGGATCGCCGAGCGCCGCAACTCCGTCCCCACCGCCGATCTGGTGAAGGTGGGCGCCGAACCGTGAACGGCGACGTCACCGGACCGGACGACCAGACAACTAGCGATGAGCGCTTGCGCGAAGAGCAGACGATTAGCGATGAGCGCTTGCGCGAAGAGCAGACGATTAGCGATGAGCGCTTGCGCGAAGAGCAGACGATTATCGACCACGGGGTCGGCGACCCGGACCACCTGCAGCGGCTGTGGACGCCGCACCGGATGAGCTACATCGCCGAGTCACCGATGAAGAAGGGCTCGGACTCGTCTCAATCCTCACAGCCGTTCACCGACATCCCCAACCTGGCCGACGAGGATGGACTGGTGGTGGCCCGCGGTGAGCTGGTGTACGCGGTGCTCAACCTGTACCCGTACAACCCCGGACACCTGATGGTCGTGCCGTACCGCCGGGTGTCGGAACTGGAGGATCTCACCGACGCCGAGAGTGCCGAGCTGATGTCGTACACCCAGAAGGCGATCCGCGTGATCAAGGCGGTGTCGCGTCCGCACGGTTTCAACGTGGGGCTGAATCTAGGGCACTCGGCGGGCGGCTCACTCGCCGAACATCTGCACATGCACGTGGTGCCTCGGTGGGGCGGCGACGCCAACTTCATCACGATCATCGGCGGGTCAAAGGTGATCCCGCAGCTGCTGCGCGAGACACGCGCGCTGCTGGCGACGGAGTGGGCGAAACAGGACCGGGGATCGGGCCGGGGCGAGGGAAGCCACGGGAGGTCGGACGCGTGAGCAACGTCTACCTGATGACCCGCGCCGCCTATGTCAAATTGTCGCGGCCACTGGCCAGGGCCGCGCTGCGGGCGGGGTTCACTCCCGACAGCATCACGATCCTGGGAACCGCGGGTACCGTGCTCGCAGCCTTGACCCTGTTCCCGGTCGGACAGCTGTGGTGGGGCGCATTCGCGGTGGGCCTGTTCGTGCTGGCCGACATGCTCGACGGCGCGATGGCGCGTGAACGCGGCGGCGGCACCAGGTTCGGCGCCGTGCTAGACGCGGCCTGCGACCGCATCGCCGACGGCGCCGTCTTCGCGGGTCTGCTGTGGTGGGCGGCGTTCGGCATGAACAGCCCGGCGCTGGTGGTGGCCACCCTGATCTGTCTGATCACCTCGCAGGTCATCTCCTACATCAAGGCTCGCGCCGAGGCCAGCGGTCTGCGCGGCGACGGCGGCCTCATCGAGCGCCCCGAACGACTGGTGATCGTGCTGACCGGCGCCGGCCTGTCGGGGGTGTCGTTCCTGCACATCCCGTGGCTGTTGCCCGTGGCGATGTGGATCCTGGCCGTGGCCAGCGTCGTCACGGTCCTGCAGCGGCTGCACACGGTGCGCAGCTCGCCGGGCGCGATGGACCGGCTCGAGCCCAAAGGCGAAGAGAAGCCGCCGGCGGACGAATCGTGACCGCACGCGGCAGTTGGCTGCCCGGCACCGACCACCTGACGGACTGGGGTTACGCCGCCGGATGGCGGGTGGTGCGTGCCGTACCGGAAACCGTGGCCCGCAGCGCGTTTGACGCGGGGGCGCGGTACTCGGCGCGCAACGGTGGCCCCGCGCAACTGCGCAAGAACCTCGCGCGGGTCATCGGTGTCGCGCCGCCCGACGTGCCCGAGGAGCTGATGCGCGCGTCGCTGGCCTCCTACGCCCGGTACTGGCGAGAAGCCTTCCGGCTGCCGACGATGGACCACCGCAAACTGGGGCGGGAACTGACCGTCGACGGCATTCAGCATGTCTGGGACGCTCTCGAGGCGGGCCGCGGCGCCGTAGTGGCGCTGCCGCACAGCGGTAACTGGGACATGGCGGGGGTGTGGCTGGTCCAGAACCACGGCAGGTTCACCACGGTGGCCGAACGGCTTCGCCCGGAGTCGCTGTTCAACCGTTTCGTCGCCTACCGCGAGAGCCTGGGCTTCGAGGTGATCCCGCTCTCCGGCGGGGAGCGCCCGCCGTATCAGCTGCTGCGGGACCGCTTGCGGGCCAACCGGGTGGTGTGCCTGATGGCCGAACGCGACCTGACCCGCCAAGGCGTTGCGGTGGACTTTTTCGGCGAGCCGACGCGGATGCCGGCCGGACCGGCGAAGCTGGCCTGCGAGACCGGGGCGGCACTGCTGCCGGTGCACTGCTGGTTCGACGGCGACGGCTGGGGTATGCGGGTCTTCGCGCCGCTCGACACCTCCAGTGGCAATGTCGGGGTGATCACCCAGGCGCTGGCGGACCGGTTCGCTGCCAACATCGCCGAACATCCCGAGGACTGGCACATGATGCAGCCGCAGTGGATCGCCGACCTCTCCGACGCACGCCGCGCCCGGCTGGCCGGAGCCGGGTGACCATGCGCATCGGCATGGTGTGCCCGTACTCCTTCGACGTGCCGGGCGGGGTGCAGTCCCACGTCCTGCAGTTGGCAGAGGTCATGCGCGAGCGCGGCCACGCGGTGAGTGTGCTGGCCCCGTCCTCACCGCGCGTCGACCTGCCCGACTACGTGGTCTCGGGCGGGCGCGCGGTGCCGATTCCCTACAACGGTTCGGTGGCGCGGTTGCGGTTCGGGCCCGCCACCCACCGCCTGGTGAAGAAGTGGCTCGCCCACGGCGATTTCGACGTCCTGCACCTGCACGAGCCCAACGCGCCGAGCCTGTCGATGCTGGCGTTGCAGGCCGCCGAGGGGCCGATCGTCGCGACGTTCCACACCTCGACCACCAAATCGCTGACCCTGTCGGTGTTCCAGGGCATCCTGCGCCCGTACCACGAGAAGATCGTCGGCCGGATCGCCGTGTCGGACCTGGCGCGGCGCTGGCAGATGGAGGCGCTGGGTTCCGACGCGGTCGAGATTCCCAACGGGGTCGACGTCGCGTTCTTCGCTGACGCGCCCCGTCTCGACGGCTATCCGCGCCCGGGGCGCACGGTGCTGTTCCTGGGCCGCTATGACGAGCCGCGCAAGGGGATGACCGTGCTGCTCGGGGCGTTGCCCGCCGTGGTGGCGCGGTATCCGGACGTGGAGATCCTCATCGTCGGCCGCGGTGACGAGGGCGAGTTGCGCGAACAGGCCGGCCCGTTGGCGTCGCACCTGTGCTTCATGGGACAGGTCGACGACGCGGTCAAGGCGTCGGCGATGCGCAGCGCCGACGTGTACTGCGCGCCGAACACCGGCGGGGAAAGTTTCGGCATCGTGCTGGTGGAGGCGATGGCGGCCGGAACCGCGGTCGTAGCCAGCGACCTCGACGCGTTCCGCCGGGTGCTGTGCGACGGCGCGGCCGGCCGGCTGGTCACCGTCGGTGACGCCGAGGTGCTGGCCGCCGGGTTGATCGAGATGCTCGGCGACGAGAAGTCGCGGCAACGCTACATCGCCGCGGCGTCCGAAGTCGTCGGCCGCTACGACTGGTCCGTGGTGGCCGCCCAGATCATGCGGGTCTACGAGACCGTCGCCGGGGCAGGAGTGAAGGTCCGGGTCGCGCCGTGACGTGGGTCCTGATCGCCGCGCTGGCGGTCCTACTGGTGTTCGTGCTGCTCGTCGGCGCGTGGGCATATCAGACCGCGCACCGTCTCGACCGGTTGCACGTGCGCTACGACCTCAGCTGGCAAGCGCTCGACGGCGCGCTGGCCCGCCGCGCCGTGGTGGCCCGCGCGGTCGCCGTCGATGCCTACGCCGGGGGACCCCAGGGCAGACGGCTGGCCGCACTCGCCGACGCCGCCGAGCGCGCGCCGCGCAGCGGTCGGGAGGCCGCCGAGAACGAACTGTCGGCCGCGTTGGCGTTGGTCGATCCGGCGTCCCTGCCGGTCGCACTGGTCGCCGAACTCGCCGATGCCGAGGCCAGGGTCCTGCTGGCCCGCCGGTTCCACAACGATGCGGTGCGCGACACCCTGACGCTGCGCGAACGCGCGCCCGTGCGGCTGCTGCGGCTGGGGGGGACCGCGGCGCTGCCCACCTACTTCGAGATCGCGGAGGTCTCTTCACGCGACATCGAACCGCTGACCCGGCGAATCTCGGCGCGGGTCGTGCTACTCGACGAGACCGGTGCGGTGCTGCTGTTCTGTGGGTCCGACCCGTCGCTGGTCGACGCCCCGCGGTGGTGGTTCACCGTCGGCGGGGCGGTGGAGCCGGGGGAGGCGCTTGCGCAGGCCGGTGCGCGGGAGATCGCCGAGGAGACCGGGCTGCGCGTCGACCCCGACGCGCTGGTCGGCCCGGTGTGGCGGCGACAGGCGGTTTTCGAGTTCGACGGCGCGGCGATCCGTAGCGAGGAGATGTTCTTCGTATATCGCACGTCGCGGTTCGAGCCGTCCGTCGGCGGTCACACGGCCATGGAGCGGCGCACGATTCACGGTCACCGCTGGTGTGATGCGACAATGATCGCCGAACTGGTCGCCGGCGGAGAGCCCGTTTACCCGGAGCAGTTGGGTGCGTTGCTGGACCGGGCCAACGAGCTGGCCGACGGGCCGGCGCCGCCGGGACCTGTGGAAACAATCCGCTGAATTGCGGATTCGATTGATTGGGCGCCGCTACTAGACTGGATCGGTAGCGATTCGGAGGAGATGACAGTGGTTTTCGAACGGGAGCAGCGCGACGATCGGAGCAACGGCGCTGCCACGCAGAACGGCTCGGCGCATCAGACGGGCACTGCCCGGGTGAAGCGTGGGATGGCAGAGATGCTCAAGGGCGGTGTGATCATGGACGTGGTAACCCCTGAGCAGGCGCGCATCGCCGAGGGTGCCGGGGCGGTGGCGGTGATGGCGCTCGAGCGGGTGCCCGCCGACATCCGCGCCCAGGGCGGGGTGTCGCGGATGAGTGACCCGGACATGATCGAGGGCATCATCGACGCGGTCACGATCCCGGTGATGGCCAAGGCAAGGATCGGTCACTTCGTCGAGGCGCAGATCCTGCAGAGCCTGGGCGTGGACTACGTCGACGAGTCCGAGGTCCTCACCCCTGCGGACTACACCCATCACATCGACAAGTGGAAGTTCACCGTGCCGTTCGTGTGCGGGGCGACCAACCTGGGCGAGGCGCTGCGCCGGATCACCGAGGGTGCGGCGATGATCCGCTCCAAAGGTGAGGCCGGCACCGGCGACGTGTCCAACGCCACCACCCACATGCGCAAGATCGGCGGCGAGATCCGCCGGCTGACCTCGTTGTCGGAGGACGAGTTGTACGTGGCGGCAAAGGACTTGCAGGCGCCCTACGATCTCGTCGCCGAGGTGGCGCACGCCGGCAAGCTCCCGGTGACGCTGTTCACCGCTGGTGGTATCGCGACCCCGGCGGATGCCGCGATGATGATGCAGCTCGGCGCCGAGGGGCTGTTCGTCGGATCGGGCATCTTCAAGTCGGGTAATCCAGCCGAGCGGGCGGCGGCGATCGTCAAGGCGACGACCTTCTACGACGATCCCGATGTGCTGGCGAAAGTGTCGCGCGGGTTGGGTGAGGCGATGGTCGGCATCAACGTTGCGGACATCGCCCACTCGGACCGGCTCGCCGAACGCGGCTGGTGACGCGATGAGTCCTTGCGCGAAGAGCAGACTGTACTAGTCACCGAATGGCGATCGAGCAGATCCTCGACCTCGAACAGCTCGAGGTCAACATTTACCGCGGCGGGGTGTTCAGCCCGGAGTCCGGGTTCCTACAGCGAACGTTCGGCGGACACGTCGCCGGACAGTCGCTAGTGTCGGCGGTGCGAACCGTCGAATCCAAGTATCTTGTCCACTCGCTGCACGGGTACTTCCTGCGGCCCGGTGACGCACGTGCGCCGACGATCTACATCGTCGAGCGGATTCGCGACGGCGGCTCCTTCTGCACCCGCCGGGTCAGCGCCATCCAGCACGGCGAGACGATCTTCTCAATGTCGGCCTCCTTCCAGACCGACCAGAGCGGTATCGAGCACCAGGACGCCATGCCGGTGGCGCCGCCGCCTGACGACATCCCCGATTTCAAGTCGGCCAGCAAGGTGTTCGAGGATGCCAGCTTCCGGCAGTTCGACGAGTGGGACGTCCGCATCATTCCGCGCGACCAGTTGAAGAAGGTGGCGGGTAAGGCGTCCCAGCAGCAGGTGTGGTTCCGGCACCGCGACCCGCTACCCGACGACCATGTGCTCCACATCTGCGCGCTGGCCTACATGAGCGACCTGACGCTGTTGGGTTCGGCCCAGGTCAACCACTCAGAGGAGCGTAAGCACCTGATGGTGGCGTCACTGGACCACGCGATGTGGTTCATGCGGCCCTTCCGCGCCGACGAATGGCTGCTCTACGACCAGTCATCGCCTTCGGCGTGCGGGGGCCGGGCGTTGACGCAGGGCAAGATCTACAACCGCTACGGCGATTTGGTCGCGGCGGTGATGCAAGAGGGGCTGACTCGTTACCCGCGCGACCTCGCCCCTGGCCGCCGATGAGGCCGCGCGTCGGCGTGCTCGCGCTGCAAGGTGACGTCCGTGAGCACCTTGCTGCATTGCAGGAAGCGGGCGCCGAGGCGGTCAAGGTACGCCGACTCGCCGAACTCGAAACGATCGACGCGCTGGTGATTCCCGGCGGGGAGTCGACGGCGATGAGTCACCTCCTGCGTGAACTGGAACTGCTCGAACCGTTGCGGGCTCGGCTCGCCGACGGGATGCCGGCCTACGGTTCGTGCGCCGGAATGATCCTGCTCGCCCGCGAGATCGTCGACGCCGGTGCCCCCGGGCGCGAGGCCACCCCGTTGAACGGCATCGACATGTCGGTTCGGCGCAACGCGTTCGGGCGTCAGGTCGACTCGTTCGAAGGCGACATCCCGTTCGAGGGCTTGGACTCTCCGGTGCACGCCGTGTTCATCCGGGCGCCGTGGGTCGAGCGCATCGGTGACGACGTCGAGGTGCTGGGCCGCGCCGACGCGCACATCGTTGCCGTCCGGCAGGGCCGCATGCTGGCCACGTCCTTCCACCCCGAGGTGACCGGTGACCGGCGGGTGCACAAACTGTTCGTCGACATGGTCACCGAGACGTGATTCCGGTGTCGTGGGTTGCGCCGGGCGCGACCAACCACACCTGAATCACCCTGCACGTAGACTCGACCACCGGACTTTGAACTTGAGCGAGAGAGGTAGTTCGCCGATGAGTGGCCATTCCAAGTGGGCGACCACGAAGCACAAGAAGGCGATCATCGATGCCCGCAGGGGTAAGAACTTCGCCAAACTGATCAAGAACATCGAGGTTGCGGCCCGCACCGGTGGCGGGGACCCAGGCGGCAACCCGACGCTCTACGACGCCATCCAGAAGGCCAAGAAAAGTTCGGTGCCCAACGACAACATCGAGCGGGCCCGCAAGCGGGGCGCAGGCGAAGAGGCCGGCGGCGCGGACTGGCAGACCATCACCTACGAGGGCTACGGGCCCAACGGGGTTGCCGTGCTCATCGAGTGCCTCACCGACAACCGCAACCGCGCGGCCGGCGAGGTGCGCGTCGCGATGACCCGCAACGGCGGCAACATGGCGGACCCGGGTTCGGTGTCCTACCTGTTCTCGCGCAAGGGCGTGGTGACTCTGGAGAAGAACGGCCTGTCCGAGGATGACGTGCTGATGGCCGTACTGGAGGCGGGCGCCGAGGAGGTCAACGACCTCGGCGACAGTTTCGAGGTCATCTCCGAACCGACCGACCTGGTCGCCGTGCGCACCGCGCTGCAGGACGCCGGCATCGACTACGATTCCGCCGACGCCAGCTTCCAGCCGTCGGTCACCGTGCCGCTGGACGCCGACGGCGCCCGCAAGGTGATGAAGCTCGTCGACGCCCTCGAGGACAGCGACGACGTGCAGGACGTCTACACCAACGCCGACATCCCCGACGAGATCCTCGCCCAACTCGAAACGTAGGTCGCCCCTGCGATCAGGCCGCAGGCATGAATGACGCTTCGGTCTACTCGTCTGCGGTCTTCTTCCTGATCGTCGTCGTGGTGCCGAACAGGTCGGCGGGGTGGTCGCGCAGCTGGAACGCCTGGCCCACGCGCCTGTCGGGTTCTCCGACTGCCGCGCGAGCGGCGCGAAGCCTCGGTAGGGTGAGGCTCACCGGCTTCGAGCGCAGTGAGGAAATGCCTTGATTCTCTATGTCTTTCGCTGTGAAGCCGGATGCGGCACCACCCAGCAGATGCATTCGATGCGCAGCCGTCCGGACGTCGTCGAGTGTCCCGACTGCGGCGGTTCTGCGCGCCGGGCGATGGCGGCCCCGCGCCTCGGCGGGGCAGCCGGAGCGGCGATGGCGTTGCAGGACGCCACCCGCGCCACCGCCGACCGCCCCTCGGTCGTCGCCGCACCACCGGCCGCGGCGCGTCGGCGCAGGATCAGTGCCAACCCGCTGCACCGCAAGCTTCCGCGACCGTAGGAGGAGCCCATGCCCGACGTTGTCTTCCCGCTCGACTCCACCAGGAAGTTCACCGATCAGGAGAAGGTCGGGCACAACCGCTGGCACCCCGACATCCCGGCCGCGGTGACGGTGAAGAAGGGCGACTCCTTCCGGGTGCACTGCCGGGAGTGGTTCGACGGTGCCATCCACAACGACGATTCGGCTGACGACATCCTCAACGCGCCGCTGACCACCGTGCACACGCTGTCCGGTCCGATCGCTGTCGAAGGCGCCAAACCGGGTGACCTGCTGATCGTCGACATCCTTGACGTCGGTCCAATTCCGCAGGAGGACTCCGGCCCGCTGGCCGGACAGGGCTGGGGCTACACCGGGATCTTCGCCACCCGCAACGGCGGCGGATTCCTCACCGAACAGTTCCCCGATGCGTACAAGGCGATTTGGGATTTCTCCGGGCAGAAGGCGACCTCCCGGCATGTGCCGGGGGTCCAGTTCACCGGCATCGTCCATCCCGGTCTGATCGGCACCGCGCCGTCGCGTGACCTGCTGTCGAGGTGGAACACCCGTGAGGCCGCGCTGATCGCCACCGATCCGGACCGGGTGCCGCCGTTGGCGCTGCCGCCGGAACCGCGGGACGCAATCCTCGGCAGCCTCACCGGTGACGCGTTCGCGAAGGCCGCCGCCGAAGCCGCCCGCACCGCGCCGCCGCGGGAGAACGGCGGAAACCAGGACATCAAGAACCTCACCAAGGGCAGCCGGATCTTCTACCCGGTGTTCGTCGACGGCGCGAACCTGTCCGTCGGCGACTTGCACTTCTCCCAGGGCGACGGTGAGATCACCTTCTGCGGCGCCATCGAGATGGGCGGCTTCATCGATCTGCGCGTCGACGTGATCCCCGGCGGGATGGAGACCTACGGGGTCAGCGAGAACGCAATCTTCATGCCCGGCAACACCGACCCGCAGTACTCCGAATGGCTGGCGTTCTCCGGGACGTCGGTCACCCTAGACGGCGAACAGCGGTACCTGGACTCGCATCTGGCCTATCAGCGCGCCTGCCTGCACGCGATCGACTACCTGACGAGGTTCGGCTACAGTCCCGAGCAGGCCTACCTGCTGCTGGGCGCCGCGCCGATCGAGGGGCGGCTGTCCGGTGTGGTGGACATCCCGAATGCCTGTGCGACCGTGTACATCCCGACGGCCATCTTCGACTTCCCGGTGGCGCCGACGGCGGCCGGTCCGGCGAAGATCGACCCGGGGATCGGGGCGCCGCACTCGTCCTTCTGAACGGCTCACAGCTAGCTTAGCTAGCTAGTTGCGGCCGTCCCCGTTTGACCCGGCGAAGTCGCGGGCGCGGGCATCGGCCTCCGGGCTGCCGGAGAACACCGCCGAGCCGACCCGCCTGGTTTCGCCGCCGGTGGTGTCGGGGCGCTTCGGTGCCGGTCGGCTGGTCTCCAGCCGGTACCTAGGGGCCGTGCCGTGGGTACGCCGGATCCAGTCGACCAGACCCTCGCGCACCGCGCACTGCAGATCCCACAGCGCGCTGGCGTCCGGGGCGCTGACCAGGACCCGCACCCGCACGAACCCGCCGACCGCGCCGGTCACCTGCAGGACGCCGCTGCGGCCGTCCCACTGGTTGCTCTGGGCAAGCAGGCGGTCCAACTCGGCACGCATGTCGTCGAAGGGCACCGAGAAGTCGACGTCCAGCTCGACGGTCCCCATGATCTCGGTGGCGCTGCGCGTCCAGTTCTGGAACGGCGTGGTGGTGAAGTAGGTGCAGGGCAGGACCAGGCGGCGTTCGTCCCAGACCCGGACCACTACGTAGGTCAGCGTGATTTCCTCGATGCGGCCCCATTCTTCTTCGAGCACCACCACGTCCCCTACCCGGATGGCGTCGGAGAACGCGATCTGCAGCCCGGCGAACACCGAGCCCAGCGAGGTCTGCGCGGCCAGACCGGCGACCACCGAAAGCACACCGGCCGAGGCGAACAGCGTGGCGCCGATGTCGCTGAAGGCGGGGAAGGTCATCAGGATCGCGGCGGACCCGAGGACGACGACGATCGCGATTGCCAGCCGGCGCAGCACGGTCACCTGCGTTCGCACCCTCCTGCGGTGGCGGTCGGCGTCGGTCAATCCGGCGTCGCCGCCGCCGAAGCGCGAGATCACCTGACGCTCGGCCACTTTTACAAGGCCGGTGATCAGCCAGGTGACCGTCGCGATCAGCGCGATCACCAAGCTGTGGTCCACCCAGCCGCGCCAGGTGGTCGCCGCGTCGGCGGTGCGCTGCACGGCGATCGTCGCCGCCATCACCATCAGGATCGCCCGGATCGGTAGCCGGGTGCACACCTCGATGTCCTTGACGATGTGGCTTCGGCGGGCGACCCGCGACAACACCCAGGTGAGCAGGATGCCCACAAGATAGGCGACGACCACGGCGCCGGCCACCCAACTGAGGGTGACGGCGAGGTCGGTGGCGGATTGGAGTTCGGTCTCTTCGGGCATCGGGGCATCTGCTCCACTGCTCGGGTTCGACGGTCGATCCCGAAGGTAGCGGCATGGGCGCGACTCGTCACATCGCCAGGTCACCGTGATTGCGCCGCTGAGCCGGCGCTGATCGGCGATGATGGCGCCATGACCGAGGTCACGGATCCGAACGCGACGGCATGGTCGGTACACCGGCCACGGCGGCCGTGGGAGATTTCACAGCGCGCTCGATCCTGGCCCCTCGGGGGAGTTCTGCGGCATGCGTGGAAGGTAGTGGTCACCCGCGGCGGCGATGACGTGGCCGACGAGAAGACGGTGAAGTGTCCCCGCCGGGATCACGCCACAGCATCTTCGCCCGTACACCTGGGCGGTGTGTCGCGGATATCCCCGCACGCTCGCCCGCTAGTGTTGTCGAACACATGTTCTCACGAAGGGGCTTGCCGTGCGGGTGATGGGAGTCGATCCCGGGTTGACGCGCTGTGGGCTTTCGGTGATCGAAAGCGGGCAGGGCCGGAAGGTGATCGCGCTCGACGTCGACGTGGTGCGCACCCCTTCCGACGAGCAATTGCACCGCAGGCTGCTGATCATCAGCGACACCGTGGAGCACTGGATGGACACCCACCGGCCCGACGTCATCGCGATCGAGCGGGTGTTCGCCAACCACAACGCCAACACCGCCATGGGGACCGCCCAGGCGGGCGGGGTGATCGCACTGGCCGCGGCCAAACGGGAGATCGACGTGCATTTCCACACGCCCAGTGAGGTCAAGGCCGCGGTCACCGGCAACGGTCGCGCCGACAAGGCGCAGGTGACCGAGATGGTGACGAGAATTCTTGCGTTGCAGGCGAAGCCGACGCCGGCGGACGCCGCCGACGCGCTGGCGCTGGCGATCTGCCATTGCTGGCGGGCCCCGATGATCGCGCGGATGGCTGCCGCGGCGGCGATGGCCGCCGAGCAGCGCCGCACGTATCAGGCCAAGCTCAGGGCGGCCAGGTGATCGCCTCGGTGCGCGGTGAGGTGATCGACATCGCGCTGGACCATGCGGTGATCGAGGCCGCCGGTGTCGGCTACAAGGTGATGGCCACCCCGTCGACGCTGGCCACGCTGCGCCGCGGTGCGGAATCGCGGCTGGTCACCGCGATGATCGTGCGCGAGGATTCGATGACGCTGTACGGGTTCGCCGACGCCGACGCCCGTGACCTGTTCGGCACGCTGCTGGGCGTATCGGGTGTGGGACCGAAGATCGCGTTGGCGACGCTGGCGGTGTACGACGCGCCGACGCTGCGCCAGGCGCTGGCCGACGGCGACATCACCGCGCTGACGAGGGTGCCCGGCATCGGCAAACGCGGCGCCGAGCGGATGGTGCTCGAACTGCGGGACAAGATCGGCCCGGTCACCACCGGCGCAGCGGCGACCGCCGTCGGTGGCCATGCCGTGCGCGGTCCCGTCGTCGAAGCCCTGGTGGGCCTCGGTTTCCCGGCCAAACACGCCGAGGAGGCGTGCGACAAGGTCCTGGCCGCGGATCCGGACGCCACCACCTCGAGCGCGTTGCGGGCGGCGTTGTCGATGCTGGGGAAGAAGTAGCCAGCGATGAGCCGCTCACGCGAAGATCAGACCTGACATGGGCCGCTTCGAGGAGGATGCCGAGGCCGACGACCGCGACGTCTCGGCGGCACTGACCGTCGGCGAGGGCGACATCGACGCCAGCCTGCGGCCGCGGTCGCTGGGGGAGTTCATCGGCCAGCCGCGGGTGCGTGAGCAGCTGCAGCTGGTGCTCGAGGGCGCCAAGAACCGCGGCGGCACACCGGACCACATCCTGCTGTCCGGTCCGCCGGGTCTGGGCAAGACGTCGCTGGCGATGATCATCGCCGCCGAGCTCTCGTCCTCGCTGCGGGTGACGTCGGGTCCGGCGCTGGAACGGGCCGGGGATCTGGCGGCGATGCTGTCCAATCTGGTGGAGGGCGACGTGCTGTTCATCGACGAGATCCACCGGATCGCGCGGCCGGCCGAGGAGATGCTATACCTCGCCATGGAGGATTTCCGGGTCGACGTCGTCGTCGGGAAAGGCCCCGGCGCGACGTCGATTCCGCTGGAGGTGGCGCCGTTCACCCTGGTGGGCGCCACCACCCGGTCCGGTGCGCTGACCGGTCCGCTGCGTGACCGGTTCGGTTTCACCGCCCACATGGACTTCTACGAGCCCGCCGAACTCGAACGGGTGCTGGCCCGCTCGGCGGGCATCCTCGGCATCCACCTCGGCGCCGAGGCCAGCGCCGAGATCGCCCAGCGCTCCCGTGGCACACCGAGGATCGCCAACCGGCTGCTGCGCCGGGTCCGCGACTACGCCGAGGTGCGCGCCGACGGCGTCATCACCCGCGACATCGCCAAGGCGGCGCTGGCGGTCTACGACGTCGACGAACTCGGTCTCGACCGGCTCGACCGCGCGGTGCTGTCGGCGTTGACCCGAAGCTTCGGCGGCGGACCGGTTGGCGTCTCGACGCTGGCCGTCGCGGTGGGGGAGGAGGCCACCACCGTCGAAGAGGTGTGCGAACCGTTCCTGGTGCGCGCCGGGATGCTCGCCCGCACCCCGCGCGGTCGCGTCGCCACAGCCTTGGCCTGGACGCACCTCGGGCTTACCCCACCAAGTGGTTTCACCGGGTTGGGCCAGGCTGAGCTCTTCGAGTGAGGAGCTCTTCGAGTGAGGAGGGCAGGTATAGGCAGCCGCACCATCCGGATCGGCGGCGTCTGCGGTCTCGTCTGAGCCGGTACGGCGATCACCGCCGATCTCGTCGGCGCACCGGAGCGACCCAGCACCCTCGGGGACGCAATGGGGCTCTTCTCGGCTGCTCGCCATCCCACCGGTCGTGCGCGTGGAGAGCGTGGGGGCCTGACTAGACAAGCCCAGCAACTGGCGATCGGTGGCGTACGTGACGATCACCGCCGCAGCGGCAGCAGCGTGTACTGCCGCTTCGGGCGATCCGGTCGGCACCGGGGTCAGGATCGTGCGGGTGAACATGTCCGGCAGGTTCAGCTGACCGGCTTAGGCGGTGTCGGGGGCGCTCGCACGCCTTCGCACAGCTGCGGCGGACATGGGCGAGCAGAGCCCGGACGTACTCATCGCACCGGGTTGGCGTCGCCCACTTCGTCGGCGGTCAGAGCATCGCAGCGTCGGGCCAGCGTTCCGACACGTCGGTGAGTGGTTGCTGTGCAGCGGTCGGTGTGGACCCCATAGGTGCAGCGTATTCGGATTACACCGGCGCGCAGTCGGGTACTCGGTTCCCACGACAGAGGAGGCAACAATGATCGGTTCCCAACGCCCGGACGAACCGCGCGGCGGCCGCATGAAGATTCCCCGCAGCCGCGGCGCGATCAGCGGGTTCCTACTCATCCTGCTCGGCCTGTGGGGCGCGCTCGTTCCCTTCCTCGGGCCGTATTTCGACTTCGCGTTCACCCCGGACGAGCCGTGGACGTGGACGAATGCCAGAGGCTGGCTGGAAGTGCTGCCCGGCGCAGTCGCCGTCGCCGGTGGCCTGCTGCTGTTGATGTCGCGTAACCGCGCCACCGCGTCGCTGGGTGCATGGCTGACCGTCGCCGCGGGTGCCTGGTTCGTCATCGGTCGAGCGCTGGCCGGTCCGCTGGGCCTGGGCAACGCCGGTACTCCGGTCGCCGGAACCGACACCAAGCGGGTGTGGCTGGAGCTCACCTACTTCTACGGGCTCGGCGCACTGATCGTCTTCCTCGGTGCGCTCGCGCTCGGCCGGCTGTCCGTCCGCAGCGTCCGCGACGTCGAGTACGCGCAGCGGCCGCTGACCACCGAGCAGCATGCCGCCGCTCCGATGACGCACACCGGTCCGCAGCCCACTGCGGGGCCGGTCGGCGCCAACGCGCCGATCCAGGCGACGGCCCAGCACGAGCCGGTGAAGCGCGGGCGCGGCCTGCGCGACATGTTTCACCGTGGTGGGCGCAACCGCACGCTGACTCACCACTAGCAGCGGTCGAAGAGAGATCCCGGTGGTCGACAATCCCGAGGGGTGACGACCGGGCTCCCTGCTGTCTCAGCCGATATGGGCCACGGCGTGCGTGATGCGGGTGTAGTCCTCCAGCCGGTACATCGACAGGTCCCTGCGGCTTGCGCGGCGACCGCCTCGATTACCGGGGTGCCGGGTTGCCGGTCGTGGTGACCGCGATGCCGAGGCCCAGTTCGATCAGCCGGTTACCGTCGGCGTCTCGACCATCCCGCCGTGCGTGGCGAGGTGGCGGTCTGTTCGAGGGCGTTCACGTCAAGGACTCCTGCCTCACGTGGGTGGCGGTGCTGCGGCACGCACGGGCCCTGGTCGCCCCGACGGCGGCCTGCGGCGGGAAACAAACGTCCGGGGAGCGCTTCAGTGGGGATTACGCAGCAAGCGCCCACGAATTGTGCGATTTCCGCGGGGTCGGGGTTGCGCAACCGTCCCCGCGTGACCGGGCATCCCGGTTACGGCGCGGACAATGGCACACTGGTCAACTACGAGGCGCCTGTTTTCCGGGGGGATCAAGGGCGCCGTGACCGCGAACACCTCGAACCGAAAGACGCTTGCTGCCATGGATCTGGTCGTATTCCTACCCCTGCTCATCATCATGGGCGCCTTCATGTTCTTCGCCTCCCGCCGCCAGAAGAAGGCGATGCAGGCCACCATTGACCTGCACAATTCTCTTCAGGTGGGCGACCGCATCCACACCACCTCCGGGCTGCAGGGCACCATCACCGGCATCACTGATGACGACGTCCACCTGGAGATCGCTCCGGGCGTCGTCACGACGTGGATGAAGCTCGCGGTGCGGGACCGCATCGATCCCGGCGACGAACTCGACGCCGTCGATGCGGCAGCCACCGAGGTGTTCGAAAGCCCCGTCGTCGATAAGGCGTCCGATCCTGGGCGGTCCAAGCGGGACTGACCACAGGGAAACTGACAGCAAGCCCTCAGCAGCCGCACGTACCCTTTGCGGTGCTGACGAACTGAAATCCGAGGGGACCCAAGCAACGTGGCATCGTCTTCGGCGCCGGTACATCCTGCCCGCTATCTGTCGCTCTTCCTGGTACTGCTGGTAGGCGCCTTCCTCCTGGTCTTCCTGACCGGTGACAAGGAGGCCGACCCGAAGCTGGGTATAGACCTGCAGGGCGGCACCCGCGTCACCCTGACCGCGCGAACGCCGGACGGCTCCCCGCCGACCCGGGAATCGCTGGCCCAGGCCCAGGAGATCATCAGCGCGCGCGTCGACGGGTTGGGGGTTTCGGGTTCCGAAGTCGTCATCGACGGCGAGAACCTGGTCATCACCGTGCCCGGGAACGACAGCAGCGAGGCCCGCAACCTCGGTCAGACGGCACGGCTCTACATCCGCCCTGTGGTGCATGCGATGCAGGCACAGCCTGCCGCCGCGCAGGGCGGCCAACCGGGCGGCGAAGGACCCGCCCAGCCCGGCCAGCCGGCGCCGCCCGGCCAGGCGCCAGGCCTGCCGGGAATCCCCGGCCTGGTGCCCCAGCCGGGCGACGCGCCGCCGCCCGCCGACCCGCCACCGGCGCCGCAACCCCGGCCCTACCCACAGCAGCCGGCCCCTTCGCCGACCGATCCTGCCCCCGCGCCGGGCGGGCCGGCCGCACCTGCGCCGTCCCCCGTACCGGCTGCGCCCGACGAGCGTGCGGACCTCGCCCAGCGTATCGCCGACGAGAAGCAACTGCGCCAGAGCACCGATCCGTCCATCCAGCTGGTGGCACTGCAGTTCCAGGCCACCCGCTGCGGCGAGGACGACGTGCTCGCCGGCAACGACGACCCGAACCTGCCGCTGATCACCTGTTCGACCGACGGCCAGACCGTCTACCTGCTGAACAAGTCGATCATCAGCGGTGAGCAGATCGCCAACGCGTCCTCGGGTCTGGACCCCCAGCGCGGCGAGTACGTCGTCGACCTCGAGTTCGACGACGATGCGGCCAAGATCTGGGCGGATTTCACCGCAGCCAATGTCGGCACCCAGACCGCGTTCACCCTGGACTCCCGTGTGGTCAGCGCTCCCGAGATCCAGGAAGCCATCCCCGGTGGCCGGACCCAGATCACCGGCCGCTTCACCGCGGATTCCGCGCGTGAACTCGCCAACGTCCTCAAGTACGGCTCACTGCCGCTGTCGTTCGAATCGTCGGAAGCGGAGACGGTGTCGGCGACGCTGGGGCTGGCCTCGCTGAAGGCCGGACTGATCGCCGGTGCGATCGGTCTGGCGGCGGTGCTGCTGTACTCGCTGCTGTACTACCGCCTGCTCGGCGTGCTGATCGCGTTGTCACTGGTGGCCTCCGGGGCCATGGTGTTCGCGATCCTGGTGCTGCTCGGCCGCTACATCAACTACACCCTCGACTTGGCCGGTATCGCCGGTCTGATCATCGGTATCGGCACCACCGCGGACTCCTTCGTCGTGTTCTTCGAACGCATCAAGGACGAGATCCGCGAAGGACGCTCGTTCCGGTCGGCGGTGCCGCGTGGTTGGGCCAGAGCGCGCAAGACGATCGTGTCCGGCAACGCGGTGACGTTCCTCGCCGCGGCGGTGCTGTACTTCCTGGCCGTCGGCCAGGTCAAGGGCTTCGCGTTCACCCTCGGGCTCACCACGATCCTCGACGTCGTCGTGGTGTTCCTGGTCACATGGCCGTTGGTCTACCTGGCCTCCAAGACGACATGGGCGGCGAAACCGAAGTTCAACGGCCTCGGCGCGGTCCAGCAGATCGCGCGGGAACGACGGGCGGCCGCACACGCGACCGCGGGACGGGGATAGGCAATGGCGGCTAGACAGAAGCCCGCTGTAGACCAGAGCGCAGACACGGCGAAAACCGGGGGTACCGACACGGCGCCCAAACACGGCTTCTTCGTCCGGCTCTACACGGGCACCGGCGCCTTCGAGGTCATCGGGCGTCGCAAGATGTGGTACGCGGTCAGCGGCGTGATCGTCCTCATTGCGCTGGCCAGCATCCTGATTCGCGGCTTCACCTTCGGCATCGACTTCGAAGGCGGCACCAAGGTCTCGATGCCGGTGGCCGGTGCCAACGGTAACGCCGAGGTAACCCAGGTCGAGACCGTCTTCAGCGAAACCCTCGGCAAGGCACCCGAATCGGTGGTGACGGTCGGCAGCGGCAGCTCGGCGACCGTACAGATCCGGTCGGAGACGCTGACCAACGAGGAGGCCACCGAGCTCCGCACCGCGCTGTTCGAGCGTTTCCAGCCCCTCGGCGAGAATGGACGGCCCAGCGACCAGGCGATCAGTGACTCCGCGGTGTCCGAGACGTGGGGCGGCCAGATCACCGAAAAGGCACTGATCGCGCTGGCAGTGTTCCTGGTGCTGGCATCGCTCTACATCGGGATTCGCTACGAACGCTGGATGGCGATCTCGGCGATGGCCACGTTGTTCTTCGACCTGATCGTCACCGCCGGCGTGTACTCCCTGGTGGGGTTCGAGGTGAGTCCGGCCACGGTGATCGGCCTGCTCACGATCCTCGGCTTCTCGCTCTACGACACGGTGATCGTGTTCGACAAGGTGGAAGAGAACACGAACGGCTTCGAACACACGACCCGGCGCACCTTCGCCGAACAGGCCAACCTCGCGGTCAACCAGACGTTCATGCGCTCGATCAACACCAGCCTCATCTCGGTGCTGCCGATCATCGCGCTGATGGTCATCGCGGTGTGGCTGCTGGGCGTCGGCACGCTGATGGACCTGGCGCTCGTCCAGCTGGTCGGTGTGATCGTCGGGACCTACTCGTCGATTTTCTTCGCCACCCCGCTGCTGGTGTCGCTGCGCGAACGCACCCAGCTGGTGCGTGACCACACCCGCCGCGTGCTCAACCGGCGTAAGCCGGGTGGTCGCTCGGCGCCGGTCACCGCGCCGGTCGAGGAGGACGCCGAAGACGCCAAAGACGCCGAACCGGAGAAGGTGGCGGCTGCCACGACGGTAAAGGCGGCCACCACGCCGCCGGCGAACAAGCCGGCGCCCGGTGCGAAACCGTCGCGACCTACCAGCAAGCCCAGCCGCCCCGCGGGTAAGCGCGCCCCGCGCGGCGGGTAGGCCCGATGCCTGCACGGATCCGGCGGGCCGCCACGGCGGCGGCGGTCGCCACCCTGACGGCCGCCGCGTTGTCGTCCTGTGGCGACAGCGCCGCGGACGCGGTCAACTACGCCGTGGACGGGGCGCTGGTGAGCTACAACACCAACACCGTGGCCGGAGCGGCGTCGGGCGGCCCGCAGGCGTTCGCCCGCGCGCTGACCGGCTTCAACTACCACGGCCCAGAAGGCCAGATCGTCGGTGACCACGACTTCGGCACCATCGCCGTGGTCGGCCGCGCGCCGCTCGTGCTCGACTACCAGATCAGCGACAAGGCGGTCTACTCCAACGGCAAGCCGGTGACCTGTGACGACCTCGTACTCGCGTGGGCATCGCAGTCCGGACGCTTCCCGCAGTTCGACGCTGCCAACCGGGCCGGCTACAGCGACGTCGTGTCGGTGGAGTGCGCGCCCGGTCAGAAACGCGCACGGGTGTCGTTCGCGCCGGACCGCGGATTCGTCGACTTCGGGCAGCTGTTCAGCGCGACGGCGCTGATGCCCTCACACGTCCTCGCCGACGAACTCGGGGTCGACGTCACCGCCGCGCTGACGAACGGCGACCTGCCGGTCGTCGAGCGCATCGCCGAGGGCTGGAACACCACCTGGGACCTCGAGCCCGGCATGAACGCCGACGACCTGAAGAAGTTCCCCTCCTCGGGGCCGTACAAATTGGAGTCGGTGACCGACGACGGCGCCGTCATCCTGGTGGCCAACGACAAGTGGTGGGGCACCGAACCGGTGACGAACCGGATCACGGTGTGGCCGCGCGGTGCCGACATCCAGGAGCGGGTGAACGAGGGTGCCTACGACGTCGTCGACATCGCCGCCGGCTCTTCGGGCACCCTCAACATGCCCGAGGACTACGTCCGCGCCGACAGCCCTTCCTCGGGTGTCGAACAGCTGATCTTCGCCCCACGCGGTCCGCTGGCTGCGCCGCCGGCGCGGCGCGCTCTGGCATTGTGCACACCGCGCGACGTCATCGCCCGCAACGCCGAGGTTCCCGTCGCCAACTCACGGCTCAATCCGGCCGACGAGGATGCCTTCGCCGTCGCGGAGGCCACCGGCGAGGTGGGGCAGTTCAGCGTCGCGAACCCGAACGCCGCCCGCGACACGCTGGGGAACCGCCCGCTGACGGTGCGGATCGGCTACCAGAGCCCCAACGCCAGGCTGGCCGCGACTGTCGGTGCGATCGCCAAGGCCTGTGAGCCTGCTGGTATCAGCGTGGTGGACGCCGCCGGTCCGGCCGTCGGACCGTTGACCTTGCGCGCCGACGAGATCGACGTCCTGCTTGCCAGCACCGGTGGCGCGCCCGGCAGTGGTTCGACCGGATCGTCGGCAATGGACGCCTACGCGCTGCACTCCGGTAATGGAAACAACCTCAGCGGATACTCGAACCCGCGCATCGACGGAATCATCGGCGCGCTGGCGGTCAGCTCCGATCCCAAGGAACTCGCCCGGCTGCTCGGCGAGGGTGCGCCGATGCTGTGGGCCGACATGCCGACCCTGCCGCTGTACCGTCAGCAGCGCACACTGCTCACCTCGTCGAAGATGTACGCGGTGATCGGCAACCCCACCCGCTGGGGCGCCGGCTGGAACATGGACCGCTGGAGGTTGTCACGGTGACCGGTGGGCAGCAGCGAAGCGACCGTGGGATGGGCACCGACATCTCCCGAGCGATCGAGTCATTGATGCGCGAGGTGCCCGACTTTCCCCAACCCGGGATCCAGTTCAAGGATCTGACACCGCTGCTCGCCGACGCCGCGGGACTGGTCGGGGTCACCGATGCGCTTGCCGAGACCGCCGAGGGCGTCGACCTGGTTGCCGGTATCGACGCCCGCGGTTTCCTGCTGGGCGCCGCGGTCGCCCTGCGGCTGGGCACTGGTGTGCTCGCGGTGCGCAAGGGCGGCAAGCTGCCGCCTCCGGTGCATTCGCAGACCTACGACCTGGAATACGGCACGGCCACGCTGGAGATCCCCGCCGAGGGAATCGACATCGCCGGGCGCACCGTCGTGATCATCGACGATGTTCTCGCGACCGGCGGTACCGTCGCGGCCACGAATCGACTCCTCACCAGCGGCGGCGCCATGGTGCGCAGTGCCGCGGTGGTGCTGGAGCTGACCGCCCTCGGCGGACGTGAGGTGGTGCAACCGCTGCCGGTCAGCAGCCTCTACACGGTGTGAGGGATATCCTCGAGGTCTGCGCGGCTGGAGCGTAAGTGGCGAGGAGGTGTACTGATGGCTGACGACACGACCACGACCTCGCCGCTCACCGCGCCACTCCCGATCGCCGACATCCCCGAATCCCAGACGCCGGCCGAGTCACCCAGGGCGGACGCTGCGAAAGCGTCGTCGAGCGCCTCACGACGGGTCCGCGCCCGCCTCGCCCGCCGGATGACCGCACAGCGCAGCACCGTCAATCCGGTGCTCGAACCGCTGGTGGCGGTGCACAGGGAGTTTTACCCCAAGGCCGACCTGACGCTATTGCAGCGCGCCTACGAGGTCGCCAACCAGCGGCATGCCGACCAGATGCGCCGCTCCGGTGACCCCTACATCACCCATCCGCTGGCGGTGGCCAACATTCTCGCCGAACTGGGGATGGACACCACCACGCTGATCGCAGCGCTGCTGCACGACACCGTCGAAGACACCGGGTACACCCTCGATGCGCTGACTGCCGAGTTCGGGTCCGAGGTTGGCCACCTCGTCGACGGCGTCACCAAACTCGACAAGGTGGCGCTGGGGTCCGCCGCCGAGGGCGAGACGATCCGCAAGATGATCATCGCGATGGCGCGCGATCCTCGCGTGCTGGTGATCAAGGTCGCCGACCGTCTGCACAACATGCGCACCATGCGGTTCCTGCCGCCCGAAAAGCAGGCCCGCAAGGCCCGCGAGACGCTGGAAGTCATTGCCCCGCTTGCCCATCGGCTGGGGATGGCGACCGTCAAGTGGGAACTAGAGGACCTGTCGTTTGCGATCCTGCATCCGAAGAAGTACGACGAGATCGTGCGCCTGGTCGCCGACCGTGCGCCGTCGCGCGACACTTATCTGGCGAAGGTGCGCTCCGAGATCGTCAACACCTTGACGAAGTCCAAGATCAACGCGACCGTCGAGGGACGCCCCAAGCACTACTGGTCGATCTACCAGAAGATGATCGTCAAGGGCCGCGACTTCGACGACATCCACGATCTGGTGGGTGTGCGGATCCTGTGCGACGAGATCCGCGACTGCTACGCCGCGGTCGGTGTCGTGCACTCGCTGTGGCAACCGATGGCCGGGCGGTTCAAGGACTACATCGCCCAACCGCGCTACGGCGTGTACCAGTCGCTGCACACCACGGTCGTCGGGCCGGAGGGTAAACCGCTCGAGGTGCAGATCCGCACCCGCAACATGCACCGCACCGCCGAGTACGGTATCGCCGCGCATTGGCGCTACAAGGAAGCCAAGGGGCGCAACGGTGTGCCGGCCGGCCACACCGCAGCCGAGATCGATGACATGGCGTGGATGCGTCAGCTCCTCGACTGGCAGCGGGAGGCCGCCGACCCGGGCGAGTTCCTGGAGTCGCTGCGCTACGATCTCGCGGTCCAGGAGATCTTCGTGTTCACGCCGAAGGGCGACGTGATCACGCTGCCGGCCGGGTCGACGCCGGTCGACTTCGCCTACGCCGTGCACACCGAGGTGGGCCACCGCTGTATCGGCGCCCGGGTCAACGGCCGGTTGGTCGCGCTGGAGCGCAAACTCGAAAATGGTGAGGTCGTCGAGATCTTCACTTCCAAGGCCCAGGGAGCGGGTCCGTCGCGGGACTGGCAGACCTTCGTGGTCTCGCCGCGCGCGAAGGCCAAAATCCGCCAGTGGTTCGCCAAGGAACGCCGGGAGGAGGCGCTCGAAGCTGGTAAGGACGCGATCGGCCGTGAGGTGCGCCGAGGTGGACTACCCTTGCAGCGCTTGATGAATGCCGCGTCGATGGCGTCGCTGGCGCGTGAATTGCGTTACGCCGACGTCTCGGCCCTCTACACCGCGGTGGGTGAGGGCCACGTCTCGGCGCGCCACGTGGTGCAGCGGCTGCTCGCCCAGTTCGGTGGCAACGAGGCCGCCGAGGATGAACTCGCCGAACGGTCCACCCCGGCGACCATGCCGATCCGTCAGCGCAGCACCGACGACACGGGTGTGTCGGTGCCCGGCGCGCCGGGCGTCCTGACCAAGCTGGCCAAGTGCTGCACCCCGGTGCCGGGGGACCAGATCATGGGCTTCGTCACCCGCGGCGGCGGGGTCAGCGTGCATCGCACCGACTGCACCAACGCGTCCTCGCTACAGGAGCAGGCCGAACGCATCATCGACGTCACGTGGGCGCCGTCGCCGTCCTCGGTGTTCCTGGTGGCCATCCAGGTGGAGGCGCTCGACCGGCACCGTCTGCTCTCCGACGTCACCCGGGTGCTCGCCGACGAGAAGGTGAACATCCTCTCGGCATCGGTGACCACGTCCAACGACCGGGTGGCGATCAGCCGCTTCACGTTCGAGATGGGCGACCCCAAGCACCTGGGCTACCTGCTGCAGGTGGTGCGCAACGTCGAAGGGGTCTACGACGTCTACCGGGTGACCAGCGCGGCCTGAGCAGCCGGGTCAGCGCGCCGGCATGGAGGGCGTTGACCGGATGTTTGACCCGCCCGGCGCGCCCGGGGCTAGTCGAGGCGCGCGCTGGTGATCGTGACCTCCGCAGCGGGCTTTCCGTCCTCACCGCCACCGGCGACCCCGCGCGCAGCGATCTTGTCGAGCGTCGCCAGGCCCGTGCCGTCCACGGTCCCGAACACGGTGTAGGTCGGCGGCACCAGTGTGTCCCCGTAGACGAGCATGAACTGGCTGCCGTTGGTGCCGGGGCCGGCGTTCGCCATCACCAGCGTGCCGCGCGGGTACACGAGGGGGCGTCGCAGCCCGGGATCGGACAACCGGTATTGATTGGTCGGGTATTCGTTCGGGAAGTGGTAGCCCGGCCCGCCCGCGCCAGTGCCGGTCGGGTCCCCGCACTGCAGCACCTTCATGGCGCGGGCGGTGGCCAAGCGGTGGCAGGTCGTGCCGTCGAAGTAGCCCTGCTGCGCCAGGCTGGCGAAATTGTTCACCGTGCAGGGCGACTTGCCGTTGTCGAGCTCCAGCCCGATGTTGCCCTGAGTGGTCGACACGCTGGCACTGACCCGGGCCGGGTCGGTCGGCACTCGTCCGCTGCGCGGCGGCCTGACGGGTGAGCTGGCGGGCTGGTTGCCCTTCGGGTACTGGCAGTTGGCCCCGAGGTTCCGCGGGGCGACGAAGGCGGGCAGCCCGTCGCCCGAGGGCGGCGCGGCGCTGCGAATGGGGCCGCCGTCGTTGAGGCGCACTTCATCGACGTGTTGGGTGACTGCCACCAGGAACAAGAGGCTGAAGACGACGACGAGGATGGTCAGCGCCGTCATGACGTATCCGATGATCAGGCCGGCGAGCGCGAGGCCGCGGCCGTCCTCGCCGGACCTTTTGATCTGGGACAGCGACAGGTGCCCGAAGGCGATGCCCAGCGGCGCGAAGAGGAACGCGCACACCAGCGCCGCGACGGCCCAGGAATTGGTGCTGCGCGGACCCGGATACCCGCCGCGGTGACCTGGCGGATACGCCGGCGGTGCGAGGTAAGGCCCCGGCGGGTAGCTCATCAGTCGAGCAGGATCGTCTTGACCTGCACGTCTTGTGCAGGGGCGCCGTCCTGACCGCCGCCTTCGACGCCGGCTGCGGCGATCTTGTCCAGAGTGGCCAGGCCGGTGTCATCGATCCGGCCGAACACGGTGTAGCCGGGCGGTAGCTGCGAATCCCGGTAGACCAGGAAGAACTGGCTGCCGTTGGTGTCGGGTCCGGCGTTGGCCATCGCCAGCGTTCCGCGCGGGTAGAGCACCGCTTCCTGCAGTGCCGGGTTGTCCGGCTGATACTGGTTCGTCGGGTACTCGTTGGCGAACTGGTATCCCGGTCCGCCGGTGCCCTCGCCGGTGGGGTCGCCGCACTGCAGCACCGACAGTGTCGGGCTGGTGGTCAGTCGGTGACACGGCGTGTCGTTGAAGTATCCCTGCTGCGCGAGGCTGGCGAAGCTGTTGACGGTGCACGGTGCCTTGGCGTTGTCCAGCAGCAGGCCGAGGTTTCCCTGGTTGGTGGACATGCTGACGCTGACCTCGGCGGGGTCGGTGGGCACCGTGCCGGTGCGTGGCGGGTTGACCTGCTTGCTTGCCGGCTCGGCCGCGGGGTACTGGCAGTCGGCGCCCAGATCGGCGGGCGGCGCGAACGCCGGCAGCTGGCCGCCGGCGACCGGCTGGGCGGGCGCCCCGGAGGTGGTCGAGGTGGGTGTCTGCGCCGATGCGGTGGTGTCCGAGGAGTCGCTGTTGGTGAGCACGCCGGTCGCGATGATGGCTGCGATCACCACGACCGCCGCCACCGCCGAACCGGCGATCGTCGCGATCCGCCGCTTGCGCGCCTGCTGGGCCCGGCGTTCGAGTTGCCGTTCGAGTTTGCGTTTGGCCGCTTCGCGTCGCTGTTCGTTGGTCGGCACCGCCGCTGTCCTCCTCGTCTGCGCGGTCATCCCCGCGCCCGGTCGGCACCGAGTGTGCCAAAACTTGCTGAGGGTCTGGTGAACGACCCGCTGGAAACGGGGCACCGGGCCTGGCATGGGAAACTGGCATACGTGTTGATCACCGGATTTCCGGCGGGCATGTTGGCGTGCAACTGCTACGTGCTCGCCCCGCGGCCGGGGTCGGACGCCATCGTCGTCGACCCGGGTCAGCGGGCGATGGCGCCGCTGCGCCGCCTCCTCGACGACCACCGCCTCACTCCGGCGGCGGTGTTGTTGACGCACGGTCACATCGATCACATCTGGTCGGCGCAGAAGGTCGCCGACACCTACGGCTGCCCGGCGTACATCCACCCCGAGGACCGGTTCATGCTGACCGATCCGATCAAGGGTTTCGGCCCCAGGGTGGGGCAGCTGCTGTTGAGCACGTTGTTGCGCGAGCCGCGGCAGGTGATCGAACTCGACCGCGACGGCCAGACGCTGGGCCTCGGCGGTATGACGGTGACCGTCGACCACACGCCCGGCCACACCCGCGGGTCGGTGGTGTTCCGGCTGCGGGCCGACGGCGCACAGGTGGCGCTGACCGGGGACACCCTGTTCCGCAGTTCCGTCGGCCGCACCGATCTGCCCGGCGGCAGCGGACGGGACCTGCTCGGTTCGATCCTGACCAAACTGTTGGTGCTCGACGACGACACCGTGGTGCTGCCCGGGCACGGCCCGAGATCCACGATCGGCGCCGAACGCCGCACCAACCCGTTCCTCGAAGGGCTCAGACTGTGACCGAGACCGCGTTCCAGGCGCCCAAGGGCGTTCCGGATTACCTCCCGCCCGAGTCGGCGCAGTTCGTCACCGTCCGCGACGGGCTGCTGGCCGCCGCGCGCCGGGCCGGCTACGGGGATGTGGAGCTCCCGATCTTCGAGGACACCGCGCTGTTCGCGCGCGGTGTGGGCGAGTCCACGGATGTAGTCAGCAAGGAGATGTACACCTTCGCCGACCGCGGCGACCGGTCGGTGACGCTGCGCCCCGAAGGGACCGCCGGGGTGATCCGCGCGGTGATCCAGCACCGGCTCGACCGGGGTGCGCTGCCCGTCAAGCTCTGCTACTCAGGACCGTTCTTTCGCTACGAACGGCCACAGGCGGGGCGGTACCGCCAACTGCAGCAGGTCGGCGTCGAGGCCATCGGGGTGGACGATCCAGCGCTCGACGCCGAGGTGATCGCGGTCGCCGACGCCGGGTTCCGGTCGCTGGGGCTCGACGGCTTCCGGCTCGAGCTCACCTCACTCGGCGACGACACCTGCCGGCCGCAATACCGGGAACTGTTGCAGGACTATCTGTTCAGGCTCGACCTCGACGAGGAGACCCGCCGCCGGGCGGAAATCAACCCGCTGCGGGTCCTCGACGACAAGCGCCCGCATGTGCGGGAGATGACCGCCGACGCGCCGGTGATGCTCGACCACCTGTCCGACAGCGCCAAAGCACATTTCGAGACGGTGCAGACCCACCTGCAGGCGCTCGGTGTGCCGTTCGTCATCAACCCGCGGATGGTGCGCGGGCTGGACTACTACACCAAAACCACCTTCGAATTCGTCCACGACGGGCTCGGCGCGCAATCCGGGATTGGCGGTGGCGGTCGCTACGACGGGCTGATGCGGCGACTGGGCGGCCACGACGTGTCGGGCATCGGGTTCGGCCTGGGGGTCGACCGCACCGTGCTGGCCTTGCGCGCGGAGGGCAAGACCGCGGGGCACACGTCCAGCTGCGATGTGTACTGCATCCCGTCGGAGCCCGACGCCAAGGTCGACATCGCCGTCCTGGCGGCGGAGCTGCGCCGGGCCGGTGTGCGCGTCGACGTCGCCTACGGCGATCGCAGCCTCAAGGCGGCCCTCAAGTCGGCGGACCGGACGGGTGCGTCGATCGCGCTGATTGCCGACCCTGGTGGCACCGCGGTGAAGGTGAAGTCCCTGACGAACGGTGACCAGACCGAGGTGGCGCGGGAAGGCGTGGTGGCAGAGGTTGTGTCGCGCTTGGGCTAGGGCGCGTCGACGGCGCCGACAGCAGCTCAGATCGCCAGCTTAGATCGCCATCGCCGCCCGCACGTCGGCCTCCGAGGCCGAACCTCCGGTGCCGCTGGAGGTGATGCGGCCGGCTTCGAGGATGTAGTAACGCTGCGACGATTCCAGTGCGAACCCGATGTGTTGTTCGACGAGCAGCACACCGAGGTCACCGCGTGCGGTCAAGGCGGTGATCGCGCCCTCGATCTCGGCGACGACGGACGGCTGGATGCCTTCGGTGGGTTCGTCGAGGATCAGGCACTTCGGGCTGGTGATCAACGCCCTGGCGATCGCGAGCTGCTGCCGTTGTCCGCCGGAGAGCAGGCCGGCGCGGCGGGCCAACAGTTCCTTGAGCGCCGGGAACAGATCGAGTTGTTCGTCGATCAGCTGCTTGCCGTTCTTGCGGCCGTCGGCCACCACCTGGAGATTCTCCGCGGTGGTCAGCTGGCCGAACGACTGCTGGCCCTGCGGGACGTACGCCAGCCCGCGGGCCACCCGCGCGCTGGGGCGCAGTTTGGTGATGTCTTCATCGCCGAACATCACCCGCCCGGCGGTGCACTTGAGCAGCCCGACCGCCGCCCGCAGCAGCGTCGTCTTCCCCGCGCCGTTGTGTCCCATCACCGCGGCCACCCCGTCCGTGGGAACCTCGATGCTGGCGCCGTGGATCACCTGCGACCGCCCGTACCCGGTGCGGACGTCGACGAGTTGCAGCATGTCAGTCACCTTCCCCGACTAGTTCGCCGGCGGTATCGTCCGCACCCGCCGCCGCGGTGCCCAGGTACACCTCCTGCACCTTCGGGTTGGCCTGCACCTCGGCGACCGACCCTTCGGCGATCACCTGGCCGCGGGCCAGGACGGTGACCGAGGTGGCGAAGGCGCGCATGAAGTCCATGTCGTGTTCGACGACCACAACGGTGCGTTGACCCCCGATGCGACGCAAGAGGTTTCCAGTCTCTTCGCGTTCTTCGGTGCTCATTCCCGCGACCGGTTCGTCGAGCAGCAGCACGTCGGCGTTCTGGACCAGCAGCATGCCGATCTCGAGCCACTGCTTCTGCCCGTGCGCCAGGACGCCCGCGGGTTTGTCGGCCATCTCCGTCAGGCCGACGGTGTGCAGCGCCTCAGCGATGGCCGGTGACACGCCGTTCCTGCGGCGCAGCAGTGTCCAGGCCGACCGATGCGCGCCGGCGGCGATGTCGAGGTTCTGCAGCACGGTGAGCTGTTCGAAGACGCTCGCCGTCTGGAAGGTGCGTCCGACGCCGAGTTTGGCGATCTGGTGCACCTTCTTGCCGAGCAGTTCGACGCCGGACTTGTTGACCGAACCGGAGGCGTTGACCAGACCGGTGATCGCGTCGATGACCGTCGTCTTACCCGCCCCGTTCGGCCCGATCAGGAACCTCAGATCACCCTGGAAGAGGGTCAGGTTCACGTCGCTGACCGCCTTGAAGCCGTCGAAATCGACGGTCAGCCCGCTGACCTCGAGGTACTCGGCGCCCATACCGGCGTTGCCGCCGGGGACCGGGTCCCGGTCGGTGGTGGTGGTCATGTCGGCGCTCCCACCTTCTCGGTGTCCGGGTTGGGGTTCGACTGCAGGCTCGAGTCCTGTCGGGCGGGATCGGCTTCGCGTTTCCTGCGCCGGTTGAGCAGCACGGCGAGCCCGGCGAACCCGGCGGGGAAGAACCCCACGACGACGATGAACAGCAGGCCCTGAGCGTAGATCCACTCCGACGGAAAGCGTTCGGAGAACAGCGTCTGTGCCCAGGCCACGCCGATGGCGCCGAGCACCGGTCCCAGTAGGGTGGTGCGCCCACCGATCGCGACCCCGATGAGAAACGCGATGGACGGGAGGATGCCGACCTGCGACGGTGCCATGAAGCCGACGATCGGCGTGAACAGCGCACCGGCGATGCTGGCGAACAGCGCGGCCACTGTGTACGCGACGACCTTGATGTTGGCCGGGTCGTAGCCGAGGAAGCGGACCCGCTCCTCTCCGTCACGCACCGCCACGAGGAGTTCACCGTAGCGGCTCTGCATCAGTTGCCGCACCACCGCGACGACGATCAGCAGGACGGCCGCGGCGATGAAGTACAGCATCTGCTTGTTGATCGGATCGTTGAGCGCGTACCCGAAGAACGTCCGGAAGTTGGTGAGCCCGTTGCTCCCTCCCAGCCCGGTCTGCCCGACCAGCAGGATCGCCAGCGCCGCCGCGAGGGCCTGGGACAGGATCGCGAAGTAGGCCCCCTTGACCCGGCGCTTGAACACCCCGAACCCCAGCACCGCGGCGATACCGGCCGGGATCACGACAATGGCGAGCAGCGTGAAGGCGGGGGACGCGAACGGGGCCCAGTAGCTGGGCAATTCGCGCACCCCGGCGATCTGCATGAAGTCGGGCACGTCTTCTCCGCGCAGCTGCGCGTCGGAGATCTTGAGGTGCATACCCATCATGTAGCCGCCGAGGCCGAAGAACACGCCCTGGCCGAGGACCAGCATGCCGCCACGGCCCCAGGCCAGCCCGATGCCGACCGCGACGATCGCGAAGCAGAGGAATTTGCCCAGCAGGCCGAGCCGGAAGTCCGACAGGACAGCCGGAGCGATCCCGAAGAGCAGCAGCGCCGCGACGCCGAAGCCCGCCCACGTCTGCCAGCGTCCCACGAGGGTTCTCATACGAGACTCCTTGTCCGAACGGTGAACAGGCCCTGGGGACGGACCTGCAAGAAGATCACGATGAGCACGAAGACGATCACCTTGGCAAGCGACGCGGTGGTGTTGTACTCGATGAACGAGTTCAGGAAGCCGAGCGCCAGCGCCGCGATGACGGTCCCCTTGATCTGCCCGAGGCCCCCGACGACCACCACCAGGAAAGCGTCGATCAGGAAGCTCTGTCCGGTGGTGGGGCTGGTCGACCCGATCAGGGTCAGCGCCACCCCCGCCACGGCGGCCAGACCGGATCCGATGAAGAACGTCGTGATGTCGGTCTTGCGCGACGAGATCCCGCTGGTCTCCGCGAGGTCGCGGTTCTGGACGACCGCCCGGATGCGCCGTCCCATCGGGCTGGTCTTGAGCACGGTCGCCAGCACCGCCACGCAGACCACCGCCAGCACCAGGATGAAGATGCGCGTCTTCGGCACCACTGCGCCCAGGATCTCGACGCCACCGGAAAGCCATGACGGCGCAACGACGTTCACCGCTGGGGCGCCGAAGATGTCCCTGGCGATCTGCTGCAGGATCAGGCCGACACCGAACGTGACCAGCAGCGTGTCCAGCGGGCGGTGATACATCCGCTGGATGAGCGTCACCTCGAGGAGCGCGCCCATGGTACCGCCGACGATGAACCCGACCACGAGTGAAATCAGCAGTGACCCACCGGCGCTGGTGAACACCTGCTGCACCACATAGGCGGTGTAGCAGCCGGCCATGATGAACTCGCCGTGGGCCATGTTGATGACGCCCATCTGACCGAAGGTCAGTGAGAGCCCGAGCGCAGCCAGCAGCAGGATGGAGCCGAGGCTCAGTCCCGTTGCCAGCTGCCCGATCAGGATGTCCACGGGTGGCTCAGCTGGAGAGCCCGGCGGCCCACGGGTAGGACTTCAGGAAGGGGTCCGGCTCGATCGGTCCGGGGGACTCCCAGATCGTGTAGATCAAACCGTCTGGGCGGATCTCGCCGATGCGGGCGGTCTTGGTGATGTGGTGGTTCTCCCCGTCGATCGTGACATTGCCCTCCGGTGCGTCGAACGAAACGCCGCCCGCGTTGTCCTGAATCGCCTTGACGTCGAACGACTGCGCCTTTTCGACGGTGTTCTTCCACAGGTACACCGACACGTAGGCCGCCTCCATCGGATCGGAGGTGGGCTTGTTCGCGCCGTAGGCCTTCTTGTAGGCCTCGACGAATGCCTTGTTCACCGGGGTGTCGATGGTCTGGTAGTAGTTCCAGGCCGTCAGCTGACCGGTGATGTTCTGCACGCCGATGCCGCCGACCTCTTCCTCGGCGATCGACACCGACACCACCGGCATCGCCTGCGGGGTCAGTCCCACGTTCTTGTACTCGCGGAAGAACGCGACGTTGGAGTCGCCGTTGAGGGTGTTGAACACCGCGTCCGCGTCGGCGGTGCGGACCTTGTTCACGATCGTCGAGAAGTCCGTCGAGCCCAACGGGGTGTAGTCCTCGCCCTTGATCTCGATGCCGTTCGCCTCGGCGTAGGCCCTGATGATCCGGTTCGCCGTCTGCGGGAAGACGTAGTCGCTGCCGACCAGGTACAGCGACTTGACGCCGCGCTGCTTGAGGTAGTCCAGGGCGGGCACGATCTGCTGGTTGGTGGTTGCGCCGGTGTAGAAGATGTTCTTCGACGCTTCGAGGCCCTCGTACTGCACGGGGTAGTACAGCAGCGAGTTGGCGCTCTCGAACACCGGAAGCATGGCCTTGCGGCTCGACGACGTCCAGCCGCCGAAGACCGCGGCGACACAGTCGCTGCTGATCAGTTTCTCCGCCTTCTCCGCGAACACCGTCGGCTCCGAGGCGCCGTCCTCACCGATGAGCTGGATCTGCTTGCCCATCACCCCGCCGGCGCCGTTGATCTCGTCGACCGCCAGCTTGATGGCGTCGCGTACGGTGACCTCCGAGATCGCCATGGTGCCGGACAGCGAGTTCAGCGAGCCCACCTTGATGTTCGGGCCCGAGGCGTCGACGCAGGACTCAGCGCTCGCGGCGTCGGTGTCGCTGGCCTTGGAGCCGCAGCCCGCCAGCAACAGGCTGGTCACCGCCACCAGACTTCCCGCGGCGAGAGCCGATCTGTGGAGCGAGCGTCCTGGTAGTCGCATGTGGAGCCTTTCCCTTAGTCGACGGCGTGGGGGCCCGCAGGCACCGTGGCAGTGCCGCATCGGCACGTTAAGCGGCCGGTGTTTCTGGGGAATGACTGTGTGTGACGAAGAAATTAACCCTGCTGGACACCCGCCCAATGGTGATCGCAGTGTGTAACGGTGCGGCACGCGCAGCTCTACTACCTGGCGAGCGAGCCGCCGCGCCGGTCGGACTTCGACTCGCACTCGTCGAAGAGTCTGACGAATGTGAAAGTGCCGCTGCAGCCGGGTGTTCCGTGGGTATTCCAGACCACGCTCGACGACCCCGCTCGGTGGGCGCTGGTCAGTGCGAGCGGTGCCCTTCGCGTTCCGCCGAACTTCCACTGCGAGATCGCAGTCGAAAGTGTGGCGTCGCGCAGTCTGACGGCGGAAGTGACGCGCAATGCTGCGTGGCCTGGTGATCGGACCCGGATCGCCACGGCGAGGGGAGAAGGGTAGAGTGGCGGGTGAGCCGCTCATGTCAGCGGTGTTCCGGTCGATATGACGGCCGCTCAGTAGAAACTCTTGAAGGAGTTTTCACCAATGAAAAACGGCGATCTTTTCTCGCACCCCGTGGTCAACGAGCCCAGTCCGGCGCAGGAATCCTCTGTGCCCGTGCAGAATCCGGTGTTCTCGGACGCGCCGGACAAGGACAATCGGTGACGTTGCACCCCTGAAACGACTGTGGGCCGCCGGAGTGATCCGGCGGCCCACAATTCGTTTGTATCTGCTAGATCGCGGTCACCGAGGTAGCCTGCGGACCCTTTGCACCTTGTCCGATTTCGAATTCGACCCGCTGATTCTCCTCGAGCGAGCGGAAGCCGCCGCCCTGGATCTCAGAGTAGTGGACGAAGACGTCGTCAGAGCCGCCGTCGGGAGCGATGAAGCCGAAGCCTTTTTCGCTGTTGAACCATTTAACGGTTCCCTGTGTCATATCTTGATTTCTTTCGACTTACGTACGAATGCAGAAAGCATCCTCCGATCAGGCTAGCACGGGAGACCCCGCCCCGGTGAATCGAGGCATCCGCCTTGACAAGGTATCGAACGTATGTTCGAGTTAGGGACATGCGCTGGGCTGGTCAAAGTGTCGAGGTCGATGATGGCGCGCTGCCCGGGCTGCAGCGGATCGGCTTCGTGCGTAGTGTGCGGACGCCGCAGTTCGAAGGGATGACGTTCCACGAGGTGTTGTGCAAGTCGGCGCTGAACAAGGTCCAGAACGCGTCGATGCTGCCCTTCCAGTACACGGTCAACGCCTATCGCGGCTGTTCGCACGCCTGCCGGTACTGCTTTGCGCGCCCCACTCACGAGTACCTCGACTTGGACAACGGCACCGACTTCGACACCCAGGTCGTCGTGAAGACCAACGTCGTCGACGTACTGCGCCGGGAGCTGCGCCGGCCGTCGTGGTCGGGGGACACCGTGGCTCTGGGCACCAACACCGACCCCTATCAGCGCGCCGAGGGGCGCTACGCCCTCATGCCGGGAATCATTGCGGCTCTGCGGGATTCGCATACCCCGTTCTCCATCTTGACCAAGGGCACCCTGCTGCGCCGGGATCTGCCGCTGATCGCCGAGGCGGCGCAACGGGTTCCGGTGAGCGTGGCGGTCTCGCTGGCGGTCGGGGACCCGCAGCTGCACCGTGACGTCGAACCCGGAACGCCCTCACCGCACACGCGCCTGGCGCTGATCGACGCCATCCGCGAAGCCGGCCTGGACTGTCATGTGATGGTGGCGCCCGTGCTGCCTCGCCTGACCGATTCGGTGGCGGACCTCGACGCGCTGCTGGGCGCAATCGCGGCGGCCGGTGCGCGCAGTGCCACCGTGTTCGGTTTGCACCTGCGTGGTTCCACGCGCGGATGGTTCATGGCGTGGCTGGCCCGCACTCACCCCGAACTCGTGGGGCAGTACCGCGCGCTCTACCGGCGGGGCGCCTATCTGCCCGCGGACTATCGCGAGATGCTGCGCGCCCGCGCCGCACCGCTGCTGGCCAGACACGGGCTGACCGGTAGTCCGCGAGGCACTGAACCGCGCGCCGGCTCGGTCCCCGTCGCCGGGGGCCCGGTGCAGCCGACGCTGTTCTAATTACGCACCGGGCCGCGACAGCACCCACGTCCAGTCCTGGCGCCCGGTTCGATCGGAGCGTCGGCGGGTGTCACGCGAGTTCGCCGACCAGCGCCGAGCGCAGCACGTCGAGCGGCACTCCCCCGAGATCGAGTGCCCGGCTGTGGAACTCCTTGAGCGGCATGCTGCGGGCCGACATGGTGTTTCGCAGCTGCTCCCAGATTCGTTGACCCACGGCGTAGGACGGTGCCTGCCCCGGCCAGCCGAGATAGCGGTCCAGTTCGAAACGGCGCGTCATCTCCGACTGCGCGCAGTGCTGCGTCAGGAAATCCCACGCTCGCTCGGCGTCCCACGTGCGGCCGTCCGGCGCGGTGAGCTCACAGTGCACGCCGATGTCGATCGCCACCCGTGCCGCCCGGAACCCCTGAGCGTCGAGCATGCCCATCCGTGCGCCGTCGTCTTCGAGCCAACCCAGTTCGGCCATCAACCGCTCGGCGTAGAGTGCCCAGCCCTCACCGTGGCCGGCCACCCAGCAGCCCAGCCGCCGCCAGCGGTTGAGTCGGTCGGCGAGCACGACGGCACGCCCGATCTGGAGATGATGCCCCGGCACCCCCTCGTGATAGACGGTCGTGGTTTCCTGCCAGGTGTGGAAGGTCTCCTTCCCAGGAGGCACCGACCACCACATCCGACCGGGACGGGTGAGATCCTCCGAGGGGCCGGTGTAGTAGATGCCGCCGGTATGGGTCGGGGCGATCCGGCATTCCAGGTTGCGCAGTGCTGGGTCGATGTCGAAATGGGTGTCCGCCAAGGCGTCCACCACGCGGTTCGAGAGATCCTGCATCCACGCCTGAAGCGCATCGGTGCCGTGCACCTGATAGCGCGGTTCGTCGTCGAGGCGCCGGATCGTCTCGGCCACTCCCGCACCCGGATAAAGCCGCTCGGCGACGATCCTCTGTTCGGCGACGATCGCGCCGAGGTGTTCGAGGCCCCACGCGTAGGTTTCGTCGAGGTCTACCTCGGTGCCGAGGAAAGACCGCGACAACAACCGGTAGGCGTCCCGGCCGAAGGCGTCACGCTCACGGGCGTGCGGGGCGATGTCCTCACGCAGCACCCGCCCCAGATCACGATAGGCGGACGCGGCCGCGGCAGCGCGCCGGTCGAGGTCGTCCTGCAGCGCCGGTGCGTCGGGTGCGGCGCCGGCCACCATGTCGACGAACAACTGCTCGATCTCGGCGGCCTGCTCGACGCCCCGCTGCACCTGCCTGATCGCCGGCGGATGCCCGTCTGCCGCGGCCGTACGCAGCGCCTCTGCATAGCCGGGCACCCGGTCCGGCAACGTCGCCAGTCGCCGGCTGATCACCACCCAATCCTCGACGGTGTCGGTCGGCATCAGATCGAAGACGTCGCGCATGGTCTGCAGCGGCGAGGCGATCACGTTGAGCTCACCGATGTCTAGGCCGGCCTCATGGATGTCGATGAGTACGCCGAGCCGTTCGCGCATCGCGGCGGCGGTCACCGCGTCGGTCTCGTCCACCGCGACGACGGCACGTAGTTCCTTGAGCGCCGACTTGGCGGCTTCGGCGCGGGCGGCGACGGCGTCGGGGGAGTAGTCGGTGATGTCCTCGTCGTAGTTGCGGTCGCCACCGGCGATGCCCAGTTCGGTTGCCATACAGGGATCGAGTGCGGCGAGCGTGTCGAGGTAGCGTTCGGCGACCCCGTCGACCGCCGTCGGGCGCCTAGCCAAGGTCGTTGGTGGCGAACGTGTCGCACTTCGCCGGATCGCCGGTCTGATAGCCGACCGTGAACCACTTCTGCCGCTGTTCGGACGAGCCGTGGGTCCACGATTCGGGATTGACCCGGCCGGTCGCGGCCTCCTGGATCCGGTCGTCGCCGACCGCCGATGCAGTCGACAACGCGTCGGCGATGTGGTTGTCGGTCAACGGTTCGAGGAAGGGTGCCCCCATGCTCTCCTGCTTGGTGACCGCCGCGTAGTGCGCCCACACGCCTGCGTAGGCGTCGGCCTGCAACTCGGTCCGCACACTCCCGCCGGTGGGTCCTTCCGCCACCACCCGGCACTGCACGAACTCGTCGGCGTCGGCGCCGGTCTTGCACCGACTGAGGTCGAAGCCCGGCGTCTCGACGCCCTCGGTCGAGATCCGCTGTTGTCGCGGGAGCACCGTGCCGGGATCCACACCGAAAAACCATGCGATGACCACGATCAGCAGACCACCGACCCACCGCCGACGGCGATGCCGCGACCGCCTCCCCGCCCGCCACCGGTGCTCGAGCTGGTGCTGGTGTCGATGTGCATGCCCTCGTTGAAGGTCATCGCAGACTCCATCCGCCCTCGGGGAGGCGCGACTCAGCGCCGGCGTTCAGAATCCCACACTACGATTCGGGTGTGTCTGCCGTCGCCCATGATCGAACCGTCGCGCACACCACGCTCGGCCGGTTACGCGGCACCACCGAAGGCGGTGTACACGTCTGGCGCGGCGTTCCGTACGCCCGCCAGCCGCTGGGTGAGCTGCGCTTCGCCGCACCGATTGCGCCCGAACCGTGGAGCGGCGTGCGCGATGCGCTCGAACACGGGCCGATCCCGCCGCAGGGCCGCTCATTCGTGGGCGGTGGACGCGACGACCCGAAGCTCCGTGACGAGGCGTGCCTGACGCTGACCGTGTGGTCCCCGGACACGACGGCAGCGCTGCCGGTGATGGTCTGGATCCCCGGCGGGGCGTTTGTCTACGGGGCCGGCCAACTGCAGCTCTACAACGGATCTCGGCTGGCGGCGAACGGGAACGTCGTGGTCGTCAACGTGACCTACCGGATCGGGGCTTTCGGCGGGCTGGACCTGAGCGCGCTCGGCGACGGGTTCGACGACAACCTGGCACTGCGCGACCAACTTGCCGCGCTGCGGTGGGTCCGTGAGAACATCGCCGCGTTCGGTGGTGACCCCGACCGCGTGACGGTGTTCGGTGAGTCGGCGGGCGCGACGTCGGTGCTGGCGTTGCTGGCCTGCCCTGCCGCCGGGGGATTGTTCGCCCGGGCGATCGCACAGAGCCCGGCGTTGCCGTTGATCGCCGACCGCGACACCCGCAGCCACCGTGCGCGGCGGTTCCTCGAGCTGCTCGGGCTCGATGTCGCGCAGGTGAAATCCGCACCTCAGCGGTCACTGCGCCGGGCGGCGGGTCGCCTCCAGCTGGAGAGCGTGGCCGAGACACCAACGCTCGCCTACGGACTGACCTACGGTGTCGACCTGCTACCGGAGCACCCGATCGCTGCAGCCCGTGCCGGTACGGTCCATCCGGTGCCGTTGATCATCGGCACCAACAGTCACGAGGCTTCCATGTTCGCGTGGGGTAAGCCGCCGATGCTGCCGACCACACCCGCCGCCGCGGAATCGTGGATTCGGCGGTGCGCCCCGCACGCCCGCGAGCGGCTCCTGGCGGCCTATCCGGCCCATCCGCGGCGTCAAGCGCTGGTCGCCATCGGCTCCGATGTCATGTTCGGTGCCCCGACGTGGGCATTCACCGATGCCTACAGCGCCCACGCGCCGACGTACGTCTACCGCTTCGACCACACCACCTGGACGCTTCGGGCGCTTGGCCTGGGCGCCACCCACGGCAGCGAGATCGTCCACGTCCAGCACAGCTATGCGTCGTATCTCGGCCGCAAACTGCATCCGTTGGGTCGGCGCGTGCTGCCGTCGGTGGGCCGGCGGATGCAACGGACGTGGCTCGATTTCGCGACCCGGGGGTGGGAGGACGGTGAGCAGTGGCGCGACGACTGGCCGCATTACGACTCGGTCCGCCGGCGCACGCGGGTGATCCGCTCGATGCGCGACGAGTCCGTCGACGATCCGGACGCGGTGCGCCGGCAGGCGTGGAGCGGAATCTACTAACGGGCGAACCGTTCGCCGGCGTACCGCCGCAGGAAGCACTGGAACAGCCGTACACCACCGGCCGGCCGAGCGTCGTCCCGATTCCGCCGCGACGACGGTAGATTCCAGGCCGCTATCCCGGACCGTCGCCGGCGGCGGCCAGCAGCGGCACCACGACGTCGCTGATCGGCGTCGCGATACCGTAGGCGGCTCCCTTGCGGGCGATCACGCCGTTTCGGATGTCCCATTCCAGGGCCCGCCCGGCCTCGCGGTCGGTGAGCATCGACGTGGTGATGTCCGGCGGCGACGCGGCCAGCATCCCGATGACCTCGTCCACCACCTCGTCGCCGAGCCCGGCACCGTCGGCCCGTGCGACCGCCAGACACTCGGCCAGGTAGCGGCGGCCCAGCGTGGCGATGTCGTGGCGGCGGAACATCCCCGACCGGCGTCCGGTCAGCACCATCAGACCGACGACCGCATTGACCAGCAGTTTGCGCCATGCCGCGGTGAGGAAGTCGGGATCGCACTCGACGCCGAGGTGCGGGGTGCCCAGCGCGCGGGCGAGCATCGCGGCAGCGTCGTTGTCCGGCAGCACCAACCGGGCCTCGGTCCGGATTCGCACCCACCCCGGTGGCTCCACCTCCGCCGAGACCCACACCGCGGCCGGGACCACGGTCACCCCTGGGCAGAACCGGCCGACCCGCTCGGTCTGCTCGACACCGTTCTGCAGTGCGCACACCACGGTGCGGTCGTCGCAGAGTCGCCCCAGCCAGGGTGCGGCCGCCTCGTTCTGGGTGTCCTTGACCGCCAGCAGAACCACGTCGACCGGGCCGTCGACGTCGGCGGGGTCGGTGTGCACCGGCCCGGGCACCACGATCGGCTCCCGGTCCTCGGGACGGACCTCGATCAAGGCGCGGGCGGTGCGACCGCACAGCAGCACCGGCCGGCCGGCCTCGTACAGCAGGGCGGCCACGGTCGCGCCGATGGCACCTGGCCCGACGACTGCGATGCGGGTGGTCACGATCCCCAAGCTACCGGCGGGGAGCGCCACGGCGCCGAATGCCACAAGCGTCCAACTACGAGGGCCCCAACTACGAGGGCCCCAACTATTACGAGGGCCCCAACTACACTGTGGCCGTTGTCCCAAGCCCACTCATCCCCAGGAGCTCTTTGTGCTGCGCAGTCATGCCGCCGGATCGCTGCGACCCGCCGCTGCCGGTCAGAAAGTGACGCTGGCCGGATGGGTGGCGCGTCGCCGCGACCACGGTGGCGTCATCTTCATCGATCTGCGCGACGCGTCCGGGGTATCTCAAGTGGTATTCCGCGAAGGCGCGGTCCTCGAGGCGGCTCACCGATTACGGGCCGAGTTCTGTGTGGCCGTCGAAGGCGTCGTGGAGGTCCGTCCGGAGGGCAACGAGAATCCCGAGATCCCGACCGGTGGCATCGAGGTGAACGCCACCACGCTGACGGTGCTGGGTGAGAGCGCCCCGCTGCCGTTCCAGCTCGACGACGAGGCCGGTGAGGAAGCCCGGCTGAAGTACCGCTACCTCGACCTACGCCGGGACGGCCCCGGCAACGCCATCCGATTGCGGTCGAAGGTGAACGCTGCCGCCCGCGAGGTGCTGGCGCGTCACGACTTCGTCGAGATCGAGACGCCGACGATGACGCGGTCCACCCCTGAGGGGGCGCGTGACTTCCTGGTCCCCGCGCGTCTGCAACCAGGGTCGTTCTACGCGCTGCCGCAGAGCCCGCAGCTGTTCAAGCAACTGCTCATGGTCGCGGGCATGGAGCGGTACTACCAGATCGCGCGTTGCTATCGCGACGAGGATTTCCGCGCCGACCGCCAGCCCGAGTTCACCCAGCTCGACATGGAGATGAGCTTCGTCGACGCCGACGACGTCATCGCGGTGTCCGAAGAGATCCTCAAGGCGCTGTGGGCGTTGATCGGCCATGATCTGCCCACGCCGCTGCCACGCATCACCTACGCCGAGGCGATGCGCCGATTCGGTTCCGACAAACCCGATCTGCGGTTCGGCCTCGAACTCGTCGAGTGCAAGGACTTCTTCGCCGACACCACCTTTCGGGTGTTCCAGGCGCCCTACGTCGGTGCCGTCGTGATGCCCGGCGGGGCGTCGCAGCCGCGCCGAACGCTCGACGGCTGGCAGGAGTGGGCCAAGCAGCGCGGCGCCAAGGGACTGGCCTACGTGCTGGTCGGTGACGACGGCACGCTTGGCGGCCCGGTCGCCAAGAACCTCACCGACGCCGAACGCGACGGCCTGGCCTCCCACGTCGGCGCCAACCCGGGTGACTGCATCTTCTTCGCGGCCGGGCCGGTCAAGTCGTCGCGGGCCCTGCTCGGTGCGGCCCGCATCGAGATCGCCAGGCGCCTCGACGTGATCGACCCGAACGCATGGGCGTTCACGTGGGTGGTCGACTGGCCGCTGTTCGAGATGGCCGAGGAGGCGACCGCGGCGGGTGACGTGGCGGTCGGCTCCGGAGCGTGGACGGCGGTGCACCACGCGTTCACCGCGCCCCAGCCGCAATCTCAGGACGACTTCGACACCGACCCCGGAAGCGCTCTGGCCGACGCCTACGACATCGTCTGCAACGGAAACGAGATCGGCGGCGGTTCGATCCGTATCCATCGCCGTGACGTCCAGGAGCGCGTGTTCGCGATGATGGGCATCGAGCACGACGAGGCGCAGGAGAAGTTCGGCTTCCTGTTGGACGCCTTCACGTTCGGTGCACCGCCACACGGCGGTATCGCCTTCGGTTGGGACCGGATCACCGCGCTGCTCGCCGGGATGGACTCGATCCGCGAAGTGATCGCGTTCCCGAAGTCCGGCGGCGGCACCGATCCGCTGACCGGTGCGCCTGCGCCGATCACTCCCCAGCAGCGCAGGGAATCGGGAATCGACGCCATACCCTCGAAGTGGCACCCAGCATGACTCAGCAAGACCAGAACAATCGTTGCCGAGCCAGGCGCCACCCGAGGATTCCGACCAGGCCATCGTCGAGGAGGTTCGGCGCCAACGGGGTGCCGTCGGCTGGTCGTACCCCGGCCCGCCGATAGATCCCGGTGTGGGTGCACTGAATGCCGGTGTCCGGGAGTCGCTGCGCGACGTCTCCGACACCCGACCAGGTTGCCACGTCCAAGAAGCTACCCTCAGGCGTGCTGCATCTGCGGGTGATCGCGCCACCCGACCTGTGCGAGCCGGTCCTGGACCTGCTGGCCGAAAATCCCGGCGTCGTGCACCTGGTCTTCCATCGCGACGCCGCGATCGACCCGCGCGGCCACGAGATCACCGCCGATATCGCCCGCGAGTCGGCCAACGAGGTGGTCGACGGGCTCAAGTCCCTCGGTGTCAGGGACCGCGGCGCGATCACGCTCGATGTCGTGGATACGGTGCTGTCGGTTCGGGCCTACCGCGCCGAGGACGAGGCCGACGGGGATCCCGCCGATGCGGTGGTATGGGATGAACTCGCCGCCCGCACCCGCGAAGAGTCCACGCTGAACCTCACCTTTGTCTCCTTCCTCACTCTGGCGTGCATGATCGCCGCAGTCGGCGTGGTCGCCGATTCGCCGGTCACCGTGGTCGGCGCCATGGTCGTCGGACCGGAATTCGGCCCGCTGGCCGCGCTCGCGGTCTCGCTGGTGCGCCGCCGAACACACCTGGCACGGCGCGCACTGGCCGCTCTGCTCATCGGCTTCCCGATCGCGATGGCCGTCACCGCGCTGGCGGTACTGGCCGGCGAGGGGGTCGGCTGGATCAAGCTGGCCAGCACCCGAGACCTCGACGAGGTCGATTTCATCTTCCAGGTGGGACCGCTCTCCCTGGTCGTCGCGCTGCTGGCGGGCGCGGCCGGGATGCTGTCGTTGGTCTCGGCGAAGTCGGCTGCGCTTGTAGGTGTGTTCATCTCCGTGACGACGGTGCCCGCGGCAGGTTTCGCCGTGGTGGCGGCCACGGTAGGCGACTGGGATGTCGCCGCGCAGTCGGCCGCCCAACTCTCGATCAACCTCGTTGGGATCGTGTCCGCCGGCGTGTTGGTGCTGTGGATCCGCAGGTGCGCCGACTGCCGCCACCACGAGCAGGACTGATCGTCACGAAAAATGCGCTCCTGTACATCATGTGATGGGATCAGCGCATGGGACGATCACCGTCGAGGGACACGTCCGGTCGGAGATCGTCGACACCGCCGCCGGCGCCTCCCGCGGCGGCTGCAACGTCCCTGTCGCCCACACCGGCCGCCGGCCCTACGACACCCTGTCCGTAGACGCCGTGGAAGCCGGATCGCGGCGGGGGTGCCAAGTTGAGTTCTCTCGGTCCACTCCTGGCCGCATCGACGTCGTGAACCCGGGGGATAAGCAGGCCGGCCAGTCGACCGACGTGGGAGCGCCAGTAACCCCAGACCTGGGCCGGGTGCGTACGGTGCTGCGGTGATGGTCCTGTCTGCCCAGGGGGCACCCGGACGCGGTGACGTCGACGGTGTGCTCGCCGATTACCGCGCCGCCCGCGCCCAGCACGCGTTGTTCGACGTGCGGGGCGGTGCCGGCTCCGGGTACGACGAGTTCGTCGACGAGGCGGGCCAGATCAGGCCCGCCTGGCGGGAGCTGGCGCAGTGCGTCGTCGAACGCGGTCGCGGCGGGCTCGACCAGTTGCGGGCGGTCGTGCGCAGCCTGGTCGACAACGACGGCATCACCTACATCCACGTCGACCAGCACGGCGATGCGGTCACCGACGACGACGCCGTAGCCGGTCCGTGGCGCCTCGACGGGCTTCCCTTGGTGGTCTCCGCCGACGACTGGGACCTCCTGGAATCTGGTCTTGTGCAACGCTCCAGGCTGCTCGACGCGGTGCTGACCGACCTCTACGGCCCGCAGCGGTCGATCACCAGCGGGGTGCTGCCGCCGCAACTGGTGTTCGCCAACCCGGGCTACCTCCGCGCGGCCCGCGGCATCGAGATTCCCGGCCGTCGACAGCTCTTCCTGCATGGATGCGATGTGAGCCGCACGGCCGACGGCTCGTTCACCGTCAACGCAGACTGGACCCAGGCACCTTCCGGCGCGGGTTACGCGCTGGCAGACCGCCGCGTGGTCGCCCACGCCGTCCCGGAACTGTACGAACAGCTCGGACCGCGGCCGGCGTCACCGTGGGCCGAGGCGCTGCGCCTGGCGCTGATCGACGCGGCGCCGGAATCGGCCGAGGACCCCGTCGTCGTGGTGCTCAGCCCGGGCATCCACTCCGAGACCGCGTTCGACCAGGCCTACCTCGCGAGCGTGCTGGGCTTCCCGTTGGTGGAGGGCCCGGACCTGGTGGTGCGCGAGGGCGCGCTGTGGATGCGTTCGCTCGGCACCCTCAGGCGGGTCGACGTGGTGCTGCGGCGAGTGGACGCCGACTACGCCGACCCCCTCGACCTGCGGGCCGACTCCCGCCTCGGGGTGGTCGGCCTGGTCGAGGTGTTGCGGCGCGGCACGGTCACGGTGGTCAACACCCTCGGCAGCGGCGTTCTCGAGAACCCTGGGCTGCTGCGGTTCCTGCCTGAGCTCGCCGCGGAGCTGCTCGGGGAAACGCCGGTGCTCGCCACCGCGCCGGTCTACTGGGGCGGCATCGAGCTGGAACGCTCACATCTGTTGAGCAACGCCGGGTCGCTGTTACTCACGCCGGTGACCGGCGGGGACACCATCGTCGGGCCGGCGTTGTCGCGACGCCAGCGCGACGACGTCGTCGCGCGCATCGACGCGGCCCCATGGCAGTGGGTCGGCCGGGAACTGCCGCAGTTCTCCTCGGCGCCGACCGTCCACCGCAGCGGCGGGCTGTCGGCGGCTGACGTCGGCATGCGGCTGTTCACGGTGGCGCAGCGCGGCGGATACGCGCCGATGGTGGGCGGCCTCGGCTACCTCCTGGCTCCCGGCAACGACTCGTATACGTTGGACACCGTTGCGGCCAAAGATGTCTGGGTCCGAAGGCCGGCCCGCGTCACCGCCGAGCGGATCGTGCCCGCCGAGCCCGCCGTCGTGGCATCCCGGGCACCGGTCGTCCCCCACCGCGCCCACGAGGTCAGCTCCCCACGTGTGCTGTCGGATCTGTTCTGGCTGGGCCGTTACGCCGAGCGCGCCGAGTACACCGCCCGGCTGCTCGACGTCACCCGCGAGCGCTATCACGAATACCGCTACCGCCAAGGGATGGAAGCAAGCGCATGCGTCCCGGTGCTGCTCGCCGCGCTCGGTCGGCTCACCGGCACCGACGCCGGTGCCGGTGGTGACGACGCCGAGATGATCGCGATCGCCCCGACCACCCTGTGGGCTGTCACCGCAGACCGCCACCGCGCCGGATCCCTGGCCCAGTCCATCGAACGGCTGGGGCTGGCGGCTCGGGCGGTGCGCGACCAATTGTCGAACGACACGTGGATGGTGCTCTCCGCCGTCGAACGTGCTGTGCTGCGGCCCTCGTCCGCGCCGCCGGAGTCGAAGACCGAAGGCGATACCTACCTGGCCTCCGCGCACAGCGCGACGCTGGCCGGGATGCTGGCGCTGTCCGGTGTGGCGGCCGAGTCGATGATCCGCGACGCCGGCTGGACGATGATGGACATCGGCAAGCGCATCGAGCGCGGCCTCGGACTCGCCGCGTTGCTGAGCGCCACACTCGTCGAGGCACGCAGCCCGGAGGCCGAGCAGACGATCACCGAATCGACGTTGGTGGCGTGCGAGTCCTCGGTCACCTACCGGCGGCGCATGCTCGGTACGGTCAGAGTTGCCGCCGTGGCCGACCTTCTGCTATTCGACGCGGGGAATCCGCGATCGCTGGTCCACCAGTTCGACCGGCTGCGGGACGGTTTGCGGGCACTGCCGGGGACATCGGGGGCATCGCGTCCGGAGCGGCTCGTCGACGACCTCGCCACCCGGTTGCGCCGCGTCGAGCCGGCCGACCTCGAATACGTCTCGGCCGACGGTCGACGGGTCGAACTGGCCCAGTTGCTCGACGGCGTGCAGCGCGATCTGTCTGCGCTGTCGGCCGTCATCACCGCGACACACCTGTCCCTGCCCGGCGGTATGCAGCCGTTGTGGGGACCGGCCTTACGCCGGATGGTCCCGTGAGCTCCGATCTCACCCAGGGCACCGCGGGCACCCGCACCTACCGGATCACCCACCGCACGGTGTACCGATATTCCGATGTGGTCACCAACAGCTACGGGCGTGGCTTCCTCACCCCGAGGGATTCAGCGCGCCAGCGTTGCCTGAGCCACGACGTGCTGATCGACCCCGAAGCCGCCGACAGCTCGACCAGTCGAGACACGTACGGCAACCTCAGCTCGTATTTCCATGTCACCAGACGCCATCGCACGCTGAGCGTCACCAGCAGATCCGTGGTGGAAGTGGATCCTCCGTCGGACACCGTCCACAGGGGCGGATCGGCCAGGGCGCCGTGGGAGATCGCCCGGCCGGTAGGCCCCGACGGCGCACTGGCCACCGAGTTCATGCTCGACCTGCGGCCACCCGAGATCACCGCGGCCGTACGCGACTATGCCGCACCGAGTTTCACGCCAGGTCGGCCGCTGATCGAGGTGCTGCGCGACCTCAGCTCGCGGATCCACCGCGACTTCGCCTACCGATCCGGGTCCACCACCGTGTCCACCAGAGTGAACGAGGTTTTGGCCGCGCGCGAAGGGGTATGCCAGGACTTCGCCCGGCTGGCTGCCGCCTGCCTGCGCGCGAACGGTCTAGCCGCCAGCTACGTCTCGGGCTACCTGGCGACGGATCCCCCTCCCGGAAAGGAGCGCATGGTGGGCATCGATGCGACGCATGCCTGGACGTCGGTCTGGACACCGCACAACCAGTGGCTCGGGCTCGATCCCACCAACGACCAGATGGAGGACGAGCGGTACATCGTGGTGGGCATCGGCCGCGACTACGCCGACGTCCCGCCGCTGCGAGGGGTCATCTACACCGACTCCGACAGCAGCGAGATCGAGGTGTCCGTCGACGTCGCACCCGTCGAATCCGTGGGCGGGGGACTGTGCTGATGCGGGACTTCAACTGTCCCAACTGCGGTCAGCGGCTGGCGTTCGAGAACTCGCTGTGCCTCAATTGCGGGAGCGCGCTGGGGTTCTCACTCGACGACATGGCACTGTTGGTGATCGCCCCGCCGAAGGAGAGCGACCACGCTGGCGCGGTATCGGCACGGCAGTACCGGTTGTGCGCCAACATGCATCTCGCGCAGTGCAACTGGCTCGTGGAGAAGGGGCCGGTCGCCCAGCTGTGTGAGGCCTGCGCGCTGACCCGCACGCGGCCCAACGACGCCGACACCAAGGCGCTGGCGGCCTTCGCCCTCGCCGAACGGGCGAAACGCCGACTGATCGCCGAACTGCACCAGCTCAAACTGCCCGTCATCGGCCGTGACCAGGATCCCGACTACGGGCTCGCCTTCGACCTGCTGTCGAGCGAGAACGAGAAGGTGTTCACCGGACACGCCAACGGGGTGATCACCCTGGACCTCGCCGAGGGCGACGACGTGCACCGCGAACAGCTGCGCATCGCGATGGACGAGCCGTACCGGACGCTGCTCGGCCATTTCCGCCACGAGATCGGGCACTACTACTTCTACCGCCTTGTCGGCCCGTCGCCGAGCTACCTCGCCGCGTTCACCGACCTGTTCGGCGACCCCGACCTGGACTACCAGCAGGCGCTGGACCGCCACTACAGCGAGGGCGTCCCCGCGGGGTGGGAGGAGCACTACGTCTCCTCGTACGCCACCATGCACCCAGCCGAGGACTGGGCCGAGACGTTCGCCCACTATCTGCACATCCGTGACACGCTGGACACCGCCGCGGCGTTCGGCTTCGCGCCGGCCGGAGCCACCTTCGAACGACGGGTGCTCGGTCCCAGCGGGTTCGACACCATCATCGAGATGTGGCTGCCGCTGTCGTGGGCGCTGAACATGGTCAACCGGTCGATGGGCCACGACGACCTCTACCCGTTCGTGCTGCCGCCGCCGGTACTCGACAAGATGCGGTTCATCCACAACGTCATCGACGAGGTCACCGCGGATCCGACCAAACTCGCCAGCTCCACCGCGTCCCGGCAACAGCAGCAGGCCTAATCGGCGCAACGGTGGAGCAACACGCGGGCAGATGTTCGGCGCAGAACCCGTCGGCGTCCCTACGATCACCCGGTGACCGATCGCTACGGCCCCGACGTGCTGGCCCGCAATCCCCATGCGATCACACGCGTGCGCTCCACCGAACAGCCCGTGCAGCCGGGGATGGTGGTCGAGGACGCGCAATCCGGGTATGTCGGCGCGGTGGTCCGCGTCGAAACCGGGCGCGTCGAGCTGGAAGACCGCCACGGCAGGGTGCGGGCGTTCCCGCTCGGTCCCGGATTCCTGCTCGACGGGCGGCCGGTCATCCTGACGACGCTGCGCCGTGCGCCGGCGCCGGCGGCGCGCACAGCCTCCGGTTCGGTGGCGGTGGTGGGCGCCCGCGCGAAGGTGGCACTGGCGAGTCGCATCTACGTCGAAGGCCGGCACGACGCCGATCTCGTCGAGCAGGTGTGGGGTGACGATCTGCGGGTCGAGGGCGTGGTGGTCGAGCACCTCGGCGGCGTGGACGACCTCGCCGCGATCGTCGAGGGCTTCCGTCCCGCCGCAGGCCGCCGCCTCGGTGTGCTGGTCGACCACCTCGTCACCGGCTCGAAGGAGTCGCGCATCGCCGATGCCGTCCGGCGGGGGTCCTACGGTGCGCACACCCTGGTCGTCGGACACCCCTACATCGACATCTGGCAGGCGGTGAAGCCGGCGCGGCTCGGCATCGGGGCCTGGCCGGTGGTGCCGCGGGGTGTGGACTGGAAGCACGGCGTGTGCGCCGCGCTGGGCTGGCCGCACGGCACCCAGGCCGACATCGCCCGGGCGTGGCAACGCATCCGCGGCAACGTCCGGAACTGGACGGATCTGGAGCCCGAACTCATCGGACGCGTCGAGGAGCTCATCGATTTCGTCACGGCGCCGCCGTCGCCGTGACGTGGTAAGCACGAGGCGTGTCCGACTCGCTGTTCGATCTGCCGGCTGACGGCCCCGGCGCACTGACGGCGGGCGCACCGGTGTCCGCGCCGTTGGCGGTGCGGATGCGTCCCGCTCGCCTCGACGAGGTGGTCGGTCAGCAACACCTGCTGAAGCCGAATTCGCCGCTGCGCCGCCTGGTCGAGGGGTCCGGCGCCGCGTCGGTGATCCTGTACGGCCCGCCCGGCACCGGGAAGACCACGCTGGCCTCGCTGATCTCGCAGGCGACCGGACGCCGGTTCGAGGCTCTCTCGGCATTGTCAGCCGGGGTCAAGGAAGTCCGTGCGGTGATCGACAAGGCCCGCCAGGGCCTGCTCCACGGACACCAGACCGTGCTCTTCATCGACGAGGTGCACCGGTTCTCCAAGACCCAGCAGGACGCGTTGCTGGCGGCGGTGGAGAACCGCATCGTGCTGCTAGTGGCGGCGACGACGGAGAACCCGTCATTCTCGGTGGTGGCCCCGCTGCTGTCCCGGTCGCTGATCCTGCAGTTGCAGCCGCTGACACCGGAAAACATTGCCGCGGTCGTCCGCCGCGCGGTGGCCGATCCGCGGGGACTCCACGGCAGTGTCGAGGTCAGCGATGACGCGGTGGAGATGATTGTGCAGTTGTCGGCAGGCGACGCACGCCGGGCCCTCACCGCCTTGGAGGTGGCCGCCGAATCGGCCGCGGCGGCCCACGGCCGGGTGACGGTCGACATCGTCGAACAGTCACTGGACAAGGCAGCGGTGCGCTACGACCGTGACGGCGACCAGCACTACGACGTCGTCAGTGCCTTCATCAAATCTGTCCGCGGATCCGACGTCGACGCCGCGCTGCACTATCTCGCGCGGATGCTGGTGGCGGGGGAGGATCCCCGGTTCATTGCGCGCCGGCTGATGATCCTCGCCAGCGAGGACATCGGCATGGCCGACCCCACGGCGCTGCCCATCGCCGTCGCGGCCGCCCAGACCGTGCAGCTCATCGGAATGCCGGAGGCGCAACTCACCTTGGCCCACGCCACCGTATACCTCGCCACCGCCGCGAAGTCCAACGCGGTCACCACCGCGCTCGGGGCGGCGATGAACGACGTCCGCAACGGCAAGGCCGGTCAGGTGCCCGCACACCTGCGCGACGGCCACTATTCCGGTGCCGCCGAACTCGGTAACGCAGTCGGCTATGTCTACGCCCACGACCATCCCGACGGTGTTGTACCACAACAGTATCCGCCCGCTGAGCTGGTGGGCGTGGACTACTACCGCCCCACCGGCCGCGGTGCCGAACGGGAAATCAGCGGTCGCCTCGACCGGCTGCGGGCAATCATCCGAAAACGGGGCTGACCAAATTCTTGACTCACACGGCACACATCTAGCGGTTGTGGTGAATAAAAGCCTCTATCAAAATTGCGGTTCACCGATGGCCAGTGGGAGGTCGACGAACAGTTGGATCGAGCGTTCACCGCGCTGGCCGATCCGGTGAGCAAACGCCTGCGTCGATCCCCTATGGGTCACGCCATCTCGGGAACCCGCAGGCTGGCGATCACCAACTCGAACTCACCGACGTCGAGCTGGTCGGCGCCCAAATCGCGCAAACGCGCGGTGCGCAGCGAGCGGGCCTGGTCCCGAGTGCGGTTCATCGCTCCCATGGAATCAAACGACACCGAGGAGACCGCCCGCGCCGAGGTGCGGTCGATCATCAGGCTTGCGCTGCAGTACCCTTCGAGTTCCTCGATCGAGGGCAGCACCTCGGAGCGATAGAACGCCACTACCTGATCGAACTGCTCGGGACGGGCGCTCAACCACGTCGCCCGCACCCCGGCCCCGGCTCCGGCCCGATGGTCGCGGTGCAGCACCGCTATCTCCCACTCATCGACCACCGGCGCGCCACCGAACACGTCGGCGGCGCGCTCGCGCACCGGCTGGACTCGCTCTGCGGCGGCGCTCATCGCTTCGGCCGACTCCCAGGCGGTGGTCGTGATGCAGCGGCAGGATTCGCGCTCCACCAGGAGGGACAGCCCGACGCAACCGTCGATGTCCCGCAGGACCGGCATCACCTCGTTGCGAATATGACCGATGCCGGCATCTACCGCGTCAGGTCGCGCCTCAATGGTGGTTGTGCGTGCGAACACAGCCTCACCCCCTTCGGGTGACGGGGCAGCGCCCCGGTGGCGCCACCGGTTCACCTCTCACTATGCTCCGCCGAATCAGGCCGGGCAATGGCCTACCCGCGGCTCGTACGCTGGCGTCATGGACACCGACCTCCTCGACGTCGACACCTCCCGGCGCCGCATCGTCGACCTCACCGACGCCGTCCGGTCGTTCTGCGGACAGCGCCGCTCTGGGGGCCGGTCCGGCCTGTGCAACGTGTTTGTGCCGCACGCCACCGCCGGTGTTGCGCTCATCGAGACCGGGTCCGGATCCGACGACGACCTGCTCGACACGCTCGAGCGGTTGCTCCCGCGCGACGATCGGTACCGCCACGCTCACGGCTCACCGGGACACGGCGCCGACCATGTGTTGCCCGCGTTGATCTCACCTTCGGTCACGGTCCCCGTGCGGGACGGGGAACCGCTTCTCGGTACCTGGCAGAGTGTCGTGCTCGTCGACCTCAACAGGGACAATCCCCGTCGCTCCGTGAGGTTGAGCTTCCTCGGCGCATGACCCGCGATCGTCGTGGTGACGGCGCGAAGACCGCGGCGGGTACTGTAGATCGGTCGAATTACCCGACCTGATGAAGGATGCCTCAGACGTGCAGACACACGAGATCAGGAAGCGCTTCCTCGATCACTTCGTGAAAGCTGGGCACACCGAGGTGCCGAGCGCCTCGGTGATCCTCGACGACCCCAACCTGCTGTTCGTCAACGCCGGCATGGTGCAGTTCGTCCCCTACTTCCTCGGCCAGCGCACGCCACCCTGGGATCGTGCGGTCAGCGTGCAGAAGTGCATCCGGACGCCGGACATCGACGAGGTGGGCATCACGACCCGGCACAACACCTTCTTCCAGATGGCAGGCAACTTCTCGTTCGGCGACTACTTCAAGAAGGGCGCGATCGAGTTCGCGTGGACCCTGCTGACCAACCCTGTCGAGCAGGGCGGCTACGGGTTCGACCCCGAAAAGCTCTGGGCGACAGTATACCTCGACGATGACGAGGCGATCCGGCTCTGGCAGGAGGTGGCCGGGCTGCCGCTGGAACGGATCCAGCGCCGGGGGATGGCCGACAACTACTGGTCCATGGGCATTCCAGGGCCCTGCGGCCCGTCCTCGGAGATCTACGTCGATCGCGGTCCGCAGTACGGGATCGAGGGTGGACCCGAAGCCAACGAGGACCGCTACATCGAGATCTGGAATCTCGTGTTCATGCAGAACGAGCGCGGGGAGGGCACCTCGAAAGAGGACTTCGAGATCCTCGGACCGTTGCCGCGCAAGAACATCGACACCGGGATGGGTGTCGAGCGAGTGGCGTGTCTGCTCCAGAACGTGGACAACGTCTACGAGACCGACCTGTTGCGTCCCGTCATCGACCTGGTCGCCGGCATCGCGCCGCGCGGCTACGGCCAGGGCAACCACACCGACGACGTGCGCTACCGCATCATCGCCGACCACTGCCGCACGGCCGCGGTCATCATCGGGGATGGTGTCAGCCCGGGTAACGAGGGCCGCGGCTACGTACTGCGCCGCCTGCTGCGCCGCATCGTCCGCGCCGCCAAGCTGCTCGGTGTCGACCAGCCGGTGATGGCCGAGCTGATGGTCACGGTGCGCGACGCGATGAGCCCCTCGTACCCGGAACTGGGCACGGACTTCGATCGCATCCAGCGCATCGCCGTCGCCGAGGAGACCGCGTTTAACCGGACGCTCGCCTCCGGGTCGCGGCTGTTCGAGGACGCCGCCCGCGCCACGAAGTCGTCCGGTGCCGCCGTGCTGTCGGGATCCGACGCGTTCACCCTGCACGACACGTACGGTTTCCCGATCGAACTGACCCTCGAGATGGCCGCCGAAGCCGGTCTGTCGGTCGACGAAGAAGGCTTCCGCGGGCTGATGGCCGAGCAGCGGCAGCGCGCCAAGGCCGACGCCGCCGCCCGTAAACAGGCGCACGCCGACCTGACCGCCTACCGCGACCTGGTCGACACTCATCCGACCGAGTTCACCGGATTCGACGAACTGACCACCGAGGCCCGCATCCTCGGAATCTTCGTCGACGGCCGGCGCGTTCCCGTCGCCGGGCACGACACCGTCACCGCCGGGCACCGCATCGAACTGGTCCTCGACCGCAGCCCCTTCTACGCCGAATCCGGCGGCCAGATCGCCGACGAGGGCACCATCACCGGCACCGGCGCGTCCGAGACGGCCAAGGCCGCGGTGTCGGATGTGCAGAAGATCGCCAAAACCCTGTGGGTACACCGAGTCACCGTGGAATCCGGTGAATTCGTCGAAGGTGACACGGTGGTGGCGGCGGTCGACCCGCGCTGGCGGCACGGCGCCACCCAGGGTCACTCGGGCACCCACATGGTGCACGCCGCGCTACGGCAAGTCCTTGGCCCGAACGCCGTGCAGGCCGGTTCCCTCAACCGGCCCGGCTACCTGCGTTTCGACTTCAACTGGCAAGGCCCCCTCACCGAGCAACAGCGCACCCAGATCGAAGAGGTGACCAACGAGGCCGTCGAGGCTGACTTCGAAGTGCACAGTTTCACGACGGACCTCGAGCGGGCCAAGTCGATGGGCGCGATGGCACTCTTCGGCGAGGCCTACCCCGACGAGGTGCGGGTGGTCGAGATCGGCGGTCCGTTCTCGCTGGAACTGTGTGGCGGCACCCATGTGCGTAGCTCCGCCCAGATCGGGCCTGTGACCATCCTCGGGGAATCCTCGATCGGGTCAGGCGTGCGCCGGGTCGAGGCCTACGTCGGCCTGGACTCGTTCCGCCACCTGGCCAAGGAGCGTGCGCTGATGGCCGGGCTCGCCTCGTCGCTCAGGGTGCCGTCCGAGGAAGTCCCGGCGCGGGTGGCCGGGTTGGTCGAGCGATTGCGGGCGGCAGAGAAGGAACTCGACCGCCTTAGGTTGGCGAATGCGCGTGCGGCGGCCGTCAACGCTGTCGCGGGTGCCGAGCTTGTCGGTAAGGTCCGACTCGTGGCGCAGCGGATGGCCGGCGGAATGTCGGCGGGCGATCTGCGCACACTCGTCGGCGACATCCGCGGCAAGCTGGGCAGCGACCCGGCCGTCGTCACGCTGATCGCCGAAGGCGAGAACGACACCGTGCCTTTTGTGGTGGCCGTCAACCCGGCCGCCCAGGATCTGGGGATACGCGCCGACGAACTGGTCAAACGGCTCGGCGCAGCGGTCAACGGCCGTGGGGGCGGCAAGGCAGATCTCGCGCAGGGTTCCGGTAAGGGGGCGGCGGGCATCGACGCGGCATTGGCCGCGTTGCGTGCCGAGATCGACAGGAGCTGACGTGGTGACCGACAGCGACCACCGCCTCCCCGACCGCCCGGGAGAGGGCGACCCGGGCCGCGGACGGCGAATCGGAATCGACGTCGGTAGCGTACGGATCGGCGTCGCCGCCAGTGACCCGGACGGTCTGCTGGCCACCCCGGTGGAGACCGTGCGCCGGGACCGATCGGATCGCCACATTCGCCGGCTGGCACAACTGGCGACCGAACTGCAGGCCGTCGAGGTCGTCGTGGGGTTGCCGAGGACGCTGGCCGACCGGACCGGACCGGCCGCGCACGACGCCATCGAGGTCGCCGCGGCGCTGGCCCGGCGGATCGCACCGGTCCCGGTACGCATGGCAGACGAACGGCTCACCACCGTTTCCGCGCAGCGTTCGCTGCGCGAGGCCGGTGTCCGCGCCAAAGGGCAGCGGGCGATGATCGACCAGGTTGCGGCGGTGGGCATCTTGCAGAGCTGGCTGGACCAGCGGCGCGCGGCACTGGCCGCGCCCGGAGAGGGCGGGCATGGCTGAGCACTGGCGTCACGAGCGTGCGGAACCCGTGGCGGTGGGACCACCACGGCGCGGCATGAGCCGCTCGGAGCGGATGCGTCTGGAGCGCAGTCGCAGGAAGCGCCGGATGGCCGGGGCGGTGTCTCTCGCGCTGCTGGTCGTCGTCGTGATCGGCGTGGTGTTCCTGGGTTCCACGCTGTGGCACAAGATGTTCGGCGCTAGCGGCAACGACTTCGCCGGCGAGGGTCTCAACGACGTGGTGATCCAGGTGCACGACGGCGACTCGACGACGGCGATCGGCCAGACGTTGCACGACAACAACGTCGTGGCGACGGTCAAGGCGTTCGTCGACGCCGCGGAGCGCAACTCCGGGATGACGGCAATCCAGCCCGGCTTCTACAAGGTCCGTACCGAGATCCCTGCTGCCAACGCCGTCGAACGGCTCACCGACCCGCAGAGCCGCGTCGGCAAGCTGGTGATTCCCGAGGGCCGCCAGCTCGACGACGTGTCCGACGTCAAGACCAACGCCGTCACCGAGGGCATCTTCACGCTCATCTCGAAAGCCACCTGCGTGAACCTCGACGGCCAACAACAGTGTGTGCCGGTGGAAGAGCTCAAGCGGGTCGCGGAGACGGCGGCGCCCTCGGTGCTGGGCGTCCCCGAATGGGCGGTGCAACCCGTCGCCGCGATGGGCGCCGACCATCGCCGCCTCGAGGGCTTGATCGCGCCGGGCAGCTGGAACATCGATCCGTCGGCCGCGCCGCAGGAGACCCTCGCGACGCTGATCCGGTCGAGCGCCAGCCAGTACGCGCACAGCGGCCTACTCGAAACCGCCACCGCGATGAACCTCTCGCCGTATCAGGTCCTCACAGTGGCCTCACTGGTGCAGCGCGAGTCCAAGCCGGAGGACTTTGCAAAGGTCGCCCGCGTGATCTACAACCGGTTGGCCGAGAACCGCACCCTCGAGTTCGACTCCACGGTGAACTATCCCTTGGACCGCATCGAGGTCGCCACCACAGACGGCGACCGCGGCCAGCTGACCCCGTGGAACACCTATGTGCAGCCCGGGCTGCCCGCCACCCCGATCTGTTCGCCGAGCAAGCCGGCGCTTCTGGCGGCCGAGCAGCCCGCGGAGGGGGACTGGCTCTACTTCGTCACCATCGACCTGCAGGGCACCACCCTGTTCACCCGGGATTACAACGAGCACCTGACCAACATCGAACTGGCGCAGCGCAACGGTGTCCTCGACAGTGCCAGGTAGGCGTAAGGCCGCCGTCCTCGGGTCACCGATCGCCCACTCGCGCTCACCGCAACTGCACCTGGCGGCGTACCGCGCGTTGGGCCTTACCGACTGGACCTACGAGCGCATCGAGTGCACCGCCGACCAACTTCCCGGGCTCGTCGGCGGGTTCGGCCCGGAGTGGGTCGGGGTCTCGGTGACGATGCCGGGCAAGTTCGCCGCACTGCATGTCGCCGACGAACGCACCGACCGCGCTGAGTTGGTCGGGTCGGCCAACACCCTGGTGCGCACACCCAACGGGTGGCGGGCCGACAACACCGATGTCGACGGTGTCTCCGGCGCGCTCGGCGCGGTCGACGGACCGGCGATCGTGGTCGGCTCGGGCGGGACGGCCCCGGCCGCCGTGGTGGCGCTGGCCGCGCTCGGTGCCGCCCACCTCACGATCGCCGCCCGCAACCCGGACAGGGCGGCGCCGTTGGTCGACCTCGCGCACCGTGTCGGTGTCGGTGCGCAGTGGTGCGACCTGGGCGCCCCCGCCCTGGCTGACCTTGCGGCAGCCTGTGGTGCGGTCGTCAGCACCGTCCCCGCTGACGTGGCCGAGCGATACGCGGGGGCGCTGGCCCGCACCCCGGTACTGCTCGACGCCGTCTACGATCCGTGGCCGACGCCGTTGGCAGCGGCGGTGCATGCCGCGGGCGGCCGGGTGGTCAGCGGACTGGACATGCTGCTGCACCAGGCGGTCGCGCAGGTCGAACAGTTCACCGGCCGGCCGGCCCCGAAAGAGGTGATGAGGGCGGCACTGCAGAGCGCTTAGCCTCGATTCGTGGCGGCGGTCGTCGTGGTGGTGTGGCTCTCGGCGTTGACCCTCTACGACATCCGCTGGCGGCGGCTGCCGAACTGGCTGACCCTGCCCGGCGCCGCGATGATGCTGATCGGCGCGGCAGTCGCCGGCCTGGGGGCGCCCGCCGCTCTCGGCGCCGCCGCACTGTTCGCGATCTACGCCGTCACGCATCTGCTGGCGCCTGCGGCGATGGGGGCCGGGGACGCGAAACTCGCGCTCGGGGTCGGCGGATTGACCGGCGCCTTCGGGATCGACGTGTGGCTGCTCGCCGCGTTCACCGCGCCGATGCTCACCGCGCTGTGGGCGCTGGTGTCAGTCGCGCGGCGAGAGCGCCCAGTGCCGCACGGGCCGTCGATGTGTGCGGCCAGTGCGGCCGCTGTCGCCGTGGTGCTGATATGAGCGCCGACTGCCCGTTGTCATACGTGCGCCGACGGCGTCCACCGCACCGGCGCCGTCATGGTGGAATTCAGAGTCACGCCACGGGTTGGCGGATTTAGCCGCGCCCGACGCGCCATGGGAAGATGGGACCCGTGTTGCGTTGGACCACTGCCGGTGAATCCCATGGCCGCGCGCTCGTGGCTGTGCTCGAGGGCATGGTCGCGGGCGTCTCGGTGACGACCGAGGACATCGGCGCTCAGCTGAAGCGCCGCCGGCTCGGCTACGGCCGCGGTGCGCGCATGAAGTTCGAGCAGGACGAGATCACGATGCTTGGTGGTGTCCGGCACGGCGTCACGCTCGGCGGTCCGATCGCGATCCAGATCGGCAACACGGAGTGGCCCAAGTGGGAGATGGTGATGGCCGCCGACCCCGTCGACCCCGCCGAACTCGTCGAGACCGCCCGCAACGCCCCGCTGACACGGCCGCGGCCCGGCCACGCCGACTACGCCGGCATGCTCAAGTACGGGTTCGACGACGCCCGACCGGTGCTCGAGCGGGCCAGTGCCCGCGAAACTGCCGCACGCGTCGCCGCGGGCACCGTCGCGCGCGCCTTCCTGCGCCAGGTGCTCGGCGTCGAGGTGGTCTCCCACGTCATCTCCATCGGGGCGTCGACTCCCTACGTCGGTCCGCCGCCGGCACCGGCCGATCTGGCGGCGATCGATGACAGCCCGGTGCGGGCCTTCGACGAGGCGGCCGAGAAGTCGATGATCGCCGAGATCGAAGCGGCCAAACGCGACGGTGACACGCTCGGCGGTGTCGTCGAAGTCGTGGTGTCCGGGCTGCCGGTCGGCCTGGGATCGTTCACCAGCGGGGACGACCGCCTCGACAGTCAGCTGGCCGCGGCGGTGATGGGCATTCAGGCCATCAAGGGCGTCGAGATCGGCGACGGCTTCGAAACCGCACGGCGGCGCGGCAGCGTCGCGCACGACGAGATCCACCCGGGGCCCGACGGCATCGAACGGTGGACCAACCGGGCCGGCGGGCTGGAGGGCGGTATGACCAACGGTCAACCGCTCCGGGTCCGCGCTGCCATGAAACCCATCTCGACGGTTCCGCGCGCACTGGCGACCGTGGACATGTCGACCGGCGAGGAAGCCGTCGCCATCCACCAGCGCTCCGACGTCTGCGCGGTTCCCGCCGCGGGGGTCGTCGTCGAGACGATGGTGGCGCTCGTCGTCGCGCGGGCAGCCCTGCGCAAATTCGGGGGCGACTCGCTGACCGAGACCAGGACCAACGTGGAGTCCTACCTGCGGGCCGTCGCCGCACGCCAACCGGCCACCGCGCAGCCGGCGCAGGCGTCGGGCTGATGGCGCCGCGGGCGGTACTGGTCGGCCTGCCCGGTTCGGGTAAGTCGACCATCGGCCGTCGCCTCGCCAAGGCGCTGGGGCTGACGCTGCTCGACACCGACGCCGCCATCGAGGGCGTCACGGGACGCACGATCGCCGACATCTTCGGCACCGACGGTGAGCAGGAGTTCCGTCGCATCGAGGAAGAGGTCGTCCGCTCGGCGCTGCAGACCCACGATGGGGTGCTCTCGCTCGGCGGCGGGGCCGTCACCACCCCCGGTGTGCGTGACGCGCTGGCCGGGCACACGGTGATCTACCTCGAGATTAGCGCCGCCGAAGGTGTGCGCCGCACCGGCGGCAGCACCGTGCGGCCGCTGCTGGCCGGACCCGACCGCGCCGAGAAGTACCAGGCTCTGCTGGACGCGCGTGTCCCGCTGTACCGGCGGGTGGCCACCATGCGGGTGAACACGAACCGCCGTAACCCCGGGGCGGTGGTCCGCCACATCGTCGCCCGGCTGGAGAAGTCGTCCGCACACCCGCCGGCGAACAAATCCGCGACTGCCGTGCAGAACCGGCCACGTCGCCGTCGTCGCCCACCGTGGCGCAGGGACGCCACGAAGGAACAGCAGCAATCCGACGCCCCACCGACGCCGGCGATGATGGCCGCCTGCCGCGTGGAGCGGACACCGGACCCGGACAGGGCAACGACGTTGGAGAAGAAAACGACGTTGGAGAAGAACACGACCTTGGAGAAGAACACGTGACAGCGCCGGTCACCGTCGACGTGCTGGTCGACCCGCCGTACCCGGTGACCATCGGCACCGGCCTGCTCGGTGACCTCGGCCGCCTGCTCGAGGGCAGGCACAAGGTGGCGATCCTGCATCAGCCGACGCTCGCGGTGACTGCTGAAGCCGTTCGAAGGCACTTGGCGGATGCGGGAATCGATGCTCACCGCATCGAGATCCCGGACGCCGAAGCCGGCAAGGAGCTGCCGGTGGTGGGATTCATCTGGGAGGTGCTCGGCCGGATCGGGGTGGGGCGTAAGGACGCAATTGTCAGCCTCGGCGGGGGAGCGGCCACCGACGTGGCCGGATTCGCCGCGGCGACCTGGTTGCGCGGAATCGACATCGTCCACGTCCCGACCACACTGCTCGGCATGGTCGACGCCGCGGTCGGCGGCAAGACCGGCATCAACACCGATGCCGGAAAGAACCTGGTCGGCGCCTTCCACCAGCCCGCCGCCGTGCTGATCGACCTCGCGACGCTGCAGACCTTGCCCCGCAACGAGATCGTCGCCGGCATGGCCGAGATCGTCAAAGCCGGGTTCATCGCGGACCCGCACATCCTCGATCTCATCGAAGCCGATCCCGAAGCTGCCCTCGATCCGTCGAAAGACGTCCTGGCGGAACTCATCCGGCGATCGGTAGCGGTCAAGGCGGAAGTGGTCGCGGCCGACGAGAAGGAATCGGCGCTGCGGGAGATCCTCAACTACGGGCACACCCTGGCCCACGCGATCGAGCGCCGCGAGCGCTACCAGTGGCGCCACGGCGCGGCGGTGTCCGTCGGCCTGGTGTTCGCCGCCGAACTCGGCCGTCTCGCTGGCCGTCTGGACGACCAGACCGCCGACCGGCACCGGTCGGTCCTCGAAGCGCTGGGACTCCCGGTCTGCTATGACCCCGACGCGCTGCCGCAACTACTGGAGTACATGGTGGGCGACAAGAAGACCCGCTCCGGGATGCTGCGGTTCGTGGTGCTCGACGGGCTCGCCAAACCGGGTCGGCTCGAGGGCCCAGACCCGTCCCTGCTCACCGCGGCCTACTCGGTGGTGGGAGCGACGCGGTGAGCGCCACGTCGACCGTCAACGTGATCAACGGGCCGAACCTGGGCCGGCTGGGACGCCGTGAACCCGCCGTCTACGGCAACACCACCCATGCTGATCTGGTGTCGATGATCGAGCAGGAGGCCGCCGGTCTGGGGCTGAGTGTCTCGGTACGGCAGAGCGACAGCGAAGCCGAACTGATCGGCTGGATCCACGCGGCCGCCGACGCCGGCGAACCGGTCGTGCTCAACGCGGGGGCCCTGACCCATACGTCGATCGCGCTCCGCGATGCGTGCGCCGAACTGGGCGCACCGTTGATCGAGGTGCACATGTCGAATGTGCACCGCCGAGAGGAGTTCCGGCACTACTCATACCTGAGCGCGGTCGCCACGGGGGTGATCGTCGGCCTGGGCGTGCAGGGCTACCTGCTGGCGTTACGCTACCTTGCCAGCGCTCAGAGACGGTTCTCCGGCGGTGTCGCCGGCTCGGTTCCGCCGCCCTGAGAGGTCATCGGAGTGTTGTGTTGCGCCGTCGGATCACCGTGTCCGCCCGGGCGCACCGCGGCGAAGACGTCGGTGTCGGCGCGGTCGTCCTCACCAGCGCGGCGGCGCGGCACGTCGGGCGCTTTGCGGTCGACGAGCCAGCGCCCCACCGTCACCCCGAGGATCGCGAGAACGAACGTCAACAACGCGGTGAACGCCGCCACCGTGGTGAGCTCGTTGAGCGGCCCCTCGACGTAGACGTCCTCGTAGAACATGCTGATCAGCCACGCGACGAACCCGCTCACGATGCCGGCGAACAGACCGGTCAGCAGCCACGTCATCGCCAGATCCGCGCGGCGTTCCGGATCGGGGTTGCGTCGCGCGTCCCGACGGCCGTCGATGATCCCCCACGCGAGCGCCGCGAGCGCGTACATCGACACGAGGACCAGGCTGATCGTCGCCGCCCTGGTCTCCCACGCGTTGATCATCGCTCCCTGCAGCAATCGGACGATCACCATCAGGGCCGCGAACACCAGTCCGCGCAGTAACCACTTGCTCATGGCGCAACAGCGTAGCGAGTACCGTCAGCGGCTGTGACTCTTTCCCAGCGTAGAGACCGGTTGCGCGAACGGCTGGCTGCCGCCGAACTCGATGCGATGCTGGTCACCGATCTGGTCAACGTGCGATACCTGTCGGGATTCACCGGTTCGAACGCCGCGCTGCTCGTCCGCGTGTCCGACACCACCCCGATCCTGGCCACCGATGGCCGATACCGCACGCAGGCCGCCAAACAGTCACCCGACGCCGAGGTCGTCATCGAGCGGGCGTGCGCGCCGCACCTGGCCGGACGCGCCGCCGCCGACGGCCTGCGCCGCCTCGGCTTCGAGAGCCACGTGGTGACCGTCGACGGACACCGCAGCCTGGTCAAGGCGGCCGGCGACGTCGACCTGGTCCGCGCCGCCGGGATCGTCGAGGCGCTGCGCGAAGTGAAGGACGCCGGCGAGGTCGCGCTGCTGCGGCTGGCATGCGAGGCCGCGGACGCCGCGCTCGAAGATCTGATCGCAGCCGGCGGCCTGCGCCCTGGCCGGACCGAGAAGCAGGTGCGACGTGATCTGGAGGCACTGATGCTCGACCACGGCGCCGACGGCCCGTCTTTCGAGACGATCGTCGCCGCCGGGCCCAACTCGGCGATCCCGCACCACCGGCCCACCGACGCGGTACTGGCCACCGGCGACTTCGTCAAGATCGACTTCGGTGCGCTGGTGAGCGGCTACCACTCGGATATGACCCGCACGTTCGTACTGGGCCGTGCCGAGGACTGGCAGCGCGACATCTACGACGTGGTCGCCACCGCGCAACGGGCCGGAACCGACGCGCTCGCGGCGGGCGTCACGCTGTCCGAGGTGGACGCGGCATCGCGGCAGGTGATCGCCGACGCCGGTTACGCCGAACACTTCGGCCACGGCCTCGGGCACGGTGTTGGACTGCAGATCCACGAAGCGCCGGGAATCAACGCGGCCGCCGCCGGTACACTGCTTGCTGGCTCCGTGGTCACCGTGGAGCCCGGTGTCTATCTGCCCGACCAGGGCGGTGTCCGCATCGAGGACACGCTGGTGGTCGGCTTCGACCGGGGCACAGCATCAGACGCCCCCGACTTGCTGACCCGGTTCCCCAAGGAACTGGCCATCCTCTGAACAGAGAACTAGGAGTAGTACGACCGTGGCATCGACCGCCGACTTCAAGAACGGGCTTGTCCTGCAGATCGACGGCCAACTATGGCAGATCGTCGAGTTCCAGCACGTCAAGCCCGGCAAGGGCCCGGCCTTCGTGCGCACCAAGCTCAAGAACGTGGTGTCCGGCAAGGTCGTCGACAAGACCTACAACGCCGGGGTGAAGGTGGAGACCGCCACCGTCGACCGGCGCGACGCGACGTACCTGTACCGCGACGGTTCGGATTTCGTCTTCATGGACTCCGAAGACTACGAGCAGCACCCGCTGCCGGAAATGCTCGTCGGCCGCGCCGCGGGCTTTCTGCTCGAGAGCATGCCCGTGCAGATCGCGTTCCACGACGGCGTCCCGCTGTACCTGGAACTGCCGGTGACTGTCGAACTCGTCGTCACCCACACCGAGCCCGGTCTGCAGGGCGACCGGTCCAGCGCCGGCACCAAACCGGCGACGGTGGAGACCGGGGCCGAGATCCAGGTGCCGCTGTTCATCAACACCGGCGACAAGCTCAAGATCGATTCGCGGGACGGCAGCTACCTCGGCCGCGTCAATGCCTGACCGGCGCCCGGCCGTGCCTGCCCGCCATGTCTGACCGCAAACCGGACCGGGGCCGCCACCAGGCGCGCAAGCGCGCCGTCGATCTGCTCTTCGAGGCCGAGGCGCGAGGGTTGACCCCCGCCGAGGTCGCGGCCTCGCGCAACAAACTGGCGGGTACACAACCCGACGTGACCGCGCTGAACCCGTACACGGTCACCGTCGCGCGCGGGGTGACCGACCACCGCGCCCACATCGACGACCTGATCTCGGCGCACCTGCACGGCTGGACGCTCGACCGGCTACCCGCGGTCGACCGCGCGATCCTGCGGGTCGCGGTCTGGGAATTGCTGCACGCCCAGGACGTCCCCGAACCCGTCGCGGTCGACGAGGCGGTCGAGCTGGCCAAGCAGTTGTCGACCGACGACTCACCCGGTTTCGTCAACGGTGTGCTCGGCCAGGTCATGCTCGTGACACCTCAGATCCGGGCCGCCTCGCAGGCGGTGCGCGGATCGGCGCAGGGTCCGTCGGAGGGCTAGGAGGTCGTGCTCGCCGGTGGCCGGCGGCTGATCCTGTGGCGTGCCGACACGACTTGCTCGACGACGGCATCCGGTTGTCCGACGAGCGGCTGCGGGTCAACCAGATCGCGAGCGCCAGACCGGCGATCCCGGCGCCGTTCACGAGGACGGTCGCAGTGGACATGGCGACAGGCCAACCGCGCCGGTGCCGACCGGCCGTCAAATGCCGAGAGCGGAGTAGGTGCGTCGGACGAACTTCGGTTGCACCGACTGAAGTTTCATCAACGAGGTGTTGCCTGTGACCGCCGCTGCGGCGTCGGCACCGAAGTTGGGCAGGTTCTGGATGAGGTAGATCAGGATCAGCTCGGCGCTCGGATCGGCCTGCCACCACGTGCCGTAGGCGCCGGGCCAGCTGAACGTGCCCAGACCGCCTGGCCCGAACAGCTGACGCGATTTGGCGGGGTCGGTGACCACCGACAGGTTCAACCCGAAACCCCGCCCGAGCCAGAACGGCATTCCGAGGAACGGATGCTTCTTCTGATCGACGGTCAGCCGATCGGTGCGCATGGACCGCACGGATTGCTCCGAGAGGACCCGCACCCCGTCCGCCTCGCCGCCCGCCAGCAGCATCCTGGCGAACCTCAGATAGTCGTCGGCGGTGGAGAACAGGTTCGCCCCACCCATGCAGAACGGCGGCGTCGTCGTGGTCGGCGGCCCCATCGCATCGTGGCTGAGCGTGTCGTCGGCGGCGATTTTGTACATCGTCGCGACCCGCCCGCGGTTGTGCGGCGCCACGAAGAATGCGGTGTCCGACATACCCAGCGGCCCGAGGATGCGCTCGGTGAGCACCTCCTGCAGCGATCTGCCCTCGATGCGTTCCAGCATGATGCCGAGCACGTCGGTGGCGTTGCTGTAGGTCAACCGGTCGCCGGGCTGGTGCTCCAGCGGCAGTGCGCCGATCTCCGCCAGCCACGCATCCGGGCTCTGCTTGGCCGAGATCCGGCCGTAGGCGCGCGCCAGCGGCCCGCCGACGGAGAAGAAGTAGGCCAGCCCACTGCGGTGGGTCATCAGATCCTCGACGGTGATCGCCCTGCGGGCGGGGTGGGTGCGGTCCAGTGGCCCGCCCGGGTCATCGAGTACCCGCATGTCCGCGAGTTCCGGAAGCCAGGTGGTGACCGGATCGCCGAGCGCGAAGCGGCCGTTCTCGAGCAGGGTCATGGCTGCCGCCACGGTGACGGGCTTCGTCATCGACGCGATGCGGAATATCGTGTCACGCTGCATCGGCAGGCGGGCGCCGATGTCGCGGTGACCGAGTTCGTTCACCTGCACCACGCGCCCGGCCTGCCACACGAGCGTGACGGCGCCGGAGAGCAGCCCGGCGTCGATCGCCTCTCGGATGGACGCTTGGTTGCCGTCGAGATTCACGCTGCCCAGGCTAGCCACGACGGAGAGGATGCCGCTGCGGTGGTAGGCTTCCCCGAGTTTGACATCCTTTAACGATCCGTCCGGTGAGGCGGAGAAGGAGGTCTGGATCGCGCGTGGGCAGTCCTGACAACCCCGACCGGGAATTGATGACCGCGGCGGACGTGGCTCGGACCATTTCCCGTATGGCGCACCAGATCATCGAGAAGACGGCCGTCGACGGCCCCGACGCACCGCGGGTGGTGTTGCTCGGCATACCCACCCGTGGGGTCACCCTCGCGGCCCGGTTGGCCGAGAAGATCAAGACGTTCTCCGGCGTGACGGTTCCGCACGGCGGACTCGACATCACGCTCTACCGCGACGATCTGGACATCAAGCCGCCGCGGCCGCTGGAGGACACCTCGATCCCGGCGGGCGGTATCGACAACGCGCTGGTGATCCTGGTCGACGACGTGCTCTACACCGGGCGTTCGGTACGCGCCGCCCTGGATGCGCTGCGCGACATCGGCCGCCCGAACGTCGTACAACTCGCGGTGCTCGTCGACCGCGGCCACCGGGAACTGCCGCTGCGGGCCGACTACGTCGGCAAGAACGTGCCCACGTCGCGCAGTGAGAACGTCAAGGTGCGCCTGGCCGAAACCGACGACGCCGACGGCGTCTGGATCGCATCCCACGGAGGGCCGAAACGCTAGTGACCAGGCACCTGTTGACCGCCGACGATCTGAACCGCGACGAGGCAACCGCGATCCTCGACGACGCCGACCGGTTCAGCCAGGCACTACTCGGGCGCGAGGTCAAGAAGCTCCCGACGCTGCGCGGGCGGACCGTGATCACGATGTTCTACGAGAACTCGACGCGCACCCGGGTGTCGTTCGAGGTGGCGGGCAAGTGGATGAGTGCCGACGTGATCAACGTCAGCGCATCCGGTTCGTCTGTCGCCAAGGGTGAGTCGCTGCGGGACACCGCGCTGACCCTGCGGGCCGCGGGAGCCGACGCGCTGATCATCCGGCATCCCGCGTCGGGTACCGCCCAGCAGCTCGCTCAGTGGACCGCTTCCGCCGACGGCGGACCGTCGGTGATCAACGCCGGCGACGGCACCCACGAGCACCCCACCCAGGCCCTGCTCGACGCACTGACCCTGCGGCAGCGGCTCGGCGGCATCGAGGGCAGGCGGGTGGTGATCGTCGGTGACGTGCTGCACAGCCGCGTCGCCCGCTCCAACGTGCTGTTGCTGCACACCCTCGGTGCGGAGGTGGTGTTGGTGGCGCCGCCGACATTGCTGCCCGTCGGCGTGCACCAGTGGCCGGTCACGGTCTCGCACGAGCTGGACGCCGAACTGCCCGCGGCCGACGCCGTGCTGCTGCTGCGGGTACAGGCCGAGCGGATGAACGGCGGGTTCTTCCCGTCGGCGCGCGAGTACTCGGTGCGCTACGGCCTGTCGGACAAGCGTCAGGCGCTGCTGTCGGATTCGGCGGTGGTGCTGCACCCGGGGCCGATGTTGCGCGGTATGGAGATCTCCTCCTCGGTGGCGGACTCCCCGCAGTCCGCGGTACTGCAGCAGGTGTCCAACGGTGTGCACGTCCGGATGGCGGTGCTCTTCCATCTGCTCGTCGGTGCGCAACAGGAGGCGATCAGCGCATGACTTCGTACAATCCCGGGTCGCTGCGCTCCTGCCCGCCGGTCGTGATCCGAGGTGTGCGTCTCTACGGGGAGGGTGAACCCGTCGACGTGCTCGTCGAGGACGGTCAGGTCGCCGACATCGGTGTGAGCCTGCGCGTTCGGGAGAACGCCGAGGCCTTCGACGCACGCGGCCAGATCTTGCTGCCCGGATTCGTCGACCTGCACACCCATCTGCGGGAGCCCGGCCGCGAATACGCCGAGGACATCGAAACCGGTTCGGCTGCAGCGGCTCTCGGCGGCTACACGGCGGTCTTCGCGATGGCCAACACCACGCCGGTCGCCGACAGCCCGGTCGTCACCGATCACGTGTGGCACCGGGGACAGCAGGTGGGGCTGGTCGACGTGCACCCGGTCGGCGCCGTCACGATGGGGCTGCAAGGCAAACAGCTCACCGAGATGGGCATGATGGCCGCCGGTGTGGCGCAGGTGCGGATGTTCTCCGACGACGGTGTCTGCGTGGACGACCCGCTGGTCATGCGGCGCGCACTGGAGTATGCCTCCGGCCTGGGCGTGTTGATCGCCCAGCACGCCGAGGAACCTCGCCTCACCGTCGGCGCCGTCGCCCACGAGGGGCCCAACGCGGCCCGGCTCGGCCTCACCGGCTGGCCACGGGCGGCCGAGGAGTCGATCGTCATCCGGGACGCTCTGCTGGCGCGTGACGCCGGTGCCCGTGTCCACATCTGCCATGCCTCCGCCGCGGGCACCGTCGAACTGGTGAGGTGGGCCAAGGAGCGCGGGATCAAGATCACCGCCGAGGTCACACCGCACCATCTGCTGCTCGACGACAGCCGCCTGGCGACCTACGACGGCCGCAACCGGGTCAACCCGCCGCTGCGTGAGGCCGGTGACGCCGAGGCGCTGCGCCAGGCCCTGGCCGACGGCGTCATCGACTGTGTGGCAACCGACCATGCGCCGCACGCCGACCACGAGAAGATGTGCGAGTTCGCCGCCGCCCGGCCCGGGATGCTGGGACTGCAGACTGCGCTGTCGGTGGTGGTGCGGACCATGGTCGAGCCCGGCCTGCTGACCTGGCGCGACGTGGCGCGGGTGATGAGCGAGGCGCCGGCCGGCATCGTCGGGCTACCCGATCACGGCCGGCCACTGGAGGTCGGCGAGCCGGCCAACCTGACCGTCGTCGACCCCGACGCCACCTGGACGGTCTCGGGCGCCGCAATGGCCAGCCGCTCCGACAACACACCGTACGAGTCGATGGCGCTGCCCGCCGCTGTCACGCTGACCATGTTGCGCGGCAGGGTCACCGCCCGCGACGGGAAGAGCCCGGCACCGGTGGGCAGGAGCGAAGCGACCGGGGGGTCGGCACAGTGAACACCGGAACGCTGGTCACCTCGCTTGTCCTGGCGGTGGTGATCGTCGTGGCGATCGGACTGCTGATCCGGGCCATGATGCGCGGCTGGCGCAGGCGTGCCCAGCGGCAGGTGGAGTTGATCGGCAAGCTCCCGCCGCTGCCTGACACGGTGAGTCAAACCATCATCCCGCCGATGAAGGGGCTCTACGTCGGCTGCACGCTGGCGCCGCACTGGCACGACCGGGTCGTGGTGGGTGATCTCGGGTACCGCACGAAGGCGGTCCTGACCCGGTTCCCGGAGGGAATCATGGTGCAGCGCAGCGGAGCTCACTCGATCTGGATCCCCGCGGAGTCGGTGACCGCGATCCGCGCCGAGCGCGGCATGGTTGGCAAAGCCCTCACCCATGAGGGCATCCTGGCCATCAGATGGCGGCTGCCGTCGGGCACCGAGATCGACACCGGATTCCGCGGCGACGACCGCACCAAGTACGACCGCTGGCTGGAGGAAGTAGCGTGAGTGGCAGCGAGAAGCGAAGTGGATCGGGCATCGATACGCGCATGGCCCTTCTCGTCCTGGAGGACGGGCGGGTCTTCACCGGGGCGCCCTACGGCGCCGTCGGGCAGACGCTCGGGGAGGCGGTGTTCTCGACCGGGATGTCGGGATATCAGGAGACGCTCACCGATCCGAGCTACTACGGGCAGATCGTGGTCGCGACCGCACCGCAAATCGGCAACACGGGCTGGAACCACGAGGACACCGAGAGCCGCGACCACAGGATCTGGGTCGCCGGCTACGCCGTGCGGGACCCGTCGCCGCGCGCCTCGAGCTGGCGCGCCACCAGCACCCTCGACGACGAACTGGTCCGCCAGGGCGTCGTCGGCATCGCCGGTATCGACACCCGTGCCCTGGTGCGCCACCTGCGCACCCGCGGCGCGATGAAGGCGGGCATCTTCAGTGGTGAGGAGGCTGCCGCACCCGTTTCGGAACTGCTCGAGCGGGTCCGCAGCCAACCGGCCATGCTCGGCGCGAGCCTGGCCGGGAGGGTCAGCACCCACGAGGTCTACATCGTAGAACCCGAGGGGACGCATCGGTTCAATGTCGCGGCGATCGACCTCGGCATCAAGACCAACACCCCGCGGAACTTCGCGCGGCGCGGCATCCGCAGCCATGTCTTGCCCGCCGGCGCCACGTTCGAACAGATCGCCGATCTGAAGCCCGACGGGGTGTTCCTGTCCAATGGGCCGGGCGACCCGGCCACCGCCGATCACGTCGTAGAGGTCACCCGCGGCGTGCTCGGCGCCGGGATCCCGCTGTTCGGCATCTGCTTCGGCAACCAGATCCTCGGCCGGGCGCTCGGCCGCGGCACCTACAAGATGGTGTTCGGGCACCGCGGCATCAATGTGCCGGTGATGGACCACGCCACCGGTCGCGTCGCGATCACCGCGCAAAACCACGGGTTCGCCCTCGAAGGCGAAGCGGGTGAGCGCTTCGACACCCCGTTCGGCGAGGCGATCGTGAGCCACACCTGCGCCAACGACGGGGTCGTGGAAGGCGTCAAACTGGTCAACGGGCGGGCGTTCTCGGTGCAATACCACCCGGAGGCGGCGGCGGGCCCGCACGATGCGAACTATCTGTTCGACCAGTTCATCGACCAAATGGCAGAGGAGAAGTAATGCCACGTCGGACAGATCTGCGCCACGTCCTGGTGATCGGTTCCGGACCCATCCTCATCGGACAGGCCGCCGAATTCGACTACTCCGGCACCCAGGCGTGCCGCGTGCTGCGTGCCGAAGGCCTCACGGTGACACTGATCAACTCCAACCCGGCGACGATCATGACCGACCCGGAGTATGCCGACTTCACCTATGTCGAACCGATCACGCCGGCCTTCGTCGAGCGGGTGATCGCCCAGCAGGCCGAGCGCGGCAACAAGATCGACGCGCTGCTGGCCACCCTCGGCGGGCAGACCGCACTCAACACCGCGGTCGCCCTGTCGGAGAACGGCGTGCTCGAGCGCTACGACCTCGAGTTGATCGGCGCCGACTTCGAGGCCATCCAGCGCGGCGAGGACCGGCAGCGGTTCAAGGACATCGTCGCCAAGGTCGGCGGCGAATCAGCCCAAAGCCGGGTGTGTTTCACGATGGAGGAGGTCCGCGAGACCGTCGAGGAGCTCGGCCTGCCCGTCGTCGTGCGGCCGTCGTTCACGATGGGCGGCCTCGGCTCCGGCATGGCCTACTCGGCCGGAGACGTCGAGCGGATGGCCGGGCACGGACTTGCGTCGTCACCGTCGGCCAATGTGCTGATCGAGGAGTCGATCTTCGGCTGGAAGGAGTACGAGCTCGAGCTGATGCGCGACCGCCACGACAACGTGGTGGTGGTGTGTTCGATCGAGAACTTGGACCCGATGGGTGTGCACACCGGCGACTCGGTGACCGTCGCCCCGGCGATGACGCTGACCGACCGGGAGTACCAGACCATGCGCGACCTCGGCATCGCAATCCTGCGTGAGGTCGGTGTCGCCACCGGCGGGTGCAACATCCAGTTCGCGGTGAACCCGAATGACGGCCGACTCATCGTCATCGAGATGAACCCGCGAGTGTCGCGGTCGAGTGCCCTGGCGTCGAAGGCCACCGGCTTCCCGATCGCGAAGATCGCGGCGAAGTTGGCGATCGGCTACACCCTCGACGAGATCCTCAACGACATCACCAAGCAGACCCCGGCCTGCTTCGAGCCGACGCTGGACTACGTCGTCGTCAAGGCGCCGCGCTTCGCGTTCGAGAAGTTCCCCGGCGCCGACGCCACGCTGACCACCACGATGAAGTCGGTCGGCGAGGCGATGTCGATGGGGCGCAACTTCATCGAGGCACTCGGCAAGGTGATGCGCTCGCTGGAGACCGGCCGCGCCGGCTTCTGGACCGCGCCTGACCCGGTCGCCACCGTCGAGGAGATGCTGGAGAACCTGCGCACCCCGACCGACGGACGGCTCTACGACATCGAATTCGCGCTACGGCTGGGGGCGTCGGTCGAACAGGTCGCGGAGGCGTCCGGAGTCGACCCCTGGTTCGTCGAGCAGATCGCCGGCCTGGTGGCGCTGCGCACCGAACTCCTCGAGGCGCCGGTGCTCGACGGTGCGCTGCTGCGCTGGGCCAAGAATCACGGACTGTCCGACCGCCAGATCGCCGCGCTGCGTCCCGAACTCGCCGGTGAGGTGGGGGTGCGGGCGCTGCGCCGGCGCCTGGGTATCCATCCGGTGTTCAAGACCGTCGACACCTGCGCCGCGGAATTCGAAGCCAAGACGCCATACCACTACAGCAGCTACGAACTCGACCCGGCCGCCGAGTCGGAAGTGGCCCCGCAGGCCGACAAACCCAAGGTGTTGATCCTGGGTTCGGGGCCGAACCGCATCGGTCAGGGCATCGAGTTCGACTACAGCTGTGTGCACGCCGCCACCACGCTGAGCGACGCCGGTTTCGAGACGGTGATGGTCAACTGCAACCCCGAGACGGTGTCGACCGACTACGACACCGCCGACCGGTTGTACTTCGAGCCGTTGACGTTCGAGGACGTCCTCGAGGTCTACTACGCCGAATCGGCCTCCGGTGCGGGCGGCCCCGGCGTGGCCGGGGTGATCGTGCAACTCGGCGGGCAGACGCCGCTGGGCCTGGCCGAACGGCTCGAACAGGCTGGCGTGCCAATCGTGGGCACCAGCCCGAAAGCCATCGACCTGGCCGAGGACCGCGGGGCGTTCGGTGAAATGCTCACCACCGCCGGGCTGCCCGCGCCGAGGTTCGGCCTGGCCACCACGTTCGACCAGGCCCGTCGGATCGCCGCCGACATCGGCTATCCGGTGCTGGTGCGGCCGTCCTACGTGCTGGGCGGGCGCGGTATGGAGATCGTGTACGACGAGCAGACGCTGGAGGGCTACATCACCAGGGCCACCCAGTTGTCGCCGGAGCACCCGGTGCTGGTGGACCGGTTTCTCGAGGACGCCATCGAGATCGACGTCGACGCGCTGTGCGACGGCACCGAGGTCTACATCGGCGGCATCATGGAACACATCGAGGAGGCCGGCATCCATTCCGGCGACTCGGCGTGCGCGCTGCCTCCGGTGACGTTGGGCCGCAGCGACATCGAATCGGTGCGGCGAGCAACCGAGGCGATCGCTCACGGCGTCGGGGTGGTCGGACTGCTCAACGTGCAGTATGCGCTCAAGGACGACGTGCTCTACGTCCTGGAGGCCAATCCGCGGGCGAGCCGCACGGTGCCGTTCGTGTCCAAAGCCACCTCCGTCCCGCTGGCCAAGGCATGTGCGCGGATCATGCTCGGCGCCACCATCGCCCAGCTACGCGACGAGGGCCTGCTCGCGGCGACAGGTGACGGCGCCACGGTCGCGCGCAACGCGCCGGTCGCCGTCAAGGAAGCGGTCCTGCCGTTCCACCGGTTCCGCAAGTCCGACGGCTCGCAGATCGATTCGCTGCTCGGCCCGGAGATGAAGTCGACCGGCGAGGTGATGGGCATCGATCACGACTTCGGCAGCGCGTTCGCCAAGAGCCAGACTGCCGCCTACGGGTCGCTACCGTCCGAAGGTACCGTCTTCGTTTCGGTCGCCAACCGCGACAAACGGTCGTTGTTGTTCCCGGTCAAACGGCTGGCAGACCTCGGCTTCAAGGTGCTCGCCACCGAAGGCACTGCTCAGATGCTGCGACGCAACGGGATTCCGTGCGACGAGGTGCGCAAGCACTATGAAGGTCTCAGTGGCGCCGACGACAAGCGGCGCTCGGCGGTCGAGGCCATCCGCGCCGGCGACGTCGCGATGGTGATCAACACGCCGTACGGAAACTCCGGTCCGCGCATCGACGGTTACGAGATCCGCTCGGCCGCGGTGTCGATGAACATTCCGTGCATCACGACCGTGCAGGGCGCCTCCGCCGCGGTGCAGGGCATCGAGTCGCGGATCCGCGGCGACATCGGGGTGATGAGCCTGCAGGAGCTGCACAGCGAGCTGGAGCACTGAGGTGCGCAGCTTCGGGCGCCGGCTCGCCGAGGCGGTGTCCGAACGGGGTCCGCTGTGCCCGGGCATCGACCCGCACCCGGAGCTGCTGACGTCGTGGGGTCTACCGGTCGGCGCCGACGGTCTGCGCCGGTTCTGTGATATCTGCGTGAGCGCGTTCGCGGGCCTCGCGATCGTCAAACCACAGGTGGCCTTTTTCGAGGCGTACGGCGCCGCGGGGTACGCGGTGCTCGAACACACCATGGCCGCCCTGCGCTCGGAAGGCGTGCTGGTGCTGGCCGACGCCAAACGCGGTGACATCGGGTCCACAATGGCCGCTTACGCCCGGGCGTGGGCGGGGGAGTCGCCATTGGCCGCCGACGCGGTGACCGCGTCGCCGTATCTAGGCTTTGGCGCGTTGCAGCCGCTGCTCGACGCCGCCGCGCGGCACGGGTCGGGTGTGTTCGTGCTCGCCGCCACGTCGAACCCCGAAGGCGCCGGCGTACAGCGCGCCCGGATCGAGGGCCGCACCGTGGCGCAGTCGGTCGTGGACGCGGCGGCGGCGGTGAACCGCGTCGCCGAAGGGCCCGGGTCGGTCGGCGTGGTCGTCGGCGCCACGGTGACCGCACCGCCCGATGTCAGCGCTCTGGGGGGTCCGGTGTTGGTGCCGGGCGTCGGCGCGCAGGGCGGCCGCCCGGAGGCGCTCGCCGGCCTTGGGCGGGCCCGTCCGGGCCAGCTGCTGCCGACCGTGTCGCGGGAGGTGCTGCGCGTCGGGCCGGACGTCGCCGCGTTGCGCGACGCGGCGGAGCGGATGCGCGACGCGGTGGCGTACCTGGCCTGATCGCCTCGAGGTGGGCACCACATCGACTGTGACGTGGTGGCGAGAAATCAATCCCAGAAGCGCCGTGCTTCGCAGTCGGCGACGATCGAAAGTAGGTAGCGCGGCGGACCCCTGCTTTCAGGTATGGGGGTGAGCGCGTCAAGTTCGTGCTTTGGGTGGCCACTGCGCGGGTACGGTTGCGGCGTGTTGAAACATTAGATGGTTGATCGCTGTCTAATGTTGTCGGGTGTGGGTGTTACGTTGCGGACGAACGCGAATATCGCGTTCCAGTGCGCCTATCACGTCGTCTGGTGCCCGAAATACAGACGCAAGGTGATCGGCGGGCGGATGGAGCAGCGGCTCAAGGACATCATCGTCGAGGTGATCGAGGAGAAGGGGGCATGGTTGATCGAGATGGAGACCATGCCTGAGCACGTGCATCTGCTGGTGGAGGTCGACCCGCAGTTGGGGGTTCACAAGCTGGTGAAGGCCATCAAGGGCAGGTCCTCGCGGCTGCTGCGGCAGGAGTTCCGTGGCTGAAATCGCGGTTGCCGACATTGTGGACGAACTCGTATTTCGTGGCGACGGTGGGTGGGGCACCGTTGTCGGTGATCAACCGCTACGTCGAGTCGCAGAAGGATCGTTGAGATCGTGGTGACGGGGCGGCGGTTTCGGGTGGAGTTCACCGACGCGCAGGCGGTGTTCGCCGAGCAGATCGGGGCAGTGTGTCGGGCGGTGTGGAACACCGGGTTGGAGCAGCGCGGTGAATACCGCCGGCGCGGGGCGTGGATGAACTACGGGCCCCAGGCCAAAGAGTTGGCCGAAGCCAAGACGGAGCATTCGTGGCTCAGAGACGTTCCGGGGCACTGCCTGCAGCAGACACTGATGGATCTGGATAAGGCGTGCCGTGAGCACGGGACGTTTCGGGTGCATTGGCGTTCGGGTCGGCGGTGGGCGCCGTCGTTCCGGTTCCCCGAGGGCAACAAGATGGTGGTGGAGAAGCTCAGCTGCAAACATGCGCGGGTGAAGCTGCCCAAGCTTGGGTGGGTGAAATTCCGGGCGTCACGCAGCCTGCAGGGGGAAACCGTCTGCTCGGCCACCCTGTCGCGGGGCGGTGCGCACTGGTTCGTGTCGTTGCTCGTCGACGACGGGATCGCGGCCCCGGCAGAGCACGCCGCCCCGGGGACCGCGGTGGGGGTGGATCGTGGTGTGGTGGTGGCCACCAGCGACGGTGAGCTGGCTGACCGGGAGTTCGTCACGACCGGTGAACGCCGCCGCCTGGTAGCGCTGCAACGCAGGCTGTCCCGCGCGGCCAAGGGGTCGGCAAACCGCACCAAGACCCGGCGGGCTCTGGCGAAGTTGCGGGCCACTGAGCGGCACCGCCGCCAGGATTTCTGCGTCCAGACCGCGCACCGCCTGGCCCAGTCGAACGCAGTCGTGGTGCTCGAAGATCTCAAGACCCGCAACATGACGCGCCGTGCTGCTCGGGTCGAAGATCCCGGCAACGCCGGGGCGTTCCTGCCGAACGGCGCGTCGAGTAAATCAGGTTTGAATCGGGCTGTACTGGGGAAAGGATGGTATCGGTTCGAGCAAGCGTTGATGTCTGTGTCGCGTTATACCGGGACACAGGTGATCAAGGTTCCGGCGGCCTTCACGTCGCAACGGTGTCCGGTGTGTGGGCATGTTGACCCGAAGTCCCGTGAGAGCCAAGCGGTGTTTCGGTGCACAAACTGCCCGCACGGGCCCGTACACGCTGATGTGAACGCCGCCAAGAATGTCAAGAATGTATTGGCCGCAGGGCTTGCGGTCACCGCCTGCCGAGAAACCACAGCGCCTGCGGGTGTTGCGGTGACGTCGACGCAGGAACCAGCAGGAAACCGCGAGGAATTACTGCTCCAACCCGTCTAACAGGTTGGAATCCCCCGACTTTCAGCCGTGCGGAGGAACGTCAAGTTTCACAGTCGGTGGTGTTGCGGTGCGCCCGCTGGTCACGGTCGTCGTCGCCGGCCTCGACACGCCCGACACGCCGTGACCAGGGAAAATTTAAATTCCAGCGGGTGCCCGCCGAAACCCTCTACCTGCACTTCAGGCCTGGTCGGGGCGCCTGCCCGCGGAAAACGACGGTGAAACCCCTGGCGCACAGCGAAATCGGGCGATCCGGTGCCCTCGCCTGCCGCGCGACGCGCCGACCTCTCAGGGCCTCGCGCACGACTACACGCTGGGCTTTTGATCGAGAAACGCGGGGGTGGGGTTAGCTTTCGTCAGGATGCGTGGGTACGGTCGTCGTCGCTGGCTGGTTCTACCAGCCGAGACAGTAAGAGACGGCCGAGAGAAATCGCCAGAGACGGAGGAACCCCGTGGCCCTTCCCCAGTTGACCGACGAACAGCGCGCGGCAGCGTTGGAGAAGGCTGCTGCCGCACGTCGAGCCCGTGCCGAGCTCAAGGATCGGCTCAAGCGCGGCGGCACCAACCTCAAGCAGGTGCTCAAGGATGCCGAGACCGACGAGGTCTTGGGCAAGATGAAGGTCTCCGCGCTGCTGGAGGCGTTGCCGAAGGTCGGCAAGGTCAAGGCGCAGGAGATCATGACCGAACTCGAGATCGCCCCGACCCGCCGGCTGCGCGGTCTCGGCGACCGTCAGCGCAAGGCTTTGCTCGACAAGTTCGATCAGTCCTAGGCGTACACGTTGAACACCGGCCGAGGGGTCGGACGGGTTGTAGTCCTGTCCGGCCCCTCCGCTGTCGGGAAGTCCACCGTCGTCCGGTGTCTGCGGGAGCGGATTCCCGACCTCTACTTCAGCGTCTCCGCCACCACGCGGGCCCCGCGGCCCGGCGAGGTGGACGGCGTCGACTATTCATTCGTCACCACCGAGGCGTTCCAGCAGCTCATCGACGACGACGCCCTGCTGGAGTGGGCGGAGATCCACGGCGGCCTGCACCGCTCCGGCACCCCGGCTCAGCCAGTGCGCGAGGCCACCGCGGCGGGCCGTCCGGTACTGATCGAGGTCGATCTGGCCGGCGCCCGAGCCGTCAAGGCCGCCATGCCGGAGGCCCTCTCGGTGTTCCTCGCCCCGCCCAGCTGGGAGGTCCTGGAGCGCCGGCTTGTCGGGCGTGGCACTGAAACCCCGGAGGTGATGAGCCGGCGGCTGGCCACGGCACGCACCGAGTTGGCCGCCCAGAGCGACTTCGATGTGGCGGTCGTGAACAGCCAGTTGGAATCTGCCTGCTCAGAATTGGTAACCTTGCTGGTGGGCCACCCGTCGGCCGGCACGAATCCGGCCTGATCCGCCCCAAGCAGAGGTGAACCTCTCACCTTCCGCACATCGCCAGGAGATTTCTCACGTGAGCACCCCGCACGCCGACGCGCAGTTGACCGCCGTGGATGACCTGACCATCGACGCGGCCGCCGCCGGCGCCTACGACACACCCCTGGGCATCACCAACCCGCCCATCGACGAATTGCTGGACCGCGTGTCGAGCAAGTACGCGCTGGTCATCTACGCCGCCAAGCGCGCCCGCCAGATCAACGACTACTACAACCAGCTCGGTGACGGCATCCTGGAGTACGTCGGTCCGCTGGTCGAGCCCGGCCTTCAGGAGAAGCCGCTGTCGATCGCCCTCCGGGAGATCCACGAGGACCTGCTCGAGCACACCGAGGGCGAGTAGCTCAGGCCACCCGGAGTGGACCGCAAGCGGATCATCGTCGGCGTGGCCGGAGGCATCGCCGCGTACAAGGCGTGCACGGTGGTTCGCCAGCTGACCGAAGCCGGTCACGACGTCCGCGTCCTGCCCACCGAATCGGCGCTGAGGTTCGTCGGCGCCGCGACTTTCGAGGCCCTCTCCGGCCATCCGGTCCACACCGGCGTCTGGGATGACGTCCACGAGGTGCCGCACGTGCGCATCGGGCAGGAAGCCGATCTGGTGGTCGTCGCGCCGGCCACCGCAGACCTGCTCGCACGTGCGGTCGCCGGCCGGGCCGACGATCTGCTGACCGCCACGCTGCTGACCGCCCGGTGCCCGGTGATGTTCGCCCCGGCGATGCACACCGAGATGTGGTTCCACCCCGCGACCGTCGACAACGTCGCGACGTTGCGCCGCCGCGGCGCGGTGGTCCTCGAACCGGCGTCCGGGCGGCTCACCGGCGCCGACAGCGGCGCGGGCCGGCTGCCCGAGGCGGAGGAGATCTCCACCCTGGCCCACCTGCTGCTGGTGCGCGGTGACGCGTTACCCTACGACCTAGCCGGGGTCAGGGCCCTGGTGACCGCCGGAGGCACCCGCGAACCGATCGACCCGGTGCGGTTCATCGGCAACCGCAGTTCCGGTAAGCAGGGCTACGCGATGGCGCGGGTGATGGCCCAGCGTGGCGCCGACGTCACGCTGATCGCCGGGAACACCGCGGGTCTAGTGGACCCGGCCGGTGTCGAGGTGGTGCACATCGGGTCCGCCGCCCAACTGCGCGACGCGGTGTCCAAGCACGCTCCGGGCGCCCACGTCCTGGTGATGGCGGCCGCGGTCGCCGATTTCCGCCCCGCGCACGCGGCGACCAGCAAGATCAAGAAGTCCAGCGATCCCAATGAGGACGCGCCGACCATCGACCTCACGCGCACCGACGACATCCTCGCCGGCGCGGTCCGGGCGCGCGCCGACGGGCAGCTGCCCAACATGCGGGCGATCGTCGGGTTCGCGGCCGAGACCGGCGACGCCAACGGTGACGTGTTGTTCCACGCCCGCGCCAAGTTGCGGCACAAGGGCTCCGACCTCCTGGTCGTCAACGCGGTGGGGGAGAACCGGGCATTCGAGGTCGACAACAACGACGGGTGGCTGCTGGCGGCCGACGGAACCGAGACCGCGCTGGAGCACGGGACGAAGACTCTCATGGCCAGCCGTATCGTTGACGCGATCGTCGCGTTCCTGCACAACAGCACCGGGTGACCGGCGGGGGATTCGGCTGAATCAAGAGGTTGCGCGAAGTGCGGGTACGCGGTTCGGGTGCCACTGAGCGATATGATTTGACGGTCTAACGTTGACGGTCTAACGAAACAAGCGGAAGTTCAGTACAACGTTCGATACAAGTGAGGATCACACGTGAGTAAAGGTCGGCTGTTTACCAGTGAGTCGGTCACCGAGGGTCACCCCGACAAGATCTGTGACGCCATCAGCGACTCGGTCCTCGACTCGCTGCTCGCACAGGATCCGCGGTCACGTGTGGCTGTGGAGACCCTCGTCACCACCGGCCAGGTGCACGTCGTCGGCGAGGTGACCACCTCGGCGAAAGAGGCGTTCGCCGACATCACCAACACCGTGCGACACCGCATCCTCGAGGTGGGCTACGACTCTTCGGACAAGGGCTTCGACGGCGCGACCTGCGGTGTCAACATCGGCATCGGCGCGCAGTCGCCCGACATCGCCCAAGGTGTCGACACCGCTCACGAGACCCGCGTCGAGGGTGCCGGTGACCCGCTGGACCTGCAGGGCGCAGGCGACCAGGGCCTGATGTTCGGCTACGCCATCAAGGACACGCCGGAGTTGATGCCGCTGCCGATCGCGCTGGCACACCGCTTGGCCCGCCGGCTGACCGAGGTCCGCAAGAACGGGGTCCTCGGTTACCTGCGGCCCGACGGCAAGACGCAGGTCACCGTGCAGTACGACGGCGTCCGGCCGGTGCGGCTCGACACCATTGTGCTGTCCACACAGCATGCCGAGGGCATCGACCTCGAGGGCACTCTCACCCCGGACATCCGGGAGAAGGTCGTCAACACGGTGCTGTCGGACCTCAACCACGACACCATGGACACCTCTGACTTCCGGCTGCTGGTCAACCCCACCGGCAAGTTCGTGCTCGGCGGCCCGATGGGTGACGCCGGGCTGACCGGTCGCAAGATCATCGTCGACACCTACGGCGGCTGGGCCCGCCACGGCGGCGGCGCGTTCTCCGGCAAGGATCCGTCCAAGGTGGACCGCTCGGCCGCGTACGCGATGCGCTGGGTGGCCAAGAACGTCGTCGCCGCGGGCCTCGCCGACCGCGTGGAGGTCCAGGTCGCCTACGCCATCGGCAAGGCCGCTCCGGTGGGACTGTTCGTCGAGACCTTCGGCACCGAGGCCGTCGACCCGGTCAAGATCGAGAAGGCCATCACCGACGTGTTCGACCTGCGCCCCGGCGCGATCGTGCGGGACCTGGACCTGCTGCGCCCGATCTACGCGCCGACCGCCGCGTACGGCCACTTCGGCCGCACCGACGTCGATCTGCCGTGGGAGCGCACCGACAAGGCCGACGCGCTCAAGACGGCGATCTAGCTTCTCTGGAAAGTGCGGTAAGGGCCCAGGCCGACTACTCGTAGGTCGGCGATGCCCGGGTAACACCGCGGTGCTCGGCCAAAGGGCGCCTCAAGCGTGCAGTGCCGCGCGCAGTGCGGCGAACCCCCGCTCGGCCGCCGCTGTCGCCGCCGGCACCACACCGGCGTAACCGAGGTAGCCGTGCACCAGCGTCTGGGCGTTGTGTAACTCGACGGGTACGCTTGCGGCGGACAGCAATTCGGCGTACCGGATGCCGTCGTCGCGCAGCGGGTCGTGTCCTGCGACAGCGATGTAGGCCGGTGGCAGCCCGGTGAAGTCGCTCGCCCGCCCCGGAGCCATATCGGGTGACGGATCGGACTCGTCACCGGCGTACCACCGCGAGAACCCGTCGATGGCGGAGGCATCGAGGATCGGCGCGTCGGCGTTCTCGATCACCGACGGCAGCGACCGGTCCCACATCGTTACCGGGTACCAGAGCAGTTGGAACGTGATCGGCGGTCCGCCGTGTGCACGGGCACGGTGGGTCAGCACCGCCGACAGGTTGCCGCCCGCGGAATCGCCGGCCACCGCCAGGCGGGCCGCATTCACCGACAGGTCGGCGCCGTGTTCGGCGATCCACGTCAGCGCCGCCCATGCGTCGTCGACCGCGGCCGGATACGGGTGTTCGGGTGCCAACCGGTAGTCCACCGACACCACGACCGCGTCGGCCGCGACCGCGTGGTGCCGGCATTCACCGTCATGGGTGTCGAGGTCTCCGGCGGCGAATCCGCCACCGTGGAAGAAGACCACGACCGGCGGCCACGGCTGCGGGGTGGCAGGCCGGTACACCCGGATAGGGATGTCGCCGGCAGGTCCGGGTACCGTCCGGTCCTGCGCCTCGACCTCGGGATGGACCTCCCGCCGCGGCAGATCACGCAGCTTCTGGCGGGCCACCTCGACGCCCTCGTCGACCGAGAGCTGGAACGGCACCGCATCCAATACCTTTCTCAGAATGGCGTCGATCGGCGGTTTCTCGTCAGCGACAGACACCACCTCACCGTACGCACGCCGGCGCACCGCCCCGTCGCGGGCCCGCATCACGGCGCTTGCTCTTCGGTCGCACGGTAAACCGAAGTGAACCGCGACCTAACCGTACGGAAACGTTCGGTCACTAGCGTCGCGCTATGAGCGGAAGACACGGCTGCGGTCGTAGGGGATTCCTCCAGACAGCGGTGGTCGGCGTGGGGGCGAGCGCGGTCCTCGCGGCGTGCACAAAGAACGCATCGTCGGCCGACTCCGCTCAACTGCCCTACGCCTCGATACCGGTGCTGCAGCCCGGGCAGGGTGACCGCAGTGGTGACCACTACCTATCCTCACTGCCCGATCAGGTGCTGTGGGGGTACGTGCCGACCGTGCACGCCACCCCGGTGCTGCGGATGCGCTCCGGCCAGACCGTCACCATCGACGCCGTCTCGCATGAAGGCATCCTCGAAGACCAGGGCCGCAATCCGGTCGAGTACTTCGGCGGCCTGGGGGTCAACGAGTCCGATGTCCTGGAAGACGCCAAAACCATCGCTGCGGAATACAATCGGACCCCCCGTGACTTCGTCAAGGACGGGCCGCACGTGGTGACCGGCCCCATTTTCGTCGAGGGCGCAGAACCCGGCGACGTGCTGAAGATCGAGACGCTCCAGACCCTTCCGCGGGTGCCCTACGGGGTGGTGTCCAGCCGGCACGGAAAAGGCGCGCTCGCGCTGACACCGGACAAGGTCGCGCCCGCCGGCATCTCGCTGGCGGAGGTGATGCCACCGACCGGGACCGACAGGCGGTCCGACCCCGATCCGACGAAGTGGGGTGGCGTGTCGGTGTTTACCCCGGTCGAACAGGGCCGCGGCGTGATGCCTGTGGGCGCCGGCGGGTCGGTGCGGTTTCCGCTCAACCCGTTCATGGGGATGATGGGCGTCGCCTACGCCCAGGACGACGGCCTCAATGCGCCGAACGCGAACTCCATACCGCCGACGATCGGCGGCGGGAACATCGACATCAAGCTGCTCGGCGTCGGGTCGACGTTCTACCTGCCGGTGTTCGCGCCGGGTGCGCTGTTCTACGTCGGGGATCCGCACATGGCGATGGGTGACGGTGAGGTGGCGCTGACGGCGATGGAGGGCTCACTGCGCGGCACCTTCCGGCTCACGGTGTGCAAGCGGGGATCCGGCGACGCGCCCAGCGTGGCCTTCCGCTATCCGTTCGCCGAGACCGAGCAGGCCTGGATACCGATCGGCCTGTCGGATCCGGACGGCGCGGTCGGCGGGCAGGGCAGCGATCTCGACGTCGCGATGCGCCGGGCGGTGGTCAACGGCCTCGACTATCTTGAACGCGACCGTGGGATGGACCGTGCCACCGCCTACGCGTACCTGTCCGCCGCTAGCGACTTCACCATCTCCCAGGTCGTCGACCGCACGGTCGGTGTGCACGGGCAAATTTTCAAGGAGCACTTCGCGTTGTAGGCGGTGTCGCCGCGTGTCCGGGCCGTCTGCTAGAGGTGTCCGGTGACCAAAACCCGGCAGCCGGCCGAACACGAGCCGATCGCGCGTGTGCTGCCGATGCTGTCGGTGCCGCACCTGGACCGCGAGTTCGACTACCTGGTGCCCGCCGAATCCTCCGACGACGCCCAGCCCGGCGTTCGGGTCCGGGTCCGCTTCCACGGCCGGCTGGTCGACGGGTTCCTGCTCGAGCGGCGTTCGGAGACCGACCATCCGGGGCAGCTGGGCTGGTTGGACCGGGTGGTCTCGCCGCAGCAGGTGCTGACCGCCGATGTGCGCCGGCTCGTCGACGCGGTCGCCGCCCGCTACGCCGGCACCCGACCTGACGTGCTTCGCCTGGCGGTACCACCACGGCACGCCGGCGCCGAGAAGGATCCGGCCGCCGATCTGCCTCCCGTCGAGGCTTCCCCGATCGACCTCACCGCCTGGCAGGCCTATCCGCGCGCCGAACAGTTCCTCCGCGCGGTGGGCGATGGGCGCGCCGCCCGCGCGGTGTGGCAGGCGCTTCCCGGCGAAAGGTGGGCGACCCGCCTGGCCGAGGCCGCGGCGCTGACCGTCGCCAGTGGCCGCGGCGTGCTGGCGGTCGTCCCGGATCAGCGTGATGTGGACGCCCTGCACGCGGCGGCGGTCCCGCTGCTCGCCGACGATCGGGTCGTCGCCCTGTCCGCCGGGCTCGGTCCGTCGCAGCGCTACCGGCGCTGGCTGTCGGTGCTGCGGGGCGGTGCCCGGTTCGTCATCGGCACCCGCAGCGCCGTATTCGCCCCGGTGTGCAACCTCGGGCTGGTGATGGTGTGGGACGACGGTGACGACAGCCTGGCCGAACCGCGGGCCCCGTATCTGCACGCGCGGGAGGTGGCCATGCTGCGCGCTCACCAGTTGCGTTGCGCGGCGCTCATCGGCGGCTACGCCCGCACCGCGGAGGCCCAGGCGCTGGTCCGCAGCCGGTGGGCACACGACCTCGTCGCGCCGCGGTCCGCGGTGCGGGCGGCGGCGCCACGCGTGATCGCCCTGGAGGACAGCGGCTTCGAGCAGGAACGCGACCCGGCGGCGCGCACCGCCCGGCTGCCGTCGGTGGCATTGCGGGCGGCGCGCACCGCCCTGCAGGCGGGCCGGCCGGTTCTGGTCCAGGTACCCCGGCGCGGTTACCTACCCGCGCTGGCCTGCGGGCGTTGCCGGGCCATCGCCCGGTGCCGACACTGCACCGGCCCGCTGTCGTTGCTCGAGCGCGGCGGAGCGGTGATGTGCCGGTGGTGCGGCCGCGAGGAGATCGGATTACGTTGCTGCCGTTGTGGCTCCGAGTCGGTTCGGGCGGTGGCGGTGGGAACGAGGCGCACCGCCGAAGAGCTCGGGCGCGCGTTCGCGGGCACACCGGTCGTCACCTCCAGCGGTGAGGCGGTGGTGGCTGCCGTCGCCGACGAGCCCGCGCTGGTGGTGGCCACCCCGGGCGCCGAACCAGAGCCCGCGGCCGGATACGGGGCCGCGCTACTGCTCGACGGCTGGGCGCTGCTCGGGCGGCAGGATCTCCGTGCGGCCGAGGACACCCTGCGCCGGTGGATGTCGGCCTCCGCACTGGTGCGCCCCCGTGCGGACGGCGGCGTCGTCATCGTGGTAGCCGAGTCGGCGATCCCGACCGTGCAGGCGTTGATCCGCTGGGATCCCCTGGGACACGCCGAACTCGAACTCGACTCGCGATCCGAGGTGGGGCTGCCGCCCGCGGTGCACATCGCCGCCGTCGACGGTGCCTTCGCGGCGGTGACGGCGTTGCTCGGGGCCGCCGACCTACCCGACGGCGCCGAGGCACTGGGACCGGTCGACCTCCCCGTCGGCGCGCGACGCCCGCCAGGCACACCGGCCGACACGCCGGTGAGCCGGATGCTGGTGCGGGTGCCCCGTGATCGGGGGCTGGCACTGGCGGCCGCACTACGCCGGGCGGCCGGCGTGCTGAGCGCCCGCCACCACACCGATCCGGCTCGTGTGCAGATCGACCCGTTGCACATAGGGTGAGCCCAACCCACCGGACAGCACGACGGCTTGCCCCGGTTGTTCGCGTCGTCGATCACCTTGTTGTTCAATGTCTGGGTTGTTCAATGTCTGGGTTGTTCAATGTCGGGGTTGCTCAATGTCGGGCTGCTGTGGCCGTTGCGCTGTGGGCCAAGAACTACGAGACGGAGAAGGGAGTTGCCCGCGCCGAAACCCCGGCTGGTACGTGAGCTTCTCTGGTGCTGGCGCTAACCACCGTTCTGCGCCCTCCCTAGACTGTCTCGGTGCGTCTCGTCTTCGCCGGCACCCCCGAGCCGGCCCTGCCCTCGCTGCAGCGGTTGATCGGATCGCCACGCCATGAGGTGGTGGCGGTACTGACCCGCCCCGATGCAGCGGCGGGCCGCCGCGGTAAGCCGTCGCCGTCGCCGGTCGCCCAGCTTGCTCTCGACCATGACATCCCGGTGCTGCGGCCCCCGAAACCCAACTCCGACGAGTTCGTCGCCGAACTGGGCGAGATCGCGCCGGACTGCTGCGCGGTCGTCGCGTACGGCGCGCTGTTGTCGGAGCGGCTGCTGGCCGTCCCCGCCCACGGCTGGATCAACCTGCACTTCTCTTTGCTGCCGGCCTGGCGCGGTGCTGCCCCGGTGCAGGCCGCCATCGCGGCCGGTGACTCGGTGACCGGGGCCACCACCTTTCTCATCGAGCCGGCACTCGATTCCGGGCCGGTGTACGGGGTGGTCACCGAGACGATCAGGCCGACCGACACCGCGGGGGACCTCCTGGCCCGCCTCGCCGATTCCGGCGCGAATCTGCTGGAGAGCACGCTGGACGGCATCGCCGACGGCCGGCTGCAGGCGGTGGCGCAACCCACCGACGGCGTCACGGTCGCCCCGAAGATCCCCGTGGAGGAGGCCCGTGTCCGGTGGGATCTGCCCGCCCACGTCGTCGAGCGCCGGATCCGCGCCGTCACCCCGAACCCGGGCGCCTGGACAGTCATCGGTGACGTGCGGGTGAAGCTGGGACCGGTCACCGTCGTATCCACTGACTCCGCCGACTTCGCCGAACCCCTCGATCCTGGCGCGCTGCGCGTCCTCAAGGACGCGGTGCACGTCGGCACCGCGACGAAACCGGTGCGCCTGGGTACCGTCCAGCCGCCCGGCAAGAAACCCATGAACGCCCCCGACTGGGCGCGCGGCGCCCGCCTCGACGCGTCGGTGTCGGCTCAGTGACCCGCCCGCCGCACCGCCCGCAGCGCAACCGTCCCCAGCGACGCAAACCGCTGGACCCGGCGCGCCGCGTCGCGTTCGACGTCCTGCGCGCGGTGTCCGAGCGAGACGCCTACGCCAATCTTGCGCTTCCCGCGACGCTCAACGAGCGCCGCCTCGACGCGCGAGACGCCGCGTTCGCCACCGAACTGGCCTACGGCACGTGCCGCAGCCGCGGCCTGCTGGACGCGGTCATCGGGAGCGCCGCGGGGCGTCCGGTGGACCGGATCGATCCGGTGCTGCTCGATCTCCTGCGGCTCGGCACCTATCAACTGCTGCGCACGCGGGTGGAGCCGCACGCCGCGGTGTCCACCACGGTCGAGCAGGCGGGCATCGAATTCGACACCGCCCGGGCTGGGTTCGTCAACGGGGTGTTGCGCAAGATCGCCGGCCGCGACGAGCAATCCTGGGTCGCGGAGCTGGCGCCGCCCGCCGACAGCGACCCGGTCGGGCACATCGCGTTCGCCCATGCGCATCCGCGCTGGGTCGCCCAAGCCTTCACCGATGCGCTCGGGGCCCGCGCCGGTGAGCTCGACGCACTGCTGGCCAGTGACGACGCCCGCCCGGTGGTGCACCTCGCCGCACGCCCCGGCGTGCTGAGCGCCGAGGAACTCGCGGCGGCGGTCGGCGGCGACGTGGGCCGCTATTCGCCGTACGCGGTCTACCTGCCCGGCGGTGACCCCGGCCGACTGAAACCCGTCCGCGACGGACGCGCGCTGGTGCAGGACGAGGGCAGCCAGCTGGTGGCCCGCGCGCTCACCCTGGCCCCCGTCGACGACGACCGCGGCCGCTGGCTCGACCTGTGTGCCGGCCCGGGCGGGAAAACCGCCATGCTGGCGGCGCTGGCGCCCGGATCGATCACCGCGGTGGAACCGGCGCCGAGCCGCGCCGAGATGGTCGAGGAGAACACCCGTGGCCTCGACGTGTCGGTGCTGCGGGTCGACGGCCGCGATCCCGGTGTCGAACCCGGATTCGACCGGGTGCTCGTCGACGCGCCCTGCACCGGGCTCGGGGCGCTGCGGCGGCGGCCCGAGGCCCGGTGGCGAAGGCAACCCGGGGACGTGCCGGGTCTGGCTCGCCTGCAGTGGGAACTACTGGCCTCGGCGATTCGGCTCACCCGCCCCGGCGGCGTGGTGCTCTACGCGACGTGTTCACCGCATCTGGTCGAGACGGTCGGCGTGGTCGCGGATGCGCTCCGCCGCCATCCCGTCACCGCACTGGACACCCGCACGCTGTTCGAGCCCGTCGCCGATCTCGGTGACGGCCCGTACGTTCAGCTCTGGCCACACCGCCACGGCACGGACGCGATGTTCGCCGCAGCGCTGCAAGTAATCTGATCCGCATGGCGCACCCCCTCATCGCACCGTCGATCCTGTCCGCCGACTTCACCCGGCTCGCGGACGAGGCGGCCGCGGTCACCGGCGCCGACTGGCTGCACGTCGACGTCATGGACAACCACTTCGTGCCGAACCTGACCCTCGGGCTGCCCGTCGTGAAATCCCTGCTGCAGGTGACCGACATCCCGATGGATTGCCATCTGATGATCGAGAATCCCGAGCGGTGGGCGCCGCCGTACGCCGAGGCCGGCGCGCACAACGTCACGTTCCACGCCGAGGCTACCGACAACCCGGTCGCGGTGGCCCGCGACATCCGCGCGGCGGGCGCCAAGGCCGGACTGTCGGTGAAGCCGGGAACCCCGATCGATCCTTACCTGGAGATCCTGCGAGAGTTCGACACCCTGCTCATCATGTCGGTCGAACCCGGCTTCGGCGGGCAGAAGTTCATTCCCGAGGTGCTGCCGAAGGTCGGCATCGCGCGGCGGTTGGTCGACTCCGGTGAACTCAAGGTTCTGGTCGAGATTGACGGGGGCATCAACGAAGACACCATCGCCGCGGCCGCCGAGGCAGGCGTGGACTGTTTCGTCGCCGGATCCGCCGTGTACAGCGCGGAGGACCCGGCCGAGGCGGTGCGTTCGCTGCGCGATCGGGCCGCCGCCGCCTCCAAGCATCTGTTCTGATGACTCCCGAGGCCGCGATGGCGCTGGCCGTCGGACAGGCCGACCGCGTCAAGGGCAGCACCTACCCGAATCCCCCTGTCGGAGCGGTCATCCTGGACGCCCACGGTGAGGTTGCGGGTATCGGAGCGACCCAGCCGCCGGGTGGCCCGCACGCGGAGGTGATGGCGTTGCGCCGCGCCGGCCCCAGGGCGGCGGGCGGCACCGCGGTGGTGACACTGGAGCCGTGCAACCATCACGGCCGGACCCCGCCGTGTGTCGATGCGCTTCTGGCAGCCGAGGTGTCGGCCGTCGTGTACGCCGTACCCGACCCGAATCCGGTGGCTGCCGGGGGAGCAGCCCGGCTCGGTGAATCCGGTGTCACGGTGACCGCCGGCGTACTCGGCGATGCGGTGGCCGGCGGGGTGCTGCGGGAGTGGCTGCACAAACAGCGGACCGGTGCACCGCATGTCACATGGAAGTTCGCCACCAGTGTGGACGGCCGCAGCGCCGCCGCCGACGGCAGCAGCCAGTGGATCACCAGCGAGGCCGCCCGCGCCGACGTACACCGCCGCCGAGCAGTCGCGGATGCCATCGTGGTCGGCACCGGAACGGTGTTGGTCGACGATCCGGTGCTGACCGCGCGGCTCCCCGACGGCAGCCTCGCCGAACACCAACCGCTGCGCGTGGTGGTCGGCGAGCGCGAGATCTCGTCGGATTCCCGTGTGATGAACGACCATTCGCGCACCATGGTGATCCGCACCCGCGATCCACAGGAGGTGCTCAGCGCGCTGTCCGACCGCACCGACGTCATCCTCGAGGGCGGTCCGACCCTGGCAGGTGCGTTCCTGCGGGCTGGGGCGATCGACCGGATCGTGGCCTATGTCGCGCCGATCCTGCTCGGCGGGCCGGTCACCGCCGTCGACGACGTCGGCGTGCCGAGCATCGCCCACGCCCAGCGGTGGCGGTTCGACGGGATCACCCCGATCGGGCCGGACGTGTTGCTGTCGCTGGTCCCCAGCTGAGCGCGGTTCCCAGCCAATTCGCGCCGGCGTGAGAGCCGACACACACCGCATATCCCCCAGCTTGGAGAACTTATTGCCGGGGATGCGCCTCGGTACACTTGTGCCGAAGCGCTTTCACCGACGATCTGCGCGCGACGAGCAACAACAAAGGACGTCAAGCGTGACTGCACTACAGGACTGGCTCAGTATCCCGACGGCCGCACCCCGCGCCGTGGGGTCGTTCGTCTGGGGACCCCTGCGCAGCGTGCTGCCCAACCGCCCAGACGACCAGGAGGACTACCGCTTGATCCGGCCCGGTACCGAGCGCTGCTGACTCAATCCTCGTTCCGGTGCCTGCCGGCCGGCGCTTGCCGCGGGATGCGCGTGGTCTGGTCTCCGGCCCCGGTGCCGAAAGCCCTGGTCGGCGCGTCGCCTGAATGTCGCGAGACGTTGATGAACTGGGTGGGCGCCTCGTCGTCTGCGTCCCGTAGCGAATCGACGTCGCCGGGCACGGCGGATACGTCCGCGTGCTCGTGCCTGCCGCTGATCAGCAATCCGAGCAGCGCACCGATCACACAGATGATCGTGGTGACGATGAAGATGTCGCCGTACTGCAGCACGTACGCCGCGCGGTAGCGGTCCGCCTCGGCCGCCAGCCGCTCGGCCAGTGTGTCGGCACCGGGTGGGAACGGCAACGTCTGCAGGTGCTGGTTGAGCCGGTACAGGCCCCACGCCGACAGCGCCGCCAGGCCGATCAGCATGCCGATCATGCGGGACACCACGACTGCGGCCGACGCGATGCCGTGCTGGGAGGCGGGCACGACGCGCAGCGACGCCGAGGTCAGCGGTCCGATCACCAGGCCAAGGCCGATCCCGGCGATCACCAGGTCCGTGTCGAGGACCGGCAGGCTGATGAGGCCCAGGTCGTGGCGGGCCGAGAGCAGGTCGACCGGCCACCTGGAGATCAGGAAATACCCGCCCGCGGCGATCAGCAGGCCGACAAACGCCACCAGCCGGTCACCGATGCGGCCGGCCAGCCAGCCGCCGAGCAGCGCCCCGATCGGCAGGGCGACCAGGAACCGCAGCAGCAGGAAGGCGGCCTGGTTCTGGTCCTGGCCGAGGACCCCCTGGCCGAACAGTTCGACGTTGACCAACGTCACCATGAGCGCCGCACCGGCGCACAACGAGGCGCCCAGCGCCGCGAGGAACGGCCGGAAGTGCACACCGGCCGGTTCGATCAAACGGGTGCGGGCGAAACGTTCCCACACGAAGAACGCAATCGCCGCGGCCGCCGCGCCGACGAGCACGGGCGGACCCCAGGTCGGCAGGATCTGCTCACCGTCGGGCGCCGGGTTGTAGAGGCCGATCACCGCCAGGCCCAGTGCGAGCGCCAGCAACAGGCCGCCCATGACGTCGACCCGTTCGGGCTCGTCGGACTTCTGCCTGCCCGGCAGGCTGAAGTGGATCATCACCATCGCGATCGCCGCGAGCGGCACGTTGATCCAGAAGACGGCCTGCCAGGTGTTCAGCGCGGCCACCACGCCGATGCCGTAGAGCGGCCCGAGCACGCTGCCCAGCTCCTGCGCGGCGCCGATCCCGCCGAGTACCGAAGCGCGGTTGCGGGCTGACCACAGGTCGGCGGCCAGTGCCAGCGTGACGGGCAGCAGCGCGCCGCTGGCGGTGCCCTGGATGGTCCGACCGACGACCATCGGGATCAGGTCGTCGGACAGCGCGGTGATCACCGAGCCGACCGCGAATCCGGCGAGGCTGAGCTGCAAGATGAACTTGCGGCCGAACCGGTCCGAGGCCCGGCCCAGCAGCGGCATCGCCGCGATGTAGCCCAGCAGGTACCAGGTGATGATCGGCGTCACCCGCTGGATCTGATTGATCGCGATCCCGATGTCGAACATGATGTCGCGGATGATCGTCACCACGACATAGGTGTCGAGCGCGCCGAGCAGCACCGCGAGACTGCCCGCACCGATCGCGATCCGACGGCTCCGGCTGCTCGCCGGCTCGACGGCCTGGTCGAACTTGCCGGTCGGCATCACACCGCCGGCTTAGTGACGGTGACCTGCTTACCCCAGTCCGACAGCGTCATCGTGACGCTGTTTCCTGCGCTGGGCTCCAGCTTCACCTGCGCCAGGTTGTGGTTGCCCTCTTCTTCGATCCAGGCCACCGCGGGCACCGGGCCGGTCGCGCCGATCTGGGGGGCGATCGCGTTGACGGCCTCGGCGGTGACGGTGCCGCTCACGCGCACGGTGTCCACACCACTGACGTTCTCCCGGCCCTCCGCCTTCGGGTCGCTGAAGTTGGCGAGCACATTGGCCAGGCCCTTGTCGGGGCTGAGGATGGCCGCGGCGTCGTAGATGTCGGCGGCGGGGCCGAAGTCCTGGAAGCTGCCGGCACTGATGGCCCCGTACAGGTTGCCGTCGGCGACCACGAACTCGACCCCTTCCAGCCGCTGGCCGAGGAACACGATGTCGGCCTTGCCCGAGGCCGCCACCGCCGGCGTGTTGGTCAAGTCCCCTTGCAGTGACTCGATCGGCAACTGTTCGATCGTGCCCTGCACCGTCAAGTTCAGGTGCACGCTCTGCAGGTCACGGGTGGTCTGCGTGGCGTCCTGCAGCAGTGCGGCAGCGTCGGGCAATGGTCTGTCGGCGTCCTCCGAGGATGAGGAGCAACCCGCGACGAACATCGCGGCGGCGAGGAGGAGGGCGACGATCAGGGCCTGGGCGGCATGGCGAGGGCTCGACGGCATGACTGCATCGTAGAGGGTGGCCGTTCGAGCATCCTGTCGCGCGGCCAGCGGAGGAGTTCGAGCGGGGACTAGCCTGGTCGGGTGTTCACGGGAATCGTCGAAGAAGTGGGCGAGGTCATCGGCAAACACGACCTCACCGACGCGGCGCGGTTGGTGATTCGCGGACCGGTCGTCACCGCCGACGCCGGCCACGGTGACTCGATCGCGGTCAACGGGGTGTGTCTGACCGTGGTGGAGATCCAGCCGGGCGGCGTGTTCTCCGCCGACGTCATGGGCGAGACGCTCGACCGCTCCGGCCTCGGCGACGTCGGCGTCGGCAGCCGGGTCAACCTGGAACGTGCCGCCGCGGTCAACAGCCGCCTGGGCGGTCACATCGTGCAGGGGCACGTCGACGGCACCGGTTATGTGATTGCGCGCACACCGTCGGAGCACTGGGAAGTGGTGCGCGTCGCGCTCCCGACGGCGTTGGCGCGCTACGTCGTGGAGAAGGGGTCGATCACCGTCGACGGGGTGTCGTTGACCGTGTCTGCGCTGGGTCACGCCGCGGAAGAAGACTGGTTCGAGGTGTCGTTGATACCCACCACACGCGAACTCACCACCCTCGGCAGCGCACCGGTCGGCACCCGGGTGAACCTGGAGGTCGACGTCATCGCCAAATACGTCGAACGGCTGATGAGCCGCCCCACCGACTGACACTGGCAATATTCGGTGCGCTCCAGTGGTTCATACTGAAGCGAGGACGATGATTTTTCCTGGTTCCGCGTGTTCGGGAACCGGTAAGGGTGGCAGACAATGACCAGGCTCGATTCGGTCGAACGGGCGATCGCGGACATCGCGGCCGGCAAGGCCGTCGTCGTGATCGACGACGAGGACCGCGAGAACGAGGGCGACCTCATCTTCGCCGCCGAGAAGGCCACCCCCGAGCTGGTCGCGTTCATGGTCCGCTACACGTCGGGCTATCTGTGCGTCCCGCTCGACGGCGCGATCTGCGACCGGCTCGGCTTGTTGCCGATGTACGCGGTCAACCAGGACAAGCACGGTACCGCGTACACGGTCACCGTCGATGCGAGAAATGGTGTAGGGACCGGCATCTCGGCTTCCGACCGGGCCACCACGATGCGTCTGCTCGCCGATCCCACCGCCACGGCCGACGAGTTCACCAAGCCCGGGCACGTGGTGCCGCTGCGGGCCAAAGACGGTGGTGTGCTGCGCCGTCCGGGCCACACCGAGGCCGCGGTGGACCTGGCGAGACTCGCCGGAATGCAGCCGGCCGGCACCATCTGCGAGATCGTCAGCCAGAAGGACGAAGGCGCGATGGCCCAGACCGACGAACTGCGGATCTTCGCCGACGAGCACCACCTGGCGCTGATCTCCATCGCCGACCTGATCGAGTGGCGGCGGAAGCACGAACGCCACATCGAGCGCATCGCCGAGGCGCGTATCCCCACCCGACACGGCGAATTCCGCGCGGTGGGCTACACCAGCATCTACGACGACGTCGAACACGTCGCGCTGGTCCGCGGCGACATCGCCGGTCCCCACGGCGACGGACACGACGTGCTGGTCCGTGTGCACTCCGAATGCCTGACCGGTGACGTCTTCGGATCCCGGCGCTGTGACTGCGGTCCGCAACTCGACGCCGCGATGGCGATGGTCGCCCGAGAGGGCCGCGGCGTCGTGCTCTATATGCGCGGTCACGAGGGCCGCGGTATCGGACTCATGCACAAGTTGCAGGCTTACCAGCTGCAGGATGCCGGCGACGACACCGTCGATGCGAACCTCAAGCTCGGATTGCCCGCGGACGCCCGTGACTACGGCATCGGCGCGCAGATCCTCGTCGACCTCGGTGTGCGGTCGATGCGCCTGCTGACCAACAACCCGGCCAAACGGGTCGGGCTCGACGGATACGGCCTGCACATCATCGAGCGGGTGCCGCTGCCGGTCCGCGCCAACGCCGAGAACATCCGCTATCTGATGACCAAACGTGACCGAATGGGCCACGACCTCACCGGACTCGACGAGTACAGCGAGTCCCACAGCATGGACGACTACGACGACGGCGTGTACCTGCTCGGCGAGCGACACCCGACCGACCTCGGTGGCGCTCGGTGAGCGGTGGCGCCGGGGTGCCGGATCTGCCGCAGCTCGACGCGTCCGGCATGAAGGTGGGCATCGTCGCGAGTACCTGGCACTCGACGATCTGCGATGCACTGCTCGAGGGCGCGCGCAAGGTCGCCCAGGCAGCCAACGTGAGTGACCCGACCGTGGTTCGGGTACTCGGTGCCATCGAGATCCCGGTCGTCGCGCAGGCGCTCGCGGCGGACCACGAGGCGGTCGTCGCGCTCGGCGTCGTGATCCGCGGGCAGACACCGCATTTCGACTACGTCTGTGACGCGGTGACCCAGGGCCTCACGCGTGTCTCGCTCGACGCCTCGACTCCGGTCGCCAACGGCGTGCTGACCACCGACACCGAGGAGCAGGCGCTCGACCGCGCGGGGCTCGCCGGTTCCAGCGAGGACAAGGGAGCCCAGGCCGCCGCCGCGGCGCTGTCCACCGCGCTTACCCTGCGGAAGCTGCGCGGACTCTCGTGAGTGACTGGGAAGTGGTGATCCGGCCCCACCTGACGCCCTACTTCGCCTATGCTGCGGCCGCGGTGATCGTGGCGGCGCACGTCACCGTCGGATTCCTGCTCAAGATCGGCTCGAGCGGCGTCATCTTCCAGACTGCCGACCAGGTGGCGATCGCGCTCCTCGGCGTGATCATCGGCGCGGTGGTCACGTTGTTCGCGCGCCCACGGGTCCGGGTCGGCCCGCGCGGCCTGTCGGTGCGCAATCTCTGGGCCGACCGGGTTCTCGATTGGTCCGACGTTGTGGGTGTCTCGTTTCCCACCGGTGCCCGCTGGGCCAGGGTGGACCTGCCCGACGACGAGTACATCCCGCTGATGGCCATTCAGGCCGTCGACAAGGAGCGCGCCGTCCATGCGATGGAGAAGCTGCGGGAAGCGCTGACGTATTACCGCTCACACAGTCAGTGACATCTCACACAGTCAGTGACATCACACAGTCAGTGACATCGCGAACTCGTGGCGCGGCCCGACGGTCGCTGCCGAGATCCGGAATCCGACGCTCTCGTACACCGCACGCGCCACCGCGTTGTCGGCGGCCACCCGCAGCCTCACCGTGTGCACCCGTTGGCTGCGCGCCCAGTCCACCGCCGCCTCGACCAGCGGGCGGGCCAGCCCGTGTCCACGCGCATCCGGGTCCAGCCACAGCGAGTACAGGTACACCGACTGCGGGTTTTCGCGCTGTGCGCTGATCAGACCGGCCGGGCGGCCCTCGACGAGCACCGCGAACTGTGCGTGTTCGCGCAGTCGGCGGCGCCACTGCGCGGCGGTGAAGGACGATTCGTGCCGGTACTGGGCGTCGTCGACACCCAGCGAATCGGTCAGCGCCCGCAACCGCACCACGGCGAATTGCCACCAGTCGGCTTCGGTCAGCCGGGTGACGTGCTGTTCGGTCATTGGGTCTGGCTCCCCAAGTCGCTACGCTCCTGCCTGCCGGCCGTCGCCCATGACCATCCCCTCGCGTCGTGGGTCGGCGCCGCCGATCCAGCCGGCGTCATCGCGGACGATCGCCGACAGCCCACTGGACTGGTCGGCGAGGTCGACACGGTGACCGAGCTTGCGCAGACCCGTCACGAGTGGATCGTTGGCACCGTTGTCGGTGATGTCGACGTTGGGATGTTCACCGCCTACGTTGGTCTCCGGGGTGTTGTCGGCCCCGAAATCGACCATGCCCACCGCCTGCTGCGGGTCCAAGCCCCAATCCAGCACGCCGACAAGGGTTTTCACCACGAACTGGATGATCACCGCGCCGCCGGGGGAGCCGAGCACCGCGTACAGCGGCCCCCGTGCGCCGGGTGCGCCGGGCGGTGCGTCGAACACCAGCGTCGGGGCCATGGTGCTGCGCGGCCGCTTACCGGGCTGCAGCCGGTTGGCCACGGGCACGCCGTCGGGGCCCACCGGTTCGGCGGCGAAATCGGTGAGCTGGTTGTTCAGCAGGAATCCGTCGACCATGTGGAACGACCCGAACTGCGACTCCACGGTGGTGGTCAGTGACGCCGCGTTGCCGTAGGAGTCCACAATGCTGACCTGGCTGGTCCCGTGCTCCTTGGGTTGCGCGGTGGGCGCGGCCGGCGGCCCGAACTGCCCTGGTTTGGCGGTGCCCATACTGCGCCGTTCGTTGATCAGCGCGGCACGGCCGGCCAGGTAGGCGGTGTTGAGCAGGGTGTCCGAGGAGCCGCCGGGCAGTGGTACGAAGGCGGTGTCGGCGACGTAGCGGTCGCGGTCCGCGTAGGCCAGCCGCTCGGCCTCGGAGATGAGGTGCACCCCCATCACGTCCGGCCTGCCGCCGTTGCGGTCGATGTCGTCGGGGCGGTAGTCGGCCATGGGGAAACGCTCCAGCATCCCGAGCGTCGCGAGCACCGCGATACCGCCCGACGACGGCGGCGGCATTCCGCAGATCTCCTTGCCGCGGTACGGGCGACACAGCGGCTGACGGACTTCGACGGTGTAGTCGGCGAGATCCTGCAGAGTCATCGCGCTGGGTGTGCGGCCGCCCGAGGCGTCCGCCGCCGCCTCGACGACGGCTTCGGCGATCGCGCCCCGGTAGAATGCGTCGGCGCCGTCGGACGCGATCGCGCCGAGGGTCTTGGCGTAGGCGGAGTTGGTCAGGCGGCTGCCCGCGACCTTCGGGCTGCCGTCGGCGTTGAGGAAGTACCGTCCCGCAGCGGCGTCGAGTCGCAGTTCCGCCCGGCTGTCGGAGATCGCCGCCGCCAGCCGCGGGCTGACGTCGAAGCCGTCGTCGGCGAGTTGGACCGCCGGCTCGAACAGTTCCCGCCACGTGGTGCTGCCGTGCGCGTCGTGGACCGTCTGCAACATCCGCACGATGCCCGGCACGCCGATCGAGCGCCCGGACGCCCGAGCATCCGGTTTGGGTGGCGTGCGGTCGGTGTCGCTGACCCACCGCAGATAGTTCTCCGTCGCGGCAGCCGGAGCGACCTCGCGACCGTCGTAGGCCTGCACCGTTGCCGATACGGCGTCGTAGTACAGCAGGAAGCCGCCGCCCCCGACGCCGGAGGACTGCGGTTCGACGAGTCCGAGCACCGCCTGGGCGGTCACCACGGCGTCGGCCGCGGTACCGCCGTCGCGAAGCACCCGACAGGCCGCCTGGGTGGCCAGCGGGTTTGCCGTCGACACCGAGTATCGAGCCGTGTGCACCGCCGTCATGTCCTTGCGGTAACCGGTGCCCACCTCCGGTTCGTTGGCAAGGTCGTCCCGACCATCCCCCGATGGCGCCGCCTCGGGGGTCTTGGGGGTGGGAGTGCCGTTCGACACGATCTCGCAGGGCACCGGCGGCGGGGTCGGGGGAGCTTGCTGGGGATCGGAACATCCGGCCATGAGCAACACCACCCCTCCCAGCAGGGCGGTCACCTTCTGTACCGACGCCGGTATCCGCACCCTTCGACGGTAGCGGAGTCACTCGCGGCCTGTCCGCACGTCGCGCTGCGGCTTGTTCAGCGGGGTCGCGCGGATCCAACCCGCAGCAGCCGCGGCAGTAACCTGGGAGCGTGCCCGATCCATCGACGTACCGGCCCGCGCCCGGGGCGATCCCCGTCGAACCGGGCGTCTACCGGTTCCGGGACCCGCACGGCCGGGTGCTCTATGTCGGCAAGGCCAAGAGCCTGCGCAGCCGGTTGAACTCCTATTTCGCCGACGTCTCCGGGCTGGCGCCGCGGACCAGGCAGATGGTGACGACGGCGGCCAAGGTGGAGTGGACCGTCGTCAACACCGAAGTCGAGGCGCTGCAGCTCGAGTACAACTGGATCAAGGAGTTCGACCCGCGGTTCAACGTTCGCTACCGCGACGACAAGTCCTACCCCGTGCTCGCCGTCACCCTCAGCGAGGAGTTCCCGCGGCTGAAGGTGTATCGCGGTCCGCGGAAGAAGGGGGTGCGCTACTTCGGGCCGTACTCGCATGCCTGGGCGATCCGCGAAACGGTCGACCTGCTCACCCGGGTGTTCCCGGCCAGGACGTGTTCGGCCGGTGTGTTCAAGCGGCACAACCAGATTGACCGTCCGTGTCTGCTCGGCTACATCGACAAGTGCTCGGCGCCCTGCGTCGGGCGGGTCAGTGCCGAGGAGCACCGCCAGATCGTGCTCGACTTCTGCGACTTCCTGTCGGGCAAGACCGACCGGCTGGTGCGCGACCTGGAACGCAAGATGAACGCCGCCGCCGAGGACCTCGACTTCGAGCGGGCCGCGCGGCTGCGTGACGACATCGGCGCCCTGCGGCGGGCGTTGGAGAAGCAGACGGTCGTGTTGGGCGACGGCACGGACGCCGACGTCGTCGCCTTCGCCGACGACGATCTCGAGGCCGCCGTGCAGGTGTTCCACGTGCGTGGTGGCCGGGTGCGCGGGCAGCGCGGCTGGATCGTCGAGAAGTCCGGTGACCCCGGTGAATCCGGCGAAGGTGAGCTGGTCGAGCAATTCCTCACCCAGTTCTACGGTGATCAAGCCGAGCTCGGCGGGGCCAGCGACAACGGTCTGGACGAGGCGACGAATCCGGTCCCGCGCCAGGTGCTGGTGCCTTGTCTGCCCGACAACGTCGACGAGCTGACGGAGTGGCTGTCGCAGTTGCGGGGATCCCGGGTGGCACTGAGAGTGCCGCAGCGCGGCGACAAGAAGGCGCTATTCGAGACGGTGCAGCGTAACGCCAAAGAGGCATTGGCGCAGCACAAGCTCAAGCGGGCCGGCGACTTCACGGCCAGAACGGCTGCGCTGCAGAGCATTCAGGACACACTCGGGCTGGCCGACGCGCCGCTGCGGATCGAGTGCATCGACATCAGCCACGTCCAGGGCACCGATGTGGTGGCGTCGCTGGTGGTATTCGAGGACGGGCTGCCCCGCAAATCGGACTACCGGCACTACGCGATCCGCGAGGCCGCCGGTGATGGCCGCAGCGACGACGTCGCCTCGATCGCGGAGGTCACCCGGCGACGCTTCTACCGGCACCTGCACGACACGCAGCATCCGACGGTGCCGTCGGTCCCCTACGATGTCGCCGGCGGGGTGGCGGCGGGAGGCAAGTCGCGCAAGTTCGCCTACCCGCCGAATCTGTTCGTCGTGGACGGCGGCGCCCCTCAGGTCAACGCGGCGCAGGCGGTGCTCGACGATATTGGGATCAGCGATGTCGCGGTGATCGGGCTGGCCAAGCGCCTCGAGGAGGTGTGGGTGCCCGCGGAGCCCGATCCGCTGATCATGCCGCGCAACAGCGAGGGCCTCTACCTGCTGCAGCGGGTGCGCGACGAGGCGCACCGCTTTGCGATCGCCTACCACCGCAGCAAGCGGTCCAAGCGGATGACGGCGTCGGCGCTCGACTCGGTGCGGGGGCTCGGCGAGCACCGGCGTAAAGCGTTGGTCACACACTTCGGTTCGGTGGCGCGGTTGAAGGAGGCGTCGGTCGAGGAGATCACCGCGGTGCCGGGGATCGGGGTGACGACCGCGCGCGCGGTGCTCGAGGCCCTTGGCGTCCCGCAGGCCGCAGCGGCCGATTCGGGCGCGGCGGCAGCCGTCATCGACGATGATCAACGCAGGGTGACGGGATGACAGAATCGGACATGAGCGAACAGCTGCAGGGGGATGTCGAACCCTCCGCATCGGGGATCGACGTCGTGCTCGTCACTGGGCTGTCCGGCGCAGGCCGCGGAACCGCGGCGAAGGTGCTCGAGGACCTCGGGTGGTATGTCGCCGACAACCTGCCGGCGGAGCTGATCGCCCGCATGGTGGAACTGGGGCTGGCCGCCGGCTCGCGCATCACCCAGTTGGCGGTCGTCATGGACGTGCGGTCGCGAGGGTTCACCGGTGACCTGGACTGGGTGCGCCGCGATCTGGCCACCCGCAACATCACCCCGCGCGTGCTGTTCCTCGAGGCCAGTGACGACATCCTGGTGCGTCGCTACGAGCAGAACCGGCGCAGCCACCCGCTGCAGGGCGGACAGACACTCGCCGAGGGCATCGCGCGGGAACGGGCGCTGCTGGCACCGGTCCGCGCCTCCGCTGATCTGGTGATCGACACCTCCAAACTGTCGGTACATGCCCTGCGCGACAGCATCGAGCGGGCTTTCGGCGGCGAGGTGGTCGCGGAGACGAGCGTGACGGTCGAATCGTTCGGCTACAAGTACGGCCTGCCGATGGACGCCGACATCGTCATGGACGTGCGCTTCCTGCCCAATCCGCACTGGATCGACGCGTTGCGCCCGCACACCGGTCAGCACCCCGACGTCCGCGCCTACGTGCTGGGTCAACCCGGCGCGGAGGAGTTCGTCGCCACCTACCATCGGCTGCTGAACGTCGTGATCGAGGGTTACCGGCGGGAGGGAAAGCGCTACATGACCGTAGCGATTGGCTGTACCGGCGGCAAACACCGCAGTGTGGCGATGGCCGAGGCGCTGGCTGGGCGGTTGCAAGGCGGTGACGAGCTCACGGTGCGGGTGCTGCACCGGGACCTGGGGCGCGAATGAGCTTCCCCGCGCGCGAGGAGGGCAGGTGAGCCCACGCATCGTCGCACTCGGCGGCGGACACGGGCTGTATGCGACGTTGTCCGCGGCACGTCGGCTCAGCCCGCATGTCACCGCGGTGGTCACGGTTGCCGACGACGGCGGGTCGTCGGGACGGCTGCGCAGCGAACTGGACATCGTGCCCCCGGGTGATCTGCGAATGGCCTTGGCCGCCTTGGCATCCGACAGCCCGCACGGGCGGCTGTGGGCGACCATCATCCAGCACCGGTTCGGCGGCAGCGGCGCGCTGGCCGGGCACCCGATCGGCAACCTGATGTTGGCCGGCCTCTCGGAGGTGCTGGCCGACCCGGTAGCCGCCCTCGACGAGTTGGGCCGCGTCCTCGGGGTCAAGGGCCGGGTGCTGCCGATGTGCCCGATCGCCCTGCAGATCGAGGCCGACGTCGCCGGCCTGGAATCCGATCCGCGGATGAGCCGCGTGATCCGCGGTCAGGTGGCCATTGCGACGACCGTCGGAAAGGTACGCCGGGTGCGGCTGTTGCCGGCCGATCCACCGGCGACGCGCCAGGCCGTCGACGCGATCATGTCGGCCGACTTGGTGGTGCTGGGGCCCGGGTCGTGGTTCACCAGCGTCATCCCGCACGTGCTGGTGCCCGAACTGGCCGCCGCGTTGAGCGCCACCTCGGCGCGCCGGGCGCTGGTGCTCAATCTGGCCGCCGAACCGGGGGAGACGGCCGGTTTCTCCGTCGAGCGGCACATCCACGTGCTGTGGCAGCACGCGCCGAACTTCACCGTGCACGACATCATCGTCGACGCCAGCCGGGTGCCCAGTGATCGGGAACGGGACCAACTGAGCCGGACGGCGAACATCCTCGATGCCCGAGTACGGTTCGCCGACGTCTGCCGACCTGGTACACCTTTACATGATCCGGCGCGACTGGCCGCGGCCCTTGAAGGTGTCCGGCTTCGCGGGACGGCGGGGGGCCGCGACGAGGTGCCGACTGCGTGTACCCCGACTTTGAAACCGACCGAGAGGTGACGACTCGTGGCGATGACAGCCGAGGTCAAAGACGAGCTGAGCCGACTCGTGGTGAACTCGGTGAGTGCCCGCCGCGCCGAGGTGGCCTCGCTGTTGCGCTTCGCCGGCGGACTACACATCGTGTCGGGCCGGGTGGTCGTCGAGGCCGAGGTGGACCTCGGCATCATCGCGCGGCGACTACGCAAGGACATCCACGACCTGTACGGCTACAACGCCGTCGTGCACATGTTGTCCGCCAGTGGTATTCGTAAGGGCACGCGATACGTGGTACGGGTCGCCAAGGACGGCGAGGCGTTGGCACGGCAGACCGGGCTGATCGACCTGCGGGGCCGCCCGGTGCGCGGACTGCCGGCCGATGTCGTGGGCGGGAGTGTGGCCGACGCCGAGGCCGCCTGGCGCGGCGCGTTCCTGGCGCACGGTTCGCTCACCGAACCGGGACGGTCCTCGGCGCTCGAGGTCAGCTGCCCGGGACCCGAGGCGGCGCTGGCGCTGGTTGGGGCCGCCCGCAGGCTGGGTGTGAGCGCCAAGGCGCGAGAGGTGCGCGGCAGCGACCGGGTGGTGGTGCGCGACGGCGAGGCCATCGGTGCGCTGTTGACCCGGATGGGTGCTCAAGACACGAGACTGGCGTGGGAAGAGCGCCGGATGCGGCGGGAAGTGCGGGCCACCGCCAACCGGTTGGCAAACTTCGACGACGCGAACCTGCGGCGCTCGGCGCGCGCAGCTGTGGCGGCGGCGGCGCGGGTGGAGCGGGCACTCGAGATCCTCGGCGACACGGTTCCCGACCATCTGGCGTCCGCGGGCCAGCTGCGTGTCGAGCACCGTCAGGCCTCGCTGGAGGAATTGGGCCGGCTCGCCGATCCGCCAATGACGAAAGACGCTGTCGCCGGACGAATTCGGCGGCTGCTGTCGATGGCTGACCGCAAAGCCAAGCATGACGGTATCCCGGACACCGAGTCCGCAGTGACACCCGACCTGCTCGAGGAGGCCTAGCGCAGACCCATTGCCGCCCAGCGTGCCCGGCCGCGGTTGGCCGCGGCGGCCACCGTCTCGATCGCCGCATACCGCCCCCGGGGCTACGGTGGCCGGTATGGGCACTCTCAGAGTCGGCGTGATGGTCCTGTCCCCGCCGTTCGCCGGCATGGACGGCGAAGCCGGCCTCGACGTCGACCTCATGACAGCCGTCGCCGAGGCGATCGGCGAGACGGTGCAGTTCGTCCCATCCGACGGCGCCACGGCCTTCGACGCCCTGGCGGCCGGCGACCTCGACTGCATCGCTGGGGTGACCGTCACCGACGGCCGTCAACGGCACGCCGCCTTCGCCCCGCCCTACCTCATCACCGGACAGGCCCTCGCCGTCGACACCGCACGGCTGCCCGGCGTCCACGGCACCGAGGACCTCGAAGGCCTCACCATCGCCGTACAGCGCGACAACCCCAGTAGGCAGGTCGCCGAGAGCCTCGTCGAACAGGGTCGCGCCGCGAAGCTGAAGCCGTACGACGACCTGCCCACCGCGCTGTCCGACCTCTCGATCGGCCGCTGCGACGCCGTCATGGCGCTCGCGCCGACGCTGACTGAACTCACCAAGAGGCTTCCCGCCGTCGACGTGGTCCAGAAGGGACTGTCCGTCGAGAACATCGCGATCGCCGTCGCCGGCCACGACCGGCAGTTGCTGAGCCGGATCAGCGTCGCGCAGGCCGAGTTGGAGGACGCGGGCACGCTGCAGCAGATCCGCCGCACATGGCTGGGCAATCCGTACGCCGACCAGAGGCTGGGCGTGCATTGACCAGCCCGCGCGTCGGGGGTCCGGCCGCACTAGGCTGGCAGGCGAGCAATCCACCGCCAGGCAGACAGGGGATATCCACGTGACCATCCGGGTAGGCGTCAACGGCTTCGGCCGTATCGGCCGCAACTTCTTCCGGGCGTTGGCCGCCCAGAAGCTCGAAGGCGAGAACACCGATGTCGAGATCGTGGCGGTCAACGACCTCACCGACAACGAGACCCTCGCCCACCTGCTGAAGTTCGACTCGATCCTCGGCCGGCTGCCGTTCGACGTCAGCGTCGAGGGAGAAAACATCGTCGTCGGCGGAGACACCTTGAAGGGTCTGTCGATCAAGGAGGGCCCCGCCGCGCTGCCCTGGGGTGACCTGGGCGTCGACGTCGTCGTCGAGTCGACCGGCATCTTCACCAAGCGCGACAAGGCACAGGGCCACCTCGATGCCGGCGCCAAGAAGGTCATCATCTCCGCGCCCGCCAGCGACGAAGACATCACCATCGTGCTCGGGGTCAACGAGGACAAGTACGACGGCAGCCAGAACATCATCTCGAACGCCTCCTGCACCACCAACTGCCTCGGGCCGCTGGCCAAGGTGCTCAATGACGAATTCGGCATCGTCAAGGGCCTGATGACGACAATTCACGCCTACACCCAGGACCAGAACCTGCAGGACGGTCCACACAAGGACCTGCGTCGCGCGCGCGCCGCGGCGATCAACATCGTCCCCACCTCCACCGGCGCCGCCAAGGCCATCGGCCTGGTGCTGCCCGAGCTCAAGGGCAAGCTCGACGGCTACGCGTTGCGCGTGCCGATCCCCACCGGTTCGGTCACCGACCTCACTGCCGAGCTAAACAAGCCGGGCACCGTCGACGAGATCAACGCCGCCTTCAAGGCCGCCGCCGAGGGACCGCTCAAGGGCATCCTCAAGTACTACGACGCCCCCATTGTCTCCAGCGACATCGTCACCGACCCGCACAGCTCGCTGTTCGACTCCGGTTTGACCAAGGTCATCGACAATCACGCCAAGGTCGTCTCCTGGTACGACAACGAGTGGGGCTACTCCAACCGCCTGGTCGACCTGGTCGCGCTGGTGGGTAAGTCCCTTTGATCGGCGAGCGAAGCGACGGGGAGAAGATCTAGACACATGGCCGTCAAGACCCTCGAAGATCTGCTCAACGACGGCGTCGAAGGTCGGGGCGTGCTGGTGCGCTCCGACCTCAACGTCCCCCTGGACGACAACGGCGCCATCACCGATCCCGGCCGCATCATCGCCTCTGTGCCGACGCTGAAAGCCCTCGCCGAGGCGGGCGCGAAGGTGATTGTCACCGCCCACCTCGGGCGGCCGAAGGGCGGACCGGACCCGAAGTACTCGCTCAAGCCGGTCGCCGCCGCGCTGGGCGACCACCTGGGCCGGCACGTGCAGTTGGCCGGCGACGTGGTGGGCACCGACGCGCTGGCCCGCGCCGAAGGTCTGACCGACGGTGACGTCCTGCTGCTGGAGAACATCCGCTTCGACCCGCGAGAGACCAGCAAGGACGACGACGAACGTGGGGCGCTGGCCAAGGCGCTGGTCGAACTCGTCGGTGGCCCGGACGGTTCGGGGGGTGCTTTCGTCTCCGACGGTTTCGGCGTGCTGCACCGCAAGCAGGCCTCGGTGTACGACGTCGCCACACTGCTTCCGCACTACGCGGGCACACTGGTGGCCGCCGAGGTCAAGGTGCTCGAACAGCTCACCACCTCCACCGACCGCCCGTATGCGGTGGTGCTCGGTGGCTCCAAGGTCTCCGACAAGCTGGCAGTGATCGAATCGCTGGCCAAGAAGGCCGACAGCCTCGTGATCGGCGGCGGAATGTGCTTCACCTTCCTTGCCTCTCAAGGGGTTCCGGTCGGTAAGTCACTCGTGCAGCCGGAGATGGTCGACACCTGCCGCGAACTTCTCGACACCTATGCCGACGTAATTCACCTGCCCGTCGACATCGTCGTGGCGCCGGCGTTCTCCGCCGACGCAGAGCCGGAAACGGTGGCGAGCGACCGCATTCCGGAAGACAAGATGGGCCTCGACATCGGCCCGGAGTCGGTGAAGCGGTTCACCACCCTGCTGTCGAACGCCAAGACGGTGTTCTGGAACGGTCCGATGGGAGTGTTCGAGTTCCCTGCGTTCGCCGCCGGAACCAAGGGCGTCGCCGAGGCGATCATCGGTGCGACCGGCAAGGGGGCCTTCAGCGTCGTCGGTGGCGGCGACAGCGCCGCGGCGGTGCGCCAATTGGGCTTGGCCGAGGACGGCTTCTCCCACATCTCCACCGGCGGCGGCGCATCGCTGGAATACCTCGAGGGCAAGGAACTGCCCGGTATCCAAGTGCTGGAGTCCTAGAGCATGGCCCGTAAGCCGCTGATCGCCGGCAACTGGAAGATGAACCTCAACCACTTCGAGGCCATCGCGCTGGTGCAGAAGATCGCCTTCTCCCTGCCGGACAAGTACTTCGACAGGGTCGACGTGACCGTCATCCCGCCGTTCACCGATCTGCGCAGCGTGCAGACGCTCGTCGACGGTGACAAGCTGCGCCTGACCTACGGTGCGCAGGACCTCAGCCAGCACGACGTCGGTGCCTACACCGGGGAGATCAGCGGGGCGTTCCTGGCCAAGCTGGGCTGCACGTTCGCCGTCGTCGGCCACTCGGAGCGCCGTACCTACCACCGCGAGGACGACGCCCTGGTGGCCGCCAAGGCGTCCGCGGCCTTCCGGCACGGCATCACGCCCATCGTCTGCATCGGTGAGCACCTCGAGGTGCGTGAGGCTGGCAACCACGTTCAGCACAACGTCGAGCAGTTGCGTGGTTCGCTGGCGGGGCTCACCTCGGAGCAGGTCGGTCAGGCCGTCATCGCCTACGAACCCGTCTGGGCCATCGGCACCGGCCGGGTGGCCGGCGCCGCGGACGCACAGGAAGTCTGCAAGGCGATCCGCGACGAGCTGGGGAAGATCGCCTCACCGCAGCTGGCCGCCGGGATCCGGGTACTCTACGGCGGGTCGGTGAACGCCAAGAATGTCGGTGAGATCGTCGCCCAGGAGGATGTCGACGGCGCGCTGGTCGGTGGCGCCTCCCTCGACGGCGAGCAGTTCGCCACGCTGTCGGCCATCGCCGCAGGCGGGCCGCTGCCCTGACCACGGGCCCGGGGCCTGTAGGCTGTCCGCCATGGTTCTCGCACTGCAGATCACGCTGATCGTCACCAGCTTGCTGGTGGTGCTCCTGGTGCTGCTGCATCGTGCCAAGGGTGGCGGTCTGTCCACCCTGTTCGGTGGCGGCGTCCAGTCGAGCCTCTCGGGCTCCACGGTCGTCGAGAAGAACCTCGACCGGCTGACCCTGTTCGTCGTCGGCATTTGGGTGGTCTCGATCGTCGGCGTGGCGCTGCAGATCAAGTACAGCTGACCCCGTGGCACCGGTCCCATGCCGGTTGCCGGACGCTCGCCGTGGGTATCGAACCGTCATGGCTCGAGACGACAATCCCGATATCAGCGATGTGCCCGATATCAGCGATGTGATGGTGCCGACCGAAGAGGTGCACCCGGACCATCGTGAGCACGCCAAGGAACCGCGTCCCATCGACGACGACGAACTGGAACGCCGCGTGCAGCACGAGCGTGACATCACCGGCGCAGACAAGCCCGCCGACGGCGTCTAGTCCGGCCGGCACGTCGCCGTCCGGTGGACCCGCCCGCCATGCGGCGGGTCCGCCTGGCACCGATACTTAACGCATGGCTGACCTCCCAGACGCGCTCGGACCGATCGGCTCGGTGACCCGCACAGAAGTTGGCCGGGAAGCCACCGAGCCGATGCGCGAAGACATCCGACTGCTGGGCGCGATCCTCGGTGACACCGTCCGCGAACAGAACGGCGAGGACGTGTTCGACCTCGTCGAACGCGCCCGCGTCGAGTCCTTCCGGGTCCGCCGCTCCGAGATCGACCGCTCCGAACTCACCCGGATGTTCCACGGTATCGGTCCACCCGCCGCGATCCCCGTCATCCGGGCGTTCACGCACTTCGCGCTCCTGGCCAACGTGGCCGAGGACATCCACCGCGAGCGTCGCCGCGCCGTCCACGTGGCCGCGGGTGAGCCGCCGCAGAACAGCAGCCTCGCCGCGACCTACGCCAAACTCGATTCGGCGCAATTGGATCGGGATGAGGTGGCCACGGCGCTGACCGGTGCGCTGGTGTCGCCGGTCATCACGGCTCATCCCACCGAGACCCGCCGACGCACGGTGTTCGACACCCAGCACCGCATCACCGAGCTGATGCGGCTTCGGGCCCACGGCCACGACACCACCGACGACGACCGCGACATCGAACTGGAGTTGCGCAGGCACATCCTCACACTGTGGCAGACGGCACTGATCCGGTTGTCGCGCCTGAAGATCCAGGACGAGATCGAGACCGGGCTGCGCTATTACAAAGCCGCGTTCTTCGACGTCATCCCGCGCGTCAACGCCGAGGTCCGCACCGCGTTACAGGCCCGCTGGCCCGGTACCGATCTGCTGGCCGAACCGATCCTGCGGCCCGGCTCCTGGATCGGCGGCGACCGCGACGGCAACCCCAACGTCACCGCGGAGGTGGTGCGGCTGGCCACGTCTCGCGCCGCGTATACGGCGTTCGACCACTACTTCGCCGAACTGACCGCACTGCAGCAGGAGTTGTCGATGTCTTCGCGGCTGGTCCACGTGAGCGACGACCTCACCGCGCTGGCCGATGCGTGTTACGAGGCGGCGCGCGCCGACGAACCTTACCGCCGCGCGCTGCGCGTGATCCACGGCAGGCTCACCGCCACGGCCCGGGAGATCCTCGACAGCCAGCCCGAACACGAACTCGATCTCGGTCTGGACCGCTACGCCACGCCGGCCGAGCTGCTGTCCGACCTCGACGTAGTCGACGCCTCACTGCGGGACAACGGCAGTGCCGTACTCGCCGACGACCGGCTGCTGCGACTGCGAGAGGCGGTGCGAGTCTTCGGTTTCCACCTGTCCGGACTGGACATGCGGCAGAACTCCGACGTCCACGAGGAGGTCGTCGCCGAGCTGTTGGCCTGGGCGGGCGTGCACGGCGATTACGCATCCTTACCCGAGTCCGACCGCATCGAGCTGCTGGTCGGCGAGCTCGCCACCCGACGGCCCCTCACCTCCGAGAATACGGATCTCTCGGAACTGGCACGCAAAGAACTCGACATCGTGCGCGCCGCCGCGCGTGCGGTGCGGGTGTTCGGCCAGCAGGCGGTGCCCAACTACATCATCTCGATGTGCGAGTCGGTGTCCGACATGCTCGAGGCCGCCGTCCTGCTCAAAGAGGCGGGCCTGCTGGACGTCTCCGGTGACGAACCGTACGCACCGGTGGGCATCGTCCCGCTCTTCGAGACGATCGACGACCTGCAGCGCGGATCGTCGATCCTCGAGGCGGCGCTCGACCTTCCGCTGTATCGCGCCATGGTCACCGCGCGCGGCGACAGCCAGGAGGTCATGCTCGGGTACTCCGACTCCAACAAGGACGGCGGCTACCTCGCCGCCAACTGGGCGCTCTACCGCGCCGAACTCGACCTCGTCGAATCCGCCCGCAAGACCGGCATCCGGTTGCGGCTCTTCCACGGTCGTGGCGGGACCGTCGGCCGTGGCGGCGGACCGAGCTACGAGGCGATCCTGGCGCAACCTCCCGGTGCGGTGAACGGTTCGCTTCGGATCACCGAACAGGGGGAGGTGATCGCCGCCAAATACGCCGAACCGCGCATCGCCCACCGCAACCTCGAGACGCTGGTGGCCGCGACGCTGGAATCCACGCTGCTCGACGTCGAGGGCCTCGGTGGCGAGGCCGGACCGGCCTACCAGGTGCTCGACGACCTGGCGGCGCGCGCACAGCGTGCGTACGCCGAACTCGTCCACGAGACACCGGGTTTCGTCGACTACTTCAAGGCCTCCACACCGGTGAGCGAGATCGGTGCCCTCAACATCGGTAGCCGACCGGCCTCCCGCAAGCCGACGAACTCCATCTCCGACCTGCGGGCCATTCCGTGGGTGCTGTCCTGGAGCCAGTCACGGGTCATGCTGCCCGGCTGGTACGGCACCGGAAGCGCGTTCGAGCAGTACATCGTCGAAGGGAAAGCCGACGGGCAGGACCGGTTGGAGGTGCTGCAGGATCTCTACCGGCGCTGGCCGTTTTTCCGGACCGTGTTGTCCAACATGGCGCAGGTGTTGGCGAAGTCGGATCTCGGTCTGGCGGCGCGGTACTCGGAGCTGGTCGAAGATGAAGAACTGCGGCGCCGGGTCTTCGACAAGATCGCTGACGAACACGAGCGCACCATCCGGATGCACAAGCTGATCACCGGTCAGGAGGACCTGTTGGCCGACAATCCGGCATTGGCCCGGTCGGTGTTCAACCGGTTCCCCTACCTTGAACCGCTCAACCACCTGCAGGTCGAACTGCTGCGCCGGTACCGGTCGGGGGAGCACGACGAGTTGGTGCAGCGCGGCATCCTGCTGACGATGAGCGGGCTGGCGACGGCGCTTCGCAACAGCGGCTAAGAGCTGACCCGTAATTGACTGGCTGTTTTGAGGTTCCAGAGTTCGGCAACGATTTGCAGGCTGTGGTTGATGGCGTCGCGTCGTCGGCGGCATTGTCGAAGGATCTGCCAGTCCTTGAGTCGGGCTGGTGATTGACGTGGTGCCGCGGTAGCCGCCATCGCCGAGGATCTCATGTGCTCCGGTGAGCAGGTGTGTGATGGTTGCGCGGGCGACGATGATGTCGTTGCGGTTGCCCGGCCGGCACTGCCTGACCGCGACAATGCTGCACACGGGGATCGGGCTGGCGTCGATGATCTGAGGGTGAGCACTGGTGTCGGGGGCGGGGCGTAGCGCTTTGGCCAGCACCGGCATCGGCATCAGGTGGTGAATGATCCGATCCACGTGGATTGGCTGCTGGCGGATAAGACGGCCAGTGCGCGGGTGGTGAGGTTGGTGCGTAGAGGGATCAGCATCAGCAACACCCTGACCGGCAGCGGCAGGCTCCAGGGCCGCCCGGGGCGTGGGGGCAGCGTGTGCCGGGCCGCGGCGCAGACGGCGTGGACCTGGTGGCGGGTGAGGCCGGTCAGCGGCAGCAGGTTTCGCCATCGGTGTGGCAGGGCGGCGATGAGGTGGTGGTCGCATCGCGCCGCCGGGGCAGGTCGAAGGCCCCGAACTTCGAATACGACGGGCCGGTGGCGGTGATCCGCCTCGAGCTGGACGCCTCGGAGGAACCGATGCGCCAGCGGCTGGGACGGCAGTGGGAGGCGGTGTTTCGGCTGCGTCGAGCGCTGCAGCGCGACGCCGCGGATCGGTGCCGGGCGTATTGGGCCACCCACCGCGAACGCGCGGCCGACCCGAAGGGCCTGCGCCAGCGGTTAGAGACCGGTGCTGCGGCGCACCGCGTTGAGCGCACCGCGCACCGCGTTCTCCGTTGCGGCCAACGGGCCGAGCACCGCCTCGCCCATGCCGACGAGGCGTTCGACTCGCGTGACGATGCCCTCCAAGCGGTCGACCACCGCGATGAGCCGCGGCGCCAGCGCGTTGATCTGGTTGATCGTGTCGTTGAACCGCTCGAGCGTCGCATCCAGGTTGGTCGTGGAACTGTTGAGGTCCTCAAGCGTGCCGCTGAGGCCTTCGAGGATGGTGTCGACCTGCTGGACCGTCATGTCCGCGTTGAGTGCCGCCTGTGCGAGCTTTCTGATGCGCTCGGTGCCCGTACGGGTGTTGCGACCGCCTCTGTCGACCATGACCGCCATTATGACAGCTCCGGGAACCGCCGACCCGGTCCGGACGTCTCAATTGCGTGCAGTCACGCGAATGCGAGAACGCCCCGAGACCGTCGGTCAGCGGCGATGCGCTCCGCCGCATCTCCGATTATGCCGCCGGTTACGCCGACGCCCAGGCAGAGCGGGTCGGCGACGAGTAGCGGGTCAGAGCTGCGACGCGGCCGCCTCGTCGAGGAACCACACCGTCGCCTCGCGTCCGACCGCACCCGCCGCGGGACAGTCGTCGGGGTCGGCGCCGCCCACTGCAGCTGCCACCGCCGCCGCCTTGCCGTCACCCGACACCACCAGCCAGACCGCACGGGATCGCCGAACTGCGGGCAGTGTCAACGTGATTCGCTGTGGCGGCGGTTTGGGGCAGTCCGGCACGCCGACCACCATATGGGCCGTCTCGCGCACCGCCGGGGTGTGGGGGAACAGTGAGTTGACGTGTCCCTCCGGCCCCATCCCGAGCAGGTGCACGTCGAACACGGGCGTCGGTTCGTCGGGTTCGGCCTGCCCCGCCAGCACCTGCTCGTAGGCGACCGCGGCGGCGCCGAGGTCGTCACCGAACTCGCCGTCGGCCGCCGGCATCGCATGCACGTTGTTCGCCGGGATGTCGATGCGGTCCAGCAGCGCCTCATGCGCCTGCTTGTCGTTGCGCTCGTCGTCCCCCTCGGGCACGTACCGCTCATCGCCGTAGAAGACGTGCACCTTCGACCAGTCGATGCGGTCGTCATGGGTGCCCAGGCGAGCGAGCACCTCGATGCCGGTGCCGCCGCCGGTGAACACGACGTTCGCCCGCCCGCGCAGCGCGACGGCCGACACGATCTCGTCGGCGAGCCGGTCGGCGACAGCCGCGACCAGGGCATCGCTGTCCGGGTACCGGCGCACCGAAACGCTCATACGTACTGCACCTTGTCGATACCCTGCAGTGCCTCGAAGTAGATCTCGTCGGCATCCAGCCTGCGCATGTCCTCGGCCAGGCATTCGCGAGTTTCCCTGCGCGCCAACGGGATCAGAGCCTCCGGCTTGGCGGTTCGGGTGATCTTCGCGGTAATGCCGTCCTGAGGGCGACTCAGCGTGATGGTCTCGCTGTCTCGGACCAGTTCGACCTTGAGTTCGCCGACGGCGCGCTGCACCGGGCCGTCGATGCGACTGGCCAGCCAACCTGCCAGGACGTCCAGTGCGGGTTCGGTCCCCAGTCCGGACACCAGCGCCGAGCTGATCTTCTCGTGGGGCGGCTGATCCACCGCCGCGGTGAGCAACGCACGCCAGTAGGTGATCCGGCTCCACGCCAGGTCGGTGTCTCCGGGGGTGTAACCGGTCAACCGCCCCTTGATCGACGCCAGCGGATCGATCCCGTTGGTGGCATCGGTGATTCGCCTTATCGCCAACTTGCCCAACGGATCCTGCGCGGGGGTCCGTGGTGCGACGTCCGGCCACCAGGTCACCACGGGTGTGTCGGGCAGCAGGAACGGCATCACCACGCTGCTGGCGTGATGGGCGAGCGGCCCCGACAGGCGTAACACTACGACCTCGTTGGCGCCGGCATCGCTGCCGACCCGCAGTTGTGCGTCCAACCGGGCCTTCTCCGCGCGTCGATCGCCGGGGGCGACAACGATGACGCGACACGGGTGTTCGCGGCTGGCCGCGTTGGCCGCGTCGATGGACTCCTCGAGGAGGGACTCGGTGTCCGGTGCGATGACGAGGGTGAGGACGCGGCCCAGGGTGACCGCACCGCCCTCTTCGCGCAGCGCCTGGATCTTCTTGGCGATGGCGCCGGTGCCGGTATCGGGCAGATCGATGATCATCGGCGTTCTCGGTTCCTCGCGCGAGCGCTCGTCGGTGCGTGTCGGTTCCTCGCGCGAGCGCTCGTCGGTGTGCGTCGGTTCCTCGCGCGAGCGCTCGTCGGTGTGCGTCGGTTCCTCGCGCGAGCGCTCGTCACGGCCGCCTCCACTCTCTGCCGGTCCGCCGCAGCATCTCGAACGCAGAATCGGGCCCCCAACCGCCGGACTCATAGGGGTCGGGCTTGCCGTGGGACCCCCAGTAGTCCAGCGCCGGATCCAGGATCTTCCAGGACAGTTCGACTTCTTCGTTCACCGGGAACAACGACGGTTCGCCCAGCAGGACGTCGAGGATCAGCCGTTCGTAGGCCTCGGGCGACTCCTCGGCGAAGGCGGATCCGTAGGAGAAGTCCATGCTGACGTCGCGGACCTCCATCTGGTTGCCCGGGACCTTCGATCCGAACCGCAGCGTGATGCCCTCGTCGGGTTGCACGCGGATCACCAACGCGTTCTGTCCGAGCTCCTCGGTCATGGTGGCGTCGAACGGCAGATGCGGCGCCCTCTTGAAGATCAGCGCGATCTCAGTGACCCGGCGGCCCAGGCGTTTTCCCGTCCGCAGGTAGAACGGCACCCCGGCCCATCGGCGGGTGTCGACGTCCACGGTGATCGCCGCGAACGTCTCGGTGGTGGACGTCTGCGAGAAGCCCTCCTCCTCCAGGAGCCCGACGACCCGCTCGCCGCCCTGCCATCCCGCCGTGTACTGGCCGCGTGAGGTTGTCTGGTCAAGCGGCTCGGCGAGCGTGCTGGCCGAGAGGACCTTGATCTTCTCGGCCTGCAACTCGTCGGGGGAGAAGCTCACGGGCTCCTCCATGGCGGTGAGGGCCAACAGTTGCAGCAGGTGGTTCTGGATGACGTCGCGGGCGGCGCCGACGCCGTCGTAATAGCCGCCGCGCCCGCCGAGTCCGATGTCCTCGGCCATCGTGATCTGCACGCTGTCCACGTAGTGCGAATTCCACACCGGCTCGAAGAGCTCGTTGGCGAACCGCAACGCGAGGATGTTTTGGACGGTCTCCTTACCCAGGTAGTGATCGATCCTGAAGACCGACGACTCTGGGAAAACGTTGTTGACGATGGCGTTGAGTTCTTCGGCGCTCTTGAGGTCTTGACCGAACGGCTTCTCGATGACCACGCGGCTCCAGTAGCCTTCGGCCTTCTTGGCCAGACCCGTACTCGACAGCTGTTCGAGCACCTGGGGGAACGCTTTCGGCGGGATGGACAGGTAGAAGGCATGGTTGCCGCCGGTCCCGCGTTCCGCGTCGAGCTTGTTGAGCGTCTCCGCGAGCTGCTCGAACGCCTTCTCGTCGTCGAACGTGCCCTGGACGAACCGGATCCCCTCCGAGAGCCTGTCCCACACCTCCTGGCGGAAGGGGGTGCGGGCGTGCTGCTTGACCGCGTCGCGGACGACCTGGGAGAAGTCCTCGTCGGCCCAGTCGCGCCGGGCGAACCCGACGAGGGCAAACGTCGGCGGCAGCAGACCCCGGTTGGCGAGGTCGTAGATCGCCGGCATCAGCTTCTTGCGTGCCAGGTCGCCGGTCACTCCGAAGATGACCACACTGCACGGCCCCGCGATTCGGGGCATCCGCTTGTCGCGCTTGTCCCGCAGCGGATTGCGCCATCCGGTTGCGGCCTCAGCTGCACCCATAGATCGGCTCAGGACTTCTTCTCGTCGAGCTGGCCCTGCGTGGCTTCGAGCAACTCCTGCCACGACTTCTCGAACTTCTCGACGCCTTCCTGTTCGAGAGCGATGAACACGTCTCGTAGGTCGATGCCGACGGCGTCGAGTTCGTCGAACACCGCCTGTGATTCGGCTGCCTTACCGGTCACGGTGTCACCGGTGATCACGCCGTGGTCAGCAACGGCCTCCAGCGTCTTCTCCGGCATCGTGTTCACCGTGTTGGGGGCGACGAGTTCGGTGACGTACAGAGTGTCGGAGTAGTCCGGATTCTTCACCCCGGTCGACGCCCACAGCGGCCGCTGGACGCGGGCGCCGGCGGCCTTGAGTTCGCCGAACCGCGACCCGCCGACGAAGACCTCCTCGTAGGCCGCGTAGGCCAGCCTGGCATTGGCCACCCCGGCCTGACCGCGCAGTGCCAGCGCCTCTTCGGAGCCGATCTTCTCCAGGCGCTTGTCGATCTCGGTGTCGACGCGCGAGACGAAGAACGAGGCGACGGAGTGGATCGTGGACAGCTCGTGGCCGGCTTCCTTCGCCTTCTCCAGACCCTCCAGGTAGGCGTCCATCACCGCGCGGTGACGTTCGACGGAGAAGATCAGCGTCACGTTGACCGAGATGCCCTCGGCGATCACCGCGGTGATGGCCGGCACACCCGCCTCGGTGGCCGGGATCTTGATCAGCAGATTCGGCCGGTCGACGATTTTCCACAGCTCGATGGCTTGCAGGATCGTCTTGTCGGTGTCGTGCGCCAGCCGCGGGTCCACCTCGATGGACACCCGACCGTCGACGCCGCCGGACAGCTCGTACTGCTTGGCCAGCACGTCGCACGCGGTGCGCACGTCGTCGGTGGTCACGGTGCGGATGGTGGCGTCGACGTCTGCGCCCCGCTCCGCGAGTTCCTTCACCTGCGCGTCGTAGGCATCACCCTTGGACAGGGCGGCCTGGAAGATCGAGGGGTTGGTGGTGACCCCCACGACGCTGCGGGTATCGATGAGCTGCTGCAGATTGCCGGTCTGCAACCGCTCACGTGACAGATCGTCGAGCCATACGGACACTCCCGCGGCCGACAGTGCGGCGGTGTTGGCGTTCTGGGTCATGGTATTGCCTTTCAGCGGTGCTGGGTGGTCAGTTGGCGATCGATCGCTCCGCAGCGGCGGTCACGGCCTCGGCGGTGAAGCCGAACTCACGGAACAACGTCTTGGCGTCGGCGGATTCCCCGTAGTGCTCGATGGAGACGATCTCACCGGTGTCGCCGACGAGCTTGTACCAGCTCTGGGCGACGGCGGCCTCCACGGCGACGCGCGCGGAGACGTTGGGCGGCAGCACGCTGTCGCGGTATTCCTTCGGCTGCGATTCGAACCACTCCACGCACGGCATGGACACGACCGCAGCCGTTATGTCCTTGTCGGCGAGGCGCTTCTTGGCCTCCACCGCCAGCTGGAGCTCCGATCCGGTCGCGATGATGATGACGTCGGCTCCGCCGGCATCATCGCCGCCGAGGACGTACCCACCGCGCGCGACCCCGTCGGAGTCGGTGCCCTCCAGGACCGGGATCCCTTGCCGGGTCAGGATGAACCCGACCGGCCCGCTGCCGTTCCCGCGGGCCACGATGCTGCGCCACGCATAGGCCGTCTCGTTCGGGTCACCGGGCCGGACCACCGAGAGGTTCGGGATCGCACGCAGCGCGGCGAGGTGCTCGATCGGCTGATGGGTCGGCCCGTCCTCACCGAGACCGATCGAATCATGGGTCCAGATGTAGATGGTGTCGATGTCCATCAGCGACGCGAGCCGCACCGCCGGCCGCATGTAGTCGGAGAACTGCAGGAACGTGCCGCCGAAGGCGCGGGTCGGCCCGTGCAGCACGATGCCCGACAGGATCGCACCCATCGCGTGCTCGCGCACACCGAAGTGCAGCACCCGACCGTACCAGTCGGCGGTGAAGTCGTCGGTCGAGATCGACGGAGGCCCGAACGACTTCACCCCCTTGATCGTGGTGTTGTTGCTGCCCGCGAGGTCGGCCGAACCGCCCCACAGCTCCGGCAACTTGGGGGCGACGTCGTTGAGCACCTGGCCGAACGCGGCACGAGTCGCCACCGCCTTGCTGCCCGGTTCCCAGTACGTCAGGTCGGCGTCCCACGCTTCGGGCAGTTCCTGGGCCAGCAGCCGGTCGAGGAGCTTTTTGCGCTCGGGTTCGCGTTCGGCCCACGCGTCGAACTCCGGCTGCCACTTCTCATGGGCTTCGCGGCCCCGGTCGACGAGCTTGCGGGTGTGTTCGATGACCTCGTCGCGCACCTCGAACGTCTTGTCCGGGTCGAAGCCGAGGATCTTCTTCACCGCCGCGACCTCGTCCTCGCCGAGGGCTGAGCCGTGCACGCCGCCGGTGTTCATCTTGTTCGGCGCCGGATAGCCGATGATCGTGCGCAGCGCGATGAACGACGGGCGGTCCGTCACTGCTTTGGCGGACTCGATCGCTTCTTCTATTCCGGTGACGTTCTCGCCGCCCTGGACCTCCTGGACGTGCCAGCCGTAGGCGCGGTAGCGGTCGGCGACGTTCTCCGACAGGGCGATGTTCGTATCGTGCTCGATGGAGATCTGGTTCTGGTCGTAGAAGACGATCAGGTTGTCGAGCTGCTGGGTGCCCGCCAGCGACGAGGCCTCGCTGGTCACGCCCTCCTCGATGTCGCCGTCGGAGACGATGACGTAGATGTGGTGGTCGAAAGGGCTGGTGCCGGGTGCGGCGTCCGGGTCGAACAGACCGCGTTCGTAGCGCGCCGCCATCGCCATGCCCACGGCGGAGGCGAGGCCCTGGCCGAGCGGGCCGGTCGTGATCTCCACGCCCTTGGTGTGGCGGAACTCGGGATGGCCCGGGGTCTTGGACTTGAAGGTCCGCAGCGACTGGATGTCCTCGAGTTCGAGGCCGAACCCACCGAGGTAGAGCTGGATGTAGAGGGTCAGGCTGGAGTGACCGCAGGACAGGATGAACCGGTCCCGGCCCAGCCAGTGCACATCGCTCGGATCGTGCCGCATGGTCCGCTGGAACAGTGTGTACGCCAGTGGCGCCAAACTCATCGCCGTGCCGGGGTGGCCGTTGCCGACCTTCTGGACCGCGTCCGCCGCCAGCACCCGGACGGTGTCGACCGCGGCGGAGTCCACCTCGGTCCAGTCGTCGGGATGGTGGGCTTCGGTCAGCGTCGCGATGTCGTCGACGGTGGTCACTGGCTCGCTCCTCGATGGCATGTTCGGTCAGCGGCCGCGCACAACCTTCGGGACCGCGCCTCCAACCCTAGTGCTCCGGGACGGACCGCCGCATGGTGCGGGCGGGGGATTTGCTTTCCCGTTACGGTGGTAACGCGGAATCGACCCTGCGGTCATACTCGGGGTCTCGGGAGGTCTACCATCGTCTGTAGTAGATGTTGCGCGGCGGCTGTGACCGATCACCAAGGACCGATCTCCAAGGACCAATCGCCAAGGACCAATCGCCAAGCGGAAGACCATCAACATCGCCACGACCACCGCCGACGATGAGGAGTTGACTGCGTGAGCATTCGCGAGCGCCACCTCAGCCATGGGGCGCCGTCTCGCATTCGCACCACGGTTTTGGCCTATCTGGCGCTGACGAAGCCACGCGTGATCGAGTTGTTGCTGGTCACCGCCATTCCGGCGATGTTGCTGGCCGATCGCGGCACGGTCGATCCGCTGCTGATTCTCAACACGCTCATCGGTGGGATGCTGGCTGCCGCCGGGGCGAACACGCTCAACTGTGTCGCCGACGCCGACATCGACAAGAAGATGAAGCGGACCGCCCGCCGGCCGCTCGCCCGCGACACCGTCTCCACCCGCAACGCGCTCGTCTTCGGTCTCACGTTGTCGGTCACCTCCTTTCTCTGGCTGTGGGGCACCAGCAACCTGCTGTCCGGCCTGCTGGCTGTCGCCACCATCGCGTTCTACGTCTTCGTCTACACGCTGCTGCTGAAGCGCCGCACCTCTCAGAACGTCGTGTGGGGCGGGGCGGCCGGCTGCATGCCGGTGATGATCGGCTGGTCGGCGGTCACCGGCACGATCCAGTGGCCCGCGCTGGTGATGTTCGCGGTCATCTTCTTCTGGACGCCGCCGCACACCTGGGCGCTGGCGATGCGCTACAAGGACGACTACAAAGCGGCCGGTGTGCCGATGCTTCCGGCGGTCGCCACCGAGCGTCAGGTCACCCGTCAGATCCTGATCTACACGTGGCTGACAGTGCTCACCACGCTGGTGCTGGCGCTGGCCACCGGCTGGCTGTACGCGGCGGCGGCAGCGCTGGCGGGTACTTGGTTCCTGGTCATGGCCCACCAGCTCTACAGCGCGGTCAAGCGCGGCGAGCCGGTCAAGCCGCTGCGGTTGTTCCTGCAGTCGAACAACTACCTGGCCGTCGTCTTCGCCGCCCTGGCGGTCGATTCGGTACTGGCGCTGCCGACACTGTTCGGCTGACCGCACCACCTTACGGAATCAGGACGACGGATCCCACGGTCTTGCGCCCCTGCAGATCGCGGTGCGCGCGTTCCGCATCGCGCAGCGGATAGTGTTCGCTGATGGTCACCGTGATCTGTCCCTTGGCGATTGCGTTGAGTACTTCACCTGCACGCCATGAGAATTCGTCAGGGGTACGGGTGTAGTGCACCAGGCTCGGCCGGGTCAGGTACACCGACCCCGACGAGTTGAGCCGCTGCGGGTCGACCGGCGGCACTGGTCCGCTTGCCCCGCCGAACAGGACGAGCGTGCCGCGTACGGCGAGGCTGGCCAGGCTGGCGTCGAAGGTCGCCGCACCCACGCCGTCGTAGACCGCAGCCACACCGTTGCCGCCGGTGAGGTCACGGACCCGGGCACCGAACTCCTGCGGATCGCCGGGGTAGTCGAGCACCTCGATCGCCCCGGCCTGGCGGGACAACTCGGCTTTCTGCGGTGTGGACACGGTGGTGATGACCTTGGTTGCGAGGCTGGTCGCCCACTGCGTGAGGATCAGCCCGACCCCGCCGGCTCCCGCGTGGACCAGCACCGTGTCGCCCTGCTGCACCGGATAGGTCGACTTGATCAGGTAATGGGCTGTCATCCCCTTCAACAGTGAGGAGGCGGCGACCGCGGGAGCCACCCCGTCGGGCACATAGGCGACGAAGTCCGCTGGCGCGACGGTGTATTCGGCATAGGCGCCGAGCGCCTTGTCGGTCACCACCCGGTCCCCGACCTGCAGGGCCGCGACATCGTCGCCGACGGCCTCGATGGTGCCGCAGACCTCGGTGCCGACGACGAACGGCACCTCCCGCCGATACAAGCCCGAGCGGAAGTAGGTGTCGATGAAATTGACGCCGATTGCCTCGGCCCTGATCAGCACCTGACCCGGACCGGGCGAGGGCGGTTCCTTCTCGACGGGGGTGAGGACCTCCGGACCGCCGGTTTCGGACACTTCGATCGCGTACATGCGGACCATCATCCACCGCTTAGCATGACCAACGTGAAGCTCGCGCGTCCCGACCTGTTCCATCCGAGGATCGTGCTGGCCTCCTGCCGCGCACTGCCCGAGGGCGACGGCGACGACGACGGGCTGCCCGAGGCGCTGCGCAGGCGCGGCTTGCACGCCCGCTGGCTGCCCTGGGACGACCTGGCGGTGCTGGAGGCCGACCTGGTGATCCTGCGGGCGACATGGGACCACATCGAGCGTGTCGACGAGTTCAGGGGCTGGGCGCGGCAGGTGCGCAATCTGCTCAACAGCCCCGACGTGGTCGTATGGAACACCGACAAGCGTTACCTCGTGGACCTGGAGCGCTGCGGAGTGCCCACGGTGCCGACCCGCTGCTTCGGCAGCCGCGAACGTGTCGTCGTCCCCGCCGGTGAGGTGGTGGTCAAGCCCGCGGTGGGCGGCGGCTCGGTCGGGGCGCAACGCTTCACCGACCCCGTCCCCGCCGTTGCGCATGCGGCGCAGCTTCAGGCCCAGGGCCGTGCAGTCCTGGTACAGCCGTACGACGCGAGGGTGCAGTACGGGGAGACAGCGCTGGTGTTCCTCGGCGGTGAGCAGTCGCATGCGTTCACCAAGGCCGCGATCCTGCCGTCGGAGGGGTCGCCCGAGTTCGACGAGTCCGGCACCTACGCACTGGAGACGCTGGCTCCTGCCGAACCTGACTTCGAGCTGTGGGACCTCGGGCACGCGGCGCTGCGGGCGGCTGCGGACATCCTCGGGATGGAGGTCGGCGAGTTGCTCTACGCGCGGGTCGACGTCATCGGTGATCACGCCGACGCCCGGATCCTCGAGGTGGAACTCGTCGATCCGTCACTGGGCTGGCGGCAACTCGACGCCGGCACGCGCGCGGACCGCCAGCGCGACTTCGCCGTCGCGGTCGAGGTCGCGCTCGAGCGTCTCGGTCTCGGTCCGCTGTCGCATCGACGCCCATAGCGCGGCCGTCGCCGCCGTACAGGCAGCCGCACCGGCCACGTGCACGGCGACGAGCGCGGCGGGCACGCCGGTGAGGAACTGCACGGCGCCAACCGTGCCCTGCGCGACGACGATCGCGACGAGCACGCTCAACCGGGTCAGCACATGCCTCGGCGCCCGCACCGCCAGCAGCGCGAACCCGAGCGCGACCAAAAGCGACAGGTACGCGACGAGCAGCGAGGAATGCAGGTGCACCAGCGTGGTGATCTCGACCTGCAGGCGGGGCACCGGTTGCTCGATGCTCTTGTCGCCGGCGTGTGGCCCGGCTCCGGTCACCAGGGTGCCGGTCACCAGGGTCGCCGACAGTGCCAGTGCGCTTACGCTCGTCAACTGGCGCAGCGGCGTCGGCACCGTGCGCATCCGCGTGCCGTCGTCCGGTTCACCGATCTTGACGAACAGCAGCACCGACAGCCACACCATGGCCATGGAGACCAGCAGATGGATCGCGACGGTCCACCACAGCAGCCCGGTCAGCACGGTGATCCCGCCGAGCACCGCCTGCGCCACCGTCGACGCGGGCATCAGCCACGCGTAGACGAGGACTTCCCGACGGCGCCGCGCGCGCGTGACGGCCAGTACCGCCGCGGCGGCGGTCAGCACGACGAGGAAGGTGATCAGGCGGTTGCCGAACTCCACGGCCTGGTGGATGCCCGGCACCTCGGCGTGCGGTATCGGGGTGAAACTGCCCGGGAAGCATTGCGGCCAGGTTGGGCAGCCGAGCCCCGACGCGGTGACACGGACGATTGCGCCGGTGACCGAGATCCCGCCCTGGGTGAGGATGACCGCGACGGCGATCGCACGCTGGACCCGCAGACTGGGCACCGGCAGCAGGTCGACCAACTGCAGGAAGAGTCGTCTGACGGGCACGAATCCGATGGTAGAGCAGTCCTAACTACGACTTGTAGTAGGCCCGCCTGATCACCGCGGGGAGCCGAACGGGACTGAGCACCCTGCTGCCGGCGCCGGTGTCAGGTGAAGCGGAACCAGCGCAGCGCGCATAGCGCCGCGACGCCGCCCCACGCCGCCAGCACGGCCAGACCCAGCCAGTCGACCGAGAATGTCATCGCCTGCGTCAGCGCTTCGGTGAGCGCACCCGACGGCGTCAGCCGCGCTGCCCATGCCAGCGCGCCGGGCACCGCCTGACCTTCCAGTGTCAGCGCGCCGAGGCCCGCGAACACGAACCACAGCAGGTTGGCGACCGCGAGCACGATCTCGGCGCGCAGCGTGCCGCCCAGCAGCAGGCCCAGCGCCGCGAATCCCGCGGTTCCCAGCGCGATGACCACCGCGCCGAGCAACAGCCCGACCACCTCGGGCCGCCAACCGAGCGCCATGCCGATGGCCCCCAGCAGGATCGACTGGAGGAAGACCACCGCGACCACCGCCAGCGACTTGCCCGTGATGATTCCCCACACCGGAAGTGCCGTCGCACCAAGCCTTTTCAGCGCACCGTAGCGGCGGTCGAAGGCCACGGCGATGGCCTGGCCGGTAAACGCGGTCGAGATCACCGCGAGCGCCATGATGGCTGGGACGAACGTGCCCGGGCGGTCGTCGCCGAACTCGCCGAGCGGCAACACGATCAGCCCGACGAGCAGGGTGATCGGGATGAACATCGTGAGCAGCAACTGTTCGCCGTTGCGCAGCAGCAACCGCAGTTCGAGGGCGAACTGGGCGGCCAGCATCTTGGGAACCGCGGCGGGCCGCGGATCGGGTGTGAAGGTGCCCGGCACGAACTGGTTGGTCGTCATTTCCGCAACTCCCGGCCGGTCAGGTCCAAGAACACGTCCTCGAGGCTGCGCTGCTCTACGCGCAGGTCGGTGGCCAGCACGTTGAGCCGCGCACACCAGGCCGTCACGGTGGCCAGCACCTGCGGGTCGACGTGACCTTCGACGAGGTATTCCCCAGGGGTTGTCTCGGTAGCCTGGTAGCTCTCCGGCAACGCGGTGATCAGCAGCGACAGATCCAGCTTGGGTGGCGCGCTGAACCGCAGCTGGTTCTCGGCGCCGCTGCGCATCAGCTCCGCGGGTGTGCCGGCGGCGACCGCGACACCGTGGTCGATGATCACCAGCCGGTCGGCCAGCTCCTGGGCCTCGGTCAGCTGGTGGGTGGTCAACACGACTGTGACACCGTCGCGGCGCAGCGCGTCGATCAACTCCCAGACCACGATCCGGGCGTGGGCGTCCATCCCGGCGGTCGGTTCGTCGAGGAAGACCAGTTCGGGCCGGCCGACGACGGCACACGCCAGCGCCAGCCGCTGCTGCTGGCCGCCCGACAACCTGCGGTAGGTGGTGCGTGCGGCGTCGGTGAGCCCGAGGGTGTCGAGCAGCCATCTCGGGTCGAGCGGGTCGGCGGCGTAGGCGGCGACGAGGTCGAGCATCTCGCCGGCTCGGGCCGCCGGATAACCGCCGCCGCCCTGCAACATGACCCCGATGCGCTCACGCACCCTGGTGTTGTGCGCCGCCGGGTCCATACCGAGGATCTCGATGGTGCCCGAATCAGGCCGCAGGAATCCTTCGCACATCTCGACGGTGGTCGTCTTGCCCGCGCCGTTGGGTCCCAGCAGGGCAAGCACCTCCGCGCGGTGCACGTCGAGATCGAGCCCGGCGACCGCCGTCGTCGACCCGTAGCGCTTGGTCACGCCGCGCAGCCGCACGGGCTGGGCGGCCGAGCGTTCGCCGGAGGAGCCGACGGCTTCGGATCCGGTGGTCACGGGGAGTCAGCGTATGCGCCCGGCGCCGCGGACCGCGGTTGCGGTGGTCCCGAATCCGATCCCGCGGGTGCCGAGGACGTCGACGCCAGGCCCGGCATCGCCGGCGGATCCCCTTCGGGCAACGGCTTCCAGGGGAGCCGGCGCCACGTCAGTGCCATCAACACCGCGACGACGACCGTGCTCGCCAATGTCGCCATCACGATCTGGAACAGCGCAAACCGGTCGCCGTTGGCCGTCGGGCCGAAGATGCCGACGATCAGCGTGACCGCGATCGCCGAGCCGCGGAAACCCGGGCGGGTAGCCCACGTAGCCAAGGGGATGATCGCCCACAGCAGATACCATGGCTGCACCACCGGGAAGAGCAGCACCGTCGCCCCCAGCGCCACGCCGAGGCCACCGACCGGGTGCAGCCGCCCCCGCAACACCGCCAGCAGCAGCCCGCTGACCAGCACCGCGATGATGCTCACGCCGATGGCGCGGGTGAGCCCGAGGATCGCGGTGGTGTGGTCGCCGAGTCCGAGCAGGATGCCGACCTGACCGGTGCCCAGCGCGATCAGTGTCGGCGGGGACATCCAGCTGCGTACGACGTTGGCGGTGCCTAGGGTGAACAACCAGCCGAAACCCAGCCCGCTGACCCAACCGATGAGCGCCATCACCGCGACCGCGACCGCGGTCAGCGATCCGCCGGCGATGAAGAACGCCTTCACGGTCCCGCCCCAGCGGCAGGCGAGCGCCATCGCGACGAAGCCGAGCGCGAGCAACGACGGCAGTTTGACCTGCGACGACATCGCTATCAGCACGGTCCCGGCGAGCAGTGTCGCCATCGGATACCAGCGCGCCCACTGCGCCCCTGTCGACGGCCAGTGCAACGGTCGGGGGACGAGTGGCCGGGCGGCGTCCACGCCGCGCAGGGCGAACTCGGTGCCCGCCAGCATCAGGCCGAGCATCAGTGCCTCGTTGTGGATGCCGGCGACGAGGTGCATGAACAACAGGGGATTGCACGGCCCCAGCCACAGCGCGCTGACCTCGGCGACGCCGCAGCGGCGGGCCAGCCGTGGGGTGGCCCACACGATCAGGCCGACGCCGAGGAGCACGACCAAGCGGTGGAAGAGCACGGCCCAGACGATGTTCTCGCCGGTGATCGCGGAGATGCTCTGCCCGATCCACAGGAACAGCGGACCGTAGGGCGCCGGTGTCTCCCGCCACAGGCTGGGCACCGACAGCGTGAAGACGTGGTCGAGACCCAGCCCGGTGGCGGGACCGACCTCGTACGGGTCGAGTCCCTGCAGCGAGATCTCGCTCTGCGCGAGGTATGAGTAGACATCTTTGCTGTACATCGGCGGGGCGATGAGCAGCGGGATCGCCCACAGCAGCAGGGTGCGGTCGGTTTGGCTGCGCGACATCCGCCTACTGCCGAGCGCGAAGCGGCCCAGCATCAGCCACGCGAGCGCCATCATCACCGCACCGGTCGTGGTCATGGTCAGGGACACCGTTTGGATGCGGGAGGGCAGGTTGAGCAGCCGGACCCCGAAGGTCGGGTCCTGAACGACGGGGCGGGCGCCGGCGCCCAACGCGCCGATCGCCATCAGCACGGTGCCCGTCGCCCCGAACAGCCGCGTCCGGCGCAGCGCGACCAGATCGGCCTCGGTGAGCGGTGAGCCGACTGTGCGCTCGTCGCCGTGCCAGCGGGCGATCACGGAGCTGAAGGACTGCAGCCGCCCGGCCATACGAGCCATTCGAGCAGAGTAGCCGCCGGGCGTACGGCCCCTCATGGACATGGCCACGCTCCGTTAAGGGTGGCCTTGGTGGAACCGTTCGTCGAATTCCGTCACAATGGTGTTGTGAAAATCCCAACCGAGGCTGTCGGCGTGCCTGCCGCGCACGTCTCGGACGGGCACACCCGCAGCGCGATCATCCAGATGCTGCTGCAGGGTCCGGTCACCGCATCGGCGATCGGCGAACGGCTGGGCATCTCCGCCGCGGGCGTGCGCCGGCACCTGGACGCGTTGATCGACGCGGGCGACGCACAGGCCGCCGCGGCCGCGGCGTGGCAGCACACCGGCCGGGGCCGTCCGGCCAAGCGCTATCGGCTCACCGCGGCCGGACGTGCCAAGCTCGGCCACACCTACGACGACCTGGCGGCTGCCGCGATGCGGCAGCTTCGGGAGATCGGCGGCGACGACGCCGTGCGCACTTTCGCCCGCCGGCGGATCGACACCATCCTCTCGGGAGTAACCCAGGGGGTCGACGGTGTTGAATCAACTGCGGAGCAGGTGGCCGATGCGCTTACCGAGGCCGGCTACGCGACCACCACCGCACGCGTCAGCGGTCCGATCGACGGTGTGCAGATCTGTCAGCATCACTGCCCGGTGTCACACGTCGCCGAGGAGTTCCCGGAGCTGTGCGAGGCCGAGCGCGAGGCGTTCTCGGAGATCCTCGGCACCCACGTGCAGCGCCTGGCCACGATCGTCAACGGCGACTGTGCCTGCACCACCCACGTGCCGCTTCTGCCCGACACGACACCACCACTCCGGCGCACAGCCCGCGCCGGATCCGTCCCGACCGACCAAGGAGCGTCGACATGACCGCCACCCCGGACACGACGAGCGTCACGCCCGAACACACCATCGGTGAGCCGCTGTCGCAGGAGGAGGCCATCGCCTCGCTGGGCCGTTACGGCTACGGCTGGGCCGACTCCGACGCGGCGGGCGCCAGCGCGCAGCGCGGACTGTCCCAGGCCGTCGTACGTGACATCTCGGCGAAGAAGAACGAACCCGAGTGGATGCTCGACATCCGGCTGCGCGCGCTGCGCACGTTCGACAAGAAGCCGATGCCGACCTGGGGCTCCGACCTCGACGGCATCGACTTCGACAACATCAAGTACTTCGTGCGGTCCAGCGAGAAGCAGGCCGCGACGTGGGACGACCTGCCCGCCGACATCAAGAACACCTACGACAAGCTGGGCATCCCCGAGGCCGAGAAGCAGCGGCTGGTGTCCGGTGTCGCCGCACAGTACGAGTCCGAGGTGGTCTACCACTCGATCCGTGAGGACCTCGAGGCCCAGGGTGTGATCTTCCTCGACACCGACTCCGGTCTGCGCGAGCATCCCGAGCTGTTCAAGCAGTACTTCGGCACCGTCATCCCAGCCGGGGACAACAAGTTCTCCGCGCTCAACACCGCGGTGTGGTCGGGTGGCTCGTTCATCTACGTGCCGCCGGGTGTGCACGTCGACATCCCGCTGCAGGCCTACTTCCGGATCAACACCGAGAACATGGGCCAGTTCGAGCGGACGCTGATCATCGTCGACGAAGGCGCCTACGTGCACTACGTCGAGGGCTGCACCGCACCGATCTACAAGAGTGACTCGCTGCACTCCGCGGTCGTCGAGATCATCGTCAAGCCGGGTGGCCGCTGCCGGTACACGACCATCCAGAACTGGTCGAACAACGTCTACAACCTGGTCACCAAGCGTGCCCGCGCCGAGGCGGGCGCCACCATGGAGTGGGTCGACGGCAACATCGGCTCCAAGGTCACGATGAAGTACCCGGCCGTGTGGATGACCGGTGAGCACGCCAAGGGCGAGGTGCTCTCGGTGGCGTTCGCCGGTGAGGGCCAGCACCAGGACACCGGCGCGAAGATGCTGCACCTGGCTCCGCAGACCTCGAGCAACATCGTGTCCAAGTCGGTGGCCCGTGGCGGCGGCCGGGCCTCCTACCGTGGTCTGGTCCAGGTGAACAAGGGTGCGCACGGTTCCCGATCGAGCGTGAAATGCGATGCGCTGCTTGTCGACACGATCAGCCGCAGCGACACCTATCCGTACGTCGACATCCGCGAGGACGACGTCACGATGGGTCACGAGGCGACCGTCTCCAAGGTCAGCGAGGATCAGCTGTTCTACCTGATGAGCCGCGGCCTCACCGAGGACGAGGCGATGGCGATGGTGGTGCGCGGCTTCGTCGAGCCCATCGCCAAGGAACTGCCGATGGAGTACGCACTGGAGCTCAACCGTCTCATCGAGCTGCAGATGGAAGGGGCTGTCGGCTAGTGACGGAGAATCTCACCGACACGGTCGAGGGTGCCGCCAAACCGGGTTCGATACTGAACGCCAACAAGGGTGAGGCCTTCACCTCATTCGACGTCAACGCGTTCGAGGTGCCCGGCGGCCGCGACGAGATCTGGCGGTTCACCCCCCTGCGGCGGCTGCGCGGGTTGCACGACGGTTCGGCTGTCGCGTCCGGTACCGCCCGCATCGAGGTGTCGCACCGGCCCGGTGTGACGGTCGAGACCGTGGCGCCCAGCGACGAGCGGCTTGGCCAGGGCGGTGCACCCGCGGACCGCATTGCGGCCCAGGCGTACTCGTCTTTGCAGTCCGCAACCGTGGTGACCGTCGCGCGTGACACCGTGGTCGCCGAACCGATCGAGGTCACCGTCGCCGGACCCGGCGAGGGCAAGGTCGCCTACGGGCATCTGCAGATCCGGGTCGAGGAACTGGCACGGGCCACCGTCGTCGTCGACCTGCGCGGCAGCGGCACCTACGCCGACAACGTCGAGATCATCGTCGGCGACGCCGCCAATCTCGGGGTCATCTGGATCGCCGACTGGGCCGCCGACATGGTCAACGTCAGCGCCCACCACGCCCGTCTCGGCAAGGATTCGGTGCTCGGCCACGTCAACGTCATGCTCGGCGGGAACCTCGTGCGGACCTCGGCGACCGTGCGGTTCACCGCACCCGGCGGGGACGCCCAGATGCTGGGCACCTACTTCGCCGACGACGGTCAGCACCTCGAAGCGCGACTCCTCGTCGACCACGCGCACCCGAACTGCAAGTCCGACGTGCTCTACAAGGGTGCCCTGCAAGGGGACCCGAAGTCCGACAAACCCGACGCGCACAGCGTCTGGGTGGGCGACGTGCTGATTCGCGCGGAGGCGACCGGCACCGACACCTTCGAGGTGAACCGCAACCTGGTGCTCACCGACGGCGCCCGGGCGGATTCGGTTCCCAACCTCGAAATCGAGACCGGCGAGATCGTCGGCGCCGGACACGCCAGCGCCACCGGCCGTTTCGACGACGAGCAGATGTTCTATCTGCAGGCCCGCGGTATCCCCGAGGGTCAGGCCCGGCGGCTCATCGTGCGTGGGTTCTTCGGCGAGATCATCTCGAAGATCGCCGTACCCACCGTGCGTGAGCGCCTGACCGACGCCATCGAACGCGAGCTAGCCCTCACTGAAGGAAACAACCAGTCATGACCACACTCGAAATCAAGGACCTCCACGTCACCGTCGCCGCGGGCGCGGACGCCAGCGGCGCCGACGGCGGTGCCAAGGAGATCCTCAAGGGCGTCAACCTGACCGTGAACTCGGGGGAGACCCACGCCTTGATGGGGCCCAACGGCTCCGGCAAGTCCACGCTGTCCTACGCAATCGCCGGCCACCCTAAGTACACCGTGACGTCGGGATCGATCACCCTCGACGGCCGCGACGTGCTCGCGATGAGCGTCGACGAACGCGCCCGTGCCGGGCTGTTCCTGGCCATGCAGTACCCGGTCGAGGTGCCCGGGGTGTCGATGTCGAACTTCCTGCGTACCGCCGCCACCGCCGTGCGCGGTGAGGCGCCGAAGCTGCGGCACTGGATCAAAGAGGTCAAGGCCGCCCAGGAGGCTTTGTCCATCGACCCGTCGTTCGCCGAACGCAGTGTGAACGAAGGTTTTTCGGGCGGCGAGAAGAAGCGCCACGAGATTCTGCAGCTGGCGCTGCTCAAGCCGAAGATCGCGATCCTCGACGAGACGGACTCCGGATTGGACGTGGACGCATTGAAGGTCGTCAGCGAGGGTGTGAACCGCTACGCCCAGGACAACGACGGCGGCGTCCTGGTGATCACCCACTACACCCGCATCCTGCGCTACATCGAGCCGCAGTTCGTGCACGTGTTCGTCGGCGGTCGCATCGTCGAGTCCGGCGGGCCCGAGCTGGCCGACGAGCTCGACGCCAACGGCTACGAGCGGTTCGCCGCGCAGGCTGCTTCGACGGGCGCCTGAAGGGGGCTGTTGCCATGACGACCGCGGCGAGCCGGCTGGACGTGGCGGGCATCCGCGCGGATTTCCCGATCCTGCAGCGGGTGATGCGCGGCGGAAACCGGCTGGCATACCTCGATTCCGGCGCGACGTCACAGCGTCCGCTGCAGGTGCTCGACGCCGAGCGTGAGTTCCTGACGACGTCGTACGGCGCGGTGCACCGCGGCGCGCACCAGTTGATGGAGGAGTCGACCGACGCCTACGAGGCCGGCCGCGCCGACATCGCGGCGTTCGTCGGCGCCGACACCGACGAGTTGGTGTTCACCAAGAACGCGACCGAGGCGCTCAATCTCGTCGCCTACGTGCTGGGCGATGAGCGATTCGAGGGCCGGGCCGTCGGTCCGGGCGACGTCATCGTCACCACCGAACTCGAGCACCACGCCAACCTGATCCCGTGGCAGGAAGTCGCCCGGCGGACGGGGGCGACGCTGAAGTGGTACTCGGTCACTTCTGATGGGCCTGAGGCCGGTCGGATCGATCTCGACTCACTGCAGCTCGACGAACGCGTGAAGGTGGTGGCGTTCAGCCACCATTCCAACGTGACCGGCGCTCTCGCCCCCGTCGCGGAACTGGTGTCCCGCGCCAAGGCGGTGGGGGCGCTGACGGTGCTCGACGCCTGCCAGTCGGTCCCGCACCAGCCGATCGACTTCCACGCCCTCGGTGTCGACTACGGCGCGTTCTCCGGTCACAAGATGTTGGGGCCGAACGGGATCGGTGTGCTCTACGGCCGCCGTGAGCTGCTCGAGCAGATGCCGCCGTTCCTCACCGGCGGTTCGATGATCGAGACGGTGACCATGGAGGGCGCCACCTACGCGCCCGCCCCGCAGCGCTTCGAGGCGGGCACGCCGATGACCTCGCAGGTCGTCGGGCTAGCGGCGGCGGCGCGTTACCTGTCGACGATCGGGATGACGGAGGTCGAGGCGCATGAAGCCGACCTGGTCGCCGCTGCGCTGGAAGGACTTTCGGGCATCGACGGCGTCCGCATCGTCGGGCCGCTGTCGATGACCGACCGCGGGTCGCCGGTGAGCTTCGTCGTCGACGGGATCCACGCCCACGACGTCGGTCAGGTCCTCGACGACGACGGTGTGGCCGTGCGCGTCGGGCACCACTGCGCGTGGCCGCTGCACCGCCGGTTCGGCATCACCGCGACCGCGCGCGCGTCGTTCGCGGTCTACAACACCCTCGACGAGGTCGAGCGGTTGGTGGCCGGTGTCCGGCACGCCGTCGAATTCTTCGGCACGAGCTGAGGTTTCGCGTGCGGCTCGAGCAGATCTACCAGGAAGTGATCCTCGATCACTACAAGCACCCGCACCACCGCGGGCTGCGGGAACCGTTCGGCGCCGAGGTGCATCACGTCAACCCCACCTGCGGGGACGAGGTGACGCTGCGAGTGGCGCTGGCCGACGACGGTGAGACGGTGGCCGACGTGTCCTACGACGGGCAGGGCTGTTCGATCAGCCAGGCGTCGACGTCGGTGCTCACCGACCTGGTGATCGGGGAGTCCGTCGGCGATGCGCTCAAGACCGTCGCCGCGTTCACCGAGATGGTGTCGTCCCGGGGCGCCATCGAAGCGGACGAAGAGGTGATCGGTGACGGCATTGCCTTCGCCGGCGTCTCGAAATATCCGGCACGCGTGAAATGCGCGCTGCTCGGCTGGATGGCTTTCAAGGACGCCGTGGCCCAGGCGTCGCACGATTCGGAGGACAAGAGATGACCGCACCCAACGAGGAACTGCTCGCCGACCTGGAGGAGGCGATGCGCGATGTCGTCGACCCCGAACTCGGCATCAACGTCGTCGATCTCGGACTGGTCTACGGACTCGACGTCGAAAAGGGCGACGCCGGCGACGTGGCGCTCATCGACATGACGCTCACCTCGGCGGCGTGCCCGCTGACCGACGTCATCGAGGATCAGTCCCGCACCGCGCTCGTCGGCGCGGGCCTGGTCAAGGACATCAAGATCAACTGGGTGTGGAACCCGCCATGGGGGCCGGACAAGATCACCGAGGACGGTCGCGAACAGCTTCGTGCGCTCGGCTTCACCGTCTAGATGAGTGATTCCAAGGGGTGTGACTGGTGTGTCGTATGGGGTTGACGGCGTGAGAGCATCCAGGATCAGCGTTCCCTGAACGGGTACCACCCAGACCCAAAGTGGGGTTCGTCCCCCGCATCGGCGACGCCGAGGTGCTGACGTTGGCGGTGATTCCACACCTCAGTGATGCACGGCAGTCACGGCCGCGGTGGCGATCGCCTAACCACTCGTGCAGCGCGCAACCAGAGCGCCGGCACCAAACTGGTGTTCTACCCGTTCCTGCCATGGCCCTGGCCGCGGGTCTTCGGCGCGCACTTCGTCGCGGGAGACTCCGACACGATCTGGACGATGCATGTTGCGAGAGTTGCGCCATGACCTTCGCGAGGGCGTGTATCACCCGGCGCCTGCGCGTCGGGTGGAGATCGACAAACCACAAGGTGGTAAGCGGCCGTTGGGGATACCGACGGTGCGGGACCGGGTGGCTCAGCAGGCGGCCAAGCTGGTGTTGGAACCGATTTTCGAGGCGGATTTTGCGCCGTGCTCGTATGGGTTTCGGCCGAAGCGGTCGGCGACGCAGGCAATGGAACGGTTGCGTACCGGGTTCATCGAGGGCTATCGGTTCGTGGTGGAGTTCGATATCGCTAATTTCTTCGGCGAGATCGACCACGAGCGTTTGCTGGCGGAGGTCAGCAGGCGGGTCTCGGATCGGCGGGTGCTCAAACTGCTGCGGTTGTGGCTGTAGGCAGGGGTGATGGTTGACGGTGTGGTGCAGCGGACGGTCGCTGGCACACCGCAGGGCGGGGTCATTTCCCCGTTGCTGGCCAACATCTACCTGCACGTGCTCGACACCGAGTTGGCTGCCCGTGGGGTGGGCGAGTTGGTGCGTTACGCCGATGACGGCGTGGTGTTGTGCCGCGGTGCGGCACAAGCAGAGCACGCCTTGGCGGCGGTGGGAGAAATCCTGGCGTCTTTGGGGCTGCGGCTGCATCCGGACAAGACGAAGGTGGTCGACCTGCGCGACGGGTGTGAGGGCCTGGATTTTCTGGGTTGTCATTTCCGGGCTCGCATGTCGGGGCGGTTGTGGGAGCAGCGCCGCATTGTGCGGTACTACCTGCATCGTTGGCCCTCGCAGCGGGCGATGGTTCGGCTGCGGGACAAGGTCCGGGAACGGACCGGCCGCAACCGCGTCGGAACGGATATCCGTGTTGTGATCGCGGACATCAATCCGATCCTGCGCGGCTGGGGTAACTATTTTCGCACCGGTAACGCCGCCGACAAGTTCCGCCAGATCGACTGGTATGTCACCAGGAGGCTGTTTCGCTTAATGGTTAAGAAGCGGGGCCGCAATCTGCGTGCCGGCCAGGCCGGTCAGTGGACTGAGGAGTGGTTTAACGGTCACGGCCTGCACCGGCTTCGCGGCACTAATCGCTACCCGAAGGCAGCGTAACCGTGTCTAGAAGATCATCGGTAAGCCGTGTGCGGGAAAATCGAACGCACGGATTGAAAGGGGATGGGGAAACGGGCCTGCTCTGCAGACACCGCGCCCCTGACTACCAATGGATAGGACCGGTGACGTGATCGGCGTGTGAACAACGAAAGTGCCTTCTGGACTAGGACAATAGCGATTGGTGAAGTCGTTTTGTCCAACGTTCGGGAAGGCACTTTCGGTGCGATCATCGTATACGTTTACGGTGGACTCGGCGGTCTTCGACGAACGGAATCTGCTGTCGGCTGCGGGATTGGTTCCGGTGCTGAACTGGCTGAGCGGACGGGGCTTTCGGAGTTGATCGGCGAGCATGTGGACCTGCCGTCGACGCGGGTGCGCTCCGGGGCGGTGAACCCGGTCGGCAAGCTGACCTCGATCATCGCGGCTATGGCCTGCGGTGCGGACAGCATCGACGATGGCAACGTGCTGCGCGCCGGTGGCACACCGCGGGTGTTCGACGAGGTGTATGCGCCATCCACGTTGGGGATCTTCTTGCGCGAGTTCACCTTTGGACACGCCAACCAGCTCGCCGCGGTGGCCCGCGCACATCTGGTGGCGCTGGCGGCGCGCACCCCGCTGCTGGCCGGGGCCGACGAACGGATGTTCGTGGACATCGACGTGCCGTCGGCGTGGTTGCCCTGAAATGCGGCTGAGTGTCTCGCGTGGGCGCATGCGTGATCCGCTGGTTTGTACCAGCTTTTCCTGTTGCGAGGTCCTCGGGTCGGGTCGGGCCTGGGATGGCAGGGTGGGCAGGGACTGACCGGTCGGGTCAGGCGGCGCGGGGTTGCGCGGTCGAGTAGCCCGATGACGTTGTCCCACAGGGCTGTCCATCCGGCTTGCCAGGCCCAGTGGGCGGGCACGTGCAGCATGGGTTTGCGGGCCGGGGCGGCGAAGCGCGCGGGCACGGCCAGATTGTGGGCGTCCTGCAGACCGGTGTTCATCCCTTGGCCGCCGACCGGAGAGTGCACGCGTGCGGCGTCGCCGGCCAGGAAGACCGATCCGACGCGGAACCTGGCCGCCACCCGGTGGTGCACCCGGTACGTCGAGAACCACTCCACCGTCCCGTGGGTCAGCCCGAACTCGGCACGCACGGTGGCGAGCGCCTCGTCTTCGGTGATCGCGTCCTTGTCGGCCAGCCCCAGCAGCCGGACGTGACCTTCGGGTCCGAGCGGGAACACCGCCGCGAAGGTCCGCTTGCCCGGTCTGAAGTTCAGCGCCTGGTCGGGCACTCCGCTCACGTCGCGCACGTCGGCGACCCAGAACGTCGCCTCGTCCGTTGTGCCCTCGAAGGGCAGGTTCAGCTCGCGCCGCACCGCTGACGCAGTCCCGTCGGCGCCGATGCACCACCGAGCCCGGATGCGCAGGAGGCCACCGGCGGCGTCCTCCAGTAATGCCTCGACCCGGCCGCCCGGTGTTGCCGTGTGGTCGACGAGGTCGATCAGCCGATGCCGCCACTGGATGTCACCGTTGCCTGCGGTGAGAGCCGCGACGAGCACCTCCTCGTTACGGCTCTGCTCGAAGATCTGGATACCCGGGAACCGGGTGGCCCCGTCCTGCAGGGCCACGAGGTCGGGGCCGCCGCCGCCGGACCCGCCGACCTGGATCCGCGATGCCGGGTAGGCCTTTTCGAGCACGGTGTCGGCCACACCGAGTTGGTCGTAGACCTCCATTGTGCGGGCCTGCACCGCCAACGCCCGGGACTCCCGGATCGGCCCGGCTTTGCGATCGGCCACCACCGCAGGCACTCCGCGACGGTTGAGCACCACACCGGCCATCAAGCCGGTCGGGCCCGCCCCGACGACCAGGACCTCGGTGTCGACGACGGGAAGGTCGTCCACGCGCATCGGGGCGAGCTCATGACGTCAGGCCGTGGGATGCGGTGCACGCGAGCGGCATGCGGTCACCGTAGCCAATCGCGAAGCTCTCAGGCAAGTTTCGCCAGCGCCACCTCGGGGTTGTATCCGGCGAAGCCGTCGAGTTCGCCGTCACGCAGGCGGTTCACCCACGCCGGGTCGGCGAGCAGCGCCCGGCCGATCGCCACGATGTCGAACTCACCGCCGTCGAACTGCTCGACGAGGCGATCGACGGAAGCTGGCTGGATGACCTGGCCTTGCTTCTCACTGCGGAACTGGGTCTCCAAACCGACGGAGCCGACCGCGATCACCGGCAGCCCGGTGACCTTCCTGGTCCACCCCGCCAGGCTCAGCTCACCGTCATGGTCGGGGAACGCCGGGACGTAGTGCCTGCGCGTCGAAGGATGGAAGACATCCACCCCGGCCTCGGCGAGCGGGGTGAGAAGGTCCTGCAGCTGCGTCGGGTCGTCGGCGATGGACGCCGCGTAGTCGGTGCCCTTCCACTGGGAGAACCGGAAGACGATCGGGTAATCCGGACCGACTGCCGCGCGGACCGCCGCCACGACCTCGGCCGGGAACCGGGTGCGCGCGGCAAGAGATCCGCCGTAGCCGTCGGTGCGCAAGTTCGTCCGCTCCCAGAGGAATTCGTCGAGCAGATACCCATGGGCACCGTGCAACTCGACGGCATCGAAGCCGACCTCCCGCGCTGTCCGCGCACTTTCGGCGAAGAGTTCGGCGATCCGTGGGAGTTCGTCGGTCTCGAGCGCGCGTCCCCGCGGCTGACCGAGTCCGTCCACGCCCGAGGGGCTGACCGGGACGACACCGTCGGCATCCTCGCGCTGCGCGCCCTGATGCCATAGCTGCGCGGCGACCGTGCCGCCCTCCCGGTGGACCGCGTCGAGGACGCGTGACCAGCCCGCGAGGACGTCGTCGCCGGCGAGCGTGGGGATGGAGGACGGGTAGCCGGAGGTGGGATCCGGCAGCCGGACGCCTTCGGTGATGATCAGCCCCACGCCGCCCGCGGCGCGGCGACGGTAGTACTCGGCGACGTCGGCGCCCGGGATGCCGCCGGGCGACGCCTGCCGGGTCATCGGCGCCATCGCGAACCGGTTGGAGACAGTCAGCGAACCGACAGTGAGCGGTCGAAACAGATCGTCAATAGCCACGCAGGTGTACAACGCGGCACCGGCGGCGTTGATTCCGCGTCACCCCTCCGAGGGCCTGTCGACCCGCTAGTGACTTGCGCCGAAGCGTCGATCACCGCGAGTAGGCAGTGGCGGAACGTACGGTCGGAACCAGACGAACGACGAGCGGCTATACCAAGGACGGTGGCGAACAGCTACGGGCACTCGGTTTCACGGTCTGAGTCCCTGACGCCGTCCGGCGGATGACAATCACGTCGTGATGACCGTTCCCGCCACCGGATGGCCGGCGGTCCGATCGCGCGCGAGTGCTGATCGGTGCGACGGCGGGCTGTTCTTCGGAGCGCTCGCGCTGCTCGACTCCGGCATGCTGTTGGCGCGGGGCGTGGTCTTCGTCGTCACGGGGGCGTTCGTCGGTGTCTGGACGGTGCGGCGGATGAACCGCTACTGGTCCGGCGCCGACGAACTCAGCCCCGCTGACCGGGTGACGGTCGTGCGGGCCGCCCGCCGCGGATACCCCGTCGGCGATCCCGGACTGGCCCGCGGCGTCCTGGACTACGACACCGGACTGCGCGCCTCGGCGGAACCGCTGTATCGGTACGGCTGGGTGTGGCGGTGGTTCTGGTCGTCGCGCTCGTGACCGCGGTGGTCGACGCCGTCACCGGATTGGTGCGCGAGACCGTCGCCTCCTGCGTCTACCTCATCGAGCTGACGTGGTGGCCGCCCGCCCCAGGGAACTGCTACTGAACTCCGCGCTCGCCGCGGCGTTGGCCAAGCGGTCACTTCGACGAGGCCGAGCGCGACGATCGCCAGCCGCGGGGCTGAGCTGGTGTTTTCGGGCCTTGGGCCAGGGAACACTTCACCCGCGACCGGCGTTGGGACCTTCGTGACTACCCAAGACATCACCGCAGAGCGGTTCAACGAGACCATCATCAACAACGAGATCGTGCTCGTCGACTTCTGGGCGTCCTGGTGCGGGCCCTGTCGCGCCTTCGCGCCGACCTTCGCCGCCTCGTCCGAGAAGCATCCCGACGTCGTGCACGCAAAGGTCGACACCGAGGCCGAACAGCAGCTCGCCGCCGCGGCCGACATCCGTTCGATTCCCACTCTGATGGCCTTCAAGAAGGGCAAGCTGGTGTTCAACCAGGCCGGTGCCCTTCCGCCCGCCGCGCTCGAGGAGCTGGTGCAGAAGGTGAAGGAATTCGACATCGACGCCGCGATGGCCGAGCAGGAGAACGGTCAGCCGGAGTGACGTGGACGAGTTGCGGCGTGTTCAGCGACGGCAAACCGTGAGCATTGCCACTACCGCGGTAGCGAGTTGGCGCCCTATGTGGGCAGGCAAGTAGCCTCCCAGGTAGCCCATGTCTGCGTCCGGCTTCGCCGCGCCAGAATCCCGTCCCACCACCCTGCACGAGTCCCACCCTGCATGAGGAGCCGCGCCCGTGATCACCGCAACGGACCTGGAGGTCCGCGCCGGGGCGCGCACGCTGCTCTACACCGAGGGCACGACGCTGCGCGTGCAGCCCGGCGACCGGATAGGCCTCGTCGGACGCAACGGCGCGGGGAAGACCACCACCATGCGTATTCTCGCCGGCGAAGGGGAGCCCTACGCCGGCACGGTCACCCGCAGCGGGCAGGTCGGCTACTTGCCGCAGGACCCCCGCGAAGGCGACCTCGATGTGCTGGCCAGGGACCGGGTGCTCTCGGCGCGTGGGCTCGACACGCTGCTCGCCGACCTCGAGAAGCAGCAGGTCCTGATGGCAGAGGTGGCCGACGACGCCGCCCGCGACAAAGCGGTGCGCCGGTACGGCCAGCTGGAAGAGCGCTTCGCCGCGCTTGGCGGCTATGCGGCCGAGAGTGAAGCCGGCCGCATCTGCGCGAGCCTTGGACTGCCCGACCGGGTGCTGACCCAGTCGCTGCGCACGCTCTCGGGCGGTCAGCGGCGCCGGGTGGAACTGGCGCGCATCCTGTTCGCCGCCGGCGACAGCGGTTCTGGTGCTTCAGGCTCTGACACCACACTGCTGCTCGACGAGCCGACCAACCACCTTGACGCGGATTCCATCACGTGGCTTCGGGACTTCCTGCAGAACCACACCGGCGGGCTGGTCGTGATCAGCCACGACGTGGACCTGCTCGCCGCGGTGGTCAACCGGGTATGGTTCCTCGACGCGGTCCGCGCCGAGGCCGACGTCTACAACATGACCTGGCAGAAATACCTCGACGCCAGGGCCACCGACGAGCAGCGCAGGCGCCGGGAGCGGGCCAACGCCGAGCGCAAGGCCTCCGCACTGCGGGCGCAGGCCGCCAAGATGGGTGCCAAGGCCACCAAAGCTGTTGCCGCTCAGAATATGTTGCGTCGGGCCGACCGGATGATGGCGTCGCTGGACGAGGAACGGGTGGCCGACAAGGTGGCGCGGATCAAGTTCCCCACACCGGCGCCGTGCGGTCGCACGCCACTGGTGGTGAAGGGCCTCACCAAGAACTACGGGTCGCTCGAGGTGTTCACCGGCGTCGACCTGGCGATCGACCGCGGTTCCCGGGTCGTCGTCCTCGGGCTCAACGGCGCGGGCAAGACCACGCTGCTGCGTCTGCTGGCCGGGGTGGAGACCCCCGACGCCGGAGGTCTGCAGGCCGGACACGGGCTGAAGATGGGCTACTTCGCCCAGGAACACGACACCCTCGACGGCCAGGCGAGCGTGTGGGAGAACATCCGGCACGCCGCCCCCGACACCGGTGAGCAGGAGCTGCGCGGGCTCCTCGGTGCGTTCATGTTCAGCGGGCCGCAGCTGGAGCAGCCGGCGGGCACGCTCTCCGGTGGTGAGAAGACGCGATTGGCGCTGGCCGGTCTGGTCGCGTCCACGGCCAACGTGCTGTTGCTCGACGAACCCACCAACAACCTCGACCCGGCCTCCCGTGAGCAGGTCCTCGACGCCCTGCGCAGCTACCAGGGCGCCGTCGTGCTCGTCACCCACGACCCCGGTGCCGCCGAGGCACTCGAACCGCAGCGCGTGGTGCTGCTTCCCGACGGCACCGAGGACTACTGGTCCGAGGAGTACCGCGAGCTCATCGAGCTCGCCTAGCTGCCCGTCGCCTCGAGCCGGTTCACGAACCTGTCGACGAAATCTCGCGCACGCCCGGTTAGCGGTTGCCCGGTTGGGTAGTTATGGGAGCAGTCGGGCATCGCAACAGCGGGGACATGTCAATGAAGAAATCGGAAAAATCCCGGGAAGAACTCCTCAACGAGTTGCGGGCCGAATACGAGGCGGGCGCGAGCATCCGCGCACTGGTGGCAAAAACCGGGCGATCCTACGGCTCTATCCACAGCATGCTGCGAGAATCTGGCGCGACGATGCGCAGCCGGGGCGGGCCGAATCACCGTTCGCGTCGTTCCAGCGTCAGCTGACGCTGGGGCTCTGCTGGCGCACCGACGCTTCGACGAGGTCGAGCACCGCGCCCAGCTTCTTGGGGTCGTCGCCGGAGGCGAGCCGCGCGACCAGCCCGTCCAGAACCAGATCCAGGTAGGTCTGTAGCACCTCGCTGGGGACGTCGTCGCGTAGCCGGCCAGCCTCCTTCTGCCGGTGCAGGCGGGCCGTGGTGGCGGCGGAGAGTTCGGCAGAGCGCTCCTCCCAGCCCTGATGGAAGACCGGGTCGTTGCGCAGCTTGCGCGCGATTTCCAACCGGGTGGCCAACCAGTCGAACTGATCGGGCGCCGCCAACAGGTCACGCATCACCTGGATCAACCCCTCGCGGGAGGCGACGTCGGCCATCCGCTCGGCGTCCTCACGCGCGAGCTCGAAGAACAGCGTGTCCTTGTCTCGGAAGTGGTGGAAGATGGCGCCGCGCGACAGCCCGATGGTGTCTTCGAGCCGCCGCACGGTCGCCTTGTCGTATCCGTACCGCGCGAAGCAGCGCCGGGCGCCGTCGAGGATCTGGCGGCGGCGCGCCGCCAGATGGTCGTCGGTGACCCGGGGCATCAGTCCAGCTCCTGACCGCGCCGGTTACTTGGACCCGAGCATGTTGCGCAGCACATACTGCAGGATGCCGCCGTTGCGGTAGTAGTCGGCCTCACCGGGGGTGTCGATGCGGACCACCGCGTCGAATTCGACCGTCTCGCCGCCTGGTTTGGTCGCCGTGACGTGTACCGTCTCCGGGGTCTTGGCTCTGGCTTCCCCGTCGCTTCGCTCGCCTGCAACGTTGAGTGCCTCGATACCGGTGATGTCGAACGTCTCGGTGCCGTCGAGTTTCAGCGACGCGGCCGACTCACCCTCGGGGAACTGCAGCGGGATGACGCCCATGCCGATGAGGTTCGAGCGGTGGATGCGTTCGAACGACTCGGTGATGACGGCGCGCACGCCCAACAGGCTCGTGCCCTTGGCCGCCCAGTCCCGCGACGATCCTGACCCGTATTCCTTACCGCCGAGCACCACCAGCGGGATGCCCTGCTCGGCGTAGTTCTGCGCGGCGTCGTAGATGAACGCCTGCTCGCCACCGTTGGTGAAGTCACGGGTGTAACCGCCGGAGACGTCGTCGAGCAGCTGGTTCTTGAGCCGGATGTTGGCGAAGGTGCCCCGGATCATCACCTCGTGGTTGCCGCGGCGCGATCCGTAGGAGTTGTAATCCTTCTTCTCGACGCCGTGTTCCTCCAGGTACTGCGCGGCCGGGGTGCCCGGCTTGATGCTGCCCGCGGGGGAGATGTGATCGGTGGTGACCGAGTCACCCAGCAACGCGAGAACCCGTGCGCCGACGATGTCGCTGACCGGCTCAGGCGCGGGGGGCATCCCCTCGAAGTACGGAGGTTTGCGCACATAGGTGGAATCCTCGGCCCACTCGAACGTGTTACCGCTCGGGGTGGGCAGGTTGCGCCACCGGTCGTCGCCCTTGAACACGTCGGCGTAGTTCTTCTTGAACATCTCCGTGTTGATGGCCGAGGCGATGGTGTCGTTGATGTCCTGCTGCGACGGCCAGATGTCCTTGAGGAACACCTGGTTGCCGTTCTCGTCGGTGCCCAGGCAGTCGTTCTCGAAGTCGAAGTCCATGCTGCCGGCCAGCGCGTAGGCAATCACCAGCGGCGGAGACGCCAGGTAGTTCATCTTCACGTCCGGGTTGATCCGGCCCTCGAAGTTGCGGTTACCCGACAGCACCGCGGTCACCGACAGGTCATTGTCGTTGACGGCCTTGCTGATCTCCTCGGGCAGGGGACCGCTGTTGCCGATGCAGGTCGTGCAGCCGTACCCGACCAGGAAGAAGCCGAGTTTCTCCAGATACGGCCACAGGCCCGCCTTGTCGTAGTAGTCGGTGACAACCTGCGATCCAGGCGCCATCGTGGTCTTGACCCACGGCTTGGTGGTCAGGCCCTTCTCGACGGCGCTTTTCGCGAGCAGCGCCGCGCCGAGCATCACCTCCGGGTTCGAGGTGTTCGTGCACGAGGTGATCGCGGCGATCACCACGGCGCCGTGGTCGATGATGAACTCACCGCGCTCGGCGGAGCTGACCTTCACGGGGTTGGTGGGCCGGCCGTCGGCGCCGACGGCCGCGGAGTGGGCGGGTTCGTCGACCTCGTCGGAGAACGACAGCGACACCGGATCACTGCCCGGGAACGTCTCCTCGACGGCTTCGTCGAGCCGGCTTTCCGGAGCCGAGTTGCCGTTGGTCACGTAGTTGTGGATGTCCTTGCGGAACGCGGACTTCGCGTCGTCGAGCGCGATGCGGTCCTGCGGGCGCTTCGGTCCGGCGATCGACGGCACCACGTCGGACAGATCCAGCTCGATGTACTCGGAGAACTTCGGCTCGCGGCTAGGGTCGTGCCACATGCCCTGTTCCTTGGCGTACGCCTCCACCAGGGCCAGCTGCTCGTCGGCGCGGCCGGTCATCCGCAGGTAGTCGATGGTCACGTCGTCGATCGGGAAGATCGCTGCGGTGGAACCGAATTCGGGGCTCATGTTGCCCAGCGTGGCGCGGTTGGCTAGCGGCACCTCCGCCACCCCCTCGCCGTAGAACTCGACGAACTTGCCGACCACGCCGTGCTTGCGCAGCATCTCGGTGACGGTCAGCACCACGTCGGTGGCGGTCACGCCGGCGCGGCGCTCACCGGTGAGCTTGAACCCGACGACACGGGGAATGAGCATCGACACCGGCTGGCCCAGCATGGCGGCTTCGGCCTCGATACCGCCGACGCCCCAGCCGAGCACGCCGAGACCGTTCTCCATCGTGGTGTGGGAGTCGGTGCCCACGCAGGTGTCGGGGTAGGCCACGGTGACCGTTTCCCCCCCAGTTTCTCCCACCCGATCACGCTCCATCACGACGCTGGCCAGGTATTCGATGTTGACCTGGTGCACGATGCCGGTGCCGGGCGGCACGACCTTGAAGTCGTCGAAGGCGCCCTGTCCCCAGCGCAGGAACTGGTAGCGCTCGCCGTTGCGCTCGTACTCGATCTCCACGTTGCGCTCGAAGGCGTCGGCGGTGCCGAACAGGTCGGCGATCACCGAGTGGTCGATCACGAGGTCGGCCGGTGCGAGGGGGTTGACCTTCTGCGGGTCGCCGCCGAGTTCGCCGACCGCTTCCCGCATGGTGGCGAGGTCGACGATGCAGGGCACGCCGGTGAAGTCCTGCATGATGACCCGCGCCGGGGTGAACTGGATCTCGATGCTGGGATCGGCGTCGGGATCCCAGTTCGCGATGGCCTCGATGTGGTCCTTGGTGATGTTGGCACCGTCCTCGGTGCGCAGCAGGTTCTCCGCGAGCACCTTGAGGCTGTAGGGCAGTTTCTCCGTGCCGGGAACGGCGTCGAGGCGGTAGATCTCGTACGACTTGTCCCCGACGGTCAGGGTGTCACGGGCTCCAAAAGAATCCTTGCTGCTCACATCAACTCCCGATAGTTCTCGCCGCGACGGGCTGTGTCGGCGGCGTGTCCGATTCTAACAGTACGCTTGTCCTGCAAACATCCGGGGCTCATTACAGTCTTGTCGTCAGCCGTGGGTCGCGCCACCCCCCGTGGCGGCCGTCGCGGTACCGTGCTGCCTGTGAGCGCGCCGGAGGTCGTACCTTTTCTGCCCGGGTTCATCCCGCCGGATGTCGACATGACCAAGGTGATCGCCGACGTGGGTGACGACGGCGTCAGCGCACCCGGCGCCGACGAGGCGGCGTTGCGACAGGTGGTCTCCGAGGCCCACGCCGACGGGATCGACCTCAAGATCGTCGTCATCGACACCAACCCGCACATCGAAACGCCGCTGCGCGACATCGCTACCGAGGTGGGCCACGCGTATCCGGGGTCGACGGTCCTGGCGATGAGCCCGTCGTACGCTGGCACCTACAGTCCGGTCTTCGATCGGGTGACACTCGAGGCCGGTCAGGATCTGGCCAAGACCGGTGATCCGGTCCAGTCATCGAAGAATTTCGTCGGGCAACTCACCACTCCGGATTTCCCGTGGACCGCATTGACGATTGTCCTTGTATTAGGGGTCGCGGGCGCTACGGCGGCGACGCGGTGGTTACAGATTCGAGGCAAACGGGCCGCGGCGGCCGAAATCGGGACTACCGAGTCTGACCAGCGCTGACGCCGTTCTTCGTCGCGCTGCGCATTTCGAAGATCACCATTCGATAACGGTTATTTCAATTACAAACATGTAATTCGTGACTAAAGTTTCTTCAGCGTCGATTGTGACGTACGGTGCATTCGGTACCCAATGTTGTTGCTGTGCCTGATGTGACTTATGTGCATCGGTGCCCGTCACGAACGTGCCGCCGCGTTCGCGTCGACCCTTAGGAGACTTGAGTCGAATGAGACGCACCGCTCGCGCCTCCGCTTCCCGGCTTCTCGGCCGGATGTGCGCGTTGCCTCTGACCGTCGGAATGCTGATGTCCGCGGCGCTGTGGAGTGGAGCTCCGGGATCGGCGGACACCGACCACGTCGCAACCCTGGTGGCCGCGGTCGCCAACGCCAACCAGAAGCTGTACGACCTGGGTGCCGCCGTGCAGAGCACGCAGGAAGGTGTCAACAAGGCGATCCTCGAGGTGCAGAACGCCCGCGATACTGCCGCGACCGCCCAGCGCGAGCTCGAGGCCAGCCGGCGGGGCGTCGAAGATGCCAACATCGCGATCGCCGGCGCGCAGCAGAGATTCGACACTTTCGCCGCCGCCACCTACGTCAGTGGTCCGTCGACGTCGTACGTGACCGCTGCCGACCCCGCCGACGTCCTGCACACCGCGTCGACCGCGCAGACCCTGGAGATCAGTTCGGCGCGGGTGATGGACAACCTGCACCGGGCGCGCACCGAACAGGTCAACAAGGAGTCGGCCGCGCGACGGGCCAAGCAGAAGGCCGACCAGGCCGCCGCCGACGCCGAGGCCAGCTACCAGGCGGCCGTCGCCGCGCTGACCGAGGCTCAGCAGAACTTCGGGAGCCAGCAGGCCGAACTGGAGCGCCTCAGCGCCGAGCGTGCCGCCGCCCAGGCCCGGCTCGCCGAGGTCCGCAAGGCCTCGGCGCCCGCGGTGGCGGCCGCTTCCGCAGCACCGTCGGCCGCTCCGCAGGCCGCCGCATCCGGTGTCGCCTCGAACTGGGATCGCGCACCGGGCGCCCCGGCACCGGCCGCCGGCAACTGGGACACCGCATGGGATCCCACGCTGCCCGCCATTCCGAGCGCCTTCGTCAGCGGCGATCCGATCGCGATCATCAACGCCGTGCTCGGTATCGCCTCGACGTCGGCCCAGGTGACCTCACAGATGGGCCGCAGCTTCCTGCAGAAGATGGGCCTGCTGCCCACGCCCACCGGTTACACCAACGGCGCGATCCCGCGGGTCTACGGCCGACAGGCCACCGAGTACGTGATCCGGCGCGGCATGTCGCAACTGGGTGTGCCGTACTCGTGGGGCGGCGGCAACGCTTCGGGCCCGAGCCGCGGTATCGACCAGGGTGCCAACACCGTCGGGTTCGACTGTTCCGGGCTGGTCCTGTACATGTTCGCCGGCGTCGGCATCAAGCTGGACCACTACTCCGGCTCGCAGTACAACGCCGGCCGCAAAATTCCGTCGTCGCAGATGCGGCGCGGCGACCTGATCTCCTATGGACCCAACGCCAGCCAGCACATCGCGGTGTACCTCGGCGACGGCCAAATGCTCGAGGCCCCGTACACCGGGTCGGTGGTCAAGGTCTCGCCGGTCCGCACGAGCGGCATGACTCCGTATGCGACCCGACTAATCGAATGGTGACGAAGAGGATTACCTTGCGCCCCAGGCATTTACATTGCATGACAAGCCTTGTGCTATTGGTGTCGGTGGTGGCCCTGCTGTTCGGTCTCGCCACGCCGGCAGCCGCGGAACCCGACGACGGTCAATGGGACCCCACGCTGCCCAAACTGCTCAGCGCCGGCGCGCCCGGCGATCCGCTGGCCATCGCCAACGCCTCGCTGGCGGCCACTGCACAAGCCACCCAGGCGACCATGGACCTGGGCCGCAAGTTCCTGTCGAGCATCGGGCTGGGCGGGGCGGAGCCGACCGCTGCGGCCGCCGGCCGCGTGCGTGGTCCGCAGGCCATCGAGTACGTGATCCGGCGGGGCGCCTCGCAGATGGGCACGCCGTATTCCTGGGGCGGCGGCAAGCCGAACGGCCCGAGCCGCGGTATCGATTCCGGCGCCAACACCGTGGGCTACGACTGTTCGGGTTTCACCCAGTTCTCGTACGCGGGAGTCGGCGTCCTGATCCCCAAGTACTCGGGTGACCAATACAACACCGGGCGCAAGGTGCCGGTGTCGCAGGCCAAACGCGGCGACCTGTTGTTCTGGGGACCGGGCGGCAGCCAGCACGTGGCGATGTACCTCGGCAACGGGCAGTTGCTAGAGTCCGCCAGCAGCGCCGGCAAGGTCTCCGTCGCCCCGTTGCGGACAAGCGGTCTGCAGCCGTACGCAGCCCGCATCATCGAATCCTGAGCACAGCCTGAGGCGGACCGGGCGACGTCGACGGATTCCGAAGTGCCTGGAATAGTTGACGGCGGGCGCCGGGCGCCCTGGGTTGACGCGGGACACGCCTGCGCATCGCCATGAAGAAGCAACAGTGGGAGGATCTCGATGACGTCACCGAGTGGGCCGCCGCAGGGCGCCGGAGGTTATTCCGGTCCGAACCCGGCGCAGGGGTATCCCGCCGGCTCCCACGCAGCGCCGCAGACTCCCGCCGGTGCGCAGAACCCCGCCCCACAGAACAACGGTGGCCTGCATTCCGAGGTGCACACGCTGGAGCGGGCGGTCTTCGAGGTCAAGCGGATCATCGTCGGGCAGGACCGGCTGGTCGAGCGGATGCTCGTCGGCCTGCTCGCCAAGGGGCACGTCCTGCTCGAGGGCGTCCCGGGTGTCGCCAAGACGCTGGCGGTCGAGACCTTCGCCAAGGTGGTCGGCGGCACGTTCGCGCGCATCCAGTTCACCCCCGACCTGGTGCCCACCGACATCATCGGTACCCGCATCTTCCGCCAGGGCAAGGAGGAGTTCGACATCGAGCTCGGACCCGTGGTCGTGAACTTCCTGTTGGCCGACGAGATCAACCGCGCCCCGGCGAAAGTGCAGTCCGCACTGCTCGAGGTGATGGCCGAACGCAAGATCTCCATCGGCGGAAAAACCTTCCCGCTGCCGCAGCCCTTCCTGGTCATGGCGACCCAGAACCCGATCGAGCAGGAGGGCGTGTACGCGCTGCCCGAGGCGCAGCGCGACCGCTTCCTGTTCAAGCTCAACATCGACTACCCGTCGCCCGAGGAAGAGCGCGAGATCATCTACCGGATGGGTGTGAAGGCCCCGCAGCCCAAGCAGATCCTCGCCACCGGTGACCTGCTGCGTCTGCAGGACGTCGCGGCCAACACCTTCGTGCACCACGCACTGGTCGACTACGTCGTCCGCATCGTCACCGCCACCCGTGAACCCGAGAAGTTCGGGATGCCCGACGCCAAGTCGTGGATCGCCTACGGGGCCTCCCCGCGTGCGTCGCTGGGCATCATCGCCGCGGCCCGCGCGCTGGCGCTGATCCGCGGCCGCGACTACGTCGTCCCGCAGGATGTCGTCGAGGTGATCCCGGACGTGCTGCGCCACCGCCTGGTGCTGACCTACGATGCGCTGGCCGACGAGGTCTCGGCGGAGACGGTCATCAATCGCATCATGCAGACCGTAGCGCTGCCGCAGGTGAACGCCATTCCGCAACAAGGTCCTTCGGCACCGCCCGCGGTCCCGGCCGGAGCGGGTGTGGCGGGCGGTCGGTGACCTCCTCGGAGGGCCGTTCGGTCGATTTGCCGTCGCTGCAGCGTGGCCAGATCCGCGATCCCGCGCTGTCGGCGGCGTTGCGCAAGCTGGAACTCACCGTCCGGCGCAAGCTCGACGGCGTCCTCCATGGCGACCACCTCGGCCTCATCCCCGGTCCGGGTTCCGAACCGGGGGAGTCGCGCATCTACCAGCCCGGCGACGACGTCCGCCGGATGGACTGGTCGGTGACCGCGCGCACCACGGTCCCACATGTGCGCGAGATGATCGCCGACCGCGAGTTGGAGACGTGGCTGGTGGTCGACATGTCGGCCAGCCTCGACTTCGGCACCGCGGGTTGCGAGAAGCGCGACCTCGCGGTGGCCGCCGCCGCCGCGATCACCTTCCTCAACAGCGGGGGCGGCAACCGGATCGGCGCCATCATCGCCAACGGCGAATCCGTGCGGCGGGTGCCTGCGCTGTCGGGGCGCATGCACGAGCAGGAGATGCTGCGGACCATCGCCACCATGCCCAAGGCGCCGACCGGCGTGCGGGGCGACCTGGCCGCGGCGATCGACGCGCTGCGCCGTCCCGAACGCAGGCGGGGGATGGCGGTGATCATTAGCGACTTCCTCGGTCCGATCAACTGGATGCGCCCGCTGCGGGCGATCGCCGGTCGCCACGAGGTGCTGGGCATCGAGGTGCTCGATCCGCGCGACGTCGAGCTGCCCGAGGTCGGCGACGTCGTGCTGCAGGACGCCGAGACCGGGGTGACACGCGAGTTCACCATCGACCACCAACTGCGTGAGGATTTCGAGCGGGCGGCCGCCGCGCACCGGGCCGAGGTGGCCCGCACGCTGCGGCGCTGCGACGCCCCGCTGCTGAGCCTGCGCACCGACCGTGACTGGATCGCCGACGTGGTGAAGTTCGTGGCGAGCCGCCGGCGCGGAGCCATGGCCGGCCGGTAGTGGGCGAGGAGCGCTCGCGCGAAGATCACCTGCCCGTCGATGACCTGTCCACTATGTCGTGACAACGAAATGACAAGCTGCACATGACTTTACCGTTGCTCGGCCCGATGTCTCTGTCGGGTTTCGAACATCCGTGGTTTTTCTTGTTCCTGATCGTCGTGCTCGGCGTGGCCGGGCTCTACGTCATCGTCGCGCTGGCCCGGCAGCGCCGGGTCCTGCGCTTCGCCAACATGGAGCTGCTCCAGAGCGTTGCGCCGAACCGGCCCAGCCGCTGGCGCCACCTGCCGGCGATCCTGCTCGTCGCCTCGTTGCTGCTGCTCACCGTCGCCATGGCAGGGCCGACCCACGATGTGCGGGTGCCGCGCAACCGTGCCGTGGTGATGCTGGTGATCGACGTGTCGCAGTCGATGCGCGCCACCGATGTGTCGCCGAGCCGGTTGGCCGCCGCGCAGGAGGCCTCGAAGCAGTTCGTCGACGAGCTGACACCCGGCATCAACCTCGGACTGATCGCCTATGCGGGCACCGCCACGGTGCTGGTCTCGCCGACCACCAACCGTGAGGCCACCAAGAATGCGATCGACAAGCTGCAGCTGGCCGACCGCACCGCGACCGGTGAGGGCATCTTCACCGCGCTGCAGGCCATCGCCACCGTGGGCGCCGTCATCGGGGGCGGGGACGAACCGCCGCCTGCGCGCATCGTGCTGTTCTCGGACGGCAAGGAGACGGTGCCGTCGAATCCGGACAACCCCAAGGGGGCGTACACCGCAGCGCGCACCGCGAAGGACCAGGGTGTGCCTATTTCGACGATCTCGTTCGGCACCCCGTACGGCTACGTCGAGATCAACGATCAGCGCCAACCGGTGCCGGTCGACGACCAGATGCTCAAGAAGATCGCGGACCTGTCCGGTGGTGAGGCGTTCACCGCCTCGAGCCTCGAGCAGCTGCGTGAGGTCTACGCCAACCTGCAGCAGCAGATCGGCTACGAGACGATCAAGGGTGACGCCAGCGTGGGCTGGCTGCGTCTGGGCGCGTTCCTGCTGGCGTTGTCGGCGCTCGCGGCGATGCTGTTCAACCGGCGCCTGCCGGGATGACGCCGCTCCCACCGTTCTTGCGCCGAAACGAACAAACGGGCGCGAAAGTGCGAGTGGAATCTGGCGAAACGTCGATCTGGGCGACGCCGACGGCCGATTTCGGCGGACGACGGGCCAGACGTTAAGTTGACGGACATGACCGACTCCGCAGCAGCCGACACCGAAAGCCAGGCCGCGGGCGGCAGACCGCCGTTCGTGTCACGATCTGTCCTGGTAACCGGCGGGAATCGCGGCATCGGCTTGGCGATCGCGCAGCGCCTCGCCGCCGACGGCCACAAGGTCGCGGTGACCCACCGAGGCTCCGGCGCGCCCGAAGGTTTGTTCGGTGTCCGGTGTGACGTCACCGACAACGACGCCGTCGATCGCGCCTTCAAAGAGGTCGAGCAGCATCAGGGCCCGGTCGAGGTGCTGGTATCCAACGCCGGCATCTCCGCCGATGCGTTTCTCATCCGGATGACCGAAGAGAGGTTCGAGAACGTCATCGACGCCAACCTCACCGGCGCGTTCCGGGTGGCTCAGCGCGCGTCGCGCAGCATGCAGCGCAAGCGCTTCGGCCGCATCATCTTCATCGGCTCGGTGTCGGGCATGTGGGGCATCGGCAACCAGGCCAACTACGCGGCCGCCAAGGCCGGTCTGATCGGCATGGCCCGCTCCATCTCGCGCGAGCTGTCGAAGGCCAATGTTACGGCCAACGTCGTGGCCCCGGGCTACATCGACACGGAAATGACCCGAGCGCTCGACGAGCGGATCCAGGAGGGCGCGCTGGACTTCATCCCCGCCAAGCGGATCGGCACCGCCGAGGAGGTCGCCGGAGCGGTCAGCTTCCTGGCGTCGGAGGATGCGAGCTACATCGCCGGTGCGGTCATCCCGGTCGACGGCGGCATGGGCATGGGCCACTAAGAGTTAGGGACTTTTTACATGACAGGCTTTCTCGAAGGCAAGCGCATCCTGGTCACGGGGATCATCACCGACTCGTCGATCGCGTTCTACATCGCCAAGGTCGCCCAGGAGGCGGGCGCCGAACTGGTGCTCACCGGCTTCGACCGGATGAAACTGATCCGGCGCATCTGTGACCGGCTGCCGAATCCGGCGCCGCTGCTGGAACTCGACGTGCAGAATCAGGAGCACCTCGACACGCTGGCCGACCGCGTCACCGCAGAGATCGGTGCGGGCAACAAACTCGACGGCGTCGTCCACTCCATCGGCTTCATGCCGCAGACCGGCATGGGCGTCAACCCGTTCTTCGACGCGCCGTACGAGGACGTCGCCAAGGGCATCCACATCTCGGCCTACTCGTATGCGTCGCTGGCCAAGGCCACGCTGCCGATCATGAACCGCGGCGGCGGCATCGTCGGCATGGATTTCGATCCCACCCGCGCCATGCCGGCCTACAACTGGATGACGGTGGCCAAGAGTGCGCTGGAGTCGGTCAACCGCTTCGTCGCGCGCGAGGCAGGTCCTTACGGAGTGCGCTCCAATCTCGTTGCCGCCGGACCTATCCGGACGTTGGCCATGAGCGCCATCGTCGGCGGCGCCCTCGGCGCCGAGGCCGGTGAGCAGATGAAGCTGCTCGAGGAGGGCTGGGACCAGCGGGCGCCGATCGGCTGGAACATGAAGGATCCGACACCGGTCGCCAAGACCGTGTGTGCCCTGCTGTCGGACTGGCTACCGGCCACCACCGGCACCGTCGTGTACGCCGACGGCGGCGCGCACACCCAGTTGCTCTAGCGCCGCCATGGGGGTCGACGCGCTGCTGGTGCTGTCCTTCGGCGGACCCGAGGGCCCCGACCAGGTGATGCCGTTCCTGGAGAACGTCACCCGGGGCCGCGGGATCCCGCGGGAACGACTCGAAAGCGTGGCCGAACACTATCTGCACTTCGGCGGCGTATCACCGATCAACGACATCAACCGCGCGTTGATCGCGGAGATCGACGCCGAACTCGGCGCTCGCGGCGAGACGTTGCCGGTGTACTTCGGCAACCGCAACTGGGATCCCTACGTCGAGGACGCCGTGAGGGCCATGCGTGACGACGGGGTGCGCCGCGCGGCGGTGTTCGCCACCTCGGCCTGGGGCGGGTACTCCAGCTGCACGCAGTACAACGAAGACATCGCCAGGGGACGTGCGGCCGCCGGTGACAACGCCCCGCACCTGGTGAAGTTGCGGCATTACTTCGACCACCCCCTGCTGGTGGAGATGTTCGCGGAGTCGATCGGCGCTGCGGTGCGGTCGCTTCCGGCTGAGCTGAGCGACGAGGCCCGGCTGGTGTTCACCGCGCACTCCATCCCGGTCGCCGCCGACCAGCAGCACGGTCCTTACCTGTACAGCCGGCAGGTCGCCTACGCCGCCCGACTGGTGGCCGCCGCGGCCGGATACTCCGGGTTCGATCAGGTGTGGCAGTCGCGGTCGGGTCCGCCGCGCATCCCCTGGCTCGAGCCGGACATCGGCGACCACATGGCCGTCCTTGCGGAGCAAGGCACCAGGGCGGTCGTTATCTGTCCGATCGGATTCGTCGCCGACCACATCGAGGTCGTGTGGGACCTCGACAGAGAGGTGCGCGAACAGGCCGCCGACCTCGGTATCGCGATGGCCCGGGCCCGTACCCCGAACGCCGACCGGCGCTACGCCCGGCTCGCGCTGGACCTCGTCGACGAACTGCGCACCGACCGGCCCCCCGCCCGCGTGGTGGGCGCCGAGCCGGTACCCGGGTGCGGGCACAGCATCGACGGCATCACCTGCGCCGATTCACCGCGGTGCGTCGCCCGCATCACCGGGTGAGTCCGGTCGGCTCAGCAGGCCCCTGACCCGGGTGACTTCGCGAAGCCCGCTGTCGGCAGGCAGCCGGGCCACTGCGGCGACCAGGTCAGCACGGGGTGTGCCAAACCGTCCGTTCGGTGTCGATTCCGCCGACGCGTTAGCGGAGGCCATGCATGCCGAGACCGGCGACGAACCCGTAAGCTCGATGAGGTGCAGCGACGAATCATGGGGATCGAGACCGAATTCGGCGTGACCTGCACGTTCCATGGCCACCGCCGGCTCAGTCCGGACGAGGTCGCCCGATATCTTTTTCGGCGGGTGGTGTCGTGGGGGCGCAGTTCGAACGTCTTCCTGCGCAATGGCGCGCGGTTATATCTCGACGTCGGTTCCCACCCTGAGTACGCCACCGCCGAATGCGACAACCTGATCCAGTTGGTCACCCATGACCGGGCCGGTGAGCGGGTGCTCGAAGACCTGCTCATCGACGCCGAACAGCGGTTGGCCGACGAGGGCATCGGCGGCGACATCTACCTGTTCAAGAACAACACCGACTCGGCGGGCAACTCTTACGGCTGCCACGAGAACTACCTGATTGTCCGCGCCGGGGAGTTCTCCCGGATCTCGGACGTACTGCTGCCCTTCCTGGTCACCCGCCAACTGATCTGCGGTGCCGGCAAGGTCCTGCAGACGCCGAAGGCGGCGACGTTCTGCCTGTCCCAACGCGCCGAGCACATCTGGGAGGGTGTCTCGTCGGCGACCACCCGGTCCCGGCCGATCATCAACACGCGCGACGAACCGCACGCCGACGCCGAGAAGTACCGCAGGCTGCACGTGATCGTCGGCGACTCGAACATGTGCGAGTCCACCACCATGCTCAAGGTGGGCACCGCCTCGCTGGTGCTGGAGATGATCGAGGCCGGAGTTCCGTTCCGCGACTTTTCGCTGGACAACCCGATCCGCGCGATCCGCGAGGTCAGCCACGATCTGACCGGGCGGCGTCCGGTGCGTCTGGCCGGTGGGCGGCAGGCCAGCGCGTTGGACATCCAGCGCGAGTACTACTCGCGCGCGGTGGACTATCTGCAGGCGCGGGAGCCAAATTCGCAGATCGAGCAGGTGGTGGACCTGTGGGGCCGTCAGCTCGACGCTGTCGAGAGCCAGGACTTCGCGAAGGTCGACACCGAGATCGACTGGGTGATCAAGCGCAAGCTGTTCCAGCGGTATCAGGACCGCTACAACATGGAGCTGTCCGACCCGAAGATCAGCCAGTTGGACCTGGCGTATCACGACATCAAACGCGGCCGCGGGGTGTTCGACCTGTTGCAGCGCAAAGGTCTCGCGGCGCGGATCACCACCGACGAGGAGATCGACGTCGCCGTCGACACACCGCCACAGACCACTCGCGCGAAACTGCGCGGTGAGTTCATCAGCGCGGCGCAGGAAGCCGGCCGCGACTTCACCGTCGACTGGGTGCACCTCAAGCTCAACGACCAGGCGCAGCGCACCGTCTTATGCAAGGACCCGTTCCGCTCGGTCGACGAACGGGTCAAGCGGCTCATCGCCAGCATGTAGGTCTCGCCCCGCTGCCGCAGATTTCGTGCAGTGGGGTTGAGCCGTGCTCAGGTAACATTTGCTGGACGATTCGTGAACGGGTGGCCGAGACGTGTCTTGAGGCAGATGAGGTTTGATCTTGTCGGCGAAGTGCTTGCTGGATGGTTCGACGGTGAGGGTTTCGCGCACTGGTGAGTGGGGGTGGCGATGACCGAGTTGAGAGTCAACACCGGTGAGCTGGCTAACGGGGGGAATGGTCTGGTCAGCGGCGCGCGGGCGATCCCGGAGCCGCTGCAACCGTTGGTGACCACCGGCACCGATGCGCTGTCGCTGGCGCTACAGAGCAAGACTCAGGAGATCGAACTGCCGCTCATCGAGGGCATGCCGAAGACCAAGGCCGAAGCACTGGCGACCGCGGAGAACATCATCCAAGCCGCCGGGCTCTACGAGCAGACCGATCAGCAGGTCGCCGACCAGATCCGCAAGGCGTTGGCGGACTTGGAAGGCGCGGGCGCTCCCGGCAGCGGCGGTGGCGCTCCGGCTGGTGGTGCCGGTGGTCCTGCCATCGCCGGGAGCGGTGCCGGCGTGGCCGGTGCTGCGACGGGTGCTCCTGGTGGCGGTGCGGCCGGTGCTGCGACGGGTGCAGGCGACCAGATGGGCCAGATGGGCCAGATGATGGGCATGCCCATGCAGTTGGCGCAGCAGGCCGCGCAGATTCCGATGCAGCTTGCCGGGATGGCGATGCAGATTCCGCAGGGGATCATGCAGGGCGTGCAGAGCGGGATGCAGCAGGTCGGCCAGATGACGAGCCAGTTCGGCGAGATGGGCGGGGCCGAGAAGGACCAGAAGTCCGCGCTGGACGACGGGCTGAGTGAGAAGCCCGAGAAGAAGGATGAGCGTTTCGAGGAGAAGCAGCCGGAAGGTGCTGCACCGGGCGATACGGCAGGGGAGCGGGTGCCCGAGTACGTCCCGCGGCATGCGGCTCCGGAGGCCCCGGAAGCCGCCGGTACCGCGCCTGAGGCGCCGCCGCCTGCGCCGAAGCCGGCGCCGACACGGCCTGCTGATTCAACGATTGTGTTGTGACCGTGAGTGTTCCTGACGCGAAGGTGCGCATATGAGTCTGCCTCCCCCTCCCGATTCGTACGGCGGTCAGTCGCCCTATGGCGGCCAGCCGCAGGGCGGACGGCAGCCGCAGTGGGGTGGTCAGGCGCAGCCGGGTGCAGGGCAGGGGCAGTTCAGTGGGCCACCGCCGTGGGGTCCACCGCCGCAGCAACCACAGTGGGGTGGTCCGCCCCCCGGACCGCCGCCGTCACAGGGTGGTAAGGGGAAGTGGGTCCTCGGTGGCGTGATCCTATTGCTGGTGGTCGCCCTGGCGGTGACCGTCACGATTCTGGTGACGGGCGATGGGTCAAACCAGAATTCGCCGACGCCGCCCGGCGATGGGAAGGCGTCGGAGTTCGCCAGCGCCAACGACACCGGACCGGTCAACATCATCACCGAGGACCCGACGTGCGACGCGTGGGGGCGCATTTCACGGGAGTACAGCGAATCGACGGAAGGCGCTGGATGGGCAACTCGTGACGCTTCGGTCCCCGCCTCCGCGTGGACCCCCGATCAAAGTGCGATGTACGAGTCTGTCGGCGCATCCATGGAGAACGCTGCGGACAAAGTTGAGAATCTAGTGAAGCTGACTACTCACCGTGAAATGCGGGAGTTGTATCAGCAATTCCAGGCGTATTCGCGGGCGTTCACCAACGGAATACCTTCTTATGAGCCGGAAGACGACGACCTTGCCGTAGTTGTCGACAACTTGGCCTCAGGGCTTGCGATGATTTGTTCCGCCACCAATTATGGTTCGGCACAGGCAGTTTCACCACTCGTAGAAGGAGTCCCGGATCCCTCGAATGCACCATCGTTGGGAGATTCGTCAGAAGGCGAGCGGTTTCTTAACACCCCGAGTTCGTCTTGCAATGATTGGAATTCTACAGCAAAAGACTTCTCGTCGGCTGTTCGTCCGTGGCGTGATATAGACGCCAATATTTCTGCCGCTGATTGGACACCTGACCAACGACGGGTCATCGATGAGACGATCCCTGTGATGGAGGCGAACGCGGTCGCTCTCGTTCGCTTAGGGGGTACTAGCGGCAACGCGGTGTTCGAAGATTTTGCTTACCTTGCTGCACAGTACCGCCGCGGTTACGCCGCCGCTTTACCTGACTACACGAGTGCCGATAATTACCTGTCGGCGGCTTCAACGTACGTTGTCAACGCCATTTTGTGGGCGTGCAAGGCGGCGGAATGATCGGGCGAGCCGCAGCCACGGAAAAGCCGTCCGGCCCTTATGCGGCGGAGATGACTGGACCTGGCGCTTGGCCTGAGACAAGTGAAAGCGCCTATTCGAATCGCGCCAGTGCTCTTCGTGAGACCCTGACTGGTCTCGAACGAGCGCGGCAGAGTTGGGCGACAAATCAAGCGAGCCTGTTCAACGGAATCCATGTTTGGTCGGGAGGTGCATCCGAGAAGGCCGGAGCGCAGGTAAGTAAGAGTGCCTGGTCGATGGCGCTGCACGAGCAACAGTTGAAGGTTGCGATCCAATGGTGTGATCGCGCAACGGAGCATATAAGTGGTGCGAAAGAGACGATAGGGGGAAACGTCCGGGGCGCCCAAGAGAAGATCGCGGAGATGGAACGCCTCGCTGCAGAACAGGGCAAAGATGCCACCTATGCAATTCGGTCGCTTGTAAACGACAAGTACATGGAAAACTTCGATACGCTCGGTGATGTCGCTGAGAAGTTGGGTTTCGAACGCGGAATCCCTCAAACGCCGTTTGATGAAGACGATTTATTAGATCCTGGGGATGGAGATCGCGGTTCAACTATCAGAGCGGTCTCGACTTTGACTAAGCCAACTGACGGTGGTCGAGTCTCGACTTCGGTTCCTTCATCTTCGAGCGGCCTTCCGCCAACGCAGCAACCAGAAAAAATTGTCGATCGTCAGTTCGTCTCCAATTCCGCGCCACAAGCCCCGGTACCTCCGAACCCTCCGCTCCAGAGTCGCGGAGGAGTTGAGAGTGAAACTCTGCCTGCTTCCGTAGCCGGACCCAGTCCGGTTGGACCGCCGCCTTCTCCCTCAGGTAAGCCCACCGCTTCGGTGCCGCCATTCACCTCTGGCGTGCCATCCGCGAACGCGCGTTTGATGTCTACGTCGCCGGCTTCGCCATTGAGCAGCGGTGGGTCGTCCTCAAGTGGAGCACCCAGCCTTGGAGGAGGAAGCGGTTCCGGCGGTGGCGCGTCGTTTGGAGTCAGCGGCGGTGCTGGCGGGTCATCGTCCGGCGGCTCGTCGAGCAGTCCTGCCAGTGACAGCCAGTCCTCGATCGGCGGCCAGCCGAGTTTCGATCCGAGCGAAGGCGCCTCCGGCGCGTCGTCGGGTTACGGCGATCAGGCGCCGATCCATTCCCCGCCGATCTCGGACACTGTGTCAAACTTCGGCCCTCCGATGCAGCCGGCGTCGGCCCCAGCGTCGGCGCCTATGGCGGCGCCGGCCGCGTCTATGGCGGCGCCGGCGGACGTTCCGCCGCCGATATCCGCCGGTCCGTCCAATCCAGTGACAGGCCAAGCGGCGCAAACGCCGGTCGCGCCGGTAGCTCCACCGTCGGCCGGTGGTGGCGGTATGCCCATGGCGGGTGGCGGTCCGGCGATGCCTCCACCGCCGATGCCGTTGGGTCCGCCACCGACACCATCGCCCGCCGCGCCGGTCGTTCCTGCTTCGGCTGCACCGCCTCCGGTGGCGCCTTCGGCATCGAGCGCCGGATCGGTGGTCGGCGCTCCCGCGCCTGTGCCCGTGTCTGCAGCCCGTGCCGAACGCGACGCCATCGCTGGCTCGATGCGTCGACAGTCAGGGGGTGACCCGGTACAGGTGGCGCGTCGAGTCGCGGCAGCCCTAAATGCCGTGGAGTCAATGGATTTCGGGTTCTTCTGGGCCACCGGCGTCAGCAAAGACGGCACCATACTGGTGGCCAACAGCTACGGCATCGGCTATATCCCCGACGGCGTGAAGTTGCCTGAGGGGGTGAAGATGGTCAGCGCCGACGAGTCGATTGCGCTTGAAGAGCGCGCGAAGTGGGCCACTTTCCCGATGCTGGCCTTGCATGGCTGGGCCCAGCACCATGACGTCCCATTGCGTGCCGTGGTGGCGACGGCGGAGCAGTTCGACGGCTTTGACCCGGGTGCGGCCCGCGTGATCCTCACGGCCGACGACATCCCGGAGCGGGGCGACATGGCCGGCCGGTCCCGCCTGGAGGTCATCGCCCCGGGTGCGGCACGCCAACTGGGCTCGGTCGACGACGCGATGCTGGGTGACTTGCTGCCGCCCGCGCCCGCGGATGCGACTCCGCCGGCTGACAATTCGATGATGCTGTGGTTCGAGGTGATGAAGCCGTTGATGAGCACCGCGGCGGATCGCGGCGCAGCCCATCTTCAAGCGATGGTGAACTACGCCAACCACGCCCAGGAACTCGCCTTGCACAAAGCGCAGACAGCGCCCGACGCCGCGGTGCAGCGCGCAGCGATCGCCGACTGGCTGTACTGGCAGCACGTCAGCGTGATGAGTGGCGACGCGCTCGTCGTGAAGCGGTAGTCCGCGGACTTTGCTGTCCGAGACCCCCGCGTCGCCGGGCCTGACCGACTCGCTGACGCCTTAAGCTCTTAGGAGTGGCGACCTCCAAAGTCGAACGGCTGATGAACCTCGTCATCGCGCTGCTCTCGACGCGCACCTTCATCACCGCCGACCGCATCCGGCAGGTGGTCGCCGGCTACGCCGACAGCCCCAGCGACGAGGCCTTCTCCCGCATGTTCGAGCGTGACAAGAACGAACTTCGCGACCTCGGGATCCCGCTGGAAACCGGCCGCGTCTCCCAGTTCGACCCCACCGAGGGCTACCGCATCAACCGCGACGCCTACGCACTGCCCGCCGTCGAGCTCACCGCCGATGAAGCCGCCGCCGTCGCCGTCGCCACCCAGCTCTGGGAGTCACCCGAACTCATCACCGCCACCCAGGGAGCGCTGCTCAAGCTGCGCGCCGCCGGCGTGGACGTCGACCCCGCCGACACCGTCGCCATCTCCACGGCCACCCTGCCCGGCGTCCGCGGCAACGAAGAAACGCTACGAACCCTGTTGCAAGCCATCGACAACGGTCAGGCCGTCCAGTTCGGTCACCGCAGAGACCGCTCCGAGCCCTACACCACCCGCACCGTCGAACCGTGGGGAGTCGTCACCCACCGCGGCCGGTGGTACCTCATCGGCCACGACCGCGACCGCGACGCACCCCGCACCTTCCGCCTGTCCCGTATCGCCGACGACGTCACCACCATCGGACCGTCCAACGCCGTCCACAAACCCGACGGCGTCGACCTACGTGAGCTGGTGCGCCTCGCCGTCGCCGACTGGCCCACCGGTACCCGAGCCCAGGTGTGGGTCGCCGCGGGCCGGGCTACCGCGCTGCGCCGCCAAGCCGTCGCCGAAGCCCCGATGACCCTCGGCGGCCGCGCCGGGGAGGTCATCACGGTCGAGGTCGGCATGTTCGACCGGCTGGCCCGCGAGGTCGCCAGCTATGGCGCCGACGCGGTCGCGCTCGAACCGCAGTCCCTGCGCGACGACGTGATCGCCCGCCTCAAAGCGCAGGCCACCGCGTGAGCGCCGTCTCCACCCGGCTGGTCCGGCTGCTCAACATGGTCCCGTACTTCCAGGCCAACCCGCGGATCACCTACATCGAAGCCGCGTCCGACCTCGGCGTCAGCGTCGAGCAACTGCAGGACGATCTCAACCAACTGTGGATGTGCGGCCTGCCCGGCTACGGACCCGGTGACCTCATCGACTTCGAGATGTCCGGCGACACCATCGAGGTCACCTTCTCCGCCGGAATCGACCACCCGCTGCGCCTCACTTCGCCGGAGGCCACTGGCGTGCTGGTCGCGCTGCGCGCCCTGGTCGACGTGCCCGGCATGGTCGACCCCGAAGCGGCCCGCAGCGCCATCGCCAAGATCGAGCAGGCCGCCGGTGTCGCGGGCCACCACATCGGTGACGCCGTCACCGCCGTCGAGGAACCCGCGCCGCGAGAAAGTGAGGCCGCCACCGCCGTCCGCACCGCGGTGCGCAACGCCCGCGCGCTGATGATCGAGTACTACTCGGCTTCCCACGACATGCTCACCAGCCGCGTCGTCGATCCGATCCGGGTGGTCCTCGTCGCCGACCACACCTACCTGGAGGCGTGGTGCCGCTCCGCGGAAGGTGTCCGCTTGTTCCGCTTCGACCGCATCGTCGATGCCCGCCTGCTCGACGAACCCGCCGCCCCGCCGCCGCCCGCGGTCGAGGCCGGCCCCGACACCTCGCTGTTCGACGCCGATCCGGCGCTGCCGTCGGCCACCCTGCTGGTCGACCGGTCGGCCTCGTGGATGTTCGACTACTACCCCCTTCGAGTGGTGCGCGAGCTCCCCGACGGCGCCTGCGAAGCGGCGATGACGTACGCCTCGGACGACTGGATGGCCCGCTTCGTACTCGGCTTCGGTTCGGCGGTGCGGGTCCTCAGACCACAGGCACTGGCGGACAAAGTGCGTGAATCGGCCGCCGCGGCGCTGCTCGCCTACGAGAACGACCCCGCCGACGGGTAGACTCGGCCACGACTTCGAGGAGGTGCACATTGGGCGGTCTACAACCCTGGCATTGGGTAATCGTCATCGTGGTGTTCGTGCTGCTGTTCGGCGCCAAGAAACTGCCGGATGCTGCTCGTTCGCTGGGCAAGTCCATGCGGATCTTCAAGTCGGAGATCAAGGAGATGCAGGCGGAAGGCAAGTCGGAAAACTCGCCGGCCACGCCGATCGCCTCCGAGCGCGTCGACATCGCCAACCCGACGGCCGATCAGCCCGACAAGCGGTCGGCCTGATCCCACGCTTTCCGTCCCACGCGGCCTGACGCCGCGTCGTCAGGCCGCGTCCGTCGGCGGCCCCTAGGCAACTTCACGTGCAAACCCCCGGTTTCCTCAAGCGGCTCGACCCGCGGCAACGCCGCGCACGGGCCAACCCCGACGGCACCATGTCGTTGGTCGAGCATCTCCACGAGCTGCGCAACCGGCTGCTCGTCGCCGCTGCGGCGGTAGTGCTGACCACCATCTTGGGCTTCTTCTGGTACAGCCACGGCATCCTCGGGTTCCACAGCCTCGGCGAATGGCTGCGCGGGCCCTACTGTGCGCTGCCCGATTACGCCCGGGCCTCCATCACCGACGACGGGCAGTGCCGCTTGTTGGCCACCGCGCCGTTCGACCAGTTCATGCTGCGGCTGAAAGTGGCGCTGATGGCGGGCATCGTGCTGGCCTGCCCGGTGTGGCTTTACCAGCTCTGGGCGTTCATCACCCCCGGCTTGTACCGCAACGAACGCCGCTTCGCGACGGCCTTCGTCGGGGTCGGGGCGGTGCTCTTCGTCGCCGGCGCGATCCTGGCGTACGTGGTGCTCGCCACCGCCCTGGGTTTCCTGCTCACCGTCGGCAGCGACGTCCAGGTCACCGCCCTGTCGGGCGACCAGTACTTCGGCTTCCTCATCAACCTGCTGCTGGTGTTCGGCTTCAGCTTCGAGTTCCCGCTGCTGATCGTGATGCTCAACTTCATCGGGATGCTGCCCTACGAACGCCTCAAGGCGTGGCGCCGCGGCCTGATCTTCGCGCTGTTCGTGTTCGCCGCCTTGTTCACGCCCGGCTCGGATCCGTTCTCCATGCTGGCGTTGGCGGCTGCGCTCACCGTGCTGCTGGAGGTCGCGATCCAGGTCGCCCGGATCCACGACAAGCGCAAGGCGAAGCGGGAGGCCGCCGAGACCGTGCCCGAGGACGAGGCCGCGCCGATCGGCGGTGTCGAACCGATCGAACCGCCGAGCGTGGTGTCGACCCCGTCTCGGACCTCCATTCATGACGAATCCACCTGACCCTCAACTGGCCGCGTTCGCCGCGGCGCTGCCCTTCGCGCTCGACCCGTTCCAGGTCCGCGCCTGTGCCGCGCTCGAGCACGGGCACGGCGTGCTCGTCTGCGCACCCACCGGTGCCGGGAAGACTGTCGTCGGTGAGTTCGCCGTCCACCTGGCCCTGGCCGCCGGCGGCAAATGCTTCTACACCACCCCGATCAAGGCGCTGAGTAACCAGAAACATGCCGACCTCGTCCGCCGCTACGGGCCGGAGCAGATCGGGTTGCTGACCGGGGACCAGTCGATCAACGGTGACGCCGACATCGTCGTGATGACCACCGAAGTGCTGCGCAACATGCTCTATGCGGACTCGCCTACCCTGCACGGTCTGTCGTACGTCGTGATGGACGAGGTGCACTTTCTCGCCGACCGGATGCGTGGTGCGGTGTGGGAAGAGGTGATCCTGCACCTGCCCGACGAGGTCCGGCTGGTCAGCCTGTCCGCCACGGTCAGCAACGCCGAGGAGTTCGGCGGCTGGATTCAGACTGTGCGCGGCGACACCACCGTGGTGGTCGACGAGCATCGGCCGGTGCCGCTGTGGCAGCACCTCCTGGTCGGCAAGCGGCTGTTCGACCTGTTCGACTACCGCAAGCACAGTCCGGCCCGCAGCGGGCGTGAACTCGTCGTCGACCCGGAACTGTTGCGCCACATCGCCCACCGGCGCGAAGCAGACCGCCTCGCCGACTGGCAGCCGCGTGGCCGAGGGCGCTCGGCGCACCGCAGCCGGCCGACGATCTACCGCCCGCCCGCCCGGCCCGACGTGATCGCCGTCCTGGACCGCGAGGGATTACTGCCGGCTATCACGTTCGTGTTCTCGCGTGCCGGCTGTGACGCCGCGGTCAAGCAGTGTCTCCGGTCACCGCTGCGGTTGACGACGAACGGGGAACGCCAGCGCATCGCCGAGGTGATCGACCGCCGCTGCGCAGACCTCGCCGAGGCAGACCTGATAGTGCTCGACTACCACGAATGGCGCGAGGGTCTGCTCCGAGGCCTGGCCGCCCACCACGCCGGCATGCTCCCGGTCTTCCGCCACACCGTAGAGGAACTTTTCACCGCCGGGTTGGTCAAGGCCGTCTTCGCCACCGAGACATTGGCTTTGGGCATCAACATGCCGGCCCGCACCGTGGTGCTCGAACGGCTGATCAAGTTCAACGGCGAACAGCACATGCCGTTGACACCAGGGGAGTACACCCAGCTGACCGGCCGGGCCGGACGCCGCGGCATCGATGTCGAAGGGCATGCAGTCGTCCTGTGGACCCCCGACGTGGAACCCGTCGAGGTGGCCGGTCTTGCCTCGACCCGCACGTTCCCGCTGCGCAGTTCGTTCGCGCCGTCCTACAACATGACCATCAACCTGGTGCACCAGATGGGGCCGGCGCAGGCGCGCCAACTCCTCGAGCAGTCGTTCGCGCAGTACCAGGCCGACCGCTCGGTGGTGGGTCTACGCCGCGGTGTCCAACGCGGTGAACGGATGCTCGACGAGATCGCCGCCGAACTCGGCGGCCCGGATGCGCCGATCCTGGACTACGTCCGGCTGCGCGAGAAGATCTCGGAACGCGAACGTGCGCAGTCCCGCGCGTCGCGGCTGCAGCGCCGCGCCGCCGCCAACGACGCACTCAGCGCGCTGCGGCGCGGTGACATCATCACCATCACCAACGGGCGGCGCGGTGGCCTGGCCGTCGTCCTGGAATCCGCCCGCGATGCTGACGATCCGCGCCCGCTCGTGCTGACCGAGCACCGTTGGGCCGGCCGCATCTCCTCGGCCGACTACTCCGGCGCGACTGCGCCTGTGGGCACCATGACGCTGCCCAAACGCGTCGAGCACCGCAACCCAGGGGTGCGTCGCGACCTGGCGTCGGCGCTGCTCTCCGCGGCGGCCGGGATGGCGATGCCGGAGTCGCGAGGCCGGCGTAGCGGCGCGCACGAGGACCAGGACACCGACCCCGAACTCGTATCGCTGCGGGACCAGTTGCGCCGCCACCCCGCGCATCACCTGCCCGACCGCGAGGACCGGGCCCGCGTTGCCGAGCGTTATCTGCGCATCGAACGCGACAACGCGCAGATCCAGAAGAAGGTCGTCGCCGCCACCAACTCGCTGGCCCGCACGTTCGACCGGATCGTCGTCCTGCTCGCCGAACGCGGGTTCATCGACACCACCGGTGCGGACCCGAAGGTCACCGATGACGGCCGCCTGCTGGCCCGCATCTACAGTGAGAGTGATCTTCTGGTCGCGGAGTGTCTGCGTGCAGGCACCTGGGAGGGACTCGACGCCGCCGAACTGGCCGCGGTGCTGTCGTCGGTGCTGTTCGAATCACGCGGCGACACGCCCGGGGTCCCAGCGGGGTACGAGGCGCCGACGGCGAAGGTTCGCCGTGCGCTGTCGCAGACCCGGCGGTTGTCGGCCGACCTGCGCGCCGACGAACACCGCCACCGGCTGAACCCTGGCCGGGAGACCGACGAGGGCTTCGTCACCACGATCTACCGGTGGGCGACCACCGGAGACCTGACCACCGCGCTGGCCGCATCCGACGCGTCAGGCGGCGGGTCACCGCTGTCCGCAGGCGACTTCGTCCGGTGGTGCCGACAGGTGCTGGACCTGCTCGACCAGGTCCGAAACGCCGCGCCGACGCCCGCTCTGCGCGCCGCCGCGAAACGCGCAATCAACGACATTCGACGCGGCGTCGTGGCAGTTGATGCGGGGTAGGGTGTGGTGCCAGCGAGCCGAGCGAGGACCAAGGAGACACGATGAGCGGACCGCAGGGACCTGATCCGACGCAGCCGTGGGCCGGTCAACAACCGGACGCGGGTACGGACCAGCCGGCCGGCGACCCGTCGAACAATCAGTGGCAGGCAGCCGGATCGGGCGGCGAGCAGGGCACTTCCGAGAACCCGCAGTGGCAGCAGCCGCCGGCGTACACGCCGCAGCAGTATCCGCAGTATCAGCAGCCGACTCAGCAGCAGCCGTCGTACCCGCCCTACCCGCCGACCGAGCAGTACGGCCAGCCCGGTCAGTACGGCCAGCCCGGTCAGTACGGCCAGCCCGGTCAGTACGGGCAACCGCAGTACGGCCAGCCCGGTCAGTACGGTCAGCCGCAGTACGGGCAACCCCCGTACGGTCAACAGCCGCAGTACGGCCAGCCGGGTCAGACCGGCCAGTACGGAAGCTTCCCACCCCACGGTGGTGAAGACAGCTCGAAACCGTCGATGAAGGTGCTCGGCGGCGTCGTCGGCGCATTGCTGGTGGTCCTTCTCCTGGTGATCGGGGTGCTCGGTTTCTGGAAGCCCGGCTTCTTCGTGACGACGAAGCTGGACGTCAACGCCGCGCAGTCCGGTGTGCAGCAGATCCTCACCGACGAGTCGAACGGCTACGGCGCCAAGAACGTGCGCGACGTCAAGTGCAACAACGGGGAGAGCCCCGAGGTCCGCAAGGGTGCCACGTTCGACTGCGAGGTGAGCATCGACGGCACCAAACGCCAAGTCACCGTGACATTCCAGGACGACGACGGCACCTACGAGGTCGGCCGGCCGCGCTAATCGAGGGCGTCGAGCGCCTTCTGTAAGCGCCGGACCGAGGACGTCACGCCGAGGTGGCCCGCCAACTGGGCGACCTGGCGGGGATGCGCCGCGGCCAACGGCAATTCGTCGGTCTTCGTCGCCATCGTGACGGGGGCGTCGGTGGCCACCCGCACCACCGGCTCCGCGGCTTCGATGTAGTCGGTGGCGGCCAGCATCTTCTTGCGGTACGCCTTCGACATCCTCGACTTCGGGTCCTTCGCGGCCGCGACGATCGCTTCCAGCGAGCCGTATTGGGCGAGCAGCGCCGCGGCGGTCTTCTCGCCGACGCCAGGCACGCCGGGCAGGCCGTCGGACGGATCCCCACGCATCAACGCCAGTTCGGCGTAGGCCGCGCCGGCGCGTTCCTTGGGCACCGCGTACTGGTCGGCCACTTCGGCCGGCCCGAACAGCGTGGCCTTGCTCATACCGCGGCCGAGGTAGAGCACCCGCACCTCGACCGGTGCGTCGCGCACCACCTGCAGCATGTCCCGGTCACCGCTCACCACGATCACCCGATCGCGTGTCTCCGCGGCGGCCAGGGTGCCGAGCACGTCGTCGGCCTCGTATCCGGGCGCACCGGCGTGGGGAATCCCGAACGCGTCGAGCATTTCCATGATCATGTCGACCTGCGGGGTGAGCTCGTCGGGGACCACCTCGACATCGGTTCCCGTGGGCTGTGGTTCGGCGACGCGGTGCGCTTTGTACGACGGGACCAGGTCCACGCGCCACTGCGGTCGCCAATCGTCGTCGCGGCACACCACCAGCCGTGCGGGTCGCTCTCTGCCGATCAGCATCGCGACGGTGTCGAGGAACCCACGCAGCGCGTTGACGGGTCTGCCGTCCGGGGCGGTGATCGACGAGGGGAGCGCGAAGTAGGAGCGGAACCACATGCTCGCGCCGTCGAGCAGCAGCAGCGGGCTGCTCACGGATGGCTCGCCCACACGTGGGAGGTGCTGGTGATCCCGCCGACGGCCGATACGACTTCGGGCTGCACCCGGAACGGTCCCGTCTTGCCGCGCGCCATGGAGGTCACGTGCCACCGGTGCCCTACAGATAGGCATCGTGGTCGTCGATCAGTACGGATATCTCGGAGCATCGCCTCTGACAGTAGCCTTGAAGTCATGACCGGCAGCCGATTCGACACCGATGTCTACACCCGACGACTTCGGGCCGCCGCAGCTGCGGCGGGTGACGCCGGACTGGCCGGCCTGGTGATCAGCCCCGGCTACGACCTGCGGTATCTGGTGGGTTCGCGCGCGCAGACCTTCGAACGGCTCACCGCCCTGGTGCTGCCGGCCGACGGCGATCCGACCATCGTGGTGCCCCGGCTGGAACTGGCCGCGCTCAGAGAATCCGTGATCCCCGAACTCGGTGTGACGGTGCGGGATTGGGTTGACGGCGACAACCCGTACCAGCTCGTCGCCGAATCCCTCGGCGGTGCGCCCGCCCGCACGGCGGTGACCGATTCGATGCCCGCACTGCATCTGCTGCCGCTGGCCGGTGTGCTCGGTGAGGTGCCGGTGCTGGCCACCGACGTGCTGCGGCGGCTGCGGATGGTCAAGGACGCCGCCGAAATCGACGCGCTGCGCAAGGCGGGTGCGGCGATCGACCGGGTGCACGCGCGGGTTCCGGAGTTTCTGGTGGCCGGCCGCACCGAGGCCGACGTCGCCGCCGACATCTCCGAAGCGATTGTGGCCGAGGGGCATTCAGAGGTCGCATTCATCATCGTCGGATCCGGGCCGCATGGTGCCGACCCGCACCACGAATCCTCCGACCGTGAGCTGCGCGCCGGGGACATCGTCGTCGTCGACATCGGCGGGCCCTACGAACCGGGATACAACTCCGATTCGACCCGCACCTACAGCCTGGGTGAACCCGACCCCGAGGTGGCGCGCCGCTACGCCGTTCTGCAGCGCGCGCAACAGGCCGCCGTCGAGGCGGTGCGTCCAGGCGTCACCGCCGAGCAGGTCGACGCCGCCGCGCGGGGCGTACTGGCCGCCGAGGGGCTCGCCGAGGCGTTCGTGCACCGCACCGGCCACGGCATCGGCCTGTCCGTGCACGAGGAGCCCTACATCGTCGCCGGTAACGACCTGCCGCTCGAGGCGGGCATGGCGTTCAGCGTGGAGCCGGGCATCTACTTCCCCGGACAGTGGGGCGCGCGCATCGAGGACATCGTGATCGTCACCGAGGACGGCGCGGAGTCGGTGAACAACCGGCCGCGCGACCTCGTCGTCGTGACCGCGGGACCCGACGCGACGGCGTAATCCCTGCGCCGGCGCGCAACGGGCAGTCAGTCGCCGGAGCGGTCGAGCAACTGCGAGGAGCCCAGCACCCGCTCGACCCGTACCTCGATGACCACGCGCTCCGGGTTCACCCGTGGCGTCCGGTACCGCTGGGCGTAGCGCAGTTCGGCGTCGCGGACGGCGTCCGGGTCGGAGTTGACGGTCGACTTGCCTTCCAGCGACAGCCACCGGGCCCCGTCGACCTGGCTGAGCACCGCGACACCACGCTCTTCGGCGTTGACCGCCTTCTGGGAGCCGCCGGAGGTGATCACCCGGGCGATGTGCGTCTTGGGGTCGAAGGTGAACCCGACCGCCACGACGTGCGGGGAGTTGTCCGACCGCAGGGTGGTCAGCATGGCGAGATGACGTTCGGTCAGGAACGCCAACGCATCGCTGGTGAGCCGGGTGGTTGCCTTGCGGCCCGGTGTAGCCACGGGACCCACGCTAGCGCAGGAGATACTGGCAGCCGTGAGGGACACGGATAGCGGGTTGGTGGTGATCTTCGGCGGTCGCAGCGAGATCGGCGGCGAGGTGGCGACTCGGCTGGCGCCGGGTGCGACCGTGGTGCTGGCCGCGCGCGGTGCCGACCGCCTCGACGAGGAGGTCCGCGCGGTGCGGGCGGCGGGTGCGGCGGCGGTGCACACCGTCGACTTCGACGCCGACGACCTCGCGTCGCACGCCCCGTTGGTGGCGAACCTGGTGGCCGAGCACGGCGCGATCACCACTGCGGTCGTCGCCTTCGGCGTCCTCGGCGAACAGGCGCGCGCCGAACGGGACCCGGCGCACGCGGCGGCGATCGTGCACACCGACTACGTCGCGCAGGTCAGCCTGCTGACGGTGCTGGCGGCAACCATGCGGGAGCACCGCTCCGGATCCATCGTCGTGTTCTCCTCGGTGGCCGGCGCCCGTGTCCGCCGCGCAAACTACGTCTACGGTTCGGCCAAGGCTGGGCTAGACGGGTTCGCCAACGGGTTGGCCGACGCGTTGCACGGTACGGGGGTGCACCTGCTGCTGGTGCGGCCCGGCTTCGTGATCGGGCGGATGACCGCGGGGATGGACCCCGCACCGCTGTCGAGCACCCCGGCGCAGGTGGCCGAGGCGACGGTGAAGGCGCTCGCCAAGGGGCGCCGGGAGGTGTGGATTCCGCGGGCGCTGGGTGCCGCGGTGGTGGTCATGCGGATGTTGCCGCGGTTCGTGTGGCGAAGGATGCCGAGGTGACGCACCGGGTGGTGGTGGTCGGCATCGGCGCCGACGGTATGGCCGGGCTCTCGCCCGCATCCGTCGACGAATTACGCCGGGCCACAACGATCTACGGGTCGACTCGACAGCTCGATCTGCTTGACCACACCGTGGCCGCCGAACGCCGGGAATGGCCGTCCCCGCTGCTGCCCGCCCTACACGCCATCCGGGACGCCCCGGACGGCGATGTGCACATCGTGGCCAGCGGCGACCCGATGCTGCACGGCATCGGCGGCTCGGCGGTGCGGATCATCGGAGCCGAACGCGTCACTGTGCTTCCGCACGTGTCGTCGGTGACGCTGGCCTGCGCCCAGCTCGGGTGGGCGGTGCAGGAGACCGAGGTGATCAGCCTGGTCACGGGCGCTCCGAGGACGGCGGTGCGCCGCGGCGGTCGGGCGGTGGTGCTGTCCCGCGACGAATCCACCCCGGCGGTGCTGGCCCGGCTCCTCACCGACACCGGGCGTGGCGACTCCGAGATGACGGTGCTCGAGCAACTCGGCGGACCTGCCGAGCGCCGGCGCGACACCACCGCGCGGGCGTGGGCGACCGACCCGCCCGGCGACGTCGACGCCCTCAACGTCATCGCCATCCGCTACCTACCCGAGGACCGGCGGTTCCATGTGCTCCCCGACGACGCGTTCACCCACGACGGGCAGATCACCAAACAGCCGATGCGCGCGGTCACCCTCGCCGCGTTGGCGCCGCGCCCGGGTGAGCTGCTGTGGGACGTGGGCGCCGGATCGGGCAGCATCGGCGTCGAGTGGTGCCGCAGCGGCGCGGGATGCCGGGCGATCGCATTCGAGCGGGACGGGAAGCGGCGGGCGCGGATCGCGGCCAATGCGGATGCCCACGGCGTGGACGTCGAGGTGCGAGGCGCGGCTCCCGCCGCGTTCGGCGGGGCGGTGCCCACCCAGGGCGGAGTCACCGCGCAACCGTCGGCGGTGTTCATCGGCGGTGGTCTCACCTTTCCCGGCCTGGTCGACGGTTGCCTCGCCGCGCTGCCCGCCGGCGGCCGGCTGGTCGCCAACGCCGTCACCGCCGAGTCCGAAGCCGTTCTGGCGCGGTGGTATTCGGAGATGGGTGGAGAGTTGCGCCGCTACCAGCACTACCGTGGTGAGCCGGTCGGCACGTTCACCGGTTGGCGGCCCGCCATGCCGGTGACCCAGTGGGTGGCGGTCAAGCCATGACGGTCTACTTCATCGGAGCTGGGCCAGGGGCGGCCGATCTGATCACCGTGCGCGGGCAGCGGTTGCTGAGCCGCTGTCCGGTGTGCCTGTACCCCGGGTCGATCATGCCCGAGGATCTCCTGGCACTGTGCCCGCCATATGCGCGCATCGTCGACACCGGCCCGCTGACGCTCGACCAGATCGTCGACGAACTCGCGCGGGCGCACGCCGCAGGACAGGACGTGGCGCGCCTGCACTCAGGAGACCCGTCGATCTACAGTGCGCTGGCCGAACAGTGCCGCCGCCTCGACGCGCGGGGCGTGGGCTACCAGGTGGTGCCCGGGGTGCCGGCCTTCGCCGCGGCGGCGGCCGCGCTGGGCCGTGAACTCACCGTGCCGGGCGTGGCCCAGACCGTCACCCTGAGCCGAGTCGCGACGTTGTCGACGGCCATGCCGCCCGGCGAGGATCTGCGGAGCCTGTCCGCATCGGGGGCAACCCTGGTGCTGCATCTGGCCGCCGCGCAGGTCGACAACATCGTGCCCGAACTGCTGGCCGGCGGCTATCGTCCCGAAACGCCTTGCGCAGTCGTCGCGTTCGCGAGCTGGCCCGGGCAGATCGTGCTGCGGGGGACCCTGGCCGACATCGCCGCGCAGATGCACGACGCCGCCGTCACTCGCACCGCGGTGATCCTCATCGGCGACGTGCTGGCGGCCGGCGGCACCGATAGCTACCTGTACTCGTCGGGGCGCGTGCGCCGGGGGCGGCACTGATGCGAATTCTGTTGCTGGGCGGCACGATGGAGGCCCGCGCGCTCGCGGCGGCACTGCACCCCGACGTCGACGTGATCAGTTCCCTGGCCGGGCGGGTTCCGGATCCGGCGCTACCGGTGGGGCAGGTTCGGATCGGCGGGTTCGGCGGCGTCGAGGGGATGCGCCGCTGGTTGATCGACACCCCGGTCGACGCGGTCGTGGATGCGACGCATCCGTTCGCGGCGACCATCACCGCCAACGCCGCCGCCGTCTGCACCGACCTGGCACTCCCGCATCTACTGCTGGCCCGGCCCGCATGGGCTCCGGGCGAGGCGATCCTGGTGAATTCCGATCGCCAGGCGGCGGAAACCATTGTCGCCAAGGGGTTTTCTCGGGTATTCCTGACGACCGGCCGCACCGGCGTCGCCGCCTTCCGGGACAGCGACGCCTGGTTCCTGATCCGGGCGGTGACCCCGCCCGATGCGGAGGCCCTCCCGCGGGACCACGAACTGCTGCTTTCACGCGGCCCGTACCGCTACGACGACGAACTGGCCGTCCTGCGCGCCCACGGCATCGACGCGCTGGTCACCAAGAACAGCGGCGGCGACATGACTCGGCCCAAACTGGACGCTGCGGCGGCCCTCGGTATTCCGGTGGTGATGGTGGACCGGCCGCCGGCACCGACCGGAGTCCGCGCGGTGCACTCGGTGGAGGAGGCGGTGGCGTGGGTCAGGTCGCGGGTGCGGTGAGGTCGAGGGTGCACACGCTCACCCGGGGTAGTGACGCGGCGTGAAGACCCGCTCGCCGGCACCGGCGGTGTACCACTGTGTCTGCGACGATCCGACGATCAGCAGTGACCGCATGTCGACGTCCGCCGCGTCCAGATCCGCCAGCCGCGCCACCCGAACCTCTTCGCGGGGACCCGCGACGTCGCGGCCGATGACCACCGGGGTGCCGGGATCACGGTGGGCGAGCAGCAGGTCTCGCATCGCGCCGACCTGCCAGGTGCGCGACTTCGACGCCGGGTTGTAGATCGCCAGCACCAGATCGGCCTGCGCGGCGGCGGTCAGTCGGGCCTGGATGATCTTCCATGGCTTGAGCCGGTCGGACAGTGAGATCACCGCGTAGTCGTGGCCGAGCGGTGCGCCGACCCGGCTGGCGACGGCCTGGGCGGCCGTCATCGCCGGGATCACCCGTACCTCGACACCCGGCCACTGCTTGGCCTCTTCGAGGACGGCCGTCGCCATCGCGAACACCCCCGGATCACCCGAGGAGACCACCGCGACGGCGCGGCCCTGCTCGGCGAGCGTGCAGGCCAACCGCGCGCGGGCCGGCTCGTCGGTGTTGTCGCTGGGATGGCGTTGCTGGCCGTCGCGCAGTCCGACGCGGTCGAGGTACGGGCCGTAACCGATCAGGTCCGTGGCCACGGCGAGTTCACGGCGGCTCTGCGGGGTCATCCACTCCGCCGCCCCGGGGCCGAGTCCGACGACGGTGACGCTTCCGGGCGCCGTGCGCCTGCCGGAGCCGCCGGGGATCATCGCCAGCGAGAAGTACGGCACCGCGTCGTCGCCGTCGACGTCCGCCGCCGACAGCGTCCGCTGATCGGGGGTGCTCGCACGCTCGACGTAGAACGCCTCGTCGAGCCGGCCCGTCGCCGCCAGAGCGGCCCGCACGGCCGGGTACGAGCGGCCGAGTTTCAGCACGACGGCGGCGTCGGTGTCGGCCAGTCGGCGCTCGAGTTCATCGGCGGGCAGGGTCCCCGGCAGGATCGTGAGTACCTCCTCTCCCTGCACCAGCGGCGTCGAGATGGCGGCCGACGCGGCACTCACCGACGTGACGCCCGGCACGATCTCACCGGCGAACCGCTCGGTGAGCCGGGTGTGCATGTGCATGTAGGAGCTGTAGAACAGTGGATCGCCCTCGGCGAGCAGCGCCACGTCGCGGCCCGCATCCAGGTGGGCGGCGATCCGATCGGCGGCGTCGCGGTAGAAGTCCTCCATCGCCCCGGCATAACCGCCGGGGTGGTCGGTCACCTCGGTGGTCACCGGGTAGACCAGATGCTCCTCGAGCTGACCGCCGCGCAGGTACGGCTCGGCGATGCGGCGCGCGATGCTGCGGCCGTGGCGTGCGCTGTGGTAGGCGACGACGTCGGCCTGCCCGATCACCCGGGCCGCCTTGACGGTGACGAGTTCCGGGTCGCCGGGTCCCAGCCCGACTCCGTACAGCGTGCCCCTCATTCGCGCTCACTCGCAATCGCATTCACCGCGGCCGCCGCCATTGCGCTGCCGCCCCGCCGTCCCGTCACCACGAGATATGCCATGCCGCGGGGCCGTGCGATGAGTTCGTCCTTCGACTGCGCGGAACCGACAAACCCGACCGGCCCACCCAGTACGGCCGCCGGAACCGCGGCGCCCTGGTCGATCAGTTCGAGGAGCCGGAACAGCGCCGTCGGCGCGTTCCCGATCGCCAGCACCGCGCCACCCAGCCGGTCGGCCCACAGGTCGACCGCTGCGGCGGACCGGGTGCACCCCAGCTTCGCCGCGAGTTCGGGTGCCCGCGGGTCCGCGACCAGCGACACCACCTCGTTGTCGGCGGGCAGCCGTGACCGGGTGATGCCGGCGGCGACCATCGAGGAATCGCACAGCACCGGTGCGCCGGCGGCCAGCGCGGCGTGGGCACGGCCGACGGCGTCGTCGCTGAACGCCACGTGGTCGGCCACGTCGATCTGACCGCACGTGTGGATCAACCGGACCACCACGCGACTCACGTCGTCGGGGAACCGCGCCAGATCCGCCTCGTCGCGGATCGTCGCGAACGACTGCCGGTAGATCTCGGCGCCGTCGCGGATGTAGTCCAGCACGCCGTCACCCTACGACGGGCGGTCGCGCGGCCGATAACCGTCCGGACCGGCGATCAGGACCTGGCCGTCCGGCGGGCTGCCGCACCCTCGTTCGCACCCGACGAAGTGGCGGTGGCCCTCGGCGGTGGCGTCGACGGCGGCAGCGGCATCCGCGCGCACGTCGGCGGCCGAACGTGCGCAGCCCGGGCTCCCGGTGCACGCGCTGACATCGAGCCACGGGGAGTTCTCGTCGAATATCAGCCCCATCGGCGCCAGCACGCGCAGTGCCACGTCGGCGACGCCTTCGTCGAGGTCGCAGATCAGCAGCGACCGCCACGGCGTGATGACCACGGGTGCCTCGACCGCGCCGACGAACTCGGCGGTCCTGGCGGGCAGCACACCGAGCCGAACCCCGGCGCCCAACGTGATCCGGCCGTCGTTCTGGGTGAGCCAGCCGACCGGTGGACGGATCACCGGGGGCCAGGTGGCGCCGGGTTCCGCGGTGACGGGCAGGCCTGCGAGCAGATCCTGGGGGGCGGCGAGTTCGCCGACACGCCAGGCGTTGCCCCGGACCGCCACGAACCGCACCGCGACGTCGATCAGGGTGCGCACCGCGTCGTCGAGGGACAGGCGCACGCCGGTGTCCCGGCCCGCCAGCAGCAGCGCCGCCTGCTCCCCGTCGAGGGCGTGCACACCGACGTCGGTGCCGAGGCCGGAGATGTCGCCGCGACCGTCGTCGAGACCGAACCAGAACCGGCCGGAGGACTCCGCCAGCACGGGCTCCCGCCGGATCGCCGCGTCGAGGTCACCGATCACCTGTCGCAGGTCCGCCAGCCCGCCCGAGCGCCCGGACAGGGGAGACGCGACGATGTTGCGGACCCGCTCGTGGGTCGGCGACGGCAGCAGGCCCGCGTCCCCGACCGCATCAGCCACCGCGCCGGTGTCGGTCATCCCGCGGATCTGGAGGTTGCCGCGCGACGTCAGTTCCAGATCCGGTGCGCCGAAGCGGGTCGCGGCCTGTGCCAGCGCGGTGAGCGCGGCGCCGGAGATCACGCCGCCGGGCAGCCGGACCCGGGCCAGCGCACCGTCGGCGGCCTGGTGCACCGAGAGGGCACCCGGGCACGCGTCCTGATCGAAGGATCGAGTCGTCACTGCCTGCCATTCTAGGAACGGGCCGCGGTGCGTGGCACCGCCGGTGCGGTGGCTCGGCGCAGTGAGCGGACGCGGTGCGGTACGAATGACCAGTGCCCCCGCCGCTTCCCGCGCCGACCGTTCTGCTGCTGTCGACATCTGACACCGACCTCATCACCGCCCGCTCCAGCGGGGCCGGGTACCGCTGGGCGAACCCTTCCCGCCTGGTGCCGGGGGAGCTCGATGGGTTGCTCGACGGCGCCGACGTGGTGGTCATCCGGATGCTCGGCGGTTACCGCGCGTGGCAGGACGGCATCGACACCGTATCGGCCACCGGGCTGCCCACCGTCGTGGTCAGCGGCGAGCGGGAGCCTGACGCGGAGTTGATGAGGCACTCCACCGTCCCGCAGGGCGCCGTGCTGCAGGCGCATGGGTATCTCGCGCAGGGCGGCGTCGAGAACCTGCGGCAGTTGCACGCCTTCCTCAGCGACACGTTGCTGATGACCGGCGTCGGATTCGTCCCACCCGCTACCATGCCGACGTGGGGGCTGCTGCAACGGGGTGCTCCCACCACCGACGGCCCGACGATCGCCGTCCTGTACTACCGGGCTCAGCAGTTGGCCGGAAACACCGCCTACATCGAGGCGCTGTGCGACGCGATCGAGGCGCAGGGCGGCCGGCCGCTGCCCGTCTACTGCGCATCCCTGCGCAACGCCGAACCGGAACTGTTGAAGCTCCTGGAGTCCGCCGACGCACTCATCACGACGGTGCTCGCGGCCGGTGCTGCCACTCCCGCCACGGTGGGTGCCGGAGGCGACGACGACAGCTGGAACGTCGCCCATCTCGCCGCGCTCGACGTGCCGATCCTGCAAGGCCTGTGTCTGACCAGCTCGCGGGCGCAGTGGAGTGATGGTGACGACGGCATGTCGCCGCTCGACGTGGCCACGCAGGTGGCCGTCCCGGAATTCGACGGCCGGGTCATCACCGTGCCGTTCTCCTTCAAGGAGATCGACAGCGAAGGACTGATCTCCTACATCGCCGACCCCGAACGGTGCGCCCGCGTGGCCGGCATCGCCCTGGGACACGCCCGCCTGCGGCGAACCGCGGCGAAGGACAAGCGGGTCGCGGTGGTGTTCTCCGCCTACCCCACCAAACATGCGCGAATCGGCAACGCGGTGGGACTTGACACCCCCGCCAGTGCGGTGGCGCTGCTGCGGGCCATGCGGGAGGCCGGCTACGACATCGGTGACGTACCCGGCGTCGACTCAGGCGATGGCGATGCGCTGATCCACGCCCTGATCGAGCGCGGCGGTCAGGACCCGGACTGGCTCACCGAGGGTCAGCTCGCCGGCAACCCGATCCGCCTGTCCGCCGGCGAGTATCGAGCCTGGTTCACCACCCTGCCCGCCGAACTGACCGACGCCGTCGTCGAGCACTGGGGCCCACCGCCCGGTGAGCTGTTCGTCGACCGCACCCGCGATCCCGACGGCGACATCGTCATCGCCGCGATCCAGACCGGCAACATCGTGCTGATGGTCCAGCCGCCCCGCGGCTTCGGCGAGAACCCGGTCGCCATCTACCACGACCCGGATCTGCCGCCCAGCCACCACTACCTGGCGGCCTACCGCTGGATCGGCTCCGGGTTCGGCGCCCACGCCGTCGTGCATCTCGGCAAGCACGGCAACCTCGAATGGCTGCCGGGTAAGACGCTCGGCATGTCGGCGGCGTGCGGCACCGACGCCGCACTCGGCGATCTCCCGCTGATCTACCCGTTCCTGGTCAACGATCCGGGGGAGGGGACCCAGGCCAAGCGACGCGCCCACGCCACGCTCGTCGACCACCTGATTCCGCCGATGGCCCGGGCCGAGTCCTACGGTGATATCGCCCGACTCGAGCAGCTGCTCGACGAGCACGCCAACGTCTCGGCGCTCGATCCGAACAAGCTGCCCGCCGTGCGCCAACAGATCTGGACGCTGATGCGAGCGGCGAAGATGGACCATGACCTCGGCCTCGAAGAGCGCCCCGACGAGGACTCGTTCGACGACATGCTGTTGCACGTCGACGGGTGGTTATGCGAGATCAAGGACGTCCAGATCCGCGATGGGCTGCACATCCTCGGCGCCGCGCCCGTCGATGACGCCGAACTGGACCTGGTGCTGGCGATCCTGCGGGCGCGTCAGCTGTTCGGCGGAGAGCAGAGGTTGCCCGGCCTCCGCCAGGCGCTCGGCCTCGCCGAAGACGGTCATGACCAGAGAACCAGCGTCGACGCCGTCGAAGCGCAGGCCCGCCACCTGGTGGCGGCGCTGCAGGCGGCCGACTGGGATGTCGCGGCGGTGGACACCATCACCGACCACCCGCAGGTCGCGCCGATCCTGCGGTTCGCCGCCACCGAGGTGGTGCCGCGTCTGGCCGGCACCGCCGCCGAGATCCGACAGGTGCTGCGGGCGCTCGACGGCCGCTACATCGCCGCGGGCCCGTCGGGGTCCCCACTGCGCGGCCTGGTCAACGTCCTGCCGACCGGACGCAACTTCTATTCCGTGGACCCCAAGGCCGTGCCGTCGCGGCTGGCGTGGGAAACCGGTGTCGCCATGGCCGATTCGCTGCTCGAGCGCTACCGCGAGGACTACGGCGGATGGCCTCGGTCGGTGGGCCTTTCGGTGTGGGGCACCTCGGCCATGCGCACCTCCGGCGACGACATCGCCGAAGTCTTCGCGCTGCTCGGCGTCAGGCCCGTGTGGGACGACGCGTCGCGCCGGGTGGTCGGCCTGGAGCCGATCACGCCTGCCGAACTCGGCCGGCCCCGGATCGATGTCACCGTGCGAATCTCCGGCTTCTTCCGCGATGCCTTCCCGCACGTGGTCGCCATGCTCGACGACGCCGTGACCCTCGTCGCCGATCTCGACGAATCCGACGCCGACAACTACGTTCGTGCCCACGCCCGGGCCGACCTTGCCCAGCACGGTGACCAACGGCGCGCTACCACAAGGATCTTCGGCTCCAAGCCGGGCACCTACGGGGCTGGTCTGTTGCAGCTGATCGACAGCCGCAACTGGCGCGACGACGCCGACCTCGCCGAGGTCTACACCGCGTGGGGCGGTTTCGCCTATGGCCGGGGGCTGGACGGTCGACCCGCCGCCGACGACATGAACCGCAGCTACCGGCGAATCGCGGTGGCCGCCAAGAACACCGACACCCGCGAACACGACATCGCCGACTCCGACGACTACTTCCAGTACCACGGCGGCATGGTCGCGACGGTGCGCGCACTGACGGGTAAGGCTCCCGCGGCCTATATCGGTGACAACACCCGTCCCGACGCGGTACGCACCCGCACGTTGTCCGAGGAGACGAGCCGGGTGTTCCGCGCCCGCGTGGTCAACCCCCGCTGGATCACCGCCATGCGCAGGCACGGCTACAAGGGTGCGTTCGAGATGGCTGCGACCGTCGACTATCTGTTCGGATACGACGCCACCGCTGACGTCATGGCGGACTGGATGTACGACCGGCTGTCGCATGAGTACGTGCTCGACACGGAGAACCGCAAGTTCATGGAGGAGTCCAATCCGTGGGCACTGCACGGAATGGCCGAACGGTTGCTGGAGGCCGCCGGACGCGGCATGTGGGCCCAACCGGACCCCGCCATCGTCGACGGGCTGCGCCGGGTGCTGCTGGAGACCGAAGGTGAGCTGGAGAACTAGACCGTTTCGATAGGTTGATCACATGGCCCGCACCTTCCCCGACATCGCCGGCTCCAGGTACATCCTGCTGACCACCTTCACCAGGGACGGCCGACCCAAGCCGACGGCGGTCTGGGCCGCCCCGGCCGGCGACAAGCTCCTGGTGATCACGCAGGAGAAGTCGTGGAAGGTCAAGCGGATTCGCAACACCCAGCGCGTCACGATCGCCAAATGCGACCGAACCGGCAAACCGAAGAGCGAGCCGGTGGAAGCCACGGCGAAGATCCTCGACAAGTCCGCCAACGCCGCGACCTACGACGCACTCGGCAATCAGTACGGACTGCTCGGCAAGACCTTCAACGTTGCCTCGAAGCTGCGCGGGGGCATGAAGAACAACGTAACCATCGAGATCGAGGCCGCGGCCTGACGTGGCCCCAGGTTCAACGCGGTTCCACGGCGAGAAGTACCTGCTGTTGGTTCACGAATGTCACGAATGTACGGAACCCACCCGGCCCCTGAGACGTTGGAGGGCTATGGCAATGCGGCTGTTCCTGCTCTACGCGGTCGTCGAGGTTGCGGTCGTCGTGGCACTGGTCTCGACCGTCGGTCTGGGCTGGACGCTCCTGATCTCCCTCGCGACCTTCGTCCTGGGTCTCGTGCTGGCCGGCTCCCAACTCAAGCGGCAGCTGCGGCGCCTGCGTTCGGGCCTGACGGCGACGACGGCACCGGGGGCGGTCACCGACAGCGCACTGGTTGCGCTGGGCACCGTGCTGGTCGTACTGCCCGGCCTCGCCAGTTCGGTCGCCGGTGCGCTACTGCTGCTGCCGCCGACACGGGTGGCTGCCCGTCCGGTCGTCACGGCACTGGCGGCGCGTCGCTTCGGGCGCGGGATGCCGATCGTCGTGATGGGTACGCCGCGCAGATCCCGCACCGGGGACTACATCGACGGTGAGGTCGTCGACGTCGTCGACGTGGAACCCCCCTCGGTGGAGCGCCGGGTCGACTGACCCGGCTAGTCTGTCGGCTCCGTGACGACACTGCTGCTCAATGGGCGCGTGCACAGCACCAGCCACCCCGATGCCACCGCCATGGCCGTACACGACGGCACCGTGGTGTGGCTCGGCAGCGACGACGTCGGCCGCGCCCAGTTCCCACAGGCCGAAACCGTCGACCTCGACGGTGGCTTCGTGGCGCCGGCCTTCGTCGACAGCCACGTCCACCTCACCGCCACCGGTCTGACGCTCGTCGGCATCGATCTGCGCGACACCACCTCGCTGCGCCACTGCCTCGACCTGATCACCCAGCATGTGCGCACCCACCCGGACGGGGTGATCTGGGCGCACGGCTGGGATGAATCCAGGTGGCCCGAAGGCACCCCGCCGAGCACCGAGGACGTCGACGCCGCGGTGGGGCAGCGGGCGGTGTATCTCGCCCGCGTCGATGCCCACTCCGCGGCTGCCTCGACTGCGCTACGCGACAGCACGACAGGCTTGGCCGACGCGGCCGGATACCACCCGCAGCGGCCCTTGACCGCCGGCGCACACCACCTCGTGCGGGCAACCGCACGGGCCCTGCTGACAGCCGCCCAGCGCGAACGCGCCCTGCGCGCCGCCCTCGACGCCGCCGCCGCACACGGCATCGTCGCGGTCCACGAGTGTGCCGGACCCCAGATCGGCGGCCTCGAGGACTGGCTCGAGGCCCGTGAGTTCGAGCACGGGGTCGACATCGTCGGCTACTGGGGTGAGGCCGTCACCGACGCCGACCAAGCCCGCCACCTCGTCGACCGCACCCGCGCCCGCGGGCTGGCGGGCGACCTGTTCGTCGACGGTGCGCTCGGCTCGCGCACCGCATGGTTGACCCGGCCCTATGCCGACGCACCGGAGCACTGCGGCAACGCCTACCTCGACGAGGACGCCGTCGCGGCTCACCTGCACGCGTGCACACAGGCGGGTGTGACCGCCGGCTTCCATGTCATCGGCGACGCAGCGGTCGGCACGGTGGTGGCCGCCCTCAGTCAGGTCGTCGAGCGCTTCGGCCCACCCGCAGTGGCCCGTTGTGGGCACCGCCTCGAACATCTGGAGATGGTCACGACCGAGCAGGCCGCCCAACTCGGGTCATGGGGTGTGGTGGCCAGTGTGCAACCGCACTTCGACGCCCTGTGGGGCGGCCCGGAGGGCATGTACGCCCAGCGGCTGGGCCGGGATCGAGCTGTCGGGCTCAACCCGTTCGCGCTGTTAGCATCCCATGGCGTGCCACTCGCGTTCGGCTCGGACAGCCCGGTCACCAGCATCGATCCCTGGTCGACCGTGCGGGCGGCGAGTCACCACCAACGCCCGGCCAGCGCGATCTCGCCGCGGGCCGCGTTCGCCGCTGCCACCCGCGGCGGCTGGCGGGCGGCAGGCGCTCGGGACGGGGTCAGCGGCACCCTGGTGCCCGGCGCCCCGGCGTCCTATGCGATCTGGGAGGCCGACGACTTCGCGGTCAGCGCGCCCGCCGACACCGTCCAACGCTGGTCGACCGACCCGCGGTCGCGCGTTCCCGCGCTGCCGCGGCTTGACCCCGGCGACGCGTTGCCGCGCTGTCGCGCGACGGTGCACCGGGGTGTCGTCATCCATGGGTGACGCACCGGGTGGCCGGATGACGGCGCTGGGGCCTCGGCTGCGCGGCTTCGGGCAGGCGGTCGTGGACCGGATGTGGCAGCTGGTGGCGACGATCGCCGGCGGGCTGCTGCTGTGCGTGAGCTTCCCGCCGTTCGACTGGTGGTACTGCGCGTTCCTGTCGGCAGCGCTGCTGGCGTGGGTGCTGCGCACGGAATCGACGACGCGCGCGGGTGGGTTCGGGTACGGGTTCCTCTTCGGGCTGGCCTTCTACATCCCGCTGCTGCCGTGGATCAGCGGTCTGGTGGGGGCGGTGCCGTGGCTGGCGCTGGCCGCCGTCGAGGCGCTCTTTCCCGCGCTGTTCGGCCTCGCCGCGGTCGTGGTGCGCCGGCTGCCCGGGTGGCCGCTGTGGTTCGCCGCGCTGTGGGCGGCTCAGGAGTGGCTGAAATCAAGCGTGCCGTTCGGGGGTTTCCCGTGGGGTGTGGTCGCGTTCGGTCAGAGCGACGGTCCGCTGCTGTCGCTGGTCCGCATCGGCGGCGCGCCACTGCTGTCATTCGCCGTGATGCTCGGCGGGTTCGCGCTGGCGGCACTGGCCGGCGAGACCGTGCAGTGGCTTCGTGGTCACGACATCCGCGCCGCCACACCGCCTGCGGTCGTGCTGCCCGGAGCGGTCATCGCGGTGGTCCTGCTCGGGACGGCGGTCGTCTGGCCGCAGGTGCGGCACTCGGCGACCGGTGCGGTCGACGACCAGCCGGTGACGGTGGCGGCCGTGCAGGGCAACGTCCCGCGACTGGGTCTTGAGTTCAACGCCCAGCGGCGCGCGGTCCTGGACAATCACGTCGAGGAGACACTGCGGCTGGCGCAGGACGTGCGGGCCGGCCGGGCGCGGCAACCGATGTTCGTGGTGTGGCCGGAGAACTCTTCGGACATCGATCCGCTGGCCAATCCGGACGCCGCCGCGCGGATCTCGACGGCCGCCGCGGCGATCAACGCACCGATCCTCGTCGGCGCCGTGGTACGCGCGCCGAACTACACTCCGGACAACCCGGTGTCGACGAATACGGTGCTGGTGTGGAATCCGGGCACCGGCCCTGCTGACCGTCACGACAAGCGGATCGTGCAGCCGTTCGGCGAATACCTGCCGTGGCGCGGCTTTTTCAGCAAGCTGTCCCCTTACGCCGACCGGGCCGGCTACTTCGTCCCCGGCGACGGCACCGGGGTGGTCACCGCGGCCGGTGTGCCCGTCGGCATCACCACCTGCTGGGAGGTCATCTTCGACCGGGCCGCCCGGGAGTCCGTCCGCAACGGGGCACAGGTGCTCGCGGTGCCGACCAACAACGCCACCTTCGACGAGGCCATGAGCCGCCAGCAACTTGCCTTTGGCAAAGTGCGTGCGGTCGAGCACGACCGGTACGTGGTGGTCGCGGGCACGACGGGCATCAGCGCGGTGATCGCCCCGGACGGCCGGGACCTCGCGCGGACAGGATTCTTCGAACCCGCCTATCTGGACACCCAGATCCGGCTCAAGACCGACGTCACGCCGGCCACCCGGTGGGGTCCGCTCGTGCAGGCGCTGCTGGTCATTGCCGGGGTGGGAGCCATGACGGCCGCCATACTGCACAATGGAAATTTCGTGCCCACGTGGTTGCGGCGGCGCCGAACCGCGACCCCGGACCCTGACACCCGGTCCGGCGCACGCAGCGGCAGCAACAAAGGAGCCTCATGACCGACCCGGCGACGGAAGCGCAACGCCCGACCCGCGCGGACGTCCGCGCGAGCCAGCGGACGCTGGTGATCATCCCGACCTACAACGAGCGGGAGAACCTGCCGCTGATCGTCAACCGCGTGCATGAGGCGTGTCCGCAGGTGCACATCCTGGTGGTCGACGACGGCAGTCCTGACGGCACCGGGGAACTCGCCGACGAGTTGGCGCTGACCGACCCCGACCGGATGCACGTCTTGCACCGCACTAGCAAGGACGGGCTCGGCGCGGCCTATCTGGCCGGGTTTGCGTGGGGGTTGGGCCGCGGTTACTCCGTGCTGGTCGAGATGGACGCCGACGGTAGCCACGCACCAGAGCAGCTACACCGGCTCCTCGATGCCGTCGACGCGGGCGCCGACCTGGTGATCGGCTCGCGCTACGTTCCGGGCGGCACGGTCCGCAACTGGCCGCGCCGCCGGTATGCGCTGTCCAAGACGGCCAACACCTACGCCCGGGTGCTGCTCGGTGTCGACATCCATGACATCACCGCCGGTTACCGCGCCTATCGGCGCGAGGTGCTCGAAAAGATCGACCTGGCGGCGGTCGACTCGAAGGGGTACTGCTTCCAGATCGACCTGACCTGGCGGACCATCAACAACGGTTTCGTCGTCGTAGAGGTGCCGATCACGTTCAGGGAGCGTGAACTGGGGCAGTCGAAGATGAGCGGGTCCAACATCCGCGAGGCCATTCTCAAGGTCGCGGACTGGGGAATCCGCGGGCGCTTCGATCGCGCCCGCGGACTGGAATACCGGTGCTAGCCGGCGCTCAGCTGCCGCGCCGCTTGGTCTTGATCAGCTCGAGGCGCTCCTTGAGGAGTTCCTCGAGTTCCTCGACGCTGCGCCGCTCGAGCAGCATGTCCCAGTGGGTGCGCGGCGGCTTGACCTTCTTCGGCTCCGGGACGTCACCCTCGATCAGGGTGCCCTCCAGGCCGTTGCGGCACAGCCACGTGCCGGGTATCTCGGCGTCGTCGGCGAACGGGACGTCGAACTCTTCGCCGTTGTCGGTGCGGTACCGGGCGACCTGACGTGGCGCCAGGTCGTGGTTGCGGTCGGTCTCGTAGCTCACAGCTCCGAGGCGACTGCCTCTCAGGACTCGATCAGCCATCGTCAACACTCCTCATCGAAAATATTCTTGCCGGATTATCAACGCGGCGGAGCCGCGAACGGTTCCCGACTCGACCCTCCATGATACCGGGATCGGCGGGGTGACCCGTCTACAGTCTGAATCCGTGGAGACCGCGAGCAGACGGCGTACCCGCCCCCAGCCGTGCCGTTGGTGCGGCCGCGAGGTCGCCGACGCAGGTCTTGGCCGTCGCCGCCAGTACTGCAGGCAGTCGTGCCGCCAACGCGCCTATGAGCAGCGCGCGATGGTCCGCGGAACCTCGCTGTCCCCGGACGCCGTCGTGCTGACCGCCGAGGAGGCCGCCCTGCTGGCCGACCGGGTTTTCGAGGTGCGCTGTGCGGCCGAAGACGTCGCAACCGCGATCGACGAAGGCGCCGGATCCGAGGAGCTTCGTCAGCTGTGCGACGCCCTGATGCGGGCGGCCAGGGCGGCCGACGGCTGGCGTTAGGTTTTCCCGGTCGCGGGACGGGTAACTGGGCGCGGTGGTTTCAGAACACAGGTATGCGGCGGAGCTGACCCGCACGGCCCGACGGGTGTTCGGCTGGGACGAACTGCACCCCGAACAGCTCGAGGCGATGGAGGCCGTCCTGGCCGGCCGCGACCTGCTCGCGGTGCTGCCGACCGGATCCGGCAAGTCCGCGATCTACCAGGTTCCCGCGGTGCTGCTCGACGGCGCCACCGTGGTGGTCTCGCCGTTGATCGCGCTCCAACAGGACCAGATCGCCGGCCTGGCCGACACCCGCGCCCCCGAGGCCGTCGCGATCCACTCCCAGCAGCGGACCTCCGAGACCCAGGACAACTGGGAGGCGGTGGGCAACCATGAGGCGGAGTACATCTTCGTCTCACCGGAACAGCTGGCCAACGACGAGGTGGTCGCCCGTCTCGCCGAGGTGTCGGTATCGCTGATCGTCGTCGACGAAGCGCACTGCGTCTCCGCGTGGGGGCACGACTTCCGTCCCGACTACCTGCGGTTGGCCGACGCGTTCGCCCGGTTCGCCAACGGCGCGCCGGTCGCGGCGCTCACCGCCACCGCGTCGGTCGTGGTCCGCCGCGAAATCGTCGAACGGCTGAAGCTGCGGGACCCATTGCTGGTGGTGGGCGGCTTCGACCGGCCGAACCTGACGCTCGAGGTGCAGCAGTTCGTCAGCGACCCCGACAAACGCGCAGCGGTGGTGGACACCGTCGCCGACCTTGAGGCTCCCGGCCTGCTCTACACCGCCACACGCAAGGACGCCGAACGCTACGCCGAAGCGCTGGGCCGGCACGAGGTGCGTACGGCGGTGTACCACGCCGGATTGGCGGCGGCCGAACGCGACAGCGTCCACGAGAGATTCCGCAACGACGACGTCGACGTGGTCGTGGCGACCTCGGCGTTCGGCATGGGGATCGACAAACCCAACGTGCGGTTCGTCGTGCACGCGTCGGTGCCCGATTCACTGGACTCCTACTACCAACAGATCGGCAGGGCCGGGCGCGACGGTGACCCGGCGCGCGTGCTGCTGTTCTACCGCGCCGAGGACCTGGGGCTGGCCCGCTTCTTCACCACCCACCGTCCCGACGCCGAACTAGTGAACGCCGTTTACCAGGCGCTCGACACCAAAAAGTCCACCCGGGCCAAGGCGCTTCGCCAACGACTCGACGTGCGGGCACGCCGGCTGACCAACGCGATCAACCTCCTCGAACAGGCGGGCGCGGTCCGGTCGACGCGAAAAGGATTCCTCTCCAACGGAATCCCGCCCCGGGATGCGGTAAATGCCGCGATCGAGGTGGTGGAGGCGCGCGAACGCGTGGACCGCAGTCGCGTCGAGATGATGCGGGGTTACGCCGAGTCACGGCACTGCCGGCGGCAGTTCCTGCTCACCTACTTCGGCCAGGCGCTACCCGGCCCGTGTGGCAACTGTGACCGCTGCCGTGACGGCGGCCAGGCCGCCGGCGAGGACACCGGCGGACCGTCCGCCATCCCAATCAACACCGCGGTCGCACACAGAGAGTGGGGCGACGGCGTGGTGATCGGTGGTGACACCGACCGCGTCACCGTGCTGTTCGATGATTACGGATACCGCACGCTGGCGATGGCAACCGTCACCGAGAACGATCTACTGACGACGCGGTGATTTCGTCGGCCGACGCGCTGTCATCAGGGTCTCGACGCCGTACCACGAGGCCACCCGCACCGCTCGGCACACTGTGTGCGGAGGGTCAGCAGCTGAACCGGGCGCCGACCTCAGGTGGCGGCGACACCTGCCGCAGACAACCGAACGGTGCGATCCCCGCGTCGCTGAACCGCGCCGCGGACTGGTGGGCGTAGTTGACGCAGAACAGCCCAGACTGGTCAGCGCGGCACCGGTAGTCACCGAAGTTCAGCGCCCGCCCGTACGGCAGTTCGACACCGAAACCGTCGGAGAAGGGACCGGGATCGGCGTGGGCAGAGCCCACGTCCAGTGTGGCGCCCGGGAAGTCGACCCACCCGCCCTTCCATTCGCCGTACACGTCGGGTGGACGCGCCGGCGGCTGCTGCAGGTCCACCAGACAGGTCAGTGCCCCCTCGGCGCGGCGGTCGGTGACGCACTTGGACGTGCCGGTCGGAGTGGTGAACGCGACGCCGTCCCCGAGCTCGGTGCCGGTCCCGTCGCGGATCACCGTGCGGAAATCGTCGGGTGCGGCGGGAGGCGCGGCCTCGATCCACCGGATCACCTCGCCGATCGTGGCTCGGGCGGACGGGGCACTGGCCGGTGGGGGTTTCGACGTCGAAGACGGCGGGGTGCGCGTGGTGCCGGAGGGCGCCGACACGGCCGGCTCCGTCTGCCGCGCCTGCCCGTCGACCACCTGGGAACAGCCCGCGACCAGCGCAGCCGCCGCGACCATCACAGCAATCCGCATGGTCGACAGGCTAGCGGGCCGACACGCCCACCCCGGCCAGGCGCGTCGGCGGGACGTGTTCGCTCCCGTCAGAAGATCCACGAGCACACCACCCGCGCAACCATCGGCACTGGAACGATCGAGGGGTTCACCCGCGACCGGGTGCACCGCTGGCTAAGCGATTCCCTACGCTCAGCCACCGGTGGGGCGCCGCAGGTTCCGCGCCCCACTGCCCGCCGAGCCCTGGCGCGGGGTCAGGTACCGCCACAGCGTGGGCAACTGCGCCCCAGGACCCGAAGTGCACGCTCCTCGGTGTGGGCACGCGTCAGCAGATGAGCGAGGACTGCCTGACTCTCAACGTGGTCGCCCAGGAGAAGCCGGTGGACGGCCCACTGCCGGTGCTCTACGACGGTGCCGCGAGTGGTGGTCGACGGCTTCCGCGCCGACCGCTGGGAGATCAATTGGGTCAGGCCAGGTGGGCGCTTCAGTCCTCGAGATCGTCGCGGGACAGCCCCATCGGAGTGGCGATGGGGACGATCTCCGCGGCGATGACCGCACGGGTAACCGGCGTCAGCGTCTGGAATAGCGTCTCGGTCTCGTCGTCGTCGAGGGCGTCCAGAGCACTGAGCGCCAGCGCATCGGTCGAGTCCTCGATCTGCTGTTTGAACGCCTGCCCTGACGAAGTGAGCGCGCCGGTGGGGTCGAGCAGACCCCGCTCCGCCAGGCGGTCGGTGTGGTGCTGCCACTGGTCGTCGTCGTAATCGCGGCTGCGCATGATCATCTCGCGCGGCACCCGGCCAGCGGCAGCGTGCAGCACATTGCACTCACGGCCGCTCAATCCGGCGGCGGCCAGCACGGCGACGTGCCCGTCGCCGCGGTGCTCGCGCAGCAGGGTGGTCGCGTGCCAGAGGACGGCGACGGGGTCTTCAGGCCAATCCAGTGACTTGTTCGCCGCGTACAGCGGTCGACCGTCCACGGGCAGATCGCGCGCCGCCTTCGCGGTCAGGGCGGCTGCAGTGCGAACCCGTTCGTCGTAACCCACACCGCACCGGCCGAGAGCCGCCACCGCCGACCGCTCCCTGGCCTTCAGCGCCGCCTCCGGCGGAGCGACCTCCCACGCGGCGGGTAGCGCCTTGCCGACCCGTTCAGGGGTGAAGTTGTAGAAGATCGCGGTCACCACGTCGGCGGGAACCCGGCCCAGCGGTGCAGACCGCGCGGCGAAGTATCCCATCCAGAATCCGCGGTAGCCGAGTCCCTCGAGGGCCGAACGGGATTCGGGGGCGAAATACGTGACGGCGTGCACGGGTTCGATGCGGTCGAACAGGCGGCGGGCCAGGTCCGGGCGTCTCCTCACATCGGAAAGTCAACCACCAACGCCGAGGCGGCCGATCATGAGGTCGGCACGGCCAAGCAGAAGTCCCCCGGACGGTAGTCGGGGAACTTCCCAGTCTGGTACTCAGGGTCTGGTCTCAGCGCATCTCAACCCTTGACCACCTGCGTGCCGCCGGCCATCTCGTCGTGCTTGCCCTGCTTGGTCGGGCTGCTGTTGATGGTCACCGCGATCACTATGATCGCGATGACGCCGAGCAGGCCACCGATGAACGGGATGATGGGCAGCAGCGTGAACAAGTTGCGAATGGCCGACTGGGACGCCGAGGGCTTGGCCGCACCGCCGGGACCGCGCACGCTCATCCCCAGCAGCTTCTTACCCGGCGTCCAGCCCTGCGTCACCTCGAAGACGACGTAGTACAGGAACGACAGCACCCCGGTGAACAGGCCGGTGACCCAGAAGTTGGACATCGAATCGGTCAGTGCGATCAGCAGACCGCCGACGATGCCGACGACGATGCCGTCGATCAACCGGGCCAGGAAACGCATCCCGAGGCTGCCGGGTACCTGTCCGCCAGCGTGCGGCGGGTAGCCGCCGGGCTGGCCGTACGGCGGCTGCTGCCCGTACTGCGATTGGGGGCCATACTGCGGCTGGCCCGGTTGAGGGGGGTAGTCACCGGTTGTCATTGCATCCGCTCCTGACCGCGTAGTGGGTGGGAACGAATCTACCGCCGGAAGACGACGAACCGGGCGCTTCAACGCGCCCGGTTCGACAGGATCGACGACGGTCAGTGAAGCCGGCGCTTGGCCTCCTTGCGGACCTGCTTCTTGGACTGCTTGGTCTGCTTTCGGGTGGTCTCGGCCAGTTCGTTGGCCCGCTCGCGGGCCAGCAGAGCCAGTTCGGCGCTGCGTCCCTTGGCGACATCGGCCAGTTCGGGTGCGCGATCGCGGGCCACCTCGGCGAGCTCGGCGCCGCGCTTGCTCGCGACCTCGGCGAGCTCGGCGCCGCGCTTGCTCGCGACCTCGGCGAGCTCGGCGCCGCGCTTGGTCGCGACCTCGGCGAGCTCGGCGCCGCGCTTGGTCGCGACCTCGGCGAGCTCGGCGCCGCGTTCCCGCGCGACGCCCGCCAGCTCGCGTCCGCGCTCGGCACCGACGTGCAGGCCGTGGCCAAGCTTCTCGGCGAACTCACTGTCGGCCAGCGACCCGCCCGCCGCCGCGCCGACCGGCAGGGCCGCGGTGACCTTCTGCGCGGCCCGCCGACTGCGCCAACCCAGCGACGGCTTGCCCTCGGTATCCACGGCCGCGATGATCAGGCCGCCGATCAGGCTGACGTCGGTGAGGAAGGCGCGGCGCTCCTCGGCCTTACGCTCCGGGTCGGTCTCGGTCCAGAACATGTGGCCGCCGAGGCTGCCGGGCACCACACTGAACGCCAGCGCTGCGGACGCGAGGCGGGGCAGCTTGCCGGAGGCCAGCAGCAGCCCACCACCGATCTGCACGCCCGCGGCGATGCGGGCGACGGTCTCGGCATTGGTGGGCACGTTCGTGCCGACCGGATCAGGCAGCTTGCTCAAACCTTCGAGCGTTGGCTTGGCCGCGTCGACAGCCCGTTGGGGGCTCCGCAGAGCCTCCACTCCACGCCCGATGAACACAGCAGACAACATGGGTCGCGCGATACGTCGAATAAGCATGTTGCGGTGTGTTCCCCCGCCGAACATGTCACAAACGCCGCCGACGGACAGTCTTGCGCGTCGGTGCTGCGGAACGACGCCCGCGGCCTCACTTGAACGTCAGTGGATCGGCGACCGCGAAACAGCGCTGGGTGTTCGTCATGATCAGGACCTCTCGTACCGCGGCGGCGTCGATCCTTGGGAATTCGAACAGGCGGAGGTCGCCGCGATCGAGGATCGCACGGTCGGCGACGTCGACACCGGTGCTGGTGCGCACCAGCACGGTGACGGCGGTCGCATCGTCGACCAGCACCGTGACCATTACGCCGTCGCCGTCTGGTTGCCGGCCCCACGCGAGCGTCGGCGGGCAGGCGGGGTCGCCGTCGGCGTTCGGGGGGACACCAAGGTGCGCCGCGGCGACAGACACGTTGTTCCGGACCTTCGGCGCCTCGGATGCCGCGGCGGATGCTGCTATGGTTCGGGTCTCGGCCGGTTGGGCGGCCGGCCCGGGGTGGGCCAAACCAACGTCCAGACGGTACCCGCACCAGCTGACCGAGAGCGCGGTTGCGACGACCACGAAGGCCGCCTTGCCGATGTCCACGAGTTCCCCCTCGCTTGCCATCCCGACACCCCGCGGGTACCCCCTTGCCCGCGCGTCAATCGGCACCATGATCCCCTTATCGGGCGCCTGGAGAGACGCGGATCGCCGAATTCCGTCAGAAGACGACAAAAGCCGGAACCGGAACCCATCCAGCTTGTGTCCCGTTTGCGCTTGGCGAAGTCGGTCAGGCGGACCACTTCGAGCAGAGGGTCAGAAAGCAGCCTCCGCAGATCACAGAGCAGCGGACTACGGTTAAGCAATCGCCGATCCCGGCGCGTGGAACCGGTGCGGTGGTGTGCGACCGTGTCGCGCGTCACGTGTGTACCGTCCCGAATCCGCGCACGTCGTTTACCTGACGCCGCGGCCAGGGTAGTCAGGGTGGCATGGCATCGGTCGACGTGGCTGTCTCATCGGACCTCACGCCGGAGAGGGCGTGGGAGTTGGCCTCCAATCTCCGGCGGTTCGACGAGTGGCTGACCATCTTCGGAGGATGGCGCAGCCAGGTACCCGCCGAGATCGAGGTCGGCACCTGCGTGTCGTCTCTGATCAAGGTCAAGGGATTCCGCAACACCATCCACTGGCGGGTCACCCGGTACGACGAACTCAAGGAGATCGAGCTGATCGGGACCGGATTCCCGGCGATCCGCATCGCGCTCTCGTTGCACGTAGAGGAAGAGCCGAACATCGGCTCGAAGTTTCGGGTCATCGCCGACCTGTCCGGTGGTCTGCTCAACACCCGGGTTGGGTCGCTGGTGGCGAAGGTGATCGAGTCCGACGTGCGCAAATCGGTCAGCAACCTCGCCGCGCTGCGCTAGCCCTGTTCGTGGTTCTCGCGCGGGTGAATCGACCGCTGGCCGGCTCGGGCGGCGTCTGCCGCTGGGGCGAGTGTTCAAGGATGCGGTCTACTGTTGCATCGCGGTCGTCCTGGTGATCAGTTCGGTCCGTCTACTGGTCTCGGGACCTAGCTACTCACGCCGAGGCCAGCACCGAGAGCACGTGCTCGGTGAAGCCGGTGGTGAGTGCGGAGGACGCCCGACCTCGGCCGGAGATAACTGTCGGGCGGTCTCAATACCTGCTGAGGACTTTTCTGACGCCCAGTGGAGCGTCGAGTGCGACGTCCGTGGCGGCCAGGACGGCCTTGGCGGTGCACATGCGGTCGGCAGCTTCGGGCAGGAAGCCCGACTGCAGGTCGACGGTGACAGTGTCGACGGTCTCGGTGGTGACGGTTCGGACGCCGTAGCAGGCGGGCGTACCCGAGAGGAAGTAGACACGGACGCCGGCGGTGTCGGATAGCGGGCTCCAGGCCTCGAAGCCCAACGGTTCGCCGTTGACGATGTCGAACCGGCTGTGAACCAGCACTTCGGCCGAACTCAGCGGGCGCTCAACGGGTTCGGTGGTGGTGGTCGGCGCCGCCGAGGCGACGCCCGGTGCGAAACCTATGGTGAACAGTGAGCCCACCACGGCCGTGGCGACCAGGACAACCCGCATCGCCCGACAATATGTGCCGAACGCTGTGCGGCACGGGCTCCTGACGGCGTGCCACGTCACGATTGAGCTTCGGTGGGGTTGCGGAACCTTGTTGGAGACCAACCTATTCCGAGGGCTCTATTCCGAGGGCTCAGTCCCGTGACCAGACGGCGACAAATCCGTGCGGGATGCCGGTGTGGCGGGCGATGAGGTCGCGGGCGGCCATCTCCACCTCGGCGCGGTCGGCGCGGTGGGTGACAGAGCCGAGTTCCGGGACGGTCACCGTCCACCCGGTCGTGTCACGGGTCACGACGATCTCGAAGGCTTGGCCGGCCATGGGGGGAAAGGTTCGGCGACGTGCGCCGCGCGAGTTGGATCGGCGACGGCATCCGTGGCTGCTCCGAATCGTGGCAGGCATGTTCGTGGGCTTTCTGCAGCGGGGATCGGGCCGTCGGACAATGTACTGCCCGGCGGAAGCCTTCTCCAAATCGCCGTAGCGCCGGTGCTACCGGGTCAAAACGGACTGCTGTTCTGTTGCCACTTGGCCTCTTCCGGGCGGGGTCCGAAGCGACGGGCGTAGCTCTCATGGATGTGGGCGTCCTTCTGGCGCTGGATCACGTCGACCAGCTCGGGATCGAGGTTGTGCTGGGCCAACCGGTGACGGCGCCACACCTTGTTCAGTGCGAGGGCCATCAGCAGCGCCCAGATGTAGATCGGTGCGGTCATCTCCAGGCGCACGTAGAAGGACGTGGGCAGCAGCCAGAGCGGAGCCAGCACCAGCAGCGGTGGAATCGCCATGCGGATCATGTGCCTGCGGACGGCGCCGTGCCCGGCGAGGTCCTCGGCGACCCAGCGACTCATCGATGCGGGCAGCCGTCGGCCGTAGGCGTAGGCGATGCGCTGGAAGAACGACGGTCGGGCGTCGGCCATGGTGGCTCCTGGGCGTGGTGGGTGGTCAGAGGTCGAGGGCGCCTGCCGCTTGGGCAGCGATGTTGATACGGGTCAGTGCGCGGTGGAGGTCTTCGAGCTTCGTTCAGATCACCGCCGACGCGGGCGACCACGGCCGGCGGAATGGCCAACGTCCTTAACAATACGGGTGGTCATAGGTGCCACTTCATCACGAGTGGTCACAGGTGCCACTATCATCGATCGACGACTGCGTCCGGCGGAGGTGAGACACCTGGCGGGTTCCATGCCCGATGTGGCGACGCTCGAGCGTGCCCTGGACACTGCCGCTCGGGCACCCTCGGCCCAGAACGCGCAGCCCTGGCACTGGCGCGTCACGTCCGGCGGCGTCGACCTGTTCACCGACTGGAGTCGCCGACTGGGGGACAGCGAGGGTGATCGCCGCGACGTCCTGGTCAGTTGTGGTGCGGTGCTGCACCACTGCGCGGTGGCGTTCGCCGCCGTCGGATGGGCTCCGCGGGTGCACCGGTTCCCGGCTCGTGACGATGCCGACCATCTGGCGCTGATTGAACTGATCGAGGCGCCGCCGAGCGTTCGTGACAACGAACTGGCGGCGGCGATCCCACAGCGGCGGGCCGACCGGCGTCGCTATCGGGCGCAGCCGCTTCCTGAGGGCTCGCTGGAGTTGTTGCTTGTGCGTGCGGAACGCGACGGTGTGCGGTTCGGTGTGGTTCCGAAAGCTGGCTGGGGCCGGTCCACCCAAGGCGACGTGGTGTTGCAGTACGGCCGGACAGTGGACGCACCGGCCGACGATGCGGTGCTGGTGGTGCTCGCCACCGAGGCGAACAACGATCTCGCGCAGCTGCGCGCCGGCGAGATCATGAGTGAGCTCATGCTGATGGCCACGGCGATGGGGTTGGCCACCTGTCCGCTTACGACGCCGCTGAGCGACACCCGCAGTCGACTGTCGTTGGCATGCGAGGTCTTCGACGGCGACGCGTATCCGCAGGTGTTGATCCGGGTGGGTTGGGCTCCGGCCGACGGCCCTCCGCTGCCGGTGCTCGAGCGGCGCTCCGTTCGCGAGACCACCACCTGGAGCATCTGAATCAGCCCAGCCGGGTGAGTTCATGGCGAACGCGCCAGGGTCGCCCAAGGCGAACATCTGCTCGGGCAGGAGGACGGTGCGGATCCCTGCGCCATCCACTTCACCGGGAAGACCGAGCCTGCGACCGACATCCGTGTCGGCAACGCGACCAACGGCACATGGGTCCCCGAGATGAACTGCAGGCCGACGGCCGGGCCGTTGGTGTTGACCGCTGCAGCAACGGCATTGCTGGCGGGATTTGCTGATGAAGATCCCCACCAGCGAACAGCTGATGATGCCGAGGAGGAACACCCGGGCCAATGTGAACCATCCATGCTCACGCGCTCGGTCAGGCGCGGATCGGCGAGTCCACCTCGACCACACATCCCGCGGCGCTGACGCAACTGCTTGGCATACGCGCTGGTCGACCAACCGCACTTCGAGCACTCATCGAAGCCGGATAACACCCGGCACCGATCGGTTACCAGCGGTGGGCACCCAATTTTCGTGAGAGAGGTCCCCGAGCGGCGATTCATCCCCAACCCCGCGCTGGCCCGCAAGATGCGTTGCACTTCGCCGAGAGGTCGGCGTCCAGTGCAGATCAACTGGTAGCGGAACAACCCCACCGCCTGGCCTGGCTCGCGTCGCTTCTCATCCTCAGTGGGCCAGCCGGCGGTGTATAGACACTTTAGAAACTCATGCCAATGCGTCTGGCGGCAGGCACAGCTCCGGCGGCAGTGTGCATATTATTGGGTGTACCTTTGCCGGCAACGGGCGGTAGCTGGCCATCAGCACTACGAGAGGAGAGATCGAGTGAATAGGAGTCTGCAGTTGTGGCCAAGACGCCGTGTCGTTGGCGCAGCTACTGCCGTTGCGGCGGCGGGCTTTGTTGGGCTGGCAGCAGCCGGCACTGGGGTTGCGCAACCGCCGCCACCGGACCCGTGTTCTCCCGCAGCAGTGATGCGTGTGCATGCCGGCGTGATGACGCAAATGGCCGACTACCTGGACTCCCGTCCCGACGTTCAGCAGGTCTTCATCGATGCGAGAAGCAAGGCCACTTCTCAGGAACGGCACGCCGCTATCCAGTCATTCACTGATACTCATCCCGACGTGGCCGCTGCGTTCCAGAACATCCGCCGACCGATGCACGATCTGATGACGAGGTGCAACTTGCCCATGGGCTCAGGCATGATGGACCGGGGTATGGCGCCCGGGCAGATGGCGCCCGGAGCCACCGCACCAGGGCAGTAAGTTCTTGCGACGCCCGCCGGCGGTCCGCGATAGGCGGCAGTTGCCGTCTCCGAGCTCAGCTCGGCTGGGTGGCCGGCGTAGTCTGTCGGTCCCGCTCGTGGTGAAAACGGCGGACGCGCAACGTCATATCGTTGAGGCGGCCACAAGCGGGATGGCCCATCGCGACCGACGTCGGCGCGCGCAATGGCTTATGGCGCGTCGACGGCCTATCGCACGTAGGGCCCACGGCCGTCATGCCCGCGTCCTCGTGGTCGAGGATGTGACAGCAGTGGTAGACGCTTCGGCCCCGATAGCCCTTGAACGGAATGCGTAGACGTGCCCAGCCCCATGCGGGAATGGTTATCACGTCCCGTCGCGACCACGGCGAGCGAGCGGGTGGTCGGGATACAGGGCCGCCGCCAGCTGCCGGTTCAGCACGAGGAGTCGCGGATCGTGGGCCTCCTCGGCCTTGCAGCGGCGACGGCGGTATGGCGGCAGGCCGGGTGACTGCCGGCGCCAGGGCCCTTCATACGTTGCCGCAGGCAACCCACTGCGCCGTGCGATCGAGAACCTCGAATACGCCGCCGAATAGCCACAGCGACGCTGCAACAGCTCGACCGCCTCGTCCGTTCGACGGCTGACAACGATCTTCGGCCACCGCTCCCGCCACTCCACATAGGTTCGCTATGCCCCCACGGTGCCGCCGACTCTCAAGAATGTCTGAATGAATGCAATGAGAATGTAGCGACCGCGACCGACAGACACGGTCGTGTGCCCGCCAGCTGCTAGCTTGCTTCCCCTCCTTCTTCTGCGCGTCCTTCTTCTGCGCGTCCTTCCTCTGCGCGGCTACGGTCGAGCATCCCCGCCACTCAGTGGTCAAGCCACTGCTGCCCTCGTCGCCATGGACCTGGTGAGCGAGTGACGCAACATCGCCGTTGAGCGCCAGGGCGACGACCTTCCAGCCGTCGACGGCGTCGATCTCGCTCACGATCGCGATGAAGTTGTCGCCGCAGGCGAGTAGCCCGCCCGCGAGCTTGACCCCGGGCAAGTGTGAAGGGCCGACAGTGGCTGATTACGGCTCATCATGGGTCACTGCGGGTGACAATGGCTGGCAACGGGTGACAATGGCTGACAACCATGACACCATGGTGTCATGAGTACGGTGACCAATGAGTCAGCCCAGCGCACCACTGGGCTGACCGTCCGGCTCCCTGGGGAAGTTGCGGACGCGCTGAAGAACTACGCCTTCGTGACCGACACATCGGCCAACGAAGTTATCAAGCGCGCCCTCATCGAATACCTCAAGAATCACGGGCGGACCGAACTCATGGAGTCGGCGTTCGCCCGCGTCCTACAGCAGCACAACGTGGCGCTGGACAAGCTGGCGGACATGTAGTTGATCGTCTACCTCGTTACCGACGACGTTCTCACGATCAATCAACGGTTGGTCGGCCCTGATCAACTCCGCGATTTCGGACTGCTCGACGCTGCTGTCACCCGTCCGCAGATGAGCGCGCACGGCGCCGACGCCTTCCCGACCATCCACGAAAAGGCGGCGGCGCTGCTGCACGCGCTCGCCCGCACCCACCCGTTTGTCACCGCCAACAAGCGCACGGCGTGGATGGCGACGGCGATGTTCTACATGGTCAACGGCTACAACCTCTATACCGAAGCGGGCCAGGTCGTCGGCCTCAAGTGGATGTCGCCGAAGGGCAGATCGACGTACAGGGAATCGCGGCCATCCTCAAGGAATGGGCGCAAGACTTTGACACGTCCGACGAATGGATCGACGACATCGAAGGCTAGTGAGCGCCGCGCCAGTTGTGCCGGTGCGGATCAGTCGGTCTCAGCGACGTGAGTTAGCGATCAAATGGGAGCCGCTGAACGCGTGCGTCCTTGTGTATCACGTATCAGCATTGCCGCGCCGACGACGAGCCTAAAACACGCGGCCGAACATGGTTCGAGGGCGTCAGCCCAGCCTTCGAGGATGTCGTCGGCAAATTCAGCGAGTGCGGCAGAGAGTAGCTGGTCGCCGCGGGCGCGGGCATGCTCGCCAGTGTTCTGCGTTAGTCGCTGCCGTAGACGCCGGACTGAGCAATCTCAAGGAAACAGCAGGCGTCGTCGCACAGGCGTCGACATTTCGCGCCTGCGACGAAACCTGGGCGCACAATGATCAGGCTGGCGAATCGATCGGCGCGGGCGCTGCACGACGGGGTCAATTACTCTGCGTACTTGCCCGTACCATCTCGGCGGCGGTGGCTCGCATCTCAGTTGACCTCACCCGCGCCGATCGGCCGGTCCCCGGGCTACTGGGAGGCCTTTTGTGCGTCTAAAATCCCGTGATGGTGAAGAATCGGTGATGGTGAAGAATCCGTGATGGTGAAGAATCCGTGATGGTGAAGAATATTGTGCTGTCGGCGGCCAAGGACAGGCTTCAGCCTATGTCGATGGGGCGGGGAAAGCCCACGAGGTCATCCAGATCGCCCGCCACGGCTGAGTGGCGCGGTGATCATGTCCGCTGATGACCTTGAATCGCTGGGCTATCCAAGCCGCTGCGATACGAGTTCGAGGGCCGGCGGGTGGTGCGCCGTGGTGACTACCGCGTGACGTTTTGCATTCACGGTCGCCCCACAGGTTTCGCGCTTCGGGTCATAGCCCCCAGTGAGAGCGAGAGTTTACGTAGCGGCATCCGCCTTAACGTTGCCGTAACGAACCGTCAATTACCGTGACCTGGGTGCTGGAGGCGATGCCATCGACGTTGGGAGTGGAAGAGGAATTTCACCTCGTCGACCTCAACACTCGGCGATTGACGGCGCGTGCGCCGGAACTGCTCGGCGATTTGCCAAGCAGCTACGTGGCGGAGTTGCAGCGCTGCGTCGTCGAAATGAACAGTGCGGTCACGCACTCCCTCGACGACCTCGACCATGAGCTACGCGAGCGGCGCCGGGTGCTGGTCGATGCGGCGTCGGCCCTGGGCATCGGGGTGGTGGCGGCGGGGGCGGTGCCGTTGTCGGTGCCCGCCGAGATGCAGGTGACCGCGACTCCGCGCTACCGCCAGATGCTGGCCGACTACCAGCTGCTGGCCCGTGAGCAGCTGATCTGCGGCACGCAAATCCACGTCGGTGTCGACGACCGGGACGAGGCCGTTGCGACAGCCAACCGGGTGGCGCCGTTCCTGCCCATCTTGTTGGCGCTGTCGGCGAGCTCGCCGTTCTGGTCGAACGGCTCGGACACCGGCTACAGCAGCGTGCGGACACTTGTCTGGCAACGATGGCCGACGACGGGACCGGCTGCGCCGGTCGCGACCGCCGCAGAGTACGACGCCCTGATCCAGGATCTCATCCGCAGCGGTGTCATCACCGACGCCGGAATGGCGTATTTCGACGTTCGTCCGTCGAATTCGGCGCCGACGCTGGAGCTGCGCATTTGCGACAGCTGTCCATCCGTCGCGACGATCGTGTTGATCGCCGGCTTGTTCCGCGCCGTGGTCCAACGTGAAGTCGACGCACTGCGGCGCGGTGTGCCGGCGACGGTGATCTCCCCGACACTGTGCCGTGCAGCGACCTGGCGGGCCGCGCGCTCTGGGCTGGAGGGTGAGCTGGTCGACGTCCAGCACCCGGCCAGTCGGCCCGCCAGCGCCGTCGTGAGCTCGTTCGTCGAGTCCCTGCGGCCTCAGCTCGAGGAGTTCGGCGACTGGCCGAAGGTCAGCGGGCTCGTCCGAGAGGTGCTCGTGGCGGGAACGTCCGCCGCTCGCCAGCGTCGTGCGCTGCGCCGCAGGGGCCGACTCACCGACGTGGTCGACCAACTCGTCGCCGAGACGGCGGGACGCTGGCCTGCCACCGTGGCGGCCGCCGCCGCCGACCCCTCCCTGCTGTTCGGCTACCAGGTCGCTGAAGGCCCCGCCTCTGCCGACACCGAATCGCAGCAGCCCGCCGTCTGCTACGACGAGGCCATCGAACCCGGCGGCGTACCGCGCCGGCACTACAAGGCGATCTTCGACAGCGTGGCCAGCCTCGGTGCCGCTAGGTTGCGGGCCCGCGAAAGTGCGATTGAGCAGGACCAGCGCGCCGGGGGCATCACCTTCCGCGTCAACGGTCAGGAACGGGCCCAGGTGTTCCCGGTGGACCTGGTTCCCCGCATCATCACCGCCGAGGATTGGCACACCCTGACAGTGGGCCTGGCTCAGCGTGCCCGAGCTCTCAACGAGTTCCTTCGCGACATCTATGCCGAGCAGGCGATCCTGCACGACGGAATCCTCGACGAGCATGCGCTTGACCGCGCCCCCGGCTTCCGCTCGACGGGGCGCGTCTTCGCCGGGCCGGTACGCGCCCACATCAGCGGCACCGATCTGATCTGCGACCGAGACGGGCATTGGCTGGTGTTGGAGGACAACCTGCGGATCCCGTCCGGCACTGCGTACGCGGTCGCCAACAGGCGCCTGCTGGACCGGCACGTGCCCGAATGGCACCGTCCCGCGACGACGGCCGATGTCGACGATGTGCCCCGCATGCTTTTCGAAACGCTGCGCGCCAGCGCTCCGGTGGAGGCGCCCGACGACCCGCAGGTGGTGCTGTTGTCTGCGGGCTGGGAGGACTCGGCGTGGTTTGAACACACCTTCCTGGCCGAGGAGATGAACGTCGCGTTGGCGCATGCCTCGAACCTCTCGGTGCGCGACGGCGTCCTGTGGCGTCACCTCGGGCGCGGCCAAACCCGTGTCGACGTCCTCTATGTGCGCATGGACGAGGACATGCTGCTGTCGTCGCCCGGCTATGACGGGGAGCCACTGCGCGCAGGCCTCCTTCAGGCGCTCGCGTCGGGCACCCTGACGATCGCCAACGCCCTCGGCAACGGCGTCGGCGACGACAAGGCGATCTACCCCCGCGTGCCGGCGATGATCAAGTACTACCTCGGCGAGGAACCGCTGCTGCCGCAGGTGCGGACCTGGGTGTGCGGACAGCGCGACGAACGCGATCACGTCCTGGCTCATCTTGCTGAGTTGGTCGTCAAGCCCATCGACGGATTCGGCGGCAGCGGTGTGCTCATCGGACCCGAATCCTCGGACGCCGCGATCGAGCAGCGCCGTCGCGAACTGCTCACGCAGCCAGAACGATTCGTCGCCCAGGACACGGTGCGCCTGTCCACCCACCCTACTTTCGACGGTGAAGGAATGTATCCACACCACGTCGATCTCAGGGCCTTCGTTCACCTGCGGCCGGGAACCGGTGACTCTGTCACCGCGCACGTGCTGCCCGCCGCGCTGACACGGGTCGCGACACGCGGTTCGAGCATTGTCAACTCCTCGTCGGGTGGAGGCAGCAAAGATACCTGGATCGGTACCGGGCAGCCGGTGTTCTGAAGGAGGGGTGCGATGTGCGGCATCTGTGGTGACATCACGTTCGACGGCACGTCGGCTGACCTGTCAGCGGTCAACCGCATGACCGCGGCGATGTCCAGTCGGGGCCCGGACTCCGACGGTGTCGTCGCCTACGGCCGGGTGGCCTTCGGTCACCGGCGCCTGTCGATCATCGATCTGTCGGCCTGCGGTGCACAGCCGATGGTGGACAGCGAACTGGGGCTCACACTGGTCTTCAACGGCTGCATCTACAACTACCATGAGTTGCGCGCCGAATTGCAGTATGCCGGCTACGGCTTCTTCTCGACCGCCGACAGTGAGGTTGTCATAAAGGCCTATCACCGGTGGGGACCCCGGTGCGTCGAGCGGTTCAAGGGCATGTTCGCGTTCGCGATCGCCGACCGCGACACCGGTGTGGTTGCCCTCGCCCGCGACCGGCTGGGCATCAAACCGCTCTACCTGGCCGAGGCAGCGGGTCGGCTCCGCTTCGCCTCCACGATCCGTGCACTGCTTCGGGGCGGTGACGTGGATACCGACATCGACCGGCACGCACTGCACCACTACATGACGTTTCATTCGGTGGTGCCCGCCCCACGCACTATCTACCAGGGCGTCCGGAAGCTGCCGCCGGCCACCGTCCGGGTCATCGCGCCGGACGGCACGCACGAGGACACCGTGTATTGGAACCCGGTGTTCAGCCGTCAACCGGAGCGGTCCTCCTGGTCCGCCCGGGACTGGCAACACGCCGTGCTGGACGCGTTACGCACCGCGGTGGACCGGCGCATGGTCGCCGATGTGCCCGTCGGTGTGCTGCTCTCCGGCGGCATCGACTCCTCGCTCGTCGTCGCCCTGCTGGCCGAGCGGGGCCAAACCGAACTGGAGACCTTCTCGATCGGATTCGACTCTGCCGGCGGCGAATCCGGCGACGAATACCAGTATTCCGATCTGGTTGCCGACACCTTCGGCACCGAGCATCACCGCATCCATATCGACAGCTCAAGGTTGGTTCCCGCGGTCGCCCCCACCATCGCGGCGATGAGCGAACCGATGGTGAGCCATGACTGTGTGGCGTTCTACCTCTTGTCCGAGGAGGTGAGCAAGTCGGTCAAGGTGGTGCAGTCGGGTCAGGGCGCCGACGAGATCCTCGCCGGCTACGACTGGTATCCACCGCTTGCCAGCGTCGCCCGCAACCAGGTGACTGACGCCTACGCGAAAGTGTTCTTCGACCGCACCCACGACGATATCCGAGCGCTCCTCGCACCCGACTTCCACCTCGATCGCGACGTCAGCTACGACTTCGTCGCGGCGCACCAGGAAGCAGCCGGCGCCGACAGCGCGGTCGATGCCGCGCTGCGCCTGGACACGACGGTCATGCTGGTCGACGACCCGGTCAAGCGGGTGGACAACATGACGATGGCCTGGGGACTGGAGGCCCGGGTGCCGTTCCTGGACCACGACTTCGTCGAACTGGCCGCGACTTGTCCCCCCGAACTGAAACTGGCCTCCGGCGGCAAGGGGGTGCTCAAAGACGCGGCCCGCACGCTGTTGCCGGCCGAGGTCATTGACCGCACGAAGGGCTACTTCCCGGTGCCGGGCATCCGCCACCTGCACGGCGAGGTGCTCGACCTGGTGCGAGAATCTTTGACCAACAAGGCCGCTCGCCAGCGCGGCCTTTATCAACCCAAAGCGGTCGAGGTGATGCTCGCCGCGCCCAACGACCAACGGACCACTCTCGGGTCGAACGCGTTGTGGCAGCTCGCGGTACTGGAAATGTGGTTGCAGGCGATGGAGTCCTGATCGGAGGCCGATGGCGTCTCTAGACGGTGGCTCTCAACTGCTGACAGGGCAGCGATTCACGCATCGAGGGCCGCCGTCACCAAGGATCGCCGCGAGTCTGGCGCAGCGTAGCTGTCGAAACGATGATCGCGGCAGGTCACTTGACCGCGCGGTCGGGTGTCCGAGCGCTGATGGATCGTTGCGTCTGAGGTTTCAGGCGGTGACGGCGGCTGCGGCGTCGATGATGCCGGCACCAAGTCGTCGATCTGCGCTGGGGTTGGTCGCGGTGTCCGCGAGTATGGTCATCACCTGTTCGGCGCTGCGCCCCTGGGCGAGCAGCAGCGCGGCGACGCCGGCGACGAGCGGGCTGGCCATCGACGTGCCGGACAGTGTGGCGTATCCATCGGTGCCCTGCGGCCACCCGGTGGTCGGGCCGATCGGAGCGGTGGACAGGATGTCCTGGCCTGGCGCGGCGATGGACCGCAGGTCGCCGGTGTTGGTGAAGCCGGTCGGCTGGCCGTTCTGGTCGCTCGCCACGACAACCATGACCGGTACCCCAATGCGGTACACGCGCTTGCGGTCGCTGTCGTTGCCGGCGGCCCCGACGACAACGACCCCAGCCGCGCCGGCACGGCGGATCGCGGCGTTGATCGGGCCGCCCTTGCTCAGCCGGCCCGCCAGACCGGACTCACCCAGGGACAGATTGATCACGTTCGCTCCGTGCTCGGTGGCCCAGTCGATGCCGGCGGCGATGGTGTCGTCGCTGCCGGCGCCGTTGGCGTCGAGGGCGCGCACCGGCATGATCTTGGCGTCGGGGGCGGCCCCGATGATGCCGATGCCGTTGTTGGCGGCCGCGGCCGCGATGCCTGCCACGTGGGTGCCATGACCATGGGGGTCGGCGGCTTCCGTGCTGTTGGTGAGCACGTCGTAGCCGCCGACCAGCTTGCCCGCCAGATCGGGGTGGGCGGGGTCGACACCGGTGTCGACGATGGCGATCACCTGCCCGCTGCCGGTGGAGTGCTCCCACGCGCCGGGCAGGCGCGCCGCATCGAGCGCCCACTGGTTGACACGCAGCGGGTCGGGTGCGCCCGGTGTGGCCGGCGTCATGGTTTGTGACGTCGACACGATTCGTGGATGGGTAGGGGCCGGCACGCCGACGTTGGTGCATGCAGTCAGCGCCGCGGCGGCAACCAGCCCGAGAATGGCAACGTGAGTACCGATCCGCTCGGGCCTGGAGGGGTCAGCAAATGTCCGCTGGCCGCGCAAGACGAACCGAACGCGGCCATCCTGCCAAGGCGCCATTCCTTGACGACGTGCAGCTTGTGGCCAGTGTGCCGGCTCAGGCATCGCCGCCCCGGCTGGGAGTGCCAAATCATCGGCGATGTCGTGATCGCGCCCGTCCCAGTCAGACGGTCCGTCTCCCGCCGCGAAAACCCGCACGCATCGCATCGTCTCTATCACGGCGTTTGGTGAGCGTGAGGATCTCCGGCACGTCTGTCGATACCGTCCATCTACTTGCCGTGTGACGAACGTCCAACCGCTGCTCGTGCATCCGTCATCGTTTACAAGTGTCAATGGACATACAAGGATCCAACGCGTCGCCCAGCGCAGCGCTCCTCATCGCTGTCCTGAGCGCACGAACCACATAGCGGTGCCGCGCGGCATATCTTTCCGCATCGGCCGAGCAGTGATTGAATTCCGAGGCTGACTAGGCATTGGCGGCATCGAGGACGTGTTCGTGCAAAGTTTCCGAGCTCGCTGTTGATCTTGCTCATGGATTCCGGAGTCACATGATCGCGAATGCGGGAGTCGATGTGGCGGCTCGCTGCGTGTCGGATTGATCGCCTATTTGGGGGGCACCGAGGCGGCCAACTCACGTTGATCATCACTGTGTCGAAGCCGAAGTCCGTGCGATCCTCACCGCGGGATTGGCGGGTGAAGATGTCCCCATGTCGGTGCTGCTGGCCGCGACACTGGCTCCCTATGACGATTCTTTGATCGCGGCCGTCGCCCAGGCCGCCGGCAAGATTGTCGTGACCCGCAACACCCGACACGTAGAACGCTTGGTGTCCGATGCCTGGACCCGTGGAGTTGTCGCTGAGGCGATTGTCTGTCAATGGACAATTGTCGCGGCCAGTCTGGCCGGAGCCCGGGCGGGACTCTCCAAGCATCCCCGGTTTCATGCACACCGCGCTACGTGTGACCGCGGTGTGCTCTCTGGCCTGGAGTCCAGCGACCCCGCGACTCCTTCGACCATGACAGTGATGTGCTCGAACGCCGGCCCTGTCGCTTGCCAGGGTGATGGGACCACCTGGTTGCCAGTGGGATGGGACCACCGTGGCGCGTTATTGAGGATGCTCGTCGGGGTGGTCTGGGTCAAGCCGGCCGCCGCGGGTCCGTTGGCGGTAGGACGGTCCTTCGATGACGAGGGTGTGGGCGGTGGCGGTCAGCCGGTCGATCGCCGATTGGGCCAGCAGGGTGTCGGCGGTCATGGTCAGCCATTCGGCGGGTTCGCGGTTGGAGGTCACGATGGTGGTTTTGGTGCGGTGGCGTTCGACGACGATTTCGTAGAAGTCGCTGGTCTCGGTGGCGTCGAGGGGCCGCAGCGCGAAGTCGTCGATGATGAGGACGTCGGTGGCGGCCAGTCGGCGGATTTCGGTGTCGACGGTGTTGTCGAGGCGGGCGGCGCGCAGCCTGGTGAACAGCTTGTCGGCACGGCCGAACAGGACGGTGTGTTTGCGGCGGATTGCTATGTGTCCCAGGGCTGTTGCTAGGTGGGTCTTGCCGACGCCGACGGGTCCGAGGATGATCGCTGACTGGCCGGCGTCGAGGAATCTCAGTGAGGTGAGGTCGCCGAGTAGGGTGCGGTCATAGCGCAGGTCGTGTTGTGCGGTCCAGGTGTCCAAACGCATGCCCGGGTCGAGTCCGGCTTTGGTGGCTCGTAGTGCGGCTGAACGGGATTCGCGGCGGGACACTTCGTCGGCGAGCAGTGTTTCGAGGAACCGATGTGGCTGAGTTTGTGTTGGCGGGCCAGGGCGGCGCGTTCGGGCAAGGTGTCGGCCAGCGCGCCGAGTTTGAGGGTTTTGAGCAGGCGGGTCAGGTCAGCGCCGACCGGGTCGGCGGGGGCACGGTGGGTGGTCATGTCAGCAGGTCTCCTCGGAATCGGTAACGGGCACTACGGTCAATGATGTTTTGGTGACGTTGAATTCGGATGGGTTGCGGGTGAACCGGGTGGCTGTTTGGCCGACTGCTTGCGGTAGTGTCGGGGCGGTGTTCTCGGTGGCGCGTTGCAGCATGGAGGCGATCTTGTTGACCGAGACGACGTCGAGGTCCAGCGATAAGGAGCATGCTTGTTCGACGCGCTGCGCGCCGCGGCGCACCAGGCCTTGGAGCCGGTAGACGGTGCGCATCCGGGTCCAGGGCAGCGGGTCATCGAGGATGCGTTCGGCGTAGATCCCGATATTGGGGCCGTGCGCCGCGCACGCGGCGATCAACGCCGCCAGGTCCCGCAGCGCGTAACCCGCTTTGTGTTCGGGCAGGTCAGCACGGTCGGTGCTGCGGCCACCGGCCGGCTGGCGAGGATGGACTTTCACCAGCGTGGCGCGGTGATAGAACTTCACCAGCTCACTGTCGGCGCGTACGTCCAACGTGTGCCCGATCCAGCACTCGGGCAGCGAATACAGGGCTTTGGCGACTTCGGCGTGGAAATCGCGGTGTACCTTGACCGCTTTGAACATCGGCACGTCATAGGTCCCCGGCACCGTGAGTAGCGTCGGTTGTTCTTCGGCGGTGAACACCTCCAGGGGACGTGCGCAGGTGGTGCCGTGGATGCGGGTACCGGCAGTGCGCACACCAAGTCATCACAGCCTGCTGCGCCTGTTCGAGACTGGTGAATGTTTCACCGTCCCAGAAGTTTCGGCGCACATACTGCACAGTCCGCTCCACCCGCGGCTTGTCTTTGGGGGAGCGAACCCGGGCCGGGTCGGTGAGGAATCCGGCATGACCGGCGTAGTCGAGCCACCCGCGGGTGAACTGCGGGTTGACCGCATCGGCGGCGGCGATCACCGGCTTGAGATTGTCGGGGATCAGCACCGCGAACACGCCGCCGAAGAATCCCCACGCCGCCTGGCACCCGGCGATCACCGCCGCCAGGGTCTGCGAATACGACAACCACACGAACATGTGCCGGGAATAGACGGCGGTGAAGATCAACGCGTGCACCTTGCGGCGCCGCCCATCAGCAGCATCGGTGAGCATCCCCAGATAGCCGAAATCGATCTGGCATTCCACCCCCCGGATCACCATCAGCGACCCGCACCGTGGTGCCCTTGCGGCCGAAACCGCAACGCTCACTGGCGAATCGGTGCAACGTCCGATACGGAACCACACACCCCTGCCGGGCCAGCAACGTCTCAATCTTGGTGATCGTCAACGGCCGCTGCTCACCATCGCCGGCCACCCAAACTTTGATCTGCTCCTCGAACCCCAACAGCTGCTCCCAGGCGGCGCCGTGACCATCTGGGCGGGCAGGACGCACCGCGTCGGCGACCACCCCCGATCAACCCGTCATCGAGGGCGCTGACATCGCCGTCGCGGCGCAGCCCGGCTGCCTGCGCGGCCTCCACGTAGCGGCGCACCGTTTTGCGGTCCACGCCGCAATGCGCGGCGATCGTGCGGTACCCCGGCTCCGGCGGTAGCCCCGCCACCCCCAGCCACACCCGCAGCACTTCCCTGATCTCGTTCACACTGACCTCCCGAAAAACCATGCCCGCCGCCCTCCGTGACTTGAGCTGTCACAGCGATCGAACGAACAAACGAAGAGACCACCGACGCGACGCGCCGGTGGTCCCATAACTGGCAATCCAGGTGGTCCCATCACCCTGGCAAAATCAGGTCACACTGGTCCCAAGCTCCTGGCAAACGACAGGCCCGTCAGTGTTGTCCAACCGAACATCGTGGAGGTACTTCGGCTGCAATCAGCATGCCTGCCGACGCTGGGACCGCACGAATTTACTGGGCTATCCTCTTCGGCGACAGATGAAGACAGCGACGTCGAGTGGATACCGCAGCGACGGATCAGAGCGCCCAGACCTGACTCGCTCTTTCGCCCCAATAGTGCAAGCTGCTTGCGGTCGAAGTACTCAAGGTTCCCCACATGGGTTACAAGCCGTGGCGCTTACCTTGTACGCACAAGATCACCGTCTCCAAGTGGCAGAGGTCCGTATGCATCCTCGGCGGTGTTTGCCCAAGCGACGCCCACCCACGCTTGGGCCTCCAGCGCAATGTCCGTGGTACGAAGAGGACACCCCGCAGTAACGCTTCGCTGTTTGCCTTGAACCCAGGCAGAGAGAGGAAGTGTGCCTTGACCGAAAAATTCCATCTGGGATGGTTCCTGAACTTCGTCGCTGACGAGTGGAACGGCAATTGGGGTGACGGTGGGCGCGACTTCACCGGCGATTTCTACGTCGATGTGGCCCGTGACTTCGAGCGCGCCAAGTTCGACTACATCCTGATCGAAGACAAGCTAATGGTGTCGACCGCTTTCGGTGGCACGATGGAGCACGACCTCAAACACGGGATCAACCCCAAACACGACCCGGTTCCGCTGGCTGTCCTGATCGCCTCCGCCACGAATCATATCGGCGTCATCCCAACGATGTCGACAAGCTTCTACCCACCCTTCCTGCTGGCCCGGTTGTGCAGCACCATCGACCACATCGCCCGGGGACGGTTCGGCTGGAACGTCGTGACCTCCGGCGAAGACCGTTCTGCCCAGAACTTCGGCATGGACAAGCTCTATGAGCACGATGAGCGCTACGCGATGGCGAGCGAATACATGGAAGTAGTCAGCAGGCTTTGGGAGTCGTGGGAACCGGACGCCATCGAGCGCGATTACGAGACCGGGACGTACGCAAACTTCAAGAAGGTCAACACCATTGACTTCGAAGGCAAGTACTACAAGAGCCGCGGTCCGCTGAATACCGCGCCTTGCCCACAGTACCGGCCCACCATCGCCCAGGCCGGCGCCTCGCCCCCTGGACGCGAGCTGGCCGCACAGCACGCCGACACGATTGTTGCACCGGCCAACGGCGTCGAGGCGATGAAGGCCTACCGCGACGACATCCACGACCGGATGACGGCCAATGGGCGCGACCCCTCCGAGTGCAAGGTGCTTTACCTGGTGTCGCCAATCGTGGCCGACACGCACGAGGAGGCGCTAGCCAAGCGGGACCGGTGGTTCAATACCCCGTCCTACATCGAATACATGTTGGCGGAGATCTCTTCCATCACTGAGATCGACTTTTCACAGTTCGATCTCGATCAGCCGCTGGGAGAGCTGACGACCAACGGCGAGCGGGGCTCGCTGGAGAGTTTCCTGTCGCGAGGCAAGGGCAAGACGCTGCGCGAGATCGTCACTGGCAGCGGCCTCACGGCCAACATCCCGCTGGTCGGCACACCTGCCGAGGTGGCCAAGGAGATGGGCGACCTGATGGAGCAGGTTGGCGGTGACGGCTTCCTCATCACCAGCCCGGTGATGCGACTCAACCGCCGCTACGTCACCGAGATCACTGACGGGCTGGTACCCGAGCTACAGAAGCTAGGCCTGACCCGCTCGGAGTACACCACCACCATGTTGCGAGACACGTTGCGCGAGTTCTGAACCATGACTGTCATCAGCACGCGGTGCCGCGTGCCCATTGCCGACACTGCAGCATCGGCTTCGATCGCCGCTGCAGTCGATGCCCTGCGCGTCGGCAACATGGTGATCGTGGTCGACGCGGAGAATCCCGACGACGACGGCGATCTCACGATCGCCGCCGCGCATGTCACGCCGCAGCGGTTGGCGTTCATGATGCGTCACACAGGTGGCATCCTCTGTGTACCGATGCCTGCGGCCGACTTGGACCGGCTGCACCTGCCGCCCATGGTCGCAATGAGCCAGGACCCGCGAGGCGTGGGATACGCGGTATCAGTGAACGCCAGGACGGGGATCACCACCGGCATCTCCGCGACCGATCGGGCCACGACGATCTCCCTGCTGATCAACCCCGATACCCACCCCAGCGACCTCCGCAGGCCCGGCCACGTGTTCCCATTGCGGGCAGTCGACGGCGGGGTGCTGCGTCGGGCCGGGCACACCGAGGCGGCCGTCGATTTGGTGCGAATGGCCGGGCTGCCGCCCGTCGCGGTGATCGGCGAAGTGGTCGACGATGACGGTTGTGTCGCCCGCGGGCACCGCCTACATGCGTTCGCCGCCACGCACAGGTTACCCGTCGTGACGATGGCCGAGCTGATTGCTTACCGCCGCCGCACCGAGCGCCTGGTGGAGTTCAAGGCCTCCAGTCGACTGCCCACCCGACACGGTGAGTTCCGCGCGCATGGCTTCCGATCCGTGTTCGACGACCGTGAACACATCGCGCTGGTGATGGGGGAGATGCCTGGATTGCACACGTCGCCGACGCTTGTCCGGGTGCAGTTGGAGTGCCTGCTGGGCAATGCGTTCAAGTCGGGACTGTGTGATTGCGGCGCCAAGCTGGATCATTCTCTGGAGATGATCGCTGACGAGGGCACCGGCGTCGTCGTGTATCTGCGCGGGCAGGGTGGTCGGTGCAGCGGGCTGCTGCCCACGTCGGCGCCGAACCCAGAGCAGGACAGGCCCGACGACAGGCGGGACTATGGCGTCGGCGCACAGATTCTCGCCGACCTCGGTGTGCGGCGCATGCGGCTGTTGACGAACAATCCGGTGAAGCGGATCGGACTGGAAGCATATGGTCTCGAAGTCACCGCGACTGAATGCCTACCGCGCAGCTCTGACACCGGCTGATGCGATGGTTTCTGCCCCTTATGGCGGCAGGTGGGGTCGTGATGAGCTTAACCGCGCCTTTGGAAGTGGTGTTCGTCCGGGAGTTCTGGCACACCGGGCTGTTCATCGGCATCTTCATGCTCAGCGCGTCGATCGGCGTGATCGTCGTCGATGTGTTCGGCACCAGGCTCATCCCCGGACTCGACGCCAGGGCCGCGCTCGCCGTGGGGCTCGTGTTGTTCGGGGTCGCGTGCATCGGGATCGGTTTGGCGACCGGGGGCGCCTTGCTGATGGCCTCGCGGGTGATGCAGGGCATCGGCGGCGGGCTGGTTTTCGGCGCCGGGTTACAGGCCGCGGTTCGGGTCCGACCGAGCGCCGACGATGTCGCCCAGTCGGTGGGTCGGTTCAACGCCGCGTTTCTGTTCGGGGGAGCCATCGGCTCGCCAGGCGGATTGTTCGTGGCGGGGTTGATCGACGGTCGGCTCGGCTACCAGACCGCGTTCGTTGGCACGGGCGTATTCGCATTGGTCGTGGCGACCGCCCTAACTGCCGCACTGCCGAGGTTGGCAGCACCGCCGAGGATATCCCCGCCTCGAATCGGTTTGCCGCGTCTCGACAAGACTCCCGGTAGCCGCGCAACGCTCGTGTTGGCGATGAGCGGCGACTTCTTGCGCGGCGGCGTGCTCTTCACCGCGCTTCCGCTGGCTGGCGCCGCCCTGGGGTACTCCACTATGACGATCTCCGTTGCCATAGCGCTGATGTCGGGCGTAGAGATCGTCGCCCTGCTGATCGCCTACCGGTACATCCGCAGCGACGGAATGGTCGCCACTCTGATCGCCTCATTCGCGCTGGGTATGGTGTGCGCGGCGCTGCTTGCTCTTGTGCCGAGCCAGTCGATCTATCTGCTGGCGTCCGCACTGTTCGGTGTCAGCCTGGCGGGAGCCACTGCGACGCTCCCGGTGTTGATAGTGGCCCAGGTGGGCGAATCCTCCACCGGCCTGGCGAGATTCCGGATCTCGGCCGGTATCGGGCTGCTGGCGGGGTCGGTTGGCTGCGCGGTAGTCGGCGCCGAGGTCGGCATTGCCGCACTATTCGGCCTGATCGCCGTCGTACTGTTAGCCAGCGCACAGCTTGCGAGGGTCGTCGGGGCGCCAATGGCCCCAATGTAACTCAGGCGCATCACCCAGGCCCGAGCCCGTTAACAACCATCTGGTGAAGTGGTCGCGGGGTTTTATGGAAGGATTGGACCTTGTCAACAGGTGAACGCGAACTACCCGGGGGCTGGCGTGTGCGGGCCCGCCCCAGTACGGATGTCCGGCCGGAAGTGATCTTTCAACGGCAGCGGCAGAGTCCGGACCGATTGAACAACTCGGCGCGCCGGACCTACGATCTACTCCGCTCGACCCTCGTCACCACTGGCCGGAATATCTGCCTAGGTGAACGGGAGCTCACCGACGCCATGTCGGCTAGCCGCAACACCGTTCGGGCCGTTCTGCAGCAGCTCGCAAAGGAAGGAATGGTCACTCGAGAACCAAAGAACGGTACGCGCGCCACCGGTTCGCTGCTGCTGCGCATCGACGAACTCAGTCCCTTCGACGAGTACATCACCGAACCGTCCACCAGGATCGAGGTTCGAGTACTGGAATGCCAACCGCTTGGCTGTCCGCCGATGGTCCGGGATCGCCTGCGCCTGCCCGCTGGCTGGACCGTGGTGATGATCGAGAGCCTGGTTGTGCAGGACGAGCAACCACTCGGGCTGACGGTCAACTACATCGCCCTCGGCGAAGACGAGGCACCCGACTTTCACGTAGACGAACCGGACGTCCTGCTCATCCTCGAGCGCCAACTCGGGATAAGCATCGGCACCAGCAGCACCACGGTGGGTGCCGTCGGTGCTGACGAGCAGAGCGCTGAACTCCTTGGTGTGGAGGTGGGCGCTCCAATGGTCTGGCTCGAGGACGTCATCGAAGACGACGAAGGGCAGCCGCGGGCGCTATCGCAACTCCGGCTGCGCGGCGACCGGGTTTCCTTCTCGGCCACGGCGTATCGTGGCACCGCTTGACGTGGTGGAGGCTTCGCGCCCCCTTATTAGGCCGCAGTTCATGATTACCGTCGCCGCAAGTGCAGCCAAGCCGACCAAGGCCGACACCAGCATCGCCAGCTGCGGACCGAACAAGCTCGACAACACCCCGAGGATGGCCATGCCCGCCGGCAGCGCCAGACCGATCGTGGTGGTGACGAGTCCGAGAGCAGCGGCGCGTTCATGCGGCCCCACCGCCTGGACCGGCAGGGTCGCCTGTGCGGAGCCGAACAACGCCTGGCCGATCCCAGCCACACTCAGGGCAAGCAGAGCAACGACCACCACCGGGGTGTAGGCGAGTATGGCTAGGCAGCACAGGCACAATGCCACCCCGGCCACATACCCGCTGAACGGACGACGCGCCGGTCGGACCGTCAGCGCCCCGGCAACCAAGAGTTGCACGACGCCTGCAGTCGAGCCGATCACCCCTGCCATCAACGCGTCGGCGCCGAGGTGCTGGGCGATTACGGGTACCAGCGGCATGAACGCAAAGTAGAAGAGATTGCAGATGACGGTGACCAGAAGGATCACTGCCAGCACTCTCGAGCGTCTTAGCAGGCCCCAGTCGGTACTGCGCCCGCCGCCCACCACGATCTCCGGTCTGATGGGGAGCGACCGCGCCGGCACCCGCCGCGTCGAGAGCCAGAGCAGTGGTGCCGAGAAGGCGAGAAGCACCGCTGGAACGGTGAACGCCACACCGAGACCGAAGGCTTGGATGGTAATCCCGCCGATCAGGGGGCCCAGCATCATGGCGCTCGCCGTGGCGGCGACTTCAGTGTTGAGTACCCGGGTCGAGCGCAGCGGCCCACTCATCAGGAACAGCAGTTCGCGCTGCGTGGTCATGTTGACCATCCCGCCGAAGCCGTACGCGAGCATGAACGGGTAGATCATCCAGGTGTGAACGACGCCGCTGCCGACGAGCACCGCCATCAGCGCCGAAACGGGCAGCAGTACGAGTTCGGTGTACAACACCAGTCTCTGGAGCGCGGTATCACGGCGCAAGAAGGACCGGGAGGAGAAGTAAGCGCCTAGTAGCATGGGGGCGAACAAGCCGACGCCGACGAACTGGTTGGCGATCGGCGGGGCACCCAAATGAGTCACCAGGTACGTCCCGAGGAACAACCCGTCCCATCGGGTCAGATGCCACATCCACGAGCTGACCAACAGCCACGGCAACGAACCACCTTGGGAATCAGGCACATTCTTCAGAGTGCGACCCTGGGATCAGCGATCGACTGCAGGGCGTCCACCACGGTGTTGGTCATCACATACAACACGCCGGCCACCAGCGTCACTCCCGCTATAGCGTTAAAGTCCGCCTTATCGATGGCCCTGGCGATGTATAGCCCGATGCCCGGACGGGCGAAGATCAACTCAACCAGAATGCAGTTGCCGATCATGACCGCGATCTGCAAACCCATCAGTGCCAGTACCGGCCCGAGAGAATTGCGGGCAGTATGCATGAACAGAATTCGTTTCTCGCCCATGCCCTTTGCACGGACCGTGCGGATATGGTCGCCGTGCATGGTCGTCTCGAGGCTGCTGCGCAGGACCCGTCCCACAGCCACCGCAGGTGTCAGCGCCAGGCAGAAGGCCGGAAGGATGAGGTGATACAAGTCGTCGAAGAAGACCTCCGGCCGCCCGGCCAGCACGCTGTCGAGCAGCAGGAAATGCGTCGGGCCGGTGGGGGCATCGTAATAGGAGGTGGTGCCGGTGACCGGCAGGATATTGAGGTAGCGATAGAACACCAGCATGCCGAGCAAGCAGGCCAGGAACACTGGCACCGACGCACCGGAGATCATCACCACGCGGAGCACTCCCGAACCCCGCCAGCCCTGTGCAGTCGCCAGCCCTAAGAAGAAACCGATGAGCACGGTGAAGATCATCGCGACGAGGAGCAATTCCAGCGTGACCGGCAGGAACGTCGCGATGTCGGAGAGCACCGGGGTGCGGGTCAGACTCGACTGGCCGAGATCTCCTTGCAACGCATTCACCAGGTAGTGCACGAATTGCATCGGCAGCGGTTGGTCGTACCCGAGCTCGTGCCGCGCGGCGGCATACACCTCGGGCGAAGCCTTCGCGCCGACCAACGCAGCCACCGGATCGACCGGTGCCACCTGTTGCAGGGTGAACACCGCGATGACGAGAACGAGCAGCACGGGGATCGCGCCAAGTAGGCGCCGAGGCAAGACGGTCAGCATCAGCGATCCCGGATACGGTCACGGAGCGCATCGCCGGCGAAGTTGGCGACGATCGCGATGAGGGCAACCGCGATGGCAGGCATGATCGGGATCCACCAGGCGCTGAATATGTAGGTGATGCCCTGGGCACTCATGGACCCGAGTTCGGGCGCAGGCTGGGGTGCCCCGAGCCCAAGGAAGGACAGGCTGGCCAGCATCAGCACCAGTGCTGCGATATCTAGGCTCGCGGTCACGATGGTCACCGGTACAGCCCCTGGCAGCAGATGGCGACGCAGTAGCCGCCACCAACTCACCCCACCAACTCGGGCTGCCTCCGTGTGGGGCGACGCCCGCAGCTTCCGGACCTCGGACCGCACGATCCGGGTGTAGAGCGGCCACCAGACGATCGCGACACCGATGAGCGTGTGGGTGTAGGACCGCCCGAGTGCGGCGACCACCGCAAGCGCGAGGATCGGGCCAGGCAGCGCGAGGAACGCGTCGGTCATCCGCATCAGGACCGCGTCGAACCACCCGCCTGCGGCACCGGCGATCAGCCCGATGAGGCCGCCGAACACGACGGCGAACCCGACCACGGCCAGCGCGCCGAACCAGCTGGTCTGCATACCGCACAGGACGCGACTGAGGATGTCGCGCCCGACGGTGTCAGTGCCCAGCAAGTTCGCGGCGCTCGGTGCGGTCATCGGCTTGCCGACCGCGATGAGTGGGTCGAACGGCGCGATCTGCCTGGCGAAGATCGCGACGAAGAACATCAGCGCCAGTGCACCAAAGGCGACGTAACTGGCGATTGAGGTGCCCTGAAAATACTGGCGAGTCGCCAGACCCATGCGACTGCGGTACCGCACGAGTTCTGTCGGTACGTAATACTCCGCGATTGCCATTGACGCTCCTCTGTCGGGGAATGCTCGGCGCCGCACGTTGGATCCGAGTAGACCCGGTCTGGATGTCACCGGGGGTTCGGCGACGTTGCCGAAGAATTACGCCCCCTTGCCGGAAGCCGTGTTGGTTAGAACTCGCGCAGCGTCCGTCGCAGGGTGGTCTCGGTGTACTGAGTCCGAGTCAGCCCGCGGCGCTGCAGTTCTGGCACCAGCCCGTCGGTGATCGAAGAGATATACTGCCGGTTGAGGTCCCAGCCCGGCTTCATGATCAAAAAGCCATCGCCACCGATCTCCTCCATGGCCTCGCCCATCTCGCGAGCAACCGTTTCCGGAGTACCGACGAACTCAATACCGGTGGTGGCCCAGTCGATCGCCAGCTGGCGCAATGTCTTTGGTCCCGGGCTGCCGTCGCCCCGCATGAAATGTTCCAGTGAGCCCCGCTCTCCGTTGGTGGTCAGATCCGCGGGTAGGGGTTCGTCCCAGTCGAACTGCTTGAAGTCGATCTCGGTGTTGGACGAGATACCGACGAGTTGCTTCTCGATGTAGCTGTCGACCGACGTCAGACGTTCGATCTCCGCACGTGCCTCCGCCTCGGTGGCGGCCACCACCGGGGAGACACAGAACATCAGCTTGATGTCGTCGGGGTCGCGCCCTGCCGCTGCGGCACGAGCGCGGATATCGTTGCGGTACTCCCGCATTCCCTCGACACCGGTGCCGACGGCGACGATCGAGTCGGCGGCACGGGCCGCAAATGCCCGACCTCGTGGTGACGCCCCGGCCTGCAGGATAGTCGGCCGGTGCTGCGGCGAAGGCACCGTGTTGAGCGGGCCCCTCGACTTGAAGTACTTGCCGACGAAATCGATTGGGCGCACCTTGCTGAAATCGGCGAAGGTGTGGGTTTCCCGGTCCATTACGACCGCGTCGGCATCCCAGGAGTCCCAGAGCTGCGTGACGACGTCGAAGTATTCGTCTGCGACGTTGTAACGCTCGTCGTGCTCGGGGAGACCGTCCAACCCGAAGTTCTGTGCGGCCCGGTCCTCGGCTGACGAAACGATGTTCCAGCCGAACCGGCCTTCGGCGATCGAATCCACCGTAGAGGCCAACCGGGCCAGCAGATACGGCGGGTAGAACGACGTCGACATCGTCGCCACCACGCCCAGCTTCGAGGTCTTCGCCGCAATCAGCACCGCCAGCGGAATCGGATCGTGTTTGGGCGCGAAGACTGAGTTCTTCAGCGCACCCTCCATGGAGTTTCCGTAGGCGTCGGCCACCATCACGGTGTCTTCGATCATGATGAAGTCGAAGCAGGCCCGTTCCATGCTGCGTGCCATGTCGACGTAGAACTTGCCGTTGGACCAGGTCGCTACATCCGGTGACGCCCAGGGTGAATCCCACTCCGGGGGAATGAAGTTCATGAACCAGCCGAGGTGAAACATCTTCGTCATCGCAATCTCCTCTGTCAGTGGTTGATCGGAAAGCGTGCTTTAGCCGGCGAGCAGCTGATCTGTCTGGCCGTTCGTCAGCAGACACGACGCCAGGTGCCGCGCGGTGTCGTCGGTGGACAGCAGATTCGGAACCCTGCTGTCGCAGCGCTCCACCTTCTCCCGACAGCGTGGATGAAATGCGCATCCGGACGGTATCGACAGCGGACTCGCCGGCTCTCCCGGTAGCCGCACCGGTTCCTTGCCCGGGCTGGGCACCGCCGCCAATAGTGCCTTCGTGTAGGGATGTTTCGGGTCGTCGATCAGTGACTCGGTTGGTGCCAGCTCAACGATCTGACCGAGGTACATGACGGCGATCCGGTCGGCGATGAATCGTGCGGCGGCCAGGTCATGGGTGACGAACATGACGGCCATGCCGAGTTCGCGACGCAACACCTGCAGCAGATTCAACACCGACGCCGCCAGCGACGCGTCGAGCGCTGAGGTCGGTTCGTCGCACAGCAGCAGGCGGGGCGGCACGATGATCGCGCGGGCGAAGGCTACCCGCTGGCGTTGACCACCGGAGAGGCTGGACGCCTTGATGCTGGCCACATCGGGTGGCAGCCCGACTTGGCGCAGCGCGGCATCGACCTTGTCGCGGCGCTCGGTCCGGTTCGTCGTCTTCAGCAGTCGCTCGCCCACGATCTCGCCCACCGACATCCAGGGGGTCAACGACGCGCCCGCATCCTGGAACACCATCTGCGGACGTTCGCCGACATACTTCACGGTGCCGCCGTCCGGGTCCATCAAACCGGCCACCACGCGCAGCAGGGTCGACTTACCAGAACCGGATTCGCCTACCACAGCGACGGATTCGCCGGGGGCCACGTCGAGAATGACGTGACGCAGCGCGTGCAGGCTGTCCTTGCCGAACAGTCCGCGCCGCACTCCGAAGTGCTTGTCGACCCCGTTGACCTGCAAGGCGGGCAGCGTGTCGTCGAGTTCCATCATCGGCGGGAACAGCGGGGTATCCTGACGGGCGTGCGATTCAGCCGTGGCGTCCGACACAATGCAGGCCGCGACGCCGGAATGAGTCCTGGCAGGCGTGGGGTCAGGTATGACGTCTGAGCACGCGACGGTCACCGCCGGGCAGCGCGGCGAGAAGGCGCAACCCTTCGGATGGTTTCGCGGATCCGGCGGCTGACCCGCCAAGGCGCTGATCGCGCGGCCGAGCGGTAGGTCCAGATCGAGCCGGGAGTTTAGGAGTCCGAAGGTGTACGGATGCGACGGAGCCCGCAACACGTCGCCCATCGTGCCCAGCTCGGCCAGTCGACCGCCATAGAGCACCGCGACACGGTCCGCAATTTGGGAGGCCACCCCAATGTCGTGGGTGACGACGATGAACGACGTTCCCAACTCCCTGCACAGATCGCGGAGCAGTGCGAGCACCTGCGCCTGCACGGTGACGTCGAGGGCGGTCGTCGGTTCGTCGGCGATGACCAGGTCCGGCTTGCCTGCAACGGCCATCGCGATCATCACGCGCTGTCGCAGGCCGCCGGACAGTTCGTGTGGAAACGCTTTCATCCTCCGGACCGGGTCTGGCACACCGACGAGGTCCAGCAGCCGTCGAGCCTCATCGGGGTCATCGGTCAGCTCAGTAATCTGTCTTCCGACCCGCATGGTCGGGTCCAGTGATGTCATGGGGTCCTGGAACACCGCGCCGAGGTGGGCCTTACGCACGCGGCGGCGCTCGGCTGGGCTGGCGGCGACCATGTCGATGCCGCACACCTCGGCCTGACCGGAGATCACCGGCGCGGGTTCGCCGGCGAGCAGACCGAGTAGCGCCATCCCTAGGACGCTCTTACCGGACCCGGATTCCCCGACGAGTGCCAGCACCTCGCCGGGCTGGACATCGAGGCTGACACCCCGCAGTGCCTGCAGGGGCATCCCGCGACGCTGGAAGGTGACGTTCAAGTCGGACACCCGGGCGCGCGGTGTCTCCAGGCCCGCTGTCGTCGCGGGTTCGACGTGGTTTGCGTCGATGCTCATGGTGCAGGACCCTCGGTTTCCGGTGGGATGATCCGAATCGGGGAGGGTGGGACCGCGGTCGGCGCTGGCGCGGGTTGCCCAATCGGTATGGAGACAGCAAAGCCCTGGCGTGTGACGGATTTGGGGCGCGTCGATGTCCATCCCATTGCGCCGATGTGCCGCCAGTCGAGCCGGCCGCGGCGCAATCCAAGTTTTACCCCCGGGCGAGGCAGGGGACATTTGCCACTCGTTGACTACAACGGTTGATATAGCTGGCTTATGGAGGTGCGCACACATGACAGTGGTAGTGGTAGGGAATCCGAAGCCGATGTCGCGGACGCGGGCGGCAGCCGAGCTGGTGGCCGAGATGCTGACCGGCACCGGCCCCGAGCAGGTGATCGATGTCGTCGACCTCGGAGCGGGGCTGCTGAGTTGGGGAGATCCAAAAGTCGCCGAGGCGAAGGAGATTGTGAAGTCGGCGGAATCTTTGGTGGTGGCGTCTCCGACGTTCAAGGCAACCTATACCGGTCTTCTGAAACTGTTTTTGGATCAGTTCGGTGCAGGTGAACTCGGTCAGACCACCACGTTTCCGATCATGCTCGGCGGCTCGCTGGCGCACGCTCTGGCCCCCGAGCTGACGCTGCGCCCCGTCCTCGTCGAGATCGGCGCGAGCTGTCCGGCACCGAGCCTGTATCTGATCGACTCGGAGTACGAGACATCACCGGAGCTGGAGAAGTGGCTCGGCATTGCCCGTCGCTTCGCTCCGCAGGTGTCATCATGATCACGGCAATTGACGGCAACTTCGATCAGGCACTGCTCCGGCAGGCCTTCGGTGCGTTCCCGAGCGGTGTCACGGCGTTCTGCGGTCTGATCGAGGGGGTTCCCGAGGGTATGGCGGCCAGCTCGTTCACGTCGGTCTCCCTCGACCCCCCGTTGGTTTCGGTCTGCGTCGCGAATACCTCCACGACGTGGCCGAAGCTGGCCCAGCTCGATCGGCTGGGGCTCAGTGTGCTGGCCAATGAACATGCGCCCGTGGCAAGGTCTTTGGCGTCTAGGACCGGTGATCGGTTCAGCGGCGTCGACTGGACATCGACCGACACCGGCGCGGTGTTCGTGCACGGCTCGACGCTGTGGCTGGAATGCGTGCCGTTCAAGCTCGTCGAGGCCGGCGATCACGAAATCGTGGTGCTGCAGATCGTCGCGCTGGCGGTTTACCCCGATATCGCGCCGATGATATTCCACCGCAGTAACTTCCACGGGCTGGTATCCGCCAGCTGAGCTGAATGCAAAGCGTGCTGCCGGATCAAATCATCCGGCAGCACGCTTTCGTGGTTCAGGCCCGCTTGAGCGCGGGCGGCCAGAAGATTTGCGGGTAGAACGAGTTGCTCTCGATGCCGGACAAGTGCTTGCGCGTGATTGTCGAGTTCGGCGGGAGACACAGCGGGATCCAGATTGCGTCGTCCAGGACTATCTTGCTGCACTGCTCGTAGATGGCATTCATCTGTTCGGTGTTCGGCGCCCGGACGGCCTGGTCCATCAAGCCGTCGAGCTGCGGGTTGGAGTATTGGTAGAAGTTCAACGGTGCGGCACCCGTCCGCAGCAGGATTCGGAACGTGGTGTCGAGGTGCAAGGTGTCGCCACCGAGGAACGTCACCATCAGATCTGGCCTCTTCTCGGACGGCTGGTTCGACAGGTCGAACATCTCAGCCACCGGTAACGCACGCACTGTCACGTCGAGCCCCAGTGTCGCAAGTTGATTTTGGATCAGCTCAGCCATCTGCTGGCGTGGCGCCCCGCCGTCGGCCGCCCAAGCCAGATCTACCTTCTTGGAAGGTAGTGACCCCACCATGGCCTCCAGCGGCCCGGTGTCGACTGTGGCCGGGAACGGGGCCATTGCCGGGGGCAGGGTGGCCTCTGGCCACATCGATTCCTGAACGGTCGCAAGCCCGCCCCAGGCGGTATCGACGATCGTCTTGCGATCAAGGGCGGTAAGCAGTGCCTTGCGTAGGGCCAAGTCGGCGAAGATGCCCGAGTTCGGATTGAGCCAGATGGCCTCGCCGACGCCGCCGATCGCATTGACGACGGTGAATTGCGGATTCTGCTGATAAGCAAGCACATCCGGGATGGCGAAGCCCTTCGATACCAGATCGAAGGCACCGGAGTCGAGCTGCAGTTTCTGGGTGGTGATATCCGGGGTGATGTTGATCCGGATGGATTCGAAAGGCGGCTTGCCGAGCCGGTAGTCGGCAAATGCCGCCAGCGTGTAGTGGCTGCCGGGGACGAACTCGGTGATCGTATATGGGCCGCTGCCGGCGTCGTGAGTCTTCAGCCAGTCCTGGGCCAGGTCGCCACCAACTGCGTTCTTGGACACCGCAGTCGGGCTCACCGCGAAGGGTTGCCATGGACAGGCTAGGTAGTGCATAAATGCGCTGTTGGGCTCCTTGAGCGTGACGACGAACGTGGTGGCATTCGGCGCATCGGTCTTGGCGACACCGGCCACCATGTAGGCCGGTCCCTGGTTGACGTCGGCGCGGCGCTCGAAGCCCTTGACCCAGGACATGGAGTCGGCGGCCGTTCCATCGTGGAACTTCACGCCGGGTTCCAACGTGAACGTGTAGGTCAGTTGGTCGGGGGAGAGCGTCCACGATTTGGCTAGTACCGGGATGATCTCCGCGGAACCGGGCTTGTAGCGGACTAATCCCTCGTAGGCGAACTCCATGAGCTGGGCGCCCTCACCCTCGTACATGATGTCGGGGTCGGGGACCTGCATATCGGCCAGGAACGGCATCTTCAGGGTGAGGGTGTCGCCGCTGCCTGAACCGCCGCCCGCTCCACCGCCTGCGCCGCAAGCGGCCGCGAGTGCCGCCAGGCTGACTCCACCGATGGTGATTCCGCTGGCTCTCAGGAAGGTGCGGCGATCCCAGCCGCCGGTGGGATCGTGCGAATTGCCTATCGGGCGTGTTTTCTGGAACACCAATGCCTCCTGCTTGGGTCATCTTGACCGAGTCACGGCAACTCACTGGCGCGTCTCGCTGATATTAGTGAATCGGTGTTGCGTGACACATCCGCGTCGCGTTGGTGCCTCGTGTATTACGCCGGTTGCCGACGTTGGATGGGGAACACCGGACGGCCGGATAGACACGGAACAAACTAGAACTCCAGTAGATTTTCGCGGAAGGTGCTGTGGTGATAGCCGTCTCGAATCAGTCCCCGCTTGCGCAGAGCGGGGGCAAGCCCGTCGGCGATTTCGGCGATGTTTCGTCGGGTGACTGTCGGAGACAGGAGGAACCCGTCGCCACCGACTTCCTCCATGGCCTCGCCCATCTTCGCCGCGACGGTGTCCGGCGAGCCGACGAACTAGGCCGGCGTGCGTGTCGACGGTGGCGATGGCCTCCCGGAGCGTCTTGCCGCGTGCACCTTCGATGAAAGTGCGCAGCGTGCTCGTCTCTCCGTTACCCCACACGTCGGGGACCTCTTGGTCGAGATCGAACGTCGAAAGTCGAATTCGCCGCCCGAGGTGTAGCTCAGACCCCAATCAGCGTGCCGCCGAAAGATCCGTCATTCACCCGATGGCGCCCACCCACTGGCCCCCATAGCGTGAAACCACATGATCCCCATTCCTCAGGATGACGCCACCCGGCAGAAGATGCGAGAGGCGATCGATGCGAGCGTCGAGGACTTCCACGGGGTACCGGGCTTCTCGGTCGTGCGCACCGAGGGGCCGGGTACCGCCATCGGCGCGCACGGCGGGATCCAGGACGACATGCAACTCGACCGAGTTCTGACCCGGATGCGGATGCAACCTGCAGGTGCCTTCGGCGGCAAGTTCGTGATCATCTGCACCAAGCCCGAGCGGGAATGGCGGATCGCCAAACTCTCCGGCATCCGCGGTGTGCCACCAAAATTCGTCGACGACCGGGTCTTCACCGACGAGCAGGCCGCACAGGCGGAGATCTTCGCGAAGCGGCTGGAGCAGTACCCCGCCGAGGACGGGATGCCGGAGCACTGCACCCCGGCCTGGAAGGCCCGAGGGGAGAACTGGGCATGACGGCCACCGACATCTACCCGGACATGCTGAGACTCACCGGCTATGGCAGCCAGTGGTCGGTCGAGCAGGGTGGCACCGTCGACTTCTTCGTCAACTGCGACGGGTCGACCGCTTACCGCGCAGAACTGGTCAAGCTGATTCACGGCGACACCCATCCGAGCGGACCGGGCTTCAAGGAAGAACTCATCGAGTCACCGGTCAACGGCACCTACCCGGGCCGATCCCAGACCATTCACGCCGGCTCTTACGGCATGGTGCTCGACCGCGGCCCGCTGCGGGTCGACAGCTTCACCCTGCAGTGCTGGATTTGGCCGACCATGCCGACCAAGGTTGACGGGTACTGGTCTCCGGGCGAGCAGATGATCATCGGCAAATGGGCCGAAGGCACAGGTTATGGCCTGTTCCTCGACCTCGAGGGCCGGGTGTGCCTACGGATCAACGACCAATTCCTGACGTCTGCCGAACCGGTTCGCGACCGAGCCTGGCACTTCATCGCAGCCACGTTCGACGCTACGACGGGACGCGCGGTTCTACATCACGAACCGCAAATCCGCTATGCCCTCGATCCGCGACCGGAGCCCGTCGAGAGCACGTTCGACGACTCCATCGCGCACAGCGCGGCCCCGTTCACGTTCGGTGCGCACCCCACCCGGCCCGAGTCAGATGGCGCGTGCCGACAACCGCACGGCTGGGTGATGACCGATCACTACAACGGCAAGATCGACGCGGCGCGACTGTGCTCGCGCGTGCTCACCCGGCTCGAGATCGAGACCATGAAGCTCGGGTCGGCGCCGGGCATGGACGAACGGCGCGGTGTGGGACCGGGACCCGACCTCGGGGCCACCATGGTGGCCGCATGGGACTTTGGCTTGCAGATCCCCACCCGGACGATCGTCGACTGCGGGCCCTATCGGCTCGACGGCGAACTCGTCGGCATGCCCGCCCGCGGCATGACGGGTCACGACTGGAGTGGCGCCCAGACGTCCTGGAAAGTCGATCATCGCGAATATGGCGCGATCCACTTCCACGACGACGACGTGGACGACGCCCGCTGGGACCTGGACTTCACGCTCGCGGTGCCGGACGACCTACCGAGCGCCGTCTACGCCATCAAGCTCAGCACAGACGACGGCGACGAGGACTACGTTCCGTTCATGGTGCGGCCCCCACTGGGCAAGCCGCGGGCCAAGATCGCCGTCATCATGTCGACCATCGACTACATGGCGTACGCAAACGAACACCAGGCGAGCAACTTCGGCAGCGTCGAGGCGCTGCTGTATCGAACGCCGATCCTGCAGCCGCAGAACATCTTTCTTTCTGTCCACCGGGAGTACGGGTACTCGCTGTACGACACCCACAGCGACGGCTCGGGCGTGCACATCTCGTCGCGACTGCGCCCGGTCCTCAACGTGCGGCCCAAGTACGACTCGTGGCTCACCCAGTCGCCGTGGCAGTTCAACGCGGATCTGCACCTCATCGACTGGCTGACGGAACTGGGGTACGAGTTCGACGTCATCACTGACGAGGACATCAGCTACGACGGGCTCGAGCGGATCGAGGGCTACAACGTGCTGCTCACCGGCTCGCACCCCGAGCACAAGGACGCCCATTATCTCGACGCGGTCCACGCCTACAAGGAGCGGGGCGGCCGCCTGATGTACATGGGCGGCGACGGGTTCTACTGGCGGCACACCTTCCATCCAGCCTACGGCCGCGGTGAAGTCACCGAGCTGCGACGCTGCGAGTCCGGCATCAGACCCTGGCAAGCGCAGCCCGGCGAGTACCACCACCAGAGCGACGGCCGGCTGGGTGGCATGTGGCGTTTTCTCGGCCGAGACATGGCAGCCGTCAGCGGAACATCCATGGTGGCGCAGGGATTCGACATCTCGACCTACTTCAAGCGCACACCTGAAAGTGACGATCCCCGAGTGGCATGGGCGTTCGAGGGAATCGATTACGACGACCGACTCGGCGACTTCGGGCTGGTCGGCGGCGGCGCCGCAGGCGCCGAACTCGACACTGTAGACACCACGCTCGGGTCGCCGCCGCACACCTTGCTCGTTGCGACGTCGGCAGGCTTGCACACCGACGCCTACCTCACGGTCACGGAGTTGATCTTGACCAACGCTCCCGGGCACACCGGTACCCAGAACCCGCGCATCCGTGCCGACATGGCGTTCCACGAGACCCCGAACGGCGGCGGGGTGTGGGCGTTCAGTTCCATCTCATACTGTGGCAGCCTCTCGCACAACGGATACGACAACAACATCTCGAAACTGACTTCGAACGTCCTCGACCACTTCATGGCCGACGGACCGCTGCCCGCGCCCGATGCGTCGCAGGTTCGTCCCCGAGGCAGGTTCGAGTCGACCCCGGCGCTTAACTTTCACCTGCCCGAGGAGTCGTCACACTGATGACTCGCGCCGCGGCACGGCCCAACATGCTCTTGGAACCGGTGTCTACGGGCAGGCACGTCAGCGCGGACACCACCGATTGGACCGCGACGTGGGTGTGCGTCGGGTTCGTCGAGCAGCTCACCGAGGTGGGTGCGGTACTGCCCGCGACGATCGGCCATCACGCCGCCCACGTGCGACGGACCGGCGACGGCTTGGTCGCAGCATTCAACGCCAGACCGTTCGGTGGATGCATGTCGATTCCGATGCACTGCGGCAGCACCCGCAACGTCAGATGTCCCCACCTGGCCTGTGCGTTCAGCGCGGACGCCGGGGTGCTTGACCGCAACACCGACCCCACCGGACGCGCACGAGCCGAGTTCGTCGGCGATGGGCGCCGAACCGTCGAGATGCCGCTCGCGCAACGGGGACCGCTGCTGTTCGTGAACGTGACGCTGGAAGAGCCGGTACCGCTGGTGATCCCTGACCCGTATGCGCCGGGGACCCTGGTGCCGGTGGCGGCGGGCTCGCAGCTGGTGCCCGGCAACTGGGTGACGACGCCGCAGCGGGCCGCCTTGGCCGTAGCCAGGGCGCTTGGCACAGACGCCGAGACGAGCGCCGTGCCGCCGAACCTGGCGATGGTGCGTTTCGGAGGAGACACCTTCGCGGCGTTGAGCCGCCCAGCAGGCCACACCCGCAGTACCGTCGTGTGGGCACTGCACCGTGGGCAGCCGACCGACGATCGATGCCTCAGCGATCAGCACCGAACTGTGGGCGACGTCACGGCGGCCTTAACGGCATCGAAACAGATCCCGAACCTTTCCGACGTCCCTTCGTAGTCGACTAGTGGTCAGAGCACTAGATGTCAGTTTGGACGGAGAACGACGAGATGACCCGTGCGGGGATCGACACTCCTGACTTTGCGTCCATCGCCGCCGCGATGGTCTCCGGGGACGCTGAGGTGCGGATCTGCGGCGCGATCGACTTCATTCGTGTCGAGACGGGGTGCGACACCTTTCTGCTCGCCTTCAAGACGCCACGGGACAAAGGGTTCAGCCTCGTCAAGTCGGTCGGCTATTCCGAGGCCGTAGCCCGGCACCTCTCCTCCGACATCCAGTCGATGCCGGAATTCAGGAAGCAGTTCTCCGACCACGACCGCATAACGGACTGGGAGGACGTACCGGAATTTCCCGACTCGTACAGCGGGGCCGAGGTGCTGCGCCCGGAGGGATTCACCAACGGTTTCCTCATGGTGCTGCACGACGGCGCCGGTGACGTGGTCGGCATGTGCCAGGCCAACATGGAACGACCCGAGTTCTCCGCACGCAACCGGTGCATGGTCGAAGCCGCGAGGCCGTTGTTCACCAAGTACGTGACGCGACTGCGGGCCTGCGCGCGCGCCCGACTGACGCCCCGCGAACAGGAAATCCTTGTGCTGCTGAGGGCCGGGATGTCCAACCCCGAGATCAGTGACCGGCTATTCCTTTCGCCGCGCACGGTGAGCACCCATGTCGAGCGGGTGCTGCGCAAGCTTGGTGTGGCCAACCGGGTGGCCGCCGCCGTGTACGCTACGGAACTCGGCCTTGTCGACCTGCAACGGGACATAACTTCGGCGGCCGTGCCGCGGAGCATAGCCGCCCTCTGACCTATCAGTCCGACGCCTGGGTGACCCTCTTCGTCATCCGGGCGGTCGGCACGCCCACATGATGCCCTCGGACACAGCCAAATACGTCGGCTGACGGATGGTAGTGAAGCTCCAGAACCCCTAGCGTGGAGTTCGTTCTCGTCGAATATCGCCGACCACCGGGGTGCAGTGCACACAACGGCTGGTGGCTTCACCTACCCAGAGGACTACGGATGGAGCAAGGACCCGAAACGTGATGCGGCACAAAATGAGGAGTCTCTTCGCGGCGTGCGTGGTCGCCGCGTGCGCCTTCACCGTGATCGCAGGGTGCTCGCGCCCACCCGTGCAGACGGGCAACACGTTCGTCGTCGCCATCGAATCCGAAGCGGACCTTCTCGATCCGCAGGTTGCCGGCGGCTGGGTGTCTTGGCGCATCAACCGGCAGATCTTCGAACCGCTCGTGGACGAGGATCTGACCATCCCCTCAGCCGAGGCCACCATTCCGCCGCTCAAGCCAGGACTGGCCGCGTCATGGGATGTCTCCGCGGACGGCCTCGATTACATATTCCACATTCGCCAGGGTGTCCAGTTCCACGACGGCACACCGCTGAATGCGGAGGCGGTCGAGTACAACATTCGTCGGATGTGGGATAAGGAGTCCCCGATATATTCCGCCAAGGCGGGTGGTCAGACCAGCTTCGTCTGGAAGTTCGTGGAGTCGGTCGCCAGCGTCGACGAGTACACGCTAAATGTTCGTCTTAAGCAGCCCTTCTCGGAGTTCCTGCGAATGCTCACCCAGGGTGGCAACGGGTCGACGGCCATCATGAGCCCCACCGCGCTCGAGGCCTATGGCGACGACATCGCTGATCACCCAGTGGGCACCGGACCGTTCAAGTTCGCCGAACGTATCCGGGGCGAGCGCATCGACCTGGTACGCAACGACGACTACTGGGGCAAGGTGCCCTACATCGACGGCGTGGTGTTCCGGCCGTTGCCCGACCCGTCGGCGCGGACGGCGGCGCTGCGGTCCGGTGACGTCGACATGATCGCGGTACCGAACCCCGACAGCATCGACAATCTCGTGGCCGAGGGATACCAATTGTCGGAGGGCATCCCGCCGCACAGTTGGTATCTGTCGTTCAACATGAAGGATCAGTACACCTCGATCCCCGAGGTGCGCCAGGCGATCAACCTGGCCATCGACCGGGAGGGCATGGCGCGCGATCTGCTGCGCGGCTCGGTGACTCCCGCCTATGGGGTCCAAGCAATGTCGGCCGGCGGATACGTCGAGCGCAGGGATGCCTACGAACGAAATCTGGACGAGGCCCGGCGGCTACTGGCGTCGGTGGACCTGCAGGATGGATTCCAGACCACGCTCATCACGTCCACCGATGGCTCCGGGCAGATCATGCCTGCGCAGATGGCCGAGTTCATTCAGCAGAACCTCGCGGAGATCGGCATCGAGGTGGCCATCCAAACGCAGGAATGGATCTCGTATCTTGGGGTCTGGGCGCGCGGGATGCAGGACGGCGTTGGGATGGCTCAGATGTCTTGGGGCATGACCAGCCCCTACTGGCTCTACATCGCGACATCCTCTGAACTGCAAGCACCTGACGGCCCCAATGTCGGCTACTACTCCAATCCGCAGCTCGACGAAGCCATGAACAATGCGATCACCGCGCTCGATCCCGCCAAAGCCGACGAGTATTGGCGACAGGCCAACAACATCGTCAGCGACGACCACGCGTTGGCCCCGATCGTCAATGACAAGGCCCCCTACATGCTGGCCCCCTATGTCTCCGGTTTCGTCTCGGCCAGCGAAGAGTGGTACGACCTGACCGAAGTGAGGCTGGAACAATGACCCGGGTAGTCGGGACTCGCTTGGGCGCAACGCTAATCGTGTTGTTCGGGGTCAGTCTCATCGTGTTCCTGCTGTTGCAGATGGTGCCGGGCGACCCGGCTGTGACCATCCTCGGGACCGGTGCAACGGCCGAGACCGCAGCAGCCCTGCGGACCGAGTTGGGGCTGGATCGGGCGCTGCCCGTGCAGTTCTTCGACTATCTCGGCGGGCTGCTGCAGGGTGACCTCGGCCGGTCCCTGACGGTCAACGCCCCCGTCACTGACATCATGGTGCCGCGGTTCGCGAATACTCTGATCCTCACCGGCGCCGCGCTGGTGCTGTGCATCGTGATCGCCGTGCCGCTAGGTGTCATCGCCGCCCACAAGCAGTACAGCATCTTTGACCGTGCCTCCATGGTGATCTCACTGGCCGGCGCGAGCGTCCCGGTGTACTGGTTCGGGCTGCTGCTGATCGGAGTCTTCTCCATCAGCCTGGGCTGGTTGCCGACCTCCGGTATGTACAGCCCACGCTTTCCCGGCGGATTCGGCGATCTACTGGCACATCTCATCCTGCCGGCCGTCGCGGCGGCACTGGTCCCGCTGGCGGTGATTGCCAGGATGACCCGCAGTGTGATGGTCGACATCCTCCAGCAGGACTACATTCGCACGCTGCGCGCCTCAGGATTGTCGACCACCTCAGTGCTGTGGCGCCATGCCCTGCGCAACGCGCTGCCGCCGATCGTCAACATCGTCGGTCTACAGGTGGGCTACCTGCTCGGTGGCGTGGTGTTCGTAGAAGTCGTCTTCGGTTGGCCGGGTCTGGGCCAGCAGCTGTACACCTCGATCACCCAGCGCGACATCCCCGTGGTGCAAGCCGGTGTGCTGTTCATCGCGCTGGCCTTCGTGATCATCAACCTCTTTGCCGACACGGCGGTCGGCCTACTTGATCCGCGGACGAGAAGGGCGGCGCACTAATGAGTGCGATGACGGATGTGGTCGGTATGGGCCGCTCGATGATCGGCGCCGGCAAGACGTCGGCGAGCGGGCACGCGCCCTCCGAGGGGAAAGCTCCGAAACCACCGTGGAAGTTGGCTGTTCGCGCATTCAGCCGCGACAAGTGGGCCGTGGCGTCGATGATCATCCTGGTATTGATTGCGCTGGCAGCCATCTTTGCGCCACTGCTGACCCCGTACAGCCCGGTCGCGGGTGATCCAGTGAACCGGCTCGCGGGCCTCGGCACCGACGGCCACCCCCTTGGCCTGGACGGTCAGGGCCGCGATATCTGGACCCGGCTGCTCTACGGCGGTCGCAACTCGCTGACGGTGGCGGTGGTTCCGGTACTGGTGGTGTTCCCGCTGGCGTTGTTGATCGGCCTGTTCGCCGGCTTCCAGCGCAGCCGCGCCGGGGAAACCCTGATGCGGGTACTGGACGTGTTGTTCGCATTCCCGCTCGTGCTGCTCGCAATCGCCTTGTCGGCGGTGTTGGGTGCGGGCCTTGGCAATGTGATGCTCGCCATCGGGATCACCCTCGTGCCGTACATGGCCCGGGTCGCCTACACAGCCACTGTGCAGGAATCCTCCAAGGACTATGTGGAGGCGGCCCGCGCCTACGGCGCGAACCCGTTGCTGTTGATGTTCCGCGAACTCATGCCGAACGTCGTCGTTCAACTGCTGGTGTACGCAACCACCCTGTGCGGCCTGATGATCGTGGTGGCATCCGGGCTGAGCTTCCTCGGGGTCGGCGTGGTCCCGCCCACCCCGGACTGGGGCATCATGACCGCAGATGGCAAGAACGTGCTCCTCGAAGGGATCTACCACGTCGCGACCATCCCGGGTCTTCTCATCCTCAGCGTCTCGCTGGCCTTCAACCTCATCGGCGATGGTGTCCGGGACGCACTCGACCCGAGGAAGCAGACCAGCTGATGACCACTCACAACGCACTCGATGTCAAGAACCTGTCCGTCGACTTCCACACCGATGGCGGTGTGGTGCACGCAGTCAAGAATGCCAACATCAGCGTCCAGGAGGGCGGAATACTGGGACTGGTGGGCGAGTCGGGCTCGGGGAAGTCGGTGACCTCGCTGGCGGTGCTGCAACTGCTCACCAACCGTGCCGAGATCACCAGCGGCGAGATCCTCTTCCGCGGTGAGAATCTCCTCGACAAGACCGACAAGGAGATGCGTGCCATCCGTGGTCCGCACATCGGATTGGTTTCGCAGAACGCACTGTCGGCATTGGATCCGTCGTTCACGGTCGGCGCGCAGCTCATGGAGGTCATCCGGCTGCACCAGGGCGTGGACAAGGCATCAGCCAAGGCCAAGGCGCTAGAGGTTCTCGACCTGGTCGCGGTGCCCGACCCCAAGCGACGGATGAAGTCCTATCCGCACGAGTTGTCCGGCGGTCAGCGCCAGCGCGTCGTCATCGCCATCGCGCTGTCGTGCCGGCCGGAACTGCTCCTCGCCGACGAACCGACCACCGCGCTGGACGCCACAGTGCAGAAGCAGATCCTCGATCTGCTGCTCGACATAAACCGCGAACTCGGTACGTCGATCCTGTTGGTGACCCATGACTTCGGTGTCGTCGCCCACGTCTGCACCGACGTGACCGTCATGCGCCGAGGTGACGTGCTGGAGTCAGGAACCGTCGACCAGGTGCTGACCAAGCCGGCACACCCGTACACCCAGGGGCTGATGCGTGCGGTCCCGCGGTTGCGCCTCGATGACGCCACCCGCTCGGTGGCGCGCGCCGACCGGCGACTGTTCGAGTTCCATGGCGAGACCAGCGCGAACTCTGCGAAGGAACAGCAATATGTCGCTTGACAATCGGTTGATCCGGGTGAAGGACTTGAAGAAGGTGTTCTCCGTGCGCGGCGAGGACGGCAAACGCGCCCAATTCGTCGCCGTCGACTCCATCAGCTTCACCGTCACACACGGCGAAACGTTCGGTCTGATCGGTGAATCCGGCTCTGGCAAGACGACCACGGGCCGTATGGTGATGGGTCTCGAGACGCCGACGTCGGGGTCGGTGACCTTCGATGGCAATGAGCTCGTCGGCCTGTCCGATCTCGACTTGCGACGCTACCGTCGGCAGATCCAGATCGTGTTCCAGGACTCTGGATCGGCGTTCAACCCGCGCCGCAGCGTCGGAGCGCAGATTTCGTATCCGCTCAAGCTTTTCCGCACCGCATCACCCGCCGAGGCCAGGAACAAGACACTCGCCCTCCTGGACCGGGTGGGGATGCTGCCGTCGCACTACGACCGCTACATTCACGAGTTCTCGGGTGGGCAACGCCAACGGCTCGGCATCGCCCGTGCCCTGGTCACCGACCCGGACTTCGTCGTCCTCGACGAACCGACCGCAGCCCTGGACGTGTCGGTGCAGGCACAGATTCTGAACCTACTCAAAGACCTTCAGCGCGAACGCAAGCTGACGATGCTCATGATCACCCACAACCTCGCTCTCGTGGAGCACATGTGTGAACACGCAGGAGTGCTCGATCACGGGAAACTTGTCGAGGCCGGCCCTGTCGATCGCCTCCTGACGAATCCGGAAACAGACATCACCCGCAAGCTCGTGGATGCCGTACTCGAACCAGAACTGGCCGGAGCAGCCATGATGGGGGACCGATGACCGAGACTTTCACTGATCGGACGGCGAGCAGCCAGACCTTGCAGGATCTCGATCCCGTCGACTCCGTCCGCGGAGCCCTGGCGCGGATCTCGCAGACCGAGGACAAGATCGAGGCGTTCGCCGCCGTCTTCGCCGAGGAGGCCCTTGCTGTCGCGCAACAGCAGCGAGAAACCGGGCCGACGGGACCTCTGTGGGGCACTCCCGTCGTCGTGAAGGACATCTACGATGTCGGCGGTTACCGCACCGGCAACGGTTCCCTCGGCGCTCCGGAACACCTGGCGGCAGCGGATTCCGAGGCGGTGCGCAGGCTACGGGCGGCCGGGGCGATCATCGTCGGTAAGACCGCCACGCACGAATACGCCTACGGGGTCAACACTCCGCCAACGCGTAATCCGTGGTCGCTGGACCGTATTCCCGGCGGCTCCAGCGGTGGCACCGGTGCCGCTATCGCCGCCGGAGTGACGACGGCGGGGCTCGGCACCGATACCGGTGGATCTATCCGCATCCCCGCCGCGCTGTGCGGAGTCACCGGTCACAAGCCGACGTTCGGCATGGTGAGCCGACGCGGGGTCAGTGCGCTGAGTTTCACCCTGGACCACACCGGGCCACTGGGCCGCACCGTCGACGACACCGTGGCACTACTGGAAGTCATCGCCGGGCACGATCCAGGCGACCCCTATAGCAGCACCGCCCGCATCCCAGATTTCCGCAGCGAATTCGCCCGTGGGCTCGAGGGCTTGACGATAGGCGTCGCGGAACCGTACTTCTGCGACCGGCTCACGCCTGACGTGGCCGCCACCTTCGTGGCCGCGGTACGCACCCTGGAGGCCGCGGGCGCCATCATCCGCCAGGTCAGGTTCAACGACGTCGAACTGTGCCCTGAGGTGGTGCACGTGGTCTGCGGGGTCGAGGCCGCCGCGTGGCACTCGATTCAGACGGGGATGAGGCCGGAAGAGTTCGGTACGGACGTTCAGAGGGCGTTGGCCGTCGGGGCGGCCTACACAGGCGTGGACTATCTCGCCGGTCTACGCGCCCGCGCCGCTGTCATCGCCGGAATGACCGCGATGTTCGACGGGGGTGTCGACCTGCTGGTGTCGGCGACCGTCGCGATGACCGCGCCACCCTTTGGATCGACCGAAGTCGACTTCGGCGGCACCACCGTCCCCATCCTGGACGGCATCAACGCACTGACCGTGCCTGCCAACGTGACGGGGATGCCGACGTTGACGGTACCGGCGGGATTCGGCAGCGACGGCCTTCCGATCGGTCTGCAGTTGATGGGCCCACCCGGCGCGGACGCGACGGTACTGGGTGCCGGGCGGGCTTTCGAATCGCTCGCCGGATGCGTCGACAAGCCGCTTCCCGCTCTGCCTCACATCACCAAACCAACGAATTAGGGAGAACCCATGTCCGTCAGTGAATTCGTCCCCTCGGAGGCAGCCATGGCCGCGGCCTTCGACTACGCCGGGCTGACCGTGCCACCCGAGCGGTTGACGGCGAACTACCAGATCTACTCGTCGACACTCGCGCTGATACGACGGGCCTCCGTGGAGGGACTTGGCGAGACCGTACCGGCCGTCGGCTTCAATGCCCGCTGGCAGTGACTACAAGACCACGAAAGGCACACCCATGGAACTGTACGAACTGCCGTTGCTCGAGGTGGCGGCGAAGATCCAGGCCAAGGAGGTCTCGCCGGTAGAGGTCGTCAAGTCGTCGCTGGCGCGGCTCGAGGAGACTGAGCCCACCCTGACCGCATTCGTCACCACCACACCGGAGATCGCGCTCGAGCAGGCAAGCATCGCCGAGAAGGTGATCGGTGAGGGCAACTACCGCGGACCGCTGCACGGCATCCCGCTCGGCGTCAAGGATCTCTACGACACCGCCGGCGTGAAGACCACCTCGAGTTCGGCGCAACGCGCGGAGCACGTGCCCGACGTCGACTCCGTCTCCGTCGCGAAGCTCTACGACGCCGGCATGATCCTGATCGGCAAGACCCACACCCACGAATTCGCCTACGGGGCAACCACGCCGACCACCGGCAATCCCTGGGCGCCGGACCGCACACCGGGCGGTTCCAGCGGCGGCTCGGGTGCCGCGGTCGGGGCGGGCGTAGTGCCCGTCGCGCTGGGCAGCGACACCGGCGGTTCGATCCGCATACCGGCGGCGCTGTGCGGCACCGTCGGGTTGAAGCCGACCTATGGACGTGCCTCCCGCGTCGGGGTTGCCTCGCTGTCGTGGTCGCTCGACCACGTCGGACCGTTGAGCCGCAACGTAGTAGACGCAGCGCTGGTGATGGCCGCGATGTCGGGCTACGACCGGCGCGATCCGGCCACTGTTGACGTGCCCGTACCCGACATGGTGAGCCAGATCGGCGCTGGGGTCGCGGGGAAGAAGATCGGCATCCCCGTGAACTTCTACACCGAGCAACTCGACCCCGAGGCGGCAGCGGCCGCCACGACCGCCGCCACACTCTTGGAAAGCCTTGGGGCGGAGCTGGTCGAGGTCACAATCCCCATGGCCGACCTCATCTTGGCCACCGAGTGGGCCATCATGATGCCCGAGGCCGCCGCCTACCATCAGGATTACCTGCGCACGTCACCGGAGAAGTTCACCGACGAAGTCCGTACGCTGCTCGAGACCGGGGCCGCGCAGCTGGCCACCGATTACGTCAACGCGCTCCGGCTGCGTACCTCGATGCAGGCGGCGTGGAAGCAGATGTTCTCCGCGATCGACGTGGTGCTGGCACCGACCGTCGTAGGGCCCGCGACCCTGCGTGCCGATCCGTTCATCACCTGGCCCGATGGCACCGTGGAGGGTGCCACGGGTGCGTACGTCCGCTATTCGGCGCCGGCCAACATCACGGGGCTACCGGCGCTGTCGGTGCCCGCCGGCTTCACGTCCGAAGGGCTGCCGCTCGGCGTGCAGATCCTCGGGAAGCCGTTCGCTGAGCCCGAAATCCTGCAGGTCGGCTATGCGCTGGAACAGTATTCGGACAATGTCGGCAAGATCGCACCAGTGCTCGCCGGAGCCGCGTAGTGGGCGGTGCGACCTCGCCGATGGCGACGGGTCCGCAGATCCTCGACGGCATCGTCGGGTGGGTCTCCGACGGTGCCGTCGCCGCCCGGCTGCACGAACTGCGTCACCGGCACGCCGTGGAATACGTGCATCTCGACGTCCAGGATCTCGACCGTAGACGGCTTCGCGTCACCTCGGACGCAGGTACCGAATACGCAGTGGCGCTGCCACGAGATGCCGCACTCGCCGACGGAGCCGTCCTGCTCCTCGAAGCCGAACGCGCCGTGGTGGTGCGCGCCGGCGCACCGCGGACCATGACGCTACGGGCCGCCGACCTGCCGGCGGCACTGCGGCTGGGCTTCCTTGCAGGGCACCTGCACTGGAAGACCGATCAACACGAGGGCATCCTGGTCGTCCACCTCGAAGGGCCGGAATCGGCCTACGCCGCGCGGATCGGCGACCTACTGGCGAGCGGCAGGGTCGAGTGGGTACGGCGGGCCCATGACTGAGCCCGCCCAGCTGCTGGCTGCCATCAGGTTCGGCGACACCGGCTTTCCTTCCGGCGGGTTCGCGTTCTCGGCGGGGTTGGAGGGGTCCTACCGCGACGGCCTGGTGCTCGGCGAGGAGGACGTCAGCGCCTTCGCCACCGAACAGCTGGAGGGCCGGTGGCACGGGTGTGACCGGGTGCTGATGCGTCGAGCCTGGACGGCGGAGGATCCGTCCGTCGTCGACGCCATGGCCGAGGCGATCGCCACCATGTCGGTGCTGCGAGAGGCGTCCCGGCGTGCCGGTGCGGCGACCCTCGCCACGTTCGCGGCGGTTCTCGAACCCGCGTCCAACAACGCGGTGGCCAACTACCGGGACCGGGTGCTTGCCGGGTCCGCGCTCGGACACCTGTCGGTGGCGCACGCGGTGTGCCTGCGGGCGGCGGACCTGACGCTGAAGACCGCGGAAACCGTCGTGGCGTGGCAGGTTGTATCGGGCATCACCGGTGCGGCACTGCGTCTCGGGATCGTGGGGCACCTCGGCGCGCAGCGCATCACCACCGGCCTGACTCCACTGATGCTCGATCTGCTGGGCCGTCAGCCCCACAGCACCCCCGCCGCATTCACCGCCTACGCCGAGATTGCCGCCCAACGCCGCGGCGACGGCGCGCGCCTGTTCGCCAGCTAGTTTTCCGCGAGTAATAGGAGCCCCATGAACCTGACACCCACCGAGATGGAGCGCCTCACCGTGTTCAGCGCTGCCGAAATAGCCAGGCGCAACCTGCGCGAGGGCATCCCGTTGAGCCACCCGGAAGCGGTGGCGATGCTTGCCGACGAGGTCATGCTCGCGGCCCGCAAGAACATGGCGTACGACGAGGTCATCGACCGTGCCGCGTCGCTGCTGCGCGCCGATCAGTGTGAACCGGGCGTGCCGGACATGGTGCGCATCGTCGCGGTGGACGCGCCGTTCGCCGACGGCACCAAACTGGTCACGCTGATCGACCCGATAGCTCTTGGTGAGAACGGGTTTCGGCCCGGCGAGGTTATCGTCGGCGATGAGCCCGTCGAACTGTTCCCCGGCGCCGAGCGGATGGCGTTGACCGTCGTCAACCGCGGCGACCGCGACATTCAGGTCCGCAGCCAGTCGCATTTCTTCGAGACTAACCCGGCGCTGGAGTTCGACCGGCGCGCAGCCTGGGGGCACAAACTCGACGTGCCCTCGGGTGCCGGCGTCCGGTTCGAACCTGGCATCCCGGTCGACGTGCAGTTGGTCCCCATGGCCGGTGCGCGGGTCGCACAGGGGTTCTCAAGTTTGGTCAACGGACCACTGGATGCCGACGGCGCACTCGGGGCCGCACTGTGACTTCGATCGACCGTGAGTCCTACGCCCGCATCTTCGGACCCACGACGGGGGACCGAATCCGGCTCGCCGACTCCGATCTCTTCGTCGAGGTGGAACACGATCACACGGTGCCCGGTTACGAGTTGCTCAGTGGTGCAGGCAAGTCGGTACGCGACGGCGAAGGCTACCGGCCGACGACCAAGGTGTCCGACGGTGCCCTCGACTACGTGATCATGAATGCGGTGATCATCGACGCAGTCAGCGGCATCGTCAAGGCCGACATCGGCATCCGCGACGGCCGCATCGTCGGTATCGGCAAGGCGGGAAACCCCGACGTCATGCCAGGAGTCACCGAGGCAATGGTGGTCGGCACCGCCACTACGCCGATTCCGGCCGAGGGCATGATCGTCACCGCGGGCGCCATCGAGACACATGCGCACCTGATCTCGCCGCAGCAGACCGAGCACGCGCTGTCGACTGGCACCACCACGCTCATCGGTGGCTCACTGGGTCCCACCTTCGAGGTCGCCACCGGCGGGCCGCGCAACCTGGGCATGTTCCTCAAGGCAGGCGAGTACACGCCGATGAACTATGTACCGTTCGGGCGCGGCTCGTCCGATCCGGCCGCCGTGTTGGAGATGGTGGCCGCCGGGGCGGGCGCGGTGAAGATCCACGAAGACTTCGGGGCATCACCCGCCATCATCGACAAGACGCTCGTGGCAGCGGATACCGCCGACTTCGCAGTGCACCTGCATACCGATTCGATCAACGAGTTCGGGTTCTCCGAGACCACGATGGCCACCATCGGCGACCGCACGATTCATCTCTACCACGTCGAAGGCGCGGGCGGCGGGCACGCCCCGGACCTGATCCGCTGCGTCGGTTACGACAACGTCATACCCGGCACCACGAACCCCACCAACCCGTACACCCTGGGCGGCCTCGACGAGGGCGTGCCGATGACGATGCTGGCCCACCTGATGAATTGGGAAGCGCCGGAGGACATCGCCTTCGCCGAGGCGCGGATTCGCCCGCAGACCATGGTGGCCGAAGACTTCTTGCACGACATGGGGGCAATCTCCATCTTCGGCAGCGACACCCAGGGCATGGGTCGAGTCGCCGAGAACGTCGCCAATTGCTGGCAGCTCGCCGCGGTGATGAAGGAGCGGATCGGACGGCTGCCGGAGGAGGCCACGGCCGCTGCCGACAACGAACGGGTCAAGCGCTATATCGCCAAACTCACCGTCAATCCGGCTATTTCGGTCGGCGCGGACGCGCACATCGGGTCCGTCGAGGTTGGCAAGGTCGCCGACCTGGTGATTTGGCAGCCTGCGTTCTTCGGCGTCAAACCCAAGACCGTGCTCAAGAACGGCTTCATCGCCTGGGCGGCGCTCGGCGACGCGGCCGGGTCGATCTCCTCATCAGAGCCGGTGATCCAGCGCCCGAACTGGGGCGCGCTGGGTGACGCGGCAGCGGCATCGGGTTTCGTGTTCATGTCCTCGCTCGCGGTCGACGCCGGTGTGCCCGAACAGCTCGGCCTGCGCAAGAACGTGTTGGCGATCAAATCAGTTCGAGGACTGCGCAAGAAACACATGGTCCGCAACCGTGCTCTGCCACATGTCGAGGTCGACCCGCGGACGTTCGACGTCCGGGCCGACGGCGAGTTGCTCACCGCTGAACCACCTGCCACCCTGCCCTTCTCGAGGAAGTTCATGATGCGATGACGTTGAAGGCGGCCCGCATCGGCATCGGGGGCCCGGTCGGCTCCGGCAAGACAGCGCTCGTGGAGGCATTGCTGGCCGGGTTCGCCCGCCGCGGCCGCGTCGTATCGGTCATCACGAACGATCTGGTCACCGCCGAGGACGCAGAACGCGTGCGCCGGTCTGGCCTGATCGACCCGCGGCGGGTTCGCGCCGTCGAAGCTGGCGGCTGCCCGCATACCGTGATCCGCGAGGACCCGTCGCTGAACATCGCCGCAGCCGACGCGTTGGAGGCCGACTTTCCCGACACCGAGATGATCTTGCTGGAATCCGGGGGTGACAACCTCGCCTCGACGTTCTCTCGGGACCTGGTGGACTACTGGCTGTTCGTGATCGACGTCGCCGGCGGCGACGACATTCCACGCAAACGCGGGCCGGGCGTCCTGCGGTGTGACCTACTGGTGGTCAACAAAGTCGACCTGGCGCCGTACGTCGGCGTCGACTTGCCCTTGATGCTCAAGGAAGCCGACGAGGTCCGCAGCGGCCGCCCCGTCGTGGCCATCAGTGCCCGTGGTGGTGACGGAGTGAACGCGGTGATGGACGTGCTCGAGCGGGACGTGCTATTCGGGTGAGCGTCGGCGTCGCCCTGGACCTCGCCTTCGCCGATGTCGGCGGTCGCACGGTGTTGACCCGGCGCCGCTATCGGTGGCCGCTGCTGACCGGCAGGGTGTTCCCCGACCCTGGCCGGCCGGGGGTGGGATCGGTCACCATTCAGAACGCCGCGGGCACGATCATTCCTAGCGACTTCATCGCGCAGCGGATCGAGGTGGTCAACGGCGGATCGGCGGTGGTACGCGGCCAGGGCGCAACCATGGTGACCGGGGTTCCCGGCGGAGACGCGGCCATCGAAGAAACCGACCTAGAGGTCGATGCGACCAGCCGACTGCTCCTCGACGCGGCCCCACGCATCCTCGTACCGCACGCTCACTATCGGCAACGCACCCGAATGTGCGTCATGCCGGGCGGACGAGCTGTTCTCGTCGATGCTGTGGTGTTGCATCCCGAACTCACCGACGACCTGTTCGGCGGTTACCAATCGACTATCGAGATCACCGGGGCGAACGGCACCATGCTGGCACTGGACGCGCAGCATCTGGATGCAATGCCTCGCGTGCGGCGTGCACCAACGTCTTTCGCGACCGTGTACGTGGTCGGTACCGAACTCGACACCGTGATGACGGCATTGACACCCCAGCTGGAGTCGCTGTCTGTTCTGACCGGCGATAGACGTGCATACCTCGGCGTGAGCGACCTGCCCAACGACGCCGGTTGGGCCGTGCGAATCGCGGCGTCCGATGGCGGTGTCCTGCGGAGCACGGTAGGGGCTGTGACGGCTGTCGTAGGCGCACCGTTGGGGTAGGTCTTGGTGATGTCCTGGGGCGCGCCAGGCGTCCTTGGCTGTGCCCCCTCGGTGGTGGCCGAGCACCATTGCGAGCAGGATCACCAGTGCGCGGCCGTCGCCGGTGGCGGGCGGCTGGGCGACCGTCGCCTTCGTGGTTTCGTTGTCGGGCAGACCGAGCAGCTTGGGGGTCAGCTCTGGCCGTGGTAGTCGTTGAATAGCGGCCATAGCGTGTCCGCCGATCAGTTGGCCGCCGCTGAAGAGTGGGCGGCGAGCACCGTGGGAAACTCATCGTTCCATGTGGATCTGCCAGCCGTGGTCCGCGTAACCGCGCCGGCGAGCGACCGGGCGGCCATCCAGACGTCAGGACCGTCGAGCTTCCGCTCCGCTCGATGATCGACCAGCGGCGGCATTGGGCCCGGTGATTAGCGAGTACAGCTGATTCTGGGCTGCAGCACTTCGGGTTTCGATACTGCGGCCGTTACGTAGCGCTGCGATGTCGTCATCGACTTGTGGCCGAGATGCTTCATGAAGTATAGACGCTGACATTGGAGGTGGCGAGCTCGTGGCATAGGTGTGACGCAGTCTGTTCGGCAAGTATCGGATTCCTGCGCGACAGCAGAGAGCAGCGCCTCCAGGGTCCGGGGGAGCGCCTTCGGCAGCGGCTTCTTCAACTTCGGGCGCCCAACGAGCTGCATAGGGTGGCCGCCAACAGTTCATTTGTGTAGAGAAACGTGCACAACACATTCCATGTGGGCCAGCAACGCCGGATCGACGCAGCTTCGTGATCGGCGGCAAATGCCGCGAATGCTGCACGCATCGAACGCGGGTTATGTCAGCTAGACTGAGCTGGGTTGGTTCACCGTCTACGAGCAGTTTGGCGATGGCGATAAAGTCTCGCCGATAGGCCTTCACCGTGTGCGCCGAGGGTTTACTGGCCTGCCGGTGGTCCGAGAACTGCTGGAACCATTCGGGGATCTCATCGACAGCCGGTGGCGCGCGGAGGTAGCTTCAACGGCGCCTTCTGCGAAGGAGTAGCCAGGATCTGTCTGCTGCGGTACGACACCAGCCTCGCAGAGAAGAGATGGAAACCAACGTTATCCACATCATTGCTATCTGCACGGCTGTGGGCTGGACGAACGGGAGACGCTGCACCACGGCGGTAACGTCACAGTGACGAATTGGGCTCGGGGCGCAGGGTTTCGAGGCCGGCGGCGCGCGATGCAGCCGGCAACCTGGTCCACCTGCTCAGCGGACTGTGCCAGGCCACCGGCACCGTGCTCGCCCAACTCGCCTTCGGCGCCAAAGAAGTCAGGCCATGATTCATCTGATGCAATATGCAGTGGATCACCGTACTTAACAGAGCGTATCGGCTAAATAACGGGCTATTATACGGCTATAGTTGCGGCTAGTATATCGGCATGAAGCAAGTTCCACTGTCGGAAGCCAAGGACAAGCTGTCGGCGCTGGTCGACGAGGCCGACACCACGCACGAAATCATTCAGATCACCCGCCACGGCCGGGTGGCCGCGGTCATCATGTCCGCTGACGACCTCGAGTCGCTCCACGAAACTTTGTACGCGCTGCGGACTCCGGGCCTGGCCGAGGAACTGACCCAGGCCGATGCTGACTATGCCGCGGGTAACACGGTCAGCGGCGAGGAGATTCGGCGTCGTTACGGGCTACGGTGAGCGACCCGGATGCTTCGTGGTCGGTTCGGCTCTCGCCGGCAGCCGACTGGGCGCTGCAACGCCTACCACACAAAGTCGCTGCGGCGATCGCCGAGTTCATCACCGTTGCGCTACCCGCAGATCCCTACAGGGTCTCCAAACCCCTGAAGTTTCAATTCGAAGGCTGGCGGGTCGCGCGGCGTGGTGATTACCGGGTGACATTCCGGCTCCTCTTGTCATTTTGCAGTTGACCCCTCGCCGACGGCATCTGCTGAAGTGCACAGCAGAGATAAAGCGCAAACCGCTCAGCGCCAATTTTGCAGCTAACCGCGACCAGGGGTGACCGAAGATCCCGAAGGGATGCCGGGCTGGTCACGGACGGGTACGGGGCCAGTCAGTCGCCGCCGTAGCCGTCCACCACATTGACGTCGGTGCCCAGATGCATACTGTTCTGCGTGCCGACAATCACCGCGGTTTGTGGCGACATCACCGCGCAGGAGGTCGATGCCGTGGTTAATCCCGCGAACTCTGCTATGCGCGGCGGTGGCGGCGCGGATGGCGCGATTCATCGCGCGGGAGGCCCCGCCATCCTGCGCGACTGCGTCGAGCGGTTCCCGAACGGACTGGCTACAGGTGACGCCGGCTGGACGACAGCAGGCGACCTGCCTGCCCGGTGGGTTATTCACACGGTCGGCCCGAACTACAACACTGGGCAAACAGACCGTTCGCTGCTGGAGTCCTGCTACCGCCGGGCCTTGGAGGTCGCAGACGAACTCGGTGTTCGAACTATCGCCTTTCCGCTCATCAGTACAGGCGCCTTCGGCTGGCCGCGGCGGGACGCCATCGCGGCAGCGGTTGAAACCATTGCCACCGTCAATACTCGTGTCGAGGATGTGCGACTGGTGGCATTCGACCGAGGTGCACGAGCAAGTACTGATGCAGTTGGCTTCGAAGACCCCGATCCGCATCTTGCAAGGGGTTCGAGTCCTGCATCAGCGGGGCTACCACCGGCTGCGCATTATGCCGGGAATGAGTTCCTCGGGGATGTACTGGCGCGTCGCTATCACCGCCGCTGACAATCTGATGGACCATGTGAGCTTCCCGCACGTCATCGACCTCGACACCGCACTGCAGTATTCGACGGGCGGACTTACCGAATTCGCCGGGAGTGAGGTGACCGTGACAACCAGACCCGAATCGGTCGCCGACCTGATCCTGAACGCATTTCCTAGGACCGTTCCGACCGAGGACGATCCCGCCTACGTTTCCTGGTTCGCCGAACTCATGCGTCTTGTCGAGCAATTCCAGTTGCCACCCATCGCGTACGCCGACTACTTCGACGCCAGCGCGGGATGGGAGATCGGCTGGGACAGCGGCATCAGGCATGCCCGCCCACCCGAGCCAGCGACCATTGCCCCAAGGAGATCCGCTCCAATGCCATCACTGCCATCGACCTCAATACCGGCCGACCCGGCAAACGCCCTGCATCGACTCGAGACGATTCTCCAGAAGGCGACGGGGCTTTCCCCGAAAGCCAGCGCGGTGGAAGGAACGCTTATCCCGCGGGGAGACCCGCTGTTGCCCGGCGTCACAATCAAATTCGCCGCCGATCACGTCCGCGGTGCCGACCGCGCAGCTCTTTTCTTTGACGACAAGTACGTTCATTTGGGTGTCTGGCCGGCGGAACTCCAGCCGCAATACACATATATCTATTCCGATCCGGCCAGAGCCGACGCCCTCCTCGAACTGAACAAGAACGACGGTTTCACTGTCGAGCCCAACTTTCAACTTGCGCATCGCTTTGCCCAACCTCTTCAACGCTGGTTTCCGACCAGACTGCTGTCCGCAGAGGACTACTTGCAGCAGTGGGTCGACGATTTCCACGACGGGCGCGCTGGCGGTCGAACCCGCGATGAGATAGCCGGTCCACGCTTCTTCCAGTGGCTGGTGGAGCGCCGGTACGCCCCCGCCATCGAAGAGGAAAGCCTTCACCAGTGGCTGGACAGTAAGAAAGCCGGCATTCAGGTCCACGTGCGCCCAGGCATCCAGATCCTCAGAACCTGGTCGTATGGAGAAGCTTTCGCGATCGAGGGTCAGAACGAGTTTGTTGCGCAGGTGCGGGACGCGACTAATCAGATACTGATCGCGCTCGGGCAGACGCAGTTAGGTTCCATGAGTTGAGCCACGCCCGTTAACGGCGGGTGGTGCAGGACACGCTTTCCATGCAGCGCAGCCGAATTGCGTCTCCGAACTCGCACCGCGAGTGTGCAATCCGACCGAATCTGAAAAGATTCGACACCGGTGGCCTTGCGCACCGTCCGATACCTGGGTGAATGTCGAGGTGGTGCAAGGTGGAGGTATCGGGGGTCCAGGCCTGTGGCGCGACCCCAAGGTGTCAGTGCCTGGTGCTATCCATAGTGCAGTACGCCTAGATGGAGGTAGTCATGACGCAGAGCGCGCCGGTAAAGATCGTCAGCGACAAGCTGGTGCTGGGTCCAGTGACGGTGAGTTTTCAGAGGACGCTGCGTATCCCCGAGACGGGGTTGCATCCGCTGCCGCCGGGTCTGGGCCGGTTTCCGTTGCGGCGGGTCGCGGACTACCCAATACCGCACCAGCCGAATGGCTAGTTCGTGGCGGGTTGATGCTGCCGGTCTACCAGCGCGAGGCGATGTGGCTGTCGTTCAGCGCTTCCGAGCCCGCAGCGCTGCAGATTGGCGTGGGCAAGGTGTGCGCGGTTAGCGGCTTGCCGTGGATCGATCACCTCGTCGGTGACCCGCAGAACTACGTGGCGTTGCCCCAGCAGCCCTGGCTGGACGGCATCAACTCGGGGGATGGGTTCATCCGCCAGTTCGTTGCCGTGCCGCTCGGTTCGGGCGCCACAGTCGAAGGACAGGTGACGGGGGAGGAGACCCACGGTGGCGTGCAACTCCGTGCTGTCGCTCTGACCGAGCAGGCGCTGGCGGCGTGGTACGCCACACAGGCGCTGCAAGTGATGTGCTGCGAGGACCTTGCGGATGGCGGACCGCTGCCGGCGCCCTCGGGGAGCAGTATGGGATTGGGGGCTGGCGGCCGGATGCGTCAAGAGGTGTACGCCGACGATCGCCCGCTGGCCGACTACGACGAGGATGGCGCCCGGCGGGTCTTCGTCCACCTGTGCTCGGCCGCGCAGTGGACCGCGATCACCGGAGAGGTGCCGCCGTCGACCTCGGTCGACCGGGACGCCTACGTAGAAGCCGGGTTGCCTTGGTTCGACTACTACGACGCCGACGCGCAGGACCTCGCACCGTCCAAGATCTTGTCGAACGTCAAGAGCGTCGGCAAAAAGCTCGGCACCAAGGAGGATCCGTTTGTTCCCATCGATCCGAAGACAGTGGTCACCATCGGTGGGGTGAGCCCCGACGTAGTCGCTGACGGGGAGTGGTAGCTCGTTCGGTCTGGTCAGCCGAAACTCGATCCTCCGGCAGTACCAGGGCGTTCGAATTCCCGGTGCTTAAGGGTTCCGCGAACTGGGCCGGGACCTGATCAAAGTCGAGCTTGTAGGCCCCAGAGCGGACGGCAAGAGTATTTGCGCCTACGCCACGATGGACTGCATGCGCTCCTGCGCCAAAGGGCACCTAGACTGCGGAACTGCTCAATTGGGATGGCAGGCACTGCGTGCCGTGAAATCCCATCGACTGCCTGCTCCGGATCAGATGGCATGTATCCGGCAGCATGACCTCGCGCCGCGCCCTTTTACTTGTTGCCGGACCCTAGCCCGCCTTGCACGACCCGAATCGGATTGCGCTTCGCGTCATACTCCTTTTCAGTGCGTCGATCCGCCTTTCTCTTTTCGCGAAGGTTTTTGCGAGCTTCCGGACTGCGGAGCAATCGCTGGCAGCGCCGGCATGTTTCGACCTTGTGCGCCGGGTTCTTGAGATTGCAGAGGCGTGGCGTGCTTTCCGAGTAACTCACTTATCGAGTGGCTCCGACGTCTGATGCCGGATAGCCCGCGCCCCGTTGGAGACACGGGAGGTGAGCTGGGGTAACACCGAGTCTGGTGCTTATGGGCACTCTCCTGCATGCACCAAAAAGCAGTAAGGACAAACCTTTTCCGGCTTCTCTGGCTTCGAGGGATCGTTCGCGCCGAGATGGACATGACCGAGAGGCGTCAGCAGAATCTTGGGGTCTAGCTCCCGCAGCTTCGCCAGCTTGGTTTTGATGTGTTGTGTCAGTTCAGGTGAACGCCGGTAGTTCAGCAGCTCGCGATAAAGTCCAGCTTGCCCCTCGGCATCAGACGGAGCCGGCACAAGTTTGTCGTCCATGGACAAGCGAACCAACCTGCGAACATTGGCAATGCTGTCGGCACTGATCGGTTCCCCTGCTTCGGCGGCCTCTTTCGCCATTTCGGCGTCGGTAAGCCCGCGCAGCATGCCGAGCAGCACCTTGGCATAGCGGGTGCGGGGGTGGTCGATCAGGATCTGTTGGATCTCTGCGCGAATTGAATCATGAGGGCATTCGCCAGTGGGGACCATGAGCAACTGTTACATACCTCCGACATGCTTGAAGTGGGATGGAACGTTCGATGGTGCATGCATTGCCGGATCGGGGTGGCACTTCGAAGAGGTCGATGATCTTTGTCTTCGATCAGCCGAAAGTTCGCACGCTGCGTGGCCGACACTCGATCGAGACTTCGTGGTCACCACGCAGGACCACGACCGTGACTTTTCTGTTGGCGACGTCTCGCCGCAATGCGCGCAGTAAATCGTTCTGGGAGTGGATGTCGCGATCGCCGACAGCGACTATGGCATCACCGGGTTCGAAGGTGCCTGCTGAATTATCGCGAACAGCGGTCACCACGAGAGCATGGCCACCGGGTGCGCGGTCGACGACCCGACGTGCGACGCTCACTCCGAGCGACGCGCGTTCGACCGCTCCGTAGGTGATGAGTTCGTGGACGACCTCGGCGACGGTGTCGGCGGGAACGGCGAAGCCGATGCCGTCAGCCTCGGGGACTATTGCCGTGTTCACGCCGATAACTTGACCGTCAACGTTCACCAACGGTCCGCCGGAGTTCCCCGGGTTGATCGCCGCATCCGTCTGGATGACGTCAAAGATCGCTTGCTTGTCGCCGGTGGGAAGGCTCCGCTTCAGGCCGCTCACAATGCCAATGCTGATGCTCTCTGGGAACTCGCCGAGTGGGCTGCCGAATGCGAAGCAGAGTTCGCCAAGTCGAGCTCCCTCAGGCGAAATCGTCAGTGGCTGAGCAGATTGCGGGTCTACGCGAAGGACCGCCAGATCGGTCAGTGGGTCGCGCCCGACGACCCGCGCCTCGGTCTGCTGCGCGCCGGGAAGCTGAACGTACATGGGGTCGACCAGGTCTTGCACTACGTGATTGTTCGTGACGAGGTGTTCGACGTCGTAGAGGAAGGCCGACCCGCCGCCTTCCTCGAAATCGTGAGTCTGACCCTTGGACCTCGCGCTGATGGGTGACGAGTTCATCACCCAACAGCTGATCGTCCCATTCGAGAAAGAGGCTATTGCCCGTGCGGTGGCCGACAGCGTCGGACTGCCGCTCGACGAGTATCCGGAGTTCAAGGATTTCTTTCTGGCCAAACCCCCGCCTGACCAGATGCGAGACCCCACGGCGTTCGACGAAGACTTCGACGACGACGGGGCCGCAGTGCGCCATGACCGTGGTGAGCTGGAGGGGCGTGCCTTCATGGTCGATGAGTTCCGCCGGCTCGGCGCCATCCGCATCGCCCGCGAGTCCGATGAGCGCCTTCACAGGGCGTACGACACCACCCCCGATCAGGACGCAGCGTGATGAGCACCGCCACGCTCGCCATGCGCCCCGCCCCTACCCACGCATTCGCCGAGCGGGTGGGATACGAGCTTGCCGTCCACCCTCGGCTGCGGCAGGTGTTGACCTTCTGGCTGACCACCCACCTGCTCGCGCTGTGGGCGTTGATTGCGGCGCCACGTGCCACCGCGGCCACCATGTCGGCGGCGCTGAACTGGACGGGCATCACCGACAGCTACGGAGTGCCCGTGGGCGCCTACTACCTGTCCACCGTCGAAACCATGGAAGCCTTGACCAAGGGCGGCCCGGACGTCAGCGTCATCGACCCCGGTTCGTGGGTGCGCTGGGGAGCGCACGCCATCACCTCAGGGCTGACGCATGAAACCGTCGCCAGCTGGATGCAGGCCCAGGCCTCGGTGTACATCTTCATGATCGCCGCGGTGCTGTGGCTGTTGAAGTTCGCGATGTCGAGCACCTGGTTGTACTGGCTGGCGATCTGGTTCGCACCGATCCTCGAAGCTCTGCGGCAGTTGCTCGTCGATCTCCGGTTCTTCGAAATCTGTTTAGCGCTGGGCATCGCCGTCGGTGCCTTCCACATCCTGTGGCACGGACGGCGAGGCCACGGCGCAGCAATCATACTGAGTGCCTTCGCAATTGGCATGTTGGGTCTGTGGCTGACCAGAGATCCACTCGGCGAGTTGACCGGCGACGATGGCCTGCTCAACCAGGCTAGGACGCTCGGATTCGGTGTCGCCCAAGCAGCTGCAAACAACGGCCCGATCGCCAGCGGGGGCGCCACCGCCCAGCTCGGCCACCTGACCAATGTCCTGGCCGATGCACTGCTTCGTGCGCCCCTGCAAATCTGGAACTTCGGCATGACGGTCGACTCCATCGGCAGCTGCGGCCAGGACTGGTCGGCAGCGATCATGAGCGGTGTCCGCGACGCACCCGCTCACGCCATGGAGGGCTGCGGAGCACCCCAGGCGCTGCAGTATGCACAGAGCATAGATGGCAGTATTTTCGCCCTCGGCGCCGGATTCGGTGTGCTGGGACTGTTTTTCGCCATCTTCGTCCTGTACGTCACCTACAGCTACATCATGGTGTGCGGTGCGGCGCTGATGAACGCGATCATGGCGATCTTCGCGGCCGGCCCGGCAATGATCCACGGCGCACCCCGCCGACGCGCCCGCCGCCGGCTCGAACAGTTCTTCCGCCACGCCTTCTTGGTGTTCGTCTACGTGCTCTACACCTGCGTGGCCGCCCTGCTCATCCTCAAGACCGTCACGCCAGGAGGACTCGCATCCCAGGTCGGAATGACCAGCCCAGTCGCCATGCTCGTTCTGGTCGCGCTGTGGTCGGCGGTGGCCACCGGAGTGTTTTGGTGGCTGAAAAGGGAACTGCTGCACGACACCACCCGGCAAGACCTCGTTCACACCGTCCAGCAGGCGGTGCACTTCGGCAGTTCCGGCTACAAGCGCGGCCAGGACGCCGTCACCCAGGGTCGCGACCTCGGAGGTCGGGCGCGGGAACGGTTCTCCGGTTCCTCCGTCACCGACGACGAAGCGGGTCAGAGATCGACCCACGCGCCGGTGTCGGGCCGACCTGCCGCCGGTCGACCAGCTCGACGACCCACCAGTCAGAACATGCGCCCGCCTAACGCTCCAACGCAGGCGACTCGCCCACCGGGTCTAGGGGCGACCACCGCAACCCGAGGCGCAGCATCAGCCGGAGGGGCTGCGGGCAGCTCAGCCGGTGTTGCCGGGGCGGCAGAGGCCGGAGCGACCGTGCTAGCTCCCGAAGTGGCCATCCCGGCGGCTGTCGCGATGGGCGCAGCCTCCAAGGTGCGCGGGCGAAGCGCGAAATCCGGGAAAGACCAGCGGTTCCCGAACTTCGGTTCCCCCGACGGCCAGCGCCCCAACGGCACTACCCAGCAGCAGGTGCCGGCCGGGCGGCGGTCGGGCACCACCCAGCTTCCGGCAGCGCCCGTCTCGTCTAATCCCCGTCCGCAGCGCCAACCCGCCAGCCGTCCCAGCCCCGATGATGCTCCCCCGCCCGTGTCAGGAAGGAACCGCTCATGACCGGCACTGTCGTCCATGCCGCCGCGATGTCGACAAGCCAAGCCCTGGCCATGGCTCGCGCAGACATCCACAGCGCCGTCAACTCCGACACCAGCCACCGCCGCACCCAATACGCGCTCTCAGCGCGAGACAGCGCCGCCACCGTCCTGCTGGAGCCGGGCAGCACCGCTATCGAGCGCAGCTACGCCGAGTACTACTTCGTCGAAGCGGACACCATCCTTGCCAGCAATGACCGGTGTTGACGCTTTCTGAGAGCCGCCCCCCGGGTCGCGGAAAGGAACCCACGGCGGGGATGGCTGGAGGGTGGTCAAGGTGGACGTCGTCGAACCCGACGCTTAGTCAGAACGTGTCCCGGGCTGCAAGGGGGTCATCCTCGATGAGATTGGAACCGGCCAAAGCGAGTCACCGCGCGCTTTGCGTCGCCACGGGCGAGCGAAGTTCTGTTCGTCGCCGTTGATCTCGGCCAACGCTATCGCTGGCTGATCTCCGGTGCAGCGAGCTAGCCAGTAACCGTCGCGGCCGGCGACGCCAGCAGCGTCCCTCTCCTCGGTCGAGCATGTGGTGGCGTAGCTGACCCAGAAGCTGCTGGTGCTGGCGTGGCCTTGGACCTGCACGGAAAATGATGCATTTGGGCCATGACTGGAAAACAGTACGCAATCCACGTCGGTCTTCTCGTAGGCCATGAAGACTTCCGGATAGACCGACTCCATGCCCAGTGCGCACCCGAATCGAACGCCATTGATATCGAAGGTCACCGGACCGGAGCCAGGGGTGTACATATAGCTGGCCTTTGTGAACGACAGCATCCGCTCGTCGTACCGGGTGACGATCTGCCCATGGCGATCGATCACGTAGAGGCTGTTGTGCGGCCTGCGAGGTGCCGAGAGTTGGTGGACTGCACCAACGACCGTCCACAACCCCAAGTTGGCGGCATGTTTTACGATCAGCTCAAGCTCACGTCGTTGAGCAACCCAGTCGAAACGCGACCAATCAGCATCGGTGAGCCGGTCCGGGTCGCTGGACATGATTCGCTTACCCGGAGCGCAAAGGGTGCCTTCGCCGAAATGAATCAACACCGCTCCCTGCTCATGGGCCTCATCCATCAGGGACCTGATAACTCGACCGGATTCGCGTAACGCGGTTCGATCACGGGGGTCGGACGTAGAATTGGCTTGCGCCACCGCGATTCGAATCGGCTGGGGCGTGGGAATCCGTTCCGCGGCCAGCGCGTCAAGAAAGTTCGGATCGATGCGCCCGAGGTGGTCGGGGCCGGGTCCTGACGTCGGCGCCGATGCGGACTCGTTGCGCATGTGTTGCAGTGCAGCGGTGTAGGATTCGCCGGTTTTGCTGGCGCGTGCGCGAACCCGCTTCTTGAAACCCTTGTTGAGAGTCATTAGTCAGTCCTCGTCAATTGCCCCGGCGCATCGAGCCCCCAGCGACCATCGATGCCCGGGAAGGACGGGACTTTTACCAACGATCCGAGACAGTTGCCCCCTTGCCTCTCGTCGTGACCGCGCATGGGAACGGCCATCAGAGGTTCAGCGTGGACCACGCTGACTCGAAGATAACCCACCACATGCCCTACGGCCAGCAGACCACACGCCCGCCACCACACTCTGCTGTGACACTGCAAGTGGGTCAAACCCGACGGCGTCGCTGCTCATCGCGTTCCACCCGCACGTGCATCACCCAGTTCACCCACCACACGGGGCCGGGCTCCCGACGCAACGCCTTCATCTGCGGGTGCGTCAGGCCATCGGGTTGGCCGCCCAGCTGACCTGTAATCAACACCTGGCCACGCAGCAGCGGCACTGTTCGGGGCGAGAACTCCGACACCGCCAGCAGGTTGAGCGTGGCCATCCGATTCACCGCCAGGCAGTCGGCCGCCGTGTCGAACCAGAAGACCAGCCCGTCAGCGGTGGTGACCGACTCGGCCGCACGTCCCACGTGCGCCTCGACGACACCTCGGGTCACGCGCACGAGGCGCATCGTCTCGTCGGCCGACATGAGAAGGCCCACCGGCACCTGAGCCTCCAGGAGGGCGATGTCCTCGGGACTGAGGTCGCTCACAACGTCACTTCCCTCACCGTGTCGACCGCCGCACGGTGTAGGCGGTCCAGTCGGTGAACTCGCGCATGATGACCGCGTCGCGGCCGGTGCGGGTGCAGAGCACCTGCAACACGTCGTTGACAACGACTGCCGCCACATCAGCATCGGCCGGCAGGTAGCGAGTAGCGGAGACGATGACAACGCTGTGGTCGTGCAGCTCGACCTCGACGCTGCCCGCGCCGGCGATCTGGCACTCGCGGTAGTAATCCGCGCTCATGGGCATCAGGCGGCTCGGCGCGATGTCGAAGACGAAGATGCTCGGGTCGGTAGTGATCGTATCCATGGCTGGGGTCCTTCTCATCCGGTCCGCGCGGGTGTCGTGCGGATGAGCTTCACCGTAGGAAACGACCGTGCAGCGAATCGGCCGGACCGCTTTTGACCTGCGATGATTCCCTGACAGGAGCCTGCGCGTGTGGCCGCGCCCGACTACAGGATCTGGTCGTCTTGGGCATCGGACACTGCGGCCGCGACGCCTTCGGCGATGTCTTCGGCGATGAGCTGTTGGAAAGGCAGCAGCTGTGCCTCGGTCAGCAGTTCGTCTTGGGCCAGGAGGGAGTCCAGGTCCTCGTTGTCGACGCGGTTGTTGCGGTGATCGCGTGCCTTTTCCACGATGTTGCGGACGAAGCCTGCGTTACCCAGCCAGTCCGTCCCGCGGATCACGTCGCCGTCGGGTGACTTGTTCTCTTGCAGGTAATACCGTTCGTACACCGGGCGAAGTGTGGCTTCGACGTCGTCGGCGAGGACGTCTTTGTACTCAGCGGCCATCAGCTGCGTGAGCTGCCACAGTTCTTCGGGATTGTATGACTCGAAGCGGATCACCGTGGGGAACCGTCGGCGTAAGCCCTGGTTGGCGGTGAGCATGCGGTCCATCGCGTTGGGGTAGCCGGCGCCGAAGACGACGAACTGGGCGCGGTCGTTCTCCAGGTACGGCAGCAGCGTCTCCAGGATCGCTGTGCCGTAGGCGTCTCCGCCGGAGTAGCCGGTCTCGTAGAGGTTGTGCATCTCGTCGATGAACAGCGCACCGCCCATCGCGCCCTCCACCACGGCTTCGGTGTTCTTTTCTGCGTCGCCCATGTGCCGGCCGAGAAGCTTCGAGCGTCGAGTTTCGACCACCGTGGGGCGGCGCAGGACACCGAGTCCGCAGAGCTGCTTGGTGAGTGAGCGGGCGACCGTCGTCTTGCCGGTGCCGGGCGGGCCCAGAAGTAGGGTGTGCCGCGAGCTGACTGGTACGGGAAGGCCCGCCTTGCTGCGTAGCTGATTGACCTTTGTGGTGGACCGGATGCGCTTGACCTCACGTTTGGCCGCGTCCATGCCGAGCATGGCGTTCAGCTCCGCGTCCCCTTCGGCGAGCAGAACACTTGCTTCGGCCGAATGCTTGGCCGCCTCAGCAGCTTCCGGTGACGGAGCGCTGTCGGGATCCCACGGATTTGTGCGGGACTCGATCGCCTCCGGGCTGGTCAGCACCAGGCGCATGGTCGGGTCGTCGAGCGCCTGGCGGGCCAGGGCGAACTGAGAATCCCTTGAATACACCCGCCGCAGCAGCTGATTGGCGTCGTCAGCCTTGTCGAGGTGCCGCAGGCACATCGCCTGGGTGTAGAGCGCCACGGTCGCGGCACCGGGGGCCAGGTCGCTGTTAACGGCCTCTTGCGCACGCCGGTAGGCGTCCTCGAACACTCCAAGCGAGGCGAGGGCCGTTGCGGCCATGGCCGAGGCCGCCGCACCGTAAATGGGCATCCGCCACACCCGGTCAGGGGAAAACGCCGCCAGCACGTCGGGCCACCGCTTGGCTTGGAAGTGCAGCAACCCATGGGCATAGGCGTGTGCGTCGGCGTCGAACGGATCCTTGGGAGTCTCTTCGGAGAGCAGCGCATTGGCCTGGGCGAAACGGTTCTCCCGTATCAGCGCCACGGCGAGCGCGGAGCGCAGCGCGTCGCGGGAGGTGATCTCCAGGCGCAGGAAGAGCCCATCCGAGACCATCGGCCGAAATGATGTTCCGCGCAGATTGAGGCGGTGAATCTCCCAGCCGTAGGACTCGCGGGCCTCCCACGCCGCTGCCACGACGTCGACACTGTCGTCGCCGGCCACGATGCGGGCAAGCCAGGCATCGCAGATTCCCGGGTCGAGCACAGTGGCCTTCTTGAACATCTCAGCGGCCACCGCCGGGTTACTGCCGGCCATGACGCCATCGACGCTGATGCCCGACGCCAGCAAGCCCTTGGCCATCGCATTACGTGCCGCGTCGGTGGCAGCCTGTGTGCTCGTCATCGCCGGAGGATCCCTTCTGAAAATTGTGTTGGCGGCGGGCCGGTCACGCCACTCGACGGGTCACGGCAGCGATGAGGTTGCGCTCCGCTTGGACGTCGATGTGCAGCCGGTACCGGAAGTCCGCGGTGCGAATGACCGCAGTGCTGTTGGAGTCCTGTTCGAGGTGGACGTCAGCGACGCTGGCCGTTCCCCGCTCCACCGCTCGGACGGTGATCGCGGCGCTGGGATGCACGGCAGGAGTGCTCGCGAGGTCATAGACCACCATCATCGCGCGGCCGCCGTCAGGCAGCGTGTCGGGTAGGTCTCGCACCACGCGCAACCCCGCCGCAGACGCGTTACGCCACCGCGCTGGCTGATCGGACACCACGGCCACCAGATATCCGATGGCCGCAGAGCGCATCGCGATCTGCATCAGCAGCGCCAGCTCGCCGGCGACGGTCACCGAGGACTGCTTGCCGGGGCAAGCATCGCCAAGGGGAACGAGCATGGGATGACGGGTCGCGGTCGTGCCCACCAGAATGCCCGTCCCGCCGATCGGCGCGCGAAGAACCTCGCTGTCCCCCAGCACACGGTGCGGCAGCCGTAGCTCGGGCAGTGCAGGGTCCAGAACGGTCGCGCGCACGGCGCGGTCGTGCTGTCCGGACATCGGATTCAGGCCTCGTAGCGGTGCCTCCTTGAGCTTCCCCGCGGTGGCGTAGCGGACCAGAGCGCCTACGGCGACGCCGCCATCAGCGGCGGAACGCAGCTGAATCGAGGTCAGGGTGGCGTCGGTATCGGGTGACCACAACCGATCCAGGGTGGCGGTCGTGATGTCCGGCGGCGAGATCCAGTAGTTGGAGACCACCCCCGCCGAGTGCACCAGCCCGGACCAGTGCGCCTGGGGGTCGTTGCCCAGCGGCCCCGTCAACGCCTCGTCGATCTCGGCGAGTTCGGCGGCGTCGACGAGCCGGGACGGGCATCCATGAGCGTTGAGCTCGACGGCGAGCCGTCGCGCGCATGCCGCCAATGTGGCCGCCACCGAATCGCGGGTGGCGATCGCGCCGGCATTGTCGACGCTGCGCAGCCGCAGCACACACCACGTCTGGCGGGCACCCACCGCGGCGTAGTCGGAGATGATTCCGCTGTAGGTGGTGGCGTAGTGATGGTGGGCCTCACCTGCCCGGCGGCGCCCAACGCTGTGAATGTCGATGCCGGCGAGGTTCACATCGAACTGGTGCAGCGCATGGGCGACGACCTCGACTGGGAGCAGCACTGCCGACTGGACCTGATGTTGATCCAGGACAGAAGGGCTGTGCGACGGGCCGTCGACAGCCACGACCGCCAACGCTTCAAACTCGTCACCACGGATCGCGACTTCCTCAGTGGTCCACCGCAGGCGGTGCGAGATCACCGGTTCAGCCACTGATGTGTCGGCACGGCGGCGGGTAAGCCGCCGGCCCAGCAGCGCGCCGAGGGTGCCGTGACGCCAGGTCAGCAACAGCAGGCATGCGAAGATGACCGCCAACGTGATCGGTGCGGCTAGGGCGACCGGGCCGTGCCACAGGTGCGTACCGATGCCCAGCAGGGCCACGGTCACCATGAAGGCCAGCAGCACTCGCCACCACGCCAGGTTCAATCCCAGCGGAAACGTTGACCTCACTGCGCCCCCCTACCTCGCACGATTGCTGCCACTCCCACAGCCCCCGCCGCCAGCACGGCGACGCCTCCGATTGCACTCAGCGCGATCCACACCCCTGACATGTCACGCTCGGTCGGCGGCGGCGGAAGCACCAGCGATTCGGCGATGCGCTCCGGCGGCCGGGGATCACCATCGGGAAGGTCGTAGGTCAGGGCCGCGACGGGATCGACGATGCCGTAACCCACCTGGTTGTCGACGCCGCGAGCGGGCGGGCGGGCGGTGCGAATCAACCGGTTGATCACCTGATGAGACGTCAGATCGGGATACTTCTGTCGGACTAGGGTGGCCACACCGGACACGATCGCAGCCGAGAATGAGGTCCCTGCCGGCGAGACGAGCTGCTTGTCCTGGCCCTCGACACCGTTCATCAGTCCGTCATCTCGAGCGGAGAGGCTCTCGATGTTGGTCCCCGGTGCGGCGATCGACACCCACGGACCGGCCATGCTCAAGTCGGCCAGCGGATTACCGTCGGCGTCGACAGCTCCCACGGTCAGCACATAGTCGGAGAACCAGGCCGGGGTCACCACCGTGGTGACGCCGTCCCAGTCGCGGGGATCGTCGGGTTGCAGCGGGTTGTAGATCGGGTTCTGTTTGCAGTCCTTGTTCGAGGTATTGCCCGCGGCAGCGACGATCACGACGTCCTTATCCACCGCCGCGTAGCGGATCGCGGCTCCCAGTGCGCGCTGGTCGATCACATCGAGGGCGCTCATGCACGACACCTCGGAGATGTTGATGATTTGCGCGCCCATGTTCGCGGCGTGAACGATCGCCCGCGCCATCGACTCGATGTCGCCGGCCTTGCGGCGGGTCACCGGGTCCTCGTTGCCGAACGAGTTCTCCGGGCTGTAGGCCTGTGAGGACTGCCGGATGGAGATGATTTCCGCGTCCGGAGCGATCCCGCTGAAAGCGTCCGGCGGTGGGATGACCGGTGCGGGCGGTGGTGGCGGTGGCTGGGCAGGTAGCGGTGAGGGGAAATCCACCAGCTGCACCTGCAACGCGCCACCGGTGCTCTGCTCCCAGGACGCCGGCGGAGCATTCGGCGGCGGCGGTGGTGGCGGTGGAGGCGGAGGCGGAGGCACCTGAACGATCACCGTTTGCGGCGGCGGTGGCGGCGGGGGTGGCGGCGGTGCCTCAGAGGTCGGAACGGATTCGGGTCGCCGTGTCTCACGTGCGGGCGGTAACGGCGTCTTGCCGTCTGCTGGCGCCGCACCGATCAGCGCGGCCACGATCGTGCCGTGCGCATCGCAGTCCTGCAGGCCGTCGCCGCCGTCGACTACGTAGTCCCCGCCGCCAATGAGGTTGGGCAAGCGCGGATGTGGGTTGACGCCGGTGTCGATGACCGCCACTTTGACGCCAGCTCCCCGACCGAACTGCCACGCGTCGGCGAGGTCGAGCATGTCCATGTAGCGGGGCTGTACGCGGTAATCGGTGTCGGGGAGCGTGCCGACGCGCGGGCAGTACGCCCCCTGCTTCATGGGCTCCGGTGGTGTGGGATCACCATCGGCTGGCAGGGCGCCAGGGTCGATCACTGGCGGGTTCACCGCACCGGCGGACGGAGCGGTGGCCAGCGCGGGCCCAAGCGCCAGCAGCATCGCCCCGACGGTGCACGATGTCGCGCGAAAAACGTTGACGGCCCTCATGAGCGGTACCGGATCGCGGAGAACACGCCCATGAGCCAGAACGCCAGCGGGAACGGAGCGACCAGGAGCAAGTAGCCGACCCATTCCACGATCTGCTTGAACATCGGGCTGTAGACGTGCGACGGGATAATCGCCGCCAGTATCAGCCCGCCGGCGGTGAGCACCAGCAGCACGGCGCATCCGATCAGCAGCGCCGGGGTGTTCCACAGCTCGATCACGAAGCGTACCGGGACCGCAAGCCCCACACCGACCGCCAAGACCGCCAGCAGCGTTGATTGACGCCGGTCGGTATAGGAACGGGCATGCAGTAGAACGGCCGCGGCGCTGGTCCCGGCGACGACCAGAGGCAGCCAACGCCTTTCGATATGTGGATCACACAGCGCGGTGGCGCAGATGAGCAGCAGCGTGCCGAAGCCCGCGAGCAGTCCAGTCAGGAAGCTATGACCGCGGTCCACCGAGATGATGACACTGCGGACTGACTCCGGGCCGTCCAGGGCCGGAGCCCTGCCGCTGGGGACGACCACGGCGCTGGGGAGGTCGGGCCGGGTTTCGAAGATCCACCGCCCGGTGGACGACGGGAACACCGGCAACCGCAGGTTGGCCAGCGTGCGGGCGAAGCCCGGTGCCAGTTTGATGCAGATTAGCGAGACGAGAAGCATCGACGCCAGCAGCGTGACCGCAGAAGTCATCAGCAGCATCCGAAGAACGCCGGCGGTCAACGTCGCGGCGCTAAGGACCACCACCGCAGTGCACAGGGCGACGTGGCGCCCGGTGAACCGCATGACCAGGATGGCGGCCGCCAGCAGGATCGCTGCGCCGAGTCCGGCATGCACAGCGCCCAGTGGCCCAGGGATCGCGGCTGCGGCTGCCACGGTCGTCGTCACTGCGGCCAACACCAATAGGGTGTCCGCAACGAACGACTCGGCGTTGATCGTCTCCGCGCGATCGGGGGCGACGTTGCGCAGATCGCCAGCAGCTCGTCGGCTGCGCGAGGACCGAATACCAGTGACGGTCGCCGCGATCATGAGCACCAGGGCGCAGACACCGGCAGCCAAGCTCGCCAGCGCGTCGTCGTGCCCGTAACGCCACCGCAGCAACAGTGCGAGAACCAGCGCCATCGCCACTGCGACAAGGACGACCCCCACGCGGGCGGCCCAGGGCGGCGTCACCGATGGCCAGCGCTTGCGCAGTTCCGCAGGGATGGCACTGGTCACGTGTTCGATGACCGGAAGCCGCGTTTCGGTGTCGTCGATGAAGCGCAGCCACAGCGTGGCCCCATCGAACACTCCCTGCTCACTCAGGGAGCGCTTCGGCTTGAGTGGTGTGCCGTCGACCCAGCACAGCGCCCACCGGCCCCGTGCGGTCTTGGTATCGGTGGGGCGCACCGACAGGCGCTGATGGCCAAGCTCGGCCAGGCGGGTATTGAGGACGTCGACCAGAGCCGGCGTCTGGACTCCAATCGGAGCAGCGGCGTCCAGACGCATCGCGATCTGAATGTCGTTGACCATCAACGCAACCAGCACCTGGCGAAGCTGCTCCGTTTGTTCTGCCGTGCCGGTGCTGAGCGCGGCGTCTCGTGTCGAAGTCACCGCAGCGCCGTTCGCCCACTACGAAAGCCCTGCGACAGCCATGCCGCCAACTCGATGTAGGCAAGCTGGGTGCGGCGACGCAGCGCAGGAAAGTCCAGCTGCGCGCTGTCACGCAGGTGCGGATCCCACGGAATCACCGTCGTCCCGCCGACGGCCTGGCCGATCGTTTCGCGCACTTTGGCCAGGATGTCCTTGTCCGCGTTGTCGTATACGTCGTTGAGGACCAGTGCCGACCGGCGTAGCAGCCCCTGGTACTCGCTGCGGGCGGCAAGCCACTTGATGGTGGTCTCCGCGGCGGCGGCACCGTCGAAGTTCATGGTGCCCACGATGATCAGCGAATCGACTCGGCTCAGCACCGACTGCATGACGGGATGCTCGATCTCGGGTCCGCAGTCGACGAGGGACAGCTGATAGAACCGGCGCACCCGGTTGAACACGGCACCGAACGCCTGAGGAGAGAGGTCAAAAGGATTGGCCACGTTCTGGTTAGCGGCCAGGACCTCCAGCCCTTCCTTGTTCTTGCCGGTGTAATGCCTAGCCATCGGATATGTCTGGAGAGTCGTATCGGCGAGAAACTCGCGGATCGACGCCGTCGCGGTGCGGTCACGGCGATCTCCGGGACCGCTACACCCATCATTCCTAACTTCAACGCAACCAATGACGGGGGCAGCTACCCGGTGCTCTGGCAAGTGGCAAGCGCGCAGGGCATTTCCGGCGCAACGCTGGCACGAGGCCAGACCTCAACAGGCAAGATCTACTTCGATGTCACCGGCGGCGACCCCATGGCGGTCACCTACACCGCTGGCGGCGCGAAGCCGTTGATGTGGTGTTGCGACGAGGCCATGATGGCGATGCCGATGGACAACTGCACGTGTTGCGCCGACATGGACATGAAGGAACCGTGCCCGTGTTGCACCGGGGAGATGTAACCGGTGTCCCTTTGCGGCGAGCGGTGACAGGGAAAGCGCACCGTTCTTCCGCCCCCCCCCGCTTCAAGGAGATGTCTCAGTCGCAGTAGGCAATTAGGTAGGTGATGGTGTGCGGGTGTTCGGCGAACTCGAGACCGTGGTGATGGCGCGGTTGTGGTCGGTGGGCGGGCAGGGCACGGTCAGGGAGGTTTTCGAACTGTTGCGCACCGACCGTGCGATCGTGTACACCACGGTGCTGTCGACGATGGAGAATCTTCACCGCAAGGGTCATTTGCATCGCGAGCGTGAGGGCAAGGCGTTTCGCTACCGCACCGTATTGAGCCACGCCGAACACATCGCCGGGCTGATGCGCGAAGCCCTCAGTGACGGCGAACACGAAACAGCAGCTGTGCTGACGCACTTCGTGGGAGAGATGAGCCCGGAGGAATTGGCGGGACTCGAAGACGTCCTTCGTCGTCGCGGCAGGGTATGACGACGACGTGAACATTGCCGTGTGTCTGCTCGTCTACGCCGTGTCCCTGACGGTGCTGGGACCGGGACTGCTCTCGCGCGCCACTCGCAACGGTGCCGCACCCCGCCTTGGTGTGTGCGCTTGGCTCGCGGTGATGGCCACCGTCGTGGTGGCCTGGGTGGGCGCTTTGGCGTTGTTCTCCTATCAGATCGTCGTTTCTTGGGGTCAGATTGGTTCCGTGCTGACGGGCTGCGTGGCCGGTCTTGGATTGATCGCCCGCGGCGGGTACGGCGATCTGCTGCAGGTCACATTTGTGGTCTTGGCGGTGATGGGCTCTGTCGCGGTGCTGGTGCTCGCCGCTCGCGCCGTGAACGTTCTACACCGGGCCCATCGGGGCGGCGTCGATCACGTCCGGGCCGTCAGACTCGCTGCTGGGGACACTCCACTTGGGCCTGGCGGGGCGCTCGTCATTGATAGCGACCGGCGCGGGGTGTACTGCCTGGCCAGTCGCCCCCACACCATCGTCATGACCCGGGCGGCCTTCGACGTTCTCGATGACGCCCAGCGAGCCGCGGTGATCTCCCATGAACGCGCCCATTTGATCGGACGTCACCATCTGGTTCTGGCTCTGACCGGGGCATTGAGCAAGGTCTTGTCCCGCGTGCGGCTGTTCACCGCTGGCGCGGCCGAGGTTGCCCGTCTCCTGGAAATGTGCGCCGATGACGCAGCCGCCCGCCGCCACAGTGCCGACACCGTGGTCGATGCCCTGCTCGTTTTGATCTTGCCATCCCCGACCTCATCATCTCCCCATGCGCCCCTAGCCACCCCCGTGGCGGCGTTGGGCGCCGCCGGGCTGGCCGTGACGCAGCGGATCGAGCGACTCCTCTTCCCGCCCAACCGAACACCCGCCCGCACGGGTCTGGCCCTGGTGATGGGTGCGGTCCTTCTCGGGCCTGCCCTCACGGCCGGGCTGATGATCGCACCGCCCGTATCCTGCCTGTGAAGCGGCCTCTTGGCCTGATGCCAGGGCGGCGTTGATGCTGCTTTTCCTGCTGGCGCTGGCGGCGATACCGAGTGCACTGTGGGCCCGGTTCGCATATGCGCGGGGCTAAAGGCGCGACGTCAGCGTGTTATCGGGTTGGGCACGATTCGCAGGTAGGGCCGTGGGGCCTTCCATCCGTCCGGGTAGATGTGTCGGGCCTCGTCGTCAGTGACGGATCCGGCGATGATGACGTCCTCGCCTGGGCGCCACTGGGCAGGGGTGGCCACCTTGTGCTCGGCGGTGAGCTGCAGCGAGTCGATCACACGCAGGATCTCGTCGAAATTGCGTCCGGTGGTCATCGGGTAGACCAGAACGAGTTTGATCTTCTTGTCCGGTCCGATGACGAAGACGTTGCGCAAGGTCGCCATCTCGGCGGGGCTGTGCTTGGTCGGATCCCCGGTGATTCCGGCAGGGAGCATCCCGTAGGCCTTAGAGATGGTGTAGTCGTTGTCTGAGATCATCGGGAAGTTGGGAGCGGTTCCTTGGGTCTCGGCGATGTCGCCCGCCCATGCGGTGTGGTTGTCCAACGGGTCGACCGACAGGCCGACGATCTTGACGTTGCGGCGGTCGAACTCGGGTTTGATCCGTGCCATGTAGCCCAGTTCCGTCGTGCACACCGGGGTGAAATCGCGGGGGTGTGAAAACAGCACTGCCCAGCTGTTGCCGATCCACTCGTGGAAGTTGATCGGGCCGTCGGTGGTCTGGGCATGAAAATCGGGAGCGGTGTGCCCGATTGTCAGAGTCATGGAAGGCTCCATTCGTGTCGCCGGCCAGGGTGATGTCACCACAATAGCGATCCGGGCAGGGGCGTGACGCTGGTCGAGGTCATGGCAGGTAGCTCCTCTCATATCGTGGCGGGGTCGAGCAACGTGCGGCGTGAAAGGCGAGCTGATCGTCCCGACCCCGGTCACCTTTGCGGGGACCCCGCGGGGTCGGTGATGGGTGGTTCACGTGGTGGTGAGGTGGAGTCGGTCTGCAGTGCTGTAGTCGTCGTCGATGAGCACGACGCTGCGACTGGCCCGGTCCAGGAGCGAGGCAGCGATCGAGGACCGGTAGCCCGAGGCGCAGTGCACCCAGACTTGCCCGTCGGGCAGCTCGTCGATGCGGTCGGGCAGTTCGTGCAGCGGGATGTTGACCGCGCCGGGGATGCGGCTGGCTGCGAATTCTTGGCGTTGCCGCACGTCGAGCACGACCACCTCGTCGTGGTTGCCGAGAATGTCAGCGAGGTCGGTGAAGTCGGCGACCCGGTAGCGGCGCAATTCGGTGGCGGCGCGCAGATCGGCGACATTGCCGGTGGCTGCGCCGTGGAGGTCGTCGATGCCGATGCGAACCAGTTCACGTCGTGCGTCGGCGATCTGCTCGACGGTGTCGCCGATCAGCGTCAGTGGTTCACCCCATTGGTAGAGCCAGCCCAGGTAGGTGACGAAGGTGCCGGAGAGTTCGAATCCGAGTGTTCCATCGAGGTGCCCGGCGGCGAACGCGGTGCGGTGGCGCAGGTCGACCACCCAGTGCCCGGCGTCGATGCGCCGCCGCAGCTCGGTCGGATCGACCGGTTCGGGTAGCGATAGATCAACTGGGGCGGGCCCGGCCTGATTGATCACTCCCATGTGGGCGTAGTAGGCAGGATAAGCCGAGAGCCCTTCGAGAAGTTCCGTGACGTAGGCCTGTTCGTCGTGAGTCAGCGCCGGATTGGTGGTGCGCTGCTCGGCGATCGTGGACGCATCACCGGTGGCGGGAGTGGCTGAGCAGAAACTGCCGAAACCGTGGGTGGGATAGACCCGCGTGGAGTCGGGCAGCGTCTCGGCCAGACGACGCACCGAACGGTATTGCGCGTGGGTTAGCTCTTGGGTGTGTTGGGGGCCGAGTAGATCGGTGCGTCCGGTGGTGCCATGCAGCATCGACCCTCCGGTGAACACTCCCACGACACCGCCGGTGGCGTCGCGCAGCACATAGCTGACGTGGTGATGTGTATGGCCGGGCGTGTGCATCACCTCCAGCTGCATGCGGCCCGCGTTGATCAGGTCCCCGTCGCGAGCGGGCCGGCGCTCATAGTCGACGTCGTCGCCGGCGGGCACCACGTACTCCGCCCCCACACTGCGCGACAATTCAAGGCCGCCGGTCACGTAATCGTTGTGGATGTGGGTTTCCAGCACGTGGGTGATGTGCACGCCGCGACACCTTGCGGCATCGAGCATGCGGTCGATGTCTCGTTGCGGATCGATCACCACCGCCGTGTCGCCGGCGCTGATCAGGTAACTTCGGTCCCCGAGGCTCGAGGTGTCGATGACGTCGACGTCCACGGTGTCGTTGTCTTCCATAGATTTCTCTCCTTACACATGTGTGTTGATATCCGGGATACCCTGGGGAGGGTATTTGGGTAATCGCGCTGGGACGACGGCTCGGGAAGTCGACGACACGGATGCCCGGCGTCAACGAATCACGATGGTGTCCAGTAGGACGTAGGTCGCGACGGCGAACACGAGGACGGCGAACCAGCGCGTCAGCCGGGCAGTGTTCATTCTGGTGCCGTAGTGCCCAGCGATGAGCGATGCGCCGATCGCCGTGGCCACGAAGGCGCCAGTGATCGACCAATCGATGTCGGCCCCATCGAGATGAGACAGCACTCCGGCCGCAGAGTTGGCGACGATGATCAGCAGCGAGGTGCCGATCGCGATCGGCATCTGCACACCGAGAAGCAGCACCAGGGCGGGGATGATGACGAAGCCGCCACCGACGCCGAACAACCCGGTGAGCAAACCGACCAGAAAGCCGACGGGGATCGACAGCGATGCGCAGCGCCGCCAGTTGATGCCCGAATCACCCACGGTGCAAGCGGTCCCGGTGCTCGCCGAATCGGCCAGCATCCGCGCTCCGGCGACGACCATCAGCACCGCAAAGCCAATCATGAGCACCGGCTGTGGCAAGTGTTCACCGATCGCGCTGCCGATCAGCGTGGCGGGGATGCCGGCCGCGGCGACGATGCCAGCCAGCCGCCACTGCACCCGCCCGGCGCGCACCTTGGGCAGCGCCCCGACAGCTGCGGCCACCGCGATCACGATCAGCGACATCGGAATGGCCTGCTCGATCCCTAGTCCAAGCCCATAGACCAACGCGGGAACAGCCAGGATGGATCCGCCACCGCCGAGCACGCCAAGAAGCGCCCCGATCACCACGCCCAGCGCCAGAGCGATGAGAACGCTCACCCGAACCCCGCCCGCGGAATCGGCCAGTTAAGCGCCTCAACGACAGTTGCCGGCGACAGGCCGCCGGATTGGGCGAACGTGAACTCATCGACGGTGCGCATCGCAATCGTCAGGCCAACGCCAAGAACAGCTTCTCGAGTTCGGCCTCGGTCATCAGCGGGGCCGCACCACGTTCCTGTTCGGTGAGGCATTGGCGCAGACCCGTCGCCACGATCTTGAATCCGGCCTTGTCCAACGCGCGCGACACCGCCGCCAGCTGGATGACCACGTCCTTGCAATCGCGGCTCTGCTCGATCATCGAGATGACCCCCGCCAGCTGCCCGTGCGCGCGTCGCAGCCGGTTGAGCACCACCGCAATACTTTCCTCATCGCCGACCATCGCCGACTCCTTTCGTCAGCCCTTCACTATACCCTAGGGGGTATATAAGTGGCCATCGCGGAGACCGAGCCAAGCCCGAAACAACAAGAAAACATTGCCCTCGACGGGTATACCGGAAGGGGTATATACGGAACGTGGATAAGCCTGTGCCACAGGGCTGCCGTCCTGCGAGTTGTTAGCGCTCGGTGGTCAGCCGATCTAGTAGTGGCCGCAGGTCCTCGGCTAGGAGTGCCATGAGGTACACCGCGGCCACTCTGTGGCGGCGGTCGAGGACCATCGTGGTGGGCACCACGCTGGTCGGATAGGTGCGTCCCAGGGTGATGAGGCTGCGCATCGCTGGGTCGAAGATGGAGGGATATTGCACGTTGCGGTCGGTGACGAAATCGCGTGCAGTATCTCTGTTGTCGCGGACGTCGATACCGAGGAACTGCACACCGCGGTCGCGGTATTCGGCGTAGACCGTCTCCAGCTCCGGGGTCTCGGTGCGGCATGGCGCACACCAAGAGCCCCACACGTTGATCAGGACCACCTTCCCGGTGAAATCCGACAGCCGGATCGGTTCGTCGGTGAACAAGTCGGGGCCGCTGAGATCGCCGATCGTGCCCCGTGTCGAGGGAGGGTCGTAGAAGATCGCGGTCTTGCCGCCGGGGGAGACGAAGTCGAACGTACCGCCTTGCGCGACGGCATCCTCGCCCGTGGTGCAGCCGGTGACCTGGGCTGCCGCGATGACAAGGGCTGCCACGACGGCGAGAGATTGCTTCGCGCTACGCATGAAACCTCCTTCATTACAAGTAGTTTGGCGTTCAGCTGGTGTGCGGGCGGGGGTCGCTGGCCAGCTGCTAGAAGGCGAGGCCGCTGACCAGGATGAAGACGCCGAGGGCGATCAGGACGATCGGGAACAGCACGTGTTCCCAGCGTTCGAGGACCTCGGCGATCGGCCGGCGGGTGGCGACGAATTTGGCGGCGACGACGAGGACCGCGACGAGCACGAGGAAGACGACGCAGTAGGCCACCACGGCCGCGGGCCCCACGCTAAGGAAGACGGGGACGTAGACGCCGATGTTGTCCCCGCCGTTGGCAAAGGTGACTGCCGCGACGGTCCAGACGCCGACGTTCTTACCTGCGACTCGTGCGTCGTCGTCGTCATCATCGTCGTCGTTGTTTCCACGCCAGGCTTCCCATGCCGCCCACAGTCCCAGGGCCAGGGGTATGAGCCCGAAGTACGGAATGATCTGCGGGGGAAGAAATGCTCCCGCGCCCAACGTCACGAGCACGGCCGCGCCCAGGATCCCCGCAAACCCCAGGTATTGGCCTGCGGTGATCCGGGCCGTCGTCCCGCGTTGCCCTGCACCGCGGGCGAAGAACAGCGACAGCACGATGATGTCGTCGATGTTGGTGACGATGAACAGGCCGATCGCGGGCAGAATCGACGACTGGATCATGCGCTGGCCCCGGTGTCTGCGGTGTCGCTGGCGCGCCAACTAGCCAGAACGAGGACGGCGGCGCCTGTGACGACGAAGACGTCAGCGAGGTTGAAGGTGGGAAACCAGCCCGTGTGCAGGTAGTCGGTGACCAGCCCGTCAGCGGCGCGGTCACCCAGGTTGGCCACCGCGCCACCCAGCATCGCGGCCAGTGCGAGCACGACGGGCAGCGCGGCGGTGCGCGTGACGCGGAAGGCGAACACCGCGAGTGCGACCACGATCACGCCGGTGACGCTGAGCAGGACCGCGGGGGGCAGGGTGTCGCCGAGACTGAATGCCACCCCGGGGTTGAACGCCAGCCGCAGGTTGAGCAGACCGAGATCTGTTGAGCTGCCGTCGTTCAACGCGTCGGCAGCCCACGCCTTCAGTCCCAGATCGAGTCCCGCGACGATGACCGCCGAGGCGGTCAGGGTGATCCGCGCCCGAATCACCCTGGCCCCGGCATCGGTGCGGCCGGCGGTCACGACGGCACCGCCGCCGCGCGAGTTTGATTGGCTGGCCGTGCCACCGGCGCGGTGACCAACGGTGTGGCGCGCCCGGCGCGCACACCGTTGGCGATGACCACGATTTCGGCGAGTTCGTGGACCAGCACGACGGCGGCCAGGCCCAGCACGCCGAACAAGGCCAGCGGCATCAACGCGATGATCAGACCCAGGGACAGGCCGACGTTTTGCAGCATGATCCGCCGCGCCCGGCGCGCATGGCTGAACGCCTGGGGCAGGTGGCGCAGGTCCTCGCCCATCAACGCCACGTCGGCGGTTTCGATGGCCACGTCGGTGCCCATCGCGCCCATCGCGATGCCGAGGTCGGCGGTGGCCAGCGCGGGAGCGTCGTTGACGCCATCGCCGACCATCGCGGTGGGGCGCTGGGCCCGCAGCTGCTCGATCAGTCGCGCCTTGTCTTCGGGGCGCAGCTCGGCGTGCACGTCCTCGATCCCGACATCGCGGGCCAACGCGGCGGCGGTGGCGTGGTTGTCGCCGGTGAGCATCGCCACGTGATAGCCGTCGCGGCGCAGTTGGGCGACCACCTCGGCGGCCTCGGGGCGCAGTTCGTCGCGCACCGCGATCGCACCGATCACCTGGCCGTCGTCTTCGACGAGGACCGCGGTGGCGCCCGCCTGCTGCATCCGCGCTACCTCATCGGCGAGCGGGCCGGCATCGAGCCAGCCGGGGCGACCCAAGCGGATGGTCCGCCCCTCGCGGCGCCCGGTGAGCCCGGCACCGGTCACCGCCTCTACGCCGGTGGCAGCGATGACGTCATCGACGGCGGCCAGGATCGCCGCGGCCAGCGGGTGCTCGCTGCGCGCCTCCAGGGCCGCCGCCACAGCGAGCACCTGCTCGCGGGTGGCGCCACCGGTGGTTGCCACGTCGATGACGGCGGGCCGGTTCGCGGTGAGCGTGCCGGTCTTGTCCAGGGCGACGCCGCGTATCCGGCCCAGCCCTTCCAGTGCCGCGCCGCCCTTGACCAGAGCGCCGAGCTTGCTGGCGGCGCCGATGGCCGCCACCACCGTGACAGGCACGGAGATCGCCAGCGCGCACGGTGAGGCGGCGACCAGCACCACCAGGGCACGCTCGATCCACGTCGCCGGGTCCCCGAGCAGGCTACCTACCAGCGCGATCAGCGCCGCGGCGATCATGACCGCAGGCACCAGGGGTTTGGCGATGCGGTCGGCCAGCCGTTGGGAGGCGCCCTTACGGGACTGCTCGGCCTCCACGATGCGCACGATGCGGGCCAACGAGTTGTCCTCGGCCGTGGTGGTGACCTCCACCTCGAGCACCCCGGTGCCGTTAATCGACCCGGCGAACACCTCATCGCCTGGGCCGGCTTCGACCGGAACCGACTCGCCGGTGATGGCCGAGACATCAAGGGCGGTGCGGCCGTGGCCGATGATGCCGTCGGTCGCCACACGCTCACCCGGCTTGACCAGCATCCGGTCGCCGATCCGCAACTCAGTTGGGGCGACGACGATTTCAGTGCCGTCGCGCAGGACGGTCGCCTTGTCGGGCACCAGCGACAACAGCGCGCGCAGGCCGCGGCGCGTGCGCGCCAGCGAGTACTCCTCCAGTCCCTCGCTGATCGAGAACAGGAAGGCCAGCATGGCGGCCTCACCCACCTCGCCGAGGATCACCGCACCCACGGCGGCGATGGTCATCAGCGTGCCCACCCCGATCTTGCCCTTGGCCAGCCGTTTGAGGGTGGACGGCACGAAGGTGTAGGCGCCGGCCAGCAGCGCCACCGCTTCCAGCGTGCGGACGACCGGCTCGGCGACGTCGAGGAATCCGGCGATGAGGGCTGCCAGCAGGAACACCCCCGAAATGGCGGCGAACTGCAGCTCCTTGATCTGCCACAGCCGCTCGGGCTCACGGTCCTCCTCGTCGCCCCCGCGGGGTTCGTCGTTGCCACAGCCGCATGCCTCGCTCATCGGCGGGCCTTCCTGGTGGCGCTCGCCGTGCCTGTGCGGGAGCCGGTGCCGTAGTTGGGGCACAGTGCCACCGTGTTGCCGGTGGCGGCCAGCAGCGTCTCCGCCGAGGCGAGCAGGTCGATGAGTTCCGGGCGGGTCAGGGAGTAGAACATCTGCCGACCTTCGGGCCGCCCGACGACGAGCCCGCAGTCACGCAGGCACGCCAAATGCGCCGACACGGTGGACTGCGCCATCCTAAGCAGCCCCGTCAAATCCACCACCCGGGCTTCACCGTCAGCCAACCGCTGCAGGATCGCCAGCCGAGTCGGATCCGCCAAACCGTGAAACAGCGCCGCCGCCGGAGACAGATTCTGGGACGGTCGCGCCGAGTCGCAACCCGTAGTTGTCATCGCCATACGACGATGATAGCGTAAAGGTCGCCGTAATCGCCAAACGGCGGTGACGGCAGGAGTCCGTTGATTGGTGGCGGGTCGGCTCAACCGTCAACCACCACCTGCATGGCATGACCCCGACGCTGCCCGGCCACCGGGACCATGCCCTTGTTCAGTGCCGTGGTCACTTGCGGCACGCAATACCCGGCCCGAGGCCCGTCGCAGCTGAATCGAGCTGACTGCAACCAGTCCACCGGCTGCCCCCGATGCCACCACCTCTGGAGAGGATCGATCGTGTTGATGAACATGGCGGAGACCGCGCTGATCAATTCTGCGCCGCGGCGGTGGCTCCAACCTTCCGGTCGTGACCTAGGCGCCAACAGATGAGCGGCCCGAGCGTCGAAGCGACGTTCGCGTTCGTCGACCTGTCCGGGTTCAGCGTTTTGACCGAGATGTGCGGAGACCAACAGGCGGCCAGTCTCGCGGGCCGTCTGGCCGACCTCGCCTCGAATTCGCTGAAACCCGGTGTCACCCTTGTCAAGACGATTGGCGATGCGGTCATGCTCGGCGCGGCAGAGCCGCAGCACATGGTGGCAACCATCCTGACACTGGCCGACCGCGTCGCCAACGAGGAGGGCTTCCTCGCCCTACGCGGCGGCATCCACCACGGCAGCGCGGTGCACCGCGACAGCGACTATTTCGGTCACGACGTGAATATCACGGCACGCATCACCGCGCTGGCTGGTGCGGGACAGGCGGTCGTGACCGAACCCGTCCGAGATAGCTGCGCACGGCTCGGGTTATCGCCGGTCCCGCTGGGCCGCAGGCTTTTACGAAACATCACCACACCGGTGCAGGTGTACGCCCTGGCACTGACGGCCGCCCAAAACCCCACCGACCCGGTGTGCCGAGCTGCCGTGGACCCGCGATCTGCGGCGAGCCACCTCCGTCATGACGACCGCGACTGGTGGTTTTGTTCGCTCAACTGCGCGCAACGATTCGCCGCGACACTCTGGCGCCACACATGACAGGACGCATCCGCCCGGCGGCGCGGGAGCCACGCGTCACCACGTACGCAGCTGAACTACGGGAACCGCGGGGTTCATCGACGTTAGAGTGCGCACGGCGGCCTCGAATCGAGCGTGTCCTGCTCCCGTTCCCCCGAGCGTTGTGGCCTTGGGAACTCCCAAAACCGTACTACTACTATGCGTAGTACCAAGTCTTTGGGATGCGGTTGGCGTGTCCCGGCGTAGCGCGCGTGAGTGAGTGACGGGCAGGCCCACCCATGAGCAGTTTTACCGAGATCGCAATGTCGGGTCATGTCGTGCTGGCGCTGCTCGTCTCGATGCTGGCTGGGCTTGTGTCGTTTGCGTCGCCGTGCGTGGTGCCACTCGTACCGGGTTACCTTTCCTACCTGGCCGCTGTCGTCGGGGTCGACGAGGAAGGTGCCGACGCGTCGGGTCGAGGTGCTCGGCTGCGGGTGGCCGGCGCGGCGGCGTTGTTCATCGCCGGTTTCACTGCCGTGTTCTTGATGGGGACCGTGGCAATCCTTGGCTTGACTACCACGGTCATCGGCAATCAAACCTTGCTGCAGAGGGTCGGCGGGGTGATCACGATCGTCATGGGCTTGGTGTTCATGGGGTTCATCCCCGGGTTGCAGCGCCAGGCCAGGTTCACGCCACGGTTGCTGACGACGATGGCAGGGGCCCCGCTGCTCGGCGCGGTCTTCGGGCTGGGGTGGACACCGTGTCTAGGTCCTACACTGACCGGGGTGATCGCGGTGGCCTCCGCCACCGAAGGCGCGAGCATCGTCCGCGGCGCGGTGCTCGTCACCGCGTACTGTCTAGGGCTTGGCATCCCCTTCATTCTCTTGGCGTTGGGGTCCGCACGGGCGGTCCACGCGATGGGGTGGCTTCGCCGAAATACCAGGACAATTCAGATCTTCGGCGGCGTCCTGCTAGTCGCGGTGGGGTTCGCGTTGGTGACCGGCTTGTGGAGCGACCTGGTCTCCTGGGTGCGCGACGCCTTCGTCACCAACACGACGCTGCCGATATGATACGCACAGCGGCCTACGTGGGGCGACACTTCGCGTTCCCACCGCAATGAACGGTTCCATTCCAGACATCATCACCGCCCGACAAGGGGCTCAACACCTGCCGCCGCAGGTTATCGCGCATCCAACTCGGCATCGTTTCGTGCGATGAAGGTTAGTTAGCGGCGGTACTTGGGCCCAGGGTTGGAATCCCGGCGCCTGCGCCTTCATAAGCCGGGGATGGTGTGAGGGTGCAGCCGCCGCCACGGGTGAACGGGTAAGTCATTTGGCGCAGGTAGCTGGTGGGGTAGTCGGGTTTGGCGGCCATGCCGAGCTGGCTGGAGTCGAATTGTCGGGCGGGGTCATAGGAGTGGGTGCGCAGCAGGTGATCCCATACCAGGGTGAACAGGCCGAAGTTGACGTCGCCGATGCCGGCCCATTTGAGGTGGTGGAAGCGGTGGCCTTCGTTGAGGGCCAGGACGTACTTGGCGGGGCCGATGCGGTAGTCGGCGTTGGAGTGCTGCAGCAGCAGCTGGATCGCGACGGCCAGGGCCAGCGCGGAGGCGACGTCGACCGGGAGGCCGATCAGGATCAGGGGTGCGACCCCGGCGGCCATTTCGACGGTCTGGTGCAGGGGGTGTTTCATCAGGCCGTTGAGGCCGTAGAAGCGGGTGATGCTGTGGTGCACCGCGTGGAAGCGCCACAGCACGCCGATCTTGTGGCTGGCCAGGTGCACCACGGTGATACCGAAGTCCGCAACCAGGATTGCGGCAAGGACCTGGGCGACGAATGGCCAGCTGTGCGGCCACAACTGGGGTGCGGGGACGATCGCGGCCAGCAGCGGGATGGCTGCGACGCTGGCCAGGATGAGGGTTTCGTTGACCGCGACGTGGATGCGGTCGCGGGTGCCATCAGCGCGGTCATGGTTCCACCTCGGGTCATACGGGATGATCCGCTCCACCAGGAACGCCGTGGCGATCGCGACCGCCAGAATGAGCAACAGCCAATACTTCGGCGCGCCGGCTGCGGTTAGTGCAATGGCGACGCCGTTGAGGCCGATCAGCATGAACGGCACGTAGCCGTAGCGGGCCGCCACCCGAACCGCGCTGGTGGCCATCGATGTCGTGGAAGTCGTACTCATACCCTTGATCGTCGCGGCCACCGCCGCGGCAGGGCTTGAACGATTCGGCTAACCGGTGCTGTCGAGATCCCAGGACACGTGCCGGCTCAGCACCGAGGGCGCCAAACCGAACATCTCGCGGGTCGTGCGAGTCAGGTGGGCGCTGTCGGCGAACCCCGCACCGTGCGCCGCCCCGGTCAGGTCATCCCCGGCCTGGACGCGGGTGATCGCGATCCGCAGCCGCGACCACAGCACGTAGCGGCGCAGCGGAATGCCGACCTGCTCGGTGAACAGGTGCGTCAACCGGCTTGCCGAGATCCCTACCCGTGCAGCCAGTTCCGTGCCGCTGACCGGGCCCGCCGCCACCAGGTCGGGCAGCAGCCGCAGCGCGTCAACGACGGCGGGATGCCGCGCCGCCGGGCCGTATTCGGCAGTGGCGGGCGTCAGGTGTGCGATCAGCTCGTCGACCACCGCGGCCAGCGCTCGCCGACGGGTGTTGGTCAGCACTGGGGCAACAGTCCACCCCGACTGGACAGCACGCAGCTGCGCGGCCCGTCCCGGTGCGGATTCCGGCTCCAGGAACACCACCGTGCCCTCTTGGGCGCCGACCTCGACCCGGTGTGCCGCGTCGGCGGGCACGACCACCTTCGTGGCGCGGTGTCGCACGCCGTGTTCGTCGAGCACGGTGAAAGGCGTTGTTGCGGTGATGACCTGCACGGCGTGGTGAGCGTGGGTATCGGTGGTGCCGATCGACCCGGTGAAAGCCAACACTCCCGGCCGCAGTAGCGCCGCACCGCCCCAGCGCGGTTCAACGCGGAGATCAGCGCCGGGCCTATTCATCGCCACAAAACGATGATAGCGTTATCATTGATCGTTGAGTAGCGATGCCACCTATGGAACCCGATGGATCTGCAGCTGGGGCCATCGTCCGCTGAGTGCAAAGGGGTCTGCAGTGTTGATGAATCGGGCGGAGACAGCTCTGATCGACTCGCCGCCTCGGCGCTGGCTGCAACGGTTCTACGAGGTGCCGGTACTGCTGCGCTTCGGCGGTCGGCTCCTGCCGGGCAGCAGAGCCCTCGAAATCGGCTGCGGGTCGGGCTACGGCTCGCAGCTGGTGTTGCAGCGGTTCGGCGCCACACGGATCGACGCGATCGACCTCGACCCGGCGATGATCGACCGGGCCCGCGCCCGGCTCGCCTCCTACGATGACCGGGTAACCCTGGTCCAGGGCAGCGCCACTGACCTTCGGGCTGCGCTGAACGCCGATGACGACAGCTACGACGCGGTGTTCGACTTCGGGATCATTCATCACATCCCGGATTGGCGCGCCGCGGTGGCCGAAGCCGCCAGGGTGCTCACCCCCGGTGGACGGTTCTACTTCGAAGAGGTCACCGCACACGCCCTCAACCGCCTCACCTACCGCAGATTGTTCGACCACCCCACCGACGACCGGTTCACCGCCGAACAGTTCCTCGACGAGTTGGGCCGGCACGGCTTGGCCATTCTCGGGTCAGGGACCCGCATCCAGGGCGATTACCTGCTCGGCGTCGCCGCCAAGCCACTCGCTGCGGGGGGTGGGCGATGATGGCCGCCGCCGCGCTGGCCCTGTTCGTGGTCATGATGCTGCTCGCCGGGGCGCTGCGCACCCTCATCCAGCGTCACCGCACCGGTGACAGTGGTAACCGGCGCACGCTGTCACCGCGCGGCTCCCTGGGCTGGTCGGCACTGACCGCCACCGACATCGGCTACCTCATCGTGGGTGTCGGGGGCCCGCTGGCGCACTGGCTGGGCCTACCGCCCCTGAGCGTGCTGCAGCACTTTCCCGTTCACGTGCTCGGCGTGGTCCTTGCGGTGATAGGCATCCTGGCCGCCTTCGGTGCGCAGATGGCGTTGGGCGCATCCTGGCGGATCGGGGTCGACGTGAGTGAACGCACCGCACTGGTCACCAGCGGCCCGTTCCGGTGGGTGCGCAACCCGATCTTCACCGCCGTACTCGTCGCGTTATTCGGGTTGGCCCTGATGGTCCCCAACCTCGTCGCGCTCATCGGTTGGGCCCTTGCCCTAGCCGGCATCGAAACGCAAGTACGTCGCATCGAAGAGCCCCACCTACACCGCCTTCACGGCGAACCCTATGCCCACTACGCCGCCAAGGTCGGCCGCTTCCTACCCGGACTGGGACGCCTCCGCACCGACCGTCGCGCTGCCACATCGAAGAGAGACAGGATTTGATTACTCCCGATTCTTTGGAAACAAGACAACGAGGCCGCCTACTCCTCAACGTCATCCGGGCCGCCTGCATCGGCACCCTCCCCGGCGTGACCACGACGTCTCTGCGCTCCACCGGTCACGCCATCAACATCGGACCGGCACCGGCGCTGTCTGATCCGTGTTTGGGGCCGCCCACCCCGCCCACCCCGTCCGCGCTACGGCCAGCGACCGGGCTCAGCTTTCCAGTGGCAGCACCCGTCGCGCCCAAGACGAGCACGGGTGTGACTGCTGCGCCCCCGCCGAGACGCATTCTGACGTCAACGACGCGACCGCGCTCACCCGGCCGCGGACGAACCTTCTTTAACCCACATTTACGGAACGTGAGGGAAGGAGCGACGTCGATGTCCTCAATCAATGCGCATGCTCGACAGGTGTATCGCAGCGAGATGGCAGCCGCCAAAACCGCCGCAGATCCGTTGACCCGGTGGCGACATCTGGAGCGGGCTCATATTGTGTCGCAACCAGATCCGTGGCTGCATACCTGCAATCACGCCGCCATGCTGGTGTTGGCGCTGCGCCAGCACGACCGCCGGGAAGCAGTGGGACAGGTGCTGAGCCTGATTGTCGCCGCTCCCGGCTCGATGACCGGTCGGTATCCGGTCGGCAACACCGGCCGCGTTGCGGCCGGGCTGATGACCCCCATGCCGATTCCAGAAGACCTCGCCGTGGCCCTCACCACCAGATGAAACGCCGCATCACCGGGCCCCTATCGACTGGCCCTTCTCGGTCCTCCCCGATCCACGATTCGATTGCCGCCTAATGACGAGCACTTATTCGGTCCGGCCCGTTACGCCGGATGGGTCGACACTGCGGCAGCGATGCGGTCCAGGGCTTCGGCATTCACGCGGTAGTAGGCCCATTCGCCGCGTTGGTCTCGGCTGACGAGGCCGCTGTCGACGAGCAGCTTCATGTGATGGGACACCGTGGGTTGGCTCAGGCCGAGTGGTTCGGTGAGGTCGCACCGTCTCGGTCATGCCGTCACCCCCGCCAAGGCCGCGATGTTGAGGTCGAGTAGGGCTGAAATGTCATGCAGCGCTTCCAAATCGCGGCGTAGTACACCCACGACGCCCGGCTCAGAGGTCAACAGACCGGCGTCGCGCAGCACCTTGAGGTGATGCGACACCGTAGGCTGAGACACGTCGACGCCGCCAGAGACGTCGCACACGTACGCCTCACCACCGGAATGGCTGGCAATCGCACTGAACAGCCGCAACCGCACCGGATCGGCGAGCGCCTTCAACTTCTTCGCCATCCCGACGGCCGCCGACTCGGTGAGCGGCTCGCGCAGCAGTGGCGGCGTGACGCAGCAGGCATCCACCGCCGAACCCTCTGGATTCGACATACATCGTTATTGACAGTCATCGAATCACAAGGCGCAAACGAACAACGGATGAACTGCGCCCTGGGCACCAGAGTCCTTCTGTGGACGGCCTCGGCAGCTCCCCGTGCACAACACGTGTGGCGCTTGATTTATAGGCAAAGAGAACGCACTGACTAGCGACAACCGCGTTGAGGACAGAATGACCCCTAGAGAAGTGATGTCGGCACCGTTGCGCGTGAAAACTGTGGTCGTGGGTCCTGCGGCGCGGAATATGGACCTAAAGCCGTCCCACTTGAATTCGGTTGCCCACTGGGCGCCGGTCGGCGGCACGCCGAGTGTTGCGAGCATCGGTTCGGGCACTGCCGGCGGCCTAGCAGCGGTGGCTATCGGGGCATACGTGAGCTGGCTTCATCAGGCGCTCAGCGGGTAGGGGAGTGGTGGTGGCGAAGTCCGGGCGGGGCACCGTTTGAGTACACCACCGCGCTCGGCATCACCGTCGATAGGTGTCGGGGCTTCGTCACCCCATAAGCGTTACCCAGGGTTCGCTAGGGAACTGAGATGTAGAAGGTCTGTTCGCGGACAGCGTCGAGCGTGGCGCGGGCGTCGTCGAGGAAGGTGTAAGCGGTCGCGCGGCCGAAGAAGGCCGGGTGGCCTGGGATCGAGACGCAGCCGACCCGGGGCCAATCGGCGTCGAGATGCTCCGCGTCGACCAGGTGGCGGGTATCCGCCCGCACCGCAGGGGAGGGGAAGGCCCTCATCGCCACCACTCCCGAGGTCGTCGGCAGCATGGTGCTGACGACCTGAGAGACAGCCCACGGCCTCAGTTGCTCATGGTGGGCGAGGGCGGGATCTAGTCCGGCGTGCAGCACCAGCAGGACCGCACTGATGGGCATCCCGGCAGCGAAGTCGTCCGCTCGTCGATATCGGACGCCATCCATGCATCCTCGAACAGTTCCGCGAACGCCGCGGCGTCCGGGCCGTAGAGTTCGAGCGCATCGGCCACCGGTTGATTGCCGAGCTGCAGAACGAGAAAGTCGACGAAACCTGCCACGACGTCAGGGGCCTGGCCGGAAGCGTCAAGGGCCGTTAGGCGGATTTCAGCGCGCCAGTCCAGGCAGCACATCACCGTGCCCGACCAAGTGTCCTGGCTTTCGTAATGCACACGGGGAGTGGCGAACTCGATGGCAGCCTCACCACCTTGATCGCCCGCGAGGTGCGCGCCGCGGTCACGAAGAAAGGTGCGTACATCCACGGCTCTCATGAGTGACTCGACCACCATGTGTAGAGCTGCGCCAGCGTGGGTCCAGTCTTTCCGCCGGTGGCAACGTTGACGCGGTTCTTCTCGTCCGTTGTCCAGGCGACGGTCGCTAGGTCGCCGCGCGTAGCGCAGATCAGCGTTCCAGCGACCTGGTTGGGGGTGGCGTTGCGCCGCCAGGGTCCGGGGGACTGGATCCGGCCCGGGCAGGTCACCACGTCGACCCCAGCGAGCGAGGACCGCAACAGCACCTGGAGGTCGACGCCCCGCTCGGCGAGCAAGAATCGCGCTGTGGCCGGCCCCCCGGCATCGGTGTTAGCACCGCAGACCATCTGGGCCGCGGTGTCCGGCCCCGGCGCGTCCGGCCGGCAGGCCCCATCGGCGAAACCGGTAGGAAGTAACGCCCGCAGGCGCTCAAGGTCTGCGCTATCGCCATTGTCGGCCGCTTCGGCTGGCACCTCGACCTCACTGCCGGCCGGGTCCGGCCGCAGCATCCATACGGCGCCGACAATCCCGACCGCCACGATCGCCGCGGCCGCGCCGCCGATCACACGCCGGATCGCACGGCGATGCGACGTGCCGGCTGGACTCCGATCGCGACTCGGAGGTGCAGCGAAACTGGATGAGAAGTCGGTGAAGGGCTGAAGCGGCTCGCCACCCGTCGGCCCCCACGGCTCGTCGCTGATCGGTGGCAACGGTGCTGTGTCGTCGTCGGCCAGATCGCCGTGCGGCTCGTTCATACTTTTCCCTCCCATCTACCTATCCTCTCGTATCCTTCTGCGCTGCCGATCCATTGATTTCAAATGATCAGACACGTGGCGACCCACTGGCACCCTGTGGAACGTCACTGTGACGAAATTCCGGCCGGGTAGCCCCCCTCTGGTCCGGTACCGTCAGGTTCTTCTGGACGGGAGTCCGGCACGGTCAGGTCTCTCCGGACGAGGGTCCGGCCCTGTCGAGTCATCCCGGAGTCGCGGGCAGCCCCACTGGTAACGTGCGGCCACCAGGAGCGACTCGATGTTCGGCTAGCTCAGGAAGGTCGCGGGCACACGCAGCTCTCCTCTCTTCCCGGATTACTGTTGTCCGATCCAGATCATCTGGAGAGTGGGACATGTCGCCGACCTCGGAGCTCTCAAGCGATTCTGGACGACTTTCTCCCGATCTGTCCACAGAAACACAAGAGTGCCGGACAGAGTTCGAAAAGACCTGAGAGTGTCGGACACCCGCTTGCCCCCGCCGCGACGCCGACGCCGCACGGCTGGCTGTGGCATCGCTTCACTTGGCGAACGACCTCATGGACGGTCATAGGGGAGTGGGGCTTCGTTGACGCTGCGCCCGAGTGCAGTCGGCGAAAACATGGATAGCAGTCGTTATCCACGACAAAGTTCTGTCTACCCTCTAGTTGTCGCCTGCAGGCAGGAGGCGTGTGGCTGTCGGTGGGCCGTGGCAGGGGCCTGTGAGGTGCGCTGGGGCGGATCTCACCACCGTGTCCGTGGCCATGACAAAGTCCTCCCTGGTGGCCAAGTAGAGGTCCCCGCTGGTGGCCAGATAAAAGTCCCCACCCCGTGTTCGTCGTGTCGATCAGGAACTGTGGGCCCCGATGGTGACGGTGAAGGTGCCAACCACACACCATCACCACCGGGGAGTTCCATTGAAGTCTGCGAAGGACCGCATGGACATCATTTCTGCCTATCAACAAGTCGGGTCGTATCGGGGTGCCGCCGACCTCTGCGGCACTACGCCCAAGACCGTCAAACGCGTCGTGGAGAAGTTCGAAGCCGGCGATAACGCACCGCCGCGAGCGCAACGGGCCCACAACTACGACGCGGTGACTGATCTGGTCACCGAGCGTGTCGAGAAGTCCCAGGGTCGGATGTCGGCCAAGCGGATGCTGCCGATCGCGAGGGCCGCCGGTTATGAGGGGTCGGCCCGTAACTTCCGCCGCCTGGTAGCCGAGGCGAAGACGTTGTGGCGCAACGAGCATCACCGCGGCCGTCGCCCCGCAGTGTGGTCACCGGGTGAATACTTGGTGATCGACTGGGCCCAAGCGGCACCGGGGTTGTTCCTGTTCTGCGCGGTGTTGGCTTTTTCCCGGTGGCGCTTCGTGGCGTTCGCCACCGACCAGAAGGCATCGACGACGTTGGCGTTGATCGCCGAAACCTTTACCGCGATCGGTGGGGTTCCGGCCCGGGTGCTGGCCGACCGGATGGCCTGCCTCAAGGGTGGCGTGGTCGCCAACGTGGTGATCCCGACTGCCGAATACGTCCGGCTGGCCGCCCATTACGGCTTCGCGCCGGACTTCTGCCACGCTTCGGATCCCGAATCCAAGGGTGTCGTGGAGAACTTGTGCGGCTACGCCCAACGTGACCTGGCCGTCCCGCTGCTCACCGAGGCTGCCATCGCGGGGCGCGGTGTCGATCTGCGGGCGGCCAACGCCGCGGCCAGGGCGTGGTGCGCCGAAGTCAACGCTGCGGTGCATTCAGAGATCCAGGCCGTACCCGAGGAACGTCTGCTCGTCGAACGTGAACTGCTGCAACCACTACCGTCGCTGCGGTTGCAGATCGGGGCGCCGTCGGTGCTCCGCAAGGTCGACCGCTTGTCGTGTGTTCGGTACGGCTCGGCCCGCTATTCGGTGCCCACCCGGCTGATCGGATCCAGTGTGGCCGTCGTGGTCGATCACGGTGCGGTCTGCCTCCTCGAGCCAGCTACCGGGATGATCGTGGCCGAGCACGAGCTCACCGCACCAGGCACCGCGTCGATCCGCGACGCGCACTACGACGGGCCACGGCCAGCACCGCATCGGGGCCCTCGACCCCGAACGACGACCGAGCAGCAGTTCTGCGCCCTGGGTGCCGAGGCCGAGGCGTTCCTCATTGGCGCTGCGGCGATCGGCAACACCCGACTGGGCTCGGAGTTGGAGGTCCTACTCGGCTTGGGCGCTGCCCACGGCACCGACGCACTCACCGCGGCGTTGCGCCGTGCGGTGGCCTTCCGCCGGTTCCGTGCCGCCGACGTGCGTTCCATCCTGGCCGCCGGCGCGGGAACCCCGCAGCCCCGCCCTGCCGGGGATGCGTTGATCCTGGACCTCCCGGTCGCCCCGACCCGATCGTTGGACGCCTACACCGTCACCTCGGCCGTAGACGGTGGGGTTACGTCATGACCACCACATCAGCGAAGCCAGTCAACCCCGTTGCACCGCAATCGGTTCCGCCGCTTGCCGCTGACCTCGACGCCGGTCTGCGGCGACTCAAACTGGCTGCGATCCGCCGCACCGCACCCGAAGTCCTGATCACCGCGAAGACCCAGCGATGGACCCCTGAGGAGGTGTTGCGGACTCTGGTGGAGACCGAGTTGGCGGCGCGGGATGCCTCCAACGTGGTCAACCGGCTCAAGGCGGCCGGCTTCCCGGTCGCCAAGACACTCGAATCGTTCGACGTGGCTGCCTCCTCGATTCAGCCGAAGGTGTTCGACTACCTCTGCAGCCTGGAATGGATTCGTACACAACAGAACCTGGCCATCATCGGACCCGCCGGGACCGGCAAGTCCCACACCCTCATCGGCCTCGGAGTCGCTGCCATCCATGCCGGACATAAGGTCCGCTACTTCACCGCCGCGGACCTAGTGGAAACCCTCTACCGCGGCCTGGCCGACAACACCGTCGGCAAGATCATCGAATCCCTGCTGCGGGTCGATCTGATCATCCTCGACGAACTGGGCTTCGCCCCACTGGACGACACCGGCACCCAGCTGTTGTTCCGGCTCGTCGCTGGCGCCTACGAACGCCGCTCCCTGGCCATCGGATCGCACTGGCCGTTCCAAGAATGGGGCCGATTCCTGCCCGAGCAGACCACCGCGGTCAGCATCCTCGACCGGCTCCTGCATCACGCCACCGTCGTCATCACCGACGGCCAGTCCTACCGGATGAAGGACGCCCAACACCGGAAGGAGACCGCCCCACCAACCTAGAAATCACCGCACGGGGTGGGGACTTCTATCTGGCCACCAGCGGAGACTTCCACTTGGCCATTGACACACCGGCGATGTTTTCAGTCACGTGAACCGCCCCGGTGAGTCCGGAGTGATGTGGATATGCCGGGGCGGTTCAACGGGTCCCGCGACCTGCACAAGTGACGGGTTGACATGAGCCAGGGACGACGCAGCGCTCGGACCGGCGGATCGTGGCTCGCTCGCTTCGAACGCAGCTTGAACTGAGGCAATGGGCACCCGCGAAGGTCGTTGTCGATCCCCGCTATGGGTTCGGCTGGCCGCGCTTTGGTACTGCGGGTCCGCTTGTGGCCGACGTCGCGGCGACGCTGAAGGCGGGGGAGCAGGGGGGCTGGTGTTCGTAATCTCCCGCGAAGAAGCCCGAACCGCCGCACGCGTCCTCCTGGGCCGCGCGCCTGAGTTTTACCTCGACGAAGTCTTGCCGATAAGACTCTGCACCGCGCTCCATCGAGGCGTTGGGTACATAGTCCACACTCCACCAGAGTTGTAGGCCCAGGGCTCTGACGACACAGTGTGGCTGCGAGATGCCGGTCGTAGGCAGTGGTTCGCAATCGGCCGTGTTGCAACGATTTGAAGACTCCGAGCGCGCTGCGCGATATCAGCACAGAGGCCATGAGCGGTACGCCGGGTGTGTGGCGGGTCCATGGTGGCAAGACACCTCGCCTCGAGCGCTGTAGGCATTCGTCAACGCCGAAGCATGTGATGCTCATCCGTCGGGCGACGCTATCCTTGGCGCCGGCCCGACAACGGTAAAGAGGACGCTGCTCACAGTGTCAATTCGCCCGCCGAGGCTCTTGCTCTTGTGCGACCGTTGTTTCAAGAACTCGCCTCCAGTTGGCCGTAGCTACCGGGGGTCGGCGTGACCACGTCTGGATTGTCACGCGGGCGAAAGCAATGCAGTGGGGGGCAACCGGACGTCACGTTTCCCGCCTCGTGAAGTCGCCGGATCTGTTCAAGCGCCAGACCCGGAATATGTCCCACGCTGGGGGCATGGTTACTTCGTTCGTCCGGTACGGCTATGTGCCGGTGATGTTGTTCGGTGTCAACGGTGCGGCGATTGCTCTGGCGCACGCGCCGTGGGCGGAGGTCTGGATGGCGGCCCTCATACTGATCGCGGTAGGCTTATCCTTCGCTGCGGAGCGGACGTTGCCCTATAGCGCAGAGTGGAACGAACCGATCGGCGACGGAGGCCGTGACTTCGCCCACGCGTTCATCAATGAGACCTCGCTGCTATTGACAGTTCTCGTCGTGCCTTTGCTGGCGATGCTTAATTCCTTTGGCTCGTTGTGGCCCTACTCGCTGCCGTTCGTGCTTCAGGTTCTTATCGCAATAGTTGTAACCGATGTCGGTGTGACGGCGGTACATGTGGCCAGTCGGGTCTGCTGCAGGAATAGGTGACATCTGAGTTGGCTTGCCCACAGGGGCGAGCTGGAAGGATGTCCTTGTGCCCAGGCCTTACCCCCGCGAGTTCCGCGACGATGTCGTGCGGGTCGCTCGCAACCGCGATGACGGTGTGACGATCGAGCAGATCGCCACTGATTTCGGTGTGCACCCGATGACCTTGCACAAGTGGATGCGCCAAGCCGATGTTGATGAGGGCACCAAGCCCGGCAAGAGCACTGGTGAGTCTGCTGAGCTGCGTGAGGCGCGGCGCCGGATCAAGTTGTTGGAGCAGGAGAATGAGGTCCTGCGCCGGGCCACGGCCTATCTGTCACAGGCCAATCTGCCGGGAAAAGGATCTACCCGCTCGTAAGTGAGCTCGCCGCCGATGGGATCCCCGTCGCGGTGACGTGCCGGGTTCTCAAGCTCGCTCGCCAGCCGTACTACCGCTGGCGGGCCAATCCCATTACCGACGCCGAGGTCATCGAGGCGTATCGCGCCAATGCCCTTTTCGACGCTCACAAGGACGACCCCGAGTTCGGCTACCGCTATCTGGTCGAGGAGGCCCGCGAGGCCGGCGAGTCGATGGCCGAGCGCACCGGCTGGCGGATCTGCTCGCAGCATCGGTTGTGGAGCGTGTTCGGCAAGAAGCGCGGCAAGAACGGCAAAGTGAGCCCGCCGGTGCACGATGATCTTGTCGAGCGCGACTTCACCGCTGGTGGTCCAAATCAGCTGTGGCTCAGCGATATCACCGAGCATCGCACCGATGAGGGCAAGCTCTATCTCTGTGCGATCAAGGACGTGTTCTCCAACCGCATCGTCGGGTACTCGATCGACTCCCGGATGAAGTCCCGGCTGGCCACCACAGCGCTCAGTAGTGCGGTGGCTCGCCGTGGTGATGTAGCCGGGTGCATCTTGCATTCGGATCGCGGATCTCAGTTCAGGTCAAGGAGATTCGTGCACGCACTCGGCCGTTACGGGATGGTCGGATCGATGGGTCGCGTCGGTGCAGCCGGCGACAATGCGGCCATGGAGAGCTTCTTCGCCCTGCTCCAGAAGAATGTGCTCGATCGCCGCCGCTGGAGCACACGAGAAGAGCTGCGGATCGCGATCGTGACCTGGATCGAACGGACCTATCATCGCCGTCGGCGCCAAGCCGGACTCGGGCGGTTGACCCCGATCGAATTCGAAGCGATTATGACCACACGCGCCAGTCAGGCCGCATGACCGAAACTGTCACCTGATCGTGCAGCAGACCCGTCACAGGGTGGGCTGGCTGTGGCGTCTTCACGCTGTCCACCACAGCGTGAAACGCTTCTACGGCTTCAACGGTCTAATGAAGCATCCACTGCACGGGGCGCTGGAACTCGCTGCCGGCATTTTGCCGCTGCTCATCCTCGGCTTGCCGAAAGCGATCGCGGAGGTTCTCACGGTGGCGATTGCCGTTCAATTGCTGTTGCAGCACTCCAATGCTGACTACCGCGTCGGACCGCTACGTAAAGTACTCGCGCTCAACGAAGGTCACCGCTTCCACCATCTCAAGTGGGCTGGGATTGGTGACGTCAACTTCGGACTTTTTACCCTGGGAATGGATCACGCCCTCCGGACATTCTCCTTCGATTCCGAACGCCGGTTTCGTTCGGACGACCTCGGCATGGCCGCCAAACCTCACTATCCGACGCGGTACCTCGCCCAGCTGGCTGAACCCTTCCGTGCAAGCGGTAGATGCCAATCCGGCAAGGAGACCGATGGCGGCGAAACAGCCGTTTCAGAGGAGGTCGTGCGGTAACCCGGTCGAATCGGGTCGGCAGGCGTGAAACACGCCCGTGGCGATTGTGCACTCGCCATACTTCGTGACGTGGCTGGGCAATGCGCTGATCGAGCCCGGGAGGCTCATCTTCCGTGGACAGCTGGGTTCTGCCCACGCGCACGGGCACGCCGCCTTGCAGATCGTGACCATCGACGATGGCGCTGCCCTCCTCGTCGACGCCGATGGGCGAGGCCTGTCGGCGCCCGCCGCAATCATCCCCGCAGGTGCGGAGCATTCCATCGAGGCTCAGGCCTGTCAGGGAATGATGCTGTACCTGGAGCCCACAAGGTCATCGGTAGTGCAGTCACGGCCCTTTTCGGCAGCACGAATCGCAACGATGTCCGAGAGTGGGTGCGGCTCGGAAATAAGCTCGTCAATATCAATGTTGGTAAGCAGCAGCATCTTTCGTCCGCGGCAAACGAGGTCATCGCTTACCTGGTCGGAGTCGAGGGCCAACCTCGATGTGCCTTGCATCCGGGTGTGGAGGCTGCCGTGGACTTGCTGCCCGGAATCATCGAAGGTCCGGTGAAGCTCTCTGATGTCGCACGCACAGTGCACCTCTCTGCTGACCGTCTTGGGCGGCTTTTCGCGCACGAGGTTGGAATGTCGTTCCCGGCGTACGTGCGGTGGTGCCGCCTCATCCGCGCGATGGAGGTGGTGCGGGATGGCGGGACTATCACCGACGCTGCGCACGCTGCCGGATTCAGCGACAGCGCACACGCCAACCGCGTCTTCCATGAGATGTTTGGGCTGGCACCTATCGATGCCCGGCGAGGTGTACGACTCACCTGAGAAAACTCGGTACCGGCGGTTCCGGTATGTTCATCCACACGAATTACGGAGACAGTGCGTAATTGCCGGAGAATCGCGGCTGCGGATCACGCGCGTGCTGTCGGATGGGCTGGCGTCGATGGGGGTGTCGCTGATGGTCATGACGGTCGGTACCGAACTGTGTTGATCGACGTCCCGGTGAGTGAAGCGGGTCGCGATGCCGATCTGCCGAGTAGCTCCTACCTCGCTACTGACGTTGGGCTGTGGATGTCGCTTCCGGCTTTCGCGCCCGCGCTAGTCATCGTCGGTGTCGCTTTCTACATTGCCCGTCGCAACAGACGTCGCGAGCCTGGAGGCGACGCAGGTCCCACGCAGAGTCCCGCCGTCGACAGGAACGAGAACCCGTGAGCGCTCGGACAGCCCGGTGCGGCGTCGTCATCGCCGCTGCAGCGACGTTGTCTGCCCTATTGGGTTGCGGATCCACGACGACGGATTCGACGTCGTCGACCAGCCAGGCGGCGTCGACGGCAGCCACGACGATCTCCACGCAGCCGCCTCGTACCGAACAGGCGCCACCGGCTGCTGACGGCACCGTTGTCGAGGTCTCGATCGCCGGGGGCACGGTCACGCCGACGAACGGCCAAGCGCAGGCCACCGTCGGAAAGCCGATTGTGCTGCAGGTGACCAGCGACGTCGCCGACCAACTGCACGTTCACTCCGTACCTGAGCACACGTTCGACATTGAACCGCGTCCAGATCAGGCCTTCGAGTTCACTGTGGACGTGCCCGGCCAAGTCGATGTCGAGCTCCACGACCTCAACCGCAATGTCGTCACCATCCAAGTTCGGCCGTGACCCCGCGCGCCGGCATCCTCGCGCACGGCGTGGGCGGTTCCACTGACCTTCCTGTACCGCTGTCGTTCGCCCTCATCGGTGCGGCATGGGCGCTGACTGCGACTTTCGCGATCGTTGCTCTCGCGTGGAGGCGCCCGCGCTTCGACCCGGCGAAGCCGGGCCGCGAACTACCTGCCTGGGTCACCCGTGCCGTCGACTCTCCGACGTCACGCTGGATCATCGCGCTTATGGCACTGTTGTTCGCGCTTTGGGTTCTGGCGGCCGCCATATGGGGCCCCGACGGAAGCGACAACGCTCTGCCCGGCGCGTTCTACGTCCTACTCTGGGTCGGGCTGGTTGCCGTTTCGGTCTGCGTTGGTCCGGTCTGGCGACTGCTGTCGCCGATGCGCACCATCTACCGCATTTGCGGTCTCGCTCGACGGAAGGGAGCCGATGCTTCGGGCCGCTCCTATCCGCAACGATGGGGTTATTGGCCGGCCGCTTTGGGGCTTTTCGCCTTCGTCTGGCTTGAATTGGCAAGCCCTGACCCAGGTTCCCTGACTGCGATCAAAACATGGTTACTGATCTACGCGGGGGCGATTGGGGTCGGTGCGTGGGTCTTTGGTGCTCGGTGGTTCGCACGGGCAGACCCGTTCGAGGTCTACAGCATGGCGGTCTCGCGGCTATCACCCTTTCGGCGTTCGCCGGCATCGGGACGAGTGGAACTCGTCAATCCCCTCGATCATCTGCCGACGTTGCCAGTGCGTCCCGGAATCGTCGCAGTTCTGGCGGTGCTGCTGGGCTCTACCGCGTTCGACAGTTTCTCCCAAGCTCCAGCATTCCGAAACTTCGTCGATCGCACCGCTAAAAGGGTTCCGCTCTTCGAAGAAGTCGGCGGTGCGACAGTGCTGAGGACAACGGCATTGATCGTGTTCGTCGCCATTGTTGGTGTGACCTTCTGGGGTGCCGCGCGAGCCACCGGCGGCATCGATCCCCAGAAGCGCCAAGAACTTCCCGGCCAGTTGGCGCATTCGTTGGTTCCCATCGTTGTCGGTTACATTTTCGCCCACTACTTGTCTTACCTCGTCGAACGCGGACAGGAAACTGTCGTGCGCTTGGCTGACCCGTTTGGCCTGGGTTGGCAACTGTTCGGATTGGCACCGAATGATGTCAGTTACATCCTGTCTCAACACCCGTCAGTGCTCTGGACGATCAAGGTCGTGTGCGTGGTCGTGGGGCACATGGTGGCGGTCGTCTCCGCGCACGATCGCGCTCTGCGGATGCTGCCGCAACAGCATCAGATCACCGGTCAAGTGGCGATGATGCTGACGATGGTCGGCTACACGTTCACCGGTCTCTACCTTCTGTTCGGAGGCTGATAACCACCTCTTTCGGAATTTCTATACGTCCTACTGAGGTGCATAGTAGATTGTGGAGGCCGTCAGGTGAGGTGGGACCGATCCCGACGAACTGCTGCGGCGGGAATTCTGTCGGGGGATTCCGCCACAGTGTGGCGAACCGAGCTGGCGAAGCGCCGTCCAACGCTCCCGTCAAGCTTTGGACGGCGGCGGCGAGCCGATAAGTAGGCGCCTGGCTTTTGCAGCGATGCTTCCCATGCTGTATCTGCATCGGCGACGGCATGATGGTGCACCCGTCCACCGACGGAACGCCCGTCGAGTCGCTCCGATCGCGACGGCACCGATGTACAACGTAAGCCGCTGCTGAGCTCGCGGCGGCCTTTTTACTGGCTCGCCGCGCCGAACCGGCACCTGGTCGCGCCACCAATTACTATGTGGATACGTAATAGCAGGAGTGGGACCCGACGGATAGTTGTGATGAAAGTGTTGGCTGGACGCCGAAAGGTAGTTGCGCTGAGTGTGTTCTCGGCTGTCGCGGTGCTCGTGAGCGCATCGCAGACAAGTGCTCTCAAGTCTCGGCTGTCGAATACGGTGGTTGCGCCCGGTGCCCTGGAGGTTGAGCAGACGCCGCAGGCGGCGCCCGAGCCTCCCGTGATCGAGATTCTTCCCCGCACAGGCGCCAGCGATGTGGTCCCCGTCGGCGCAGTGAAGGTGACCGCGACAGTTGGCACCCTGACTGATGTGCGGATGCAGAACGAACAGGGCCGGGTCGTCGCGGGTCGAATGGTGGGGGGCGGACGTGCCTGGGAGCCCGCCGAGCCGCTCGGATACGGGCGGTCCTATACGCTCAGCGCGACCGGCCGGGGGGCTGACGCCCGCACTGTTACGTCTGTCTCCGAGTTCTCTACTGTCGCGCCGCAATCCCAGGTCGGAGTTCGGCTGGGCATGACCAACGGAGCGTCGCTGTCGGAGGGTGGTGTGTACGGTGTCGGAACCGTGATCGTGGCAACCTTCGACGCGGACATCGTGGACCGGGCGGCGGCCGAATCTCGCCTCCAGGTCATAACGTCGCCGCAGTTGGCGGGCTCCTGGATGTGGGTCAACGATCGCAAGGCGCACTGGCGGCCGCGTGAGTATTTTCCTTCCGGCACTGAGGTCACGGTCAAAGCCGATCTCTACGGTACTGATCTGGGTGGTGGACTGTTCGGAGAACAGGACAGGCAGGTCAGTTTCCGGATTGGGCCGTCTCGTGTCACCATCGCCGATGACACGACCAAACAGGTCAGTGTTTACGAGAACGGCGCTTTGATCCGCACGATGCCGACATCGATGGGCCGAGGAGGGACGCAGACTGTCGGCGGCAAGACAATTGCGTTCTGGACGCAACCTGGCGTTTATACGGTGATGGAGAAACAAAATCCCGTCTTGATGGACTCGTCGACCTACGGATTGCCCGTCGATTCGGCATCGGGGTACAAGATCAGCGTCCCACACGCGGTGCGGATCAGTCCCGACGGCATCTACCTCCATGAGCGCGAAGCGACCGTGTGGGCGCAGGGAAACACCAACGTTTCGGCGGGCTGTTTGAATCTGAGCGCGGAGAACGCCGAGTGGTACTACAAGTTTGCCAATCCAGGCGATGTTGTCGAGATCCGGAATACCGGCGGCGCACCGCTGGAACAGTGGCAGAACGGAGATTGGTCTGTGCCCTGGGACGAATGGGTGGGTGGCAGCGCGTTGCGCCCCTGATCAGTATTCGATGAGTCACGCGACGTGCGACGCCTATTCCGCTGGTCCCCTTGGGTGCGACTCGGACCTGAGACAGAAACTGGCTCAAGCCGCTTGACACGAATAGGAGCATCAAGGGTGGTGTTGCAGGTGAACTTAGGACAGCCAGTCCAGTCGATCCGCGACCACTGCATAGCCGACGTAGGCCACCGTGTTGATAACCCCGTGGGCGATGATCAGTGGCCACAGCCGACCGGTGCGTCGCCACGTGTAGCCGAATACCAGACCCATCACGACATTGCCCAGCCCGGCGCTGAAGCCTTGATACAGGTGGTAGGTGCCGCGTAAAAGGCTTGACAGCACCAGCGCGGTGGCCGGGCGGACCCGCAGTTGGTGCAGCCGGGTGAGCAGAAAACCCACAACGATGATCTCTTCGGCCCAGGCGTTGGCGAACGACACCAAAATAAGGACGGGGATGCGCCACCACGTGTCGTTCAGCTCCGAGGGCACTACCGATGCGCTGAGACCCAATGCGCGGGCCGAAAGGTACAGCGCCAGGCCGGGCAGGCCGATAACGGCCGCGAGCCCGATGCCACCGAGCAGGTCGAGCCGGCACCGTGGTCGGCCCAACCCGATTGCTGCCGGGCCAAAACCACTGCTCCACAATAGGTATACCGCGAGAAAGCCCCAAGCGACCAATTGGAACACGGTCGCCAGATTGAGGCCGAGATCGATGAGGTCGAACGAGGAGCGGCGCGGGTTGAGCGCTACGGTCTGCCCCGCCAGGCCGAGCAGCACCGCCTCGATCAGATCCAGGATCGCGGTATAGGCGCTCAGAGCGAACGTCACCATCAACACAACGACGATCTCGATCCGCAGCGGCCGCCGCTGGTCGTCCGTTAAGGCGTCGGGGGCAGTCACTGAAGCCACGGTAGCCTGCCGGGTCCACACCTGCTTCTTGCACAACCCGTCGAGAAGGGCAGCCGTCAGCGTCCGGATCGCCTGGGGCGCCCCACTTCTTGATTGCGGTTACCCGATCGGAAGAAGGTGATGTGTCTTGCCTTTCCAAGTCAGGGCCCGGGTTCATCTCCAGGGTGTTCTGCTGCGTTCTTCCGGCGGTGTCGCCTACGTTGCCAGAACGCAATCACACCTCCAAGCGCCAGACCGGCGCCGGCCGCTGTGAGTACAGACGCCTTGGTGTCCGAACCTGCGATCGCCGGGGGGGAGGGCTCAGCGGTGCTGGGTGCTGCACGGGCTGGCGCGGTGGTGGGTGACGGCTCTTCGGGGACGCCGGCGATGGTGAAGGTGTACGAGCCGGAGACGGGGTGGCCATCTGCTGAGACCACGCGGTAGCTGACGGTGTACAGGCTGTTTTTGAGTCGGTCGGGCCCGACGGCGACCGTGAGGCGCGGCCCTTCGACGTTTGCCGAGCCCGACACCCAGTTGCGACCATCGGCGCTGGTGACGGCGACGTCAGCGAACGATGGATTGACCTCCTCGGAGAAGTTCAGCACGACGGCGGTCAATGGGGACGCTACGCTCGCGTCCTTGGCCGGGTCGGAACCCACGAGTGAGGTGTGCGCGGCAGCGACCCCTACTCCGGACAGCAAGAAGGCTAGCGCCACCAGTGTGGTCATGACGGTGCGCGTGGCCAGGTTCACGGTCCTCCTCGAGCTTTGCGTCCGTCGTGCCAACACGCGGACCGAGTACATGAGTGTAAGTTCCCTCTGGCAACGCCGGCGTCATTCACGCATGCCTCAACGCCAGCACCCGCTGGACGGCAGCGCTTAGACCGCAAGACCAAACCCCCCGATGTCGTCGAATCGTCAAAACGGTAGGACCCACCCTCTACGGTACCGACGGACTCGGCGACTGGAATGTTCCGTGCGAACTAGTAGTAAGCGGGCAACACCACGTAGCTGACTTAGTAGCGGCGCACGTTGTAGATCGGCGCCGACGAGATCGGCGCCACCTTCACCGGAGTGCCGTAAGTCGAGGCGTGCACCATGTTCCCATCGCCGATGTAGATGCCCGCGTGTGAGGCGTCCGAGTAGAAGGTGACTATGTCGCCGGGCTGTACCTCGGTCTCCGCCACGGGTTGTCCGCCCGCCGCGAGCGCCTGACTCGACCGCGGGAGCGACTTGCCGTTCTGCAGAAACGCCCACTTGATGAGCCCGGAGCAGTCGAAGGCATCTGGTCCTGTCGCACCCCATGAATAGGGCGCACCCACACGGGTCAACGCCGCCTGCACGACCGCGGCCCCGCCGGGTGAGCTCGACGGACCCGGCCCCACCGGTGGTATCGCCTCGGGCATCGCCATGATGGCCGGGTTGGCCGCTGGTGGGACCGGCGGCGCGGGCGGCACCGGCCCAGGGTCGGCAAGCGCTGCACGTTGATCGGGAGTCAGTGCGCGATATAGCCCCTCTACCTCGGCGATCTGTGTTCGCAGCCGGCTCTGCTTCAATTGCAGGCCCGCGCGGACGGCGGACGCCTCCTCTGCGGCAGTACGAGCTGCCAGCGCTGATGACTGCGCCGCGAGCGCGGCTTCGTCGGCACGGGTCGATGCGGCGCGAAAGGCCCTGATGCGGTCCGACATTTGAGTGGCCATTACCTTGCTCGACGAGAGTTCGTCGAGTAGCCGTTGCGGAGACTCCGCGGTCAGCGCCGCGCTGATCGTGCTGGTCGAACCACCCATGTACGACGCGGCCGCCACCTGGTTCACGGCGGCCTGATACTCACCGAGGTCGGCTCGCGCCGCCGTCATCGCCTCGAGTTCGGCGCGTTGCCGATCCTCGGCCCTCCGCTGCGCCGCGAATTTCGCTTGGAGGTCCAGTTCGGCCGAATACACCGCTTCCGTGGTCCGCTCGGCTTCTCGAGAGAGCTCCGTCACTCGAGCCAGGGCGTCGGCAGCCGGGTCGGCCCACCCAGTGCCCGCCGAGTCGCCGAGAGTCAGTGCCAGCACGATCGCCACGACGAGAGCTCCCGCGGATCGGCATACCGCGGCAGGGCGGTTCATCCTCAAAACACAGTCCTCACACCGCAGGGCCATCTATGGTCTAGCTACGTAGGTCACGGAAAGATTACGAGTAACCGCGTTCAATGTCCACGCCGACGGCGATGCGCATCGGCCCTACGACTCCATCGCGCGTGCTCCGTCGCACCAGGCGCGACTCAAAGGCGCACTCCCGCTGAATGTTCCGGTCGAATCGCACCACGGCGCCCAACGCCGCAACAATCGCACATTTACTGTGTGCAATAGTAGGTAGCGACTCAGTAGACCGTCTGCGGACGTGGCTTGACGAGGGACGACATGACAAGTGGCACCGCCATCACGGCACGGGTTCATTCCCTGAATCGGCCCAACATGGTCGCCGTGGGGACGATCGTGTGGTTGTCCAGTGAGTTGATGTTCTTCGCCGGTCTGTTCGCGATGTACTTCACCGCTCGTGCCCAGGCCGAGGAGTGGCCGCCGCCGCCCACCGAGCTGAACCTCGCGCTCGCGGTGCCGGTGACCCTGATCCTCATCGCGTCGTCGTTCACCTGTCAGATGGGCGTATTCGCCGCCGAACGCGGCGACGTGTTCGGCCTGCGCCGGTGGTACGTCGTCACCTTGCTCATGGGATTGTTCTTCGTGCTCGGCCAGGCATACGAATACATCAGCCTGGTGCGTGAGGGAACCACGATCGCCGGCAGCGCGTACGGGTCGGTCTTCTACATCACCACGGGTTTCCACGGGTTGCACGTGATCGGCGGTCTCGTCGCCTTCATCCTGCTGCTCATGCGCACGCGCATGAGCAAGTTCACCCCCGCCCAAGCGACGGCTGCCATCGTGGTGTCCTACTACTGGCACTTCGTCGACATCGTGTGGATCGCGCTCTTTGCCACTATCTACTTCGTGAGATGAACAGGGGCACGCCGCGCTGGTGGTGTAGACGGCCCCCGCGGGCCGGGAGGTGGCCCGCGCAGGCGGCGCTCATCGTCGCGTCGCCGCCACCCTCGTCGGACTCGCCTCGACCGGCGCGCCGTCCGTCGCCGCGGAGCCGTCGTCGGCGCAGACCTCCTCGATCACCCCACACGCCCCGCTGTCTCAACACCCACCAAACACTCCTAGGACGACACGCACCCCGGCCAACAACCCGAAGGCGCGAGCCCGGCGCTGTGGATCCTGGCCGGCGCCGTCGCCGGAGTGATGGCCATCGCCGTCATCATGCTGAGATCGGGCGAACCCGTACGCCATCACCTCACCCGGGGCCCGTGGTCTGAACGGCGAGTGGATGATCAGCCACCAAACAAGACAGATTAGGTGCCCCTTTTCGGTCGGCGCCTTGTCCTGCCCATGGAGATCGGCATCGTCTTTACGCGTTGCCAGTTAAGCCCACGGTCATCGTCTCGGTGAGGTCGTCGGCGGCCGCGACCACCTCGTCACGCCAGCACGCCGGCCGCAGCGCTGACCGTGACCGGCGACTCCACCTAGCCCGACGTCGCCCTCGGTGACCGACGTCTGCAAGTCCGGAACGAGCAGATCGTCGTTGGGGGGATGCCCTTATCGGCGACTGCTTCGGATCGGTGCGCCTGCCGCAGCGTTGGTAGACCGTCGCACGCTCCGCCGATCGCCGCCATGCCGACGATTGCCAACAGCGTTAGCGTCATCCACCAGACGCTCCTGCGCCGATAGATCGCCCGCATGGTCGATACGCCTCTTCGATGTCATCCCGTCATTCGCCGTGAAGCCATTGCGTTACCATTTTACGTAGTCTCTACGTAGATCGTGCCGTGCGGACCGGCCCCGGCCGCAGGGCCGTCGCCGGTGCTCGCCCGAGCGGCCGCCGGCGCCGAACGTCCAGTCAGGGAGGTCGTCGTGTCCTTGCCACAGGTCACGCACGACACCGCGCGGCTTCGAGTCGGCGTCCCGTATCGGAGAAAGCCCCCCGTGAGTGGCACTTGAAATGACTCATCGACTCACCGATGCGCCCCGAACGTCGCCGTCGAGGCTGGACATGGACACGGGCGTTGCGCGTCGGGGACGGAGGCGACCCTCGACACACCGGTTACCGGTGATACGGCGTGGCATCGCCGCGGGTTTGAGCGCGGTACTACTCTGTGTCGCAGTTTCGGGATGCTCCAGCGGAGACGACGCCGTCGCGCAGGGTGGCACGTTCGAGTTCGTGTCGCCGGGTGGGCAGGTCGACATCTTCTACGATCCGCCGCAGAGTCGTGGTCGCCCGGGGCCGATACGCGGACCCGACCTGATGGACCCCAACCGCACGTTGTCACTTGATGACTTTGCCGAGCAGGTGGTGGTGATCAACGTGTGGGGTCAGTGGTGCGGCCCCTGTCGCACCGAGATGCCGGAATTGCAAAGGGTGTACGACGCGACCCGGAACGAGGGAGTCGCCTTCCTGGGCATCGACGTCCGCGATAACAATCGCCAAGCTGCGGTTGACTTCATCGTCGATCGCAAGGTCACCTTCCCGTCGATCTACGACCCACCGATGCGCACGATGATCGCCTTGGGCGCGAGATATCCCACCACCGTCATCCCGTCCACCATCGTCTTGGACCGGTCGCATCGCGTCGCCGCGGTGTTCCTGCGAACGCTGCTCGGCGAGGATCTCGAACCGGTGGTCCGTCGCCTCGCCGCCGAGACCGCGAGCGGCTCAGGGTCCCCGCGATGAACGGCGACCCCGCCCTGGCTGCACGTCGCCGGGGGGCCCGGCCGACACTCGGGCGCAACGCTGCGACGCGATGGTGGGCGGCCCCGTGATCGGTCAGGTGGTGCTCCCCACCTCACCGCCGTCGATATGGGCGATGCTCGGTTGGTTACCGCCACCGGTTCCGATACTGCCGGTATTGGCAATTGTTTTGGCGGTGTGGTACCTGCTCGCCGTTCGAGTCGTCAGATCTCGTGGCCGCCGGTGGGCGTGGTCGCGCACCGCGAGCTTCCTGGCCGGCTGCATCGCCTTGGCGGCGGTGACGGGTCTGGCCATCGACGGCTACGGCTACCGGCTGTTCAGTGCCTTCATGTTCCAGCACCTGACGCTGTCAATCCTCGTTCCGCCGCTGCTCGTGCTGGGTGCGCCCGGCCGGCTGCTACTCAGGTCCACGCCCCATCGTGGACTCGGACGCTACGTCGTGATCTCCGCGCTGGGCGGACTGCGCTGCCGGGCGAGCAGGATCGTGCTGCACCCCGGCTTCACCATTCCGGTGTTCCTGTTGAGCTACTACGGCTTGTACCTTTCCGACCTCTTCGACGCGGCGGCGGCCAGCGTGGCCGGACACGTCACACTGCAGGTGTTCTTTCTCGCCAGCGGCCTATTGTTCATCCTGCCGATCCTGTCGACCGGTCCCCTGCCGGTCCGGCAGAGCAACCTGGGCCGCTTCTTCGACATCTTCGTCGAAATGCCGCTGCACGTCTTCATCGGCGTCATCCTGATGATGGCACCGCGGACGCTCACCGAGACCTTCGCCCAACCTCCGCCGAACTGGAACGTCGACCCGGTCGCCGACCAGGGGGTCGCCGGCGCCTTGGCGTGGTCCTACGGCGAGCCCGTCGCACTGCTGACGACTTTAATCTTCGCCATCCGATGGCGCCGAGATGAGGAGTCGGAGTCGGCGAGGAGGGAGGCCGACGTCGAACGCGACGAGGCGGAACTAGCTGCCTACAACGCGTTTCTGCGCGGTCTGCATCGTCAGCGGCGACCACCTACCGACGTGCCGAGCACCGCCAACGACGACTGACGCCACGACGACAACGCGCCGGCAGCTGATCCGGAGCCGAACCGGGTCGCCGCAGCGACACTCGTCAGCGCTGCAGCGGCGTCATGAGGGACATCTCGAACTGCTGACCCTTGATGAGCGACCGTGCGTTCGCCATCGCCCGAGGATTTGAGCCTGCTTGCAGGTGGTCACGTGCGGCCGAGATCGTGAAACGGTGCTGCTTGATCATCACGTCGAGATACGGGCCCGCCGCCCCCGCCCCGTTCGCCCCGGTCACGCGACGGACGTCGGAATCGGCGGCGAGCGGATGTTCACCCGACGCAACCGCAACGCTGGGCGCCTCCGCCGCAGGACCGGGGCTCGACGTTCTTGGGGGCGGATCCCCAATCCGCGAGAAGTGACTGCAGCTCATTGACATAGGTGGTGCTGCTCGTGTTGATTCGTCTGGCGATGTCGCTGACCTCGGGTGCGATGCCGAGCTTGCCGGTCATCTGGATGCTCAGTGCGGCAGCTTAAGCGCTGTGGTCGATGATGTCGCGTGCGAACAGCACGTCGAACTGAGTGTGCGGTTGAACGGCGATGGTGCCCGCGGCGCTCGGGGGATCCGGGGGCGGAACACGGTTCGCGTCGGCACATCCCGCAACGACGAGCGTCGTCGCAGCATGCCACTCATGCCGCGCGGACCGGGTGGCCGGAGGCCGTTGTCGGATCGTCGCGCACACAGTCCCTTTTCAGCGCCGTCGGCTTTCTATGATGGCGACGATCGTTTGCCGTAGGTGCTTCGGTCAGGAGGCCGCCTCCACGGGGTTGGTGACCAGAGCCGCGCCTGGCACCGGGTGACGTGAAGCGATGGTCACATACGTAGTGACATAGTAGATTGATGGAGTGAAGAGTGCAGTGGCCGTGTCCTGCCAGGGACCACGGTCGAGGTGGAGCCAGCAGCATGAAGCGCCGCCGACGGGTCGACTGGCCCGCCGATGGATTGCGGCGGCGCTGCTGCTGGCGCTGGGCTTGGCGGCGTTGGCCTTGGTGGTGGCCGACCCAGCCGCCGCTCACCTCCCGGGCATCGCAGACGTCTAGCTGGCGGCGGGAAACACTGAGTTGTGACAACGATTCTAGCGCGATGATGTCGTGCGGCATGGCCTCGAGTGCGCCAACACTGTCGGGAAGCGGTTCGGCGCGGTGAGCCGCTCAGGCGATGCAGATCAGCACGCCTGAAAGTGACAGCGTGACGATCGCTAACGGAGTGGCAGCCATCGCCGCTACTGCACCACTGAGGGTGATTTGGCTCTGAATCCGGGCGAACCGTCGCGGTGGGTCCGATAACCGCTCGGCGCGGGCGAGCACGGCGATATTGGCGGCGGCCATACCGTGCGCCGGGGTGGCGGCGCCTGAGAGGGTCAACAAGCCCGCGAGCAGCGGCTGACGCCCGTGGCGACGAGCGGCCGCATCGTCGGCGCACATCTCCAGCAGAGAGCTTATTTGGCTAGCTGCGCTCGCGACGAGTCCGCATCTGGGTAGCGCGGCGGTCAGGCCGCGCGCCGCGGCGACTACGTAGGCGTGTCGTCCGTCGAGGTGCGCACGCTCGTGGGCAACGACGGCCGCCAGTTGGGTTTGATCGAGTGCGGCCAGAGCTGCGGTGGTCACCACGATCGCCGGTGGGCGGCCCGCCACGCAATAGGCCGCAGCCTCGGAAGCGTCGATGACCACGACGTCGTTCCCGTACGACCTGCCGACCAGTCGCACGGCGTCGGCGTGTGCGAAGGTGTGGGTGCGCATGGATCTCAAAGCTCGGCCGAGTCGCATGGCGACGGCGACGAGACTCCCCGCGGCGATGGCGAGTGCGACGGTTGCAACGATTCGGGCCGGCCATCCGGCGTGGCCGACGAGAATGGCGCGGAGCCGCTCCAGGCATGAGACGAGCAGCGCGTCGGGGCTGTCCCAATGTCCAGCGGCCTCGATGAGAAGCATTGCGATGGCGGCGATCGAGCAGGCGATTACCGTCAGAACGGCGGTGGTCCAAGCGGCTATTGCAAGGCGTGGAGCGCCAGCATCGGCGGTGATGTGCGTCAACAGCTTCGGTCCGATGGCCAGGACGCCTACGACGTACAGAAGCAAAGCCGCCGCGACGGTCATCGGCGACCACCTGACTGGCGGGCGAGCCGGCGCAGCGCAGCGCGCAAGTCAGCGGATTCCTCCGCGTCGATCTGCGCCACGAAATGGCTCAGGACCGCCTCAGATCGACCCCCGCCGCTCAGTGCCTCGAGCATGAGTCGCGCACTGTGCTCCTCGCGCGTCAAGGTTGGCCGGTAGCGGTATGCCTTCCCGTCACGTTCACGCGACAGCCACCCCTTGCTGTGCAAGTTGTCCATCGTCGACATCACCGTGGTGTAGGCGATGTGCCGTTCGGCGCTCAACTCGTCGAAGATCTCTCTGACCGTGGTGTGAGTTCCGGGGTCACGATTCCAAAGGCGATCCATGATCGACGCCTCGAGTTCTCCGAAGCCACGCACCCGCGCCATGATCGAACCTCCTGAATTGGTCAGTAGGTAGTTTACGGGGTCGATCGGCGAGTAGGGCGCTGAACTGGACCCATGGTGTCGACTCGAACACGGCGGCGAGCCAGGCGCAGCGATGATGCGACTGGTGTCAAGTCAGGAGCTGAGCTGATAATTCTCAGCTTCGGACAGGTGTCGCGATGCTGCTGGGTTCCGACGCCGGGCCGTCGACCCCTCACCGCCCGACCTCCCCCCGAAAGCTATTACGACATGACGGTGCTCGTCGCGAGCAGGTCGGGCGACGGCCTAGCCGTTGGCCACACCCCGCTGCCGCAACCAGGCCATCGGGTCGGTCTTTTCCGACCCGCTGCGGTGAACCTCGAAGTGCAGGTGCGGCCCGGTCGAATTGCCTTTGTTGCCCATGGTGGCGATCTGGTCGCCAGCCATCACTCGCTCGCCCGTTTGCACCATGGTGGTGTCGATGTGACCGTAGAGCGTGACCGTGCCGTCCGTGGCACGAATCTTGACCCACATGCCGAAACCGGGTGTCGGGCCGGAGGCGATCACCTCGCCGTCGGATGCGGCGTAGATCGGAGTGCCGACGGCGTTGGCGATGTCGAGTCCGGCGTGCAGGGTACCCCACCGAGCTCCGAAGCCCGATGTCAGGATGCCGCGGGTGGGAAAGGCGACCTGTGGCCGCCGAAGTCGCGCCTCCCGCTGTGCCCGCTCTTGGGCGAAAGCCGTGCCATTGGCCAGTTCCTGTCGATGGATTCCGGCATCGAAACCATTCGCCACAGGGACGATCTGCATCCCCGAGGCATCGGGATCAGGGAGTGCAGCTGGGGACGCCGCAGTGTCGGCGACCAAGACTGGCTGCGGCGCCTCGGTGGCGTCGACGGCTGCGTTCGCGGCGGCGGCCACCGCGCCAGCGGCGATGGCCGTGATCACCAGCCTGCTGTGCGTCGCACCGGTGGACTCGGGGGTCCGTCGGTGCGACCCGGCAGAAGCGCGGACGGTGGCGCCCGACGGTGTCCGGCGAGCCGGCCGTGCGCCTTTCTTTGCACGAGCCCGGCGTACGGAGATCGGTGTGGTCGACTGGGTTCTACTCGACGCGCCCGGCGGTGGGAGCAACAAACGTGGCGACTCATCAGCCAAGTCGTTGAGGTCGTCGAGTTCGGGTGCGCTCAACACCTCGAAGTCGATGGCGAACGGATCGCCGGGACGGCTGGCCATATCTGGCAACGCGCCGAACTCTCCAAAGGCAATGATCTCGGTGACGTCGGAGGCCCCACGGTTGGCCGGCGCGTCTGATCGCGCGCTCCGCCGGTGATGCACCACTTCGAGACGATCCTTTGCCGTTACCGGTTCGTTATCTGGTTGGCGAGACGCTAACCGAACACCCGCGAATGGGCAAGCCACCAGCCGCCGTCCTACGCTCCAGCCCACATCGCCACTGGCGTCGATGGGTTGGGGCGCAAGCGGTTTGATCGAAACCTACGGAAGAACGCGAACATCGTATTGACCTCGTACGTACGTAGTAGAACAAGAATTGAACGCGGGTGCGAGCGCGCGGCACGCGCTCCGGCGGGACAGCCGTCGCCGTGCGATGTGGCTCACCGACGGGGTCGGCAGTTTCGACTACGCAGGCTAGTACTACCTAGCTCAGTAGGTTAAAGTACGTATTTAGTCAGTAGATTGCAGGCGCGGTTCTAGATCGTGGGAGGACTTTATGGTTGCCAATGCGCCACCGGCCGGGGAACTGGAGGCACGCCGCCCCTTTCCTGCCCGGGTGGGTCCCAGGGGCAACCTGATCTACAAGTTGGTGACCACGACCGATCACAAGTTGATCGGCATGATGTACGTCGTCACCTGCTTCGTGTTCTTCTTCGCCGGCGGTCTCATGGCGCTGTTCATCAGGACTGAACTCGCGGTGCCGGGTCTGCAGTTCCTGTCCAACGAGCAGTACAACCAGCTGTTCACCATGCACGGCACGGTGATGCTGCTGTTCTACGCGACCCCGATCGTGTTCGGGTTCGCCAACCTGGTGCTGCCGCTGCAGATCGGCGCCCCGGACGTGGCGTTCCCGCGCCTCAACGCGCTCTCGTTCTGGCTGTTCCTGTTCGGCGCGCTGATCGCGTTGGGTGGCTTCATCACCCCCGGTGGCGCGGCGGACTTCGGTTGGACGGCCTATACGCCGCTGTCGAATGCCATCAACAGTCCGGGAGCCGGCGCCGACCTGTGGATCCTCGGCCTGATCGTCGGCGGGCTGGGAACGATCCTGGGCGCAGTCAACATGATCACCACGGTGGTCTGCATGCGGGCCCCGGGTATGACGATGTTCCGGATGCCGATCTTCACCTGGAACATCCTGGTGACGTCGATCCTGGTGCTGCTGGCCTTCCCGCTGCTGACCGCCGCCCTGTTCGCGCTAGCTGCCGACCGCCACCTGGGTGCGCACATCTACGACCCGGCCAACGGCGGTGTGCTGCTGTGGCAGCACCTGTTCTGGTTCTTCGGCCACCCCGAGGTGTACATCATCGCGCTGCCGTTCTTCGGGATCGTCAGCGAGATCTTCCCGGTGTTCAGCCGCAAACCGATCTTCGGATACACCACGCTGATCTACGCGACCATCGCGATCGCCGCGCTGTCGGTGGCGGTGTGGGCGCACCACATGTACGCCACCGGCGCGGTGCTGCTGCCGTTCTTCTCCTTCATGACGTTCCTCATCGCGGTGCCCACCGGGATCAAGTTCTTCAACTGGATCGGCACCATGTGGAAAGGCCAGTTGACGTTCGAGACACCGATGCTCTTCTCGGTGGGCTTCCTGCTGACGTTCCTGCTCGGCGGTCTGTCGGGTGTGCTGCTGGCCAGCCCTCCGATCGACTTCCAGGTCACCGATACCTATTTCGTCATCGCGCACTTCCACTACGTGCTGTTCGGCACCATCGTGTTCGCGACGTATGCCGGCATCTACTTCTGGTTCCCGAAGATGACCGGACGTCTGCTCGACGAGCGCCTGGGCAAGCTGCACTTCTGGCTGACGTTCATCGGCTTCCACACCACCTTCCTGGTGCAGCACTGGCTCGGTAACGAGGGCATGCCGCGCCGCTACGCCGACTACCTCCCTGCCGACGACTTCACCACGCTGAACATCGTGTCCACGATTGGCGCGTTTATCCTGGGTCTGTCGGCGCTGCCGTTCGTGTGGAACGTGTTCAAGAGCTGGCGCTACGGCGAGCCGGTCACCGTCGACGACCCGTGGGGTTACGGGAACTCCCTGGAGTGGGCCACCAGCTGCCCGCCGCCGCGGCACAACTTCACCGAGCTGCCCCGGATCCGTTCGGAGCGCCCGGCGTTCGAGCTGCACTATCCGCACATGGTCGAGCGGATGCGCGTTGAGGCCCACGTTGGCAAGGCCCACGGCCCCGACGACGGTGACGTGACGCGCCTCGACGACGCGCAAGTGCGCACCTAACCCGGCTTCGCGAATGATGGTGAAGAGCGCGCGCTATCTATGCCTGATGGGCGGCAACCGACGAGACGCTTGCAGGCAGACGCAGATTCGACCGCCGGTCAGGCCTGGGCCGGCTGGTGGAACGCGCTGGCGGATTACATGATCCGGGGAGACTTCGAGATGGCCGAGGTGATGTGGGAGGCCGCCGAACCCTGCCTTTCGGCGGCGCAGCGTTTGGCGGCACTCACGGCGCCACACGCCGGCGAGCCGAGCCTGGCCATATTGGTGGTGGTCACCGCCTTGTCCCGCAGCGGCCACGCCCTGCCGTCCGACCTGCACGTGGAGTTCCACGACTGGTTGCGTCAGCATCTAGGTGCAGCGTCGCACGCCGAGTGGTCCCTTCTCGAACTGCGCGTCATGGCGGCCGACGTGAAGGCGACTGCCGACGTGGCCATGATCGACGGACGTTACGGCGACGCGACCCTGTGCTACTTCGTTCTCGACGACGCTGGTGTGGCGGATGCCTCCCAGGAACAGCAAGCCGACGCGTTGAAGAGATGGCTTTTGGCCAACCGGCCGAGCCCATCGCTCCGAACGGACATGCGCCTCAATGGATTCGGATATCTCCTTGAGGACCTCGAACCTCCGCCATGCGCCGGGCCAGGCACGCAGTGACCGTTTGCGGGTCGCGGCAGCCGACCGCCGGCCGGATCGAACGGTGTGAAGCGACATCGGACTCGCCGACACGATCGCACGGAGGTGAGAGCGGAGGCAGACGAGTGGGGTTGTGGTTTAGCTACGTCACGCCGAGAGCCTTCAACGGCAACATGAGAATCCCGTCGTGAACGCAGTTGGCACACGGGTATCGCTGGCGCTTTATTCGGACTGGGCGTACACGTCGGCGATGGTCGGACTGGTTCTCGCGTTGTTGGTGCTGGCGGCGACGTTTGCGAACAGCCGGAGTCAGGCACTCGAGAGGTCTACGGCGTCCGTGGGAATAGCGCCCGACAGCCCACGTCCGGGTGTCGTCGCCGACGTCCCGAGGCGGTCGGTCGTGGAACGTGCGGAGCGTGCTGGAGTTGCCCTCGTCGTCGTGGGTGCATGGTTCCTGCTGGTGTGCATCGTGCTGCGTGGCCTGGCCACCTCGCGCGCGCCGTGGGGCAACATGTACGAGTTCATCAACCTGACCTGCTTTTGTGGGTTGGTGGCGGCGTTGATCGTGTTGCGGCGTCGTGATCTTCGGCCGCTGTGGGTGTTCGTCCTGGTTCCGGTGCTGATTCTGCTCGCGGTGTCGGGCAAGTGGCTGTATACCGACGCCGCGCCGGTCATGCCTGCGCTGCAGTCGTATTGGTTGCCCATTCACGTGTCGGTGGTGAGCCTTGGCTCAGGGGTGTTTCTCGTCGCCGGTGTGGCGAGCATTCTCTTCCTAGTGAAGACGTCGCGGCTGGGTGACCCCGGGCGCGAAGGACTATCTGCGGGCGTCGTGTCCAGGTTGCCCCATGCGCAGGTCTTGGACCGAATCGCCTACCGCACCACCATTTTCGCGTTCCCGGTCTTCGGGTTCGGCGTCATCTTCGGCGCGATCTGGGCCGAGGAGACGTGGGGACGCTTTTGGGGATGGGACCCCAAGGAGACGGTGTCGTTCGTCGCGTGGGTCGCGTACGCGGCGTATTTGCATGCCAGGTCCACCGCGGGGTGGCGTGACAGGAGGGCTGCATGGATCAACGTGGCCGGCTTCGTGGCGATGGTGTTCAATTTGTTCTTCATCAATTTGGTGATTGCTGGGTTGCACTCGTACGCCGGGGTGGGCTGACACCGGGGCCACAGCGTGCGCACGTACCCAACAGACCCATCTCATGTCGCCGACGTCATGACCGCGGCTGAACTGACGACTCCCGCGGTGTCGTGTCAACGACTATGTTGACCTTCGCCCCACCTCGGACGGTCACGCGTACCGGTTCGGGGCCCCCGGCGCCTACCTCGATGGGCACCAGGGCGTCCGGATTCTACCGTCATGACCTCGACGGCCTGCGCGGCATCGCCATCGCCCTGGTCGCGGTGTTCCACGTGTGGTTCGGTCGGGTCTCCGGTGGCGTCGACGTCTTTCTCGCGCTGTCCGGATTCTTCTTCGGCGGCAGGCTGCTGCGCGCCGCCCTCACCCCGACCGCATCCCTGGCACCCGTACCCGAGATGCGCCGCCTGGTCCGGCGCCTGCTCCCCGCGCTGGTGGTAGTGCTCGCCGCGTCTGCGGTGCTGACGATCCTCGTCCAGCCCGAGACCCGGTGGGAGACGTTCGCCGATCAAAGCTTGGCGAGCCTCGGCTACTACCAGAATTGGGAGCTGGCGAGTACCGCGTCGGACTACCTGCGCGCCGGCGAGGCGGTCAGTCCGCTGCAGCACATCTGGTCGATGTCCGTGCAGGGCCAGTTCTACATCGCATTCCTGCTGCTGGTGTTCGGCCTAGGCTTCCCGTTGCGCCGCCTCCTTGGCAGGCACCTGCGGATCTGCCTCGTCGGTCTGTTGTCGGCGCTCACCATCGCCTCGTTCGTCTACGCGATCATCGAGCATCAGGCCGACCAGGCCACCGCCTACTACAACAGCTTCGCCCGGGCCTGGGAGCTGCTCCTCGGTGCGCTGGCGGGGGCGCTGGTGCGCCACGTCCGGTGGCCGATGTGGCTGCGGACCACCGTCTCGGTGATCGCGCTGGCAGTGATCCTGTCGTGTGGCGCGTTCATCGACGGCGTCGCGGAGTTCCCCGGACCGTGGGCGCTGGTGCCGGTCGGGGCGACCATCCTGTTCATCCTCAGCGCCGCCAACCGCGCCGCCGATCCGCGTTTCGCCAGCGGCGACGGCCGGTTGCCGCTGCCCAACCGCCTCCTGGCCACCGCACCGTTCGTCTCCCTAGGCGCGATGGCCTACTCGCTGTACCTGTGGCACTGGCCACTGCTGATCTTCTGGCTCGCCTACAGCGGACACACCCAGGCCAACCTGGCCGAGGGCGCGGGTGTCCTGCTGGTCTCCGGTGTGCTGGCCTGGTTGACCACCCGCTTCGTCGAGGACCCGCTGCGGCTGCGCGCCACGAGTGCGCAGAAGGCCAAGTCCGCCGTGCCGCTGCGCACCCGGCTGCGCAGGCCCACCATTGTGCTCGGCTCGATCGTCACCCTGCTGGGCGTGGCCCTGACCGCGACGTCGTTCACGTGGCGCGAGCACATGACGATCCAGCGCGCCAACGGCAAGGAACTGTCCGGCCTGTCGTCTCGCGACTATCCCGGCGCGCGAGCGCTGATCAACAACGCCAAGGTCCCCAAGCTGCCGATGCGGCCCACGGTCCTCGAGGCCAAGGACGACCTGCCGCAGAGCACCACCGACAACTGCATCAGCGACTTCGCCGACCCGAGTCTGCGCGAGTGCACGTACGGTTCCGAGATCGCGACCCGCACCATCGCGATGGCCGGCGGCTCGCATGCCGAGCACTGGATTACCGCACTGGACCTGCTCGGCCGACGCCACGGCTTCAAGGTCGTGACCTACCTCAAGATGGGCTGCCCCCTATCAGCAGAGCGGGCGCCCCGCATTCCGGGGTCGGGAGAGCCGTACCCGCAGTGCTTCGACTGGGTCCAAGCCGCCATGCGCGAGATCGTCGCCGATCGGCCAGATTACGTGTTCACCACCGTGACACGACCACGGGACACCCGGCCCGGTGACGTCATGCCAGAGGCATACCTGCCGATCTGGCAGGCGTTCGCCGACAACGGGCTCAAGGTGCTTGGCATGCGCGACACACCTTGGCTGGTCCGCAACGGCGACCCCTTCGTTCCGAGCGACTGCCTTGCCAACGGCGGCGACGCGACGACGTGCGGCACGCCACGAGCACTCGTCCTCGACGACGTCAATCCCGCTGCGAATCTCCCGAAACGTTTCCCGCAGATGAACATGATCGACATGAGCGGCGCGCTGTGTCGATACGATTACTGCCGAGCCGCCGAAGGAAACATTCTGATCTACCGAGATTCTCATCACCTGTCGGCCACGTACGTACGCTCCTTGGCGCCAGAACTCGGGCGCAGGATCGGTGCTGTGACCGGATGGTGGCCCTAGCTGAGTCCTGACGCGCGCACTTCGGCGCCTCCCAGCTACGGGACAGCCTGACCTCGGAGACGCCGACGGGTGCGCCAAGCATCGAGGTGAGCGCACCACGGGTCGTTCTCAAGTGAGGCCGTCAGGGCTCCCTCGCTGCCGGCGTTCTTTCCGAGCGGTTCACGCTTCCCACCCCGCACACTCGAACCATCGCGACGCCACCAACAAGTACTATGTAGCTACGTAGGTGATGCGGCCGCGGAAACAGTTCTCATGATTCCGTTGCGGCGGCCGACACTAGACAGGGGGGAGAGGCCTCGCCGTTGGCAGGCCCAGGGCACGGCATATGCAGCTGATCCGGGGCGGTGCGGAATCAACACGACGGGCCGCCGCTGACGGCGAGATGGTCAGTGCCCTCGTTGAGTGGGCCGTGGCGCGCGGGTGGACGGCGCGGACCAGTCCCGATGGGTGCTGTCACTTCTACGACCCCCAGGGTGAACCCCCAGGGTGAATACGTCGCCTACTGGCCGTCGAAGATTTCCACGAGCCCCGGTCACCGTTGGTAGACGTTTGGGCTCCGATCATTCGTAGATGTGCCGGCATCGCCTCGCGACGCAGACAAGAGCGTCGCTACCCCGCTGCGTGCGGGCGCTGGCAGCGCTGCTCGCTGTCGGTGACGGCCGAGCGAATCTGCAAGTCCGAATTGTCGATTTTCACCACTAGGCCCGGCCATCGGAGTGTTGCGCGCAGGCAAGGGTTGACGAGTCATATGCATACATGCGTATTATTGCATGCATGACAGATCGCGACGGTGGGACGGTGAGCCGGCGCGGCGCCGACGGCATGCGCGCTAATGAGACTCTGGCACTCGACCTCGCAGCGCTGCTTCCCGGTAGCGACGAGCGCTGCACTGACCGGCTGACGCGCGGCCTGGGGGACGATGGAGTTATCGAACGGGTCCACGTCATCGATGGCGACACGTCGGAACCCCGCCTGTGCGTGCACTACGACGCCGAGGCTGCCACCGCAGCAGAAGTGCAGCAGCGGGCTCTGCGGGCGGCCGACACGATCAGATCGACGTATGGGCACCTGCGGTGGTTGACCACGGGCACTCATGACGATGAGGCGCTGCGAACTGCGCTCGTCGACACGCTGTCTTCGATTCCTGGCGTCGTCGCCGCAGCGGCGACACCAGATTCAGTCGAGCTGGAGTTCGAGCGGACGACGGTGACCGCCCAGGAACTCGTAGACGTGATCGCCGCGCAGGGTGCGCCGTCGGGGAGCGCCGCGGACGTCGACGCCGCCGTCGCGCACGACGGAGACGGCGCCGACCATCAGCACGGTCACGGCGGGATCTTCGGCGAGCGCACCGAACTGGTCTTTGCGGGACTGGCGGGCGCCCTGCTACTCACGGGCTGGTTATTGGCCGCCTTCGCCGATACGCCGCGTTCGGCCGAGGTGGTGGTCTACGGCCTGGCGTTTTTCTTCGGTGCGTTCTTCACGGTGCAGGAAGCCTTTGCCAGTGTGCGGCAGGGCCGGTTCGAGATCGACTTCCTCATGCTCGTCTCCGCTGCGGGTGCGGCGGCGCTCGGCGAAGTCGCCGAAGGCGCGCTCCTGCTGTTCCTCTTCAGCGTCGGACACGCACTCGAGGGCTATGCGATGGGCCGGGCTCGCCGGGCGATCGAAGCGCTCGCCGAACTCGCCCCCAAGACGGCGCTGGTGCGGCGCGGCGGCACGGGCGACACCGTTGAAGTGTCCGTCGCGGACCTGCGCATTGGGGACATCGTCGTTGTGCGCCCCAACATGCGTCTGGCCGCAGACGGCTTCGTCGTGGCAGGCAGCAGCAGCATCGATCAAGCCCCGGTGACCGGGGAAAGCGTCCCCGTTGACAAGATCCCGGTTTCGGACGTGGCGGCAGCCGCGGCGTCACCCGAGCTCATCGACGCGGCATCACGGGTGTTCGCCGGCACCATCAACGGCGCCGGCGCCATCGAGGTTCAGGTGACTCGGCTCGCCGGTGACTCCACCCTGGCCCGAGTGGTGCGTCTGGTGGCCGAGGCGCAAACCAAGACCACTTCCACGCAGCGCTTCACCGACCGGTTCCAGCGCATCTTCGTGCCCGTGATCCTGGTGGGTGTGGTGCTGCTGCTCTTCGCCGGGTTCGTGGTCGACGAGCCGTTCACTGACACGGTGTACCGGGCGCTTGCCGTTCTGGTGGCGGCCAGCCCGTGTGCGCTGGCGATCGCCACGCCCAGCGCGGTGTTGTCGGCGGTAGCGCGAGCGGCGCGGGCCGGCATCCTGATGAAGGGCGGTGCCGCGTTGGAGGAACTTGGCCGGGTCAGCGTGCTGGCCTTCGACAAGACCGGCACCCTCACCGAGGGGCGGCCCCGGATCGCCGATGTCTGCGCCACCGCAGACAGCGACGACGCCGAACTGCTGCGGATCGCCGTTGCCGTTGAGGAGCAAAGCGACCATCCGCTCGCCCGAGCTATCGTCCGCGACGGCCGCGAGCGTCTCGCCGGGGCGGTAACACCCCGCGCGACCGACGTCCGTGCCGTGATCGGCCGCGGCATCGTCGCGTCCGTCGAGGGGGTCGAGGTCTGCATCGGCAAGACCGAGTTGTTCACCGACGCCGCTCAGCCCCCGCCGGCTGAGCTGGCGGCCGAGGTGAATCGTCTCGAACAGGCGGGCCGCACGACGATGCTCGTCCGCGCGGGCGACCGCTGGTTGGGCGCGATCGGATTGATGGACCTTCCTCGGCCGGAGGCGTCGGCGGTCATCGCGCGTCTTGCCGCACTCGGCGTGAAGAACACCGTGATGCTGTCGGGGGACAACCAGCGGGTGGCCGATGCCGTCGCCGCCGAAGTCGGTGTCGCCTACGCCCGCGGCGATCTGATGCCCGAGGACAAGGTGGCCCAGATCGCCGCCCTGCGGGAACGCCACGGCCGCGTCGGGATGGTCGGCGACGGCGTCAACGACGCGCCCGCAATGGCCGGCGCGAGCGTGGGTATCGCGATGGGGGCGGCGGGCTCCGACGTGGCGTTGGAGACCGCTGACGTTGCGCTGATGGCCGACGACCTGCGCGCGTTGCCGTTTGCGGTGAGCCTGAGCCGCCGCTCCTCGCGCGTCATCAAGCAGAACCTGTGGGCAAGTCTCGGAATCGTCGCGGTCCTCATCCCGGCGACGGTCTTCGGCCTGGGCATCGGTCCCGCCGTGCTCATCCACGAAGGCTCGACGCTCATCGTCGTCGCCAATGCGTTGCGCCTCCTCGGGATGCCTATGCAGTCGGTCACCCCAGCAGCGCCGCGCGTTGAGCGTGCAGAAGAGACGCCATGACGATCGACCCGTCCGGTGCCGCAGATGAATTCGAGCATGCCGACGTGAACACGGTGGTCATTTTCGTGGACATCGCTGGGTTCACTGCGTTCACCGAAACCCACGGTGATCATCGCGCTGCCGAACTGGCAGATCGGTTCGCCACCACAGCTGCCAGGGTCCTCGGGCCCGGCGACGACATGGTCAAGACCCTCGGCGATGCCGTGATGATCACCAGTTCGGACCCCACCGCGGCGCTGGCCTTCCTCCGGCGACTCCACGACGAGACCAGTCGCATCGACGGCTTTCCATTGTTGCGCGCCGGCCTCTGTGTTGGGCCGGTGGTGAAGCGCCGCGGAGACGTCTTCGGGTCGACGGTCAACACTGCAGCCAGACTGGCCGCCGTCGCCCGGCCAGGCCAGATTGTCGGCAACGCCGCGGCCGCGGCCGCGCTACGGGGAACCGACCTCCTGGCGATGACGTCGTTGGGCCCGCTTCGGTTGCGGAACGTCGGTGCCCTGGTGGAAGCGTTCGCCCTCGACGTCGGAACCCGCCACCAGGAGCACGTCGATCCGATATGTCGGATGCACGTTACGACAGACGCCCAACCGTTGACGATCGCGCACGAGGAAGACACTTACCGGTTCTACTTCTGTTCGACGGCCTGTTTACGCCAATTCGCGCGTCGCGTCGGTGAAGTGCGCCCGCCCTCTGGCGATGAGGACCCGACGCCGACCACGCAGTCGTTCGTCGGTGAAATTGCGGCGCACTTCGGCGCGCTGGCGTCCTCACCGCGCGGGCGGAATGCCGAGTCGACCTCACCTCCGTCAACCTCCTCGTAGAGGGCGGAAGATGACGTCGTGTCACGAATAGTGTTCGCCGACAACGTTATTCGCTTCAGGACCTGACCGGTCACCCGGTGGCGGGAAACGGACCCGCTGCTCATCGACACCCATCGCCGAGGGACGGTGGTTTCCTCGATAAGTCGCCGACATGGATCGTGTGTCGTGGCGTGAGCGCGCGTCATACTGGCGCTGCCGCGTTCGATGAAACCACCGACGGCCCTGGACGAGGACAGGGCCGTCAGCATCGTCTGTGCGGGATGGCGCTGCCGAGGACCTCTATGGGTACCGGGTTACGATCGGTGGGGAGCGCGTTTGGTGATGTGGGTGACGATCGCGCTCTTGGTCTTGCGCGCGCGGTCTTGCGAAGGTGCCGAGCGGGGTGCGGCGTGTGACCGCTGGGCGTTTCTGGCTTGGACGTCAGATCTGCCAGTCCTGGGCTCCGTCATTTTCGTCGTAGATGCCGACGGAGTTCTTGACGACGACCGGGTCCCCGCTGCCGAAGTTGTCGTAGAACCATTGCGCATTGGCTGGACTCAAATTGGGGCACCCGTGGCTGACGTTGCGCTTGCCCTGATCGGCGACTGACCAGGGCGCGCCGTGAACGAAGATGCCGGCGTTGTTGATGCGCACCGCGTCTTTGACCTTGAGCTTGTACCCCTCGGCTGCGTCGATCGGCACACCGTAGGTGGAGGAGTCCATCACCATGTCCGCGAACTTCTCGAGCACGTAATAGGTGCCGTTGGGTGTTTCGTATCCCGGCTTTCCCAAGGACACCGGCATGGTCTTCTCCAGTGTGCCGTTGCGCATGACCTCCATTTGGAGGGTGGCGTTGTCAATAGTCGCCACCAACGAGTCGCCGGTGCGGAAGCTCGATTTCGTGCCGCTGGCATCGATGCTGACCGTGGTGTTGGCGGGCCAGAAGTCGATGGGCCGCCATCTGAGTTGAGTCGCGCTCATCCAGTAGAACTTCCCGGGAACCGCGGGGGTGGAGGAGATGTGGACGGCTTGTTCAGCCAGCGTGCGGTCGGCGATGGGCCGTTGGAAATTGATGATGATGGGTTTGGCGACGCCGACCGTCGAGCCGTTCGTCGGGTTGAACGTGGGGGGAGCAAAGACCGGTGGGCCGAGGTAGGGCGCCGGGTTCTGGCCGGCGGGTGTGTCTTCGGTAGCCGTCGGCGATGGGCCGGGAAAAGTGCCGGATAGCGGTGGGAGGAAGGGATTCGGCGCTGCCGAGTCGGGGACCGTGAGGGGGTCGCCGGGTGCGGGCACGGGTATCTGTGGCTCGGCGGAGGCCGACGGCGCCGTCAGCACGGTCACAGCCGCTAGAGCGGTCGTCATCATGGCCAAGATTTGCCTGGCTGCCGAGCACCGCATACGGGCCTCTCCGTTCCACTGGTCGCCCACCGATGCTCGCGGCGGCTGACGACGATTTGTTGCTACGTAGTTTAATAGTAGATGATGTGGCGTCTCGGGCGCCGCAGTGTGGCTGCGGAACTGCGTCGTCGATGCGTGAATTCGGAAACGGTGGATGCGGAGGGTGTCGGACTTCGTGGATGGTGTCACCGCGATCGCTACGTCTGGTCACGTGCTCCTCGCGGTGTTCGTGTCGGCGTTAGCTGGGTTGGTGTCGTTCGCGTCGCCCTGCGTCGTACCTCTCGTACCCGGGTATCTGTCCTACCTGGCCGCGGTGGTTGGCGTGGATGATGACCAGGCGCGTGCCCAGCCGCCGGGCAGGGCACGTCTGCGGGTGGCAGGGGCCGCGGGGTTGTTCGTTGTCGGGTTCACGGCGGTGTTCCTCATGGGAACCGTCGCGATTCTGGGACTGACGACGACGATTATCGCCAATGGGGTGCTGTTGCAGCGCATCGGCGGAGTCGTCACGATCGTGATGGGTCTGGTGTTCATGGGTTTCATCCCTGCGCTGCAACGCGACGCGCGGTTTACGCCCACGTCGTTGTCCACGCTGTGGGGTGCGCCGCTCCTGGGGGCGGTGTTCGGGCTGGGCTGGACCCCGTGTTTGGGCCCGACGCTGACGGGTGTCATCGCTGTGGCATCTGCCACCGAAGGGCCCAACGTCATGCGCGGCATCGTGCTCGTCGTCGCCTACTGTGTGGGTCTGGGCGCTCCGTTCGTGCTGTTCGCGCTGGCATCCGGACGGGCAATGAGGGCACTGGGCTGGCTGCGACGAAACGCTCGGCGAATTCAGGTCTTCGGCGGCGTGCTCCTCGTCGCGGTCGGCATCGCCCTGCTGACCGGGCTGTGGAACGAGGTGGTGTCATGGGTGCGCGATGCGTTCGTCAGCAACACCACACTTCCGATATGACGCAGTCGCTTTCGAGCCCTCCGCGCCGTCGCTCTTTCCGAGGACACCTGTGCTGATCGTCAAGCGCCGAGGCGGTCATGGCGAATCGACCGCGGGATCGGAATGGGGACGGTGATGGCCACGTCTGCTGCCCCCCGACGCTGGGTCGTGCGGGCTGTGTTGCTCGGGGCTGCACTGCTAGCGGGCGTTACCGCTGCCGCGATCGGCGCCCAGGCACTGCCCGAGGCGCTGGCGGTGACCGGGCTGAGCGATCCCGGGCCGATCACCACCTACGGGCTGTCCTTCCTGCGCGCCGCCGGAGAGATCGCTGCGATGGTGGCGATCGGACACTTCCTGTTCGCGGCGTTCCTCGTTCCGCCGCAGGCAAGTGGAGTGCTCGGCGTCGACGGGTACCGGGCGCTTCGGATCGGCGCTGCCGCTTGCGCGATCTGGGCGATGTGCGCTGCGCTGTTGGTGGCGCTGACGATCTCCGACGTGTCGGGGGTGCCGTTGACCGAGCTCACACCGCTGGACATATGGTCGGCGGCCGACCTCGTCGAAACCACCGCGGCGTGGCGCACCACCTCGATTCTGGCAGCGGTGGTCGCGGTAGCGAGCCTGCCGGTGCTGCGGTGGTCGTGGACGCCTGCCCTCCTGGCGGGCGGCCTGGCGACGTTGATGCCGCTGGCCGTGACAGGGCACTCCTCGTCGGGCGGCTCACACGACATCGCGACCAACAGCCTGATCATTCACCTGGTTGCCGGGACATTGTGGGCCGGCGGATTGCTGGCGCTGCTCGGGCACGCGCTGCGCGGCGGCAGCCACACCGACATCGCCGCCCGGCGTTTCTCGGGTCTGGCGCTGTGGTGCTTCGCGTCGATGGCCGTGAGCGGATTCGTCAACGCGGCGGTCCGGATCGACGTGTCGACCATCTTCGACAGCACCTACGGGCTCCTCGTCGTGGGCAAGGTGACAGCGCTGGCCGGCCTCGGTGTGATCGGCTGGCGACAGCGGCGGTCGTCGATCGTTGCGCTGCAGCGTGATCCGACGTCGCGCCGACCGCTGCTGCGGCTCGCACTCACAGAAGCCGCCCTGTTTGGCGTCGCAGTCGGCCTGGCGGTCGGGCTCGGTCGCACGCCACCGCCGCCCGTGACGCGCGAACCCGTTCCGGCCGAGGCTGCGCTCGGCTTCGACCTCACCGAGGCGCCGACGATCGCGCGGGTGTTCGTCGAATGGCGGTTCGACCTGATCTTCGGCACGGCGGCGGTCGTCATGGCCGGCATCTACCTTGCTGCGGTGTATCGGCTGGCTCGCCGCGGTGCCCCGTGGTCGACGCGGCGCACCGTATCGTGGCTGATCGGCTGCGTCGTTTTGCTGTTCGCCACGTCGTCAGGACTCGGCATGTACATGGCGGCGATGTTCAGCATGCACGCCGTCGCTCAATTGGTGCTCACAATTGTGGTGCCGGTGTTGCTCGTGCAGGGCGCACCGGTGACCCTCGCGCTGAGGGCCTTGCGGGCAGCCGAACCCAATGCGGTGCCGGGGCCACGCGAATGGCTGGTCAGCGCGCTGAATTCGTCACTGCTGCGTTTTATCGCTCATCCGTGGACGGCGCTGACGCTTCTCGTGGTGGGCCTGTACGGGCTCTGCCTCGAAGTGGTTCTCGATGCTGCCGTAAGCGAACATGCCACGCACATGCTGATGATCGGGTACTTCCTGCTCAGCGGTGCACTGTTCTTCACCGCCGTCGGCGGCGTCGAGCCGCTGGTGCCACGGCCGATGCCCAAGCGGGGCCGGATCGCGATGCTGTTTCTCGCGCTGTCGCAGTTCATCATTGCCGGGGTCGTGGTGATGAACATGCGTGAGGTTCTCGGTGGCGCCTTCTACCGCTCCTTGAAACTGAGCTGGCATGCGAACTTGCTGGGCGACCAGCGGCTGGGAGGTCAAGTGATTGCCGCCGGCGGGGTTGTGGCAATGCTGGCGGTGCTCGCGGTACTGATCGCGCGGCGCCGCCGCTCGACTGCGATCGAGCAGAGGACGGCTGCGCCGAGCCTGGGCTCATGACGACGAGGACCGCATTGTTGGCATAGCGGCTGCAGCACATTGGTCTCGGGCTAGGCGCGTGCGCGGCCCCGACCCGGTATCGCGCAATGTTCTCGCCCGTTCACAGGGACGCCCTTCTCCCTTTCGGGCCATGCCCAGGCCGCCGGATTGTCCCGTCTGCGGTGAGAGCTCGGGCGCCGACCACAGCACCCTCGAGCCGTGTTCGTCAGGATCCGGCAGTCGGCCGATCAGATGACGCGGGGCGTGGGGTGCGGGGCCCGGCCGCCGCATCATCATCATCATCATCCGAACCAGTGCAGCTGGCCAACCGCTTGCATCTCGGACTGATGGTCGCCCACCACGCAGAGGCGATTCGAGATGGCGCGTACTGAGGTCGAAGCGAGATATCACCGCGACGGACCGACTTCGCGCAGAAGGCATCTCCCTGTCACCCAACGCGAGATCGGTGTACTGCGGTCGATGTCGACCCCTCAGATCGCCGTCGACGCGGGGTGCTGCTTTCATGTTCGCGCCCGCACACGTCCCGAGGTATGGAACCGGTGCGCCGAGAGCTTTCGGCAGTCACCGCGGCTATCCGTTCAATGCCTGTTCGACTGCGGCCTTCAAGTCGTCGTAGCTCCTGAATTCCACTTCGGTTCCGTCGATGAAGAAGGTCGGTGTGCCCTTGACCCCGAGGGCCTTGCCGTCAGCGACATCGACATTGACACGATCGAGTGTGGCGGGGTCGTTGTAGGCGGCATCGAACGCCGCCATGTCGAGCCCGAGTTCGGCTGCGAATCCGCGGAATCGGGAGTCCGCAGGAGTTTGTTGTTCGCCCCACTCGCTCTGCGTCTCGTACATCTTCTTGTACATCGGTTCGAACTTGTCCTGTTGGGCGGCCGCCTCGACCGCGCGCGCCGCCCGCTCTGCGTTGAAGTGAGACTGAATGGGGAAGTAGCGGATGACGAAGTTGACGCGGTCCCCGTACTCGGCGCGCAGCTGTTCGACCATCGGGAAGGCCGCGCGACACGCTTCGCATTCGAAGTCGAGGAACTCGACGAAGGCGACATCGCTGTTCGGCACGGTGGTGAGGCGGCGACTGTTGTCCCGGACCAGCTGACCGACGTCTTCACCCTGGCCTTGCGCGGAGGTCGGGGCGTCCTTGTCCTGGGCCGAGAGATACACGCCAACCCCGATGATCATGGTGATGACCGCGAAGACGGTCAGCAGAATGCGTGTGAGAGGTGCCATTGGAATGCGTCCTTCATCAGTTTCACCGAACGTCTGTGATGCGCCGGCGCAGCCCCGTACCGCAGCACCGACCCGAACCGCGCCCGCGGTTGAGCATCGCGTGTCCGACTATATACGGAGGAAGACCGTAGATCGGTCATGCCTTCGGCTGGCGCTAGATCGGACGCTGGGGCGCGGATTCGATGGACGGCCGTCGAGTGAGACGCCACATTCCCCACCAGGCGACCGGTGCGAGAGCGACGACGGTCCACATTCCGGGCACGTAGCCGGCCCCGCCGGGATCGAGCCACGGGAACACCGCAAAGTGCGCCAACTCCGTGAGGCCCAAAGAGGCGAAGAACGTCCATGCCAGGTATCGGCCGATCGGGCGGCCGCGCCGCATGAGGACGGGAACCAACAGCCAGGCGCCCGCGGAGACGGCGACGAGCAGCACAACGGGCACCGAGTTCACCGCAGGGGTCGGCACACCCGTGACCGCCGCTAGGAATGCGAAGAACCCCATCTGCTTCTCTTCGACGCGGTGGGCCAGGAACAACAACAGGGCGATCCAATACGGTGCGCGAATGTCGGCCCAGCCGCCGCCACTCGGCCACACCAGCCACAGAAGCAAGCCCCCGACGAACCCGGCGGTAAAGATGAGCATGGTTGCCAGCCCGAGCGCCCAATAGCCCACGCTCAACGCCGCGGTCGTTAGCGCGACTGCGGCGGCGACGGCCGGCCACGGCCGCGTGTTCTGGTTCGACGTCGTGACCGCCATTGTCCTTCAGTCCCTTCGCCCGCCCACGAGTGCGGCAAGATCGGCGGGCGCGGCCATCGGGGTCATGAGGCCCGCGTCGACCCGATCGGTGTTGCCCCCGGGATAGCGCACGGTCAGCGATCCCGGCGCAGCGACAATCAGGCGAACAACCTGGCCGAAAGCTTCGCGACGGTCTCGGTGGCGCAGCGCCAAGGCCAGCATCGCCGCGTGATTGCAGGTGTGTAGCCAAGGGTCGGGTTGCGACACGATGTGTGCCCGTTCCCAATGCCGCCACCGCTGCCTGGCGGATGGTGTGCGCTTTGCAGCGGCCATCTCCCGCCGATACGCCTCCCGGGGGCGGCGCGACGGCGCTGCGCCCGACCGGCACAGACGACGAGTGTGCGCGGTGCTGCTCAACACCAATTCCGGTTCGGCAGTAGGTCGATCGCCGCGGCGAAGGCATTTCGCGGTCGCACCATCACCAGTGGTGTTCACTTCGACGGGTCGACTCGTCACGGGGATTCGTGGGTTCCGCAGCGCAGCAGGTGCATCCGCCGCTGCAGGTTTCCCGACGATCAAGGACCACCGGTGCGGGCGCCGGCGTCGGGGCGCAGCAGGCATCGACGGGTGTCGGGGAGGTGGGGAGGGTGACGTGGTGCGCCGCCGCTGCAGCTATCCGCTGCGGTTCGACGCCGGGTAGGGGATGGGTGCGTGCGGCGCGGATCGCGTTGAGGATGACGAGTACTTCTGCCGCCTCGTGGATCAATACCACGGTGGCCAGCCCGAGAACCCCGAAGGCGGCGAGGGGAATGAGGATGGTGATGATCGCCAGCGACAGTCCGATGTTCTGCAGCATGATTTTGCGGGCTCGGCGGGCGTGAGCGAGGACTTGGGGGAGGTGACGCAGATCCTCGCCCATCAGCGCGACATCGGCGGTTTCGATGGCGACGTCGGTGCCCATCGCGCCCATAGCAATGCCGATGTCGGCGGTGGCCAGTGCGGGGGCGTCGTTGACCCCGTCGCCGACCATGGCGATGGGCCGGCCGCCGGAGAGTTCGGACAGCAGGCGTGCTTTGTCTTCGGGAAGCAGGTCGGCGTGCACGACAGTGATGCCGGCGGCTTCGGCCACGGCCGTTGCCGTGCGGGAGTTGTCGCCGGTCAGCATCGCGGTGGTGATGCCCAGCTCGTGTAGTTGCCGTATCACTTCCGGCGCTTCGGGGCGCAGCTCGTCGCGGACCGCGATCGCCGCCACCACCACGGTGTCGCATTCGAGCAGGACCACTGTCGCCCCGGCCGATTGGAGGCGCACGACGTCGGCGGCGAATTCTCCGGCCGCGACCCAGCCCGGCTTCCCCAGACGGATCCTGCGACCGTCGACGCGGCCACTGATGCCATGGCCGACAACGGCGGTCACGTCTTCAGCCGCGACGATGTCGCGGCCTGCAGCGTCGGTAATTGCCCGGGCCAGGGGGTGCCCACTACGGGACTCGACTGCGCAGGCGAGGCGCAGGGCTTCGGCCTCGCTGACGCCGCTGGCGGTCACCGTCTCTATCACTTGGGGGCTGTTTCGGGTCAGCGTGCCCGTCTTGTCAAGGGCAATCACGGCGATGCGTCCGAGTTCCTCGACGGCGGCGCCTCCCTTGACGAGGGCGCCTTGTCGACTGGCAGCGCCGATGGCGGCCACAACGGTGAGTGGCACAGCGATGGCCAGAGCGCAGGGTGAGGCGGCGACGAGGACCACGAGCGCGCGTTCGAGCCACAGCATCGGCTCGCCCACCAGCGCGCCAAACGCCGCAACAGCGGCGGCCAGAACCATGATCGCTGGGACGAGAGGGCGGGCGATCCGGTCCGCCAACCGCTGACCCGCACCCTTGCGCTCCTGAGCCTGTTCGACGATGTGAACGATGCGGGCGAGCGAGCTGTCGGCGGCGACGGCGGTGACGGCGACTTCGACCGCCCCGCCGCCGTTGATCGCACCGGCATGCACCTCACCGCCGGGTCCTGCCTCGACTGGAACCGATTCTCCGGTAATCGCCGACACGTCCAAGCTGGTGCGACCGGAGGTGATGACGCCGTCGGTGGCGGCACGGTCTCCTGGCCGTAACACCATCACGTCGTCGATGAGCAAATCGTCCGGGCGCACAGGGATTTCGTGGCCGTCGCGGATCACGGTCGCCGATGGCGGCACGAGCGACAGCAGGGCGCGCAGGCTTCGGCGGGTTCGGGTGACGGCGTAGTGCTCGAGTCCTTCGGCGATGGAGAACAGGATTCCGAGCAGCGCGGCTTCTTCGACCTGTCCAAGCGCCACGGCGCCGACCGCGGCGATCGTCATCAGCGTGCCAACGCCGACGCGGCCGTGTCGAAGACTGCGAACGGCTCCCGGCGCGAACGTTGCGGCCCCGGCGGCAACCGCCGCGAGCTCAAGCCCCATGCCGATGGAGGAAAGACCGCTTCGGTGCAACGCCCAGCCGCCGAGGAGCAACGCCGCCGCCAGGGCCGCCAGCTGCAGTTCGCGGACTCCCCACCACTTGTCCGGTCCCGATCCGGGCTCGGTGTCGACTCCATTGGCCGCGGGCCCGCAGCATGGGTCAGACATGGCGTGCCTCGGAGGCCGGTTGGCGGTATCCGTGCGCCAGCACGGCCTCGGTCAAGGATCGGCCGCGGTCGGTGAGTCGGTACATCACCATCCGGGCTTGCCGCCGAGAAGTCACCAGACCGGCGATCTTGAGCTGCCGCAGGTGGTGGGATACGAGGTTCTGCGACTGCCCGACCACCCAGGCCATGTCACATACACACAGTTCCTCGCCGGCAAGCAGCGCTGAGGCGATGGTCAGTCGCGTCGGGTCGCTCAGAGCCCGCGCTGCGGTTGCCAGTGATTCGGCGTCGACGAGTAACGGTAGCCGGGAACGAATTCGCTCGGCATGGGGCAGGTCCAAGCACAACAGATCGCAGTGATCAAGCTGCGGCTCGCTCATCCGAACATACTAACGAACGTTGATATCGCCTGATAGGGGTGGGACTTCACGGGGGCCGGCGTGTCGGCGGAGCTGCACGCCGCCCGCGTCGAACGCGACACGCGCCGACGTCGGGCTACCTACTGCGTGCCAGGCACACCTACAATCCGCCGGCCTGAATGTACGGAGATGGATAGTAGGAACCGGTGCTTACCCGGCGTGCCGTCGGCCCTGATGCCCGTGGGGCTGACAAGCTATGCGCGTGCGAGCCGTCGTCACCGGACTTGTCGCTATGACCGTGTTGCTCTGCGCGCCGACACCCGTCGCCGCCGCTGAGATCGGACAGCGCATCGCACAGGCAGACGCCTACCTCGCCACTCGTCCCGGCACGGTGGGCTACGTGCTTCGCGACCGGACGACCGGACAGGCTCACCGCAACGACGCGGCTACCACGATGATGTGGACCGCATCCACTATCAAGCTAGCGATGGTGGTTGATTTGTTGACTCGGGCTCGCGCCGGCCAGATCGCCTTGACCCCGGCCGACCGCCAACTCATGGCCAACATGATGCACTCATCGGACAGCGACGCTGCCGATACGCTTTGGGAACGCTACAGCGGACCCGACAACATGACGTTCAACCGCAATTTCGCCACGTACGGACTTACCAGCCTGCAACCGCAGCAGGGGTTCAGCGGCACCTACCCGTACTGGGGTTTCCAAAAGGCCACGAGCGAAGACCTCGACCGGCTGATGAACTACACCCTCACCAGCTTGCCTGCGGCCCAAACCGCGGCCATCGTGTCGGAGATGCAACACCTCGACGCCAACCAGCAGTGGGGAGTGTGGGGAGCGGGCGCGGCCATGACTCCCGGCAACAAGAACGGGTGGTCCCAAGAACAGGGCGGCTGGGTCGTCAACAGCGTCGGTTTCGCCGGCCCTCGACAACGGTACACGTTGGCGATCATGAACTCGCTCAACGGCGAAGGCGCCTACGACGACGGCGTGGAAACGACCACGCGGCTGGCGCAGATTCTGCTGGCGCCCGCTTAGCGGGATTCACCACCAACGGACCTTGGAAAACGTCCCAGAACAGGGAGGAACCTGCCGACGGCTTGACCATAGGACCGGTAGGCGTCCCCGTGCGTGTGAACGAGGTATGGCTCCTCCACCACGCGGACCTGCAATTCGATCGCCACGACCAGAAGAATCAATGCAGCCAGCGCCAACACATTCGGGACCATCAACGCCACGCCGGTCGCGAACGACAGCATCGCCGTGAAGATCGGGTTGCGCACGACCGCGAACGCGCCGCGGCGCACCAGAGTCGTGGACTCCTGCACATCGACGCCTATCCGCCACGAATTACCCATGTCGTTCTGCGCGTACAGCGTTCCGGCGAGACCCCCGAGTGCCAACACGGACCCTAATACCTGAAGCCCCCAGACCTCGAAAGCAGCGAGTGGGGCTAGCACGCCAAACACCTGCAAAGCCGGCGCGAGGAGGCCGAGCACCATGGCCACGACGAAACCGACGCCGGCGGCCCATTCTGGTGAGCCCGGCCGGCCGCTGATTCCGTGGAAGCCGGTGGAACCAGTAAGCCGATAGTGGCGCCAACTCCGCCAGCCGAACCCGAGTGCGACAAACATCAAATACAGAACTAGAGCACTTATCGCAGCCACCACAACCACCTCCAAAGTCAAACGTATGCAAACATTGCAATATGTGCAACTATCCGAAGGATGAGAGCGATCCGCAGGCCCGGCGCTAACTCTGATGGCGCGAGTCGCGTAAGCCGCCATATCCCCGCGTCTAATCGGTGAGACTTCCCCGGGACACCGGTTCTGCTGGTGCGGACATGTCCGTAGTTGGCGGTGATGCCCCCTGCCGATGACATCACCGGCTCGGTACGCGCACCATTGGCACATGAGAGTGGAGATCGTCTATGTCGAAGGGTGTCCGAATTGGCGGGAAGCCGGTGCCCATTTGGGCGCGGCAGCAGCTGGACTGGTCGACGTCGAGATCACGTATCGGCGGGTCGCTACGGATGATGAGGCGGCGGCCTTGTCGTTCGCGGGCTCTCCAACGATTCTCGTCGATGGCATAGACGCTTTTGACGATGCGGTCCCGGCGATGGAGTTGGCGTGCCGGCTATATCAGACCGATGCCGGTTTGATGGGTTTGCCGACGGTTACCCAGCTCGCGGAGGCATTGCGGCGGCGGCTGCCGATCGACTGATCGCGGCGTGCGGGCAGGCCAAGGCTTCGGTCAGAATTGCGGCATGAATCTACCGAGCTGCACACGGACTCCTTCCGGTCGCGGGCAATGACTGAACCGGCTGCGGCGTGACGCTGAATCGCCCGAGCGCGCGGCGCGTACCGACGGGTTGGTGAGGCGTCTTCATCGAATCTTCATCGGAACTCGAACCGACCCATACGCGGAGTCCTGAGGCTGGACCGAGGCGGCGAGAGCGCTTGCCGTGTGTGTGGACGCATGGTGTCAGGAAGATGTATGAGAAAGGATGTGCGATGCAGCACAAGCGATATGGATTTGGGTTTGCGGCGTTAGCGGCGGCGGCCCTGTTCGTCAGCGCCTGTTCGAATGCGACAACAGACTCTCAGTCATCGACCAGCAGCCCGGCGGCACCATCGGCCTCGCCCAGCGCTGCCAGCAGCGACGCTACCCATAACGACGCTGATGTGACGTTCGCCCAAGGCATGATTCCTCATCACCAGCAGGCGATCGAGATGAGCGACATGCTTCTCCGCAAGCAGGGCATCGATCCCGAGGTCATCTCACTCGCTGACGAGATCAAGAATGCTCAAGGCCCCGAGATCGAGCAGATGCAGGGTTGGCTCCAGGAGTGGGGGGCGTCGTCCTCGCCTGCACCTGCGACCAGCACCGCTATGCCTGGCCACGACATGCCTGCTCACCAGATGCCCAGCGGCGACATGGGCAAGATGCCTGATATGGGCGGCAGCGGTCACGGCATGATGTCGGAAGCCGACATGGCTGCGCTGCAGAACGCGCAGGGCGCGGAGGCGAGCCGACTTTTCTTGACGCAGATGATCGCCCATCACAAGGGCGCAATCATGATGGCGCAGCAGGAGATCGACAACGGCCAGTTCCCCGCGGCGGTGGAGATGGCGCGCAACATCGTGACTTCTCAGCAAGCGGAGATCGACACTATGCAGGGCATGCTGGACAAGTAACAGGTCAGAAGCACGACGGTTAGGTCCGCGTTGAGGCAGCCGTAACAGGCAGCTCTTCGGCGCGCACCTCACCGATGGGTAAGTCGACGGTGAATGTTGCGCCGCCGCCGGGGCCCGCGCTCGCTACGGAGATGGCTCCGCCGTGGGCCTCGACCAGCGCTTTGGCGATGGCGAGCCCTAAACCGGCGCCGCCGTGCTCGCGGTCGCGGGCGGAGTCTGCCCGATAGAACCGCTCGAACACCCGGTTGACGTGCTCGGCGGCAATCCCTTCACCGGTGTCGGCGACGGCGATCCTCAACCGGTCGCCGTCGCGGACACAGTTGACTTCGACCGACCCGCCGGAAGGCGTGTGCCGCAGCGCATTTTCCAGCAGATTGCCCAGGACTTGGGAGAGTCGTTGCTCGTCGGCCCACAACGGCGGTAGCGCCTTCTGGAGGCATACGCGTAGTGCGACTCCTTTGTTGTCGTAGCGTTCCTGCGCCGCGGCGACGCACCGGTGTGTTAAGCGGTCGACGTCAATGTTGGTGTACGACATGGAAACTGAACCTTCCTCGGCCTTGGCCAGGGCGGCGACGTCATTGGAGAATCGCACCAGCCGGCGGGTTTGGTCGCGCAGCATGGCCGCCGTCTGCGGCGTCAGAGTGCGCACCCCGTCTTCGAGTGCTTCGATATATGCCTCTAGCACCGCGACCGGTGTGCGGATCTCGTGCGCCAAGTCTCCAAAGAGCTGCTGTCTTGTCGAATCAACGGTTTGGAGCCGGGAAGCCATCTGGTTGAAGGCAGTGGAGAGCGCGTCGAAATCGTCGCCCAGGCGCGGCGATGACACGCGGACGTCGTAATTCCCTTGAGCGACATCGGTGGCAGCGGAGGCAACTTCGGTGATGGACCGTTGGAGCCGTCGACTGAGATAGAAGCTGACGGCCAGCGCGGCCAGTGCCGACACCGCCAGCGCACCCCCGATGGACATCACCGTCGCGTAGCCGTAGGCCTCCTCGGCGTGGACTTCCTCTGGCGAGTTCATCGGCACCCCCGCGCGGTGAAGATGCTCGCGAAACAGGGGAGGGCCGACAACGGCGGCGACCACCGCGGTCGTCACGGCCCCGGCTGCCAGCACGATGGCTTGGGCCGCCAGCAGCCGAAGGCCGATACCAGGACGGCCCCGCCGTCGACGTCGGCGAGCTGTGGACGCAGGCGGGGGAGTCACTGTCCGGTCCCCATCCGGTATCCCACACCTCGCACCGTGGCGATGTAGCGCGGGCGTGCGGCATCATCGCCGAGTTTGCGCCGCAGGTGCCCGATGTGGACGTCGACGAGGTGCTCGTTGCCGACCCAGGGTCCGTCGCGAACGATCTCGAGAAGTTGCCGCCGGCTCAGCACGACTCCGGGCCGGCCGGAGAGCGCTTCGAGGATGTCGAACTCTGTGCGGGTCAACAAGATTAGTTCGTCGTCGATGCGAGCCTCACGGGCGGCGACGTCGACACTCAGCGCACCGAACCGACGCGGTGGTGCCACCTCACGTTCGGCCGTTGCGGTGGCCGATTGCAGGACGCGGGGCCGCCGCAGCATGGCCCGCACGCGCGCCACAAGCTCGCGCGGGCTGAAGGGTTTGGTGATGTAGTCGTCGGCGCCGACAGTGAGGCCGAGGACTGTATCGAGTTCGGTATCACGAGCGGTGAGCATGACGACGTAGGCGTCGGAAAACGTGCGCAGCTGTCTGCAGACTTCCAGTCCATCAATGCCGGGCAGGCCGAGGTCGAGAATGACGACATCGGGATCGAAGTCGCGTGCGACAGCGATAGCGTCGACGCCGTTGCCGGCCACCACGGCCTCGAACTGATCGCGTTCCAGATAGCTGGCCACCACTTCGGCCAGTGGCAGTTCGTCGTCGACGACGAGCGCGCGGTATCCCTTCGCCTGCTCAGGCGATCTACCCGGGTGGCGCTCCATGCTCCCCATGGTGCCCGCCGAAGCGGCCGCGGCGGCGCACGACTTCCGGAACGGCGCAATCTTCAGCAGATCTTTACGAGACTCATACCGATTCCATCCTGCGGCTGGGTGACGCTCACTGTGGAGGAGGGCCTTGCATGCGCTGGCTGATGGACGTCTGCCCGAACAGCCTCGGGTGGCAAACGTGGCTGATCCTGTGCGCCGTTGTCGTCGTGCTGTGGGCCGCCGCCATCGCCGGCGCGACGGCTCTGTTCCGCGCCGCAGCGCCGCAGCGCCGCAGCGAGCGGCGTGAGGCATTGGAGGAGCCCGTTCACAGCGGTCACGCTGGGGCGGATGATGCGTTAACGGTGCAACCGCCACAGCGCTCGCTGTGAGGTGTCAGTACTCGATCAAGCGCGTGACGTAGGGTGTCATGCCGGAGGTGCGCACGGGGGAAATCTTGACGACGGACCCGGTGTAGGGAGCTTCGAGCATCATGCCGTCACCGAGATACATGGACTCGTGCTGGCTGGCGTTGGGGCCGTAGAAGATTAGATCACCACGTCGCATCTGCGATGACGGAACTTTGCGGCCGGCGTTGTACTGCGATCCGGAATAGTGGTCGAGCTTGATGCCCACGCCGGCGAAGGCGTACAGCATGAGCCCGGAACAGTCGAAGCCGACGGTGTTGGCTCCCTGATCGATGCCCCGAGAGGGACCGTTGGCGTTGCCGCCGCCCCACGAGTAGGGAACTCCCAGTTGTGACATGGCGCGTCGGATCACGAACTCAGAGGCCTGCCGGCCGTTCAGGCTGGGGATGCGTCCATTGGTGATGCCGGGATCTGCGGCGGCGGCCGCCGGGGAGAGAATGCCCAGTTTGGTAAGGAACTTTCGGCCCATGTCGGCAGTCAGCTGCACCGAGGTCGCCATGATCTTGAGGATCGCGTTGATGATGGCTACCGGGTCGCCGGCCACATTGGCGCTGGGCACCATCGGCAGCGTGGTGTCCCAGAGGCCGGCGCCAGAATTGTCGGCCGGCAAAGAGTCGCTTCGGTCCCATTGGTCGCCGGGTGCCTGCGCGGCGCCGGGTTGAGGAACCGTGGGCGCAGTCGCGGTCCCTGCTACCGGCCGGGCGGCACCGAGTCGGGCTTGCGCCGAGTCACGTTCGGCGGCAAGCCTATTAATTTCGTCCTGCCGTGCCGCGAAGGTCTGCTGCGCCTCCTGAAGGGCGGCGACCGCGTCGTCCTGGCGGCGCTGCGCCTCGGCGGCGGCGCCCTCAGCGCGCGCCCGGGCAGCCGTCGCGGTTGAGAGCTTGTTGGCGTGATCGGTCTGCCTGCGCACGAGGTCATCCCTGACCTTCTGGAAGCTGATGATCAGGCTCTGTTGCGTCGAGGCTCCAGCAAGGATTTCCTCCGGCCCGTCTGCCAGTGGCAGCGCACCCGACGGCCCGTTCATATACATCGATGCGGCGAACTGATCGAAGCGTTGTTGCGCGGCGTCGATCGCCACCTGACTGTCGGCGAGGCCCTGCTCACTGGCGGCAACCTCACGCTGCGCGTCCGCGAGAATGTCGCGAGCAGCAGCAATCTCGACGAGGGCCTTGTTGACGCCCTCTTGCTTGATCTGGATATCGGCACCGACATCGGCTACCCGCTGATTCGCCTCGGCGACAGCCGCAACCAGGGACGGAATGTCCTTGTTGTCGCCGTCTGGTGCGCCGTCATGTTCGGCAGCCGCGATACCTGAAGGGCTGAGCATCAGCGTCGACATCAGTGCGCAGAGAGTGAGAAGTGAAGTGAGGCAACGCATCGGATCTCCTCACCTGGGTTGAGCGTCGTCGGGCTACCGAGCGAGGGCCAGCGCACGGCATTCTCGGATCGGACCTACTGCCCAGCAAAGTACGGAGCACGATAGTAGGCAGTTGAAAACGTACATCACTTGCGCACCAGGGGAAACGCCTGTCACAGTCTCAAGTCGGTAACGACTCTGCGAGGCTCCGTGGACAACCCGCAGGCGGCCCCTCAATCATCGTCTGTCAGCGCTGCGGCGAAGCTGATGCCCAGTTGACAGCTCCCGTGCGTGATCGGCTCCGCCCGCACGGCGGCGTGGAATGCACTGACGAGGCCATGAACGCCGGGTGCGGCGCATCGGAACTTTCGAGGTCGGGCGCTACATTGGGGGTCTGGTAGGGGTCGATGGGCAAAGTACTCCAGCTCGTCGTGGACAGCAGGAGCGGCGCGGAATGGAACAGCGAGGGTTCGGCGACCTCTATGCAGTAGTCATGGATTGCGTGTGGGATTGCGCGGGGCCCATCACAGTGGGCGACGGCTTCGACGAGATCTCCGGGAAGCGCCAGTCCTACACCAGTGTGATGCCGACGATAGACAACCTGTACCGCGAGGGTCGGCTGAGGACTCAGCGCCGTGGGAAAGGCTATGTATACCCGGCATCGATGGGCCACGAGGGGTGTTCAGCGCAATTGGTGCGGGCTGCTATCGACTGCGGCGGTGATACCAGTGCGGTGTTGGTCGTAGTCGATCAGATGAGTGCGGAGCAGTCGGCGCAACTGAAGTCGGCTACGTGTAGGGGGCGGCGATGATGACTACGGCGCTGTGGCTGCTGCTTTACGGGGGTGCGCTTGCGTGGTTGGCTCCTCCGGTTCTGCGGCGAATGACCGGCCAGGGAATCAGCCCTCATATGGGAGTCGCCGCATGGCTAATCACGGTCGCCGCAACCCTGGCGGCTTGGCTGGTCGCGGTCTCGATGGTCATCGGTGCAACGGCGGACAGTATTCGCACTGGCGCGGTGGTGACGCTGTGTCTTGAACTGTTCGGATTTTCCGAACACACACCGATGGCGGGCAGGATCGGATCTGTTGCCCTCATCGGTGTGGGGACCCTGACGTTAGGGTTCGGAGGACTGCGGATGAGCCGTAGCCTGTCCCGCCTACGCGCGCGGAGTCACGAGCACGCACATGCCGCGCGGATCATTGGCCGGCCCACCGGTCACCCCAACGTGGTTGTCGTGGACGCCGACCGGCCCGCCGCCTACTGTGTGGGCGGCCGCCTGAACACCATTATCGTCACCTCCGCGGCCATCAAGACGTTGAACCGGTCGCAACTGAAAGCGGTTCTGGCACACGAAGATGCCCACATCTCGGGGCGCCACCACCACATCCTCATGGGGCTGCGTGCCCTCGCCGTCACTTTGCCCCGCCTGCCGCTTTTCGCTACGGCACGCCATTCTGTAGCAGAACTGCTGGAGATGTGCGCCGACGATACCGCCGCGCGGCGCGTCGGCACTCGCCCTCTGCTTGCCGGGCTGATTGCTCTGGCCGGACATCAACCTCCTGTGCACGAAGGCCTAGCCGCAGCGGGAACGGCGGTCGTCGCTCGAGCGGAACGATTGGTCACCCCCACGTGCCGCCACGTGCGATGGCGCCACCGTATCTGCTTAGCTGCCGCGATCATCGCCATGCTTGCGACACCAGCTCTCATCCAGCTGCTCTGCCACCACTGAGGACCTGACGACAGCCGACACGATTGCGGCGGCGAAGACATCGACGCGGTCGACCGAAACCCAAAAAGCCGACATCGGATGTCGCGAGAACACGGGCTGAAAGCGGATAGTCGACGACATGCGGGACGCCCGGGCTGTGATCTACGTAGTAACAACGTAGATCACGATATGCTGGTTGTCAGAACCCGCGTAGGCAATCCAGTAACCGCGATGCGCGTCGTCGACAGGAGGCTGCCACGACCATCGAGTCACACCTCGGACCGGGTAGTGCCGCATCTCCGGTGGCGGCCGCCGGCCGCATCCGCGTTCTGCTCGTTGAGCCGCGACGCATCTACGCCGACATGCTGGCCCACCGTATGCACGCCGGAGATTTCGCCGTTACGGTCGCATGCTCGGAAACCGCAGCACTCACCGCATTGCGTGTCGTTGACCCCGACGTGGTGGTGGTCTGCGTAGGGCCAACGGACCAGGGAGCTGCTGTCCTTGACCGTGTTCGTCAGGTGGCACAAGGTGGCGTAGTCGCGCTTACTGATGCAGAGATGGCGCCGCTGGTGTCACGTGTCGCAGTGGTGGCGATCGGCGACTCGGAGATGCTGAGTACACGAATTAGACGCGCGCTCAGGCACATCGGCGTGTGCGGTGCGGCCGGCGATACGCAGCGACGGCAAATCGACGACCTCGTGGTCGATGTCGCGGCTCGGCGGGTGTATCAGCGAGGAAACGTTGTACCGCTCACTCGGACAGAGTTCGCGATCCTGCGGGCACTATCGGACAATCCGGGCGAACCCGTGACGTGCCGGCGACTCCAGGAGAGTCTCTGGGGAGCCTCGCACCCCGGCGGTCGGGCTGCTCTGGGGGTGCATGTGGGCAATCTCCGTCGCAAGCTCGGGGACGACCCGACCTGTCCGCGCTACGTCCGCACTGTCCGCGGCATCGGCTACTGTCTCGTCGGTTGATTCGGTCACCCGCTGAGGTGAACGGCTCTGCGGGCGTGCTAATTGAGCCTCGCGCTCAGCTCTCGATAATCCGGACGACGTAGGGCGTCATGCCCCCTGTTCGCACTGGGGAGACCTTGATCGGGACGCCGGTCTGCTGCGCCTCAATCATTTGACCGCCGCCCAGGTAGATAGCTTCGTGCTGACTCCCGCCCGGCCCCCAGAACAGCAGGTCGCCCCGCTTCGCTTGGGAGGGCGGCACCTTTCGGCCGGCGTCGTACTGGTCACCGGACCATCGCGGGAGCAGAACACCGACGCCGGCGAACGCGAACCGTGTCAGGCCTGAACAGTCAAAGCCCACGGTGCCTGCTCCCTGGTCGACGCCGCGGCTTGGACCGGTGAGGCTTCCGCCACCCCACGAGTAGGGAACACCGATTTGCGTTCCCGCCCTGCGAATCACGTACTCGATCGCTTGCGCACCATTGACCCGATTTCCGCGCACGCTCGTCGACGGATCCGCGGCGGGGCTGACAATTCCCAGGCTGCTGAGGAAGCTGCGACCCATATTCATGGCCGTCTGCGTCGCCATGGCCGTTGCCTGCAGGGATGCGTTCGCGATGGCAACCGGATCGCCGGGAGCGCCCGCGCTCGGTATCTTCGGAAGCAATGGGTCCCACGGCCCGGCGGCAGGTTGGGCCGACGCGACCGGTGCGCACGCGAGGAAAAGCAAGACGACGATAGCGATCACACCGGGGAGCCGTCGAACACGTCCCGCAACAAGGATTGCCGGGTCGCAACGGTCAGCGCGGGCAGTTGCCGCACCCTTGCTCCGGACGTGTAATCCCATGTCTTCTCCTCGGTGCGCCCGGCGGTGAGTTACTTCACGCACCAATAGCGGGGCTGATCGCATACGTAGGGCGCAGCACCAAAAATACGTAGCTCCTACGTAGAAAAGCGTAACCCACAAAAGCCCCACCAGTAACACCAGCCACATAATTACAGTGGTGAAATTCGCTGCGGCCGTTCGCTTCGATGCGGCAAGTACTGGACTTAAACCCGTTTCACGGTCGGGAAGACGCGCGTGAATGGTGCGCGGACTAACTCAAATGTGCGAGCTTCTCGGCAAGGAGCTCTATGGGCCGTCTTCGGGCGTCAGCAACCATTCTGCCCCGAGCGGTCATGTGAAGCCTCGTCGGCGGTACGCGCCGCCATCGGTCATCGGGGAGCCGATGGGCTCCAGCCACGCCGACAACCGCCCGTACGGCAACGACGTCTCAGAAATGACCTCAAATGCACTGCGGAGTAATTGTTTTCAGATTCGCCGGGCATTGAAGCCATGTCGGCTCGGTGTCAAGAACTTCCGATGCTCAGAGGTTGGCGTTTCCGGCCTTCCATTGCTCCCAGGGGATGTTCCAGTCGCCGAGGCCGTCGGTTCCTGACAGTGTGGGGCCGGTTGTGTTGATGACTTCCACGATGTCGCCGCGTCGGGTGTTGTCGTAGAACCAGCGGGCGTTGGCCGGGTTGACGTTGAGGCATCCGTGGCTGACGTTGGCGATGCCTTGGCTACCCACCGACCATGGCGCTGAGTGCACGTAGATGCCGCTGTAGGACATTTGCGTGGCCCATTCGACTTCGGTGCGGTACCCGTCGGGTGAGTTGACGGGGACTCCGTAGGTGGACGAATCCATCACCAGGAATGAGTAGCGGTCGCCGATGATGTAGGCGCCGTTGTCGGTGGGCGTTTTGGCTTTGCCCATGGAGATGGGCATGGTTTTGACGACTTCGCCGTTGCGCCGTACGGTCATCGTCTTGGTGGCGTCATCGGCGGTGGCGATGATTTGGTCGCCGATTGTGAAGCGCGTGGTGACGTCATCCTGGCCGAAGAGCCCGTCGCCGAAGTCGACCCCGTAAGCCTTGACCGACACCTCAACGGTGGTTCCGGGCTCCCAGTACTCGGCGGGGCGCCAGCGGACTTCACGGCTGCTGAGCCAGTAGAAGGCGCCTTCAACCGGGGGGTTAGTGGTCACCGTGATCGCTTGCTGCGCCGCAACCCGGTTAGCGATGTTCTCGTCAAAGCGAATTGCAATGGGTTGACCCACGCCCACTGTTTCGCCGTCATTGGGCAAGACGTAGGGCATCGTCAGGTTTTCGGGGGAATGGGTTTCGAATGTTGCGCTGGTGCTTGTCGTTCCGCCAAGCCCTTGTGCGTGCGCCTGCAGGGTGTACTGCTTGTTGTAGCCCAGCGGTTCCGCCGATGACCAGGTAACGCCGTCGGGGCCCAGCTGCCCGTTGACAGGTTCGCCCGCCTCGTTGGTCAGCGACACTTGGCCGAGAACACCGTCGCCGGCGGTAACGGTCACGGGGGCATCGACAGCGACGCCGATGGCACCATCAGTGACGGACGCTTCCAGTTTCGGTACGAGCAAGTCTGCGTAGGGCGTGCCCTTGTCGGTGATGACGTCGGGAGTGGGCGCCGCCGTCGGTGATGAGGTGCAGGCGGTCGCGATCAGCAGCACCGCCACCGCGAGGACGGTCGTGCGCAGCCAGTGCGTCGTCGCTCGAAACGCTGGGGGGCAGCCTGTCTGCGGCATGAGTGGGGCTCTCCGTATCGGGTTGTCGTAACGGCTAACGGGCGGCGCACCGCCTGGTGCGTCGCGAGGGCCGGTCGCGGGCGACGGTGCACCGTTCACGGGTATGTCTTCGAGTGTGCTCGTCAGTCGTTTGGCTTTCTTAGTCCTTCGATGAAGATTCGATAAAGGCGGCACTACGAGCTGGCTCCACGGCTTCGCGAGCAACATCTGATAGGGCGCACATTGTGCGAGGATACCCCCGAGGGGTACTTTGCGGTTGTACCCGCGGCGGGTACCTCGTCGACTGGGATTTCTATCGCTCGTGACGGCACAAGAGAAATTCCGGCGGCTCATCGAGAGTTCAACCACGCGGTCGATCGCCACGTGCATCGCTCTGTGCACGTTAAGCCAAATCACCGGCGAGCGCCGCCCCATCAAGGCCGATAAGGGGAAATCCTGCTGCAGCTGACGGCTGGAGCTGCGCCACTCCCTCGATGGCCTTAAGTATCCGGGTCCGAGGTGGTGGCGAGGAACTGTTCGATTTCCGGGGCGCGAGCGCGCGCCAGGTCGTCGGCGTTGTCGAGCAGGTCGGACATTGTGGCCTCGGCGAGTACTCCGTGCGGAAGGGTGTCGGCGAGGGTGCGCGCGAGTTGCGTGGGGTGACGTGGGTCATCGCCGGCGATGATGAGCGCCGGAGTGTCGATGCGCCGGAGTTCCTCGACGGTGGCGAAGGCGCGGTCATGCCCGATTGCCGCTGCGGCAGCGGCGCTTTGGGCGTTAGCGCGCGGAATGGCCTCGGTGACGAGGTGGGCAATGAGCGGCTGCAGGTGAGGAACAAACAGCTCCAGGCGGCCTGTAGACCGCGGGAGCGGGCGCGGTCGGCGAAGCGGTCCATCAGCTTTGCGTCTGCGGCCTTGTCGTCGTCGTCCTCGATGGCTTCAGCACTGATGATGACCGCGGACCGGGCGACATGGGGGTGTTGGAGGCATGTCCGCAAGGCGATCGTGCAGCCGAGGCCGGCGCCGACAAGGTGGGTGGACGTGGCGTCGAGCGCGTGCATGATCGCGACGGTGTCGGTGACGTACTGATCCCAGCGGTGCAACGTCGGGTCGGGGCATTGTGATGCTCCGTATCCTCGAATATCGGGCAGCGCAACGCGATACCGGCGAGCAAGTCGGTCGGCAAGTGGCCGCATGCTGTAGTGATCGGGCCCACCGCCGTGCAGCATGATGATCAGCTCGCCGCGGCCGATGACCTCGCCCATGACCGGCCACCCGTCATCCCCGACGTGCAACGTTTGCATCACCATTTGTCTCTCCCTTCGTCGGGAATGCTTCAACCAGCGTCGACGCGGCATCAGCACGAGCCCGAAGAAGCCGCCCTTGCAACATACCCTCTGGGGGTATACTGTGAGGTACGCATACCCGGTAGGGGTATCACCTGAGTCGAAGATGGGAGTTCGGTCATGAGCACGACCAAGTACGCCGTCACGGGAATGACCTGCGGGCACTGCGAGCTGTCAGTGCGAGAAGAAGTCAGCGAGGTCGCCGGTGTTCAAGACATCGAGGTCAGCGCCACGACGGGCACTCTGATCGTGACCTCCAGCGGTCCCGTCGATGACGCCCAGATCCTGCGTGCGGTCGACGAGGCCGGCTATTCGGCGGTGCGGGTCGCATGAACGCCGCGGGACGGTTGGCCGCTTTCGGTGCCGGACTGGCAGTGGCGTTCACGGCTGCGTACGTCACTGCCGCGGCGGTCGTCCCTGACACCGCGGTGACGGCTACTCAGCACGTTGGCGCTAAGCCCGCGGCTGATCACAGCGCGCCGACCGCGCCGATATCACCTCTGTCCGCTGATCCGCCGGGGTTGTCACTCGCCCAAGACGGATACACGCTCAACGCGGTACGGGCACCCGGAGCCCCCAACGATCGGGCCACGTTGAGCTTCACCATTGCTGGTCCCAGCGGCACGCCGCTGCTGGACTACGCGACGGTGCACGACAAGCAGCTGCATCTCATCATCGTCCGCTCCGACGGTCAGCACTTCGCGCACGTCCACCCGGCCCTGGACCAGGCAACCGGCATATGGTCGACGCCCTGGATGTGGAAGGCCGCCGGGACCTACCGGGTGTTCGCGGATTTCCAGCCCGCCCAGCCCGGCAGCGCCAAACTCACGCTCACCCGCACGGTCGACGTGGCCGGCGAGTTGGCCCCGTCGCCCCCACTGACCACACGCACCTCGGATGAGATCGCCGGGTACACCGTGGAACTCGACGGTGCGCTCACCGCGGGCGTCGCGAAGCAGCTCACAGCGAAGGTCACCCGTGACGGCGAGCCGGTGACGACACTGCAGCCCTACCTGGGGGCTTACGGGCACCTCGTCGCGCTGCGGGAAGGTGACCTGGCGTATCTGCACGTGCACCCTGAGGGCGCTGAGCCGGTGGGGAACCGCGGTGGGCCTGCGGTGTCGTTCGCGGCGACCGCACCCACCGCCGGTCGCTACCTGCTCTACCTCGACTTCCAGGTCGACGACACCGTGCACACCGCCACTTTCGTTGTGGACGCCGCACGCGGCGACATCGATCAACCAGTGACAGAGCCTTCGCGCGACGCCGGCCATGCCGGCGGGCACTGACAACCTCCGTCCACCCAAGAACCGAAAGGCAGTGGCACACATGACGACAACGACCCCCGTGTCCGGCCCGAGCATCGAGCTACGCATCGGAGGAATGACCTGCGCCTCCTGCGCCAACCGCATCGAGCGCAAGCTCAACAAGATCGATGGCGTCGCGGCAACAGTCAATTACGCGACCGAGAAGGCCACCGTCACGGTGCCCGACGGATACGATCCCGCGCAGCTGATCGCCGAGGTCGAAACCGCCGGCTACAGCGCCGCGCTACCCACACCGGAGAAGCCCGCCCCGCCTGGGGAGGATGCAGGCGAGACCGACGACCCCGACATGGTGTCCCTGCGCCACCGGCTGACCGGTTCGGTGCTGCTGTCGGTGCCGGTCATCGCGATGGCGATGATTCCCACGCTGCAGTTCACCTACTGGCAGTGGGCGTCGCTGGTGCTGGCTGCGCCGGTGATCGTCTGGGCGGCGTGGCCGTTTCACCGTGCTGCCTGGGCCAACCTGCGGCACGCTACGGCGACGATGGACACGCTCATCTCCCTGGGCACCTTGTCGGCCTTCCTGTGGTCGCTGTACGCGCTGTTCTTCGGGACCGCCGGCATCCCAGGAATGAAGCATCCGTTCGAACTGACACTCGCACCGTCTCACGGCGCCGCCAACATCTACCTCGAAGTCGCCGCTGGAGTAACGACATTCATCCTTGCGGGGCGCTACTTCGAGAAACGGTCCAAACGGCAGGCCGGTGCGGCGCTGCGCGCCCTCCTGGAGATGGGCGCCAAGGAGGTGTCCGTGCTCCGCGACGGCGCGGAATCGAAGATCGCCGTCGAGGACCTGATGGTGGGCGACGAGTTCGTCGTGCGCCCGGGGCAGAAGATCGCCACCGACGGGGTGGTGGTGTCGGGGACATCGGCTGTCGATGCCTCGATGCTGACCGGGGAATCGGTCCCCGTGGAGGTCGGTCCAGGTGACACCGTGGTCGGTGCGACCGTCAACGCCGGCGGGCGGCTGGTGGTGCGCGCCGCCCGCGTCGGTTCCGACACCCAGTTGGCGCAGATGGCCCAACTGGTGGAGAACGCTCAAACGGGCAAGGCCCAGGTCCAGCGTCTGGCCGATCGCATCTCCGGTGTCTTCGTGCCGACCGTGCTCGCGATCGCGGTGATCACACTCGGCGCATGGTTGGGCGCGGGTTTCCCGGTCGCGGCCGCCTTCACCGCCGCGGTTGCTGTGCTGGTAATCGCCTGCCCCTGCGCGCTCGGTTTGGCCACGCCGACGGCACTGCTGGTGGGCACCGGTCGCGGCGCGCAAATGGGCGTTCTGATCAAGGGCCCGGAGGTGCTGGAGTCCACCCGCAAGGTCGACACCGTGGTGCTGGACAAGACCGGCACCGTGACCACCGGGAAGATGACCCTGGTCGACGTCGTTACCGCGCCGGGAACCGAACGCGGGAACCTGCTCCGGCTGGCAGGGGCGTTGGAGAACGCTTCGGAGCACCCGATCGCCCAGGCCATCGCCGTCGCTGCGACCGAAGAACTCGGGACGCTGCCCACCCCTGAGGATTTCGCCAATGTCGAAGGCAAGGGTGTGCAGGGCATCGTGGACGGCCACGCTGTCGTCGTGGGGCGCGAGTCACTGCTCGCCGACTGGTCCCAGCACCTTAGTCCAGAGTTGGCGCGGGCGAAAGCCGGTGCGGAAGCTCAGGGGAAGACTGTGGTCGCCGTCGGCTGGGACGGTGAGGCTCGCGGCGTGCTCGTCGTCGCGGATACCGTGAAACCGACTAGTGCGCAGGCGATTTCACAGATGCGTGAGCTTGGTTTGACGCCTGTGCTGCTCACCGGGGACAACGAGGCCGTCGCCCGGCAGATCGCTGCTGAGGTCGGCATCGACACCGTGATCGCCGAGGTGATGCCCAAGGACAAGGTCGACGTCATTGTCCGGCTGCAATCCGAGGGCAAATCGGTGGCGATGGTCGGCGATGGCGTCAATGACGCGCCCGCCCTCGCCCAAGCCGACCTCGGCCTGGCTATGGGTACCGGAACCGATGTGGCGATCGAAGCCTCCGACATCACCTTAGTACGCGGCGACCTGCGCAGCGCCGTCGACGCAATTCGGCTGTCCCGCAAAACACTATCGACAATCAAGACGAACCTGTTCTGGGCTTTCGCCTACAACGTCGCCGCCGTACCGGTTGCTGCACTGGGCATGCTCAACCCGATGCTGGCCGGCGCGGCCATGGCGTTCTCCAGCATCTTCGTCGTAGGCAACAGCCTCCGACTGCGCGGCTTCAAATCCACGTCCATCCTCAGCCCCTACCCACTAAAACCCCCACTGCGCCAACCCTTACTGCACTAAGGAGAACCCATGTCCGACAACAAGAACCTGACGTCGAGCTGCTGCTGCAGCGGCTCAACACAAGACCTCGACACGACGATCATCAATCCTGCGGCCACGAACCTCCTCGACCCCGCAACGGACCAGGCGACATGCCCGGTGATGCCCGGCACGCCGGTGAACACGGCGGCCGCCGAAGCCGCGGGGCTGTTCCGCGACTACCGAGGCCGACGGTACTGGTTGTGCTGCAAAGGATGTGGACCGCGATTCGACCGAGACCCCAACAAGTACGCCAGCGCGGCGTGACTGACCTGCCGGACCCCGGCGCCCCAACCCACAGACCGAAGGAGTTGCCATGACTCACGTCGACGACGCTGACCACTGCCCAGCATCGGGGTCGGTCCACCACGGCTATATCACCGATAAGGACAAATATCTCAAACGCTTGAAACGCATTGAAGGCCAAGCCCGCGGCATCAGCCGGATGATCGAGGACGAACGCTACTGCATCGACATCCTCACCCAAGCCGACGCACTGACCAAAGCCCTGCAAAGCGTCTCGCTGGCACTGCTCGACGACCATCTCCGACACTGCGTTCGAGACGCTGCAGCCGCCGGGGGACCAGCCGCCGACGCCAAACTCACCGAAGCAACCGAAGCCATCGCCCGACTCGTACGGTCATGACCCCCAACGGCGGTGCACTGACGCCGCCGCCTCGCGACACACCCGCGCGAACGAACACGTGAGACTCCTCAAGGAGAGACAACATGGCTAACCACGACGAGCACGCCATAGCGACATCGCACACCGGCGTCCACGCCAACCACGACGGCCACGGCGAGCACACCGTTCACGATTCCGACCCCCACCACGACAACCATGCCGGCCATGGGGGTCATGCCGGGCACGGGTCCGATCACGTCGCTGTGTTCCGGAAGCTCTTCTTGATCAACCTGATCATCGCCGTCCCGGTCATCGCGTTCTCGAACATGTTCGCAATGCTGCTCGGCTACGAAGTACCCGACGTCCCCGGCGGCCGCTGGATCGCGCCACTGTTGGGCACGGTCATGTATGTCGTCGGCGGGCGTCCCTTCCTTACCGGCGCCGTCAGCGAAATCCGTTCCCGCAAACCGGGAATGATGCTGCTCATCGGGCTGGCCATCACCGTCGCATTCTTCGCCTCCTGGGGTGCGAGCCTGGGCCTGCTCCACCACGAACTGGAGTTCTGGTGGGAACTGGCGCTGCTGATCGTCATCATGCTGCTCGGACACTGGGTCGAAATGCGCTCCTTGGCTCAGACCACCTCCGCACTGGACTCCCTGGCCGCCCTGCTTCCCGACGAGGCCGAGAAGGTCGACGGCGAACGAATCATCACCGTCTCACCCGCCGACCTGCAGGTGGGGGATCTGGTGGTCGTGCGACCCGGCGGCAGCATCCCCGCCGACGGCAGAATCGTCGACGGACGAGCGGACATGGACGAGTCGATGGTGACCGGTGAATCGCGGCCGGTGAACCGCAGCGTCGGAGATGCGGTGACAGCCGGAACTGTCGCCACAGATTCCGGGCTGCGGCTCGAAATCACCGCCACCGGCGAGGACACCGCCCTAGCGGGAATTCAGCGCCTGGTCACTGACGCCCAGAACTCGTCCTCGCGAGCCCAACGCCTCGCCGACCGCGCGGCGGGATGGCTGTTTTGGTTTGCCCTAGGGACCGCCGCCATCACTGCCGCGGCATGGTCGATCGTCGGAGACCCCGACGCCTCCGTCATAAGAGCCATTACCGTGCTCGTCATCGCCTGCCCCCATGCGTTGGGATTAGCGATACCACTTGTCGTCTCGATCGCCACCGAACGCGCCGCGCGGGGAGGCGTGCTGATCAAGGATCGCCTGGCCCTAGAAGGTATGCGCACCGTCGACGCCGTTCTCTTCGACAAAACCGGCACCCTCACCAAGGGCGAACCAACCGTGACCGCGATCGAGGTCCGCGGCGACCTCGACGACGACTCCGTGCTCGCCGTCGCGGCCGCCGCCGAGGCCGCCAGTGAACACCCCCTGGCACGAGCGATCGTGAAAGCCGCCGACGAGCGGGGACTGACTGTGCCACGCGCGAAAGGCTTCTCGTCGTCTCCCGCCGTCGGGGTGACTGCCACGGTCGACGGACACGAGATCCGCGTGGGCGGCCCCCGCCTGCTCGACGAGATCGGCGCACAAGAGGTTCACGCGGCGACCTCGTGGCGCGACGAGGGCGCAATCATCCTGCACGTCATCCGCGACGGTGCTGTGGCCGGCGGGCTGCGCCTGGCCGACGAGATCCGCCCCGAGTCCCGCGACGCCGTCGATGCCTTGCACAAGCTCGGCGTCGAGGTGGTCATGATCACCGGTGACGCCGAAGCCGTCGCGCAGGCGGTAGGTCACGAACTCGGCATCGACCGGGTGTTCGCCGGAGTACGCCCGGAAGACAAGGCGTCGAAAGTTGCTGCGCTGCAACAGGAGGGCAAGAAGGTCGCGATGGTCGGCGATGGCGTCAACGACGCGCCCGCGTTGGCACAGGCCGACGTCGGCATCGCGATCGGCGCCGGCACCGATGTTGCCATCGCCTCTGCCGGTGTGATCCTGGCCAGCTCCGACCCGCGCTCGGTGCTCTCGGTCATCGAACTGTCGCGTGCCAGCTACCGAAAGATGAAGCAGAACCTCTGGTGGGGTGCCGGATACAACCTCATCGCAGTGCCGCTGGCTGCCGGTGTGCTCGCACCGCTCGGATTCGTCTTACCGATGTCAGTCGGCGCCATCCTCATGTCACTGTCGACGATCGTCGTGGCGCTCAACGCGCAACTGTTGCGCCGCCTCGACCTGAGCCCTGAGGCCAGCACACGCGCAGTTCTCAACCGTTAGGACTGGTTAGCGGCGGGCTCGATCCGCCAAGGCGCGCTGCGGAGTAGGTCGCAGGCACTATGGGCTCACGAATGGGATGACCGGCATGCGCTGATGGTGACGGGTTGCGGCCCATCCGCCGAGCTGACCTCTGGGGTGCCGGTCGATCACGATACGTACCGACTGGGCACCTGCCAATCGTCTAGGAACCCACTCCAGCGAGAGATCAGATTTTCAGTCGCCGTGATCGTGATCGCCATGGGCGTCGTCCAATGGCGCAGCGGATGGGGCCGGGGCTCCTTCCGGCGCCGGCGCCTCGCCGCCAGGCACGCTCACCGGCGCCTCGCCGCCAGGCACGCTCACCGGCGGCGAGATGACCGACTCTGGACGACCGCCATCGTGGCCATCTGCATGCTCGGCACTCGTCCCACGATCACTACCCTCCTCCGGCTCGGCGCTAGTGCTGTGGTGGTCACCATCCGCAGCCTCGGCGGCCGTCCCATGGTGACCACCGGCTGCGCCTGCTGGACCGTGATCACCGTGCCGCAGACCTGAAGCAACTCCCACTGTGGACGCCAGCGCCACGACACTGACTGCGCCCATGAGGACCATCGCGCTGCCGAACACCGGTACCGGCTCTCCTTGCAGGCCGCGGTACCACACCCAGCCGGCGCCCATCACGACATAGATCTGAAGCAGCAGCGCACAAAGGTCCGCGGCCTGCACCAATTCGGCTTCCCCTGCATTAGGGCCGAATGGTGCCCCGGCGGTCCTGGACAGGCCCCAAAGAGCAATGGCTCCGAGATTGAGCATGATGCCGGCGGCAAGCACGGGCATCGTCGTTCGGGCCAGCACAGCCCGCGCCCATATCAATTGGAAGAGCGCGACCGCAACGAAGAACAAGCCCGCCGGCATCCACTCCTGCCAGTGAGCAGGCACAACGGCGAAATGGATAAGAGAAGCGCCCAACGAGGCCAGCGCGGCAAGCCGAGCAGCCAGTCTGCTGTCGGTCTTCCTCGCTGTCCTAGGCGCCACGGAATCAGGATGACAGCGCTTTCCCCGAAGCGGCTGCCTGACACCACATCTCAACCCGAACGAGATTCATCTGTCACCGATAGGTGTCGTCGTGCGCGCATGCCACTTCCTGAGAACCCGCTCGCTTAAGTCTCGACCACTGCTGATCGGCCCTCAGTTATCCGTACTGACCCGTACGACACCTGTTCCGAGCTCCCTGATCGATGCTTCGGGACTGCCCCCGGTTTGGTTGATTCCTGACCTGTGAGGATTCGTCCTTGCTGGAAGGATCAACCCGTGCCGAAACCGTTTCCTGCCGAGTTCCGTGCCGATGTCATCGCCGTGGCCCGCAAGGGCGAGGCGCCGTTGCGCCAGATCGCGAAAGACTTCGGGATCTCTGAGGCCTGCCTGCATCGTTGGCTCAAGATCGCCGACCGCGACGATGGTGTCGACCGGAGCGGGTCTGCGGCAGCCGATGGCGACCTGTCGGCGCAGCTGCGCGAGGCGCACAAGCGAATCAAGCTCCTTGAGCAAGAAGCCGAGGTAATGCGCCGCGCAGTCGGCTACCTGTCCCGGGACGCCAACCCAAAATGATGTACCCGCTGGTCCTTGACCTTGCCGCCGACGGAATTCCCGTCACGGTGACCTGCCGGGTCCTGGGGTTCTCCACCCAGGCTTTCTACAAATGGCGCAAAGCGCCACTAACCCAGCGTGATTGGGATGATGCGCACCTGATCAACGCCGCCCGCGACATCCATGCCGATGATCCCGCTTTCGGATATCGGTTCATCGCCGACGAGTTGCCCGGTCGTGGGATCACCGCCGGCGAGAACCGCGTCGCACGACTGTGCTCCCAGGAGCGGATCTGGTCGATCTTCGCCAAGAAGCGAGGGCTGAACCGTCGATCCGGGCCGCCGGTCCACGACGACCTCGTCGAACGGCAGTTCAGCGCCCAGGCCGCCAACCAGGTGTGGCTGACCGACATCACCGAGCACCGCACCGATGAAGGCAAGCTCTACCTTTGCGCGATCAAAGACGTCTACTCCAACCGGATCGTGGGCTACTCCATGGATTCGCGGATGAAGTCCTCGCTGGCGGTGGCTGCCCTGGATCATGCCGTGGCATTGCGCTCACCGGTCGCGACAATTGTTCATTCCGACAGAGGCAGTCAATTTCGCTCGCGAAAATTCGTCCGGGCACTGTCTCGCAATGGTTTACAGGGATCGATGGGCCGCGTCGGCGCGTGCGGGGACAACGCCGCCATGGAGTCGTTCTTCGCTCTCCTGCAACGCAACGTGCTCGACCGAAAACGTTGGTCCACCCGAGCCGAACTACGCCTGGCGATAGTGACCTGGATCGAGCGGACCTACCACCGGCGCCGGCGGCAACGCGCCCTCGGCAGACTCACCCCGATAGAGTTCGAACTGCTCCGCACATCAGTCGCAACCGCGGCCTGAAATTCACACCCCGCGAGTCAACTGAACCCGGGGCAGTCCCTTCCGCGTGCAGTTGCTTACCGCGCAGGGGCGACCGACTACGATCTAGCTACGTAGATGTTCGCTATGCTGCATACGCGCCCGCGACCGCCTACTCACATCGCACGGAAGGACCACCCAATATGCGTCTTCGCGTCATCATGGCGGTACTCGCCTGCGTGACTCTTCTCGGTGCCGCAGCTACTCTCGCGCCGCCCGCAGTAGCGGCGATGCCGTGCGGACATCAGTTCGGCTCGCCTCAACAGCTCACCGATGCGGGGGGCGCAGTCGTCCAGGAGTGGGTCATCTCGGATCTGCGAGAGTCCTCGGTCGCCTTGCCCGGATACACGGCCCGCGGTCAAGTCTGGGAAGCTTCGGCCACCGTTCGAGCCGTCACCGGCACGGTGACTCCGATAATCCCGAATCTGTACACGGTCACCGCAGACGGCCAGCGTTATCCCGTCCTGTGGCAGATCGCCAGCCCACAAGGCCTTCCGGCTACCACCCTCGGCCAGGGCCAAGCCTCCAGCGGGGCGATCTACTTTGATGCAGTTGGCCCACAGCCCATGGCGGTGGTTTACGACAACGGCACTCCTACGCAGCTGTTTTGGTGTTGCACGGGCTCCATGATGATGCCAATGGAGAAGTGTCCGATGTGCGCCGACATGCAGCGCGCCTGCCCCCATTGTCCCGGCGGGATGTAGCCCCCGAGGACCTGACAGGGACCCATTAGCCTTCACCGATCGCCGCTAAGTGTCAAAGCTATCTCCAACCGATCCGCCTAACACCCTGGGACGTAACTATCCGACCAGCGTGGTGCCCACCACGATGGTCCTCGACCGCCAGCACAAGGTCGCGACGGTCTTCCGCGTGGCGCTACTAGCCGAAGACATACGGCCTCTGCTAGATCGGCTGACCACCGAGCGCTGACACCTCGCTGGAGAGCTGCCCTGCGGCGCCTAACGTCACGGATCGTTCGATGCGTCGGTGCGCGCAAGGATCCCAGGTTCATCAAGATGACCGCGGGCCCCGGTGCCGCAGCGGGGTCTCACCGCCGAGCGGCAGCCTGACCGCGAGTGATGGCGGTCGGCGTGTATCGGTGAGCCTTTTTGCGAGTTAGCGTGACCAGCTGGGTCAGCAGGATGCCGACGACGATCGCGGCCAGCACGCCGACGAGCTTCTGTTCGCCGAACAGCGGATACACCTGGTAGTGCGTCAGATAGATGAACAGTGACGCCTCGGCGATCACACCGGCAGTGACCGTGAAAGCGGATGGGCAGCGAATGGCGGGCAGCCAGATCAGCAGCGCCAGCCCGATGAACACCAAGGCCTCGCGGTTGGGTTGGCCGAAGTACCCGACGATTCCGATCGCGAGGACCGCGGTCACGGCGAGCCGCTGCCACACCGTCGACGACTTCGAGGCAGCCCAGCCGATGGCGAAGAACCAGAACGCCAGCATGGTGAACCAGGCGGACTTGCCGAACCCGATGCCGAAGACGTCCCACCGCAGGGCCATGCCCAGGGCCAGGAATGCCGCCGCAACGCCGAACGGCCACCGGCGTTCGGCGCGGTCACCCCACCGCGTCGCGCACAGCAGCGCCAGCCCGACCAGAACCCACACCAGGAACTCGACGAACCACAACCGCCCAGCGGTCATGCTGTCCTCTGGGCCCAGGAACTTGTTGGCCAGCAACACATTCGAGGCCGCATAGTCGTCGGTGACCAGCAGCGCGAATGCCACCCACAGTATGGCGGGCACGGCGATCCACCTGATGGTGCTGACCAGGTGACGCACCCGGGTGGCGCGCGGCAGGGGGGTGAGGCAGAAGCGGCCGAAGTTGTATCCGGCGACGCCCAACAGAACGTGCGCGCCGCCCCACAACACCCACAGCTCCGCGTGCGAGCCGGCGACCAAAACGATCGCCGCCGCACGCAGCGCCACGCTGGTCTCCAGCGTTGTTCCCCACCACCGGCGGGTCTTGCGGGCGGACTCCAGCTCGCTCAGCGGCAGCCGCGGCCAATCCGCTGGCAGGTGCCCGAGCGCGCGTTCGAGCCGCACCGACATGGCGACGTAAGACAGCGAGTTGCCGCCGAGGTCGACGAAGCTACTGCGGGGATCGACGTCGGCCGTGTCGATCTGCAGCACGTCGGCGAACAGACCGCGCAGGTCCAGGCGGGCATCGGCGGTCGTCGGCTCGGCGGCCCGCTCGCGCAGGCTGCGATAGTCCGGCTTGCCGGTGGGCAGGCGGGGGATCTCGTCGACGTCCACCACCCGGATCGCGGCCCGGGGCAGCCCCGACGCGTCGGCCGCCGCGGCAGCGACGTCGGTGTCCTCGGGACAATCGACGGCGCCCACGAGCAGCAGGCCGTCGCCGTCGGTGCAGATCGCGGTGACGCCGTCGGCGTGCAGGGCCGACTCGACGCGTTGCAGGTCGATGCGCAGTCCGTACAGCTTGACGAACCGGTCGCTGCGCCCGACCACCTCGTAGAGGCCGTCGCGGCGCTGCCGGGAGATGTCGCCGGTGCGCAGTTCCTCGATCCCGGCATCACTGGCGAGATCGGCGGCGGTGTGGGCGTACCCCATCATGACGTTGGGTCCGCGGTAGAAGAGTTCGCCGGTGCCGTCGGGCATTCCGTCGACCGGCTCGATGCGGAACGACCCACCGGGGATCGGAATGCCGATCGACTCGGGATGGTCGTGAGCGAGTTCCGGCGGCAGATACGCCATGCGCGCGGTGGCCTCGGTGGCGCCGTACATGACGAAGAATCGCCAACCCGCCCGCCCGCCGAGGTCTGCCAGCCGGCGCACGCGATCCGGGTCGAGCCGTCCGCCGGCCTGGGTGACGTAGCGCAGGTCCGGCAGCGACATCGCCTCGAAGCCGATCCGGTCGAGCAGCTCGAAGGTATGCGGAACACCCGCGAACGACGTTGCGCCGCACTTCCGGAACACGTTCCAGAAGTCGTCGTCGACCACGGAGAGGTCGGTGAGCACGACTGCGGCTCCGCGCAGCAGGTGACTGTGGATCACCGACAGGCCATAGCAGTACGACATCGGCAGAGTCGTTGCGGCCCTGTCGGTTCGGGTGATGTCGAGATAGGTGGCGATAGAATCGGCGTTGGCGGCGAGGTTGAACCGGGACAATCGCACCAGCTTAGGGGAGCCGGTACTGCCGGACGTCGAAAGGAGCAGGGCCAGGTCCGGGTGGAGTTCGGGGGTGGTCCGGTAGCGTGGGCCGTCGGTGACGACGCCGTCGGTGACGATGACGTCGGGGCGGTAGGTGTCGACGACCGACCGGTTGTCACCGCCCGCGGGCACGGGCAGCACCACGTGGTGGCCGGCGAGCGCACCGAGGTAGGTCACCAGCGTGGGCAGGTCGTTGCGGGTCTCGAGCAGGACGAGCTTGCGGCAAGTACCCAGTTCCTCGGCGCGGGTCGCGACCTGCGTCGCGAGTTCGGCGTAGGTAACGGCCTTCTCGGCGGTGATCACCGCGACGGCGTCGCCGTGGCAGGCAAGGTGGTCAACGAGCCGCTCGAACATCACGGCGCGGTCATCGCCCGTCGCGCGGGCGGTCATCAAACACTACGGCGGCACCGGTGACGTGGATGCGGACCTTGGCGTCGACCGCGGGCGGCGCGACGCTGTGCTGGCGGACGGTGATCGGCGCGGCGTCGCCGCCGAGGTCCACGGTGAGCAGGACGTCGTGGCCGCGGAACTCCGACGCCAGGACCGTCGCCATCCCGTCGCTGCGGTCGTCGTCGGAAACTGCCGCCGCCTCCAATTGCTCCGGGCGGAGCATCAGCGTGCCACCGCCGTCGGGTACGGAGCCGCGGACGGGAAGGCGGCCCAGCGCCGAGGTAGCGACCCCGCCGGTCACGGTGCACGGCAGCAGCACGCAGTCACCGAGGAATTCGGCGGTGAAACGATCGTTGGGTTCTCGGTAGACCGCCTGCGGCGTACCGACTTTGGTGAACCGGCCGTCGCGCATCACCGCGACCTGGTCGGCGATCGACAGCGCCTCCTCCTGATCGTGAGTGACGATCAGGGTGGTAACGCCGGCGTCGGAGAGCAGTGTCGCCACGGCCTTGCGGGTCGACGCCCGCAGTCCGGTGTCCAGGGCGCTGAACGGTTCGTCGAGCAGCATGAGCGCGGGCTGGCGGGCGAGGGCGCGGGCGAGGGCCACGCGCTGCTGCTGTCCCCCGGAGAGTTCGTGCGGCCGGCGCGCGGCGTAGGACTCGTCGAGGGAGACGGTAGCGAGCAGTTCGGCGACGCGCGGCTGGACGTTGCGGCGGCCCGACAGCCCGTAGGCGATGTTCTGGCCCACGGTCAGGTGCGGGAACAGCGCGCCGTCCTGCGCGACGTAGCCCACGTCGCGGCGATGCGCGGGGGTACTGCTGCCGGCTGCTGCCACCTGGCGTCCGGCGATGGAAACCGTTCCCGCGTCGGGGTTCTCGAAGCCGGCGACCAGACGCAGCAGCGTGGTCTTGCCGCAGCCGGAGGCGCCGACCACGGCGGTGATCGTGCCCGCGGTGACGCCGAGGTCGATGCCGTGCAGCACGGTGTGGCTGCCGAAGGCCTTGGTTAGCCCGGTGACGTCGAGCGCGTTGCCGGTGACCCCGCGGATCGTCATAGCGCGGCCGCCCTGCTGGACTGCTGGAACAGCACGACTGTCACCGGAACCGCGAGCACGACGAGCAGCAGCGCATACGGTGCGGCGCTGGCGTAGGACAGTTCGCTCGACAGCGACCAGAATCGCATCGCCAGGGTGTTGGTGCCAGTCGGTGCCAGCAGCAGGGTGGCGGTCAGCTCGGTGGCTACGGCGACGAATACCAGCGAGGCGCCTGCGGCGGCGGCAGGTGCGGTGAGCCGCAACGTGACTCGCAGCAAGGTGCGGGTGGGGGATACGCCGAGCGAGCGCGACGCCTCCTCCAGCGTCGGCGGCACTTGGGCCAACCCCGACCGCAGGTTGACCATCGCGCGGGGCATGAACATCAGCACGTAGGCCGCGAGCACCAGCGTGGCGGTCTGGTATAGGGGCGGTGCGAAGCGGATCGCCACGGTGACGAGCGCGAGCGCGGTCACGATGCCTGGCATCGAGCTGGTCACGAAGTTCGAGCCCTCGACGAAGCGGGCGAAGAAGCCGCGGTGCCGCACCGCGATCCAGGCGAAGGGGAAGGCCAGCACCGTCGTCAGCGCTGCGGCCGCGGCGGCCAGCGCCACAGTCTGCACGGTCGACGGCACGATCTCGTAGAGCGCCCACACGTCGCTGCCGCCGATCCACAGCCACCGCAGGATCGTCCACACCGGAACGCCGAGGGCCAGCACGGCCAGTGCGGCGAGGGCGGCCAGTGCTAAAAAGGTCATGGCGCCCAGTCGATGGGGCAGCGAGGTGCGCTGGGCGCCGGAACCGAGTCGGGCGTAGCGGGCGTTGCCGCGCACCCCGGCCTCGCCGACGAGCAAAACCAGGCACAGCAGCATCAGAACGCCTGCGAGCGTGCTGCCCGCCGCGCCGTCGAACGTGGCCTGGAACTGTTCGAAGATCGCGGTGGTGAACGTCGAGAAGCGCAGCATGGCGAACGCGCCGTACTCGGCCAGCAGGTGCACGCCGATGAGCAGTCCGCCGCCGAGGACCGCCAGGCGAAGCTGTGGCAGCACCACGCGCCGGAATACGGCCGCCGGGCTGGAACCGAGCGTGCGTGCGGATTCCTCGATCGCCGGGTCGAGGCGACGGAGCGTGGCGGCGGCGGGCACGTAGACGAACGGGAAGTACGACAGCGAGGAGACGAGAATGCCTGCCCAGAAACCGTGCAGGGCCGGGACGACGCTGACCCATGCGTAGCTGTTGATGAAGGCGGGCACCGCCAGGGGAGCGACGAACAGCGGTCGCCAGATCGCCCGGCCGGGGATGTCGGAGCGTTCCACCAGCCATGCCGCTCCGATGCCGAGCACGATGCAGATCGGGACCGTGACGACGACGAGACCGACAGTGTTGACGAACAATTCGAGCACGCGTGGCCGTGCGACGAGTTCCCACACCCGCGTCGGCCCCAGCGACACCACCGACCAGGCGACGTACCCGATCGGCACGAACGTCGCGACGACCAGCAGCACCACGCCGGCGGTGAGGACCGGCCCCGGCCGCGTGGCAGCTGCCCGGCCGGGCACCTCCGACGGCGTAACGGCGTCGATCAGCGCCGCGTCGACGGCCGTCGCGGTGGGAGTGACCACGTCAGCCACCCATCTAGAGCAGGCCCGCCTTCGTCATCAGGTCGGTGACCTTCTGCGCGTCGAGGTTCGACGGGTTCACGGCGGGTGCCTGCAGGTCGACAAGAGGCACCAGCGCGGGGTTGGCCGGAACGCCGCTGGCCACGGGGTACTCGAACGACGTGCCCTTCTCGAGCACTTCTTGGCCGGCGTTGCTGGTGATGAAGGTCAAAAACTTCTGGGCGTCTTCTTTCTTCTTGCTGGAGTTCAAGATGCCGCCGCCGGAGATCGAGACGAAGGCGCCCGGGTCTTGGTTCCGGAAGTAGTGCAGAGCGGTGTTGCCCGAGATTTCCTTGGTCTGCGACTGATCGCGGAACCAGTAATAGTGGTAGATGATCCCGCCCTCGACCTGGCCGTCGTTGACGGCGCGCAGCGTGGCGATGTTGTCGGAGTAGATCTCCGCGCCTGCCTTCATGCCGGCCAGCCACTGGCCGGTGGCCCGTTCACCGGTGAGTTCCAGCATTGCCGCGACGATGGCCTGGAAGTCGGGCTTGACCGGCGGGGCACCCCAACGGCCCTTCCATTCTGGCTTTTCCAGATCCATGATCGAAGTCGGCAGCTGAGCCTCGGTGAGCTTGGTCTTGTCGTAGGCGAACACGGTGGTACGGGCGGCGACGCCGGTCCACTTACTCGTGGCGGGGCGGAACTGTGGTGGCACCTGAGCGATCGTGGCCTCGTCGACGTCGGTGAACAGGCCGTCCCTCTCGACCGCGGCCATGGCGGGCGAGTTCTCGGTAAGGAACACGTCGGCCGGCGACGCGTCGCCCTCGGCGATTAACTGGTTGCCCAATTCGGTGTCGCCGCCCTGGCGATAGGTGACCTTGATGCCGGTCTCCTTGGTGAAGGCGTCGATCCACTCCTTGGTCAGCGACTCGTGCTGCGCGTTGTAGACCAGCAGGCCGTCCTCCTCGGAGGACGAGCAGGCAGTAAGACCTGCTGCCAGCCCCCCAGCGACAATGAGGGTGACGATGCGATTCCAGCGAGTGCGACGGGTTGACATCCACGACACTTTCTCCGAGGTGAGCCTTGGCTAACGAACATACCCTTCGGCATGGCGCCGTTTTAAGTCGCAGGCCCTTGCTGCGGACGGGCGCGCCGCTCTGCCTCGCCCCGTCTCACGGAGCCCCCACTTAGAGTTCGCACCGTGGTGGACAGCTACGAAGTCGTCGACCTCGCCGACTGGACTCGCGGTGAGAGCGAACCAGGAGGTGACGAAGCGAAACGATGGTTCATAGCACCAGAGACTTCGCCGCATGCCGGGCACTGGTTGTTCAAGCCACGCCGCATCAAAACCCTCGAACTGTCCAAAGAACGTCGGCATCGCGGCGACAAACCCGACGTGCTCGTTCGCGGAGAGGACTGGGCGGAGAAGATCTCCTACGAGGTCGCCCAGCTGCTGTCTGTGCCTGCAGCGGAAACGGAGTTGGCGACAGTTGTCCAGTTGCGCACCCACGAACGCGTCTATGGCTCGATGAGCCGAGACATGCGGCCTCGCGCGTGGGCATGGACCCCGGGAGCAGCATTGCTTGCTGAGCGCGACGACGAGTTCGATGCCAAATCCTGCCGCGGCCATACGATTAGCGCCATTCGCGAAGCATTAGAGGGGCTGCAAGGTCCGGAGGGCACCAGTTACGCCGACTGGCCCGCATTCGATGTCTTCGCGGGCTATCTGCTCCTGGACGCCTGGATCGCGAACACTGACCGGCATGCGCACAATTGGGGGGTGCTGCAAAACTCCAGGACAGGTAACGTTTGCCTCGGTCCAAGCTTTGATCACGGGTCGGCCCTCGCCAGCGGTGACGAGGATAGGGTCCGTGCCCAGCGAATTGAGCAGAAGACCGTCGTGCAGTGGTGCGAGCACGGGCGAACAACCCGCTTTAACGCCGGCGAGGCGATCGGCCTGGTAAATGTCGCCGCGGAGGCCCTGTCAGTCTGCGGAGGCGCGGCACGACAACACTGGACAGCTCAAATAACCGACGTTGACCTGGATCTATGCTTCGATATCGTTGCAGCGACACCAAATCTGTCGGACCCGACCCGTAGTTTCGTGAGGACAGCACTCGCCACTAATCGAAAGCGAATCCGTGATGCACTCCGTTGATCTCTTAGTCGAGTCGACAGATGCTGACCCAGGTCTTCGTCGGTCGAGGTTGATTGTCACGCGTCGCGGTGCTGACGATGGGGTGTATCGGGCGATTGGCTACCTCGATAGGTTGACCGGAGGGGCCGAGCGCCCGACGTATCAATTCACGTACTTGGCTCGCGTGGCGGCTGATCCTGCTTTCGTGCCGGTCGTTGGGTTCCGTGACGTCAGCCGTCTTTACCGTTCCGAGAGGCTATTTCCATCGTTCGCCGACCGGGTGATGAGCGCTAAGCGGCCGGACCGTCCTCAATACCTTGAGGCTTTGGATCTCGATGCCGACGCTGATGCCTGGGAGATCCTGACCGCGTCCGGCGGGCATCGCGAAGGCGACCCGATCGAACTCGTCTCAATACCCCGATTCGATCGGACCACAGGCGAAACGTCGGCGCACTTCCTTGCTCACGGTGTCAGGCATCGCAGCGTAGAGGCCAGCCACCGAATAACCGCCCTTCGGGCGGGCCATCGCCTCGGACTGGAGCGCGACCTCGAGAACCCTGTTAACTCAGCGGCGATCCGGGTTGTTGATCGTGGGATGCACTTGGGGTTTGTGCCCGATCCCCTTCTTGACTACGTCCATTCGGTAATGGCCAGCGGCACTTACGATCTGACAGTCATGCGCGCCAACCCTGCTGTAACTCATCCGCACCTGCGGCTACTGCTGCGCTTGGGCGGACATTGCAGTTCTTTTGTGTTCGACAGCCCGGACTGGAATGCGGTCTAACTCCACTCCCGTTCCACCTTGATAGTTCGAACGGCAAATGCACAGTTAAGCGCTTCAAGGGCATCTTGCCGGAGGGTGCCCGGAATTGCCTCTGCGACATCATGTTTGGTGACTGGATTATCAGCCCTGCTTATCGCACGCCTCCAAAGGCCAGTAGGAGCTTCGAAGTCCTGGAGGTGGTATAGCGTCCGCCGGTTCTCATTGAGCGATCAAGGCGCGAAGCTAGGTCGGCGTCGAACCAATGTCTTTCTCTCCCAATGCGGATAAGGCGGCCCAGGCCCCAGCGCTCAGTGTTCGGTGTTGGAGGGTGTTGCCACTTCAACGTGCCGGCAAGCTCTCGCTCGCAGCAGGCGTGGGCACACAATATGCAGGCCAGATCAGCCCCGAGATGATAGCAACGGGTTGCCTCGACAATGAGAAAACCGTTTCATAGCCGCCGGCGGACGATCCATAAAGCCCTGGGCCACCATATGACTCGACGATTAGGTTGACCTCGGCCCGACGAATCGGCTCTTCGTCTATGTCGGTGCACATCGACAAACGTCTCTGTGCGTGCAGATGCCAGTTCGGCTGATCGAATCACGAGGTGCAACTGTAGGGCAACGGGGGATCGATCCGCTGTCCGCGCGGACGTCTTCACTGCAGTCGCAAACCGGGATGAGCCACCTGGACTGAAGAGCACTAGAATTGGTACCCCTCCACGCTATTGGCATACTGCGCTCTATTCGTGCACTATTTCCGGGACAGTCGCAGGCGGGTATGCCGACGGCGCGGCGCCTAAGGTGCCAGGGCTGCCCGCAGGTCTTCGGGTATTGGCATCGGCGTCGTCAGGCCCGCCGCCGTCCGGCCCGTGTTGCCCTCGGGGTAGCGCCCCGCGAATGAACCGGGTGCGGCGACGACGATCCGGACGACCTGACCGAAGGCCTCACGCCGGTCGCGCTGTCGGACGGCCAGCACAAACATGGCAGCGTGGTTACAGGTGTGTAGCCATGGGTCAGGCTGCGAGACAATGTGCGCCCGTTCGAGGTGGTGCCAGCGCGCCGCGGCGGTGCCAGCTGCTTTCGCGGCCGTCATCTCGCGTCGGTAGACGTCCCTCCCGTTGTCGGTGATGCGGCTCATGTCGCGCTCCGTTCAGTCGTCGTCATTGTCCTCTACCAGTTCGACCTCCCAGGCTTCTTTGCCTTCGTGGATGGCGAACGCGGAGATGACGAAGCCAGCGACGGGGTCGGGCCAGGCCGCGCCGGTAAGCTCGACCAGCCCGACGCCGACCAGCGTGAGATGCTGAGCAGCACACAACGTGGTCTCGGCGGTGTCGACCAGGATGAGGTTGTCTTTGCGGCGGGCGCTGACCTCATTTTCCTTTTGATCTGCCGGCGGCCCGCGCCCTTCACCAGGATCATCGAAGTGAAGACAGGACCAAGACCGCGATGGTCACCATCACTCACAGCCGGTGGGCAACGGTTTGGCGGCCACGCCGAGCAGGTAGTCGCCTTGGATGCGGGTCCGTGAACCCAGTACGACGAGGCCATGATGGGCGAGCTCGTCAGAGAATTGCTCGGCGCTGAACCGGTCTTCGGTCGGGTGGTCGAACAGCCGCTTGTAGCTGGGGCGGGCGAGGGCGTGGGCGGTGACTTCATCGAAGTAGAACCGCCCGCCCGGCGCGAGGACTCGCGCGACTTCGGCGACGGCGTTACGCCAGTCGGGAATGTGGTGGACGATCCCGAAGTCGAACACCGCCCCGTAACTGCCGTCGCCGGCATCTAGCGCGGTGGACAGATTGGTGGCGCTGCCTTGGACCAGCCGAACTCGGTTGCCGTAGCGGGCCAAGCGCTCCCCGGCCCGCCGGATCATCGCCGGGTCCAGGTCGACGGCGTCCACGGTGGCAGCGCCAAACCGCTCCAGAATCAGCTGCGTTCCGTATCCAGATCCGCAGCCGATTTCTAGAGCCTGGGTGTCCGGGACCAACCGGCCGCCGAACCGCAGCAGCACCGGAACCTCGTAGACGCGTTGGAGCCATCGCCGCGGCGCAGAATTGATCAGCGCGGTCTCCGCCATGTTCATCAACACGATTGGCCCTCTCCAGAGGTGGTCGTATCAGCGGACAGCCCGTGAGACTGGTTGCAGTTCAGCTCGATTCAGCTGTGCCAGGCCCCGGGCCGGCGGTGCGTGCCGCGGTGAGCACGGGGCACTGAGCGAGGCATGGTCCCGGTGGCCGACAGCGCCGGGACCATCCGTGCAGGGCGGCGGTTGACGGTTTACGCCGACCCGCACCAATGAACAGACTCCTACCATCACCGCCGTTTGGCGATGACCGCGATCCTGACGCTATCATCGCCTTCGGACGATGACAACTATCGCCGCCGCGGTGCCATTGCAGGCGGCGACGTGTGGGTACGCGGGGTGCGACGGCGCAGACTGACCCGGTGCGTAGGTGATCTGCGCAGAATGATCGACGCGATGCACGCGACGATGCCAATGCTGATCAGCAGCCACTGCACGACCGGGCCCCACCGAGTGGCTGGCGTGAGTCCGGTCATCAGCCTGACCGGGGTGTCTAGGTAGGCAGGTTCGAAGAATCCGGTGCGGGCCAGTTCGCGACCGTCCGGCCCGACCACGGAACTGATGCCCGTCGTCGCGGCGACCACGACGTAGCGGTTGTGCTCGACGGCGCGTAACTTGGCGAATGCGAGCTGCTGCTCGCTCATCGCCTCACCGAAGGTGGCGTTGTTGGACGGGACGGTGAGCAGCTGGGCGCCGTTGAGGACCGACTCGCGGGCCGCCCGGTCAAAGATCACTTCCCAGCAGGTCACCACTCCGATCGGCACCCCGGCTGCGCGCACTACCCCCGACCCGTCGCCGGGCACGAAGTAGCCAGCCCGGTCGGCGGAGGACGAGAAGAGCCGGAAGAAGCCGCGCCACGGCAGGTACTCGCCGAATGGTTGCACGATCTGCTTGTCGTGACGGTCACTAGGGCCGCCGACCGGATCCCAGACGATCACCGAGTTGAGGGTCACCGGGTTGGTGCTGCTGTAACCCGGCCCGGCGAGCACGCCGCCGACGAGGATCGGCGCCTCGATCGCCCGCGCGGCGATCGTGATCCGTTCGGCGGCGTCGGGATTGGCCAACGGGTCGACGTCGGAAGAGTTTTCCGGCCACACGACGATCTGCGGTTGCGCAGCACGCCCGGCGCGCACCTCGTCTGCGAGCCGCAGGGTTTCCCGAACGTGGTTGTCCAACACGGCGCGACGTTGGGCATTGAAGTCCAGGCCGAGTCGCGGCACATTGCCCTGCACCGCGGCCACGGTGACGAGCGGGTCGTAGTTCGCATTGATTGACGGCTGCCGGACCTGCGGCCAGATCACGGCGGTAGCCAACAGCACCACACCGATGTACGCACCGGGCAGCACTATCGCGGGAGGGCCCGCGTGGCCGGCACCGGCGGCGTCAAGGCGCCACCAGCGCGTGACCTCGCTCGCCAGGGCGGCCATGCTGACGCCCAGGAGCACGACCGCAAATGACACCAGCGGCACCCCGCCGATTTGGGCGATCGGCAGAAACGGGCCGTCGGTCTGGCCGAACCCGACTGCGCCCCAAGGGAATCCGCCGAACGGAACATTGGATTTGGCCCATTCCTGCACAGCCCACACGGCCGCGACCCAGATCGGCCAGCCCGGCAGTCGGCGCACCAGCACTGCCCCCGCGCCGAACAGCGCGGGAAATACCGACTCCATGCCCGCCAGCGCCAGCCATGGGCCGACGCCGACGAAGCTGCTCGTCCAGGGCAGCAGCGAAACGTAGAACGCGATGCCGAACAGAAGTCCATATCCGAGCCCGCCGATTTGCGTCGTCGACTCGTGGGTCAGTACCCAGGCCAGCAGTGCGAACGCGACGATCGCGGTGTACCACCACCCGAACGGCGGAAAGCTGACGCACAACAGCAGGCCCGCAGCGATCGCGCCGGCCATCCGGGGCAGTCGGCGCAGCACCGCAGCACCTAGACCTGCACCCCGAGGTCTGCTCAACGGCGGGGCGGGGGCCCCATCGGAATTGGCGGACCCGTCGGTGAGCGCCGCCATCGCGTCGGTGTCCTCGTCGGGTTGCCCCGCACCGCGCCTCCCGGTCAGCCTGGCCAAGGGGCCGGTCACGGGTTCATTGCCGCGACGGCCGCACGAACCTGCTCGACGTCACGGAACACCGTGGGCGTGGTGACCCGGCGGACGGTGCCGTCGGTGCCAACGAGGTAGCTCAGCGGCGGGACCGGGGGAGCGCCTAGGACCTGCCCGACGGCGTCGGCGTTGCCGAAGGACGGGTAGTGCACACCCAGATCCGCCAAAAGGCTCAGCGCCACGGTGTCGGTGTCCTGCACGTTCATCCCGACCACCCGCACCGCGCCCGGCTGCCCGGCGTAGGCGTCCAGCACCGGAATCTCTTCCCGACACGGGGCGCACCATGACGCCCACAGGTTGATCAGGGTCTGCTCACCGGCGAGCGCCGCGCCGACGTTGAACATGGTCCGCGCCCCCAGGCACGACGCCAGCGCACCAGCCAAATCACCCTTGGGCGGCGCCCCCTCACGTGGTGTCGGGCATGGCGCCAAGGCCGCACGCGCGGTGAGTCGCGCCAGTTCGCCGGTATCGGCGTCGCCAACGGCGGCAGCGGGCAGGGTAAGCCCGGGGCTGGAGGCATTAGTGCCGTCGACCTGGGGCGTACGCGGCCAGATCGCCACCGCCATCGCGGCTATTACCACCAGCGCGCACACCGTCCACCGCAGCCGAGCCCGCAATTGGCACCTCCCCTGTTGCCGAGTTGGCACCGGCTGGGTCCTGGGCGCTACCGACGGCACCCTTCCTACTAGGGGCCATAGTAGATTGTTCGAGCCTGCCACCGTTGATGAGCCGCCAACGTTCCGGGAGGGGGGCCGATGACCGCCGAATGGTGTTGGCATACATGGATCCGGCACTGAACCGCCCAAGAGGATCGCGTGGCCTCAGGGGCACGCAGCAGGTCAGGCCTCCTCTCCCATGCCCATCCCAGGAGGCGCCGGCCGCAGCACCTGCCGGTCGCCGTCTGCGGATGCGTTGGAGGTTGCGCCGACCCGGACCAATCAACGAACTTCGTGCTTTCACCGTCCTTTGGCGATGAGGGCGAAAAGAGGCGGTATCATCGCCGTATGGCGATGACAACCAACGATTGCGGCTCTGCGCGGCCGTCCCCCAATCTGTCTCCGGCGGCGGCGCTGTTTCACGGTTTGGCGGATCCGACTCGACTGGCGATCCTGCAGCGGTTGGCTGACGGTGAAGCCCGAGTGGTGGATTTGACGGGACTGCTCTCTATGGCGCAGTCCACAGTGTCTGCGCATCTGGCGTGCCTTCGTGACTGCGGGCTCGTAGTCGGGCGGCCCGAGGGCCGGCAGATGTTCTACTCCCTGACCCGCCCCGAACTGCTCGATTTGTTGGCCACAGCCGAGACACTTCTGGCCGCCACCGGCAATGCCGTCGCGCTGTGCCCCAACTACGGAACCCGCTCCCGCACGGGCGCAACGATCGATGCGGAGGAGACCGGCCGATGAGCGACGCCTGCGGCTGCGGCAATGACGAACCCCGCGGCGCCGACGAGGAGGAGCGAGAGCCCGAGCGGCTCTGGCAGATCAAGGAATTGCAGTTCGCCGCCATTTCAGGCGGTCCTGCTCGGCGTTGCCGGCGTAATTGTGGTCGCACTCGCGGTGTTCGCGGTCCGCGTCGCTCGCACCGCCGCGCCGCCGGTCGTGCTGGCACTGGCCGCGATGCTGGGTGGCGCGGTGGCCAACTTGAGTGACCGCGCCGGTGATGGGCTGGTCACCGACTACCTGCACACGGGCTGGTTTCCCACCTTCAACCTCGCTGACGTCTTCGTCGTCACAGGCGCCGCCGTCCTCGTTCTGGCTAGTTGGCGCGCCAGCGACACCGCAGACACCGGGGCCGACGCATGATCCAGTCGTCGATTCTGCCCGCGATCGGCCTGTTCATCGTCACCAACATCGACGACATCATCGTGCTGTCGCTGTTCTTCGCCCGCGGTGCAGGGCAACGCGGGACGACGGCCCGGATCACCGCAGGCCAATACCTGGGGTTTGCGGGGATCCTGGGCGCGGCCGTGCTCGTGACGTTGGGCGCGGGAGCATTTCTTCCCCCGCAGATCATTCCGTACTTCGGGCTCATACCCCTGGCCCTGGGACTGTGGGCGGCATGGGAAGCCTGGCGTGGAAACAACGACGACGATGATGACGACGACGACGCACGAGTCGCAGGTAAGAACGTCGGCGTCTGGACCGTCGCGGCAGTCACCTTTGCCAACGGCGGGGACAACATCGGCGTCTACGTCCCCGTCTTCCTCAGCGTGGGGCCCGCGGCCGTGGTGGCCTACTGCGTCGTCTTCCTCGTGCTCGTCGCGGTCCTCGTCGTCGCCGCCAAATTCGTCGCCACCCGCCGGCCGATCGCCGAGGTCCTCGAACGCTGGGAACACGTGCTGTTCCCGATCGTCCTGATCGCCCTCGGCATCTTCATCCTGGTCAGCGGCCTCGCCTTCTAGCAGCTGGCCAGCGACCCCCGCCCGCACACCAGCTGAACGCCGAACTACTTGTAGTGAAGGAGGTTTCATGCGTAGCGCGAAGCAATCTCTCGCCGTCGTGGCAGCCCTTGTCATCGCGGCAGCCCAAGTCACCGGCTGCACCACGGGCGAGGATGCCGTCGCGCAAGGCGGTACGTTCGACTTCGTCTCCCCCGGCACGTTGCCGGCGGCGTCGGTGGTAGGGCCGCTCGATCTAGGTCACGATCCGCCACCAATAATTCATGGATAATGACTATTATCCATGAAGTAAAGCCGTTGCGGCAGTGGGGGATTGGGTTGATTGCCGTGCCCGTCAACGTCGTCGTGGAGTGATGAACTTGAGCACTTCGCAAGAGTTGACCCCGGTGGGGGCGCAGTACGCCGTCTACGGCGAGGTTGGCAGACGGACGCTCAACCGGTCACATCCGCAGGCTCTCAACGGGCTGACCGGTGACCTGGGCGATGAGATCGAAGTCCTTGTCCAGCGCCAGCACGGTCAGCCCACCGAGTTCTGCGGTCGCGGCGACGAGAAGATCAGGAATGGCGGGGGCGCGGTGCTGGCCGCGATCGGCCAGCAGCATTTGCACCGCGACGGCGCGGTCCTCAGCGGCCGGTGTCAAGTACTCGACCGGCATCAGGCTCAGGGGAGGGGATGCTGTCTCCTCGCGCGCCTGTTGGCCGGTGCGGAACGAGTATCCGATTTCTAGTCGGGTGACGGTGCTGATGCGGACGAGGCCGCGTTCGATGCGTTCGATCCAGGCCGCGGCGTCGCGCGACGCCGATAGCCGTGTGTAGGCGGATTTGTCGATGATCCAATTAGTCACCGCCACGCTGTGTCCATCACGCCGGGATCGTCGAGGTCGGCGGCGGCGGCCTCAGCGCGGCGCAGGTCGGCCAGCGTCAGCGAGCGCTGGGTCGCGCCCACTGTCCCTTCGCGCTCGAACCGCTGACGCAGATACTCTTGGCGGGACAGGCCGCGCGCGGCCGCGTCGGCGTCGATGCGCGCCACCGCCCCCTCGGACAATCCTCGGATCAGCACGTCGCTCACTCGTCCCACCTCCTGATATCACTGTTATCAGTCTAACGGATCTCAAGCTAGGTCGGTGACGAAACGCTCAGCGCGCCGCTATCGACGGTGCCAATGAACGCAGGGATGCGATGGCCGTTTAGAAGAACAGTCAATAGCATTACGTCACCGTGACGTAATGCTATTGAGTTACCGGGAGCGTCTAGACTAAATCCGTCTAAGTGCCTGAGCAGAGCAGAGCGTCGCCGTCAACGTGCACTGTCAGGTTTTTCTGGACGGGGGTCCGGCGCTCTCAGGTCTTTCCGGACGAGGGTCCGGCACTGTCGAGTTATCCCGGAATCGCGGGCGCCCCACTGGGAACGTGCGGCCACCAGGAGCGACTCGATGTTCGGCTAGCTCAGAAAGGTCTCGGGCACGCGCGGCCCGCATGTATTGTCATTTTGCAGTTGACCCCTCGCCGACGGCATCTGCTGAAGTGCACAGCAGAGATAAAGCGCAAACCGCTCAGCGCCAATTTTGCAGCTAACCGCGACCAGGGGTGACCGAAGATCCCGAAGGGATGCCGGGCTGGTCACGGACGGGTACGGGGCCAGTCAGTCGCCGCCGTAGCCGTCCACCACATTGACGTCGGTGCCCAGATGCATACTGTTCTGCGTGCCGACAATCACCGCGGTTTGTGGCGACATCACCGCGCAGGAGGTCGATGCCGTGGTTAATCCCGCGAACTCTGCTATGCGCGGCGGTGGCGGCGCGGATGGCGCGATTCATCGCGCGGGAGGCCCCGCCATCCTGCGCGACTGCGTCGAGCGGTTCCCGAACGGACTGGCTACAGGTGACGCCGGCTGGACGACAGCAGGCGACCTGCCTGCCCGGTGGGTTATTCACACGGTCGGCCCGAACTACAACACTGGGCAAACAGACCGTTCGCTGCTGGAGTCCTGCTACCGCCGGGCCTTGGAGGTCGCAGACGAACTCGGTGTTCGAACTATCGCCTTTCCGCTCATCAGTACAGGCGCCTTCGGCTGGCCGCGGCGGGACGCCATCGCGGCAGCGGTTGAAACCATTGCCACCGTCAATACTCGTGTCGAGGATGTGCGACTGGTGGCATTCGACCCCGAGGTGCACGAGCAAGTACTGATGCAGTTGGCTTCGAAGACCCCGATCCGCATCTTGCAAGGGGTTCGAGTCCTGCATCAGCGGGGCTACCACCGGCTGCGCATTATGCCGGGAATGAGTTCCTCGGGGATGTACTGGCGCGTCGCTATCACCGCCGCTGACAATCTGATGGACCATGTGAGCTTCCCGCACGTCATCGACCTCGACACCGCACTGCAGTATTCGACGGGCGGACTTACCGAATTCGCCGGGAGTGAGGTGACCGTGACAACCAGACCCGAATCGGTCGCCGACCTGATCCTGAACGCATTTCCTAGGACCGTTCCGACCGAGGACGATCCCGCCTACGTTTCCTGGTTCGCCGAACTCATGCGTCTTGTCGAGCAATTCCAGTTGCCACCCATCGCGTACGCCGACTACTTCGACGCCAGCGCGGGATGGGAGATCGGCTGGGACAGCGGCATCAGGCATGCCCGCCCACCCGAGCCAGCGACCATTGCCCCAAGGAGATCCGCTCCAATGCCATCACTGCCATCGACCTCAATACCGGCCGACCCGGCAAACGCCCTGCATCGACTCGAGACGATTCTCCAGAAGGCGACGGGGCTTTCCCCGAAAGCCAGCGCGGTGGAAGGAACGCTTATCCCGCGGGGAGACCCGCTGTTGCCCGGCGTCACAATCAAATTCGCCGCCGATCACGTCCGCGGTGCCGACCGCGCAGCTCTTTTCTTTGACGACAAGTACGTTCATTTGGGTGTCTGGCCGGCGGAACTCCAGCCGCAATACACATATATCTATTCCGATCCGGCCAGAGCCGACGCCCTCCTCGAACTGAACAAGAACGACGGTTTCACTGTCGAGCCCAACTTTCAACTTGCGCATCGCTTTGCCCAACCTCTTCAACGCTGGTTTCCGACCAGACTGCTGTCCGCAGAGGACTACTTGCAGCAGTGGGTCGACGATTTCCACGACGGGCGCGCTGGCGGTCGAACCCGCGATGAGATAGCCGGTCCACGCTTCTTCCAGTGGCTGGTGGAGCGCCGGTACGCCCCCGCCATCGAAGAGGAAAGCCTTCACCAGTGGCTGGACAGTAAGAAAGCCGGCATTCAGGTCCACGTGCGCCCAGGCATCCAGATCCTCAGAACCTGGTCGTATGGAGAAGCTTTCGCGATCGAGGGTCAGAACGAGTTTGTTGCGCAGGTGCGGGACGCGACTAATCAGATACTGATCGCGCTCGGGCAGACGCAGTTAGGTTCCATGAGTTGAGCCACGCCCGTTAACGGCGGGTGGTGCAGGACACGCTTTCCATGCAGCGCAGCCGAATTGCGTCTCCGAACTCGCACCGCGAGTGTGCAATCCGACCGAATCTGAAAAGATTCGACACCGGTGGCCTTGCGCACCGTCCGATACCTGGGTGAATGTCGAGGTGGTGCAAGGTGGAGGTATCGGGGGTCCAGGCCTGTGGCGCGACCCCAAGGTGTCAGTGCCTGGTGCTATCCATAGTGCAGTACGCCTAGATGGAGGTAGTCATGACGCAGAGCGCGCCGGTAAAGATCGTCAGCGACAAGCTGGTGCTGGGTCCAGTGACGGTGAGTTTTCAGAGGACGCTGCGTATCCCCGAGACGGGGTTGCATCCGCTGCCGCCGGGTCTGGGCCGGTTTCCGTTGCGGCGGGTCGCGGACTACCCCAATACCGCACCAGCCGAATGGCTAGTTCGTGGCGGGTTGATGCTGCCGGTCTACCAGCGCGAGGCGATGTGGCTGTCGTTCAGCGCTTCCGAGCCCGCAGCGCTGCAGATTGGCGTGGGCAAGGTGTGCGCGGTTAGCGGCTTGCCGTGGATCGATCACCTCGTCGGTGACCCGCAGAACTACGTGGCGTTGCCCCAGCAGCCCTGGCTGGACGGCATCAACTCGGGGGATGGGTTCATCCGCCAGTTCGTTGCCGTGCCGCTCGGTTCGGGCGCCACAGTCGAAGGACAGGTGACGGGGGAGGAGACCCACGGTGGCGTGCAACTCCGTGCTGTCGCTCTGACCGAGCAGGCGCTGGCGGCGTGGTACGCCACACAGGCGCTGCAAGTGATGTGCTGCGAGGACCTTGCGGATGGCGGACCGCTGCCGGCGCCCTCGGGGAGCAGTATGGGATTGGGGCTGGCGGCCGGATGCGTCAAGAGGTGTACGCCGACGATCGCCCGCTGGCCGACTACGACGAGGATGGCGCCCGGCGGGTCTTCGTCCACCTGTGCTCGGCCGCGCAGTGGACCGCGATCACCGGAGAGGTGCCGCCGTCGACCTCGGTCGACCGGGACGCCTACGTAGAAGCCGGGTTGCCTTGGTTCGACTACTACGACGCCGACGCGCAGGACCTCGCACCGTCCAAGATCTTGTCGAACGTCAAGAGCGTCGGCAAAAGCTCGGCACCAAGGAGGATCCGTTTGTTCCCATCGATCCGAAGACAGTGGTCACCATCGGTGGGGTGAGCCCCGACGTAGTCGCTGACGGGGAGTGGTAGCTCGTTCGGTCTGGTCAGCCGAAACTCGATCCTCCGGCAGTACCAGGGCGTTCGAATTCCCGGTGCTTAAGGGTTCCGCGAACTGGGCCGGGACCTGATCAAAGTCGAGCTTGTAGGCCCCAGAGCGGACGGCAAGAGTATTTGCGCCTACGCCACGATGGACTGCATGCGCTCCTGCGCCAAAGGGCACCTAGACTGCGGAACTGCTCAATTGGGATGGCAGGCACTGCGTGCCGTGAAATCCCATCGACTGCCTGCTCCGGATCAGATGGCATGTATCCGGCAGCATGACCTCGCGCCGCGCCCTTTTACTTGTTGCCGGACCCTAGCCCGCCTTGCACGACCCGAATCGGATTGCGCTTCGCGTCATACTCCTTTTCAGTGCGTCGATCCGCCTTTCTCTTTCGCGAAGGTTTTGCGAGCTTCCGGACTGCGGAGCAATCGCTGGCAGCGCCGGCATGTTTCGACCTTGTGCGCCGGGTTCTTGAGATTGCAGAGGCGTGGCGTGCTTTCCGAGTAACTCACTTATCGAGTGGCTCCGACGTCTGATGCCGGATAGCCCGCGCCCCGTTGGAGACACGGGAGGTGAGCTGGGGTAACACCGAGTCTGGTGCTTATGGGCACTCTCCTGCATGCACCAAAAAGCAGTAAGGACAAACCTTTTCCGGCTTCTCTGGCTTCGAGGGATCGTTCGCGCCGAGATGGACATGACCGAGAGGCGTCAGCAGAATCTTGGGGTCTAGCTCCCGCAGCTTCGCCAGCTTGGTTTTGATGTGTTGTGTCAGTTCAGGTGAACGCCGGTAGTTCAGCAGCTCGCGATAAAGTCCAGCTTGCCCCTCGGCATCAGACGGAGCCGGCACAAGTTTGTCGTCCATGGACAAGCGAACCAACCTGCGAACATTGGCAATGCTGTCGGCACTGATCGGTTCCCCTGCTTCGGCGGCCTCTTTCGCCATTTCGGCGTCGGTAAGCCCGCGCAGCATGCCGAGCAGCACCTTGGCATAGCGGGTGCGGGGGTGGTCGATCAGGATCTGTTGGATCTCTGCGCGAATTGAATCATGAGGGCATTCGCCAGTGGGGACCATGAGCAACTGTTACATACCTCCGACATGCTTGAAGTGGGATGGAACGTTCGATGGTGCATGCATTGCCGGATCGGGGTGGCACTTCGAAGAGGTCGATGATCTTTGTCTTCGATCAGCCGAAAGTTCGCACGCTGCGTGGCCGACACTCGATCGAGACTTCGTGGTCACCACGCAGGACCACGACCGTGACTTTTCTGTTGGCGACGTCTCGCCGCAATGCGCGCAGTAAATCGTTCTGGGAGTGGATGTCGCGATCGCCGACAGCGACTATGGCATCACCGGGTTCGAAGGTGCCTGCTGAATTATCGCGAACAGCGGTCACCACGAGCATGGCCACCGGGTGCGCGGTCGACGACCCGACGTGCGACGCTCACTCCGAGCGACGCGCGTTCGACCGCTCCGTAGGTGATGAGTTCGTGGACGACCTCGGCGACGGTGTCGGCGGGAACGGCGAAGCCGATGCCGTCAGCCTCGGGGACTATTGCCGTGTTCACGCCGATAACTTGACCGTCAACGTTCACCAACGGTCCGCCGGAGTTCCCCGGGTTGATCGCCGCATCCGTCTGGATGACGTCAAAGATCGCTTGCTTGTCGCCGGTGGGAAGGCTCCGCTTCAGGCCGCTCACAATGCCAATGCTGATGCTCTCTGGGAACTCGCCGAGTGGGCTGCCGAATGCGAAGCAGAGTTCGCCAAGTCGAGCTCCCTCAGGCGAAATCGTCAGTGGCTGAGCAGATTGCGGGTCTACGCGAAGGACCGCCAGATCGGTCAGTGGGTCGCGCCCGACGACCCGCGCCTCGGTCTGCTGCGCGCCGGGAAGCTGAACGTACATGGGGTCGACCAGGTCTTGCACTACGTGATTGTTCGTGACGAGGTGTTCGACGTCGTAGAGGAAGGCCGACCCGCCGCCTTCCTCGAAATCGTGAGTCTGACCCTTGACGATGGCAGTCGAGAGCACCACCCGCTCGGCCAGATCGATGATCTCGTCACTGAACTGCCGGAGCAACCGCCCCGGTGTGTTAGACATCGAACTCGTCGCGTTCATCGTCGTCGAGCATGGTTCTGCCGCCGAACCGCTTCTGAAGAAGGCTGTCGTAGTGGTCCGCTCGGTCGGCCACAAGGTCGATAGTCGCCAATAACTGGTCGGGGGAGAGTTCGTCGAAGATGTACAACTCTGCGGTCAGCACGATTTGTGCGTTGTCTGGGTCGACGTATGCCTTGGCGAGCGGTGTATTTCGATTGATGGAGTTGACTGCCGCGAACACCTCGGGACGCATGGTGAACTCCTCCAGCAGCGGGGAAAAGATCTCGATGCGCGGTGGATCGTCATCCGCAGTGTGTACGTACACAACCGCGCTTCCGCGGGAGATGGGGATGTCGCCGTCCTCGTCACGCTCGATGGCGTCAAGCTTGAACTCGCGCTTGAGTGTCTCCTCGAGCCACTTGTCGAGTTCGTCGGTGCGGCGTTCGCCGCCGGACCCGAATATTCGGCCAAGAAGCGGCGTCGACTGTATCCGTGGTGCGAATCGGGACAACTCATCATCTCCACTCTGCAGGCTTGCCGGTGGTCATTCTTTCTCGAACCCCGACTGGTCAAACTTCAAGGTCTTCGCGTTCTCCGACACCGTGCGAATCTTGTTCTCATCAAAGCCTGTTGCGTCGACCGCTTCGATCTCGATCTTCACGATCAGGTTGATGCCCTGCTCCCGAAGGTTGGCGATCACCTCATCGGCGATGTTCTTGAAGTCCATCGCGATCTTGTCCGAGCTGAGCGTCTTGACTCCGTAGAACCGCGTGAACGCGATATCGATAGGGCCGGGGCCGGGGCCGGTTCCAGTTCCGGCGATTGTCCCAGTCCCAGTTCCAGTCCCGGTGCCCTCTCCGGTTTCAGTGTCGGTGTCGGAACCTGTTTCAGTTGGTTTCTCGTGCTCTCGCTGATGGATCGCGACGTCGGGACGCACCAAGAGCAGCGAGTCCGCCGGACTAGGTGCTGAATTCGTGTCTCCGGGGATCCAGAGTCCGACAAACCGTCCTGTGGCAGCGTCGATGCCGGTTGCCAGGGCAAACGCGTCGGTTTCCCAGATCATCGGAAGGTCGAGGACGCCCTCCTCCAGAACACGCCGATCCCGTAGGCGCGGCATGTACGGGTACTGGCAGTACAGCCCCCACAGCGCGCCGAGGGCGACGTGACCGTCCTTCCAGATTTGTGGCACCCTATTGATCGCGAGGCGAATCGTCACCGCGGCTTGGCGGACGGACAGATCTCCGTCGTTTCCGAGCCGGCGGGAGACACGCTCAGCCAGCGACTCCGCCTGGCCTTCGACCTTTGTTTCCCGCACAACGAACGGAGCGCTCGCATCAGGCTGTGACGGGACGAGTGCCCACGTGAACGTCTGTAGCAGACGAGACTTCACCGTTTGGTCGGCCTGCGCTTGCCGGGTGGACGCTTGATTCTTTTGGTTCTGGGTGAGATCCAGGTCGGCCTCGTTGGCCAGCACGTGTGACCAGCCGAGGTAGTCCCGCGCGGCGGCATCGAGTTCCTCGAGTCGCGCTTCGTCGGCGGCCAAGAAAACCAGCATGTTGCGGTTGGTCCGATTGGCGGTCCCACGCTGCTCAGTTGCCTTCTGGGCGAACGCCTTGGCAGGTGAGTCCGATCCGCGTTTGTGCGCCACCTTCGGATGCAGTATCACCAGTCGGGCTTCGTCGGTGTCGGGGATATCCGCGTTCGATTCGGGGCACACGTGCACACCCGCGAAGTCGCCACGAGTCTTGGCCTGCCCCTGCAGGCGACGGGCGATCTCGGCCCAGACATCTTCCTTGTGCAGTCGCTCCGCCTGGTCCTTGGCGGTGCGGGTGATGTTGGCCTGCAGGTCATACCAGTACTTGCCAGACCCGGAGTAGAAGTAGGTGGCTCGGTCGCCAAGTTGGGTGAGCGCAGAATGGAAGTTCCCAGGAACATCACCCGGGACCGCTGTACCCAGGAAGACCCGCTGGGTTTCGAGGCCCTTGTGGGCCGACCCGATGGTGGGGGCGGCACCAAAGAACACCGTGCGGGCCAGCCGCTTGGTCAGCGACCGCTGACCGAAGACGGGCTTCTCCTTGTCGATGCGCGCAGGTTCGGAGGTTGGCCCGTCGACATCGGCGTCGATGATGGCTTTCCACGAATCCTGCAGGTACTGGGTGAGTTCGGCGTTCACGTTGGCTGTGGACAGCGGGATGGACCCGGGCATGATCAAGGGCGAGGCGTCCTCACCGGTCCACAGCGCGTGAATGACGGTGCTCATTAACCGCAGCACGCCTCGGGTGCGCTGGAAGCGCTCTAGCGAAGACCACTCTTCGTAGAGCCGGTCGAACAACTCCGGATGGATGGGGTAGGTCCGTTTGATGCGGTCTTCGTATGCGGTGTCACGGGATTCGCGGGGGAAATCGTCGGTGTACTTGCGGTACATATCGACGTAGGCACGCGCGGTGGCCCCGATCGACGCCAGTGCAGCGCCGTCAGCTTGGACGAAGAGGCGTTGCCTGACGATTTGGTACGCCTCGGCTGAGGAGGCGGGGCGCCATTGTTCGGCGACGCGACGCACGACGTTCTGCAGTCGTTTGAGTGCTTCGAGGCCGTGCGCGCCGCCGACTTCTTCGGCGTTGCCGGCGACGATCTTGTCGGAATCGTCCCCGGTTTCCGACGCGGGGATGGAAATGACCAGCAGCACACCGGAGGTGCCCTTGGACGCTTCGGTGAGGGATTGTGCGAAGGTGAACTGGTCGTCGAAGGTACCGCCGGCCAGGTCGTCGCGGCCGACGAGCGAGCGGGCATAGGCGACCCATTCGTCGATCAGGATGACGGCGGGGGAGTACTTCGCAAGCAGGTCATGCAGGGCCTCGCCGGGTGTGGTGCGGTCTGCGTCGGCCTTGGCGACCAGGGCGTAGGCCTCGGCACCCCCGAGTTGCCAGGCGAGCTCGCCCCAGATGGTGTTGACGTGGGTGCCGTCGTCCTTGGTCGTACCGGACGGACTGAAGTGATTGCCGACGATGGCGACCCGGTTGACCTTGGTGCCGGTGTAGCCGTTCTTGGTCAGTAGTTCCTGAGTATCCTGAGGGAACTGACCGACTGGCAGACCCGCGGCGACGTGCCACAGGGCGAGCATCGAATGCGTCTTGCCGCCACCGAAATTCGTTTGCAGGTTGATGACAGGGGGCGCGTTGTCGTCGCCGGACAGCCGGCGGACCGCCCGGCCGACGAGATCGGTCAGACCTTCGGTGAGGTAGGTGCGGCGAAAGAACTCGACCGCGTCGGCGTAGCCGGAATCTTGTTCACCGCCGAAGGCCACCTTGTATAGGTCTGCGGCGAATTCAGAGGCGGCGAAATTGCCGGTGGCAACGTCGTGGTGGGGCGGCAACACTTCGCGCCAAGGCTTGAGCCCGGCGGCTTCGGGGTTGTCGACGGCGGCCTTGAGAGTTTTCTTGTCGTCTTTGTCGGCGGCCACGCGGCGCAGGTTGAGGCGGATGGCGTGAACCTCGTCGGCTTCCTTGGCCGCACCAATGAGTTTGAGCAGTCGCTCACCGGTGTCCAACGCGCGGTAGGCGTCGTCGTCACTGAAGGTGCCGTTGTGGGCCCACGTGTTGCGGACTTCGCGGAGTTCGATGGCGAAGGATTCCCCCGCTTTCCCAAGTGTCTTGCTGAACGGGTACCAACCCGGCTTGAAGCCGTTGGTGATGTTCGATTCGGTGAGGATGCGGAACTGGACTTGTGGGTCGAGCGGGTTGTAGGTCTTGTCCGACGGCGCGCCCTTTTTCCCGTCCTTGAGTTGAACCAATTTCGTCCAGGCGGCTCCGAGCGCTGGATCGCCCTGGCCGACGACCGAAGCGATGAAGTCATCGAGCGGGGGTGCCATCGTCTGGAACATGCGGTCGATGCGGTCACGGTTGCTCAGCGCCATCAGTCGTTCTCCATGCCTGCTTCGTTGGGAAACTCATCGGGCTCGAACTGTGCGGAATCTTCCTCGGCGAATCCCAAGTCGATGTCTCGTTGCACTGCCTTACCGATCGCATTTTCGACCAGCTCGCATAGCGATTCGCGCCGCGTACGGAAAAAGTTTTCGAAGTGGTCCTGGCGGAGGAACTCGGCCGGAATAAGGTGAGTGGCCACGAGGCCGTCGAGGTGCGGCGAGTCGATCTGCGCTCGGGTTTCGATCACCGGAAGGTACGACGACGGGGCGACACCGCCGATTGTGCGGTTGGTTCGCGCGCTGATCGTCGTCTTGTTGACGATGCTCTCCCGGTGCTCGGCATCGATGCCATTGGTGTCGCACCACTTCTGGGGGAAGATGTGATGGATGTCGACGGCGAGGTCGACGTACTGAACCTTGTCGAGCGCTTTGTCTTCCATCCAGTCCCGCGCACCTCCGGCGAGGATGAGCGCGGCGATACCCTTGTAGGCGGCGGCGTTTCGTGTTCGCAGCGAGTGCAGACGGGATTCGGTGAAGCTGGCGTCCTGTACGGTCCTCGGCACCGGCGCGGAGCCGTCGGTGGCCCAGGGCGGAACCATCTCGATGTCACGGGCGAACCGTGATTCGATTGCCGAGCCGTAGAGCTCGCCGAGCACGCCACACCAGTACCAGCGGACGAGACGTTCACTCACACTGATCAGATCCGCCTGCTTGCCCAGCACCACCTTGATGGCGGCCAGCGGAACCAGCTGTTTGGGGTAGGGCACGTCTCGTCGTGCGAAAATGTGGCGGTCGGCCAGGAATGTTGACGCCCAGATGAACGCCTCGCGCAGAGGTTCGCGCCACTGCAGATAGTCGCTCAGGGTCAGCTTCAGCACGTCCTCGCGCTTGGCCGAGATGGCCGGCGGCCGGTCGGAGGTGTCGGCGAGGTGGCGTTGGCGGGTGGTGAGCATGGTGACCGCTTGGAGGAAATCGGTGTTCTCGACGGCCGCCAGCACCGGGTAGGACGACCACTTGAGTTGGGTCTCCCGCCAGTCGTCGTTGAGCCGGAAGTCTTCGCCGGTCTTGGCGTAGTAGTCGGCGTCGCCGGCGAAGACTGCGGTGAGCAGTTCGAACACGTTGAGAGGCAGGCCACCAATGTTCACCTTCTCGAAGACGGTGGCCACGGCCGCCTTGTCGGTGTCCTCGTCCAAGACGATCGCGGGAATGTCGTAGGTGGCTGACTGCTTGATGAACTTGTCATGAAAGTGCTTGCCTAGCGCCGGGTTCTGCAGTTCCAGAATCCAGCTCATGTAGTCGCCATAGAGCAGGTTCAGCGGGAAGTAGCCATGCTCGTGTTGCTTGTCCTGGTCGCTGAGGTCGAGCTCCACGTCTTTGCCGAAGTTCGACCGAACGACGCCGTCGGCGGGTACCGAAATCACTGCCTCGTCAACACGGTTCGGGTCGCTGAGACCGGTTTCCATGTGGACGAAGTAGCGTCGGTCGAGCAATCGTCCGCGGCTGTCTTTCGTTGCGACCACGCCATTCCCGCTGAGGGCTTGCGTCAGAGATGTCAGACGCTGTTGCCCGTCCAACAGCAGGTACTTCGCGTCGGTGCCTGGGGTGAGGTGGACACCCTCGATGGCGCGGGGCTTGAATCGCACCTGTGAGTTGCCGGTCTTAAGCAGCATGACCGCACCCATGGGGTGTCCGCGCAGCACCGTCACCAAGAGCTGACGGATGCGTTCATCTTCCCATTTGTAACCGCGTTGGAAGTCCGGTAACTGGATCTCCCCGGAACGAGTCCACTTCAAATATTCACCCAACTCGTGCATCGGTGTCAGGAATCCCATGTCAGTCGTCCTCTTCATCGAAGTCGAATGCACTCTGCGAACTGGCTGCAGATGTGTCTGTTCGTGCGGCATCGGAGATCTCGGGCCAACTGGTGACCAGAGTATTGAAGCTCAGTGCGTCTTTCGTCCAGCCGTTGCTCTCCGCGATGCGGAACAAGAGGTGCGCTAACTCTTTGATGAGGTCAGCGTCGACAGGACGACTCAGTGCGGTGCGTAAGAAATCACCGGCTGCGCTGATACCTCCGCCTTCGAGGGTCTTGATCAGATGGTGCAGTGCCTCCCAATTGCTGGTGTGGAGATCCCCGAGAATGTCGTAGTCCGTGCTCAGATCTGACGGCTTGATGAGTTGGACTTTGCCGGCCCGACTGGTCAGAATTCCGCCGCGGTCCATTGCATTGACGGTGGTGTTTCGGGCGTTGGCGAGGTTGTTTGCATCCCCGAAAGTGCCAGTCCCGTAGCCATGTTGGCGATACCACGCGATTCCGAACCTGCTGGAATTGTCGAAGTCACCTTCCTGCTCATTGAGTACCTGGTCCAGGATTTCGTTGATCCGTGCCAATGCAGAGCGAACTGACATTTTCGAACCATCGGGCTCAAGCACCGCTGAATAGCGAGAGAAAACCGCCATACCTGGGCCGATCGCGGCTTGTGGGAGGTCGACTGGGGCTATCGCGCCTTGTTGAAGTTCCTTGAGTGCTGATGGCAACTCATGTTGGAGAGCGGCGACGAGATGGCGGCGGTCGGTGCTCCCGGCATCTTCTGGGCGGGGCCGGAGGGCGAGAACGATGGAAGAGGCAAGGGCGTTGGTATTCTTGGCGAGGAGTCTTCCGCTACCCTCGGTCCGGAGTGGCCATGTTGCGGTCACCGCCCAGCCTGAGCCGATCATGCCTTCGAGCAGTGTCTCCCAGCCGGTCGAAACCTCTCCGACATCTGTGCTTTCCGATTGCTTGAAGGCGTAATAAACGGTTATCGGGTAGTCGGACATCGCGGTCCCTCGTGTGTGACGGAACACCTCGCGGAATCCGTCCTCGAAAAACTGATGCGCGCCGGCCTTGCCTCCGTGCCTGTGCGGATTGGCAACGAGTTCTTCGTTTTTCGGCACCAGCACGGTGCTAAACAGGTTTGAGTGGATCGGCCGTAATGAGCGGCGTAGCCACACATAGAAATAGTCCGACAGATCGGAGTAACCGATGTTGTCGTAGTAGGGCGGGTCGGTACTGATTACATAGTTAGCCATGTTGCGTGTCGCTGCGTCTGCCTGGCGGGCTTCGCCGCAGCCCGTAGGTACGTACTCGATGGCTTTGCACTCCTTGTCAAGGAACGTAGACCACCCGCCCCCCCGAATCTGAGAGCACGTTCGCTTCGGCGAAATCCCAGGTCATAGGTAATGCCTGGCGTGCAAAGGTTTCCCGAAGTGCACCGCGATCGCTCATCCAGGTAGTCATCGATGACGAAAGATTCGTCATCTTGCTCTGTACGAACCCCAGATACGTCGCAACCGCGTCCGCGTAGGCGTCAGCGTCGGTGCCACCGGCTTCGAGGCAGTCGCCTTCGGGCATGCCAGCGGCGAGGGCATCGGCCCGCACACGCTCACGAGCGTCGCCGACCAGATCGCTAAAGGTGGTGAGCGCGTTGAGCTGCCGCGGGGTGAAGAGATCGGCCCACTCAAAGAATCCGTAGATTCGAGGTGTCTGCGGGTTGGCGGGGCTCAGGCCGTGCGGTGGCAACGAGCCCACCGGCGCGGAGTCAGGGCGCTCGATACTCGCCGCATGTGAGTGCAGATCAGTCGGCGCTAGGTACACCCGTTGGCGTTGCCCCTCTGCAACGACTGCCATCAGGACGTTGCGTAGGCGCCCGCCCCGACCTTCGGCGCGAACGTACGATAGCGGGACAGATGACCCGCACGCTACGCAGGTAGCCGCTGTCCTCGCGACCGTACCGTCGTTGTTTGCCGCAGGGCCCAGAGACGGGTTGTTGCCGATCTCGAACCGCACACGACGCCCGCCCGGCGCCTCACTGTCCGTCACGATCGCTGGAACGACGTACGCCTCTTTTCCCTTCTTCTTGCTGAGCCACCACGACCGAACGAGCGGCATGTCAATTCCGCATGCTGGGTTGGGGCAGGTTACAGTTCGCGCCCAGATCCAGGCGATAACCCCGGCTGTCGATCCGTCTTCAAGCGTGGCCTTGGGGTACAGGTGGCCGATACGCTTCTCACACTCGTTCCGCATCCAGCTGCCGTACGCCCGCACGTCCGCGGCCAGACCTGCGGCGCCCTTCCAAGAGCGAATCTCCGACTCGGCGAGCCCCGGGAACACTGGCGCCTGATCACGGAACTTTGGTGGAATCTCGATCAGTGCTCTATTGATCAGTACTGCAACGGGATTGAGGTCCGATGCGTGCGCTTCCAGTCCGAGTCGTTGCGCTTCGAGTGGAATGGTGCCGCCGCCGGCGAACGGGTCGAGGATGGGTGGGGGATTACCGTCAGTGGACTTGAGAATCTCCGCGTACGCTTCGGCGAGCAAACTCTCGTCGCGAATGTTCTCCCAGACGACCAGGCGCCGGATCAGTTTGTGTAGCCGCTCCCGCTCTTTGCGCTGCAACTCCTCGGTGGGGAACTCCCTAGGATTCGAGGACGGATCGTCGACGAGCTGGGCGAACAAGACCGCGCGGGCCGCGGCGAGCGGGCGGCGCGCCCACCACAGATGGAGGGTCGAGGGGTGGCCGTGCCGGATCGACTTTTCTCGGGCCGATTCTCGGTTGATCACTTCCAGTGGCAGCGCGACCTCGATCAGTTTGCGCTTTGGTACTTGAGTTTTGGAAGTCATCAGAAAGGCTCAGTTCCCTTGTTCCACATTCTGTTCCAATCGCCGCGGACGCCGGTGGCGTCGAAGTCGCCGAGGTCGGTCGAGGCGAACGGATTGTCTAGATAACGGACTTCGTCATGACGTGGGCCTCGCGGATGAACCTTCACCAACGCCAGCCGGTAGCGAGGTGCCGCGTTCTTGCCGACCATCACTTCGTTGTGCGTAACAAAGAAGTCGGTGGCACCATCCAATCGGGCCTTGACCTCGATGCGGTAGGTATCACCGCCAGGATCCGAGGACAGAATGTCGAATCCTTTGTTATTGAAGGACTGTTCGACTGGCGTACGGCCAAGCGTTCGTTCCGTCGCCATCACTAGGTCGACACCTCGGCGCTCGACCTCTTTGGTCTCTTTGGCGTGCATAGGTGCCGACGCAGGCAACTCGCCGTCCACCATGGAAACCGGGAGTACAAGTGCGGCGGTCATGATGCGCGGTGGCTTGGTCGACATCAGCGCCTGCTTGTCGAGCAGCTCAAGGCGTTTGCGTAGACGAGCGTCAAGCTCGACTGCTTTCCGGTTGAGGCTTTCGGCTGACTCTTTCGGCTTCTCGCCCGCGCGTTCCTTCTCGGCTGCGACGGCAGCGTCCAGAAGGAGCCGGTCACGTTCTCCTTCAAGCCGTTTCACGACGAGTTCGCGCGCCTTGGCGAGTTCGGCTGCTCGGCGGGGTTGCACCTCGGCGAGGTACTCGGGCAGTTGGGTGGTGATGATCCAGCTGGTTGCGCGATCTTCAGCTTCGGTAAGCCAAGGAGACCGTCGTGCCGCGGCAACGGCTGGGGTATCGGGTGCGGCGACGCAATCCAGGTATGGTGCCGGGCCGGCGGGCGTCACGGTGCCGAGGCTGTCGACATAGGCGTAGCCGAATCGTCGGGACACTGCGGCACCGGTGGCGTCGGCGACCTCTTCGACGACACCGACCAGCAGATGGGGCTCCTCCAGCGTCGCCGACACGAGCACCGTGCCGCTGTTGAGAGTGCCGCCGAAATGCCGGATAGCTTCGTCCATCACCGCGTCATGTAGCGGGTGTCCTGGCGCGAGCAGGTCGGCGCGCGCCAGTTCCTCGGAGTGCACGTGTTCCAGATCGAAGGCGACTCGGTCGTACTTGGTCGCGATCGGCTGGTACTTGCTGGCTCTGATTTGCGCTGGGACGTTGGCGATCTCGTAGCGGCCACGTTCGCGTTTGGCGATGCGGCCACCGAGCCGGGTGAACGCGGCCTTGAATGCGAGTTCGATGTAGTGCGGTTGTAGACGGCGGGCACGTGCTTCGTCCATGGCGGCGCGAAGCTTGGCGAGATCCGCGTCGGCGAGGTGATCCGACGCCAGCGCGCGTTCGTCGAGCAACTCTTTCAGCCCATCGGACACCTTGTGGTCGATGACCTCGTGCATCTTGGCCCTCACGTCGTCGCGCTCACCGTAGCGGATCGCATCTAGTAGCAGGTCACGTAAAGGTGTATCGGCAAAAGCCTCGCCGAGAACATCGAAGACCTTGCCGCCGTACGCCTTCCGCTGTTCTTCGATCTTTTCCAGCAGGCGTTCGAAGACTGCGCCTTCGCGGGTGTTGCTGGCGACGAGATTCCATAGCCGGCAGACTTCTTCTTGGCCGATGCGGTGGATTCGGCCGAAGCGCTGTTCGATGCGATTGGGGTTCCACGGTAGGTCGTAGTTGACCATCAGGTGGGCGGCTTGAAGGTTGAGGCCTTCGCCGGCGGCGTCGGTGGCTAGCAGGATCTGGCAGTCGCGGTTCTTGGTGAACTCTTCGGTGATCATGCGCCGTTCCTTGCGGCGCACCCCGCCGTGGATGGCTTGGACGGCGTTGGGCTTGCCGATCAACGTCCGGATGCGGCCGGCGAGGTAGTCGAGAGTGTCGCGGTGTTCGGTGAAGATGATGAGTTTGCGCGGCCACCCGTTGGCGTCGACGGTCAGCGCTTCGTCTTGCAGGATTCTGCTGAGCTCGGTCCACTTGCGGTCGGTGCCGGAGTCGCGGACTTGCTTGGCAACCGTCGTCAGGTCTGCGAGTTCGAGGATTTCGGCGTCGAGTTCCTCGACGGTTTGAGCAGCGGTGGCAGCGTCGAGCAGTTCCTCTTCGAGTTCCTCGATCTGTTCGGAGTTGTAGTCGTCGGCGTCCAGGCCCTCGAAGTCGATGGTGGGTTCTCTATCGGTGTAGGTGCCGTTGAGGATTTCCAGCTTTTTGCGCTCCAGGCGCTCGGTGCGCCGAACGAGGCTCCTAAAGATGGCTTCGGGGCTAGATGCCAGGCGACGCTGCAGCACGGTCAATGCGAACCCGACGGTGTTCTTTCGTTTGCCGCCCACCCGGTCGGCCCGGTTCATGCCTTCGCGCACGTAGTCGGTGACCTCTGCATACAGCGAGTACTCCAGCGCGGTGAGCTCGTAGGGCACGGTTTCGGCGCGGCGTTCGGGAAACAGCTTTTTGCCCTCGAACGTCAGAAGGTCTTCCTTGACCATCCGACGCATGATGCCGTCGGTGTTGGCGGTCTTGGTGTTCTTACCCTCGAAGCGGTCGCGGTCGAGCAACGTGAGGAAGAGCTGGAAGTCTTCTTCTTTGCCGGAGTGCGGCGTCGCGGTCATCAGCAGCAGGTGCCGGGTGATGCGCCCGAGCATTTCACCGAGCAGGAACCGTTTCGTCTTCTCCAGCTTGCCGCCGAAGTAGTGGGCGCCCATGCGGTGGGCCTCGTCGACGATGATCAGATCCCACTCGGTTTCTTTGAGTTGGGCCTGTAGCTCCTCGTTGCGCGAAAGCTGATCCATTCGCGCTATCAATAGCGGGTTCGTCTCGAAGACGTTTAGGTTGACGTTGGCGTCGATGAGCTGGTTGGTCAGCAGGTCGAACCGCAGCCCGAACTTGAAGAACAGCTCGTCCTGCCACTGCTCGACCAAGCCGCCCGGGGCGACGATGAGGCATTGACGCACGTCGTCGCGCAGCAGCAGCTCTTTGATGTAGAGGCCGGCCATGATGGTCTTGCCGGCGCCGGGGTCATCGGCGAGCAGGAAGCGCAGCGGAGTGCGGGGGAGAAGCTCGCCGTAGACCGCACGGATCTGATGGGGGAGCGGCCGGACATCGCTGGTCGCCACGGCCAGCATGGGGTCAAACAGGCCCGCCAGCGTGATCCGCTGCGCCTCCGCAACCATCTTGAAGTCGGTGGCGTTGGCATCGAACGCGCGGCTGCCGGTCTGGGCGACGGTGAGGATGTCCTGGTCCTTGCGAAACACGACCTGCTGACCGAGTGCGCCGTCGTTGGTCTTGTAAGTCAGCTCCAGCGCGTCGGTGCCGTGCCATTGGGCAAAGATCACCGTGATTACCTGGGACGGGATCAGCCCGTCGATGCGCAAGCCAGGCTTCAGCTCTTCCAGCAGCACTGTTTGTCCTCCCCGTCGATAGCCGGCCCACGCTAGTCGACCCCTCCGACAGTATCGGGGGTAGTCCGCGAATCGTCGCTAGGTCCGCTAATCTCCCGCAAGGGAGCGAGTCGATCAACGGGGACCATGGGCAGCGACGAACAGCCGTCAACATCGGCAATTGGTGACGAAATACGAGGCTGGGTCGACGCCGCCACAGCAGTGACCGCGGCCCGCCACGAGATTGCTAAAGCGGCCGTCGCACAGTCCGCAGCACTGCGAGCGCGCACTGTGAAGGCCCGACGAAACAACCGCTACCTCTGGCACGTCATCCCGTTGCGCTCCACCGACCAAGCCGTCTTTCAAGCCGCGGCGCGTTCGGCCTGCCTCCCGCCGATACACCCCGACGTTCAACGAGAACTCGACCGGCTCACCACCGAGGTCGCAGCGGCGACGGAGGACTTGAGAAAAGTCACGGGGTTCGGCCGCCTGCTGATGTTCGGGGGCACACGGGACAAAGCCAACCAGGCAGCACAGTTCCTCACCGACTACCGGCGGTGGTTTCTCACCAGCGGTATCGGCCAGGCTATCGACCAGGCCAGGCCGGTGGACGATCAACGGATCCGCGCGCTGACCGTGCGCGACGCGCTGGCCGACTGGGTGGGGTTCAAACAGCAGCTACCCGACCACGGCCAAACCGCCGCGCTTGACGACTCGACGACCTTCGCGATTCTCCCGAACGCCACAGCTGTCATCCGGCGCGCAGCCGCCGAAGAGTCCAAGCTGCGCAAATCTGCAGACGACGCCGGCAACAAGGTCCGAAGCAAAGAGACCGACCGGATGCTGGCCGACATGTCCGTCGAACGGCTCCGGGAAGCCACCCGCGACAAGATCCGCGTCGGGGCTCTGACGGACAACGGCATCACCAACGTGCTCGCCGTCCTGAACAACGAGGGCATACTCGAGTACTTCGACGGCATCGGGGAAACCTCCGCGACCCGCATCCGAGCTGCCGCTCGGACACTGAGACAGAACACCTTCGATGAGATGCCGATGCGCATCGACATTAAGAACCGAACCCCAGAACACACTGAATTCCTGCGCCGCCTCCGCGCCTGGGATGCGGCACGTCGTGCTTCCACGTCGTCGGCGGACATGGCGATCGTCGAGGAACTGGCACCCGTTGCGGCAGCCATCGATAATACGGTCACTCACGCCATCGTCATCCCGACCGCCTTGTCGACCGTCGAGGACTTCCGCGACGCCATTAAAATTGTGGCCCGGTCCGCGCGCGCGATCGCCGATGCGCAAGACGCGGCAACAAGCGGGGACCCGTGGGAGGACTTCCTCACCCGGCCTGCCGACTACTTTGCGCTCCTCGCCGAGCTGGGCTTCATCACTGAGGACGACGAGAAGACCCACGGCGACCTGCCCACCGAAATCATTGAAGCGGTCCGTGATTTCGAGCTGAAAGGCGACTACCTCACCGCGTCGCTACGCGGATATCAAAGCTTCGCTGCACGCTTCGCTCTGGTCCAGCGGAAAGTCATTATCGGCGACGAGATGGGCCTGGGTAAGACCGTCGAAGCCATCGCAGCATTGGCGCACCTTCGCGCGAAAGGCGAGCACAACTTCCTCGTCGTATGCCCCGCAGCAGTAGTGACTAACTGGGTCCGCGAAGTCACCGCCAAATCGAAACTGCCCGCGCACCGCCTACATGGGCCCGACCGGCAATGGGCGGCCAAGAACTGGGAGCGTAACGGCGGCGTCGGCGTCACTACCTTCGAGACCCTGCGTTGGCTCAACGACGAGGTCTCCACACCGGCACTCAGCTGCGTGGTCGTCGATGAAGCGCACTACATCAAGAACCCCGACGCGCTTCGTACGCAGCGGACGTCGCAACTCATTGGCTCCTGTGAACGAGCGATTCTCCTGACCGGCACACCGCTGGAGAATCGGTTGGACGAGTTTCGCAATCTCGTCGGGTACCTGCGCCCAGACCTTGTGTTGGATGCAAACGAGTTCGCTCCGAAGAAGTTTCGTCGCCAGGTCGCACCGGCGTACCTGCGACGCAACCAAGAAGACGTCCTCACCGAGCTGCCGGAACTCGTCGAGGTCGACGAGTGGATGCCGATGTCGGGCGAGGACGTCGCCGCCTACCGCGCTGCCGTAGAGCAGCGAAACTTCATGGCGATGCGGCAAGCCACGATGAAGCAGGGACTCAAGTCGACCAAAATGCAGCGCCTGGTCGAGATCGTTCTGGAGGCGGAAGCAAATGGGCGCCGTGTTGTCGTCTTCTCGCACTTCCTCGACGTCCTGCGCGACATCGCACGGCACATGCCCGGAAGGGTCTTCGGCCCATTAACCGGGTCAGTCGCAGCCAGCCAGCGACAGGTACTGGTGGACGACTTCTCCGCTGCCAAGAAGGGTGCAGTGCTGGTCGCCCAGATCGTCGCCGGCGGCGTGGGTCTGAACATCCAAGCGGCATCTGTCGTCGTGATCTGCGAACCACAACTCAAACCCACCACCGAGTGGCAAGCCATCGCCCGTGCACACCGCATGGGACAGCTGGAATCTGTGCAGGTTCATCGGCTGCTGTCCGAAGAAGGTGTGGATCAAAGGCTCCGAGAAATCCTCGCGACGAAGAAGGCGCTGTTCGAAAGCTTCGCGCGCGAGAGTGATATGGCCGCAAGCGCTCCGGAAGCCTACGACATTACGGAAGCGGAACTCGCCCGCGACATCATTGCCTCCGAGCGCGAAAGGCTCTTTGGCCAACCGGCACAGGCCGCGCCCGCCCGAACCCCAGCCGAGACGAAGATAGGCGACAGCACGGCCGTTTCCGAGCAACCCCGTCGCGAGCGTCCGCCAGCTTCGCAGAGGCCGTCGACACCGGTACCTGTCATTCATCCGCCGCCAACGCCCCGTAGCCTGGCGGCCGAGCCTGGGCCTTCGAACCAGGAGTCCGCCCGCACTAGGGAGGGTACGTTTGCTGACCGGCCGCGCCGCGTCGCTCCGCAACAAAAAGAGTCACCCGCGTCTTTGAGCGCTATGCCGCAGGCGACCAGCCCTGGGCTTCCGGCACTGAAGACCTATCCTGTTTTTTCCGAAGCGTTGTCACCGATCTCGCAGACACCGGCCGACCGCATCATCGACAACATTGTTCGCATTGTCGGAGTCGAAGGTCCCGTGACCGGCTGGCGGATACACCAGGTGTACAGAAAGAGCGCGGGGAGCGGTGAGTCTCACGACGAGTTTTCTCGACTAATCAACAGGGCTATCTCAGCGGCTGAGCGCCGGCAGAGGATCGTTTCGGAGAATCCGTTCAACCAAACCGGCAATAAGCCAAGGACTTTCAGGCTACCGAGCCAGTCCTCAGCAGTCGCACGCGAACTCGGTCCCCGGACCATTGACATCGTGCCCCCAAGCGAGGTGCTGCAGTACTGCCGGAATGCGTCAGCCGGTAAAACGCTGTCTGAAAACGAATTAGTTGACCGGGTGGGCAAGCTGCTCCGTACCAGGCAAGTACCAACTGAGCTGCGGAACGCCGTTATCGCAGCGCTGCGCCGGGATGCGAAGGCCAGCGAACAACGTGTCACGAGCCCCGCGCGTGCGTCGGCTTTAGGATCAAACGGTCAAGGTTCCCAGAGATCAGAAAGCCTCTGTCCCTCGTGCTTTACAGTCCATGCAGGTGAGTGCGCATGACCGCTTGCACTTACTCACTCGATTCCAGCGCCCCCCATCCGTCAGCTTGCTCGGCGGCGTCGAGCAGTATCTGAGCCAGCGCACGGGATTGTGCACCGGACAAGGGGCCGTCACCAGCGATATACACGTAGATTTCTGTCGGATTATCTCGGCTGAGCGTCCCATCCGGATGCTGGAGAGCAGACAGATGCACCCCATGTTCGCAGCCGTCCACGCGCTGCTCGTCGGTGTAAACAATCCTGTACAGCTCATCACCATCCAACTCCCATTCAGTGCAGCCCGCTGCGCCCCACGGCAGCGCCGGCACACAATCGTTGGTCGTCATCGTGGTCCTCCCTCTCCTTTGGTAGTTGCATCCCTTCGGCTATCGGTATCCAGCGCGGCCAGCTGACGAAGCCTCCACTCGTAGAGGGGATCCGCGGCGCGGTACGGCACATGGCCGTCGATAACGAGCTCGAACAGGTCGAGCAGGGATTTGCCACGCTCAACTCTGCTCGCCGCAAGCAGTCGAGACTTCCAGGAAGGGTCGGACAGCGCAGTTGCTAGGCGCACGATCTCCGGGTACATGGCTGCGTTGCGACAAGCGGTGCCGGAACCCCGCTGGGTCTCGTCGGGTTCAAGCTCGGCCAAGCGGAAGCTGACGGCTTCCAACGGCTGCCAGTAGTTCCAGTGCTCCACTACCTCGTAGGCATCGGAGATCGCCTGACGAATCGACGCCCGGCCATGGCTGTGAATAAACCTTTGGTGACGTCGGTGTGCAAGCAGTATGTCCGCACGTGAAGCACCTATGACTTTCGTGACCGGCCGCGTAGCGTCCACACGGAACGCAGTTCCGTTGAGCCACAGACTATGTACGCCGCAGAACACGTGGTCGTGTGTGGACCAGACTTGTGGGAATGTGATTCGTTCTCCGTGCCTCGACGCGCAGTGTGGACAGCCTGGGCCGATGGACTCAACTTCGCGCCGGTGCAGCTGCGGGTAGATTGTCCAATCGGCAGGGACCCGCAATTCAGGCAGTGCGAAGGCTACAGCGCGGTCACTCATCGACACGCTCTTGCACAAAGCAGCCCGCATCGTTGGTCCGCGGCGGGTCAGCAGCGCTTCGAGGCGAGACCTACTGATGCCGTTCGCTTTCGCTAGGCGAGCGAGATATTCGGCAAGTACCTCGTTGGGGAGCGGCTTCACGGGGCGCGGAAGTGTCTGATTGCGACTGCCCGTCGTAAACGTCTGCATGATTCGGCCTAGCCGGCTTTCGGCGCGCTTGGGTGACTGGTCGCGGACTCTGCCGCATGGTCGATGATGGCTGCGTCGAGCGACTCCCGGCTGACCGCATCTTCTCCGCTGAGGATTGCCGTGATCGCGGCTACCCGGATGAGATGACTCAGACTGCTGATCGACCCGCCCGTTCGTTGGTGTAGGTATTTCGAGTTGCGAGTCAAAGTGCCCTCTCGGTGCCTGTAGAGGCGCAATGCTGATTCCATTGATGCGACAAGCGATTTCCATTCGTCGTTGAATGGAAAGTTGCCCGTCTTGATCAGAACGGACCGTCCCGAGATTTGCCGGCCGCGGACTCCGGTGAACAGCCCGGAGCGCTCCACGTTGATGCCCGCGTAGACGAATGTGGCGGGCATGTGCTCGCTGAAGTACTTCAGATGATCGGACATGTCCTCGCCGGCGGCACTGGCAAGGTTGAGGTTGTGGATCTCGTCGACAATGACGAGCTCGGTCCGGGCCTCGGTGAGCACGTGGCACACGGCATCGGCGATGTCTGTGGTGTTGTGACGTTGCCGCGTAGGAAGTCCGAGGAAGTTGGCGAACTCTGAAGCGAGCTTGCGGGGCGAGCCTTTCGGCGGTGTCGTGATGTAGACGACAGGTATCCGGTCCTGGCCGGGATACCGGCGGCGTACGTTCTGCTCGTGGATCTTTCCGAGCAACTTGATGGTGGTGGTCTTCCCGCTCGCCCACGGCCCTGACACGATCATGGATCGGCGGGCGCCGCATTCACGTTGATTGAGCAGAGTCAGCAGCCGGCCCTGGCGGGTGATGTGGCGGACCGTTGAAGTCTCGATGATGACCAACTCCGAGTGGTAGGCCATGCGTCGGTCATCGAAGGCGAGCTTCTCCACCCCGGTGAGCGTGCTGTAGTAATCGTGATCGGGTAGGTCAAATATTGCGGGTTTGGCGTCGACGAATCTGCGCCAACCATCAAGCGTTACTGACGGCAGCTGACGGGGGTCGAGGTCGGGCTCGGCCGCCTGCTCATCGACGGTCATCTTCGAATCACCATGTGTCGGACTCCTTCTCGGCGTCGAATACGGGTAGTGGGATGACGTCGTCGATATCGTCGTCTTCCTCCGGGGACAACTGAGCCGTAGGCTGGTTCGCTGCTGGCGGCACTGTGGGTGGTAGTTCCGCCGCCGCCCGCGTCCGGGCGATTGCTCGGCGGTCCTTTGCGGTGCGGCGACGCCGAGCCGGCGGCTCGGGTGCCACGGACGCACGTCCCAAGAGGTCCTCGACTGCGGCCGTGATCGCCTCTTGCGAGGTTCGTCGCTCTCCTCGACTTGTCTCGAGTTGACGTGCATGCTCCCACAGTGACGACCCGAACGGCTGCGGTGCGGTATGGAGCTGCGTCCAGCAGGCCATCAGGTAGCCCTCGCCGTGGTGGTTGCGAACCCAAATGCGACTGACGTCGTAGGGGTCGTAGTGGACCTGCCACTGCGTGCCCTTGCCGGGTACCCCGGAAATCTCACCCCGCGCAGCGTCCAAGTCGTCGCTGTCGTAGGTCCGGTAGTCGATGGTGATGCCTGCGGCTGTCACCGTCCGGTACAGGCTGGGTAGGAGTGCGATGTATTGGTCGGAGGTCAACGGCGCGGGGATGTACCCGCTGACGGCGAGCATGGACGCGTACTTCTCGTTCGGGGTCAGCTTTCGTTGCGGGTTCAAGGGGTCCCGCAGTCCATCGTGGGGTCTGTTCTGCCAGGCGACGACGATCCATTCGTCCAGCAGATCCTGAAGCTCTTGCAGCGAGAAAACTGCATTCTGCTCGGCGTTCTTGCCTCGGTTCTCGACCGATGATCCGAGGTAGCCGGTGACGTATTGTGCGAAAAGGGTTTTGACCGATCCCAGGGTGCGTTCGACGATCGGCTTATCGGTGGGCTCGTCCTTGTGTGCAGGCTGCATGCTGATCCCGAGCGATCGGCATGCAGAGCGGAAAGTGCTCGACAGATAGACGGCGCCGTTGTCGTACACGATGTTCTCGGGAACGATGACGGGGCGGGCAGCAGCGTGCTCAAGTCTGTCATCGACAGACCGCATTGCGTGGTAGGGCAGGACCGAGTTCGACATTCGGACGGCATCGATCCACCCTGGCCGCATCGGTTCCGGCGTCATCGATTTTGCGACAAGAAGGGATGCGTCTACTGCCTTCGTTGTAGGTCGCAGAACCGCCGCGACGATTGTGCGCGTCGCAGCGTCGACGAGGCCCGTCAGCTCCACCCGGCCCCTCACCGACTCATCGAGCCGGATGCCGACATCGAACGGTGTGGTGTCGATCTGCATCCACTCACCGGGACGGCTCGCGACGACCTTACCGAACACGCCCTCCGGCTGATGGCCCTTCGTCTGCCGGGTTCGAGCGGATCCAGTGGCGTGACGCGCCGGGGGGAGCCGTTTCATCAGCCGATGAAACGTGGTGTGAGAAGGCAGTTTCACGCCGTCGCCGAACTTGTCGACCACTCGCCGGTCCACGTGCCATTTCATGGCGATCTCTGTGCGCGTCGACTGCAGTTCGTTTTCGTTCAGCACCTCCAACAGCACGCCCACGTAGCGACTATCGACCCGCCGGTTTGGCGAGCGCCGGCGGTGAAGACGGCCGTCAACCAGCCCGGCAACGCCGGATCGTTCGTAACGGCGACGGAGTTCTTGAAGGTACTTCAGGCCCAATGGGGTTCCAGCGGCATCAAGTTCGGAGCATTTGTTGCGTTCTCGCTGTCCGAGTGATGTCGATCGAATGTCGTATCCGTTGCGCGGAGTGGTCTGCGGCGATGAGCCGACTGGTATCCCGTCGACCACTTCGGAGATGTGGTGCTCGAGCCAGAGGACGCGCTCCTGGACCCGCCTCGGCAGCGCGGAGAAGTAGTCGGGTGGGATTGGGCGGCGACGAACGCTGGGAGATAGGACGTCGAATGAACTGTCCGCGAACAAGTCCGCAATCTTGACTGCTGCGAGCTGACCGTCCTCGCGACGTAGCTTCGCTATCATTCCGTCTATCGCCACCAGCTCGCAGAACTTGCCGTCGTAGCGACAAAAGTCGCCGATGGCGATTTTGGCGGGCTCAGCAGTCATCGTGTGGCCAACCGGATCAGCGTATGTTCACCGATCGGCGCCGAGTCGACATCGACGTCGATCTCGTGTGTCCAGAGCAGGTGATAGAGAGTGGGTAGTACTAATATCGGTTCGCCCGCCGCGAGGGCGGCTGCGCCGATTGTCTTCGGGTTGTGGGCCAGTAGCGAGGTCAGGTTGGTAACGACGTCCTGCCGTCGATTTCGCGGATTCCGGTAGCCGGCGAGCCAACGCAAGTTCGCGGCTCGGATCGGAGGCTGATCTCCAACACGGCGGTAGGTCCACCCAGTACGCCCGCACAGCGCAATGGTCGATCCGAATGCCTCGCGAGCGTCACCGTCCACGAGTCGGTCTGGTCGAACATCCACGACGACGCCGTCGCCGGATCTGGTTCGGAGGAACACATCAGGTGTGTGCTGCCGCTGTTTTCCTGCGGCCGAAACGAAGCGAAAAGTGAAGGGCTGTACTGATATTCCAATGATGTCTGGATCGAAGTCGGCCGCGATCAGAAAATCACGTTCAACCCACGATTCGAATGAGATGTGCGACTCTGTGGTCGAGCACCACCACTCGCCGGTGAAGTTTTTCTGACCCTTGTACGTCGAGGCTTTGCGGACCGGCGCGCATTTCTCGAACGGCGCTGACCACAGCTCGTCGACCGGAATTTGAGCGACAGGTTCGCCCTCAGCGGGCCGGTAGTCAATCAGCTCGCTGTTTCGAATCTGCGCCGCCGCGCGCCCATGGGTGGGCACGTCCTGATCGTATGGCCGCCAACCGGGATGACCCTGCCGGACACGCCCGGTGTGGTCAAGTGCAATGACGGTGGCGTAGCGAGGAACCTGGAGACGTGGATACGCGCTGATGCGGACACGAATCGCCGAGCTGAGGCGTGAGCGCATCGTCTTGACCAGCACGGCCTATCCCATGTTGGTAGCGATGGACGTGCCGCGTCAGTGTCGGCGTGCATTCCGTTCCCGTCGATCGGGCAGCAAAAGGCTTCGTGGCGGCGTTCCGGCGGGCACTCGCGGGCGAACGCGCCCTCGTCCTGAGTGCCCGATGTTGTCGGACCGCACAGTTACGCTGATCCGTCACCGGCAAGCAGTGGAGGAACCGCCATGAACAAGGCCGAGCGGCTGTGGAATTTACGGGACGGCGTGCTGGCGTGGCTATACGAGCTGCGGCTCGAAGGAGCCACCATTGCAGAGGCGAAACCGGCTGCCTTCATGGAGGCAACTTCTTGGTCTGGCTCTGAAGTCACTCGCGAGGAGGTGAACGCCGCGCTGGAGTGGCTAATGGAGGAGGGCTACGTCGACGGCACCGGCACCATGCAGAGGATCGTCCTCAGGCCAAAGCTGACCCCCTATGGAGAGAAGTACGCGGCGTCGGGCAAGTCGGTGCGGGACCTTCCCGGCGTCGCCGAGGTGCAGAGCCCGTACCTGCACATCGAGGGCAGCAGCGGTGTGGCCGTCGCGTTCAGCAGCCCCGGCGCCACGCAGACTGTCAACGTCCGTCAGAAAGTGGATCAAGCGCGAGCCCTCGCCGATGCGATCGAACAGGTCCTTCCTGCGCTCGCAGATGAGCAGCTCCGCGCCGCCGGCGAAGAGCTAGTGTCGGACATCCGCCGTGAATCGAACTCTGATTCCCCGTCCCCGGGTCGGCTCAAGACGTTGGCTACCGCTGCGATGACTTCGGTCGCGACCGCGGCCGGCACCGAAGTCGGGAAGGTGATCATCGAGGCAGCGCTTCCCCTGATCTCATGACGCCAGACGCGCCTGCCAATGGGGGCGCGTCGCGAGCGGCCATGAAATCCTTCCTTCGACTTGATTCCGCGCGGACTTAATCGGCCAGGTATCGGCTTCGCACATAGCGTCAGACCGTACGATCTACGCTACGCAGCACATTCCGCCAGAAGGGAGGCGTCATGGCTGGCCTCGGCGAGCACATCACGGCGATGGTTCGCAATCACGCTGCCGGCGACGACGCCGCCTTTTATTCCGTCGCACTGCAGATCGCGGCACGCGAGGCCCGGCAAGGGCACCACGTCCTGGCCTCCAACATAAAGAAAGCAGTCGACGCGTCGCGTGAACGCGCGCCCCTTGCAAACGTCACCGCACTTCCACGAGTTCGCGGCGAGTTGGCCGAACTGGTGGAAGCATCGCATCCACAAGTTCACCTGCGTGAACTGGTGGCGCCGTCGGAACGGACTGCTCAGATCAAGCAGTTGCTCGCCGAGCAGCGTCAGCGGAAGAATCTGCTTGAGCACGGGTTCGCGCCATCGCACCGCCTACTCTTGGTCGGGCCGCCGGGAACCGGAAAGACGATGACCGCATCGGTCCTCGCCACCGAGCTGTCCCTGCCGATGTACACCGTCCGTTTGGATGCCCTGCTCAGCAAGTTCATGGGTGAAACTGCGGCGAAACTGCGCATCGTATTCGATGCCGTGGCTGCGGAACGTGGCGTCTATCTCTTCGATGAGTTCGATGCGCTCGGCGCGGACCGCTCAGGGAACGACGTCGGCGAGGCCCGACGAATACTGAACTCGTTTCTTGTGTTCCTCGAGAACTCCAGCCCCGAATCGATCGTAATAGCAGCGACGAACCACCGATCCATCCTTGACAAGGCGCTGTTCCGGCGCTTCGACGCGGTGCTGGATTACACCCTCCCTGACGCTCGGCAAGCCACTGCCGTGATGCGTGCCCGGCTGGGCTCGCTGATTGAGAGATCAAGCCTGGCCAAGCTTGGCGAGTACACGGACGGACTAAGTCATGCGGACCTGGTGAAGGCTGCGGAATCGGCAGCCAAGGCGGTCCTGATGCGAGGTGATGTGATGGTGGAGCGCGACGATCTCATTGCAGCGTTGAACGCGCGGCGATCGGCCACTATTGCCTGACCATGACCAGGCACTCGACCACCTCTACGTCCAGGGGTACGCCACTGCCGAGAGTTTCGACCGCTACTCCGGAGACAGCGGCGGTGGCGGATTCAAACGCCGAACAGTCAACCGCGGTACTCACGGAGCTGCGCGCAACCAGGAGCTATCCGATACGTTCGGTGAACTTGATGGCGAACGTGGGGACTTCCAACTCGCCAACGATGAGCTCTCAGCGCAGGGAACAATCATTGTCCTCGAAGGCGAGGGCGCGTCGTATCCCCTGAAACTCGAGTCGCTGAACCGAATGACCACCCACCGGAAACAGCCGAAGCAGCCCCGCTGGCTCCTGCTGTCGGTCCGGCCAGCTACGGAGACCGCCCCAGAACGGGCGACGGTGTGGGTGGCAGACGCGCACCGCGCCGCGTTCATGAAGCTGTTCGAGGATTACCTCAGTGGCCTCACCAAGACAGGGCACCCGCCGAACCAAGACCTCGTCGCCAACATCTCCCGGATCCGCAAAGCCGTTCTCGCTGATCTCTGGACGTCTGACGGTGACCCACCGCAGCGGGGACAGCACTGGTGGGAACTCTGGCTGGACACCTCGAGTGGCGATATCGAAGCCATCAACGGGTTTGTGAACACCTACCAGCTTCGGATGCTGCCTCGGTCGATCCAGTTCCGTGACCGCTTCGTGGTGTGGGTCGAGGCTACCTGGAGCCAACTCGAACCGCTGCCGTTCACACTCGTGCCGCTGGCGGAGATCCGCAGGCCAGAGTTCATCGAGACGATCGAGGACCTTCCTCCCGCTGGGCAGGACGAATATGTTAAAGACTTGGCCGAACGCTTGATTTTCGCCGACGGTAGTGCACCAGCAGTGTGCCACTTGGACACAGGCGTGCTGCGTAGCCACGTCCTGATCGAGGCATCCCTCGCGCCAGAGGACCTACACACCATCGTCGGCGCTTCGGGAGCGGACATGGATCCGCGCGGGCACGGTACCTCGATGGCCGGCCTCGCGCTATTCGGTGATCGGTTAGACGCGGACCTGCAGAGCAATGACCCCGTTCAGCTCCGGCATCGCCTGGAGTCCGTGCGCATGAAGCCGGGTCCCGACGAGGCGCAGATCGATCCGTTGGACTACGGAAGCGCCACGATCCAGGCGGTGGCACTCCCGGAAATCACTGCTGCACGTCGGCGCGTATTTGCCCTCACGTTGAGCACCAAGCCTGACAACCCCGGGGACCCCACGCTGTGGTCCGCTGCCGTCGATGCCCTTGCTGTCGGCACGGAAACCAATCGCGACGGTGACCACTTCCGACTGATCTCGGAGCCGGATCCCGATGTCGCACGCCTCATCGTCGTCGCTGCGGGCAACGTCGACTCCTACATGTTGGAGCACGCCGACAACTCCGACCTTGCCGCGATCGAGGATCCCGCTCAATCATGGAACGCGTTGACGGTTGGCGCGTTCACCAACTTGGCTGAAGCGCCGCAGCATCCTCAGTACACAGGCTGGACACCACTCGCAAAGCCTGGTGATCTCTCGCCCCACAGCCGAACTTCGATGTTGTTTCGACACCGTAGCGCGCCCATCAAGCCTGACATCTGTATGGAGGGCGGCAACGTCCTCACCGACGGCGCCCAAATGTTCGAACCCAAGCTCCCCAGCCTGTCTCTGCGGTCGACTGGGAACAGCAACAACGTCGCACTGGCCTCCGCCAACGCCACGAGTGCCGCGACGGCTCAAGCGGCACGTCTGGCGGCATTGGCCATGGAGCGATACCCCGATTACTGGCCTGAGTCGATCCGTGGCCTGCTGACCCATGAGGCGGAATGGACTCCGGCGATGGCCCATAAAGTCCAAGCTGACCAGACGAAAGCCATTCGGCTCGAACAGCTCCGGCGCTACGGGTGGGGCGTCCCGGCAGAGGACTCCGTTCTTAATTCATCGCGGCGCGCAGTCACCCTGGTCACTCAGGATCAGTTCGTGCCGTTCGATGGCAGCAACTACTCGATGCGGCGCTTCCGACTGCACACGCTTCCGTGGCCTACAGAAGCACTTGAAGAACTTGGGTCTGCGCCGGTTCGGCTACGAATCACGTTGTCGTACTTCATCGAGCCGTCTGCGTCGCGACGCGGGTGGCGGCAGCGGTATGCCTACGCGTCTCACATGCTCCGGTTCGACATGCAAGGTGAGCTGGAGACGCGTCAGCAGTTCGTCGCTCGAATCAACCGAAATGCTCAACTTCAGGAGGACGGCAGGTCGGGTGCGGCAACAACCTCCGCGAGATGGCTCCTCGGGGAACGTCAGCGCCACCTCGGATCGCTGCACCAAGACGAGTGGCACGGCACCGGAAGCGAACTCGCGCAATGTAATTCCGTGGCTATCTACCCCGCGGGAGGGTGGTGGAAGAACAACAGGCGACAGGATCGGATTGATGTGCCGGTGCGCTACTCGCTGATCTTGTCGCTCAGAACCCCCGAGCAGGGCGTGGACCTATACACGCCGATCGCGACCCAACTGCGGATTCCTATCGAGACCGAGATCACCACCGAGTGAAATGGCGCACGCGTGTGACACAGCAGCACGAACCACAAGAGGAAGTCATAGAGCCGAAAGCGTCACAGTGACAAAAGGATTGCGCTGGGCACTGTCCACCCAAACGGAAGAATTTCGAGTTTCTCAGGATGTGTAACCAACCCCCGGCAACGAACCACGATTTCTCGGATCCTTCCGAACAGCAGGGAGCGGCAGCGGGGCAGGCCGGCGATGAACCGGCTACAGCCTCAAAGCCACCGGAGCGAACATTTGGACAGCTCCCAGGTATCTCTGTCTCAGACGAGTTCGATGAACCGCTCCCAGATGCGGAAGTCGCTTTCTGGGAGGCTGATTCAACAGACTGACTCGACTCGAACGCGCGCGAACTATTGAGGGCCAAGCAGGGTCAGGCAATCGCCAATACGTCACAGTGACGAAATGTGTCGGCAGCCGGGGAGGGTTGGGCAAGTGCGCCGAAAGTGAGCGTGCTGTCGGAATCGGCACGAAAGCCGGTTACGCCACGAGCGCGGAAGCGTCACGAGACGCACAACTTGGTAGGCGAAAGACTGGAAAGCTCTATGAGATGGTTGGCGGACTGGTGAAAAAGTCGGCGATCAACTGCAAAACGACACCTCTCCGACGACAAGGCCCTCTTCGTGGGCCGCATTGAGCACCGAGCGCACGTTTACCGCCGATAAGCCACATTATGTCAGGTAAATCACTGCGTATTATATTGTTACCCAACGTTTTTCGGCACCGGTGTCCCGTCTCGGTATTTCTGGCGGTATTCGCAAAATATCTGGCGGACTGCGGAGTGTTGCCTGCTTCTCATTTGAACTGGCGGTTACTGTCAGACCCCAGGGGTACCGTCCGCGGCGAGTGGTTGAAGGGGGTCGAAATGGCAGCTCCACGCCTGCGCTCACTGCCGCGGAACGTGACCGACGTGACGCGGATCCTGGCCTGCGTCGATGGGGCCGTCCAGAATGTCCCGCTATCCCCAAACGCCGAATCGCTTCAACTTGAACGCACCACCCCAGTCCGTGAGTTCTGCTCATGGCCTGGGAAACGAAACTACGAAGGCCTGTACTGGTCGAGTACAAACCGCAGCCATGTGGACTTCGAGTCGCTGCTTGAGCGCGAGTACCTGCTGGCCGCGGACGCCGCCGACGACATCGTCGCAATCGCAGCCCAGCCGTTGGCCCTGCTGTGGCCACGATCGATATCCGGGCATCGAAACCACGTCCCCGATTTCTTCGTCCGCCTCTCCAGCGGCGACGGCCGGTTGGTGGATGTACGGTCTTCTGAACATGTCGAGAAGAACGCTGAACAGTTCGCGCTGACGCGCGGAGTTTGCGAACAGGTCGGCTGGCAGTATGAGGTGTTCACTGGGCTTGCTCCGCTGGTATCGGCCAATCTCCGCTGGCTAGCTGGATACCGCCACGATCGCAGCGCTCCGCAGCCTGACATGGTCGAGGTGATTCTCGGCTGTTTCGATGCCCCGATTCCCTTTAGTCAAGCTCTTTCACGCGTGCGATCACAGTCTGGCCTCAGTGCAGAGATTGCCGCCGCGAATCTGCTGCACCTGATCTGGCGTCGCCGACTGAGTATCGACCTCCACGGACCGCTGACGAATGCCAGTGACGTGTGGGCATGAAGTCCGTTCGGTTGTTCGACTATCTGCAATACGACGGACAGTCGTGGCAGGTTGTAGCTCAAGACGGACCGGAGCTTGCACTGAAAGACCTTATGTCAGGCAGGATTCGCAAAGTCGGCGTCGCCGACCTGCTTGGCGACGATAGTTACCTTCCGGATACGCCCGACCGGTTGCCGCGACTTGATTCTGCCGCAATCCTCGAAACGCTCGATTCGGCGGCAAAGGAACGCGTGCTGTTCCTTCGGCGGCACGTAGTCGAAGTCCTGACCGGAACAATCCCGGTCGACCTGGACAGTCCCGATGAAGGCACCGCGGCGCCGCCACGTCCGCAGTACGACCCGGGCCTTCCACTTAAGGAACGGGTCAACGCCAAGGTGGTCGAGCTGGTCACTGCCGGAACTCCCGTCGGTTACCGAAGCCTGGAGCGCTACATCAAGGCCTACCGGACGGATGGTCTTGCCGGCCTGGTCGATGGACGCATGCAGCGACAGACATCTCCGACTGGCCGGGTCGACCCCGCCCTCGTGTCACTGATGGAAAGTGCGGTGAAGGCTCAGACAAAGATCTCGACCGGAACCCGATCGCGGGTCATCAATCAGGTAAGCCGTGAAGCGGCGCAGCTTGGTGTCCCTGTCCCCTCCCGCGCCACCATGTATCGGGCGCTCGACAACCTGCAAAAGGCCGCCCACCCGTTCGGGAACGCAACAACGCGGCGCACACAGGCCAATCGCCCCGATAGAACCTGGAGCCGACAGGCTCCCTCGCGGCCTGGCGAACTCGTCGAAATCGATAGCACGCCGCTCGATCTCATGGTGGTGTACCCGGACGGATCTACCGGTCGTGTTGACCTGACGGTGGCACTCGATGTGGCGACACGGACCCCGTGTGCGGCGATCCTAAGACCCATTGCCACCAAGAGCGTCGATGCAGCGGTCGTTCTCGCGAGGGCGCTGACTCCCCTGCCAATGCAGCCTGGCTGGAGTTCATCGGTCGCCTTCTCGCGGTCGATCCTTCCCGCCGGCATGATTCAGGGCGACGAAGCGATACGGGCCAGCATCGCCGCCAAGCCGGTGATCGTCCCAGAGTCGATCACTGTGGATCGCGGCAAGGTCTACGTCGGTTCGACTTTTCTCAACGCATGTGAGCGCCTCCAAATCAGCGTGACCAAGGCATCCCCTCGTACGCCCACCGACAAACCGCACGTTGAGCGGGTATTCGCCGCGATCAATAGTGGCTTCACACAATATCTTTCGGGCTACGTCGGCCCCAACGTCATCAAACGCGGAGAATCGCCAGAGGACGAAGCGGTGTGGACGCTGGCGGAAGTACAGAATCTGCTCGATCTCTGGATTGTCGGCGTCTGGCAGAACAAGCCGCACCCAGGTCTGCGCCACCCCGCGATGCCGAAGAAGGACCTCACGCCAAATGAAGCGTATGCGGCGCTGGTCTCTGTAGCGCCAACAGTCAACGTCGCGCTTGACCGCGATGATTACATCGGCTTGTTGCCGGTGGCATACCGGACGATTCAGGGTTATGGCGTCAATTTCGAAAGCCTGCACTACGACAGTCCCGCACTTCATCCATATCGCGGCGTCAAGAGCGGTCTCCCGCTGCCTGCCAACGATGGATGGGAAGTCCGATATGACCCCTACCGATTGCAGTCGATTTTCGTGCGCGATCACTTCCGCGGCGTGTGGATCGAAGCCGAATGGACGCTGGCCAAACAGACCCTGGCTCCGTTCTCTCTCGACGTGCTCCGCGCCGCCCGCCAAGCCATGCGGAGCCGCAACGACAATGCCACAGGGTTCGATCTGCTATCTGAGATCAACCGCATCCAAGCCGGCGGAGCCCGCACGGTCAAAGAGCAGCGTGCTGCCAAACGCGACAGCGTCAACAAGCCGGTGGTGCCGCTGTCGGTCGTGCCCGACCCAGGCACTGTCGAGGCCATCGACGAGTGCCCCACCGCGAGTGCCGCTGCGGTCAGCGAGGGCAGTTCGGCCAAACCACGCCGGGCCGCCCGACGCATCGACGACGAGGACGAGGAGTAGCCGTGGCCGTACCGGACTCACTGGAGGCATGGCGGGATTTCGTCAATCGCCGGAACTTGGAGCCTGACCACCTCACCTTTAAGGAGATCAAGGCCCTCTCCCCTACAGCGAAGGATGATTACGACCAGCAGCGTTTCGCCTGGCTGGGCGCAGATGTGGTGCTGGAAACGCCTGACACCGAGGCGCTTACGCACCAGACTCGTGTACTGATGGCGCGGAACTCTGCTGCCTCGGCGACCGCGCGCCGTGGCCTTGCGATCTCAGGCTCTGCTGGCCGCGGCAAGTCCACTGCTGCCCTATTGATCGGTCGCCGCCATGAGCGGACGATGCGCGCCAAATTCGACCGCTACGACGACGGCTTTGCCCCAGTCGTGTACTCCGTCGTACCACCGGGAACCACCCCGAAGATGATGATGTTGGCGTTTGCCAACTTCCTCGGACTGCTCGTACCCAACAAGTCAACCGCCCAAGATCTGACCGAACAGATCGTTGGTGTCATGCGCAGCCTCTCGGTCTCCCTCGTCCTGGTCGACGAGGTGCACAATCTTAAGACCAATCACCAGGCAGGCAGTGAGGCAGCATCGGCGCTGAAAGTGTTCTCGGAACGACTCGATGCCACGTTCATCTATGCAGGCATCGACCTGCTACAGGCCGACCTGTTCGCCGGTCACATGGGCCGCCAGCTCAAGGGGCGGATGGCTGTTCATCAGATGCGGAAGTACGCGTACGGAACAAAAGCGCAACGCGACAAGTGGGCTGAGCTCGTCCTGGGCATCGAAGCACTCTTGCCTCTCGGTCGGCACGCGGCAGGCTCCCTTGAGCCGGAAGCGACTTATCTCTATGACCGCACTGGTGGCTCCATTGGTTCGCTCCGAGCCCTCCTCAACGACGCAGCCATTGCGGCGATTCTGAACGGCGACGAGCTGGTCAGCAGGAAGTTGCTTGACATGACCTCCACCGATTTCGCGGCGGAAGAGGCGGCAGCGCGGACCGTCGCGGGAGACACGGCGGTCCCGATGCCGCTCAGGAGGGCAGAATGAGACTCGCACCTCTGCCGGTTCGCACACGGCTGTACCACGGCGAAAACCTCGATTCCTACGCGCGACGACACGCTGCACGGAACTTCTGCTTACCTTCGGATGTCGACCGCGCCCTTTTTGAACGCGGCGCTCTCAAATCAAAGAGCCGGCTCAGTCCCGATCGCCTGCAGGCCTGGCGTGATCTGGGTGATCTGCCATCGGATGCCTTCAGCACGCCCGCACATGTTCTGGACCAAGAGGTCACTGAACGGACCCTCTGTGAACGTTGCAGCAACGGCGAGTACGCACGAGGAACGCTCTCTGCCATCGGCCTTGTGTGCGTGCGGCACCGCCGTTGGATCGGCTCTCCGCAGATAGACATCCACGACTACTGTCCGGCGCTTGCGGCAGAGAGGCATTTCCGTCGCCATCTTGCTGTACGCGACGTGCTGCACGATTCGCTTCCCATGCTGATCGGTCGGGAGTGCGCCAGCGCAGCGATCATCGGCGCCAGCGAGATCGACCGCCGCAGAAACGAATACGGTATTCAGGACTGCGCCCCCCTGACGTACCCCGAGCAGGTCAAGATCGCGCGACTGCTGTGTTCCCCTGGATTTCTAAGTGTGGCAACCGATCCGGAGGTTGATTCAGGTAGGCGTAGCGTCCTGGTCGCAACGGCGGTCGAAAGAATCATCCCCGACCGCGTGGATTCAGATACTTGGCGAGCAACTAACCGAGTGTGGACGGCAATGACTCATCTCACCGCCCGCCGCCGAGATGCACGCATCTACGGAGTGCCGATGCGCGACACCTACTACAACATCTTGCGTTTTATCGCGGAGCCCATCGAGGACCGAATATGAGGCTCCTTCAGTTCGACCGCCCCGATGAATCGATCGCGCGGGACAGTGTCTGCTTAATCGCAGGGCCCAGTCCCCTGTTTGAGGGTCTGCCGGTGATAGCTGGCACGGAGGCGCATCGATGACCTCTCAGCTCACCGACCATCAAGCCAAGTATTACGCTCACGAGCTGCAGCGCAGCTATGCGAACGATCATGTCGGCAAGCTCGCCGGCCTGCTGTTCGACGCCCAGGTGGAGCCGAAGCCGCACCAGATCGACGCCGCCCTGTTCGCATTGCAGACACCGTTCCTGCCAGGTGTGATTCTCGCTGACGAGGTCGGCCTCGGCAAGACGATCGAGGCGGGCATCGTCATCTCGCAGTACTGGGCAGAGCGGCGTCGCAGCGTCCTGATAGTCGCACCGTCGAGCTTGCGGCAGCAGTGGCAGCAGGAGTTGTACGAGAAGTTCTTGATCCCGTCTGCGATCCTCGACCCTAAATCCAAAGATGCACTTCTCGACCAATTGGGTGGCCGCGCGTCGCAAGTGCTGATCTGCTCCTATGAGTTCGCGCTCCGGCACGGGACCTCCCTGCTAAAGACCTGGGATCTCGTGGTTGCAGATGAGGCGCACCGTCTTAGGAACCACTGGACGGGCAAGACCAAGGTGGCGGAAGCAATGGCGCATATCGTGCAAAGCGCCCACAAGACTGTGCTGCTCACTGCGACACCGCTGCAGAACAAGCTCGAAGAACTGTATGGGCTGGTGTCGATTTTCGACCCTAGCTACTTCTACTCGCTCGATGCGTTTCGAGAACGGTATGTCAAGAATCGCGAAATCGGTGGCGATGACGACCTCGTCGAGCGCGTCGCGACGGTCTCGAAGCGCACGCTGCGGCGTGACGCGGACAAGTACATCCACTTCACCAAGCGGCTGCCGCTGACGGTCGAGTTCACGCCTTCGGCTGACGAAATGCGCCTGTACGACCTGGTTAACGACTACTTACAGCGCGACGAGCTGTTTGCTTTCGCAGGGAGCCAGCGCCACCTCTCTGCTCTGATCATCCGCAAGCGCCTCGGTTCGTCGACCTACGCCGTCGCGAGCACGTTGGAGAACATTGCCAACCGTCTCGCGGATGAGGTTGCCGCCGGGCAACGCCGCGACGCGCGTGGCGGTCTGGTGGCTGCGGACTTCGCCGTCGATGACGAGATCACCAGCGAGGAACTGGAAGAGGCCGAGGAAATCGACGGAACGGGTACCAGTGCCCGCGCATCGTCGATACCACGGGACGAGTCGCTGCTAGAGGCGATGCGCGCCGAGGTGGCGGAGTTGCGCGAGTATGCAGCGCTCGCCCGTTCGATCACCGAGAATCAGAAGGCCGTCAAGCTCAGTGAGGCCCTCGACCTTGGCTTCGAGAGGCTGCGCGAGCTGGGCGCTCCCGAAAAGGCCATCATCTTCACCGACTCAACCAAGACACAGGAGTACATCGCCCGATCGCTGCGCGAGGCCGGCCGGAGTGACGGGCTCGTCTTGTTCAACGGCTCGAACAATGGACCGGAGCAGAACGCGATCTACCAGGAGTGGCTGGAGAAGAACAAGGACGGCGACCTTATCACTGGCATAGCCGCCGCGGATCGGCGCAAGGCGCTCGTGGACTTCTTCCGTAAAGACGGCACGATCATGATCGCGACTGAGGCGGCAGCTGAGGGCATCAACCTGCAGTTCTGCTCGATGCTCGTCAACTACGACCTGCCCTGGAACCCGCAGCGTGTCGAGCAGCGTATTGGACGTGTGCACCGCTTCGGACAGAAGCACAACGTCGTCGTCGTGAACTTCTCGAACAAGGGCAACATCGCTGAGCAGCGCATCCTGGAGCTGCTTACCAACAAGTTCCAGCTGTTCTCAAGCGTGTTCGGAGCCAGCGATGAGGTGCTCGGCGCGATCGAGGACGGTCTGGACTTCGAGAAGACGATCAGCGCGATCCTCACCCGTTGCAGAAGCGCTGACGAACTCGACTCGGCCTTCAAGGAGCTAGAGGCGCAGTACGAGGGCGAGATCTCCCGCGAGATGGCCAGCGCTAAGGCGAAGGTCTTCGACAACCTCGACCCCCACGTCCAGGATCGACTCAAGGCATACGACACGCAGTCCGGCGAAGTGCTGAATAAGTTCGAACGCCTCCTGCTCGCGGTGACACGGCACGAACTGGACGAGCACGCCACCTTCGAGGGCGAGGGGCGCACCTTCGCGCTGAATCAGTCGCCTGTGAAGGACGCCCCGACCGGGCGCTACTTTTTCAAGTCACAGCCGCTCGACAACGCCCACCAGTACCGCTACGCGAGCCCCCTCGCCCAGCACGTCGTCGAGACCTCAAAGACCCACGAGACCCCATCACGCGAGCTGACGTTCTCACTCGGGCAGTCGGAGCGCGTCTCCAGCGCCATCCGGGCGCTGGAAGGCACCAGCGGCGAACTGACCGTCAACCTCGCGACCTTTCGCATGAGGGCACGCGACGAAGATGTCGCCGAGTCGTACATGCTGGCCGGCGCGCTGACCGACGACGGACGCTGGCTTGATGAGGAATACGTCGCAGACGTCCTCGACCTCGCCTGTATCGAGGTCGGTGGACAGCCGGTAGAGATCGATGAGAGCCGCTTCACGTCACACCTTGATACGCGGCGGGCTCAGCTGGAGAAGGAAGTCCAGGGCCGTAACTCCCGCTACTACGACCAGCAGGAGGAACTGCTCTACCGCAACCAGCAGGATCGCAAGGCTGAGCACGAGGGTGCCATCCGCGACTACCGCGCCAAGGAGAAGGAAGCTCGAAAACTCGCCCGGCAGGCCGACGATCCGATGGAACAGCTGCGGCTCAAGAAGGAAGCCCGCAAGTGGGAGCAGCGCGCTGAGGAGGCCGACGAGGACTTTCGGGAGATGCGCAAGAAGCTCCGAGCCGAGGCGGACAAGTTCCTCGAACTGATCGAGCAATCACTCCAAGGAACCCACGAGACCGAGCACCTGTTCACGATTCGCTGGCGGATCGCCACATAAGACCACGGGTCATTCTCAAACCCGACGCAAACTATCAAAATCATGAAAGAGATTCGCCTGAATGACTGACGAGATCTACGAAACACCATCCAGCACTGCGAATTTCCAGACTGAGTTGGCAGCGCAGCTTGCCGATCTAGTTCCCGAGGCTATCGCCGACGGCAAGGTGGATGTCGAGAAGCTCAAGGAACTGCTTGACGGAGACGCAGCCGACAGCAGCGAGCGCTTTGGGCTGTTCTGGCCGGGCAAAAAGCGTGCGCTCCGTGCCGCGCAGGAGCCGACGACCGCGACGCTGAAACCGGACTTCGAGAACTCGAAAGACTGGGACACCACCAAGAACGTGTTCGTCGAGGGTGACAACCTTGAGGTACTCAAGATCCTGCAGAAGCATTACCACGCGAAGATCAAGATGATCTACATCGATCCCCCGTACAACACCGGAAAGGACTTCGTCTACCCGGACAATTACAAGGAGGGACTCGAGACCTACCTTGAATGGACACGCCAGGTCAACGAGGAAGGCAAGAAGCTCTCGACCAACGCTGAAACTGAGGGCCGCTACCACTCCAACTGGCTCAACATGATGTACCCGCGCCTCAAACTGGCGCGTAACCTGCTGACGAACGATGGCCTCATCTTTATTTCTATCGATGATAATGAGGCGTCGAACCTCAAGAGGTTGTGCGACGAGGTGTTTGGTGAGAAGAATTTTGTTGCACAGTTTGTTTGGAATACGGAAGGGCATACTGATAACCAGTTTCCGATCAAGATAAATCACGAGTACATTTTGACCTACGCCCGAAACTCCCAAGCGGCGCAATTTGGCTACGCAATTGACCCAAATACGAGAACTGCTAGCAACCTCTGGGCGGGTATTGCAGAAAACTCCATCACTAAGAACGGTTCTGCAAACCCTCCAAGTGAGATAAAACTCCCGGCAGGATTCCCCGTTGCGTCAGAATCAGAAATCGTGCTTCCACCATCTGACCTCCCCCCCGGGCTTATTGATGCGATGCGCACCGATAAGCTCTCAAGCAATCAGCTGAAAAGGCGCTTCGGCTCCATCCAGTTCCCACTAAGATTCGATGAACTGCACGCAAAGGACGGAAAGCTTACGCGCGAGTGCCGTTTCTACTCGGGCTGGGCGAACGCTAATAAACTCAAACAGTTTATCGATGGAGGGTGCGTCAAATTCGCTGACGGCGATGCTGGTGAAATTGATTTCTACCTATCCGGGACTGGAGTAATTTATTACCGACGTGAGCGCGGAGACAAAGCTCGGAATATATTGTCCGTCCTCAGAAACTTGGGGACAACTGAGAAAATGAGTTCTGATCTCGCACAAATGGGCTTGATGTTCAGCTACCCCAAGCCAATAGACCTCCTCGCTTATCTGATTGAAGTTGGGTCGGGGCCTGGGGAAATAATTCTTGACTTTTTCGCGGGTAGCGCGTCGACGGCGCACGCTGCGTTGCTTCTCAATGCCCAGGACAATGGCGGTCGCCGTTTCATCATGGTGCAGCTTCCGCAGCCAACCGAAGAGAGGTCAGAAGCTCACAAGGCTGGGTTCAAGACAATTCCCGAGCTCTCTAGGAAACGTATCGATCTCGTTGGGCAAGAACTCGCCGGCGTCACCGATGGCCAGTTCGACACTGGCGACACCGTTGATATCGGCTTCCGGGCGTACAAGCTCGCCGACACAAACTTTTCCAAGTGGCGACTGTCGAGCGATGTTGAGTTGGACGCCCTCCAACAGCAGCTGCTGAGCCTCCGTGACAGCGCCACTGACGACGCGACGGCCGACGAGCTGCTGATCGAGATCCTGCTCAAGCAGGGCTACTCGCTGACTGAGGCTGTCTCGACGGGCGAGGTCGGAGGACTTGACGTCCGGCTTGTTCGTGACCGCGATGGCGACGTCGCTTTGCTCGCCTACCTGGACGAACACACAAAGCCGACCCTCAAGCAGCTCCACGCCCTCGTCGACGAGTCCCCGACCCGGATCATTGTTCTCGAGGATGCGTTCCAGGGCGACGACGAACTCAAGACCAATTTGTTCCAGCTCGCAAAGAGCAAGGGCATTGAGCTCTGGACGGCGTGATGAGCGGGTCAGGGTTTCAATTCGACGCTAGTCAGCCGTATCAGCTGGCTGCGATCGGCTCGGTCGTCGACCTGTTTGATGGTCAACCTAAGGATGCAGAGAAGCTCGTCGCAACGCTGCGCGGTGCAGCTGTGCAGCCAGGTTCGGATCAGGCAGAGTTCGACATCGATCTCACTCAGGAGGTCGGCGCCGTCGGTAACAGCCTAGTGCTCGACCCAGACCTGATCCTCGCGAATCTCCAACGCGTGCAAGATCGAAACGGTCTTGAGGTAGCACCGAAGCTTTACGACGACGCGCTCGACTTCGACATCGAGATGGAGACAGGCACCGGCAAGACATACGTATATCTGCGCACGATCTTCGATCTGGCCGTCAGGTACAACTTCACCAAGTTCGTGATCCTCGTACCCAGCGTTGCGATCCGGGAGGGTGTCAGCACGAGCATCCGGCTTATGCGGGAGCATTTCGAAAACCTCTACAAACCTCAGGGGATCACCTTCGATGCGTCGATCTACAGCGGCAAGAGTGCCGAGGAAGTCCAGCCGTTCGCGACGTCGACGAACGTGCAGATCCTGATCATGACAATCGACTCGATCCGCGGTAATGCAAACACCCGCGTCATCCATCAGACCAGAGACAAACTGAACGGCCTGCGGCCCATCGACTATCTGAAGGCCACTCATCCGGTCGTCATCATGGACGAGCCGCAGAATATGGAGTCGCAGCTCTCGCAATCGGCCGTTGGCGAACTCGCCCCTGCGTTCACGCTGCGCTACAGCGCGACCCACAAGAAACAGCGCAATGTTGTCTATCGACTCGACCCGGTCGACGCCCACGATCTCGGGCTGGTGAAGCAAATAGTCGTTGCCGAGGTACAACAGCAGGGCACGGACGCGGCGCCGTATATCAGGCTCGTCGAGGTGAGGCGCGAGCCATCCTGGTCGGCCCGGCTAGAGCTATCCTGCCGCAAGTCGGATGGCTCGCTGGAGCGGCGCGTCGTGAGTGTCAAGCAGCACAAGGAACTTTCAGGCACGAACGTCACCGACAACCCGATCTATGAGGGCTGGCGAATCAACGAAATGAGCATCGAGCCGGCCTATGTCGACCTCACCAAACATGGCTTCCTCAACGAGGGCGAAAGCATCGGCGCATCCAGTGGCGCTATCTACAAGGAGATGATCCGCGAGACCATCCGCGAGCACCTGCGCAAGGACTCGATGCTCCGCGCCAAGGGGATCAAGGTTCTCAGCCTCTTCTTCATCGACAAGGTCGAGAGTTTCCTAGGCGATGGCCTGAACAACGTCGATGCGGACGGACAATTCGTGCAGTGGTTCGATGAACTGCTGAGCGAGGAACGAGCACGATCACCGAAGTGGCAGGAGTTGCTCCCCCAGGAACCGTCGGAGCTACGTCGGGGGTACTTCTCCGTTCTCAAAGGCGCGAAGGGTGCCGCCGACAAGTTCCACGACACTTCTGGCTCGACGAAAGCGGACGACGATGCCTATGAGTTGATCATGCAAGACAAGGAGCGGCTGCTTGACGAAAAGGAACCGGTGCGCTTCATCTTCAGTCACTCTGCCCTGCGCGAGGGCTGGGACAACCCAAATGTCTTCCAGATCTGCACTTTACGTGAGATGGGCGCCGAGATGGAACGCCGTCAAACGCTTGGGCGTGGCCTGCGCCTCCCTGTTGCAAAGACTCAGGACGGCTATTCGCGTGTCGCTGAGCGTGGGATTGCGACGTTGACCGTTGTGGCGAATGAGTCCTACACGAAGTTCGCGGACGAGCTCCAGAAGGACTACAAGCGCGCCGGAGTCGAGATCGGTCGGGTACGCAAAGCTGAGTTCTCGAAAATCCCGTGGCAGGACGAGAGCGGCGCTCTCACCGAGGATCAGTTTGGCTACCAGCGTTCCCTCCTCGTATGGGAACACCTGAAGGACAAGGGTTTCATCGACAAGGAAGGCGCCGTCACCTCGAAGTTCCAGCCGAGCCAGCTCGGCTTCAGTATCGACCTACCGCCAGATATCGCCTGGGCTGAGGGGGCCATCATCGAGCTGGTCGGCCGCGCGCACATCGGCAAGTATGTCAAGCCGGCCAGCAAGCGTAAACCTCGCGTACTCAACAAATATCTTTATGCGACACCGGAATTCGAAGACTTCTGGGAGACAATCAGCCAGAAGACGACCTACCGGGTACGCATCGACCACGACCAAATCGTCGAGAACGCGATCAATGCGATCAAGGGTGCGCCTGAAATCGAGGCATTGCGCATCGAGGTCACCCGGGCCGGTGTAAAGGTACTTCGAGGCGGCGCCAGGGGCGAGGAACTCGGCACGCGTTCAGCAGACCTCAAAGGCAGCTACGACCTGCCCGACATCATCACTGAACTTCAGGAGGCGACATCCCTCACCCGTAAGACCCTCGTCGACATCCTGATCGGCAGCGGTCGGCTGGGCGAGTTCATCGGTAACCCAAACGATTTCATCGCGATGGCTAAGCGTTCGCTGCAAGGTGAGCTGGCCAAGATTGTCGTCGATGGCATCCAGTACGAGAAGATCGCTGGCTCGATCTACGAGCTTCGTGAGCTACAGAAAGATGGGTTGGAGGAGAAGGAGCGCTTCCTCGATCAGATGTACAAGGTGCAGCATACCCAGAAGACCGATTTCGACTATGTCGTCTTCGACTCCGAAGTTGAGCGCCAGTTCGCCGAGCTGCTTGATTCACGAGAAGACATCAAGCTGTTCATGAAGCTCCCGTCAAAGTTCAAGATCGATACCCCGGTTGGCCCGTACAACCCCGATTGGGCGATCGTTAAGCACGAAGAAGGCCAGGATCGGATCTACATGATCCGCGAAACCAAGAGCACCCTCGATGATTGGAAGCTACGCCCAAGCGAACTCGCCAAGATTAGGTCCGCCAAGCGCCACTTCGAGGCTATTGGGGTCGAGGACTATGCGCGTGCAGTCCCGGGAGCGTGGAAACTGTGAGACTTCTTGTTGCCCAGTTGGTTACACCGCGCGAATCGGTTGGAGGCGTTTGGGGCTGTCGACACGAAGAGTCCGAAGCGCGAGGGGCAAGTCTGTAGACATGGCTAACGACTCCAATAGAGCCCTTGAGTTGGCCGACAACGGCGGCCATTTCTACCGTGCAGATTTCCAGGTCCATACCCCGCGTGACACGCAATGGGACGGACATCGACCCCCTGTATCTGAGCGTGACGCTTGGGCAGCGTCATTCGTTTCGGCAGCCCGCTCGAAGGGTCTCAACGCGGTCGCCATCTCGGATCATCACGACTTCGCGCTGTTCCCGTTCGTCAAAAAGGCTGCTTCGGCAGAGCGGACTTCAGAGGGTGCTCCGGTGCCGCTCCGCGAACAATTGACCGTGTTTCCCGCCCTCGAACTGACGCTGAGCGTGCCATGCCAGGCGATTCTTATCCTCGACGCAGATTTTGCGGCGGATCGTCTCGACGACGTTTTGAAAGCACTTCATTTCGATCCGATCGATCCGGATCTCGATGCCCTGCCCCAGACGGTCGTCCTGCCCGACTCGGGCGACCTCAACGACATCCACGCAAAGCTCGACAAGAACGATTGGCTTCGCGGGCGGTACATCATCCTGCCGAACGTCACCCCAGACGGCCACAAGACTCTCTTGAGGCAGTCATTTCAGGCAAAGTACAGCGACATGGTTGCTGTCGGCGGATACCTCGATAAGCCGATCACCGAGCTGGATCGGCAGAAGTATGCCGGCGAGAAGCGGATTCTTGAGGGCGGAGATGCCAACTGGGGCTTCAAGCGCCTCGCGCTATTTCAGACTTCCGATGCCCGAAAGGCTGACTTCTCCACTCTTGGCAAGCACGCGACCTGGGTGAAGTGGGCCACCCCTACAGCTGAAGCTATCCGGCAGGCATGTTTGGCCCAGGAGTCGCGAATCTCGCATCTTCCCCCGGCAGTGCCGAATGTATGGGTTTCACGTGTCGTGGTGTCGAACAGCAAGTTCATGGGTCGAGTGGACGTCGCATTCAACCCGCAGTACACGGCGCTTATCGGCGGACGTGGTACAGGCAAATCGACGTTGCTCGATTACCTCCGCTGGGCGCTATGCGACCAGCCTGCCCGCGCAACCGAGGACGACGAGGTTGCAGATCCACGGGTGCGGCAGCGCAAGCTCGTCGAGGCGACTCTCAAGCCCTACGACGCCCACGTCGAGGTGCACTGCGTGATCAACGGGATTACACACGTCGTTCGTCGTCACGCGAGTGATGGGCTGATCCAGCTCAAGGTCGGAGAAGGTCAGTTCGAGAAGGCCACAGAGGCAGCGATACAGAGTCTTCTGCCAATTCAGGCGTACAGCCAGAAGCAGTTGAGCAGCGTCTCGATCCGCGTCGAAGAACTTCTGCGATTCGTCACCTCGCCTATCCAGCGCGAGCTCGAAGAGATCGGTCGCAAGCGACAGGAGGTAGTCGGTCGACTTCGCGAGAACTACGGCACCCTCCAGCGCCACCGAGATCTGTCTGCCGAAATCGAACGTGGCGACCTGCGTATTCGGTCTCTGGCTGAACAGGCGCAATCGCTGCGCGATGGCCTCGCAGGCATATCCGAAGCAGATCGTCAGATTCTTGACAGCAAGGCCGGGCACGACGACCTACGATCGGCTCAAACTGGCTGGCTTCAACATGTCGACGTTGCCCACAAAAGCCTCACCGAGCTCGTTAGATCCCTGGACTCTTCTCTGGAAGATCTTGTGTTGCCAGCATCAGCGCCTGCGAGTCTCTCTGTCGAAACGAACGCGCTCCTCAACGCTACGCGCGACGCCCTGTCTCGGTTGCGGACAACAGTGAATGAACTCGAGACTGGCTTCACTGCGCTGATGGAGGATGGCGGCGCGGTCGCAGTACCCTCCGAGGCATTGGCAGCCAAGCTGACCGAGTACGACGAGGCATATCGCGGAGTGAAGGAGAGATCCTCCGCGCACGAGGCGAAGTTGGCGGAACTCGCCAAGCTAGAGGAGCAACAGCGTACGTCTCGCGAGCTCGTTCAACGCCAGCGCGCCGACCGGGACGCGCTCGGTAAACCAGACGAGAAGCACAACGAGTTCCGTGCTGAACTGGCTTCAGCGCGGAAGGAACGGACGAGCGCTCTCAAAGCGGAATGTGACGCGCTCACAACATCATCGGATGGCTTGATCCGCGCGACGTTGTCTGCAAGCCGCGGGTTTGATGCCGTTCAGACCAAGTTCAAGGCGCTGATCGCGGGCTCAAACGTGCGCGCAAACAAGGTCGATGCCTTTTTCGAGGAGCTCGCGAAGGAGTCAGATCCCGCATCAACGTGGGAAACCGTACTCGAAGAACTTGAGTCACTGACCTTGCTCGAACCAGATGCTGAGATCAGCTCGGAACAGACTCCCACGCTGACCAGGCTTGGATTCACGGTCGCTGACCAGAAGCGGTTCACTTCGAAGCTCACTCCCGACGGCTGGCTCGACCTCTCTCTGGCTGAGTTGTCTGATCTTCCAGACTTCGAGTACCGCGCGAAGGAAGGCGAGTACATCCCGTTCGAGTCCGCATCGGCTGGCCAGCAGGCCTCAGCACTACTGGGGACACTGCTCTCCCAAGGTGGCACCCCGCTGATCATTGATCAGCCGGAGGACGACCTCGACAGTGACACCGTGCAGCAGATCGTCTCTAAAATATGGCTGTCCAAGAGTCGGCGTCAGTTGGTTTTCTCCAGCCACAACGCGAACTTGGTTGTGAATGGCGATGCCGATTTAGTCCTGGTATGCGCGTATCTGACCACGGTCGATCAATCTGCGGGCCATATCAAGGAACAAGGTGCCATCGACGTAGCTGCCGTGCGGGATGAAATAACTTCGGTCATGGAAGGCGGCGAGCGCGCCTTCCGTCTTCGCAAGGAGAAGTACGGCTTCTGAAAGAATTGCACGGCCTCGACAACCTCTCTGCCGCTCCGGCATGGAACCGCCAACTAGATTGCGACTGATCCCCGGCGGATCGTCTCAATTGAATTGGCGGGCACCAGTTAACGCCCGCCAACTAGATTGAGACCGAACAACCGGGCAGCCGAGGAGCGTCCTCCCTACTGGTGATGGGGATGGGTGACCGACCGGAGCTCAAGTCGCGGAATTCCCGCGAAGTCGGCTGGATTACATGTGTAGAGCGGCAACGCATGCGCGATCGCGCTCGCCGCGATGAGTGCGTCATACGCGCGCGCCGCGGGCTTACGCCCCGATGCGCGCAGTGCCGCCGCGACGGCGCCAAATGCCCGCGCACAATCACCATCGAACGGAAGAACATCAAAGTCCGCCTCGGCCTGCTGCAGGTGCTGCTGACGGGCACTGCGCTCGGTATCGTCGCGCGCTACGTGCGGACCTACGGAAAGCTCGGCGAGCGTTATCGCGCTAATAACCGATTCATCGGGAAGCTCGGATGGGTCGGATATCTGGCCGAGGAGGATCACCGTCGAGGTGTCCAGCATCCCCTGGCTCGAAGCTTCTGTCACAGCGACGGGTCGATCAGATTGTCGATGTCGCGCCGGAGTGCATCTGGGCTCACCTGCGGAAGATTCTTGCGGCGACGAATGAGTTCGGCTGGGCCGGCGCTGGATCGGGGCAGCGGGCGGAGCTCAGCCACCGGCGCACCGTCGCGAGTGACGACGATGCGTTCGCCGTGCTCAACGCGGCGCAGGACTTCTCCCCCGTTGTTCCGAAGGTCGCGCACCGTCACCGTGTCCATGGGAGCAAGTGTATCACCGGTGAGACGGTGGTGCGAGTTGCGTAGTTGCCCAACCCGCGCGCGAATATGCAGGAATCGAATATGGCGGGTTACCAGTAAACCACTGCGTATTGCCCTGCTGCCCACCAGTTCTCGTTTACCGTGCAAGGCCGAGAAATGCCATCATCGCTCGCTCCACTTCGACGACTTGTTCTGCAGTCAGTCGACCGACTCGCGCGTGGACGTTAGATCTCCTGACAGTTGTGAGCTTGTCGATCATCACGTCACTGTCGTGGTCGAGTCCGGATAACCGACCGTCTCCGCCGGCTATCCGAATGCGCATTAGCGGAGCGTCCAGTAATGCGCTGCTGATCGGCGCAACCGTCACCGACGTGGTGGCATCGAACAGATCATCCTGGACAATCACCGCGGGACGCGGTTTTGTCGCGTAGACACTCCCCGCTACGGTCCAGATCTCTCCTCGGTTCACTCCTTGTCCCATGGCGTCGAGACAGCTTCGATGAATTCCTGGTCATCGCTGCTTTCGTCCGCCCGTGCCACCAGCGAGGATTGGCGATGAGCTTCGGCGGCAAAACTCTCGGTGCGCACGTCAGGTACCCAGACCTGCAGCGGGCGCAGGCCCCGCTCCCGCATGCGCCGTCGGTACTCGCCGACCCTTTCTCTCACCCCCATGGCAACATGTTACATGTAACGCTGAATCCAGGTAGTCGGATAGTCAGATGCTGCCAGGTGGAATACGGCGAAATCGAATATGGCGGGTTACCAGTAACCCACTGCGTATTGCATCTCCCTGCACCCCCCCCCGAAGAAAAAACGCGCTTCCGTCCAATGTGGTGACCGCGCAGCGCTCAGAGATCGAGGACGACGCGTAGAGCTGCATCGACGCGGCGCATTTCGTCGAAGCTCAGGAACCCGACACTCTTGCCGAGCCGGCCTGGATCTATCGCTGCAGTCTGCTCAGCAAGCACCCGGGTGTTGAGGCCGCCGATTTTAACTTCGGGTCGGAAGCTGGCGGCACGAGCCGACGTCGACGTCGGTGCAACCAGCCAGGTTGACAGTGGCAGTTGATCCGACTGAACGACGACGGCGTAGCGGAAACCGCCCTGTTCGTGACCGCGGTTGCCCCGCGGGGCATGCAACGGAAAGACCTCACCACGCACGCAGGGTCTCCATATCACGTAGCACCTGCATGGCCTCCGCGCGGTCGGACTCGTCTTCGGCAAGGATATCCGCCTCGGCGCGAATCGCCGCGCCGGCCTTCCGGCGTGCGGCATCGATCAGGGCAGATCGAACGGCTGCGGACACAGCCGTGCCATCTTTGGTCAAGACCTCCAGCGCCTTCGATGTGTCTTCGTCCGGCCGGAAGGTAATCGTGTCAGCCATAGCGACAGTGTACGACGTTTTGTAAGACAGTCACTCGGTCCCCGTCGGCGCTTTCTCGGCACGGCGGCGACAACTCCCGCGGGGGCCACCGACACCTTGGTATGGCTACAGCAAACAGAAAGGTTGGGCATTCGGACCGTCACAAATCCCTCACAGTGGCCACGTTGCCACGACGAGGATCGGCGGCTCCAGTCTTCCGTGGCGCACTTGCGTCGCCGCTTGATCCAGGAGGAGTACGACGCAACGGAACATGGCGGTTACGAGTAAACCACTGCATATTGCATCTGATGAATCATCGTCCAGCCTCAAAGTTTCACGGTCGCCCGAGTTCTCCCCTGGTGGCGGCTGAGATCACGGGTTGATCTTGATTTCCGGGTTGTCGGTAGGCGGCACCGCCGCGTGTCGTGCGCTGACGCCGGGTTCCTCGGTCCCGGGGTGGCTGCTCCTTTCTTGGGGTCGAACGGACACGGGGTCTGCGGGTCAGGGGATGGCGCGGACGCGGTTGACGGCGGCGGCGAATTCCTGCGCCCAGGGCCAGGTTTCGGGGATCCGAAGGATCAGGTTGCGGGATCGTTTGACCAGGCGGGCCGCAGCGTGCAGCAGCCGGTAGCGCAGGGTCGCCGGTTCGGCCTTGGCGAGCGGGCCGTCCAAGAGCAGCAGCCGGGTCCAGCACAGCAGGTCGATGGCCAGGGCGACCGCGGTGACCCAGGCGGTGTTGATCGCGAATGAGTGCGATGGCCAGCGGGCCAGGCCGGTGTCCTTGCCGCAGCGGATGAACCCTCCACCGGGCGTGCACCCGGTGGCGGGCCTCCAACCGCTGGAGTTGCCCGCCGCGGGTGTTGGTCGCGATGAGCTGGTAGCGGTAGCCGTTGATCTGCTCGAACAGCGACAACTGGCGGCCTTCTTCGATCTTCTCGCGCCGCACCAGGATGCGCATGTCGGGCGGCCAGCCGGCCAGCCGGTCGCCGTCGGCGCCCTCGCGCAGCAGCCCGGTCAGCTCGGCCACGGCCGCGTCGTCGCGGGCCCGCCCGGCCGCATCCAGCGCCGGCTCCCACCCGGCGGCGGGCATCTGCCCGATCGCGACCCGGGCCCGCTCGTCGAGGTCGAACCCCACCGAGTAGGCCACCGACCAGCCCGCCCGCGCGTTGCGTTTGCGCAGGTGCTTGACCACGGCGTGGCTGGAGCCCGCCCCGTCGATGGTGATCAACAGGTTGCGCCGCCCCCTTGGCCGGGATCGCGGCGATCGCCGCGTCGATGATCGCGATGTGATCCGCGGCGGTGTTCGACCCGGCGTTGCCGGGGCGGGCGATCGCCGCCAGCAGTTCGCCGGTGTTGTCGCACCACGCCAACAGTGGGTGAAACCCGTAGCCACCCTTGAAATTTCCCGCGGCGTGCTGCTTGTCGGAATGCGATTCAACCAGCGAGGCATCAATGCGGATCACGACCACGCCACCCAGGTCCCCATAACAGGTCCGCGACGGCGGGATCGCGCCATGGCGAGCCTCGATCAACTCCCACACCCGCTCCCGGACGGTGTTGCGCACCAGCGCAACCCCGGCCATGCCCTGGCGGTCGATCTCGTTCAGCGACCGCCACATCGTCGGGACCGACGCCACAGCCCCGAACAGCCGTTGCTGATTCCGCAGCACCGCGGTACCGGCCAGGTTCTGCGCGCCGCCCGCGATCGACACCGCCACGTCCCGCAACACCGCGCCCCGGTCGTGGGTCACCTCCGGCCGCGACAACGCCGCGGACAACCCGCTGGTCAGGCCCAGGTTGTCGGCCAGCATCCGGGGGATCACGTTGCCCGCGTGCCCGACCACGTCGTCGCCGCGGACCTCGACTCGAACAGTTTTCGACCAATCCGTAGTAGCCTGCATCTGATAGGTGCACTCCTCGAATCGATGATCAACGCCAGCAAACGTCGATTATCGTTGAGGCAGTGCACCTTTCACGTTCACGCCACACCTCAGCACCGAATTACGTGAACTATTGAGGCCAGTCCCCCCTTGCCGACCACCGCTCGTCCGCCGTTTTCCGTTGCCGCAGGGCCTAGAATGGACATTGCATCTTGTCCGGTGGTGGTACGGGTGGGTGACCGATCGGAGTTCTAACCGCGGGATTCCTGCGAAGTCTGCGGGATTGCATGTATATGGGCGTTCGCTTGCCGGCCCCTACACCTCGGAGCTGACCGCCACGAGGGATCGGTGAGGCGCTGCGCTCAACCGTGAGCCGGGTCTCTTCTGCCGCTCGTCCGGGCGAGGTCCGCTGACTCGACCGGCACCGACTGGCGCGCCACCGGGACTCATCGCCGGTCGGCACATGGGGCGAGGCGCCAGGCCGTGCACATCAACGGTGCGATCTGCCAGATCTCACCCCTCGCCGGCGCCTTTTCCCGGCGATGCATTCCCCGCGCCGACACCATCTCGAGGCTTCGTTTGGATTCGATGTCGGCGGGTACCTGTCAGCATCGAGCACGACGCTGCATTGGGCTTCCGGCAACTGACTGATATTGCGGTCAAGGCGATTTCACCAGGGATCAACGATCCGGTCACCGCGGTACATTGGGTCGAGCACATGGCCTGACCTGTTGGTGAAGTTGGCCGGCCGCCGACTCGGTGCAACGTTGCACGACGACGCCGAAGGACTGGGCCGCGCCGTGGTACCGGATCGCGATCTGGAGTACTACCTGGAACTGTGTGCGGTCTGGAACTGGTGTGCGGTCCGATCGGGCGTTTCAGGCGTTCCGAACCCACCGTCCTGGTGGGTCTGTGGCGCATGCTCCGCGATCGTCAGATGCGCCTGCCGAGAAGACGATCAGCGCGCGCAGGTTGCTGCGCAAGCCGATTTGATAGTGGCGGAACTGCCGGAGTCCGAGAGCCATGACGCGAGAACGGTCACCACGATGGCCGAGCGGGTGCAGGATGCGCTGAGAGGCCGCATATTCGAGGTGTACACCGATCGCAGCGGCGAAACCAGGTCGATCTGACACCGCGCCCGTCGACCCTGGGCCGATCACTCACAGAGCGCGGCTCATGAAACATACTTGCGCGCCCCGCCGTTGAGCTGCATGTCCTCCAGCTGGCGGTATCCCCGTTCGATGTACGGGGGAACCGGGTCGCGTTGCCGTAAGACCCACGGCAGCCCACGGACCGCATCCCCGATGCCGCCTGCCGTCACCCGATCGCGAGGCAGGCGGCGCAGCAGGCGCACGGTGCGGATCGCGGCACTCGGCAACGGTCGACGCAGCCACGTGAACCACAGGGTGTTGCGTATCCCGTGGCGTCGGCGGAGGTGCGCGTCACGAAGGCGGGAGGCGTGGTGGTGGGCCACCACATCGGGGACGTAACTCATGTGCCATCCAGCCCGCGCGATGTCGGAGGCGAGTAGCTCCTCCTCCCCGCCGAGCCACAGTTTTGGCGAGAAACCGCCTGCGGCGAGGAACGCCTCCCGGCGAACGATCGAAACGCCGGCGAGGAAGCTGAGCAGTGGATGTCCCGGGATGCCGGGCGTGCGGTCCAGCGGCGACTGGGCCATCTCCCGACAAATGTCGTCGAGCCGACCTTCCGGCTCGACCAGGATGCTGCCCGTCACCACGGCCAGCGTGGGATGGGCGTCGAGGAGATCGGCGGCATGCCGGAGCGCTCCGGGGTCATACCAGGTGTCGTCGTCGCAGAACGCGACGTACGGCGTGTGAGAAAGGTGCACACCCAGATTGCGGCCCACCGCACCAAGATTGGTGCCCGGGGTCAGCAGCGTGACGCCGGGGTGACATGAGCGCACCATGTCCGCGGTGCCGTCGGATGACGCATTGTCGACGACGACGACCCTGGGCTTCTCGGGCATCTCGGCCAGCCGGCACAACGTCCGGTCGAGCTCCTTGCACCGGTTGTGTGTTATCACCACCACGCTCACGCGCTCGTCGGGCGACACGTGTTCTCCTTCGGTCATCGGTCAACACCAGTGAACTCGTTGAGAAATTGGCAATGGACCTCCGCGAGCACTCGTCGGCCGTGCAGCGCGCAGTCACGCGCGGCGCGGGCGGCCTCTGGCTTCAGCGACCAGGCGACCTGCGTCGCGAGCCAATCTGTGGTGACGTGATCGACCGTCTGCACCGCCGGCCACCCCAGCACCGCGGCCTGTCGACTGACTTTCGCGCCCCCTGGGACCGCATCGATCGCGACCGCGGGCACGCCGTGGCGCAGCGCCAGGACCAGGCCGTGCATCCGCGTGGTGACGACAGCGTCGACGCCGGCCAGCGCGGCCTCGACGTCGACGCTCCGTCGTCCTACGAGGTTTCTGGGGTCGACGCGGGTGTCCACCTCGAGGACGGCGACATCGAGGGCGGGGATCACCTCGTCGATCAGTCTATGGACGTCGTCGTGCCGGGCATCGGGATACTCATTCTGGCGGTGTGCTCGCACGATTGCCACACGAGGCGGAAGTGTCGGAACACGGGCTGCCAGAGACAGATCCGGCCGGTCGCCGGTGGGTCCGTCCCGCGCGAGCAGGACGTCGAACCCCGGCGGTGTGGTGGCGACGACAGAAACCCCCACCGCCAGCTTGGTGCAGTGTCGGAAGCGGATGAGGAGGTCTTCGACCTGCCAGCCGGCGGCCGGACCACAGACGAACACCAGGTGGCTGTACAGCGACGGGTCGACGTCCTCGAGCGACGGTCCGCCGAGTACGGGTGACAGGACGGTGTCGTGCGGTATCCCCGCCTGGGTCAGCCAAGTGCGGACCGTGTCACCGGCCAAAAGGTCACCGGCGGTGGCCTCGCCGTGGAAAAAGCTGAACCACCCTGCCACCAAGGCTCGTCGTCGCCCGTCCGCTACCTCTATCCGTGCCGTCACCTGCCATCACCGACAACCCGGTGCATCAGGTCGACAACCTCGGCCGCATCCTCCTCGGGAACCAGAACGACGTCCTCGAGCGGCAATCGGCTCCTGAACAGATCGTCGACGATCCAGGTGTGCTGTCGCACGCGGCGGAGGCACCGGTAGTCCCAGGCCCGAAGGAGTGGAGCGGTCGCCTTCGTCACGTCGATCCCCCGTCGGGAGTAATACACCGCGTTCCATTCGGCGAAGACGATCGGCCGGTTCTGCGAGACGGTTGTCTGCGCGCCGGCGAGGAGGCGGTCCTCGTGGCCCTCCACGTCGATCTTGAGGACGCTTACCGGTGGTTTGCCGAGGTCGTCGAGCACCTCGTCCAGTGTTCGTGTGGCAACCTCTGTCCGGGACCATGAGTCATCGGCTCCGTCGTCGACGAACACTGCGGCATTGCCTGTCTGGGCACCGCCGAGGAAATCCTCACGCAACGTCATGGTCGTTCGCCCACTGGTGTCGGAGAGCGCAACCTGCCTGACGTCAACGAACTCGTCGACTCGATTGAGCCGTAGATTCTGTACCAGGCGTCGCGTGTTGACGGGGACCGGTTCGACGGCGATCACGCGGCGATTCAACTCGGCCGCCTCGAGCGCCAGCGGCACAGTCCACAACCCGATGTTCGCGCCGGCGTCCACGGCGATACCCGAACGGCGACGCATCAGCTCGCGCGCCACGCGGATTCGCCGATCGTCGAATTCGCCGGAGTAGTAGGGCAGCCATTCAGTGCCGGAGCGAAGATCCAGGATCATCCGGTGGCCTGTGCGCATACGCGCCACGGCCACGGGGGAAGCACCCAGTCGCAGCGTGAGGCGGTTCAGCCGGGCAATACCACGCGACCGTTGTCGCACGTGCGCCGGCAGTCGACGCCACGCCCTGGGCGCCGTGAGACGCAGCGCTCTGCCGGCGATGTGGCGACGTCGCTCGACGGGGCCGTCCACCCACCGACCGTGTCGTATTGCCAACCCCCACTCGGTATCTGATCGCACGTCAACCTCCGGACCCCAACATTCCCGAACCACGACAACCCAAGGCAAGCGAACTACCCGAAATATCGGACGGGAACCGTCGTCAGGTGCAGTCGAGGTCGGAAGTCGAGCCGATCGTCACCGCGTCGAGGGCACCTGGCTGTCGACGTCAGCCAAGGTGGACTGGTCACCGAGATTGTCGGTGCTGATGACACTGAGCGAACCGTCGGACTCGAGGATCACCGCACCGACGCCACTGAGGCTGCCCTGTCCAGAAGCACGGATAGCTTGCCGAACGTCCGCCTGACTGATGCGTTGCCTGCGCATGGTGTCTTCGCGGAAGCGGCCGTGTGCCAGGAGGAGAGACGGTTTCGAGGTCAGCAGCGCCCGGCCGCGACTCAGCCGCGATGCGATGATGGCGGCGAAGTATTGGAGGGCGGCCAGCAACGTCAGTGCGGTCACCCCCTCGGCGATGGACACACTGGCGTTGAGAAAGATCGTCGCCAATGTCGAGCCGACGGCGACCGTCACCACCAGGTCGAAGGCGTTTAGTTTGGCGAGCGTGCGTTTGCCGGAAGTGCGCAACACCACGATCAACGCCGTGTAAGCCACCACCCCGGCGAGGACCACGCGCCCCAGGTCACCCCAGTCGTCGAACCACACGAAAGACGCCTTCCTGCTCGTCGACGGCGAGCGGGTCCACCGAATCCGGCGGGTGCATCAGACGGTGCCGATGAACGGGCCGACGACGCGCGGGGTGGCCGCCGCGTCGAGATTGATTTGCAGTCGGAGGCGCGCCAGCGCGTCGTTGAGCAGGCGGGAGATCTGTACCTGGGAGACATGGAGCCGACTGGCCACCTCCCGTTGACTGAGGCAGTCGAAGAAGATCATGCCCACGATCGCGCGCCGGCGGGGATCGAGGTCGCCGATGGCCTCCTGGAGGAGGACGAGGTCTTCGACCCTGTCGTAACCGGGATCGTCGGCTCCGTGTATCGAGCCGACGGTGTCGCCTTCGGCGTCCTGCGCGGTGCCCACCGGCGCGTCGAGTGACACCGGCCGATACGCGGTGCCGGCAACCTGGGAATCAGAGATCTCCTCGCTGCCGACGCAGAGTTCGTCCGCCAACTCGTTCGACGTGGGGGGACGACTGAGCCGCTGCGACAGCGTGTTCACCGCTTCACGCACGCGCAGTTGTGTCTCCTGCACTTTCCTCGGCACCCGCACCGTCCACGTGTTGTCGCGGAAGTGGCGTCGGATCTCCCCGCGAATCGTCGGCGCAGCGAACGGCAAAAAGTCGCCTTTGCGCGGGTCGTACCGGTCCACGGTCTTGATCAAGCCCACCCGGGCCACCTGGATCAGGTCATCGGATGGTTCGCCGCGGCCCACGAAGCGACAGGCGATGTGGTCGGCGATCGGTAAGCACTCGGTGATGATGCGCCGCCGCAACCGTGCCCGTGCAAGGTCGTCGGCGCTGTTGGCCAGTCGCTCGAAAAGCCGTTCGATGTCCGGGCCGTTGCTCGGCCGGCGGTGTTCGGTCGTGACGGTCAAGGCTCCTCCTCGGCGGACCAGACGGCCCTGCAGACGCCTACCCGGTGCCGACGAGAGGATCACGTCCCGATGGAATCGTTGCACAAACGCAATAATTGCCGGGTGCGGACAGTGGGCTTGACCGATGTATCAACGCGCGCTCAATGGGAACCCAGGCCGAGAAAGGAGCAAGGATGTGTGATGCCCTATCGACCGACCGTCCTCATCCGGACCCTGGGGTGGCCGGCGCTGGGAGGACAGCTCGCCGATCACCGAGTCGGCGGCCACAAAGCCGCGACGACGGGACCGTCGCCCGTTGCTTCCCCGGCCGCCATGGCGAACCTCGCCAGCGCGTCAGCCAGTCTCCCACGTGCGCTGGCCGGCATGTTGCCCAAGACTCTCTCGATGGCCACCCGGCGCTGACGGGTCACCTGCTGCACCAACCCCTGCCCGGATGCGGTCAACGTCAGCGTGATGTTGCGCCGGTCAACTTCGGACTCACGCCGATCGAGGAGACCGGCCTTGGTCAACCGGTCACACGCGCGGCTGGCGTTCGACGGGTTGACGTCCAGGTCGGCCGCCACCGACGCCAGGTTCATCGGCCCACGGGTGTAGACCAGCATGAGTACCCGCCACTGCGGCACGGTCACGACATCGGCGACAGCGGCCAGCGATGTCGCGGCGATACCCACCAGCGCACGCGACGCCCGCAGAACCGCGTCGACCTGTTCGGTAGTGGGCCGATCGTTCACGGAGCCTCCCTTCGGCCTCGCGTTCATGCGGGCGTCTTCACCACCGCTTGACGTCAATGCAACTCACCGCCCCTGCGTGTCGAAGGCAGACCTGTCCCAGCACAACATCCCTGAGGAGAAACACATGCGACCGACACTTTTTCACCGCCCCGCCGCCCTGTTCGGGGTCACCGCCGCGCTGGCGATAGCCGCGGTCGGGTGCGGAGACGACGACACGGAGCTAGGCACATCGAAACGTGGCTCGGGTTCGGACACCGAGGGAACCACCGTCGAGAACGCGTTCATCGTGCCCACGTTTCTTCCCGGGCGATGCGCCATCCAGTTGGACACCGGCGCCAAGATGCGCTTCACCGTGACCAACGGCCACCCGACTGAGAGTGAACGGCTGCTGGGTGTGACGACGAATGCCACCGCCGACGGCGAAGTCGACTCCGGCGTCGAGATTCCCGCCGAGGCGACCGTGGGCTTCGGCCAGCCCAGTGCGCCGGCAGTCGACGACGGTGGATCGGTGCCGGCGTTGGAGATCGGCGAACTCGAGCCCACTCTACGACCGGGAATGTCGGCTGATGTGACCTTCCGATTCGACCGCGCCGGCGACATCGAGATGCCGGTGCCGGTGGAGGCCTGCCCGACACAGGACAGGTGACCGGCGGCTACGGCGGGCGTTGGACGAATTGTCGACCATCTCGCGCTCCTTCCGTGCGCTCGCATACCGCGTTCGACTCAGCAGTCAGTGCGTATCGCGAACCGGGCTGTGGTGTCCTCCTTCGGGGAGTCGTGGAAGTAGCCCTCGGCGGTACCCGTCAACATCAAGGTGCCTTCGACAATCGACGCGGCAGCGGCGCCCACAGTGCCCGCCCAGTAACTGCCGGTGAAGTTGCCGAGATTCGCGATTTGAAGGGCGCGTGGTTCAACCGTCTCCCCGGTCTGCACTTGAGCCCTGAAACCCGGTTCGTCACGCAGCGTTCGGACATGCCACACCCACTGGACCTGCTCGCATCGAACGCGCAATTGCTCTCCTACGTCGACGCCGTCGATGAACACCTGGGCGGTGTGGGTGGCGAGCGCCCGGTACCCACCCGAACATCCCGTCACGGCCAGAGCGGCCGCGGCGACGACGGCGGCGAACCTGCTCGCGCGACACCGCTTCGCAAGATCCCGGTGGTACGCGCCCATACTGCTGCGTACCCCGCAGCTGAGCGCTGATACCTGTACCCGGCCAACCGGATGTATCAGGCGGCTGTTCCGGGGGTAAGCCCCTGCGGTGCGAACCAGCCTATCTCCCGCCGATCTTGTGCCAGCGCCGTCGAAGCCGGTGCCGCTGGTGCTGGACGATCGGGTGCTTGGGCTTCACCGTCGACGAAGAAGGTGTGCTCGCGATCGAGATGCGCGACCCCGAACTGACGGTGGCGACCGTCCGAGTGGCGCCGTGACCGCCCCGCACGAGCGGCGTGCGAATGGTGCCTAGCCGCGCCGGTGTCTCCGAGGCCGTGCGCTCGCGGTTGTGGCCCATACCCATGCTCGCCTTGGCGGTCGCCCTGGCCTGCGGGATCGCCATGCCCGAACTGGACGAGGCGCTCGGCACCCGGTTACCGGAATCGGTGTCGAGTCTGCTGTTCGGCGGCGGCGCCGATGCCGCTCGGGAGGTGCTCAGCGCGATCGCGGGATCGCTCATCACCGTCACCTCGCTGACCTTCTCCCTCACGTTGATCACCCTGCAGTTGGCCAGCAGCCAGTACTCTCCCCGACTGCTGCGGACCTTCGCCGCCGACCGCGTCGTCCAGCACACGTTGGCTCTGTTCCTCGCGACATTCGTGTACGCGCTGACGGTGTTGCGCACGATTCGCAGCAACGACGAGTCCGACGACTTCGTCCCCCAGCTGTCGGTCACGCTGGCTTACCTGCTCACCGTCCTCAGCGTCGCTGCGCTCGTGCTGTTCCTGGGGCATCTAGTCCGGCAGATCCGCGTCGAGACCCTCCTGGACCAGGTCCGTGGTGACACGATCGCCACCGCCGAACGGGTGTTCCGGCGTCGCGCGGACGTCGGGGCGCACCCGGCGATGCCCACCGCGGAATCCGCGGACATGATCGAGTCGCGGTCCTCCGGGTTCCTCGTCGAGATCGACGAGGACGCACTTCTCGCGACGGCCACTCACCACGACATCGTCCTATGGGTGGACCGGCGTGTCGGCAGCCCGTTGATCGCCGGCGTCCCCGCCGCCCGGTGCCGTTCCCGGTCAGGAGACCCGCTCGACGAGCAAACTCTCGGCGCGGTGCGCGAACAGGTGTCCCGCGCACTGCGCACCGGAGCCGAACGGACGAGCGCCCAAGATCCCGAGTATGGGCTGCGCCAGTTGGTCGACGTAGTCGTGCGCGCGCTCTCCCCGGGAATCAACGACCCGACCACCGCAGTGCACGGGCTGCACTCCTGCACCGTGGCCTTGTCCCACCTACTCGACTACGAATTGGGTCCCCAGGTTCTCACCGACGACCAACACCGAGCCCGCGTCGTGGTCACCCGACCGACATTCGGCGATCTCCTGGAACTGGTGTGCTTCCAGCCGCGACTCTATGGTGCCGATGACCCCGCGGTGTTGCAGGCCCTGATGTCGTCGCTGCGCGACCTCGCCTGGCGGGCGACGACACCTGACCAGCGGGCAACACTGGCCCAGCAGGCCGAACGGCTGCGCCAACACCACGGTGAGAACGAAACGATGGACGCCGAACGCATGGACGCCCTGCACCGAGAGGTGCTCTCAGCACTCGAACGGTCACCCGGCCCCCCTGAGGCGGGATCCTGACTGCCGAAATCGTGGTTGGTGACGGCAACCGAGGTTCCGATCCGCGCCCGTTAACGTGCCCGATGCCCGCCGGTGGTCCCCCTCCCCACCGGTGTTGGCCCTCGCGTCGCCGCCACACAGGAAGCTGGCGCGCATGGCTCATTCCGACGACCGACGAACGATTCCGCGCCGTACCCTACTGAGGGCCTCACTGGCCGGCGGCTTGATCATTCCGACCTCGGCAGCGTTGCAGGCCTGCGGCACCCCGGCCAGCGGAAACTCCCCGACGACCACCGGCCTGATCAGCAACCGTCCCCGCCTCACCCACGGTGTCGCCAGCGGTGATCCGCGGGCCGACGGCGCGCTGGTATGGGCCCGCGCCGACTCCCCTGCTCGCATGATTGTCGAAACCTCGGCCACCGAATCGTTTTCGAACCCGCTCCGCATCGAAGGACCACAGCTGACCCCGGCGTCCGACGGCACCGGGCGGGTGCGTGTCACCGGCCTCGAATCGGGCCAGACAGTGCACTACCGGGTGACCCTCGAGGGTCCGGACGGCGCCAAGTCAGAACCCGTGGCCGGTGTCTTCAACACCGTTTCCACACAACCCAAGGACATCAGGTTCGTCTGGTCCGGCGATGTCGTCGGCCAGGGCTGGGGAATCAACCGCCAGGGCGGCATGGCGATCTTCGGCGCGATGGCTGACCGCCGACCCGACTTCTTCGTGCACTCCGGCGACGCCATCTACGCCGACGGACCGGTGCCCGAGACGCAGAAGCAGAACGACGGCAACCTGTACGCCAGCATCACCGCACCTGCCAAGGACCACGTGGCTCAGACGCTCGACGACTTCCGCGGCAACTACGCCTACAACCTCATCGACGAGCACTACCGCCGGTTCAATGCCACAGTCCCGCAAGTGGTTCAGTGGGACGACCACGAAGTCGTGAACAACTGGTTCCCCGGCGAGTCACTCGCCGGGCAGAACCGCAAGGGCTACGGTGAAATTGACGTGGACAAGCTGGCTGCGTACGGGTACCAGGCGTGGCGCGAGTGGCAGCCCGTCGAGCCGTCCGAGGCCGCCGATGGCCGACTTCATCGCAAGATTCCCTACGGCCCGCTGCTCGATGTTTTCGTCCTCGACATGCGCTCCTACAAGAACCCGAACCCGCAGGCGTGGGCACAGTCCGACGACGGCGGCGTGCTGGGGCGTGAACAGACGCAGTGGCTGATCGACGGGCTGAAGCAGTCGACGGCGGTGTGGAAAGTGGTGGCCAACGATCTGCCGATCAGCATCGTTGTGCCGGACGCGTCCACGAGTCCCGTCGACGGCCCAAAGTCGATGGAAGCGGTTGCGCAGGGTGAGAGCGGGCGTCCGCTGGGGCGCGAAATCGCGTTCTCCCGCATCCTGTCCGAGACCAAAGAGGTGCCGAACGTCGTCTACATCACCGCCGACGTGCATTACACCGCGGCGATCTACTACCACCCCGAGCAAGCCGGTTTCACCGACTTCACGCCGTTCTGGGAATTCGTGTCCGGACCGCTGAACGCCAGCGCGGGTCCGGAGGGCCCGCTCGACGGAACCTTCGGTGCCCGCTACGAGTTCGTCCACGCGCCGAAGGACGGCGGCACCTCCCCCGCCCAAGGCTTCCAGCACTTCGGCGAGATCACCATAGCCAAGGACTCGCGGACGTTGACGGTGAACCTTTGTGAATCCTCGGGAAAGTCGTTGTACGCCAAGGAGTTGTTGCCCGCATAGACGGCCGTGCGGGTGCACCGTCCGGGGCCCGGGCGCGGGTAGTCGGGGCGCGGTGCTCACACGGGCTGTGTAGCGTGGCGGCCGTGAACTTCTCTGGTAGGTCTTGTTCCCTCGCGCTCGTGGGCTGTGCGGCGGCGCTCGTCACGACCCTCTCCGGGTGTGGCAGCGATTCGGACGATTCTGCGGCGAGCACGTCCGCGGCGACCACCTCGTTTACGGCCGATATGCCCCGGCCATCGGCGCCCCTGAACTCGGCGGCGGCCAGTACCTGCCCGACCGCGGCGCCGTCGAGCGGCGGTGTCCCCGAGTGGACGCTCCCCGGCGCCACTGGCAGCGTCTCGGTCACCGGATCCACCGATGCCGCGGCGCCCACCGTCGAGGTGCAGCCTCCGTTCAGCGTGACCGACACCCAGGTGCACACGCTAAAGCCCGGGGACGGCTCGGTTGTCGCGGACACCGCAGTGGTCACCGTCTGCTACATGGGTGTCAACGGACGTGACGGCACGGTCTTCGACAACAGCTACGAACGCGGTGAACCGGTGGACTTCCCGCTCGACGGTGTGGTGGCGGGCTTTCAGAAAGCCATCGCCGGCCAGAAGGTGGGGTCGACCGTCGCGGTCGCCATGACCTCCGCCGACGGTTACCCCGAAGGTCAGCCCGCCGCGGGCATCGAGCCCGGCGACTCGCTGGTCTTCGCGATCAAGATCCTCGACGCGTCGGGATAAGCCGCCGGATACTCCGCGTAGAGCTCGGATGTCTAACGTTCTGCCATGGAGTCCACCCGCATCGACCGCTGGCTCTGGGCGGTCAGGCTGACCAAGACCCGGCCGGACGCCGCAGCGGCGTGTCGGGGCGGGCACGTGCGCGTCAACGACCGACCCGCGAAACCGTCGACGACGGTGGCCCCCGGCGACCAGGTGCGCGCCCTGGTCGGCGACCGGACGCGGATCGTCGAGGTCGTGCGGGTGATCCAGAAGAGAGTGGGTGCGGCCGCTGCGGTGACCTGCTATCTCGACCGCACGCCGCCGATGCCCAAAACCGCCGAGATCCCCCTGGCGGTGCGGGACCGCGGCGCGGGACGGCCGACCAAACGTGACCGTCGCAGGCTCGACAGGTGGCTCTCGGGGCAGTGAACCGTGGTGTACCACCCGCTACGGCCGCGTTGAGCGGATCTGAATCGGTGCCGGAACGGCTACCGGCGACCGGATGTGCGGGGTGGTCAATCGTCGGCCGGTTCGGATTTCGCCTCGACGGTGTGGGAGTCAGTATGGGAGTCGGCGCCGGATCCCTTGCGCCCGAACGGCAGTACATGCACGACGGCCACCACGACGGCGCCCACGATCAGGCCGATCACCGCCGACGACGCGGTGTTGACCAGCCAGGCGAGGACACCGCCGACGACGCCGGCCGTATCGTGCACGGACTCCTCGGCATGGTGCACCAGTCCGTACAGGGTGTGCCAGCCCAGCTCGTCGGTGCCGACCAACAGGATGTGGCCGCCCACCCACAGCATCGCGACCGTGCCTATGAGCGCGAGCGCGGCCAGCAGCTTGGGCATCGCGGCCACCAGGGTGCGGCCGACCCGCTGGGCGAACCGGGAGGAGCGCTGGGCGAGGCTCAGGCCGATGTCGTCCATCTTGACGATTCCGGCGACGACGCCGTACACGGCTGCCGTGATGAGGAACGCGACGACCACCAGGATGATCAGCCTCGGCAGGAACGGCTGGTCGGCGACCTCATTCAGGGCGATCACCATGATCTCTGCCGACAGGATCAAGTCCGTCCGGATCGCCCCCGCCACCGTCGCGCGCTCGGCGTCCTCACCCGTCAACGCGGCTGGCACCTCGTGGCTGTCGTGGCCGCGGATCCGGCCCCACACCTTCTCCGCTCCCTCGAAGCACAGGTAGGTGGCGCCGAGCATGAGGATCGGGGTCAGCAGCCACGGCACGAACTGGCTGAGTAGGAGGGCGGCGGGCAGGATGAAAAGCAGCTTGTTGCGCAGCGAGCCGATCGCGATGCGTTTGATGATCGGCAGCTCGCGTTCGGCGGCGATCCCCTGCACGTACTGCGGAGTGACGGCGGTGTCGTCGACGACGACACCCGCGGCCTTGGCGGTGGCACGACCGGCGGCGCCCCCGATGTCGTCCACCGACGCGGCTGCCAACCGTGCGAGCGCCGCCACATCGTCGAGAAGCCCGAACAGACCCGCGCTCATCGCGTCTCCTCCATGGCGCGAGGGTACCCGCGGCGAGCCCGTCGATTCGCGCGCTGTTCCGGGTCAGGCGGCGACGAAACGCCGGCGGTGGTGCAACCCTCACCGCCCGAGGCCGTCTCCGTCTGAACTCCGCGGGCGTCAGCTGCTCAGTCGATGTAGCGCACCAGGTACGGCGCCATGTTGTCGGTGCGAACCGGAGAGATCTGCACGCCTGGATCGGTGGCCTCGACCATCTGGCCGCCGCCGATGAACAGAGCGACGCTCTGGGTGCCGTTGGGGCCGTAGAAGATCAGGTCACCGGGCAGCGCCTGCGAGGGCAGCACCTTGCGGCCGACGAGGTACTGGTCGCCTGAGGTCCGTGGGATCTTGAGCCCGGCGCCGGCGAAGGCATAGACCATCAGACCCGAGGCGTCGAAACCGACGACCTGGGGCCGCGGCGGCTCGGGCAGCGTGAGGGCCGGCGCGGCCGCGGGCAGGCCGGCGATCGGGATGGCGGCTGCGGTGCCGTCGACCGGGATCACCCCCGGCGGCGGGGCGGCCGGCGCGGGGCTGCTGTTGCCCGCCGGGTTGCCGAGGGTCGGACCCGCCGTGTTGCCGCCGCCGTACGCGAACGGAACCCCACGCTGCGACAGAGCCCGGGCAATCACCAGGTCGATGGCCTGTTGGTTGCGGGTCGGCAGCGGGAAGAGATCCGCATTCGCGGTGCCCGCTGTCGCCCACGACAACACCAGACAGATGACGACGGCGTAGCTGCGCCTCATCTCAGCACTCACCTCTCGGCCGATGGCAATTGACGGCGGGCAATTCCCACCAGCATCACTTGTACCTTTAGTCACAGGCATCTATCCATCTGTGGCGGGCCGCCGGAGCGAAGAGATGTCGTAGTGAGACCCAACGGTGACCGTGCGTGGAGCCGGGCGGCTGTGTGAGCCGAGGCGGACGGGGTACGCGGGGGCCGACGAGCGTAGGTGAGGTACACGACGGAGGCCGGCACACCGATGACAGCTATACCACCAGACCCAGAGCCGGCGCAGACGCCGGACCTCGAACCCGGTGGCGGGGTGACGCCCGGAGCGACGCCGCCCGACTCGGATCAGATGTCGGGAATCGGAAAGGTCGAAGAGAACCCCCGGCACCGGATCAGCGCCGGATCGGTCACCACGATCATCGCGGTCGGAGTGTTCGCGCTGATCTTTCTCGCCATCGCCGTGGTGATGGTGCTCAACATGACAGGCGTCGCCGACTGATCGATCGAGGGTATTGGCGACCCGGTCGGCGGCAGAACTGCCCCACGGCGCCGAGGACATCACCATGAGACCGACGGCAGCGCGTTGGGCTGGAGTCGGCCGCGGTGTACAACGGCGGCGATCGGTGTACAACGGCGGTGATGAGGTACGTGCTGATGGCCCTGTACTTGGGCGGATGGTTGTTGACCACCGTGGTGCTGCTGCGGCGGCAGTTCGGCGATGACGACCGGGGTCGGCGTGACCGCCTCGTCTTCAACACTGTCAGCGTGCTGTGCGCGGTGGCACTCGCCGCAGTGTGGCCGTTGTCCGGGTGGTTCCTCCCGATGATCCGCGCCGCACTCGGCCGGCATGACGACGAGTGACCCATCCCTTGTCAAGGCGGGTGGTCGAGCCGGTATGGCTATCGAGCCGCACCTGAGGACCCTTGATCCGACGGCGCAGGCGACCAGTGAACCACCTTCATGGCGGTCATCTCGGCGAGGAGCTCGGGTCCGAATCCGAACCCGCTACCGCTGGCGCGACGAGGCTCCGACGCGCCGCCGGGCGCCCCGCCGAACGCGGCGTTGATCTTCACCGTCCCGACCGGCAGCGATCGCCAGGCGTGCTGGGCATGCGCCATGTCGTTCGTCAGCACTGTCGCCGCCAGCCCGTACCGATCCGTCGCGGCCTCCTCGAGTGCGGTGGCGAAGTCCGGGACGACCCGCACCGGCGCAACCGGACCGAACGTCTCCTCGCGCATCACCAGCATGCCTGGGGTGCAGCCGGTGAGCACGGTCGGCGGGTAGAACGACCCGGGACCCGGCGTCGGTTCGCCGCCCGTGCGGACGTGCGCGCCGGCGCCGACCGCATCGGTGACGTGCTCGTGCACGGTGTCGCGCTGGCGCCCGTCGACGAGGGGGCCGATACGGTCGGCCCAGTCACGCGCCTCCTCCACCAGGGCGTCGACGAATGCGTCCGCGACCGCGTCGACGACGTAGATCCGCTCCACCGACACACAGATCTGCCCGGCGTTGGCGAACGCGCCCGTGGCGGCCTGCTGCGCTGCCCACCGGGGGGACACGCCGGCGTCCACGATCAGCGCGTCATTGCCGCCGTTTTCGAGGATCGCCTTCGCGCCACGCTCAGCGCAGGCTCGGGCAATGCCGCGTCCGGTGGCACTGCTGCCGACGTGGGCGACGACGTCGACGTCCTCGGCCGCCGCCAGGAAGGCGCCGACCGAACCGTCGCCGTCGACGATCTCGAGGACACCGTCAGGCAGTTGCGCGGCGAGGAGTTCGGCGAATCGACGACCGGTGCGCGGGCAGCGCTCGCTGGGCTTGTGCACCACGGTGTTCCCGCTCACCAGTGCGGCGCCCAGCAGTCCGGCCGCGACCGCCACCGGATCGTTCCACGGGGTGAGCACCGCGACGACGCCACGCGGCTCGGGGACCATCAGATCGGTCGCCGTCCACTGGCCGTGCAGACTGCGGCCCCGGTGCAGCGGGCCCAGTTCGGCGTATTGCACCAGCGTGCCAGCGCCGGCCTCGACACCGCCTAGCGAGTCGCCGCGCAGCTTTCCCGTCTCCCGTTCGTTGAGTTCGGCGAGTTCGTCGCCGGCCTTTCGTACCGCCGCCGCGGCCGCGGTCAGCCCTGCCGCACGTTCGGCGGCCGGCGTGCGGGCCCATGCCCCGCTCGCCGCCCGGGCACGCGCGACCGCCTCGGCGCACGCCGAGTCGTCGGCGATGGGTACCCGGCTGACGGGTTCGCCGGTGCGGGGATCGGTGACGATCAGTTCCGTGTTCTGTGGCACGGCCCAGGTGTTACCCGGCCCGTCGGCGGTCAATCATGATCGGTCACCAGGTGTCGCCGAACCGTGGTCGGCCAGTGTCCGGAGGATCGGCGCGACATCGTCAGCCGGGCCCCCTGGAAAGTAGCCGATCAGCCTTCGGGCCACCGCGTCCGGGCGCGCGGCATCTGCGGTCAGCGCGCGGCGGCGCAACAGGTCGGCGGTCCCGCGGAACCGCGGACAGCTCCTCAGACGTAGAGCTCCTCGAAACGGCGGATCGACCGTTCGATGTCGCCCTTGACCGCACGGGCGGCGGCGGCGCCGATCGGGCCGAACAGCGGTGCGCCGCCGAGTTCGAGAGTGACGGTGAAGGCGCAGCCCGACGCGGTCGGGCGTACCGCCATCTTCAGACCGTACCTGGTTCCGCCCACCCCCTTGCCGTCGACGAGGAGCCGCTCGGGCGGATCGAGTTCGCGGATGGTCCAAGTCACGCGATTACGCATGCCCTTGGCGCCGGCGACACCGACAATCGTGGTCCCCACGGTGAGTTCGTCGGGCAGTTCGCTGCGCCAGCCCTCGTGCATGACCAGCCAATCCCCCATTTCGGCGAGGTCGGAAGCATGCGCCCAGGCGTCGTCCGGATTCATCGACAATTCACGGGTCAGCTCGAGTTTGGCCACCCCGAGATCGTAGTGGTGACGGGCCGGCGGCATTCGCTGAATGGAGTAAAGCAAGATCTGACGAATCGGCGAGGTCGTTCCCTGACCTTGGAAGTGCTTGGCGCAGAGAGCGGATACTTGTGCCCATGCCCATGCCCATGGCCATCGCCCAGATCAACTCTTGACTTAATCCAAAAAAGCGGGTGATATATGTGTTGTGCCGTCGTCGTCCGAGCAGGTGGACCAGTTGCGGGCCGCCCAACTGCGCGTGACCCGTCCTCGGGTCGCCGTGCTGGAAGCGGTTCGTGCCCACCCGCACGCCGACACCGAGACCATCTTCGTCGCTGTCCGCTCCGGGCTGCCGGACGTATCGCGCCAAGCCGTCTACGACGTCCTGCATGCTTTGACCGGCGCACGCCTGATCCGGCGGATTCAACCCTCGGGTTCGGTCGCGCGCTACGAGGCCCGCGTCGGCGACAATCACCACCACGTGGTGTGTCGTTCCTGCGGGACCATCGCCGACGTAGATTGCGCGGTCGGCGAGGCCCCGTGCCTGATGCCGTCCGAACACGACGCTCTTGACGGCTTCGTTCTCGACGAGGCCGAAGTCGTCTACTGGGGCCTGTGCCCCGCGTGCGCGCCCGATGGTTCCACCGATAGTTCCTGATCACTCCGTGATCGCAGCCCCATAACCGCATTGATGTATGGAAAATGAAGGGAAACACCGTGTCATCCGATACTTCCGATGCCCGCCCCCCGCACTCCGACGCCGGCACGGCTAGCAACAGCGAGTCCGAGAACCCGATCATCGAGTCACCCAAGCCCAAGTCGCATGCGCCGCTGACCAACCGGGACTGGTGGCCCGACCAGGTGGACGTCTCGGTGCTGCACAAGCAGAATCCGAAGGGTCACCCGTTCGGCGAGGACTTCAACTACGCCGATGCGTTCGCCCAGCTCGACGTCGAGGCGTTCAAGGCCGACGTCATTCAACTCATTCAGACCTCGCAGGACTGGTGGCCTGCCGACTACGGCAACTACGCCGGTCTGTTCATCCGGATGAGCTGGCACGCCGCCGGCACCTACCGGATCTTCGACGGCCGCGGTGGCGCCGGCCAGGGTGCACAGCGCTTCGCCCCGCTCAACAGCTGGCCGGACAACGCCAACCTCGACAAGGCGCGCCGGCTGTTGTGGCCGATCAAGCAGAAGTACGGCAACAAGATCTCCTGGGCCGACCTGATCGCCTACGCCGGCAACGCTGGGCTCGAGCAGTCCGGGTTCCAGACCGTCGGCTTCGCCTTCGGCCGCGAGGACATCTGGGAGCCCGAGGAGATCCTGTACGGCCAGGAAGACACCTGGCTGGGCACCGACAAGCGCTACCGCGGCACCAACGACGACAAGCGTGAGCTTGCCGAGCCGTTCGGCGCCACCACCATGGGCCTGATCTACGTGAACCCCGAAGGCCCCGAGGGCAAGCCGGACCCGCTGGCCGCCGCGCACGACATTCGCGAGACGTTCGGCCGGATGGCGATGAACGACGAGGAGACGGCGGCGCTGATCGTCGGTGGCCACACCTTGGGCAAGACCCACGGTGCCGCCGATGTCAACGTCGGACCCGAGCCCGAAGCTGCGCCGATCGAGCAGCAGGGGTTGGGCTGGAAGTGCCCGTTCGGTTCCGGCAATGCCAACGACACCGTGACCAGCGGTCTCGAGGTCATCTGGACCGGCACGAACTCCCGGTGGAGCAACGCGTTCTTGGAGAACCTGTACGGCAACGAGTGGGAGCTGACCAAGAGCCCCGCAGGCGCCTGGCAGTTCGAGGCCAAGGATGCCGAGGCCACCATCCCGGATCCGTTCGGCGGTCCGCCGCGTAAGCCGACAATGCTGGTGACCGACGTCTCGATGCGCGTGGATCCGATCTACGGCAAGATCACCCGCCGCTGGCTCGATCATCCCGAAGAGATGAACGAGGCCTTCGCCAAAGCCTGGTACAAGCTGATGCACCGCGATATGGGTCCGGTCAGCCGCTACCTCGGCCCCTGGGTGCCCGAGCCGCAGCTCTGGCAGGACCCGGTCCCGGCCGTCGACCACGAACTCGTCGACGAGGCCGACATCGCCTCCCTCAAGAACAAGGTGCTCGCCTCCGGGCTGTCGGTTCAGCAGCTGATCAAGACGGCGTGGGCGTCGGCGTCGAGCTTCCGCGGCACGGACAAGCGCGGTGGGGCCAACGGCGCCCGGCTGCGCCTCGAGCCGCAGCGCAGCTGGGAGGCCAACGAGCCTGCCGAGCTGGCCAAGGTGCTGCCGGTGCTCGAGCAGCTCCAGCAGGAGTTCAATGCCTCGGCCTCCGGCGGCAAGAAGGTCTCGCTGGCCGATCTGATCGTGCTCGCCGGCTCCGCCGCGGTCGAAAAGGCCGCCAGGGACGCCGGATACGAGATCAACGTGCACTTCGCTCCCGGACGCACAGACGCGAGCCAGGAAATGACCGATGTGGAGTCGTTCGCGGTCCTCGAACCGCGGGTCGACGGTTTCCGCAACTTCTTCCGTCCCGGCGACAAAAACCCGTTGGAGCAGCAGCTCGTCGAGCGGGCCTACCTGCTGGACCTGACCGCACCGGAGATGACCGCGCTCATCGGCGGTCTGCGTGTGCTCAACGTCAACCACGGCGGCAGCAAGCACGGCGTGTTCACCACCTCGCCGGGCGCGTTGACCAACGACTTCTTCGTCAACCTGCTCGACATGAACACCGAGTGGAAGCCGTCGGAGAACACCGAGAACGTCTACGAGGGCCGTGAGCGCGCCACCGGTCAGATCAAGTGGACGGCGACGGCCAACGATCTGGTGTTCGGCTCGAACTCGGTGCTGCGGGCTCTTGCCGAGGTCTACGCACAGGATGACAGCAAGGACAAGTTCGTCGAGGATTTCGTCGCGGCCTGGGTCAAGGTCATGAACAACGACAGGTTCGACCTGGAGAAGTTCTGACCCGCGGCCATCGCCATCGCACCAGCAGGGACACCCCGCGAACCGCACACCGGTTCGCGGGGTGTTCGGCGTCTGGCGGCGACGTGATCGAACTACCCGCCGCGGTACAGGCGATGTCGGTCCGCGGCCCGGAGTGGGCGCGGTGGGTCGAGGCGTTGCCCGGCTGGACGCAGAACCAACTGCGCGAGTGGGAGTTGCGCGTCGACGGTGCGTCGACGAACGGCACGACTTCCCTTGTCCTGCCGGTACGTACGCCACGCGGTCAGCCCGCGATGCTCAAGCTCGGTTTTCCCGACGACGAGTCCGAACACGAGCACCTCGCGCTGCGCCGATGGGCGGGCAACGGCGCGGTGCGCCTGCTCAGCGCGCAGCCGCACCGGCGGGCGCTACTGCTCGAACGGTTGCACTCACGCGATGTGACCACCGTCCGCGACGTCGAGGCATGCGCCGTCGTCTGCGGGCTGTACCGGCACATCCACGTGCCGGCGTCTCCCCAATTCCGCACGCTCACAGCATGGTTGGAGCTGCGGATCGCCGAGCTCGCGGCGCTGCCCCGCAACACCGCTGTGCCGCGCCGGCTGGTCGAGCAGGCGCTCACCCTGGGACGCGACCTGGTGAGCGATCCTGCCTCTCGCGGCACCCTCGTCCACACCGACCTGCACTACGGGAACGTGCTGGCCGGCGATGCGGGGCGGTGGCTTGTCATCGACCCGAAACCGCTCGACGGAGACCCGCACTTCGAGGTGGCGCCGATGTTGTGGAACCGCTGGGACGACCTGGCCGGCGACGTCCGCGACGGAGTGCGACGCCGATTCCACACCATCGTCGATGTCGCCGGATTCGACGAGGATCGGGCGCGGGCGTGGGTGATCGTGCGGATGGTGCACAACGCGGTGTGGGAACTGCAGCAGGCTCCGCATCCCGACCCGACGTGGCTCACCGTGTGCGTCGCGGTGGCCAAGGCGGTGCAGGACTGAGCGCCGAGTTCACATCCGCCGGGTCAACGCGGTGGCGATCAACGGCGCGATCTTGTCGGCCATGTACACGTGGCCGGCGTCGGTCGGGTGGACGCCGTCGGCGCCGATCAGCGTGGGGTCGTCGACGAACCATCGTTCGGCGATCGGGTCGACGAACGTCGCCTTGGCCAGCTCCGACTGGTAGCGCAGGGTGTCGCGGATCCTCAGGATGGCCGGCGGCGGATCGGCGGTCGGCCACGGCGGCCCGATCACCAGCAGCCGGGCTTCCGGCGCGGTGCGGCGGGCGAGCTGGAAGACGCCGTAGACCATGATCGACAGGAGCGTGCGCTCGACGTTCTGGTCATTGCGCGACCCGTAGAACACCACGAGGTGGTCGTCGGCCTTGACCGCGCGCGCGGTGAGGTCCCAGAAGACGCTGCCCCGGTTGCCGCGTGCCCCGTATCCGGCACCCCCTTCGGCCGCCACGTCGGGGCGCACCGGAAGCCCCTGACTCGCCAGCAGCTGCCACGCGCGCGTGGTCCAGCCCCTCGGCCCCTCACCGCCCTCGGTGCTGCCGGTGGTGTACGAGTCACCAACGACGGCGACGCGGCTGCCGGCGAACTGCAACGTCACCATCTCGTCGTTGCGCTGTGGCAGCGGACGGGCGACCACCAGGCCGACCAGCAGCGCAACGGACAGCACCAACGTGATCAGGCGACTCACCGCTTACCTCCACAGCCGACGGCACCGAGACGCCGCACCTCACGATGACTGAAAGCGTAAGTGTCGGCGAAGCTGCCGGCATTCCGCGACGCGCTCGCGCGAGTGTCACGAAATCGCGTCATCCGACTCGTACGGGCACGTGGTCGGCGTGCTCCGTGCGCCCGGGGTCCGGTGGCGGGGCGGACCGGCCGCCCACGGTGCTGCCCGTCGAATCCCTGACGTCGACCATCCGGCGCATCCACAAGCGGGCCGGCTCCTCGACGCCGTGGTACAGCGCAACCGCGCCGACCACCGCGATGCCGAGTAGACCGACGACGACCGCACTGCCGGACGCCCCCGGCGTCAGGGTGATCTCGAACTGGAGCACCGCCCAGTTCCACGCGGTGTGCACCAACTCGTGGACCATGTACAGCCCGAAAGAGATGTGGCCGCAGTACACCATCAGGCGGGTCGACAGCAGCCGCGGTAGCGTGCCCGCCCCCACGGCCAGCGCGACCACCAGCGGAATGAACAGGACGTCCACCAGACCGCTGGCGTCCCGGATGGAGGCCGGCGGATGGGCGTCCAGGTAGTACAGGCTGCCCACGATGGTGGCCCCGATGAGCAGAGACAACCAGCCGAAAGCGCGACGGGTGCGGTCGTCGGGTCGCAGCTTGCGCACCGCGGCGCAGGCGAGTGCGCCTGCGGTGAACTGCCCGACTATGCGAGGCAACCAACTCCATGCCGTGTAGAACTCGCCGGTGGCGAGCAACAGCAGCGTCGGCGGCAGCGATGCCCCGATAGCCAGCCACAGCAGCACTCGCGCCCGCGACACCCGCGCGACCCGGAAGATCACCAGTATCAGCACGCCGAACAGCAGGTACGCCAACCACTCTGCGCTGATCGACCAGGCCGGGCCGTCCCAGCTGGTGCCGTCGAAGTACGGCTCGAACCACAACTGCACGAGCAGCAGCTGACGCAGATAGCTGATCGCGGTGAGTTGGTCCACCGCCGGCGACGGAACGTGGCCGACGTTGCGGGTGAAGATGATCCACGCCGCCGCCAGGTGCATGGTGACCAGGTAGACCGGCCACACCCGGGCCAGCCGCAACCACAGGAAACGCAAAGTGCTTCGGGTGGACCAGGACTGGCCCATCCGGTCGAGGTAGTTCCACGTCAGCACGAAACCGCTGAGGATGAAGAACAGGTCGACGCCCTGGGCGCCGCAGTCCAGCAGCGGTGCCAGTGCGGCGGTGAAATCCGGTGCGGCCTGCGCCAAGAGCGGCCGGAAGTGGAACAGGACAACCCACACCGCGGCGACGATGCGCAGCCCCGACAGGGCCTTGATCTCTCCGCTGCGCACAACACTCTTTTCGTGAGGGAATCTGCTGTTTCGTGCCGGCTGGTTTCGTACACCGCCCTGCGCTCAGCGGGCCGCGTTAGGCAGGGTATCAGCGGGCCGGAGCCCCGTGTGCGTCCGAAAACTGTGGCAGTGCTGGCAACTCGGCGTATTCAGGCCCTCACGGCTGTTCGAAGTGCTGGTAGTCCTTCGGTGTCCGCCAGCCCCCGCCCCATTCCCAACCGCGGTCGGTGAACGCGAGCACGGCAGGATCCCCGGCGTGCAGCATGCCGGGGTCGATGCGGTTGCGGTCTGCGTACGGACCGGCGTTGGCGGGTTCCACCACGCCGCTGCGGCCGATATAGGGATTGACCAGCGGGTTGAGATCGATCGCCCGGCCGTAGGCGTGATAGGACCAGCTCTTCGACCCCGGGATTCCCCGGCAGTTGAAGGCCGACGTGTTGTTGTCCCTCATCGAGAGCTCGTCGTCGGCACCCGGGTACGCGTCGACGGTGCGCATCTTCGCGATGGGATAGCCCATCCGATAGAGGTGCTCGAAGATCTCGATGACCTGTGGCACCAGCTCTTCATGGACGACCACGGCGCCGCGGTGTGTCCGACCGTCGAATCCGAGGTGATTCAAGTCGACGCGCCGGAGCCGTTCCGGGCCGAGGGGGCAGTCCGGACGCCACGTCGTCCCCAGTTCGGCGGCGGTGACGGTGGCGACGCTGGGCGGGGGCGGCACCGGCGACGTGGTCGTCGTCTTGGTGGTGGTGGTCTGGCCTGCCGTCGTGGAGGACGTGGGCGACGTGGACGACGCGAAGGTCCCGTCCTGCGCCGGCGTGTCGGCACCGCAGCCAACCAGCGCAACGGCAGCGGCGGCCACGGTCAGCGCCGTCGCCGGACGCCGACCGATCCTGCCCTGGAACCGCGCGAATGACACCACCATGTCCGGTGCCGACGCTACCCGATGTCAGCGCCTGCCCAAGGCTTCTGAGAGCCCGGAAAGGCGCCGCCACCAGAGACCTTCGGTATTGTCAGGGAGCTATCACTGAAGAAGAGGTCAGCGCGGCCGCGGTGATGAACGTGAAGGACTGATTTGTCGATGCTCGCGCCGCATGACTCGGAACTGAGCCCTGTGCCTGATAGCCCTGTGCCCGATAGCCCTGTGCCCGATAGCGCTGTGCCTGATAGCGCTGTGCCTGATAGCCCTGTGCCCGATAGCCCTGTGCCCGATAGCGCTGTGCCTGATTCAGCCGTTGCTCCCATGACGCAGTTCGATACCTTGACGGTGCTCCTCGTGGAGGATGACCGCGGTGACGCGTTGCTCGTCGAGGAGTTGATCGGCGACGCGGTGGCCGACATCCGGCTGAGGTGGGCCGAATCCATGTCGGACGCTGCCCAGGAGATCCGGTCGTCCCGTCCGGACTGCGTGCTGTTGGACCTCAATCTGCCTGATGCCAACGGAACCGACGCCGTCGACAAAATCTGCGGACTCGACCCGACCCTCCCGATCGTGGTGCTCACCGGGAATGTCGACGACCGCTACGGCGTGTCGGCGGTCGCCTCGGGCGCCCAGGACTACCTCGTCAAGGGATCTGTCGAGCCGGAGATGCTGCGGCGCTCCCTGCTTTACGCCATCGAGCGCAAACGCTCTGAGCTCACCGCGGTGGACCTGCACGCGAGCCATCTGCGTGCGCAGGAGAACGCTCGGCTGGAACGTGGCCTGCTGCCCTCGCCGCTGCTGCTCGACGATCCTGGCGTCGACATCGTCGCCAAGTACCGGCCCGGCCGGCCGAACGCCCTGCTCGGCGGCGACTTCTACGATTTCGTGCAGACACCCGATCGCACTGTGCACGTGATGGTCGGTGACGTGTCCGGTCACGGACCCGACGAAGCCGCCCTCGGGGTGGCGCTGAGGATCGGGTGGCGCGCACTGACCTTCGCCGGTCTGCGCGGCAACCAGCGCATGCAGCAGCTGGAGCGCATCCTGCGTGCCGAGCGGCCCGGGCCGGGCATCTTCGCCACCGTCATGAGCCTGGCCTTCTCCCCCACGGACCGCGGCTTCACCGCGGTACGCGCCGGTCATCCCGGCATGCTGCTGCACGACCGCAGCGGGAACGGCGTCGAATGGGTGGAACCGCCCGCCGGCCCCGCGCTCGGGCTCGGCGGGTCGGCGTGGCCGCTGACCGAACTGGAACTGCCGGTCGGCCACGGCCTGCTGCTGCTCACCGACGGACTCTTCGAGGGCCACTCCGGGCAGGGCAACGAACGCCTCGGCGAGGAGGGGCTGCTGGAACTGGCCCGCACGATGGCGGGGCTACCCGGCCGCCAGTTCGTCGAGACCCTGATCGACCGTGCCGAGGACCGCGCCCGACCCCACGGCGGATTGACCGACGACATCGCGGTAGTGCGCGTGGAGCGCACCACGTGACGGCCCCCGCCCGGCGGCGGGGCGGCCAGTTGACCGTGCAGGGCTGGCTCAACGTCGTGCTGGCCGTCATGGGCATCCTCGTGCTGGCGGGCGCCATCGCCGGTGCAATCCTGATGAACCGCACCGACGCGGTGTCGGGCGAGCTGATCGAAGAAATCCAGCCGTCTCGAGTGGCGGCCTACCGATTACAGGCCGCGGTGCGCGATCAGGAGACCGCCGTGCGCGGTTACGCGATCGCCGCCGACAGGCAGTTCCTCGAGCCCTACTACGAGGGCCAGCAGACCGAACAGGAAGCCGCCGAGGAGATCCGCCGACACGTCGGCGACCACCCGAACCTGATCGCGGATCTCGATGCGGTCGAACAAGCCACCGCCGAGTGGCGTGCAGCCTACGCCGAGCCGTTCATCCGGGGCATCGATCCCGGCCGCCCCGGCGTGATCGACAACGACCTCGTCCAGCGTGGTAAAGAGGGCTTCGACAACATCCGCGCGCTCTTTCACGTCCAGAACGTCGACCTCGCGGCCGCGCGCACCGCGGGGGTCAAGGAACTGGACGAGGTGCGCGCATGGCGCGACCGCGTGCTCGCCGGCATCATCGTCACGTTCTTCGTGACCGCGGCCCTCCTGGCGGTCCTGGCTCGCAGCGCGCTGGTCCGTCCGCTGTCGGCGCTGGCCGCCTCCTGCCGCCGCATCACCGAAGGCCACTTCGACGAACGGATCGTCGCTCGAGGCCCTCGCGACGTGCAGAGCATGGCGTCGGACGTCGAGGACATGCGGCAGCGGATCGTGGAGGATCTCGAGGCATCACGCGCCGCGCAGCAGCAACTCGACGAGCAGACCGTCGAGTTGCGGCGGTCGAACGCCGAACTCGAACAGTTCGCCTACGTCGCCTCCCACGATCTTCAGGAACCGCTGCGCAAGGTGGCCTCGTTCTGTCAGCTGCTGGAGAGACGCTACGGAGACAAGCTCGACGAACGCGGGGTGGAGTACATCAAGTTCGCCGTCGACGGCGCCAAACGCATGCAGGTGCTCATCAACGACCTGCTGACCTTCTCACGCGTCGGACGCCTAAGCGCCGCGCACACCGACGTCGAACTCGACGAGGTGCTCGACGCCGCGTTGTCGAATCTCGAGACCGCCATCGAGGAGTCGGGCGCCCAGATCGTGCGTCCCGAAGAGCCGTTACCCGAGGTTCTTGGCGATCCCACGCTGCTGGCGATGCTGTGGCAGAACCTGATCGGCAACGCGGTGAAGTTCCGCAAACCTGACACCACCCCCCGGATCGTGATCGAATGTCAGCGCGGTACCGACGACCGGGACGGGCAGTGGCTGTTCACCGTGTCGGACAACGGCATCGGCATCCCCGAGGAGTTTTCCCAGAAGGTGTTCGTCATCTTCCAGCGGCTGCACGGTCGCGATGCCTACAGCGGCACCGGCATCGGGCTGGCCCTGTGCAAGAAGATCGTCGAGTACCACGGCGGCACCATCTGGATCGACAACAGCTACACCGAGGGCACCCGGTTCCGGATCACTCTGCCGGTCGCCGTCCACGAACAACCCGAAGCGGTTCTGGAAGGAGCCCAATAATGACACCCTCCACCAGGCCCATCGACGTCCTGCTGATCGAGGACGACCCGGGTGATGAACTGATCACCCGTGAGGCGTTCGAGCACAACAAGATCAGCAACACGCTGCACGTCGCCCACGACGGGGAGGAGGGTCTGGACTTCCTCTACCGCCGCGGCGGGTACGAGAACGCACCGCGCCCCGACCTGATCCTGCTGGACCTGAACCTGCCGAAGTACGACGGTCGTCAGCTGCTCGAGAAGGTGAAGTCCGACCCCGACCTCAGCCACATCCCGGTCGTCGTGCTGACCACCTCCTCGGCCGAGGAGGACATCCTGCGCAGCTACAAATTGCATGCGAACGCCTACGTCACCAAACCGGTGGACCTCGACCAGTTCATGAACGCCGTCCGGCAGATCGACGAGTTCTTCGTCCAGGTCGTCCGCTTGCCGCAGGGCTGAGCGGCTCTGTGGAGACCCACGAATACGGCCGCGGTTCGGCCCGGTTCGCCGCCACCCGAAGCGGCGCAGCGGACGGTCTGATCGTCGTCGGCTGGTCGTTGGGCGGGGCGTACCTTCATGGCGCCCGATCCGCTGTCCGGTGAACCGTTGACCCCGCGTCCGGCGGCCGGCGCGCGGTCGTACCTACGGATCCAGCTACCGGAAAGCCGCGGCGCCCCCGATGGCCGTGTGACCGACCCCGCGGTGTGACACGCTGCTGCAATGCAGCTCCCCCAGTCGGATCCGGACCTGCCACATCTCGCCGACGTGGTGCCGTCGATGCTCGCGGCCATGGAGGTGCCGGGCTTCGGCGCCCGGATCGACCTACCGACCGGGATCGGCTCTGCGGGTGTCCTGCTCATCGACGGCCTCGGCGCGGAACTGCTGGACCAGCATGCCGACGATGCGCCGGTCATGAGCGGGTTGCGCGGTGAGACCCTGCAGGTGGGATTCCCGTCCACGACGGTCGCCAGCCTCGCCTCCGTCGGGACGGGGTGCTGCTCCGGGGCGCACGGGATGGTGGGCTACACGTTCCGTATGCCCGGCGTCGGCGTCGTGAACCCGTTGCGGTGGCGTCGCCATCCCTGGGGCCAGGACTTGCGCGAGTCCATGCCCCCTGAGGCCGTGCAGCCGATGCCGACGGTGTTCGAACGCGCGGCGTCGGCCGGTGTCGCTGTGCACGTCGTGTCCAATGCACAGTTCGCCGGCTCGGGCCTGACCCGCGCGGTGTTGCGCGGCGGGCGCTTCATCGGGGTGCACGGCCTCGGTGACCTCGCCGCCTCAGTGCACAGGGTCCTCGTCGACGGCGGATTCTGCTACGGCTACCACGGCGACCTGGATCTGCTGGGGCACCTCTACGGACCGGGCTCGACGGCGTGGCGCATGCAACTGCGACAGGTCGACCGCCTCGTCGAGTCGGTGGTCACCGGTCTGCCACCGGGTGCGCTACTCGCCGTGGTCGCCGACCACGGCATGGTGGAGGTCAATCCCGACCGCACCCTCGATCTCGACGAATGCACCGCGCTGTTCGAAGGGGTCGAGGCCGTCGCCGGTGAAGCGCGCGCCCGCTACGTCTACGTCGCCGAAGGAGCGACGGCCGCGGTGCTGTCGGCCTGGCGTGAGACGCTGGGCGACCGGGCGTGGGTGACCACACGGGATGAGGCGATCGACGCCGGTTGGTTCGGCGCCCGCGTGGCCGACGACATGCGGCGGCGAATCGGGGACATCGTCGTCGCGGCGAAGGATTCCGCTGCGCTGGTGCGTCGCACCGCCGAGCCGACAGAGTCGGCGTTGCGCGGTCAGCACGGCTCACTGACCGATGCCGAACAGCGGGTACCCCTGCTGCTCGCGCACACCTGAGCGGGCATCCGGGTGTGTTCCTCGCGCACCGCGGGTACGTCGCACGGGTGCGGTCCGTTCTGCGGACCACTACCGGCCGCTGTTCCGTGGCGTGCCCGACGATCTGCCGCACATGTGCCGGCGTCGGATCGCGACCGCCGAATACCGTTCTGAGCTCTCACGGCGATAACGTCGTCGCCGTGCTCCTGCTGCTTCCGCCATCGGAGACCAAACGCGACGGGGGCGATGGACCGCCGCTGCGATTCGGTCAGCTGTCCTTCCCCGACCTCGAACCCGTGCGCACGGCGCTCCTCGACGACCTCGTCGAACTGTCGGCCGACCGGGAAGCGAGCCGCAAGGCGCTCGGCCTCTCGCCGAAACAGGACGCCGAGATCGAACGCAACGCCGCCCTGCGCAGCGCTCCGACGCTGCCCGCCATCGACCGGTACACCGGCGTGCTCTACGACGCGCTGGATGTCGGCTCGCTACGTGGCGCGGCCGCCGCACGGGCTCGGCAGCGGCTGATGGTCGGGTCGGCGCTGTTCGGGCTGCTGCGGGCCGGTGACCCGGTGCCCGCCTACCGGCTCTCGGCAGCCGCGAAGCTGCCCGGTAGCGTGCCGCTGACCGCACGCTGGCGCCCGGCGCTCGAACCGTTGCTGGCCGACCTCGCCGCACGGGAACTCGTCGTCGATCTGCGCTCCGGCTCCTACGCGGCGCTCGGCCGGGTGTCCGCCGCGGTGCGGGTCGACGTGCTGGCCGAGCACCCCGACGGTCGGCGAACCGCCGTCAGCCACTTCAACAAGGCGCACAAGGGCAGACTGGCCCGCGCGCTGGCCACCACCCGCGCCGAGCCGTCCGACACCGCGTCGGTCGCCACGGTGGCGCGCCGCGCCGGGATGCGCGTCGAACGCGACGGTGACGACCTCGTGGTCGTCGTCCCCGCCTGATCAGCCGGGCGTTATTGCAGGACTGATTCGACCGCTTCGGCGGTGACCGGGTCGACGATGCACGTGAAGTGGTTGCTGCCCGGGGTCTCGACGACGCGGACCCGCGGGTTGGTGGCGCGCAGCGCGGCCACGGCGTCGTCGCCGATCAGCACGGCGCCGTTGAGGGGCCGCATCGCGCGGACCGCCACGGTCGACATGGTCATGGCCTGCCAGTGGTCGCCCCAGTCGGTGGGCCAGCGCTGGCGGAGGTCTTCTTCGGCAGCCGCCCGCGATGTCGTCGGGCGCCAGCTCCCGTCGGGTTGTTCGGCCAGTTCGTAGGTGTGGTGCTCGTCCCAGAAGGCCGTCCACGGATCCACCATGCCCGCGGCGCGCACACTGTCGAGGTAGTCGCGCGGGTCCGGTACGGCCGCGTCGAGCCGGGCGAATCCCTCACGGACGGGCGCCAGCGCGGCTGGCTGCGCCGGCCCGATGTGGTCGATCAGTGAGAGGCTGCGCACCCGGGCGCCGTCGTCGCGGGCGACGCGCATCGCGATCAGCGCGCCCAGCGACCAGCCGGCGAGGTCCACCGCGCCGGCGCCGAGCGCGTCGGCCACCGCGGACACGTCGCGGGCGTGGCTGTCGAGACCGTAGCTGCCGGGCGGGGTGACGGCACTGCGCCCGCGACCGCGCAGGTCGAACGCGACGACGCGGCGGTCCGTACCGGCCAGCCGTTCGGCCAGGTAGGAGAACGCCGTCAGATTGGCCGAGATGCCGTGTACGCACAACAGGATCGGCGCATCGTCGGCGCCCCAGGACCGGGTCCGCACTCGGCCCGAGGGCAGGTCGAGGTCGAAGTCCACCGGCCGGACTCTACGCGAACCCCCGGGCATCAGATGTTGAGGATGAGGCAGAACAGGGCTTCACCACCATGTGAGTGCGAAACTCAGAACGGAAAGCCCAACGCCGCGGGCACGTCGGTGGCGAAAGCTCTGTCGATCCGTGTGATGAGGTCCGGATTTTTGCCGCGCAACCGGTTCCCGGCGGCGAACGCCGTGGCCCGATGGCCGCCGAGGTACAGCGCCCCGAGGACGTCGATGTCGAACGTGACGTCTGGTGCGGCGTCCGTCGGCGCGCAGACCGCGCGACCGTCGCGGATGTCGAGCGCGAACCGCCCGCCCTCGCGCCGGAACCCGTCCTCGACCTCGATGACAACTGACAGGTCACGGTCGTAGGTCCGGGCCTGCAGCGCGGCCGAGATGTCCATCAACCGCAACCAGAGGTCATCGGCGACGGCAGTGGTGCGCACTTGGCGGGGATCGGCAAGGAGATAGGGCAACGGGTCGGCCGGGTGTGTGGCGATCTCGATGCGTTCCATCAGATCCAGTCCGCACAGCGCCCGCCACATTGCGATGTGCGCTTCGGCGGTCGCGGCCGTCAACTCCACGACGCGGACATGTCTGGGCCCTGAACCGTGTACCCGGTAGAGTACGTACCCGTCGGGGTGCAGGAACGCGAACAGGGCGCTCCCACCGGCGCGGTCTTCGTCGCGATCGGCCAGTAGCTCGTCCCACAACGCGCGTGGGCGGACGAGTCCTCCCGGGGTCTGGACCCGCCAGCGGTCGTAGACGGCGGCGAAATCGTCGATGTGTTCACCCGGCGTCACGACCCGGACGCCACCGGGATCCGTTGCGGCGGTGAGGAATTGCACAGTCCGCCGGTCGACGGACCACTCGTTGACCGTCGTCGCCGGCCCGTACCCGAACCGTCCGTAGATTCCGCCCTCACTGGCCGTCAGCGCGGCGATCGGATGTCGGGCGGTGGCGATCCGGTCGTGCAGTTCGGTGAACATCCACCGCAGCACCCCGCGGCGGCGATGCGTCGGCGCCACCGAGACCCACGTGATGCCGGCTACAGGCAGGACGGCACCGCCCGGGACCGTCAACTGCAGGTCGAGGTATAAGGCCTGGCCGACCACCTCCGCGCCGTCGGCCACGACCAGTGCCGCGCCGTCGGCGATCAGCGATCGCCAGGCCGTGATGGCCGACTCGTGTACGACGTGGCCGAAATTGGTGGCGTCCAGCCGCGCCATCAGCGGCCAGTCGTTCTCGGTGACCGGTCGCAGATGCAGTCCAGAAGCGCTCACAGCGTGCGAGGGTGCCACACGAGCGACGGGAAGCGCACGCCATTTATCCCATCCGCTCGCTCGGTCGAACCGACGTCGCCGACATGGTGGAGCGCAATTGCGCCCAAGCCCGCCGGATGGCCGAACACCTCGCCGCGATCCCCGGCGCCGGCTGGACGGCGACGTGAGTGGCTAGATGGCGGCGATGAAGTCGGTGGTGTAGAACTCAGCGGGCAATTGCGAGTGCGGGTGGGAACTTTCGATGGCCAGCCATGAGCCGGTCGCGCCGGACATGATCGGGCTCGACAGCGTGACCGCGCCTGTACCCACCGCGTCGGTGTTCAGCGCCGCGACCGCGGTGCCGGGCGCACCGGCGTGGCACCCCGCTGAGGATTCCCTCGGCATCTGGATCAGCCTGACCTCGTAATGCGAATTGGGCTTCGCCACCGCCAATTGCACGTCCGCGCTGACCTGCGAACCGACGGTACGCATGGTCGCGGTGGGCCTCCCGCTGCCCGCTGCGCCGTTGTACTGACGCACGCTGAAATCGCACCGGCGCAGCCTACTGCTGAACGGCATGAACGTACCACCGGACTGCGCGGCCGCGACCGGCGCCGATACGACGCCGAAGCTGGCCGGCGCGAAAGGCGCCGTGATCAGCGCCATCGCCGCAGCCACCGAGACGAAGGGTGACAAAGCGGACATGAGTATCCCTTTCGGCCGAAGGTGAGCAAGCGCCGGCAGGTGTAGACCGGCGTCCATCGAGCCAAGCACGGTACCTGGCGGAACGGGCACGTAAACGACGAATATCCTCACAGGGTACCGAGCTCGGCGGGCCGACCTCGAATCCGTCAGCGACAACCGTCTTCGAAGGAGTGGACTGCACCGATGGCGAACCAACAGCAAACGGACAAGCTAGCGGCGGGGAAGGGCTTCATCGCCGCGCTCGACCAGAGTGGTGGCTCGACGCCTAAAGCCTTGGCACTCTACGGCATCGACGAGAACGAGTACTCGTCCGAAACCGAGATGTTCGATCTGATCCACAAGATGCGCTCACGGATCATCACCTCCCCGGTCTTCACCGGTGACCGCGTGCTGGGTGCGATCCTGTTCGAGCAGACCATGGACCGCCAGATCGACGGCAAGCCGTCGGCGGGGTACCTGTGGGAGGACAAGGGCGTGGTCCCATTCCTCAAGATCGACAAGGGCCTCGCCGAGGTGTCCGATGACGTACAGCCGATGAAGCCGATCCCGGAACTCGACGACTTGCTCAAGCGTGGTGTCGACAACGGGATTTTCGGCACCAAGGAACGCTCGGTGATCGGCGGCGCCAACGCCAAGGGCATCGCCGCGGTGGTGGCCCAGCAGTTCGAGGTGGCTCAGCAGGTGCTCTCCCACGGCCTGGTCCCTATCATCGAGCCCGAGATCACGATCTCGATCGACGACAAGGCGGCCGCCGAGGAGATCCTGCTCGACGAGATCGCCAAGAACCTCGACGCCATCGGCAGCGGGCAGCAGGTGATGCTCAAACTCACGCTGCCGTCGACGGCGAACCACTACCGGTCGCTGGTCCACCACGACAAGGTGCTGCGTGTGGTCGCACTGTCGGGCGGCTACTCGCGCGACGAGGCCAACAAGAAGCTAGCGGAGAACTCCGGTGTCATTGCCAGCTTCAGCCGGGCGCTCACGGAGGGACTGTCGGCGGAGCAGTCGGACGAGGAGTTCAACGCCGCGCTCGACGACGCCATCCAGGCCATCTACGAGGCGTCGATCGCCGGCTGACCGTTCCCGCGGGGCGTACGGCGATCCGTACGCGCTCGCCTGCGACCACATCAGGCCGACCGCAGCTGAGGGTTCAGCCGTCCTGCAGCGCGCGTCGCACCAGATGCATGGCGACCGTGGTCGAACGCTCCCGCACGTCGGTGCGGTCGCCGGGCAGCCGAACCGTCCGGGTGATGCCGTGGCCGTCGGGGCGGCGCACGCAGAAGCAGACCGTGCCCACGGGTTTGAGCTCGGTACCGCCGCCTGGCCCCGCGATCCCGGTGATCGCGACGGCGAGGTCGGCGCCGAAGCGATGCAGTGCACCGTCGGCCATGGCTTCGGCCACCGGCTCGGACACCGCACCGTGGGCGGTGATCAGGCCCGTGGGCACGCCGAGCAGATCGACCTTGGCGGAGTCGGCGTAGCACACCATCCCGCCCGCCACGTACGCCGACGATCCGGCACGATCGGTGAGCCGTGCGGAAAGCATTCCCCCGGTGCACGATTCGGCGGTGGCGATGGTTCGTCCGGCGAGCAGCGCAGCGACCTGATCGTCGACAAGGGAACCATCCTCGGAGAAGATCGCCGAGCCGTGCCGCTCTCGCAGCAACACGACCAGGTCCCGGTACACCGGTGCGGCGTCGGGTTCGTAGCGGGTGACGATCTCGAGCTCACCGCGCCGTAGGCAGGTGGTGATCTCCAGGCGGTCGAGTCCGGTGACGTCGCGTTCGGCGTCGCGCAGCGTCTCGGCGAGTCGCGATTCGGGTAGCCCGAACATGCGAATCGTGTCCTGCCGGTATTCGGTGCGTCCCGCGATGGCCCGCTGCAGTGCGTCGGTCTGGACCGCGGTGCGCCACATCGGTTGCAGCTCGCGTGGCGGGCCGGGCAGGACGAGCACCGTGGGCGAGCCCGGCACGACCACGCCTGGCGCGGTGCCGACCGGTTGAAGCACGGTCGCGCCTTCGGGAATCATGGCCTGCTTTCGGTTGGCTGCCCGCACCTCGTCGACGTCGGCGTCGGTGCGGTGTCCGATCAGCCGGCGCAGGATGTCGGCGATCCGTTCCTCGAGTGCCGTGTCCAGGACCAAGTCCAAACCACAGAACCGGGCGACCGTGGCGACGGTCAGGTCGTCGGCGGTGGGCCCGAGCCCTCCGCTGGTGACGATGAGGTCGACGCCCTCGGCGGCGAGGAAGCGCAGCTGCGCTTCGATGTCCGCGGGGCGGTCACCGCAGATCGTGATGTGGGCGAGTTCGACGCCGAGTTCCAGTAGCCGGTCGGCGATCCACGGGCCGTTGCGGTCCTGGACGCGACCGGTCAGCACCTCCGTCCCCGTCACGACGATGCCTGCGCGTGCGTTCACGGCGTCAAACCTACGCGGGCCTTGATCTGAACCCGGTTGAGACCGGCGACATGGTCTTCACCACCGAACAGGGCACCGCGTCATCGCCTGCGCGGGGCGTTGGACGGTGTGCCGTCGGTCAGCGCTTCAACCAGCTGTTGACGGTCGGTAGCTCGCGCGTGTAGGTCATCATCATGTCGTCCTGCATCAGGGTCGCGCCGCTGATGGCGTCGCTGCCCCGCCAGATCACTCGGACCCGGGTGTCGCCCCGCAGATAAAGGTCGATACGGCCGAGATCGTTGCGCCGCCATCCGGCCTCTTCGGCGAGCTGCTGCAGCCCGCGGCGCTCATCGACTGCGGTCATGGCTCGCTCCTTGTCCGCGGGTAGGCGTACGCGTTGACGCGACGAGCCTACGGGACCGGTCAGGAGGCGAAGGCGACCAGCACGTCCTCCCAGTGTGCGAGCTGTGACGGGTCGACGGGACGGATCGGGTGTCACCCCGTGCAGGGTCCGGCGGTCATCGCCGACGAGCAGGGTCCCGGCTCGGTGAGGGTGGTCGCGAGCATCAGGTGGCCATCGGTGTTGTAGACCGAGCTCTCCCCACCGGATGCGCGTTGCATGTCTGGGCCGTCGCGCCCAGTGCGCGGTTCACTTCCGCCGCAGAGACGGGTCCCTGCCACCGTCAGCGAACGCCCGACCTCCTCGAGCAGCGCACCGGCTTGGTGGTCCACACGGCGGTGATTGCCCCTTCGGTGCGCCCGAGACTCAGATTTTGTGCGGGACGTCGTTGACCAGACCGCCGTCCATGACGAACTCGGCGCCGGTGGCGTATCGCGAGTCGTCGCTCGCCAGGAACACCACGAAGGTGGCCACCTCCTCTGACTGCCCCGGCCTGCCGAGCGGGATGGTCAGCATGTTGTCGGGGAAGTGCTTCGTCATGGGCGTGCGGATGAAACCGGGATGGATCGAGTTGACCCGGATCTGGTGTGGACCCAGTTCGAGCGCCGCCGATTTGGTCAGGCCACGCACCGCCCACTTCGACGCCACATACGGGTGCACCATTACGGCCCCCCGCATGCCCTCGATGGAGGAGACGTTGATGATCGATCCGCCGCCGGCAGTCTTCATCGGCTCCACGCTGGCCTGCATGCCGAGGAAGGTCCCGGTGAGGTTGACGTCGATGACCTTCTGCCACTTGGCCATGTCGAACTTCCCGATCTGGCCGAGCGCGACGATACCCGCGTTGTTCACCAGGACGTTGAGGAGACCGAAATCCTCGACGGCCGTCGCCACGGCGTCGTCCCACTGGTCGGCCTGTGTGACGTCGAGCGTGACGTAGCGCGCGGCGCCACCGAGTTCGTCGGCGAGTGCCTTGCCCTCTTTGTCGAGGATGTCGCCGATCACCACCTTGGCACCTTCGGCCACCAGGGCGCGTGCGTGTTCGGCGCCCATACCCCGGGCCCCACCGCTGATCAGTGCAACTTTTCCGTCAACCCGTCCCATGACGGGCCAGGCTACCCCAGGCTGTCACCAACTAGAACTCGTTCCAATTTGACGTCGGTGCGGAAGAGTCCTCGAACTCACCGCCGTGCGGTCTGTTCGCCACCCACGGCTGAGATGGCACCACAGCGGTGTCATTCCGCCGCAGCGGTGCGCGACGGCGCGGGGCCGGCGGTGATACCGGTCCACTGGAGAAGGACGCGGGTGCCGTTCTCGGAGCGGTCGATCGACGTCGAATCGGCGAGCGCTTCCATCAGCGGTATGCCGCGGCCGCGGGCCTTGTTGTGCGGGACGGTGGCACGGTCACGCCAGCTCCCCTGATCGACGATGATGACAGTGAGGACACCGGCCTGCGCGTCGAACCGGGCTTCGACATCCATGGTGCCGGGCCGGTCGGCGTCGACGTAGGCGAATTCGGCGGCGTTGGCCAGCGCTTCGTTGGTGGCGAGGATGAGATCACTCGAGCGAACCGAGTCCAGCCGGAAATGTGTGTCCAACCATTGACCGAACTCCTCCCGTACCCGCGAGGCGGCCTCCCCGTCGGCGGCAAGGCCGATGCGCGTGAAGCGCTCGGCGTTGGAAAGGTTTGCTGTGGAGACGGAATCGATCATGGCCGACGATGTGATACCCGTTAACCCCGCAACTACGCACTCAGTGCGGTGAGCGCCTCGTCGACCGATGCGTAGAGCGGAATGATGTCCGCGATCCCGAGAAGTTTCAAGGGACGGCTGGTAGCGGGACCTTCCGCGACGACGCAAAAATTGACGCCGGCAGGGATCTCGTCGTGGATGGCGACCAAAATGCCCATGCCCGCCGATGCGAGGAATTCCACGGCGGAGAAGTCCACGACCAGTCCGGCCGGCTCCTTCGCCAGACCCGCTCGGATGGCCTGCTCCAGCTGCGGTGCCGTGAGCATGTCGACGACACCGGCCACCGAGACCACGACGGTGCGATCAACCCAGCGCTCGCTGATCTGGCAGTCCGTCGAGTCCGCGGCGGAGGCCGACCCTGCTGCGGCTTCGCGCTGTTCCTCCAATGGTCCACCTCCCGCGTGCCCGCTCTTCGAGCAGAGCGCGCCACGCAATTCATGCTCACCAGGCTGCGGGCTGAACCTGGCAAGACATCCAGCGACACCGGGACGATCCAATGTCGGGCGTGCTCCCGATCGGAGAGCGCAACCGGAATCAGATTAAACCAGGTGTGTATGGCTCAGTGGTCAGCGGTCAGGGCGAGCAGCGCGATGTCGTCGTCCTGGCGCAACGTGGAAACCAGTCCGGCCAGGTCGTCGATCAGCTCCGACGCACGCTTGTCGACCCTGAGTGTCAGGTATCGACGCAATGCTGCTTCGCCGAAGCAGGAGCCGCCCGTCGGCCGGGCCTCGACGATGCCGTCGGTGTAGAGCAACAGACTCTCACCCGGACGTAGCGTCACCGCGCACTCGCCGAAGGTCGCGTCGGGAACGGCGCCGACGAACATGCCGCGGTGCGGCCGAATCGGACGGACGCTGCCGGCGGACGGATCGAGCAGCAGCGCGGGCAGGTGCCCACCGGTGGCGAACCGGATGTCGTGTCCGCCGCCGGGGCGTGCGGCGACCGTACCGAACAGCACGGTTCAGAATCTGCATTCATTCGGGTCGCCGACCAGCACCCCATTGAGTTCTTCCAGGCAGTCGGTGGGATTCTCGCAGTCGGTGGGATTCTCGTAGTGCAGTGCGGCCGTGCGCAGGGTGTAGCGCACCAGCCCAACGGGCGCCGTCGAGCGCGAACACGTCGTAGAAATCGCCGCCGACCCGGGCCGCCGCGGCGGGGTGATAGTGCGCGGCGATCGACAGGCCGGGCACATCCGGTAGGGACGGCGGAAGCAGGGAGCGTTGCAGGGCCCCGGCAGAGTCGGCCGCGGAAGGTTGGGAGCCGTAGGCCCAACTGGTCCATGGCCAGGGCGGCCAGGTCGGTGAGGGCGACCAGTTCACGTTCCGTGCGGGCCGCTGACGAAAAAGTTGTTCTCACTGCGCGGGTTTCGCGCGGTGCCGGGGATGACGAGGTGTGGCCGGTCACCGAGGATAGTCGTCGACGAGAACCCGGCGCGCCGGTCGACCTCGTTCATGTCCTCCAAGGTTCATGTCCTCCAAGCCATACACCGCCTTGAACCGGATGCGGTCGCGGTCGATGATGGACACCGTCGCCATCGGGGCGGAGAACGTGCGTGCGGCCACCCCGACGATCCGGTCGAACCCGTCGTCGTCGTCCGGCCTGGGCGGAAAGCTGTCCCTGCCAACCGCACGAAGCCGCTCGGCCTCGGTCTCGTCGAAACCCTGGGCCGACGACTGGGTAAGGGTGACGGTTATTCCCGCCGCTGGTGGGCGTCCTCCGCTGTTCTGGAGACGCGAACGAGCACAGCGTACCGCGGGAGCCACCGCACGTCAGCGGTCCTTGCGTGACGGTCTCAGGTGGCCCGGGATCGCCGGCCACCGAGGACCGCTGCGCCCACCGCGATGAGTGCGCCGACGACCGCAACCGGGATGGCCCACGCCCGCCTGCTGGCCACCGCCGAGTCGCAGAGGGCGACGTAGTCGGTGTGCGGAACGATCTCGTTCAGCACCGGGACGTTCGCGACGCCTTGGTTGTTGGCCGCTTCCGCGGCGGAGGAATCCGACACCAGGGCGTTGCCGCATCCCACGCTCTCGCCGTCGTCGCCGGACACCGACACCGGAACGAGCAATCCGGCGATCCCGACCACAAGAATGATCGCGCCCACCACCATGGCCAACCGTCGCGCCGTCACAACACTCCCCTCGTCTGGGTCCGTCTGGACCAGGCCGAGGTCTACCCCTGCAGCGATTGCTCCAAACCGTGACCGAAACCCTGAGCCGGGACGTATCCAGGTCAGGCTCGGCGCCGGATTCTGGCGATCTGCAGAATCGGCCAGTCGCGGGCGGCCGCCGTCGCCGCCAACCGGGAGCGGGGATTGACCGGTCGAGGGTGTCCCACAAGCTCCATCAGTGCGACGTCCTCGTCGCCGTCGGCGTAGAACCAACTGGTGGTCAGGGGGATGTCGTTGGCCCCGCAGAACTGTTCGACCGCCACGGCCTTCTGCGGTCCCCAGATCACCGGGCGCACGATGTCGCCGGTCAACCGGCCCGCGCCGTCGACCGAAAATTGGTTGCACAGGACGTGCTCGATGCCGAGGAAACGGGCCACCGGTTCGGCGTGGATGGTCAGCGCCGACGAGCTCAGCACCACGGTGTGGCCCCGGCGCTGGTGCGCCTCGACGATCTGGCGCATGTGGGGAAAGATGCGCGCGGCGACCCGTTCGACGAACAATCGCTCGCCGAGCTCGTCGAGTTCGGCCAGCGACTCCCCACGCAGGTATCCGGCGGCGCGCCGGACCAGTCGCTCGAACTGCATGCGGCCGAGCCGGTATCGCACCGACGCCTCAAGGACGCCGAGCACCTCGCCCAGACTCGCCTGGCGGCGCCTGATCCGGTCGCCGGCGTGCGCGGTTGCGGTGAACCCGTCGACCAGGGTGCCGTCGAGGTCGAAAAAGGCGCCGACACGCGGACCACCCGGGCCCGCGGCGATCTCGTCGACCGACTCGGCGAGCATGCGGGACAGGGGCACCATCCCATCATCGCCTCCGTTGCGGCCTCTCCGGGTGCGGGGCGCACAGCGGAGACCGTGTGGTGCGCGTCGTTAGCCGCCGAACAGCAGGTCCCCGTCCCGCGACAGGGCGTCATTCTTACTGAAACAAAACACGTTTCAATCGCCGACCGCCGAGGACAACCAGGAGAACCCCGCAGCTGCTGGTAGACCGCTGTGCGGATAGACAGAGGCGACGGCGGCGCGGTCTGAGCGGACCGCCGGCACGGCCGCGCCTCCCCCCATGGCGCCGCCGTGCGGGTTAGCCTGCCGCCATGACGGTTTCCCCGCGGCCCCGTCGGACCGTCCTCCACCGTATGCTGATCGGGTCCGTCACTGCGGCCGGTGCCCTCGCGATCGCACCGCTAGCTGGCGCGCAACCTTCCGAGCCCGCTACCGACCACAACGGATACGTCGGAACCGCCGCGTACTGGTTCTGCGGCGGCAGTCGCGTTCGGCCGCACGGCCGAGGCGCTGGTCGCCATCTGCAAGGCCCCTGACGGTCAGCTGCAGTACCGCGGGGTGCGGTTGAGCGATGAATCGGCGCTGATGCTGACCGCCACGGCCGACGAATCAGGCGGCTTCACGGCGGAGAACGGCGGTGTCGTCTACGACGTCTCATCGGCCGAACTCGTTGTCACCGACGGAGACACCACGCTGCACCGCCAGTCGATGCTGCAGTACTACGCGCCCGCAGCCTACTAGCTTTCGCGACCGGCGAGCCCGGTGACCAGCGGTGTGTCGACCCCGATCCGGCCGACCACCCCTGCCCCTCCCGGCGCGCCCAGCGGCGCGTCGCGGCCCGGCAGCACCTCGGTGAAGAAGGCGGCGTTGTCGGCGAGGTGGCGCTGTTGGTCCTCGGGCAGATCGGTCTCGTAGAAGATCGCGTCCATCTTGCAGATCACCCGGCATGCACCGCAGTCCACGCACTCCTCCGGGTTGATGTACATCGCCCGGTCCCCTTCGTAGATGCAATCAGCGGGGCATTCGGGCACGCAGGACTTGTCGACGACATCCACACAGGCACTACCGATCACGTACGTCATAGGTCTCACGTTAGGAACATCTCTCCCGCACCGCTGGGGCCGAAGGTCCCTAGATCTTGCGGCGTACGGTCACTCCAGCACCGGTGCCGACGCGGAAGCGACCGGCGCAGGCCCTGGTGCAGGCGGCGGCGGCGCGGACGGTGGTTGCGGTCCGGCGGCCATCCCCGGCGGCGGAGTCGCCGCGGGGTCGAGCGGACGCTGCGTCAGCAGGAAGATTGCATCGCTTCCGCTGACCTCCTGGGTCTGCACCGCATGCCACAGGTCACGCAAGTAGGACAGACCGCGGCTACCCGTGGGCGCCGCCGGCATGGTCGTCGTTCCGGGCGGCGGGTTGTCCGGGCTGTACAGATGAGGGACCCCCGCTTCGGCGGGTGCGGCCGGCGGCGCAACCTGGCCCGCTACCGCGACCGGCGCCGGCTCGAGCAGCGGGCCGGGCACCGGCGCGGGCACCGGCTCCGCACCTGCAGTAGGCGCCGTCAGGAACATCCCGAGACCGATGCCCATCCCAAGTGCCGCATAGGCGGCGGTGCGCCGAATATCGATCGCCACTGCGGTCTCCCTCCACGTCCATGAGCCGGCTATAGGGATAGTTCTCCGTCCCCGCCCGCTTTGTTACAGAAGTGGCCAACGTTTCTGCGCGTCGATCCGTAACGAACAGCCCATCGGCGCCCGGGGGTTCGACGACGGCGCGCTCGGCGAACAGATCGAACGCGGCCAGTCCGTCACGCTCAATCAGGACGCCACATCGCACCACCTCCGCAAGTCCTGTCCCGGGCGGTGCCGCGTGCGGTCGAGCGGCTGCACGCCGAACCCGGCGCCCGCGCACAGAGCATCGCCCGCACGGCGTTGGAGCAGGGATTGGTTCGCAGTGCCGGGAGGCGCCCGCACGTTGGAGATGCCAGGACGAAACGAAACCAACGGAGATCCTCTGCTCGGCAGGTCTTGAATCGCCGTGTCTCCCTGTCGTGGCGGACCACTCCACCGTCGCGCAGGCACGTAAGCACAACAAATACCTCCGAAGTGATGGCGCCGGCGCCGCGCGCAGGCGACACTGAGACCCGTGACCGTCACATTCACCGCCGGGACATTCGGTGACGTGTGCGCACCTGGCTGCAGCGCCGCAGGGTCAGCCAACTCGATCTCGCGGTCAGCGAAGTCGGGACACCTAGTCGACGAGAACAGAGGTGGCCCGTGAACAACCGAATCGTCATGGTGCTGAGTGCGGCTTCTGCCGTCGCACTCTGTGCATGCGGCGGATCGGAGCCCGCACTGGGCACCCGCACCGCGCAGGTCTCCCTCAACGGGACGGCGACCGCCAGGATCCCGGTGGAGTGCAGTCAGACCGGTTGGACATGGTTCATCTCCGACTTTGGCGAACAGACGCGCGGTTTCTCCGCCTCCGTCTCCACCGGCGAGAACATCACGGCGCACTCCGTCGAGATCCGGGACCTCGAGGGGTTCACGGGCGCCTACTGGGAGGGCACGGTCGGTGACGGAAAGGCCACCATCGACAACTCCAGGATCACGATCGCCGGCACCGCCAAGGGGTCGTTCGCCGCCAACCCCAGCACGGCCGCCGAAGCGAACTACGAGATCACCACGACGTGCTAACGGGTCAGGGCACTTGGTCTTCTGACCGATGCGCCTGCCGTCCTCGGTGGCATGACACTCCAAAACCTCAACGCGCTACGACTGGACGATGACCGGGTCCCCCATGCCGACGGTGTTGAAGTACCAGTCGGCGTTGTCAGGGCTGAGGTTGATGCAGCCGTGGCTGACGTTGGCGTAGCCCTGCGAGCCGGTAGACCATGGAGCGCCGTGGACGTAGACGCCACCCCAGGTGATGCGGACCGCGTCGTAGACGGTGAGTTTGTAGCCCTCGGGGTCGTCGAGGGGAATCCCGATCGTCCGCGAATCCATCACGACGACGGACTCCTTGCCCAGGACGCGGAACGTACCGACCGGTGTCGGGAACTTCGGCTTGCCCATGGATGCGGGCATCTCGCGAACCACCTGGTCGTCGATGCTGACCGTGAAGGTGTACGCATCGATGTCGGCGACGCCCACGACTGACGCGCCGGTCCGGAACTCGGTCGCAAAGTCACCCGCGCTGACCGAGATGGGCGAATGCGCGGGCCAGAAGCTGGTCGGGGTCCACTGCATCACCGAGTCGCTGAGCCAGCTGAATTCACCGCCGGGCGTCTTAGGCGAGGTGATCCGCAACGACTGCTGGGCCGCGAGCCGGTTGTCGACCGGTGCGGCGAATCGCACAGTGAGCGGCATGGCCACCCCGACGACGTCGCCCACTCCCGGTTCGATCGTCGTGACGGCCGGCGGCGTACTGATCGCTGCGGACCCCGACGCAACAGAACCGCTCATCGCGATGGCCACCGTTCCGGCGACGACCAGCATAGATCGCGTGAATATACGCAACATACGGCCAGTGTAGGGGGCCCGGCGGGTTGGCCCTCCCGATCGCCGCTGCCCTCGCGCCTCGACGGCGCCTTCCCTGATATGGCTTGTCCCCACGTCGTGGTCATCGTCGGCGCACGCCCCGGCGTTTCACCCGCTATGCCGGGTTCTCGCCCTGACGGGTGCGGCCAACGCGCTGACCATGTAGCAGCCGCGGTACACCAGCCTCCCACGGATGCCACCACCGCACAGCGGGGCGGCCGGACGGCTCAGCCCGCGAGGATCTCCCGAAGCAACGCGGCCTCGATGTTCCCGCCCGACACCACCGCAACGGCCCAGCCCACCGGTGCCACACTGCGGTAGCCGGCAAGCGCCACCGCCCCGCTGGGCTCACTGACCAGATGAGCGCGAAGTGCCAGATCCCTGACCGCGGAACGGATCTGGTCCTCACTGACGGTGACGGTGTGGTCGAGCACCCGCTGCAGGTGCGCGAACGTCAGGTCCGACGGCTGTGAGCGCAGGCCGTCGGCGATGGTGCGGTTGCGATCTGCGATCGACCAGTCCACCCGGTGCCCGCGCCGCAAACCCTCGGCCGTGTCCCCCGCCAGCTCCGGCTCCACGCCGTACACCGTCGCGTTCGGGCACAATGCCTTGACGGCGGTGCCGACGCCGGAGGCCAGACCGCCGCCGCTGACCGGGATGAAAACATGCTCGACGTCGGGCAGATCCTCGGCGATCTCGAGACCTGCGGTCCCCTGGCCGGCGATGATGTCGGGGTGGTCGAACGGCGGGACGAGCACCGCGCCGGTGCGCTCGACAACTTCGGCGGCCACCGCTTCGCGCTGACCGGCGGCGCACAGCACCACATCGGCTCCGTACGCACGGGTCGCGTCGACCTTAAGTCCCGGTGTCTCCTCGGGCATCACGATGTGCGCCGAAACTCCGTGCTGGGCAGCGGCATACGCTACGGCTTGGGCGTGGTTGCCGCTCGAGTACGCCACCACGCCGCGGGTTCGCACCTGCGAATCCAGTTGCGCGATCGCGTTGAACGCGCCGCGCACCTTGAACGCCCCGATGGCTTGCAGGTTTTCGGGCTTGAGCCACAGCTTTCCGGCCCATGCCGCGGGGATCAGCGGGGTCCGCAGCACGTCGTCGCGGGTGCGCGCCGCCGCGGCGCGAATGTCGTCGATGGTGACCAGTTGCACCCACCCAGTGTGCCGATCTCCACCGTCGTTCCCGCTCGCGGGGCGCCACGATGGGCGACGCCTGCGGGTTATGCTCGACCGGTCGCAGGTTCGTCGCGTGCCCGAGGTCGGGTTGCCGTCTGTGATGCGTGAAGACTGACAGGAGCGTCTGCGATGACGCCCAAACACTCCGAGTCACCCGGCTTCGGCCGGTTGACCATATGTGAGAGATCACAGATCCCCGGCGCGGTCGACGGCGCCTGGTGGCCGCGCAGTGCGGATCTCGGCGGCGAACTTCCCGATCTCGTCGCGGTGTTCAGCCGGCTGATCGGACCGATCCGTCGGGTCGTATACGACCCCTCCTCGTGGACGTCGGCCCCCAGCCGCGTCATCCACCGCAACCACGCCGTGGCCGTCGACGCCTACCGACTGGTCGCCAACGACACGATCTACTTGGTCGGTTCACATTCCAGGGATGCGCTGCTCTACGTGATCGGTGCCCAGGTGCCACCGCCGGCGGCACGGTCGGTCCTCGACGCCGTCGACGGCGGCCGGGAGTCGATCGGCGTGGGCATGCTGCGCAGGCTGACGCATCGACAACCGGCCGCGGCCGGTGACCGTCAGGAAGACGCCGCCTTGTGAACGCGTTCACCGACACGACGTGGCCCAGGCTGTCGCCGCCGATGCGAATCTGCGTCCGCGAAGCTGTCGGTGATCTCGCCGGGCGTTAGGGTGTGCCGGTGACCGGCGATGCGGCAGCGAAATTCTCGATGCCGGTCGTACCGCGCTACGCCGAGATCGACCAGCAGGGCGTGGTGTTCAACGGTCACTACCTGACCTGGTTCGACGAGGCGTGCACCGCGTTCTTCGACCATATCGGGGTGGCGTATCCCGTGTTGATCGCCGCCGGCCTCGACTTCCAGGTGGTGCACAGCGAACTCGACTACGCCGCTTCGGTCCGCTGGCGTGACGACGTGCGGGTGGCGGTCGGGTGCGAGCGTGTCGGCTCGTCGAGTTTCACCCTCGGCTTCGCGGTGTCGCGCCACGATGCGGGCACCGGCCCGCACACCGCGGTGACGGGGCGCAACGTCTACGTGGTGGTGTCGACGTGCGACTGGGCCAAGAGGGCGATCCCCGACTGGCTGCGGAGCGCGCTGACCACGGGTTGATCGCTGCCCGGTCGGTCGCACGGCGCGATACCGTCTGCTCAGCCCTTGGTGAGAGTGAACTGCGCGACGTCGGTGTAACCCTCGCGGAACAGGTCGGCGCAACCGGTCAGGTACTTCATGTACCGGTCGTATACCTCCTGCGATTGGAACGCGATCGCCTCGTCCTTCCGCTCCCGGAGCGCGGCCGACCAGATGTCGAGCGTCTTCGCGTAGTGCAGTCGTAGCGGCTGCACCAGCTTGACTTCGAAGCCCGCCTTGGTGGCGTGGTCGGTGACGGCGCGAGCCTGGGGCAGGTCGCCGCCGGGGAAGATCTCGTCCATGATGAACTTGATGAAGCGCAGCTTCTGCATCGTGATGGGCAGCCCGCGCTCGGCGAACTCCTCGTCACTCGGCTTGATGATGGTGTGCAGCATCATTACGCCGTCGTCCGGCAACGCGTCATAGGCCATCTTGAAGAAGTCGGTGTAGCGGTCGCGGCCGAAGTGCTCGAAGGCGCCGATGGACACGATGCGGTCCACCTTCTCGTCGAACTGCTCCCAGCCCTGCAGGAGCACGCGCTTGCTGCGCGGGCTGTGCTGCTTGGCGAAGAGCTGCTGTACGTGTGCCTGCTGGTTGCGCGACAGCGTCAGACCGACGACGTTGACGTCGTATTTCTCGATTGCTCGGTTGATGGTCGCGCCCCATCCGCAGCCCACGTCGAGCAGGGTCATCCCCGGCTGCAGCCCGAGCTTGCCCAGCGACAGGTCGATCTTGGCGAGCTGCGCCTGTTCCAGAGTCATGTCGTCGCGCTCGAAGTAGGCGCAGCTGTAGGTCTGCGTCGGGTCGAGGAACAGCCGGAAGAAGTCGTCGGACAGGTCGTAGTGCGCCTGGACGTCTTCGAAGTGGGGGGTCAAGCCCGGGGCATCACTGCTTGTTTCTGGCACGGTACAGCCTCTGACGTCGTGGTTTTGCGGTTCAGTTCGGCGCTCTCCCGCTTTCGAGAGTCGCCCCCGGTCGTCTGCGCACACTACCCGAACAGGTACCACCCCAAGACCATGGTCGGCCAGGTCAGTCACCCGACTGCCCGGAGTGCGCGACAACCGGACCGCAGCCGATGCCGCCGACATCACTACTGTGGTGACACGGCCGGCGTTCGGCCGATGTCAATGCCAGGAGGGAGACTGCCCGTGAGTACTCCGGATGAACCGGTGTTCGATGACGACGCCCCGGAAGCCGACGTCGTCGAACAGCTGATTCCCGTCGACGTGGACGACGAGGAGGAGGGCGGCCTGGACCCGGCGCGGGTGTCGGTATCGGGCAACTGGGACGCCAATGAGGCCGATGTGATCGAACAGTCGATCGCGGTCCCGCTGTCGGACGACGACCCGGATTTCGACCGCTGAGCGCCCGCCGGAGCCGCGCCGACGCGGCAGCCAGCGACGGTCCGAGGGTGTGGACGATGGTCGATGAGATGGCCGCCCAGCGTGTTTCGGTGGGTCCGGCGGGGGTATCTCGCGGCCATGAGAAGCGGTCCAACGGAGTCGGGCCAGGATCCCGACGCCGACCCTGAGATGAAGCAGAGTTCTACGCGGCCTCAGCCCGATCAGGCCGAGGGTGAGGATGACGCCTCGGAGACGTCCTGAGCGGTCGGGCTCCAGGTTCCCCAGGGCAGGAGAATCGTCGAAGACGGGCGCCCGGGATCCACGCCTCCGGACATGCGGGCCGGCGACTTCATTGGAGTGTTGATGCTGACGTCGGAGTGGTGATGCTGACGTCGAGAAGAGCGCCGGCGATGTACTTGTCGGACGTCGGTGACTGGCTGCCCGGCATGGCGGGTACCTGGTGCCGGTGAGTCCGTCCTCGGACACACCTGCCGACCATGGCCGTCAGCTACCCGAACGTGCCCGTCGTCATCTGTACAGCTTCCACCAGTTGATGCGCCGGGCCGACCTCTTGGTCGGTGAGGCGTGCGACAAGCTGCGCGAAGCGGGCCACGATGAACTGGCCGACCGGTTGGCCGCGAGTTGGTCGGGCGCAATGTGGTTCACGGCCGGTGGACGTTTCAGATCGTCGAGGATTTCGCCGACGGCCGACGCACGCGGCCGGCGATGACGACACCGGCGACCCGTCCGCTCGTGCGAAAAGGACGGTCGACGCTTCGAGCCGTTTGTCCCACGAGTGGGCGGGCACTCAGTGGGCGTCGTACTCGCTCAGGACGGAGAACCATGCAATCCGAACGCTTCCGAACACTTGCGGAGTCGAAGGGACCCTACGCGTCGGTGTACTTCGACGATTCGTATGACACCGAGGACGCCGCGGCCCAGCGCGATCTGAAGTGGCGGGCGATCCGTGACGACCTCGAGCAGCAGGACGCGCCGGCCGAGGTGATCGAGGCATTGCAGCACGCGATCCTCGACGCGTCACCGGCGGTGGGACGCAGCGGCAGGGGTCTGATCGCCGGAGCCGACGGCATCCTGCTCAACGAGCACCTGATCCGGCCGATCGAGACGCCGGTGGTCCGCTTCTCGTCACTGCCGTACCTCGTGCCCGTCGTGGAGCACGGCGCCCTCCATTCGACCTACGTGATCGTCACCGTCGACCATGCCGGCGGGGATATCACGCTACACCGGGATCGCAAGGTCGAATCGGACACCGTCGACGGCGGCGGCTCTCCGATCCACAAGGCCGACAGCGCCGAAACACCCGGCTACGGCGATCCGCAGCGCCGCACCATGGAAGCCGGGCGCAAGAACCTGCGGGCGGTGGCCGAACGGTTGGCCCGCCTGGTCGATGAGCACTCCCCCGAAGTCATCTTCGTCGTCGGTGAGGTGCAGTCCCGGTCCGACCTGATGCCCACCCTGGAGGACCGGGTAGCCGAGCGGGTGGTCGAACTCGACATCGGCGCCCGGCACAGCGGGTTCGACGAGGCCGATCTGCAGCCCGCGGTCGACCGGGAGTTCCTGCGGCGTCGGCTGTCGATGATCGAGCGTGCGGCGGAACAGTTCACGCAGGCCACGGGCCAGGGTTCCGGCCTCGCCACCGAGGGGCTCCATGGGGTCTGCGCCGCGCTACGGGCCGGAGCTGTCGAAACGCTCATCATCGGTGACATCGGGGATGCGACTGTCGTCGCCGGCGACGACCTGCTGACGGTGGCGCCGAACGAGAATGTGCTGTCGGAGCTGGGCACCGCGCCGACCCAGACGCTGCGGGCAGATGAGGCGTTGCCGCTTGCGGCGGTGCGCACCGGTGCGGCGCTGGTCCGCACCGACGAGCGGATCACTCCGGAGGACGGCATCGCCGCGGTGTTGCGTTACGCGTTGCCCTGACCGCTGGAGCGGACTCGGCTCAGCAGTGTGGCCACGGGGCTCTCGTCGAGGTGCGCGCGAAGGTCTTCGGCGTTCTCGAAGACCTCGCGGGCACCCGCCTCGGTGAGCTCCCCGCGGGACACGCCCCCACTGAGCACGCCGATCGATGTGAGACCCGCACGTCGACAGGCCTCGATGTCCCACACGGCGTCACCGACGAAAACCGCGTGGTCAGCGTCCACACCGGCACGTGCCAGCGCGATGTTGACGATGTCGGGTTCGGGTTTTGCGGTGTCGACGTCACCGCCGGACGTCATCGCGGAGTAGACGTCTTCACTGTCGAGCACCTCGCGCAGCGCCTCGAGCTCGTCCTCGGGCGCCGACGTCGCCAACACGACCTGCAGGCCGAGCTCGGTGATCCGCTCGAGCAGTTCGCGCGCCCCCGGGAGCAGCCGCAGTAGCCCCCTCGAGTCCAAATAGTACCGAGAGTGGCCGTCCTTCAGCCGCTTCCTTGCGTCGTCGTCGACGTCGGGAACCAGCGTGTCCAACAGCGTCGAACCATCCATGCCGATACACCGGTGCACACGCCAGGATTCGACCGTCAGCGACTCGTCGGCGAATGAGCGGTGCCAGGCGTGGACGTGCAGATAATTCGAGTCGACCAGTGTGCCGTCAATATCGAACAGCACGGCCGGTGCGGAACCCGCGCTGTGAGCATCGGTCATCGGGTGTGGTGATCGGTCGTAGGACCGCTGTCCGCGGCGAGGGTGGCGACGACGAGCAGCACTACCACCACTGCGACGACCACCACCACTGCGACGACGATCCACAAGATCGTGCTGGTAGCCACATCGGCTCCTTCGCTTGGGCGGGCGCGTCAGGCTGTCGACCCTCCCGCTGGTCACGGGTGCCCGTCCGCGCCGACGGCTAAACGGTTCCCCGGTGCCACCGCGCCGGCTAACGCGCTTCGAGTGCGGCGAGCATGCCCGCCGCGGCACGCGGCCAGGTGAACTGTTCAGCCCGTCGACGGGCATTTCTGCGACGCAATGATTCCGGTTTCCGGATCACCGCGCTGACCGCGTGGGCGAGCGATTCGGGATCGTTGTCGGCCGATGCCCCACTGTCGGCGGTGAGGATCTCGGCGAGCGCCGACGTGCGCGACACGACGGCGGGTGTTCCGCATGCCAGCGCTTCGAGCGCAGCCAGGCCGAAAGTCTCATGCGGTCCCGGTGCGAGCGCGACGTCGGCGGACGCCAGGATGCCCGCCACGGTGTCGCGACAGCCAATGTAGCCGGTGAAATCCACCGGTAGGCCGGCGGCCTGACGTTCGAGGCGCTGCCGCAGCGGTCCCTCCCCTACTACGACCAAGCGGGCGTCGACACCTGAATCACGCAGTGTTGCAACCGTGTCGATGCTGCGGTGCGCATGCTTCTCGACCGACAACCGACCGCAGTGCACCAGAAGTGTCTGGTCGTGGGTCGCCCACCGCTGTCGCACCTCATCGGACCGCCGGCGCGGGTGGAACTGGTCGAGGTCGACCCCCAGCGGAACGGTGACGACGTTCGTGGCGTCGATCCGGTCGAATTCCGTCCGTGCGAAGGCCGTCGTACAAACCACGGTGTCGTAACTGCTCGCGGTGCGGCGGTTGGCGACATCGGCGACCGCACGAGCGACGCGGCCAGGCAGCACCTGACCGACGAGGCGGTCGAGGCGTTCGTGGGAGACCATCACCGTCGCCGCACCGTGGCGTCGACCCCAACCTCCCAGCGACCGCAACGTCAGCCGGTCGGACACCTCGATCGCGTCGGGTTTCAGATCATGGAGCAAAGCGGTCACCGGACCCGGCAGGACAGCGCGGTAGCCGCCCGTGAACGGAATGAGGCGGGCCGGCAGGGTGATCCGTGCGACCCCGCTGGGTAATTGCTCGGTCTCTGCGCGGTGCCCGGGGACGACGAGGTACACCTCGTGCCCGGCTGCGCAGTACTCCGCGCCGAGCCGGTCTACCGCGGTACGTAAGCCGCCAGAGCGTGGACCGTAGAAATTGGCGACCTGCACCACCCGCATGCCTCGATGCAACGCGACGCATTTGTGCGGTGCGCGGCGGCGTATCTACCGGCGCCTGAACGGGCCGTGAACTCTCCACCGTCTCGCAACCGTGCATGCTTGTCCGCGCCATGCCGTGGGTTGTGCAGGACTTGGGTTTCTGCTGTCCCAATTCGCGGTGTTTTGTCGGTGGTTCGAACTAGTGTTCGAGATATGGATGGGGACTTTCACGGCGCGGTCGACCGCCTGCTGGCGGCGGTGACCGACTTGCAGACCGCCCCCATCGACGACCTGCCACACCGGCAACTGCTGGCCGAACTCGACCGCATCAAACACGCCGTATGGGCCGTGCCCAGTGTCGAGCACCGGTTGACCGGGCGGCTGATCGCCGAAGCCGACCCCCACCGCCTCGGCGCCACCTCCCTGCGCGAAGTGCTGGCCAACCACCTACGGATCACCCAGAAAGACGCCACACAACGACTCACCGACGCCACACAACTGGGCCCCCGCTACACCCTCACCGGCGAACGCGTCCAAAACGACCTCGCCCACACCGCTGACGCAGTAGCCCGCGGAGACATCGGCGTCGCCCATGTGCGGATCATCCAGGACTTCGTGAAAAGACTGCCGACATGGGTGTCGTTCGCCCGCCGCGACGACTACGAACACGACCTCGTCACCCACGCGCAGACGTTGGTGCCCGAGGACTTCCGCAAAGTCGCCGAGACCCTGCTGGCCCACATCGACCAGGACGGCGCCGAACCCGACTACCCCACCCAACAACGCCGCCGCACCGTCACGGTAGGCCGCCAGCAGGCCGACGGGATGAGCCACCTCGACGGCTGGATCGACCCCGAATTCCGGGCCTTCCTCGATGTGGTGCTGGCCAAACACGCCGCCCCCGGCGCCAACCTGCCCCACCACGACACCCACCACGACCACGACACCCACGATGCCGCCCACGACGACACCCACGACGACACCCACGACGCCGCCCGCACCGGCCGCGACCACCGCACCGCCGGCCAACGCCACCACGACGCCATCAAAACCGTCCTGCGCGACACCGTGGCCTCAGGCCGGCTCGGTCAGGTCGCCGGCGTGCCCGCCACCATCGTCGCCAGCACCACCCTCAGCGAACTCGAACACGCCGCCGGATGGGCCCACACCGGCGGCGGCAACCGCCTCCCCCTCCGCGACCTGATCCGCATGGCCGCCACCTCCCGGCACTACCTGGCGGTGTTCGACGACCACACCGAAGAAATCCTCTACCTCGGCCGCGCCAAACGCACCGCCACCACCGCCCAACGCCTCGCCCTGTTCGCCAGAGACAAAGGCTGCACCCACCCGCACTGCACCGCGCCGTTCTACTGGACCCAAGCCCACCACGCCCACGACTACCGCACCGGCGGGCGCACCGACATCGACAACCTCACCCTGGCCTGCCAACCCGCCAACCTCATGATCGACAAAACCGGCTGGACCACCCACCGCCCCGGCAACGGCCGCACCCACTGGAACCCACCAAAACACCACGACACCGGCCAACCCCGCCTCAACCACCACTTCCACCCCCACCGCTACCTCAGCGCAAAGGACGACGACGAGCCCGAATAGGGTGGACGGCGGCTGAGTTATGCCAACCCGCGTGACTCGGCGGCTGACCGATGTTGAAGGTGGTGAGGCCGACAAGGAGGTCGCTGGCCCGCAACGGCTAACCGACGTAGCGCGAGAGCCACTCCTGCACGCGTTTCCACGCGTCAGCGGCGGCTGTGGCGTCGTAGCGCTCACTGGTGTCGTTGAAGAAGGCGTGATTGGCGTCGGGCTCGGTGACGAGTTCGAACTGCATGCCGGCACTTTCCAACGCCGCGCGCGCGGCCGGTTTGCTTGCGTTCACCCGGTGATCCTCGGCGGCGTAGACACCAAGTACTGCGACATCCTTGGAGCCGGAGAAGTCGGGGTTCTCCGGGGTGGGCCCGTAGAACGGCACCGCCGCGGCCAGCCGTGGCTCCCCAGCGGCCAGCAGACGCCACACCATGCCTCCGCCCATGCAGAACCCCACCGCCGCGAGTTTGCGGTCCGGGACCCGGCGCGCCAACTCGTCGATACCGGACTTCAGATCGGCCACAGCCTCCTCGGCCGGCAGCTTGCCCAGCGCCGCCGTGGCCTCGGCGGGATCGGCGAACGTAGCGGTGCCGCCCTGCCCGGAGAGCAGATCGATCGCCAGCGCGGAATAGCCGATGCCGCCGAACCGGCCGGCGATGGACCGGATGTAGTCGTTGAGTCCCTTGTTCTCGTGGATCACCAGCACGGCGCCGCGCGGCTTGTCTGCCGCCGCCCAAGCGCCCTGCAGTTCGCCGCGCGGGCCGGCCCAGGTGACCGGCTTCGTCGGCACCGCGTTCTCCGATCCGGGCGGTGGCGCACTGACCGTGGCGGCGCCGCTCGAGGTCACCGGCACCTCGGCTTCCGGCTGCTTGTCCTCGCTGCAGGCGGCGAACAATGCCGTTGCGCCTGCGGTGCCGATGCCGAGCAGTGAGAGCCTGCGCAACGCCTCACGCCGCGACAGCAATCCGTCGACATGGTCGGTGGCGATCTCCTCGGCGATATATCGCTGGAAAAGTGTCACGGTGGCGAGTATCCACCCCTCACCGCACCGTCGGACGGAATTGCCCGAGCTCGCCGGGGCCGTGCTCGGCATGAACACCACTACGGCATCTACGGCATCTACGGCATCTACGCCGATATGCCGCGTCGCCGTGATGTACTCCTGGGTGTTCGACGGAACCGGCTAGACGTGAGGGGGCGCGGTCAGCCGCTCCAGGCCATCCGGAACTTGTCGGCTTGCTCCTCCGGCGACAGAACTCCGAAATGCTCCGCCTCGTAACGGCGCACGGCGACTACGGCGTCGACGACAGCGTCGCCGAGGATGCGGCGCATCGACGCGGAGCCTTCCAGGGCGCGTAACGCGTCGAGTTGGCGGTTTGGCAGCAGCACCGTCCCTGCCTGCGCGCGTTGGGCTTCGGAGAGCAACGCCGGGTCCACGTCGGTCTCCGGCGGCAGCGTCGACTCGCGTTCGATGCCGTCGAGCGCCAGGCCGAGAATGGCTGCCGATGCGAGGTACGGGTTCGCCGACGGGTCGACCACCTTCACTTCGACATTGGCGCCGTGCACGTTTCCGGGCCCGCCCTGCAGGAACCGCACCGCGGCTTCGCGATTCTCGGTGCCCCAGCAGATGTAGGCGCCGGACCAATGACCTGGCTGAATGCGCAGGCCGGACAGCAACGACCCACAGAGCACGCCCTGCGCCTTGGGTAGGCCGGCGACCAGGCCGGCGACGGCGGACTCGCCCTCCGCCGTCATCCCATGGGCCCCGGAACCGTCGGAGAACAACGGTACGCCGTCGCGCAGCAAGGAGAAGTGTTGGTGCGCTCCATTTCCGACGCTGCCGGCGAACGGGACGGGTGACAGGCTGACTCGCATGCCGTACCGGCGGGCCACTCGACCGACGATGATCCGCATGAGTATCAGTAGGTCGGCGGCGGCGACGGGCGGCATCGGCGGTAGGGAAATCTCGAACTGGTTTGCCCCGTACTCGGGATGGAACTGTTCGATCGGCACCCCCGAACTCGTCGCCGCATCGGTGACGTCTCGGACGAACCCCTCGTGCTCGAGCACCCCTGCCAGCCCGTACTGCGCCCACAGCGTCGACGGCAGGCGGCTGCCGTCCGGCTCGACCAGGACGAACTCCATCTCATGGCCGACCGAGGCCGTCAGCCCCGCCGCGGACAACCGGTCCTCCACGCGGCGCAGCGCGCCCCGGCTGCAGTACGGATCGGGTCCGCCGTCCTGGTCGAAGAATCCGCCCGGTGCCCAGGCCAATCCGTCACCCAGGATGCGCAGCCCGCTCAGGTCGATGCGGATCCGCTGATCACCGACGACGCTGATGGAGTTACCGAACACGATGCCCGCCTGATCGATGGTGAAGGCGTGCCAGACCGGGCTGGCACCGAGTCCCGGGTCCACGAACGTGCCCATCCGGCGTAGGGGAACCGTCTTGGCATGCGTGAGCCCTGCCGGGTTGACGACCGTCCCGATCAGGGTGGCGACACCGTCGGACTCCAGCTGCGCGATGGCGGCTGCGGCGAGGGGTTTGGCTGCCATGGCGACCATTCTTCACCCGGTGACCGCCCGGCGGCGTCCGGAAGCTACAAAGTGACGTGCAGCTCTGGAGCTGTCGAGGGTGCGAGACCCTGCCCATACCGACCCTGTACCCCGCAGGTGAGTGACCGGTCGCTGTATTCGGTAGAGGTTCCTCGTCTTCGTGACGACGTGCGCTGGTTCCCCACCGCAGAGCAACCGGCCCCTGGTGTAGACGGCGTGACTGACGAGACCATGGCGGCACCGAAATCGGGTGAGCGGGCGGCGAAGGCCGTCACGTCGTCATCGGCAAAGTCGTGGGCAGACGCCCGATTCCGCCCACGACCGCATGCACGCGCACGCCGCATTCACCGAGCGCGTTGCAGTTCGTCGTCCCATTCCCAATCGCGCTGTACGAGCATGCGATGGGTGATCCGCTCCAGCGCCGCCTCCACCTGCATCCGGTCCGGTCGGCCCTCGAACGTCGGCGACTTGGCGAGCTTGTCGACGATCATCCCGACGAACGCCGAGGACACGGCATCCACCTGACGGACTCCCGACTGACTGAGCCACAGTAGATCTCCGGTCCGGACGGCGTATCCGGTGGCCACCAGATCGTCGAAGACGGGTTCGACCACCTCGCAGGGAATGCGCAGCCGGTGGGCGATCTCGCTCAACCGGGCGGAGCCGAAAACCTGGTTGTGGCGGTAGATCCGCAACAGCGCCCACAGCCGCGCGACGTCAAGTTCGCACCCCGGCCGTCCAGCCACCGACCGTAACCGGATGTCGGGTGAGTCGCGCAGCAACCGGCCGACCGCGGATTCGAGCATGTGCTCGGAGGATTCGGCACCGGGCACCGCAAAGCCCTCGCCCAAGTCGACGGGGCTGCTGGGCTGCATCTCCCGCAGCGGCACCTCTTTGAGTAGCAGTGCCACCAGGAATCCTACGGCTGCGACTGGGGCAGCGAACAGGAACACCAGGCCGAGCGAGTCGGCGTACGCGTTGACGATCGGCGCCGCGACATCGGGGGCCAGGCTGTGCAGCGCCTGCGGGGACTCGGCGGCGATCGGCGGTGCACCACTGCGCAGCAGAGCGGTCCCGATCCGGTCGTCGAGGAAGTTGGCGAACAGCGACCCGAAGACCGCCGCACCGAAAGAACTGCCGATGGCGCGGAAGAACGTCACCCCGGAGGTGGCGACGCCGAGGTCTTCGAACCTGGCGGTGTTCTGCACGACGAGGACGAGAACCTGCATGCACAGGCCGATGCCGGCGCCGAGGATGAACAGATAAAGCGACTGCTGCCATAGGGGCGTGGTGGCGTCAAGCCGTGACAGCAGCAGAAAACCCACCATCATGATCGCAGTACCGAGGACCGGGAAGATTTTGTACCGCCCGGTGCGGCTCACGAGGACACCGCTGCCCGTGGAGGTGATGAGCAGTCCCGCCACCATCGGCAGAGTCCGCAGGCCCGACTCGGTGGCCGAGACGCCGTCGACGAACTGCATGAAGGTTGGCAGGAAAGTCAGTGCTCCGAGCATCGCGAAGCCGACGATGAACGACAGTGTGCAGCACACCGTGAACACCGGGCTGGCGAACAGCGGCATCGGCAGAATCGGTTCGGCGGCCCGCCGCTCGACCTGGGTGAACACCGCCAGCGCCAGCGCTGAGGCGACGAACAGGCCGATGATGACCGGCGACGTCCACGCGTACTCGGCCCCGCCCCAGCTCGTCGCGAGGGTCAAACCGGAGGCACCCAGGCCCACGAAGATCATGCCTGCGTAATCGATCTTGGGACGGCCGGCGGCTCTGCTCAGGGCCGGGATCGCCGCGGCGGCCACCAAGAACACCACGATGCCCACCGGCACGTTGATCCAGAACGCCCAGCGCCACGTGAGGTGGTCGGTGAAGAAGCCGCCGATCAACGGGCCGATAACGGTGGTGACGCCGAAGACGGCCCCCAACGCCCCCTGGTAGCGGCCGCGGTCGCGCAGTGGGATGACCTCACCGATGACCGCCATGGCCGTGACCATGAGCGCCCCGCCACCGATACCCTGGATTGCCCGCGCGGCTACCAGCATGCTCATCGAGCCCGCGAACCCGCACAGTACCGAACCGGCGAGGAAGAACAGCACCGCCGACTGGAACACCGCCTTGCGGCCGAAAAGGTCACCGAGCTTGCCGACGATCGCGGTGACGATCGTCGATGCCAGCAGATAGCTCGTCACCGCCCAGCTCTGGTTCCCCGCGCCGCCGAGATCGGCCACGATTGTCGGGAGCGCCGTGGCGACGATCGTCTGGTTGAGCGCGGCCAGCAGCATGCCCAGTAGTACGGCTGCGAACACCAGGTTGCGCCGTTGCGGAGGGACCAGCGCGCCGTCGGCTTCGGGCGCGGCCGCGGTGGGTGGGGGCGAACTCGCCATACGTACCTTCCGTCGAGATGCCGAACCTACATCGTTAGCTTGGCTATAAAAATTACGGTGGCCACTCCGATCTCCCTCCGTTGACGTCCGACCCGAACCGATCCGCGCCTCCGGTTACCCAGAATGGCGAGGGTCAGTCAGTCGGTTCGGCGGTTGGGCGCTACTGCGGAGGACGCGACACACACTGCGCCGCGTAGAGCTGCTCGCCGAGCTTGTCCATCAGCTCGAGCTGCGTCTCGAGGTAGTCGATGTGCTTCTCTTCGTCGGCGAGAATGGTTTCGAACAGGTTGGCGCTGGTGGCGTCGCCCTTCTCCCGGCACATGACGATGCCCGGCTTGAGCCGGCCGACTACCTCGTACTCGATGGCGAGGTCCGCCTCGAATTGTTCGCGCAGGGTCTGGCCCACCCGCAGTGAGAAAAGGCGCTGGTAATTCGGGAGGCCGTCCAGGAGAAGAATTCGATCGGTGATGGCCTCGGCGTGGCGCATTTCATCGAAAGATTCATCCCGAGTGTGGCTCGCCAATTCGGTGAAGCCCCAGTTCTCCTGCATCTTCGAGTGGAGGAAATACTGGTTTATCGCTGTCAATTCGCTCGTCAATTGCTCGTTGAGCAATTTCAGGACATCGGGATCGCCTTGCATGGACTTCTCCTCGAGACTGTGGGGCGCTATGCCTCACTGTTTGCGGTACTCCGGCAATTTTGCGGTACTCCGGCATTTTGCGGTACTCAAGCAATCTAGTGCCGACCACTAGCAGGGGCGGCCTGTTCGGCTTGACACCGGCGTGTTTTCGGAGCGCGGTAGCACACCCGCGAGTTGCTGGCCGCATCGCGGGCCGGGTTCTCTGGACTGGCTGCCCTAAGCAAGGTTAGACTGGGCTAACATGCGGGCGCAGACATCTGACAGGCGGGCAACAATGGGTGAGCATGACCTCCACTCACTTATTCTCGCGTGCGATTTCCGCGTCGACGATCCCCAGCGGATGTGGGCATGGCTCCAGACAAAAAAAGCGCCTCTGAATTCGATAGGCGCTCACCATGTGGTGCTTTACACGTCTATCTGCGAGGCGGGGCGTGTTCTGACGACCATCGGCATCCGCCATCCCAGATCCGTGCGGGAGGTGCTCCGTTCGCCCGCGATATTCGAATGGTTCGACATCTCAGGGGTCGACGACATCCCTCCGGTGTTCGGCGGGGAGGTCGTCGAGAAGATAGACCTCGACGGTCCCTCCCCGGCACGCCACGTCGCCGGGGTCGTTGTCGGAGCGATGGCAGCCGTCGACGACGTGAAGGCGCTGCTGGCCGAGGTGCACGACGGACTCGACCGGTTCCGGGCGGCCGGTGTCCGCAAGGTCTGGGTCTACCAGGCACTCGATGACGGCCAGGAGGTTTTGATCCTCCAAGAGCTCGACGACGAGGCGAACGCCCGGCAGTGGATCGACCACCCCGACGCCTCCGCCGAATGGATGTCGAGGGCAGGCCTCGGCGCCTACCCCACGCTGTTCGTGGGCAAGCTGACCCAGGTCATGGCCGTCGACGTCGAGGAATAGCGAGGTCCGGCGTGTTCGTCTGCTTGTGCGTGGGAGTCACCAGTCACGTCGTCAACGATGTCGTCGCCGCCGGGGCGTCGACGTCCAAGGAGATCGCGGAGGCCTGCGGCGCGGGCAGCGAGTGCGGCCGCTGTCGTCGCACCCTGCGGGCGATCATCGAGGCACACAGCGTCGACGCCTGCTCGGCGCAACACAACGGTTGCCCCTCGCGGCTGGGAGCCAACTAGCTTCGGCCCTGCGTTTCAGCCCCGTCGGGTCCACGACGGTGTCTTCACGACCACCGGGCTCGGGGATCGGCCGAGACCCAGGAGCTCACGACCGGCCGTCGGCACCTCGGGGGGAGAATGATCGCGTGCACGTCGACAGCCGGATGATGGAGACGGTTGGGCTGACCACGCCGGGAGTCGGTGCGGTCGTCCGCAGCCTGTCGGGGGTACTGGCGCTGACAGCGCTGGCGCTCTATGCGATCTCACCCACCGCGGCGATGTGGACCACGGGAGCCGGCATCATCGCCGGCGCGATCGCGCTGCAAGACACCCCCGGACGGCGGCTGCCCATCGTGGTCATCGCATCGGTCGAGGTGGGTGCTGCCGCCCTGCTGGGCTCGTTGACCACCGAACACGACGCCCTGTTCGTCGCGACGGTGGCGGGCTGGTGCTTTGTGGCAGGCATGCAGTGGGCGCTGGGCGCCAACGCCGGTTTCGTCGCCGCCGCAGCAGCCGGTCTGCTCGTGATCACCCCGTCGGATGCGATGCCGCTGTCCGAGGTGTTGGCCACCGCGACGTTGACGGTGGTCACCGGCCTGGTGCAGGCGCTGCTGGTGTGGCTGCGTCCCCCGCAGCGGTGGCGCGCGCAACAGCAGGCCCTCACCCGGGCGCACCGGTCGCTGGCGCAAGACGCCAGGCGGCTGGCCACCGATACCGACACAACGCTCGACCCGGCGCAGCTGACGTGGCTGCGCGAGGTGTTCGCCAACATCCCGCAATACCAGCGCCCCAAGGCGTATCAACTCGGATACCAGCTGCCCGAACGGATCGCCGCGACGCTTGTCGCACTGCGCCGCACCGACGCCGATCTCACGGATCTGTCATTGGCAGCCGGCGAGTTTCTCGACGCGATCGCCGAACACGGGATCGCCGCACACCGCGGAGCCGACCGCGCCCTGCAGCGGGTCGATACCGCCGCCGCGGCCGTCACCGGACCGGGTGCCGCTGCCGCGCGACGTGTCTCCGAACAACTGCATGAGGCAGCGGTGCTGCGTTTCGGCCGGCTGCGCGGACCGGACCTGAGGGGTTCGCTGACCGGATCGGCGAGTGTCCTACGCCGGCACCTGGCAGCGACGTCGCCGGTGCTACGGCATGCGACCCGCCTGGCCGCCGCCACCGCGGTCGCCGTGGCGGTGGCGCGCTTCTCCGACCTCCGTGAGGCCTCATGGATCGCGCTGACTGTCCTGCTGATCGTGCGGCCGGAGACTGCGCACACCTACACCCGCTGCGCCGGGCGGCTGGCCGGGATCGCCGGGGGCATCCTGGTGGCCTCCGCCATCAGTCTGCTGTGGCCGCCGGCGGGCATGGTGGCGGCGATCAGCGCGGCGGTGTTCGTCGGGGTGGCCTACGCCGTGTGGGGCTTCGGGTACATCGCGACCAGCGCGGCGTTGGCGGCGGCCGTAGTGTTCCTGCTCGGGGTCGTGGATCCGGTGGAGAGCACCGCGGTGATCCACCGCTTGGTGGCGGTCGCGATCGGTGGCGGGCTCGCCCTCGTCGCCCACGTCACGCTGCCCGACGACGCGCTGATCCGGCTGCGTCAGCGCGCTGGTGAGTTGCTGATGACGGAGATCGATTACGCGGCAATGGTGGTGCGGGCGTTCGTGCACGAACTCGACCGGCCGGCGGATGCGTTGGCCGCGGCGTGGCAACGGGCCTACCGCGCCCGGGCGGCCTTCGAGGCCGCCTCGGGCGCCACCCGGTTGCAGGATCCGATGCAGCGGCAGTGGCTGCGGTCCCTACGCACAGCGCTCAACGCGATCACCGGGGCCTGCACCACGATGGAGAGCAACCTGCCCGCCCAACCGGTGGCGCTTAGCCCCGAGTTCGTCGCCGCGGTCGACGATTACGTCGACGCGTTGCGCGGGGCGCCGCTGAACCCGGCCGCGCTGTGGACCATCGACCTGCCCGAGGTGATGGCGGCCGACCGCCGGGTCCGCGAAGTGGCCCACACCGTCACGGGTAGCAGCGGTGCCCGCGTGCTCGTCACCGAACTGGCGGCGATCACCCGCAGCCTCGCGGCGATCACGCCTATCCCCGAGCCCGCCTGGGCGGGGTGAACATTCCCTCGGCCTCGACCGTGACCCCGTCGTAGGCGAGGTGGCCGACCGCGAAGGCCTTGTAGCCGTCGACGCGCGATGTGCGATCGGGTTGGCGCATGCGCGTTGCTAACACGATCGACACACGGCCGACCCGCGAACGCCATCATCCTGCCGACAATCGACAGTTATGCCTGGTGAAAGCGGTCCTACCACAGGGCCGTCCGTCGCGGAGATCCTGGCCTCGCATGCGGCCGGCACGGGGTCACCGGTCAAGACCGCGGCTCGGGTCGCCGATGCGATCGCGTCCGGCGCCGACGACGGTACCTGGCTATCGACGGTGCCGAGAGACGAACTGCTCGCCGCCGCCGAGAACATCGAGAAGCGTCCCGGCGCCCGCACGCTGCCGTTGTACGGCGTGCCGTTCGGCGTCAAGGACAGCATCGACGTCGAGGGTGTGCCGACCACCCTGTCGTGTCCGGACTACGCCTACGTCGCGACCGCGACCGCTCCTGCTGTGCGTCGGCTGTTGGACGCCGGAGCGCTGTATGTCGGCAAGACCAACCTCGACCAATTCGCTACCGGGCTCAACGGAACGCGCACCCCCTACACCGTCCCCCGCAGTGTCTACGGCGGTGGGATCATCTCCGGTGGTTCGAGTTCTGGCTCGGCGCTCGCGGTAGCGCTCGGGCAGGTGCCGTTCGCCGTGGCGACCGACACCGCCGGATCCGGCCGGGTGCCCGCGGCGCTTAACGGGGTCATCGGGTACAAGCCCTCGCGAGGGCTGATCAGCACGGTGGGGCTGGTACCGGCGTGCAAGTCACTGGACTGCCTCAGCGTGATGGCCACGTGCATCGGCGACGTGGACCGCGTCGTGGACGTGATGATGGACCGTGACGACGACGACCCGTGGTCGCGTGACCGCGGCCCGCTCCACGACGGCTCCGACATCCGGGTGGGGTTGCCGACCGTCGAACAGCTGGAGTTCTTCGGAGACGTCGAGATGCGCCGTGCCCATCTCACATTCCGCGACCACCTCGCACGCCGGTACACCGTCGTGGACGTCTCACTGGAGCCGTTCCTGGCCGCCGGTGCGCTGCTCTACCAGGGACCATGGGTGGCGGAGCGGCTGGTGGAGTTCGGGGAGTTCCTTGCCGTACGACCGGACTCGATCCACCCCGTGGTACGCGACGTCCTTCGCAGTGGACAGCGCTACACCGCAGTCGACGCCTTCGCGGCGTTGCAGTCCCTGCAGGAGCTCAAGGCGATGGTGGGACGGTTGTGGAAGCAGATGGACGTGCTCGTCGTACCGACCATCGGGACCACCTTCACCGTCGGCGAGGTGCTCGAGCGGCCGATCGACACCAACGCGATGCTCGGGCACTACACCCATTTCGGCAATCTGCTCGACCTGCTCGGCGTTGCCGTACCGGTGGGCCTCACCACCGACGGTAGACCCGCCAGCGCGATGCTGCTCGGCGCCGCGCTGACCGACGACCTCGTCCTGCACCTGGCGGCGCAGCTACTCGACGAGCCGCGCGCACGGGCCGCCCCCTTCGAGATCGTCGAACCGTCCGAGGAGCACGCGTGAATGAGACCGTCGGTCTTCCTGCCGAACCGACGCCCTTTCTGCTCAAGGTGGGCAAGACGGCACTGGTCGTAATCGACATGCAGCGGGACTTCCTGCTGCCCGGCGGTTTCGGGGAGAGCCTCGGCAACGACGTCGGACAGCTGCAAAGGGTGGTGCCGCCGTTAGCCGCCCTCATCGGGGCTGCCCGGTCAGCCGGGGTGATGGTGATCCACACTCGCGAAGGCCACCGGCCAGACCTTTCGGACTGTCCGCCGGCCAAGCTCAACCGGGGCGCACCCGCCAAACGCATCGGGGACCCGGGCCGGTACGGGCGCATCCTCATCCGCGGTGAGTACGGACACGACATCGTCGACGAACTGTCGCCCCTACCGGGTGAAGTGGTGATCGACAAACCCGGGAAGGGGGCGTTCTACGCCACCGACCTGCAGGAGATTCTCACCGCGGCAGGGATCACGCAGCTCCTGGTCACCGGCGTGACCACCGAGGTGTGCGTACACACCACCACCCGCGAGGCCAATGACCGCGGCTACGAGTGCCTGGTCGTATCCGACTGTGTCGGTTCGTATTTCCCGGAGTTCCAGCGTATCGGGCTGGACATGATCAAGGCGCAGGGCGGCATCTTCGGCTGGGTAGCCGGCAGCGCGGCCGTCATCCCGGCGCTGGACGAGATGACGACCACCGCTGTGTGAGGAGACACCATGACCACCGACGTGACAGATCCACCCGCCGAGCCCGCGCGCGCCGAAAATCTGTCGATTCCGTGGTGGACCAGGGGCGACCTCAACGCGTTCTTCGGGTTGGGCTTCAACATCCTGGTAAACGTGCTCACGCTGACCGGGCTAATGGTCGGGGTGATCTCGGTGCCGGCAGGCGACGTGCTCGGCACCGTCCTGCCCGCGCTCGGTGTCGCGCTGATCCTCGGCAACCTGTACTACACGTTCCTGGCTCGCAGGCTGGCCCGCCGGGAGAACCGCGACGACGTGACGGCGCTGCCCTACGGGCCCAGTGTCCCGCACCTGTTCATCGTCGTCTTCGTCGTGATGCTGCCGGTCTACCTCAACACCGACGACCCGATCCAGGCGTGGCAGGCCGGGTTGGCGTGGGCTTTCCTCATCGGTGTGATCGTGATGGTCGGCGCGTTCGTGGGACCCTGGATCCGCAGGCTGACCCCGCGGGCGGCGATGCTCGGCACGCTCGCGGGAATCTCCATCACATTCATCTCGATGCGCCCGGCCGCGCAGATGTGGGAGGCGGCGTGGATCGGGCTACCCGTGCTCGCGATCATCCTGATCGGGTTCTTCACGGACGTGAAGGTGCCCGGGAACATCCCCGTCGGCCTGGTGGCGCTGCTCGTCGGCACCGCGATCGGATGGACGGGCGGTTACATGTCCGCTCCCGACGTCGGACAGGCCGTGTCCGACATCGCCGTCGGCATTCCGGACCTGCGTCTCGACCTGCTCTTCAACGGTCTGGCAGACCTCGCGCCGCTACTGGGCACGGCCATCCCGCTGGGCGTGTACAACTTCACCGAGGCGATGAGCAACGTCGAGAGCGCCGCCGCAGCCGGAGACAATTTCAACCTGCGCAGCGTCCTGCTCGCCGACGGCGCCGGCGCGGTGGTCGGGTCGGCATTCGGTTCACCCTTCCCGCCCGCGGTGTACATCGGTCATCCGGGCTGGAAGGACGCGGGCGGGCGAGCGGGCTACTCGCTGGCCAGCGGTGTCGTCATCGGAGTCCTCTGTTTCATCGGGCTGTTCGGGGTTCTCGATGCCGTGCTCCCGGTGCCTGCGATCGTGCCGATCCTGCTGTACATCGGTCTGCTGATCGGTGCACAGGCATTCCAGGCGGTACCCCGGTTGCATGCGGTCGCCGTCGTCGCGGCGATCCTGCCGAACCTCGCGCAGTGGGCCCACGGCCTCGTCGACAACGCGCTCAACGCGGCGGGAACCTCGGCCGGCAACGTCGGTATGGAGGCGCTGAACGGCGCAGGCGTGGTGTACGAGGGGCTCAAGACCCTGGGCGAAGGTGCCGTGCTGGTCGGGTTGATTCTCGGCGCCATGGTGACGTTCATCCTGGAGAAGAAGTTCCGCTACGCGGCGCTCGCCTCCGCGGTCGGCGCCGTGCTGTCGTTCGTCGGCCTGGTCCACGCGCCCGAGGTGTCCTGGGCGGCCAACCCACAGGTGGCGCTGGGCTACGTCTTCTTCGGGATCGTCTGTGCGGCTTGCAGTCTCCTGCCGGGAGCCAAGGAGCCGGTGGCCGTGGAGGAGAGTGGCGTGGTGGCCGGCCACTGAGTGAGCGCTCACTGCCATGGCGGCGAGGTTTCCGAAAGCACGCCCCACTTCGTGGTCTTGTCTACGGTTCCGCTCAACCCGCTCAGCGTGGCAGCACGGACCACAGTGCGGATCCAGGCGCGGATCCAGGCGCGAAACCCGTTCGGTCCCACATCCGCGAAGCTGCGCCGGCCCTCGTCGCGCAACGGCCCGCCGACGATCTGGCCGTCGACGATCTCGTCGCCCGTGCGGAGTCACCCGACAGGCTTTGTACCAGCACTTCGCGGATCGTGACGATCCGATCGCCACGGCGTTCACTGCCGCTTCGCTACGGCCGCCAGCGGTTTCGCCGGCGATGCCCCGCACCCGAATCCTGCATACCGTGGCATCGGTGACGCTGAGGACTCGATCCGCATCTGAGCCGCTCGTCACAGCGATCGGTCAGCAGCTCAACCTGGCCGTGGCTCGGGCGGACATCCCCACAGCGTCATCGTGCGCCTGCCGCCTCGACGTCGTCGGCGACTGCTGGTCCGGCTGACCACCGAGGCGCGCTGCGTAGACTCCGCCTGTGGCGATCAGCGACTCGGATCTCGACCACCCCGGCCGCGGCGGCGGCGACCACGCCCGGGTGGTGCCGGGTGTGCCGGTCGACGGCTCGGCGCCGGAACTGACCGACGTCATCCAGTCCCCCTACCGGGAGAAGTTCGCCTCATGACAGAGCCGGCGTGGGTCGAACACGTCATCTGGTGGCAGGTCTACCCACTGGGGTTCGTCGGCGCTTTCCCTGCCGATCCCCCACCCCCACCCGACGAGCACCGGCTGCGGCGCATCGTGGACTGGCTCGACCACGCCATCGCACTCGGCGCCTCCGGTCTCGCGCTGGGACCGGTGTTCGCCTCGCGGACACACGGTTACGACACCACCGACCACTTCACGATCGATCCGCGGCTCGGTGACGGCGGTGACTTCGACGAACTGGTCGACCAGGCGCACCGGCGCGGGTTGCGGGTGCTGCTCGACGGGGTGTTCAACCATGTCGGCACCGACTTCCCCCGTTACCGCGAAGCACTCGACGGCGGCCCTGACCACCCCGCTTCGGCATGGTTTCGGCGGCGCGGCAACAGGTTCGACACATTTGAGGGGCACGGCGAACTGATCACGCTGAACCACCGCGAGCCTGCCGTAGTCGACTACACGGTGGAGGTGATGTCGCACTGGCTGGCGCGCGGCGCCGACGGCTGGCGACTGGACGCCGCCTACGCCGTCCCGGACCGCTTTTGGTCAGAGGTGCTTGCGCGAGTGCGTGAACGGCACCGCGACGCGTGGTTTGTCGGCGAGGTGATCCACGGTGACTATGCGGGCCGCGTGGCCGCCGGATTCGACTCCGTCACCCAGTACGAGTTGTGGAAAGCGGTGTGGAGCAGCCTCAACGACGGCAACTTCCACGAACTCGACCACGCGTTGCAGCGGCACACCGAGTTCCTCGCGACGTTCGTGCCGTTGACGTTCGTCGGCAACCACGACGTGACCCGCATCGCCAGCCAGATGACCGATCCCCGCCACCTGGAACACGCGCTGGTGCTGTTGTTCACGATCGGCGGGGTGCCGAGCGTCTACGCCGGCGACGAGCTGGGATACCGCGGAGTCAAGGAGAACCGTCGCGGCGGCGACGACGCCGTGCGTCCCGAGTTCACCTTTCCCCCAGGTGAAGACACCGACATCTTCCGGCTGAACAAGTACCTGATCGGGCTGCGCCGCCGCCATCCGTGGCTCCACCGTGCGATGACGTCGGCGGTGGAGTTGACCAACAGCCAGTACGTCTACGAGACCCGCAACGGCGACGACGCGCTGGTGGTCGCGCTCAACGTCGACGACGCACCGCTGAGGGTATCCCTGGGCGACACCACGCTACCTCGCGGCCGGGTGGTCGCCGGCTCCGGGGCACCGCCTGCGGAGGAGGTCGACCGGCTGACCGTTCCGCCGCACGGCTGGGTCGTCGTCGCAACCGCCTGAGCATTCACGACAGCCGCTGGACCGTCGCCGGATCCGGCTCACCGCCGTAGAACTTCTCAAGCACGCCGAGGAAATCGGCGTTGTCGTCGGTGCACCGGGCGAACAGCGTCATCGACGATCGCAGCTTCAGATCGTCGGGCGACCCGAATACCTCACCGGCTGACCGGCCCTCGATGGCCAGCACCAGTCGCGTGCACTCCCGCAGCCGGGGCCCCAGTACCTTGTGCTCGAGATAGGCGACGGCCTCCTCGCGCGAGGCGATGCCGTAGTGCTGCGCGGTGGGGCTGCGGCCGAGTCCCCGCAGCTGCGGGAAGATGAACCAAATCCAGTGTGTACGTTTGTGTCCGGCGCGCAGTTCGCTGATCACGTTGACGTACAGGGGGTTCTGGGCGTCCACGAACGGTGCAGCCCGTGGGGGTCAGCGCACTTCGATGTCACCATCGGGTGATACCCGTCCCACTCCCACATCACGCGGAGGCCATGCGGACCTTCGTAACGGGCTGAGTCGCAATCGTTAGCCAACCGCGATCACGCGCCATCGTGTTGGTACGGCTGTGACAGGTGTGGCCGTTGTTTCATGAGTCTCGATAAGCGCGGCACTGCTTGTGGGATGGAAGAAAGGTGGGTGGGTTGCCGTTATGAAATTCGTCGGAAAGTTCCGCGATACAGCGAGGCGGACATGGAGGCGGATGGCGGTGGTTACGGTCGCCGCGATCACGCTTCCGGGTCTGATCGGCTTCGCCGGGGGGTCGGCGAGCGCAGGTGCGTTCTCGAGGCCGGGTCTGCCGGTCGAGTACCTCGACGTGTTCTCCCAATCCATGAACCGCAACATCCGCATCCAGTTCCAGGGCGGCGGCCCGCATGCGGTGTATCTGCTCGACGGTCTGCGGGCGCAGGACGACTACAACGGCTGGGACATCAACACCCCGGCGTTCGAGTGGTACCACGAGTCGGGGCTGTCGGTGGTCATGCCCGTCGGCGGCCAGTCCAGCTTTTACACCGACTGGTATCAGCCGTCGCGCGGCAACGGCCAGGACTACACCTACAAGTGGGAGACGTTCCTGACCCAGGAACTGCCCGCGTGGCTGGAGGCCAACCGCGGCGTTTCGCCCAACGGCAATGCCGTCGTCGGTATCTCGATGGCCGGAAGCACGGCGCTCACATACTCGATCTACTACCCGCAGAAGTTCATCTACGCGGCGTCGCTGTCGGGTTTCCTCAACCCCTCCGAGGGCTGGTGGCCGATGCTGATCGGGCTGGCGATGCAGGATTCCGGCAGGTACAACGCCGAGAGCATGTGGGGCCCGGCCAGTGATCCGGCGTGGCGGCGTAACGACCCGATGGTCAACATCAACCAGCTCGTCGCCAACAACACCCGGGTATGGATCTACTGCGGCACCGGCACACCGTCGGAGCTCGATGCCGGCACCTCCGGTGGCAACCTCATGGCAGCCCAGTTCCTCGAGGGCTTCACATTGCGGACGAATGTCACCTTCCGTGACAACTACATCGCCGCGGGCGGGACCAACGGGGTCTTCAACTTCCCGTCGAATGGCACACATGCCTGGGGCTACTGGGGTCAGCAGCTGCAGCAGATGAAGCCGGACATCCAGCGGGTGCTGGGCGCACAGGGCGCCGTCTGAACCGAGGGCCTGACCCCCCGAACCAGGGAGCCTGCCGCGTCCCTACGGCAGGCTCCCTGCCCTTCCGGTTATTCGGCAAAGGCCACCGAGCAGCCGACACCCGCCTTGGAGTGACGCAATGGCCGATGTCGGCACTGCGTCACACATATCGACGGGAAGCAACGGGTGGACCCGGGCGCTGGCGCTACCGCCCCCGGGTCGGGCTCGGGAACAAACACTTCCCTGACAGGGTTGAGTCGATCTGACTGAACTTTGGAGGATCACATGGCTCAAGCCAACGACACATCGGGTGTTGTGCCCGTCCTTTTCAACAACGAGGCGATCGTGCTGCCCGGCATGGTCGTGCCGATCGAACTGGACGAGGCCGCCCGTGCCGCCGTAGATGCGGCTCGCGCCACCGAATCCGGTGAGCTGCTCATTGCGCCCAGGCTGGGTGACCGCTACCCCACCTACGGCGTTCTCGCGACGATCGTGCAGGTCGGCCGCATTCCCGGCGGCAGCGGAACCGCCGCGGTCGTCCGCGGGAAGAGCCGTGCGCACATTGGCGCAGGCGCCAGCGGACCGGGCTCGGCACTGTGGGTCTCGGTCGAGGAGGTGACCGATCCCGAGATCACCGACGAGACCCGCGAACTGGCGACCGAATACAAGAAGCTCCTGCTGGCGATGCTGCAGCGCCGCGAGGCCTGGCAGATCATCGACTTCGTCAACGAGCTCACCGACCCGTCGGCGCTTGCCGACACCGCCGGCTACGCACCGTATCTGACTCAGGTCCAGAAGCGTCGACTGCTGGAGACTCCCGATGTGGCAGAACGGCTGCGCCTGCTGATCGACTGGACGGGTGATCATCTGGCCGAGGTCGAGGTCAACGACAAGATCGCCGAGGATGTCCGGACCGGGATGGAGAAGCAGCAAAAGGAGTTCCTGCTGCGTCAACAGCTCGCCGCGATCCGCAAGGAACTGGGCGAGTTGGGTCCCGACGGGGCGGGAGAAGGAGCCGACTACCGGGCCCGTGTCGAGGCAGCCGATCTACCAGAGAAGGTCCGCGAGGCCGCCCTGCGCGAGGTCGGTAAGCTGGAACGCACAAACGACCAGAGCCCGGAGGGCGGCTGGATCCGCACCTGGCTCGACACGGTGCTGGACCTGCCGTGGAACGTCCGGACCGAGGACTCGACCGATCTGAAGGCCGCTCGGGAGATCCTGGACGCTGATCATCACGGGCTCGAGGACGTCAAGGATCGCATCGTCGAGTACCTGGCCGTGCGGGCGCGGCGCGCCCAGCGCGGACTGCAGGTGGTCGGTGGCCGCGGGTCCGGTGCGGTGATGGTGCTGGTCGGTCCCCCCGGTGTCGGCAAGACCTCGCTCGGCGAATCGGTCGCGCGGGCGTTGGGCCGTGAGTTCGTGCGGGTCGCCCTCGGCGGCGTGCGTGACGAGGCCGAGATCCGCGGTCACCGGCGGACGTACGTCGGCGCCCTACCCGGCCGAATCGTGCGCGCCGTCGGCGAAGCCGGTTCGATGAATCCGGTTGTGTTGCTGGACGAGATCGACAAGGTCGGCTCCGACTACCGCGGCGACCCGGCCGCGGCGCTGCTCGAGGTGCTCGACCCGGCACAGAACCACACGTTCCGCGACCACTACCTCGATCTGGACCTCGACTTGTCCGACGTGGTGTTCCTGGCGACCGCCAACGTGATCGAGAACATCCCGCAGGCCCTGCTGGACCGCATGGAGCTGGTGCAGATCGACGGCTATACCTCCGACGACAAGGTGGCCATCGCGCGCGACTTCCTGCTGCCGCGGCAGCGGGAACGCGCGGCGCTGACCGAGGATGAGGTGACGGTGACCGACGCGGCGCTGCGCAAGATCGCCGCCGACTACACCCGGGAACCGGGCGTGCGGCAGTTCGAGCGGCTGCTCGCCAAGGCGATGCGCAAGGCGACCACGAAGCTCACCTCCAGCGACGAGCCGATCACGATCGACGAGCCCGATCTCGTGCAGTACCTGGGGCGGCCCCGCTTCATGCCGGAATCGGCCGAGCGTACCGCGGTGCCCGGCGTCGCGACCGGTCTCGCGGTGACCGGACTGGGCGGCGATGTGCTCTACATCGAGGCGGGTTCGACGGACGGTGAGGCCGGTCTGCAGTTGACCGGTCAGCTGGGTGACGTCATGAAGGAGTCCGCGCAGATCGCGCTGTCTTACGTGCGGGCCCACGCCGAGGCGCTCGGCGTCGATCCGAAGGCGCTGGACCGCCGTATCCACGTCCACGTGCCGGCGGGCGCCGTTCCCAAGGACGGTCCGTCGGCCGGCGTCACGATGGTGACCGCGCTGGTGTCGATGGCGACCGGACGGCAGGTCCGGTCCGATGTCGGGATGACCGGCGAGGTGACGCTCAACGGCCGCGTGCTGCCGATCGGCGGGGTCAAGCAGAAGCTGTTGGCCGCCCAGCGTGCCGGGCTCTCGACCGTGTTCATCCCGCAGCGCAACGAGCCGGATCTCGACGACGTGCCCGCCGAAGTGCTCGCGGCGCTCGACGTTCGACCGATGACCGACGTCGCCGACATCGTCGCCCAGGCGATCGTATCGGCCGCGGAGGCCAGCCGGGCGGCATAGCGGCGACAGTCGGTTTGCACTCAGGGTCGTGATCGCTCGGCCGCCACGACCCTGAGTGCAAATTCGACGAATCCGGTACGGGTGAGCTGTGAAATTCGTGCTGGAAGTCAAGTAGCCGATTGACCGCCGCCGCACGCGGGTAACGACACCGCCATGGGCGCATCACAGAAGATCACCCGGCGCCCGCAGGATTCGCGGGACACCTGGACGTGGCCGCGACCCTACTTCGACGAGCTCTTCGAACCGGTCAGGCAATGATCCGCATCGGCACCTCCGGATGGTCTTACGACCACTGGACCGACGTGCTGTACCCGCAGCGCACACCGGTGGCCAGACGGCTCAGCCTGTACGTCGCGGAGTTCGACACCGTCGAGCTCAACGCGAGCTTCTACCGGTGGCCGCGCGACGCGACCTTCGAAGGCTGGCGACAGCGGCTGCCCGAAGGGTTCACCATGTCCGTCAAGGCTCACCGCGGTCTCACCCATTTCCGCAGGCTGACGAACCCGGAGCCGTGGGTGGACCGCTTCGAACGGTGCTGGACCGCGCTCGGTGACCGGCGCGAAGCCCTGCTGGTACAACTGCATCCCGCCATCGAGCGCGACGACGCACTGTTGGCGCACTTCCTGACGGTCATGCCGGACTGGATTCCCGTCGCGATGGAATTGCGGCACGCCTCCTGGGACGTGCCGGCGGTGTATCGCCTGCTCGAAGAGCACCGCGCCGCCTACGTGATCATGAGCGGTGCCGGCCTGCGGTGCGTACCGCGAGCCACCAGCGATCTGGTCTACCTCAGGTTGCACGGTCCGAGCCAGGAGTCGCGCTACGCGGGATCCTATCCCGGCGACGCCCTGGGCCGGTGGGCCGACCGGATCGCCGCGTGGGATGCCGAGGGTCGCAGGGTGCTGGTCTACTTCAACAACGATCTCGGCGGACACGCGGTGCGTAACGCGCGAACACTGCGTCAGCTGCTCGCCGCCCGCGTGGGTTGACCCGGCGGGCACGCTCGGAACCACTTGCGGCAGGCTTGGACACCGACATGCGTGAATCAACTGTGATCCCGGCAGCACTGGCCGTCGTGGTACTGGCCGGCTGCACCGGGCCGGCCGTGGTGACCACCGACGACGGCGGCACCGCGACATCGGCGTCGCTCACCGGACCCTCTCCACCGCCCCTGAACAACGCCAGCCTGGTCAACGCCTTCCATTTCGGCGCCCCGGTCGACGGTTTCACCCAGTACTTCTTCACCACGCCGTCGGGACGCTGGGAATGCGCGGTCGTGCCGCGGGTGCAGGCTGGTTGTCAAGCCGCAGACGGCGCGGCCCTCGGCATCGAAGGCGCACCCGAGAGCGTGACCGACGCCGCCGGGGAGGAGACCGCACCCAACGCGATCGTCGTCGGCCGCGACGGTGACCCCGCATTCGTGGCGCTCGACAAGCCGTTGCGCCCCGCCACCGCAACGGCGGCCGTGCTGCAGTTCAACCAGATCCTGGCCGTGGCGGGTTTCCGGTGCAATGTCCAGGAGGCCTTCGGGGTGTCGTGTCTCAGCGAACGCAGCGGGCGGGGCTTCACCTTTTCCGCCGACGGCTACGCACCGCAGTACACCGATGTGCCCGCCGGAGCGCTGGTGCCGCCGCCGACATCCACCACCAGGTAGGACTGGCCACGACGCCGTACCCAACCGAGTCGCCGCCGTGGTCTATTTCGCATCAGGTGGCGCGGCGACGATCACCGGTGCCAACCTTGTCGGCGGCGGCTACCCGATCAAACAGCCAGGCGCGCGGTGCCGTCGGTGTGGACGGTCACCGCGGCGCCGGCGATGTCCTCCACGACGGTCGCCGCGGCGTCCTGCGGGTCGTGGATCACCGCGAGGGTGCGTTCGTCTTCGGAGGTCCGCACGGCGACGAAGGCTTTTTCGGGGACACCGTCACGGGTGAAGGGTGTGGTCCACGACTCGACGGTTCCGACACCCGACCACTCCACGGCGAGCGTCCGGGTCGGCTCGCGGTCCACCTCCGACTGCACGTTCTCCCAACGGAATTCGCCCTGGGGCGGCTCGGTGCCGTACACCCCGAAGCTGTGTTTGGTGAGGTAGCCCCCGTTGGCGGTGATCAGGCCGCGCTGTCCCGGATTGGCGGCCAGCCGTTCGGCCATCGTGGCGATGGAGTGTGAGACGTAGTTGCTCCAGGGGCCGCCGGCGAAGGTCAGTCCTCCTGTCACGGTGAGCGGCCGGGCCGGATCACCGACCGGCAGGCCGAGTTCGGTGGCCGCCACCTGGACCGCAGACGGGAAACACGAGTAGACGTCGATGAGTTCGATGTCCTCGATCGCGGCGCCCGCCAGCTGCAGTGCCCGCTGACCGGCGATTCGGATCGCCGGCGACCGGTGGAACTCTGCGCGCTCGCCGATGGTGTAGGTGTCATGTGAATCGGTGCCGGCATATGGGTACACCCAGCGGTCCGACGGGATCCGCAGCTGCCGGGCGTTCTCGACGGAGGTCAGGACGAGCACCGCGCCCTGATCGACCATGTTGTTGGAGTTCATCAGCTTCGGGTAGGGCCAGCTGATCATCCGGTTCTCTGGGCCCGGCTGCCAGATCGCATCCGCGGCCAGGGCGTCGCGGCGCCAGGCGTGCGGGTTCTCGGCGGCGACCGCGGAGAACTGCGCCCACAGTTCACCGATCCGGCGGCGGTGCCCGTCGGGCGTCCCCCCGGCCGCGATGCGAAGGGCCTGTTCGAACATCGGGTAGACGTGGGAGGGAGCTCGGAGCTGGATGCGGTGCTCGGCGTCCCCGGCCATCGGCACGTCCTCGTCGGCGCCGTCCGCCATCGGCACGGACTCGTCCTGCCGCGTCCAGTTCGGCTTCTCCCCCGCGGCACGTAGCCGCGTTCGCGTCCGCCAGGTTTCGGCTCCCGCGATCAGCACGACGCCGTGGCGCCCGGACTGGATGTCCAGACATCCCTGGTTGACCAGGCTTTGCGGGACGTTCCCACCGATCCCGGTGTACCGGGTGGCGGCCTTCTGGGCGCCGATGCGCTGGGCCAGCAGCAGGCCCGGGTCGCGGTAGCGCCAGGACAGCAAGTTCACCACTCGCACCGCATCGACCGCTTCGAGCACCCGCGCGTCGGCGGCCTCGCGGGCCGCGGCCTCCATCAGGTCGACGGGTTCGATGTCGGTTCGGTCCTCGCGCTGGTTCACCTGTCCGTAGCCGACGAGCACGGGAGTGTGGGCGGACGAAGGCATCGACGCTCCTCTGCGCTCAGTTGACACGTGTCAACTCCTAGTGTGGCACGACGGACTGATCCGCCCGGCGTCCGGCCACGCGGCGTGGACGCGGTAACACATAATGCAACCCACAATCGGGTACGGGACGGCAATGAGTGAGACCGCGCTCTCCCCGACCCTGTCCCCCGAGCAACTCCTGCTCATCGATGCCTACTGGCGGGCCGCCAACTATCTGTCCGTAGGGCAGATCTATCTGCTCGACAATCCGCTGCTCCGCGAGGAATTGCGGGCCCAGCACGTCAAACCGCGACTGCTCGGGCACTGGGGCACCACCCCGGGTCTCAACCTCCTCTACGTGCACCTCAACCGGATCATCCGGGAGCGCGACGCCAACGTGCTCTTCATCACCGGACCGGGGCACGGTGGCCCCGGCCTGGTCGCCAACGCGTATCTCGAAGGCACGTACAGCGAGGTCTACTCGAACATCGGCGAAGACGTCGACGGACTGCGCAAGTTGTTCCGCCAGTTCTCCTTTCCCGGCGGCATCCCCAGCCACGTGGCGCCGGAGACGCCAGGCTCCATCCACGAGGGTGGCGAGCTGGGCTACGCGCTGGTGCACGCCTACGGCGCGGCCTTCGACAACCCCGATCTGGTGGTTGCGTGTGTCGTCGGCGACGGCGAGGCCGAGACCGGACCGCTGGCCGCAAGCTGGCACTCCAACAAGTTCCTCGACCCGGTGACCGACGGCGCCGTGCTGCCGATCCTGCACCTCAACAGCTACAAGATCGCCAACCCCACGGTGCTCGCGCGCATCCCGCAGGAAGAGCTCGAGTCGCTCTTCTACGGCTACGGGTACCGGCCGATCACCGTCGCCGGCGACGATCCGGACAACGTCCATCAGCAGCTCGCCGCCGCCCTTGACGAATGCTTCGACCAGATCGCCGCCATCCAGCGGGCCGCGCGCCTCGACGACGAGCCCGGCCGCCCGCTGTGGCCGATGATCATCCTGCGTACACCCAAAGGATGGACCGGTCCGCATGAGGTGGACGGCAAGAAGGTGGAGGGCACGTGGCGCTCACACCAGGTACCGCTGTCGGAGACGCACGACAACCCCGAGCACATGGCACAGCTCGAACAGTGGCTGCGCAGCTACCGCCCCGATGAGCTTTTCGACGACGACGGAGGGCTGATCCCCGCACTGAGAGCCCTTGCCCCGGAGGGGACGCGCCGGATGAGCGACAACCCGCACGCCAACGGCGGTCTGCTGCTACGCGACCTCGATCTGCCCGATTTCCGCCACTACGCCGTGCCCGTCGAGCAGCCCGGCGCCGACAATGCCGAGGCGACCCGCGTGCTCGGCACGTTCCTGCGCGACGTGATCGTTCGCAACCAGGACCGGTTCCGCATCATGGGGCCCGACGAGACGGCGTCCAACCGATTGTCGCCGGTGTTCGAGGCGACGGACAAGGTCTGGATGGCCGAGACCAGCCCCGATGACGAGAAACTAGCACCGGCCGGTCGGGTGATGGAGGTGCTGTCCGAACACCTGTGCCAGGGATGGCTCGAGGGCTATCTGCTCACCGGCAGACACGGTCTGTTCAACTGCTATGAGGCATTCGTCCACATCGTCGACTCGATGCTCAACCAGCACGCCAAGTGGCTGTCCAGCAGTGCCCACCTGAGCTGGCGGCGTCCGATCGCCTCGTTGAACTACCTGTTGACCTCCCACGTCTGGCGTCAGGACCACAATGGCGCCTCGCACCAGGACCCGGGGTTCATCGACCACGTCGCCAACAAGCGGCCCGAGGTGGTGCGGGTCTACCTGCCCCCGGACGCCAACACGCTGCTGTCGGTTGCCGACCACTGCTTGCGCAGCCGTCAGTACGTCAACGTGATCGCGGCCGGCAAGCAGCCCGCACTGACCTATCTGTCGATGGACGAAGCGGTCGCACACTGCGCTCGCGGGCTGGGCATTTGGGAGTGGGCCAGCACAACGACCGGCGAACCCGACGTCGTGCTGGCGTGCGCCGGGGACATTCCCACGCTCGAAACGGTGGCCGCCGCCGACATCCTGCGTCGTCGGCTGCCCGACCTCAAGGTGCGTGTGGTCAACGTCGTGGACATCATGCGGCTGCAGCCCGACTCCGAACACCCGCACGGGCTGTCGGAGCGGGAGTTCGACTCGATCTTCACCAAGGACAAGCAGGTCATCTTCGCTTATCACGGCTATCCGTGGCTGATCCACCGATTGGCGTACCGGCACGCCGATCACAACCAGCTGCACGTGCGCGGATTCAAGGAGCGCGGCACCACGACGACACCGTTCGACATGGTGATGCTCAACGACCTCGACCGGTTCCATCTGGTCATGGATGTCATCGACCGCGTCGAGAGTCTGGGCACCAGGGCGGCGGGGCTGCGCCAGGAGATGGTCGACGCTCGGTTGGCCGCGCGCGCATACACGCGCGAGCACGGCCAGGACGACCCCGCGATCTCGGGCTGGACATGGGACAGCGGCTTCCGGCCCGGCGGAGCGCAGTCGATGGCGCAGGATACCGGCGACAACGAGTAGTTCTGGACGCACAGCAAGCGCCGGTACCATCGGTCCGGATGACAGCCGTAACCGTCCAGCCGTCGACGCTGCCCAGAGTGCGGGTCTATGTCGACATCGCCGTCATCGTGGCGGTCCTCGCCATCACCAATCTCGTCGCACACTTCACCACGCCGTGGGCCAGCATCGCGACCGTGCCCGCGGCCGCAGTGGGCCTGCTCGTCCTGGTCCGTCGGCGGGGGCTGGGCTGGACCGAGCTCGGACTGGGACGCCAGCACTGGCGGTCCGGTGCCGGGTACGCGGCGGCCGCGGTGGCCGTGGTGCTCTCGGTGGTCGCGATCGGCGCACTGCTGCCGTGGACCCGGCCGATGTTCATGAACAACAACTACGCCACGATCTCGGGGGCGTTGATCGCCTCGTTGGTCGTGATCCCGCTGCAGACTGTGATCCCCGAAGAGCTGGCTTTCCGGGGAGTGCTGCACGGGGCGCTGAACCGGGCCTGGGGTTTCCGCGGCGTGGCCGCGGCCGGTTCCCTACTGTTCGGGTTGTGGCACATCGCCACGTCACTCGGTCTGACAAGCAGCAACGTCGGTTTCACCCGGTTGTTCGGCGGCGGCATGTTGGGCACCGTGGCCGGCGTGGTGCTCGCTGTCATCGCGACCGGGATCGCGGGCTTCGTGTTCACCTGGCTACGCAAGCGCAGCGGCAGCCTGCTGGCGCCGATCGCGCTGCACTGGTCGCTCAACGGGATCGGCGCGCTGGCGGCCGCACTGGTCTGGCAACTGTCCGCCTGAGCGTCACGGTTTGGCGCGATTGCGCGCAGCCGACCCGTCGATGCTCGGGGCGTCGCCCCCAGAACACCGCATCTTCGCCGACGGCGCCGGGCCGCTGTACCGGTTCTGGGGCGGCGACCTCAGCTGCCGATTGAGGGCGGCCCTGGCACCATGTGAGCGTGGCGGCACACGCCGCCGATGATCGCTTCCGGCAAACTTTCGCAGACGCCACTTCGGCGCTAATCTGATGAGGTCGCCGACCTCATGGGACGGCCGTGACGGGAATTCACTGCGCATGCCGGTCGGTCGACGAGGGTGACGGTGAATACGGCGCGCACACTGCTGACAGCCACGCACAATGCCGTGTCCGCGATGCGGCACGGCATCGGGGCGGCTTGGGGTTGGCGCGACTCAACCAGAGATGGTCAGCGCGGGATCGCAGAGTCCTCACCGGCACTACTGTCACACACCCATTGCAGCAAAGATCATGGCTGCGATGTGATCGGTCCGCGCCGCCGGCGGTCGGCGGCGCACGGCAGGAAGGGTCCGAGATGAAGACGCTCATAGCACTGGCTGTCGGCGCGCTCGCGGCCGCGGGCATCGCGCTGGCCAGCGCCGCGCCCGCTCAGGCGGGATGTCAGGGCGGCTGGACACCGTGGGGCGGCGGCACGACATGCGACGGGCCGATCGCCGGCGACGGCACGTTCGAGCGGTGCGTGACGGCCGGTGCCCTGGGGTTCGGCGGCACCAATTGCTACCTGCTCAACGTGAACAACCTCGGAAACCAGCTCCCGTACGTCGGGCCGTAGCGGCCCGACGTACGGGTCGGTTCATCGTCGACGTCAAGCCGGGGGCAGCATCCCCTGGGCGTTCTCAGGCGCGACCGGGACGGGGACGCCGACTCGGGGACGGGCCGGCGGCGCGTTGGGATCCGCAGGCGGAGGGGGCACGTTCGGATCGCCCGGCGCAGGCGGTGGGGGTGGCGGCGGTGGCGGCGGGGGCGCCCACGGCCGGATCGAGTTGGCGAGCGCGACGGCCGCATCCCTGTCGACCGGGTTGGTGGCCGAACCGAGCCAGACGACGAACCACCGTTCCGGCGAACGCTGGCCGCGCGGCGTGCCCGGTGCTGTCGGGTTGCCCACCACACCGGCCCAGATCTGACCGTTCGGCTTGTTGGTGTCGGTGAACTTCACCTCGTAGTACGACGCGGCGCCAGGCATGCCGTCCGCGTTGAGCGGGGTCGTCGACTGGTTGACCCGGGTGCCGGGGAACGGCATGAAGAACTCACCCATGTCCGACGCCAGCCGGTTGGCCGCCTTGATGTTTTCTGCCTCGGCGCCGGCGAAGAGCTTGAGGTCCAGGCGGCCCAGCAGCACGCTGGTGTCGTTCGGCGGGTCGGTGACGCCCTCCGGCGGGATTCTCGTCAGCAGTGCCTGGCCGTAGGAGAGATTCGTCGCCTCGGATACCTTCCAGCCGCCGGGCACCACGTAGCTGAAGCCACCCGCCGCGTTGCCGACACGGCCAGGCTCCGGCGGGGGTGGCGACGGGGCGTTGGGATCCGCCGGAGGGGGCGCTGCGTTGGGATCCCCCGGGGGCGGCGGCGGCGGAGGAAGCTGACCTGCGGGCGGCGCGGCCGCATTGGGGTCCGCGGGCGGCGGCGGTGCAGGGACCGCACCGGCACCCGGCGGAAGCGCCGGCATCGCCGGTGAGGGTGGCAGGGGTGGCGGGGGCGGTCCTGGTTGCGCACCGGCCACCGAGGACATCGCCAGGGCCGCTGCGGTGGCGCCGGTCACCGCCGCGATCGCCAGCGTCTTCGACAGGCCCCTGCGTCGTGTGGAAATCACGTCCGGCTCATCCATGGTGAAAGAAACTACCGTGTTACGGCCGTGACGCAAGTGTGAATTGCTGTGAAAGTGAGCGAAACACCGATTACTGTACAGGGTTAGCCGCAGATCAGACGGTGTTCCTGCGATTGCTGGGCAGGGTCGTTCGCGGCCGCCACGCCCGGGGCCGTCGGCAAAAGTTCTGCCTATTGGATCGGGTGTTGGCCGACGGCCGTTACGGCCCTGGATACCGTTACGGCCCTGGATACAACGCGACTTCCTGCGCTTTCACCGCCAGGTGGATGCGGTCCCCCGGCGTCAGCCGCAGCGCTGCGGCCGATTCCGCGGTGATGTCGGCCGTGAGGCCGGGCGCGCCACCCGCTTGCTCCCCCGCCCGGACCCGTACTGCAGGCCCGCTGCTGTCCACTTCGGCCACCACGACTTCGACCGTGTTGCGTGGGCTGCCCTGCGGACGTTCCCGGTACACCGCGACCGCCGCCGGCCGGAAGATCGCCACCGCCGGCTCACCGATCACCACGTCGGCCGTCGCGACGCCGTGCCAATCCACCCCGCCCGCGCGGACGACACCACCGCGACCGGCCACCCCCGCCACGAGGTTCACCCCGGCGAACTGGGCCCCGAACGGGCTGCGCGGAGCTGTGAGCACCGATGCCGCCGGGCCCGCTTCGGTGACCCGGCCGCCGTCGATGACGGCGACCCGGTCGGCCAGTGTTGCGACGTCGACGAGGTCGTGGGTGACCAGAACCGCCGAGCGGCCGTCGCGGGTGAGCACCTGGCGCAGCACCCGCCGCATCGCTCCCGCGACGGTGACGTCCAGGCCGGCAAGTGGTTCGTCGAGCAGGAGTACGTCCGGTTCGGCGGCGAGTGCGCGCGCCAGCGCGACCCGCTGCGCCTGGCCGCCGGACAGCTGCCGGGGCATCCGCCCGGCCAGGTCCACGGCGCCCACTTCACCGAGCCAACGATTCCCGCATGCAAGGGCTTGCGCGCGTGATCGGCCGCTGCGGGCACCGAACGCGACGTTGGCCGCCACGCGGAGGTGCGGGAACAGCAACGGGTCCTGTAGGAGCAGGCCGACCCTCCGCCGGTGCGTCGGCACGTGCACGCCGGCTGCCGTATCCGTGATGACTCGGTCACCGACCCGCACCACGCCGTCGTCGGGCCGAACCACTCCGGCGATCACGTGCAGCGCCGTGGTCTTACCGGCGCCGTTGGGTCCGAGCACCGCCAGCACCTCCCCCGCACCGACGGCGAATTCGACGTCGACCTCCCGGTGCTCGACCCGCGCCCGCACCGCCAACCCCGTCATGTCCAGCCCTGCGCGCGCAGGCGGCGGCTGCCCAGGCCGACGACGACCACCGCCGCGACCGCGACCAGCAGCACGGACAACGCCACGGCTGCGTCCGGGTCGCTCTCCCGCTGCAAGTAGATCTCGAGGGGAAGGGTGCGCGTGACCCCCTCGCGGGAGCCGGCGAACGTCAGCGTCGCTCCGAACTCGCCGAGCGCTCTTGCGAAGGCCAACACCGAGCCCGAGACCAATCCCGGTGCGAGCAGCGGCAACGAGACCCGCCACCAGACGCTCGACGGCCGGGCACCAAGCGTGGCCGCCACCACCTCGTAGTCGGTGCCCGCGGTTCGCGCCGCACCTTCCAGCGCGATGACGAGGAACGGCAGCGACACGAAGGTCTGCGCCAGCACGACGGCCGCGGTGGTGAAGGCGATCTGGATGCCCGCCGCCTCGAGATATCGGCCGAGCAGTCCCAGGCGGCCGAAGGCATAAAGCAGCGCGATACCACCCACCACCGGGGGCAGGACCAGCGGCAACAGCAAGACCGGGCGCACCACCAGAACGGCACGCGACGGGCTTCGGGCCAACACCATCGCCATCGGGACACCGAGCAGCACACAGAGCACCGTGCTCGCGGCCGCCGTCTGCAGGCTGAGCGCCAGCGCCGCCAACGATGATTCGCTGCTGACCAGTGTGGTGAATCGCGGCCAGTCGACCTTCGCAGCGACCGAGACCAGCGGCAGGGCCACGAACAGCACACCGGCCACTGCCGGCGCATAGATCCACCGGGGCAGGGCGGACCCTTCGGTGACGGTCACGCGATGCACATTAGGTCACGGGTCGGTGCGGATACCGCATCGTCCGCGCGTCGGATTACCCGACATAGCTACCGTCCAGTAACATCGACGGCGATTGCGGCCCACGCGGACGGCGGTCAAGCCACAACGAGGAGGTCATGGCGATGGAGGTGCTGGTCACCGGCTGCGATACGGATCTGGGCCGGACGATCGCGGAGAGATTCCGCGACGACGGACACCGGGTGGTGATCGCCGGAGCGCGGCGAGATGACCTCGAGATCACCGCCAAGGAGCTCGACGTCGACTCCATCGTTTTCGACAACACCGCTCCGGCCAGCGTCGAAGGGGCCCGCACACTGTTCCCGCACCACCTCGACACCCTCGTGAACGTGCCCGCGCCTCACTTCGCCGCGGAGGATCCGCGCACATTCAGCCTCGCCGATCACGCGCTCGCCTGGCGACGTGCGCTCGACACCACCGTGGTGTCGGCGGTTCTGACCGTGGAGATCGTCGGTGACCATCTGCGTTCGGGCGGTTCGGTCGTCAACGTCATCCCGGAGCACGTCGTCGTCGCGCAGGCCCGCGAGGGCAGCATCGACGCGGCGATCAAGGCCGCGTTGTCAGCCTGGACGGCCGGGCAGGCCAGCTACTTCGGTACTCGCGGGATCACCGTCAACGCCATCGCGACCGGGAAGAGTGCTGAACCGTCCTATGACGGTCTGTCGAGCACGCCCCCTGCGGTGGCCGCCGAGATCGCCCGGCTGGCCCTGTTCCTGTCGACGCCGGCAGCCCGCCACATCACCGGCCAGACTATGCATGTCAGCCGGGGAACACTGGCGAACTTCGGCTGATCGGCCATGAGCGGGCGGCATCACCGACGTCTCCGCATTGTCGAACCCTGTGCTGGGTTTCATCCGGCACTTCAAGTGGCATAAGCCACAACCGACCGAGTGCCCAACGCCGGGCACGCCGACTACGGTGGAGGACGGGAATGTCCGCATGTCCGCCGGTCGAGGAGCACTGATGAGCCATCCCGGAGCCATTCCAACGGATCGGCACAAAGTCGTCATCATCGGGTCGGGGTTCGGCGGCCTCAACGCCGCCAAGACCCTCAAGCGCGCCGATGTCGACATCAAGCTGATCGCCCGCACCACCCATCACCTCTTCCAGCCGCTGCTGTACCAGGTGGCGACAGGCATCCTCTCCGAGGGAGAGATCGCCCCGCCCACCCGCGTCGTGCTGCGCAAGCAGAAGAACGTCCAGGTTCTGCTCGGCGACGTGACGCACATCGACATGGAGAACCGGCTCGTGCACTCCGAGCTGCTGGGCCACCACTACGCCACGCCCTACGACAGCCTGGTCATCGCGGCGGGGGCGGGTCAGTCCTACTTCGGCAACGACCACTTCGCCGAGTGGGCACCCGGTATGAAGTCCATCGACGACGCACTGGAGTTGCGTGGCCGCATCCTGGGGGCATTCGAGCAGGCGGAGCGTTCCAGCGATCCGAAGCGGCGCGAGAAGCTGCTGACCTTCGTCGTCGTCGGCGCAGGCCCGACCGGTGTAGAGATGGCGGGGCAGATCGCCGAACTCGCCGACTACACACTCAAGGGCACGTTTCGCCACATCGACCCGACCAGCGCGCGGGTCATCCTGCTCGACGCCGCGCCCGCGGTGCTGCCGCCGATGGGCGAGAAGCTCGGGAAGAAGGCGGCCGCCCGGCTGGAGAAGATGGGCGTCGAGATCCAGCTCAACGCGATGGTCACCGACGTGGACCGCAACGGCATCACGGTCAAGGACCCCGACGGCAAGCTGCGGCGGATCGAATCGGCGTGCAAGGTGTGGTCGGCCGGTGTGGCGGCGAGTCCGCTTGGACGGGATCTGGCCAACCAGTGCGACGTGGAGGTCGACCGGGCCGGCCGCGTCAAGGTGTTGCCCGACCTTTCGATCCCGGGCCACCCCAACGTGTTCGTCGTCGGCGACATGGCCGCCGTCGAGGGGGTGCCTGGCCAGGCGCAGGGGGCGATCCAGGGCGCCCGTTACGCCGCGAAGCTGATCAAGAACGAGGTCAAGGGCGCCAACCCGGCGTTCCGCCAGCCGTTCGAGTACTTCGACAAGGGCTCGATGGCGACGGTGTCGCGGTTCTCCGCGGTCGCCAAAGTGGGTCCGCTGGAGTTCGGCGGCTTCATCGCCTGGCTGGCGTGGCTGGCGCTGCACCTGGTATACCTGGTGGGCTTTAAGACGAAGATCGTCACACTGATCTCGTGGACGGTGACGTTCCTGTCGACCAAGCGTGGGCAGCTCACGATCACCGAACAGCAGGCGTACGCCCGAACGCGCATCGAGGAACTCGAGGAGATCGCTGCCGCGGTCACCGAGACCGAACGGGAGAGCGAGACCGAACGGGAGAGGGAGCAGGCCGCTAGCTAGTCAGCCGCTCGCCCTGCCAGGTCGACAGGCATCCGCCCGCCGCCAGCGGGAGCACCGTGCCGTCCGATTCGAACGACACTTCCGGGTAACGCAGTTCGCTCACGCAAGCCAGTGGACGGCCGAGCGCGTCGTCGGTGACCGATCCGGTGCCGAGCTCGACGCGGTGGCGCAGCAGCGGTGCACCGTCTATGTCGGCGTGCAGGGCGCCTGACCAAAACCCCTCGTGCTCGCCGGATCTGCCGATCTGCACCCGTTCCCGCACGCGGATGCTGCCCGCGCCGGTGAGCCGTATTCGCGTCGCGGTGAGGTGACGGGAGGCGCCGGCGACGACGGTCGGTTGCGGGTCGATGTCGAGTTCCCCTGCCGATTCGACGTTCCAACACGCCCACGACTCCGGCGTCACGGCGCTGGGCAGCGTCACGGTCGCCGCCGCGCTGCGGACCGCCAACCGGGCACCCGGTTCGACCACGACGCGCACGCTGAGGACATCGCCTCCCAGCGGGGTGGCCGCGGCCGAAACCAGGTGCACCGTGTCGGCGCCGGTGCGGCGCACGGCGATTGCACCGGTGTGCTCGATTCGGGGACCGCGTCCGGCACACGCGACGATGACGACGTCGGAGCGCACTAACCCTGCACCGGCACCCGCAGTTGCTCGCGCACCCACCCCAGCACCGGCCCGGCCGTCGGATCGGCGGTCAGCGAGGTCAGCACGAAGGGACGATCGCCGCGCACGGCGGTCGAATCGCGCCGCATCACCTCCAGATCGGCGCCGACCATGGGCGCGAGGTCGGTCTTGTTGATCACCAGCAGGTCCGAGAACGTTACGCCGGGACCACCTTTGCGGGGCACCTTGTCGCCGCCGGCCACGTCGATCACGAAGATCTGTACGTCGATGAGCCCGGAGGAGAAGGTCGCGGTGAGGTTGTCGCCGCCGGATTCGACGAGGATCAGGTCGAGATGCTGCCCTGGGCCGGAATGCGCCGCGATGAGGTCGTCGATGGCGTCCAGATTCGCGGTGATGTCGTCACGGATGGCGGTGTGCGGGCAGCCACCGGTCTGCACGGCGGCGATCCGGTCATCGGGCAACACCGCGTGGCGGCGCAGGAAGTCGGCGTCCTCGGTGGTGTAGATGTCGTTGGTCAGCACCGCCAGTGACAGTTCGTCGCGCAGTTGCCGGCACAGCGCGGCCACCAGCGCCGTCTTACCCGAGCCGACGGGCCCGCCGACGCCGATGCGCAGGGGATCCCCCGGCGTCCGCACCCGTCTGGGTCGGGCAGCGTGGTGGTGCGGTCGGCCAGTGGAATCAGCGGAGAGGAAATGCGGGGGCATGGTGGGTCCTTGTCGGTGGTGCGTTCAGGAGGCGAACAGGGGGCGCTCGCGGTAGCTGTGCCGCTGAGCCAGCACGTCGAGCAGCGGGTCGGACAGGTCGGCGGGCTCTTCGGCGGCGGCGGCCGCGACGTCGTCGCACAGCGGGCCCAGTGCGAAGGTCAGCGCGGCGACGTCACCGGGGTCCAGCGCGAGCAACCGCTGCCCGGCGGTGGCCGACCCCGTCATCGTGGTGTAGACGACCCAGAGTGCCGTCTGCCCCGGCGTGAGCCCCGCCGCAGCACCGACCGCACCCGATGCGACGGCCAGATGTGGCATCCGGCCGAGGGTGGTCCAGTCGTGGTCCGGCCACACGCGTCGGGCGAGCCGGGCCAGACCCCTGCCCTGCGCGCGGGAGGCCGCGCGCGCGGCCGGCGCCGGTGTGCGCGCATCGGTTTCGCGGTCGGCCACCGCCACCGTCAGGCTGCCGGCGTGCACAGCGGCAGCGAGCGACGCAGCGACCAACCCCTGGGTGCGCACCCGTCGGACCAGATACGCATGTAAGGTCTCCAGATCGGTGACGAACCCGCTGGTGACGGCCTCTTCGACACCTCCGGAGTGGACGTGGCCGCCGGTGGGAAGGCGGGAGTCCGCGAGGGCCAGCAAGGTCGTCAACTCCGTCATCAGAAGAGAAAATAACGTTGCGCCATCGGCAGTTCGGCGGCCGGCTGCTCCTGCCACACGTCACCGTCGATGCGCACGGTGAAGGTGTCCGGATCGACCTCGATGCGGGGCAGCGCGTCGTTGAGTGGCATCTGAGCTTTCCCGACTTGCCGGCACTCCTTGACGGCGACGAGCTTTCGTCGGACGTCGAGGCGGTCGGCGAGGCCGTCCTCGACTGCCTGTGGCGAGACGAAATGCACGGACGTCGCCGCGGCGGCGGCATGCGACGCACCGAACATCGGGCGCGGCAGCACCGGCTGCGGTGTCGGGATCGACGCGTTGGCATCACCCATGGCGGCCCAGGCGATCATGCCGCCCTTGATGACGGCGTGCGGGCGGACGCCGAAGAAGGCCGGCTCCCACAGCACGAGGTCGGCGAGCTTGCCCACCTCGACTGAGCCGATCTCGCCGTCGAGGCCGTGCGCGACGGCCGGGCAGATCGTGTACTTGGCGACGTAGCGGCGGGCGCGCAGGTTGTCGGCACGTCCATCGCCCTCGAGTGTCCCGCGGCGGCGCTTCATGACGTGGGCGGTCTGCCAGGTGCGCAGCACAACCTCGCCGATCCGGCCCATCGCCTGGGCGTCGCTGCCGATCATCGAGATCGCCCCGATGTCATGCAGCAGGTCCTCGGCGGCGATGGTCGACGGCCGGATGCGACTCTCGGCGAACGCGAGATCCTCGGGGACGCTGGGGTTGAGATGATGGCACACCATCAGCATGTCGAGGTGTTCGTCGAGGGTGTTGACGGTGTGCGGTCGGGTGGGGTTGGTGGAGCTGGGCAGCACGTTGGGATGGGAGGCGACGGTGATGATGTCGGGTGCGTGGCCGCCGCCGGCGCCTTCGGTGTGGTAGGCGTGGATCGACCGGCCCTTGATGGCCGCCAGGGTGTCCTCGACGAAGGCCATCTCGTTGAGCGTGTCGGTGTGGATGTTGACCTGCACGCCCGCCGCGTCGGCGACGGTGAGACACGCGTCGATCGCCGCGGGTGTGGTGCCCCAATCCTCGTGCAGCTTGAACCCAGCTGCGCCACCGCGCAATTGTTCCCACAAAGCACCGGGGCTGACGGTGTTCCCCTTGCCGAGAAGCGCGACGTTGAGCGGCCAGGTGTCCAGCGCCTCGAGCATGCGGGCCAGGTGCCAGGACCCCGGTGTCACGGTGGTCGCCTTGCTGCCCTCCGCCGGCCCGGTGCCGCCGGCGACGATCGTCGTGATGCCGCCACCGACGGCTTCCTCCATGATCTGCGGGCAGATCAGGTGGACGTGGCAGTCGATGGCGCCCGCCGTGAGAATGCGCCCGTTGCCTGCGACGACCTCGGTCGAGGGTCCGACGACCAGATCGGGATGGACGCCGTCCATGATGTCGGGGTTGCCGGCCTTGCCGATCGCGACGATGCGCCCGTCGCGGATGCCTATGTCGGCCTTGATGATCCCCCAGTGGTCGAGCACGACGGCGCCGGTGATGACGGTGTCGGGGGCGCCGTCGGCACGGGTGGCCCGCGACTGTCCCATCGACTCGCGCAGCACCTTGCCGCCACCGAACACGGCCTCGTCGCCGGCGAGCCCGGGACCGCCGCTGCGGTCTTCGGTGATCTCGATGACCAGGTCGGTGTCGGCCAACCGGATGCGGTCGCCGGTCGTGGGCCCGTACAGCGCTGTGTAGCGGTCGCGTGACAGGCTGCTCATGACGTCGTGTCCAACCGCCCGGGCGGGTTCAGTGACAGGCCATACACTTCGCGGCTTCCGCGCAGCGGTACGAGTCGGACACGCTGGGCCACACCGGGTTCGAATCGCACCGCGGTGCCCGCCGGCACGTCGAGGCGGTGACCGTGCGCGATCGTCCTGTCGAAGTCGAGGGCGGCATTGGCCTGTGGCAGGTGGACGTGGCTACCGACCTGCACCGGTCGGTCACCGGTGTTGACGATTTCCGTTTCCACGCGCTTGGCACCGGCATTGATCTCGATGTCTCCGTCGCCGAAGAAGATCTCCCCGGGCACCATGGCGGAGCTCACGGGATCGGATGGTGGACGGTGACGAGTTTCGTCCCGTCCGGGAACGTAGCTTCCACCTGGACGTCGTGCAGCATTTCGGGCACTCCCTCCATCACGTCGTCGCGGCTGAGCACATCACGCCCGCTGACCATCAGCTCCGCCACGGTGCGGCCGTCGCGAGCTCCTTCGAGCAAGTGGTCGGTGATGACGGCGACGGCTTCGGGATGGTTGAGGCGCAGTCCACGGGTACGTCTGCGCCGCGCGAGCTCGGCGGCGTAGGAAATCAGCAGGCGGTCCTGCTCATGCGGGGTCAGACGCATAGTGGGCGATCCTGCCATGGCGCGGCGCGTGCGGCAGCGCTCAGCGCGTGGCAACGTTAGGCGTCGGCGATGTTCTGCAACCGCACTTGACCGCGCGCGACCATCTTGTCGTTCTCGTCGGTGATGGTGACCAGCCACAGCTGTTGACGACGACCGCGGTGGATCGGGGTGGATACCGCGGTGACGGTGCCCGACGAGATGGCGCGCAGGAAGTCGGTGTTGTTGTTGACCCCGACGACCGTGCCGCCGCCGCTCGCCGTCAGCCAGGCGTGGCCGGAGACGCTCGCGAGGCTCTCGACGATTGCGCAGTAGACGCCACCGTGCACGATGCCCCACGGCTGCAACAGTTTGTCGTGGATCGTCAGCTGCGCCCGGCTGCCGTCGGGGGTGATGTCGAGATAGGTGAGTCCAAGTTCTGAGTCGTAGCCCTCGCCGAGGCTGTCGGGTACCTGAGTCGTCACAGCAGATGTGTCTACACCGCGGGGCGTTGTGGATCTGACAGGGGTTGGACGAAAAGCGGGCGGGCCCCGCACGTGATGTGCGGGGCCCGCCCCTGGAGTGGACCGGGGGTCTCTGCAGCCCTCAGGACGCCGGCACGGTCCGGTGGAACGTGACCACAATAGGCAAGGCTGGCCTAATTGTGCAAGCCCACCCCTCCGGCGCCTCTGACGGCGCCGCGCACCGGCAGGCCGAAACGGACGAGCGCGTCGAGCACGGCCTGTCCTCGGCGCATGCTGGTCCACTCGCTGGAACCGGCCAGCAGCGGCACCTGGGTGGCCGCACCGACGACAGCCCCGCCGACGAGGTGCCACATCGACGGGAGGGACATCGCGCCGTCACCGATGGCGGCCAACTCGGCGAACAGAGGTGCGAGCGCGCGATGGCTGCGGTGGGCGACCCATGTGGTCAGCGCGGCCTCGCTGGGCAGCCCGACGATGCCCTGAGGCGCACCGAGGCGCATCCGGGGCCGGTCGTCGAAATGGGGATCGTCGGCAAGCGCGCGCAGGGTGGGGTCGACGACGCCGACCCAGTCGATGGCGCCCTCAGAGTCGACGTGGACCCACAGGTTTTCCAGCCCGGTATCCCACGCCCGGCCCTCGAGGACCAGCAGCGGGACGACGCGACCGAGGACGACATGGGCAAGGGTGGCGGCCAACTGCTGGGCAACGGCGGCGCGGTTGTCGGTCTCGGCGGAGGCGCGGTCGAACATCGCCTGCAGACGACCCCCGGTGAGCGCGTCTGTCAGTGGCCACCACCGGCGCCGGGACACGTCGCCCATGACGGCGACGCCGTATACCCGCGGGCATTCGGGGTAGAGCTCACGCAGTCGGCGGCTCGACTCGTGCAGCGGCAGTGTTCGCTTGATGGCCATGCCCGCGATCAGCGGGTCCTCGATCAGTACGGTCACTGCACCTCCCGGCGTGGTAGTAAGGATAGGCTCACTATATCGGGGCGCACTTTCCGGGCCGGCGCTAGTGATCGGTTTCACAAGGAGGCGGGGCGAATGCGGGATGCCGAGGATGAAGAGACTTGTTGCTGCTCTGCGCCGGATACGACACGCGGTAGTACCCTGGTTGTACTGTCGGAGAGAGTGACGGAAAGATGGCCAAGTTGACGCGTCTTGGTGAGCTCGAGCGTGAGGTGATGGACCACCTGTGGTCGGCCCACGAGCCGCAGACTGTGCGCCAGGTGCACGAGGCGCTCGCCGCTCGACGCGATCTGGCCTACACCACGATCATGACGGTGCTGCAGCGACTGGCGAAGAAGAGTCTCGTGGTGCAGCACCGCGACGACCGTGCCCACCGCTACGCGCCCACGCATGGTCGCGATGAACTGGTGGCCGGGCTGATGGTGGACGCCCTCGATCAGGCTGCCGACTCCGGCAGCCGGGAGGCCGCTCTGGTGCACTTCGTCGAGCGGGTCGGCGCCGATGAGGCCGCCGCGCTGCGCCGCGCGTTGGCCGAACTAGAGGGCAAGCAAGGTCTCACCAAGCCCGCTGGCGGTACGGGCACTTCCTGAGCGACAATCTAGAGGTGTCCGCGCTGGCCTTCACCCTTGTCGCGCTGCTCCTCGTGGGGCCGGTGCCGGCCTTGTTGGCTCGCGCGAGCTGGCCGATGCGCGCTCCGCGCGCCGCCGTGGTGCTGTGGCAGTCCGTCGCACTGGCCGGCGTCCTCTCGGCGTTCTCCGCCGGGATCGCGATCGCCAGCCGGCTGTTCGTTCCCGGCGCCGACGGCAAACCGACCGCCACCGCCACCAGTGAGATCCAGGCGCTGGGCTGGCCGTTGTGGCTGCTTCACGTGGTGGCTTTGGCCCTCACCCTGGTCATCGGAGCCCGCCTGATCGTCTCGGTGCTGCAGGTCGCCGTCGCCACCCGGCGCCGGCGTGCCCACCACCGAACGATGGTTGACCTACTCGGGATCTCCCGCGATGCGTTGCCCACCGAGGTGCGCAGACAGGCAACCGGCTTGCGTGTGCTCGAGGTGAAGCAACCGCTGGCCTACTGCCTGCCGGGGGTGCGCAGTCGCGTGGTGCTCAGCGACGGGGCGCTCAAGACGATGCACCGCGACGAGCTAGCCGCGATACTGACCCACGAACGCGCGCACCTGCGGGCCCGGCACGACCTTGTGTTGGAGATGTTCACCGCGGTGCACGCCGCCTTCCCACGATTCGTCCGCAGCGCCAGCGCCCTGGACGCGGTACGCCTGCTGGTCGAGCTGCTCGCCGACGACGCGGCCGCGCGCACCGCCGGGCCGACCCCGCTCGCGCGTGCCCTCGTCGCCTGCGCTGCGGGCCGCGCCCCGTCCGGTGCGCTCGCCGCGGGCGGTCCGACCACCGTAATCCGGGTACGTCGTCTCGGGGGCCGACCGAACAGCCCCGTCCTGGCCGCCTCCGCGTACCTGGCTGCCGCGCTGGTGCTGGTCGTTCCCACGGTGGCTGTCGCCGTGCCCTGGCTGACCGAGCTGCACCGCCTCTTTATCCGCTGAACCCACCGGCTCCACCGCGCGACAACAGAAAACGAAAGGCTGTGCCTATGAGCTCGTCCGAGAAGTCCGCCGCCGGCACCGCGCAAATCGGAGTCACCGGCCTGGCCGTGATGGGCTCGAACATCGCGCGCAACTTCGCCAGGCACGGCTACACCGTCGCCCTGCACAACCGCTCTGTGGCCAAGACCGACGCACTGCTGGCCGAACACGGTTCGGAGGGGTCGTTCGTACGCACCGAGACCATCCCCGAGTTCCTCGCCGCGCTGGAGAAACCGCGCCGGGTGCTGATCATGGTCAAGGCCGGGGACGCCACCGACGCCGTGATCGAGCAGCTCGCCGACGCGATGGAACCCGGCGATATCATCATCGACGGCGGCAACGCCCTCTACACCGACACGATCCGGCGCGAGAAGGCGATCCGCGAACGAGGTCTGCATTTCGTCGGCGCCGGCATCTCCGGTGGTGAAGAGGGTGCGCTGAACGGGCCGTCGATCATGCCCGGCGGACCGGAAGAGTCCTACGCGAGCCTCGGCCCGCTGCTGGAGGAGATCTCCGCGCACGTCGACGGCGTCGCCTGCTGCACACACGTCGGCCCCGACGGCGCCGGGCACTTCGTGAAGATGGTGCACAACGGCATCGAGTACTCCGACATGCAGCTCATCGGCGAGGCGTACCAGCTGCTGCGCGACGGGCTGGCCAAGTCCGCACCCGAGATCGCCGACGTCTTCGACGAGTGGAACCGGGGCGACCTCGACAGCTTCCTGGTGGAGATCACCGCGCAGGTGCTGCGCCAGACCGACGCGAAGACCGGCAAACCGCTCGTCGACCTCATCCTCGACGAGGCCGAGCAGAAGGGCACCGGCCGGTGGACGGTGAAGTCCGCACTCGACCTTGGTGTGCCCGTCACCGGTATCGCCGAGGCGGTGTTCGCCCGCGCGCTGTCCGGATCGGTCACCCAACGCCAGGCCACCACCGGGTTGGCCACCGGCGACCTGGGCGAAGCACCGAGTGACGCAGCACAATTCACCGAGGACGTCCGGCAGGCCCTCTACGCGTCGAAAATCATCGCCTACGCGCAGGGCTTCAACCAGATCCAGGCCGGCAGTGCCGAGTACGACTGGGACATCACCCCCGGCGACATGGCCACCATCTGGCGCGGCGGCTGCATCATCAGAGCGAAGTTCCTCAACCGGATCAAGGACGCGTTCGACAACGATCCCGATCTGCCCACGCTGATCGTCGATCCCTACTTCCGCGATGCGATCGAGAGCGCCATCGACGGCTGGCGTCGCGTGGCGGTCAAGGCCACCGAACTGGGCATCCCAATCCCGGGCTTCTCGTCGGCGCTGTCCTACTACGACGGGTTGCGCACCGAACGCCTGCCCGCCGCGTTGACGCAGGGATTGCGCGACTTCTTCGGCGCCCACACCTACGGCCGCATCGACAGCGATCGGGATAAGCGCTTTCACACGCTGTGGAGCGGTGACCGCAGCGAGGTCGAGGCTTGACCGTTCGCCGGCGACCCTAGACTCGGACAGCGATGAGATTCCTCGACGGCCACCACCCGCCCTACGACCTGACCTACGACGACGTGTTCGTCGTTCCGCAGCGGTCCGACGTGGCGTCGCGTTTCGACGTCGACCTGTCCACCGTCGATGGCTCGGGCACCACGATCCCGGTCGTGGTCGCCAACATGACGGCCGTCGCCGGCCGGCGGATGGCCGAGACCGTGGCGCGCCGCGGCGGTCTGGTGGTGCTGCCACAGGACCTGCCGATCTCGGCGGTGCAGGAGACCGTCGACTTCGTCAAGAGTCGCGACCTGGTCATCGATACTCCGGTCACGTTGGAGCCCGACGATTCGGTGTCCGATGCGATCGCGCTGATCCACAAACGCGCGCACGGCGTTGCGGTGGTGGTGTTCGAGGGCCGCCCGATCGGGCTGGTGACCGAGTCGACCTGCGTGGACGTCGACCGGTTCACCCGGGTCCGCGACGTCGCGATCACCGACTTCGTCACCGCGCCGGTGGGCACCGATCCGCGCAAGGTCTTCGATCTCCTCGAACACGCGCCCGTCGACGTCGCGGTGCTAACCGAGCCAGAGGGCACACTGGCCGGTGTGCTCACCCGTACCGCGGCCGTCCGTGCGGGCATCTACTCCCCCGCGGTCGACCGGCACGGCCGGCTGCGGATCGCGGCGGCCGTCGGCATCAACGGCGACGTGGGGGCCAAGGCGCGGGCGCTGTCCGAAGTGGGCGCCGACCTGCTGGTGATCGACACCGCGCACGGCCACCAGACCAAGATGCTCGACGCGATCCGCGCGGTGGCCTCCCTCGACCTGGGCCCGCCGATCGTGGCGGGCAACGTCGTGTCGGCCGGGGGCACCCACGACCTCGTCGCCGCGGGGGCGTCGATCGTCAAGGTCGGCGTGGGCCCCGGCGCGATGTGCACCACCCGGATGATGACCGGGGTGGGCCGGCCGCAGTTCTCCGCGGTGGTCGAATGCGCAGCTGCGGCAAAAGAACTGGGAGCGCACGTCTGGGCCGACGGCGGGGTGCGTCATCCGCGGGACGTGGCGCTCGCGCTGGCGGCGGGAGCGGCCAACGTGATGATCGGCTCGTGGTTCGCCGGCACCTACGAATCTCCCGGCGACCTGATGCGCGACCGCGACAACCAGCCGTACAAGGAGAGCTACGGGATGGCCTCCAAGCGTGCAGTCGCGGCGCGGACAGCCGGCGACAGCCCGTTCGACCGGGCCCGCAAGGCGCTCTTCGAGGAGGGCATCTCCAGGTCGCGGATGAACCTTGACCCGATCCGCGGCGGCGTCGAGGACCTGCTCGACCACATCACCTCCGGAATCCGCAGCACCTGCACCTACGTCGGCGCTACGACACTGCCCGAACTCCACGACAAAGTGGTGCTCGGGGTGCAGTCGGCCGCCGGCTTCGCCGAGGGGCGCCCGCTGCCCACCGGTTGGTGAGGGTCCAGTTACGATTGGGCATTCGCGCCGTCATTCGTTGACCTCCGATGTCCGACCGAGGAAGGGATCACGTGCCGCAGGCACCCGCCGAGGCCCGGCGTGCACCGGAGGCCTGCCGGGCCGAGCACCCGTCCACCGAGCCACCCGACGCCGAGCCGTCTTCTCGTCGGCCGGGGCACGGCGGGGCGCGCCGGTGATGCTGCGATGAGCGTCGCGTACACCCTGCTGTCGCTGTTGGCCATCGTGGTGTTGACCGCGGGTACCGCGGTGTTCGTCGCCGCCGAGTTCTCGTTGACGGCGTTGGAGCGCAGCACTGTCGAGGCCAACGCGCGTAGCGGGAACCGCCGCGATCAGCTCGTGCGCCGCGCCCACCGGACCCTGTCCTTCCAGCTCTCGGGCGCCCAGGTGGGCATCTCGATTACCACACTGGCGACCGGCTACCTCGCCGAGCCCGTGGTCGCCCGGCTGCTGCAACCGGGTCTGGACGCGATCGGGCTGCCGGAGCGGGTGGCGAGCGGGGTGGCCCTGTTTCTGGCGATCCTGATCGCCACCTCGCTGTCGATGGTCTTCGGTGAGCTTGTTCCCAAGAACCTGGCCGTCGCCAAACCGGCTCCCACCGCGCGCGCCTCGGCGCCGCCGCAGCTGCTGTTCTCCGCGATGTTCACGCCGCTGATCCGGTTGACCAACGGCACCGCGAACATGATCCTGCGCCGGCTGGGCATCGAACCCGCCGAGGAGTTGCGTTCGGCACGTTCGGTGCAGGAGCTGATCTCGCTGGTGCGCAACTCGGCGCGCAGCGGCTCCCTGGATCCAGTGACCGCGGTACTGGTGGACAGGTCGCTGCAGTTCGGGGAGCGCACCGCCGAGGAGTTGATGACGCCGCGCACCGAGATCGAGGCTCTGCAAACCGACGACACGGTCGCCGACCTCATCGCCGCCGCGATCGAGACGGGGTATTCGCGCTTCCCCATCGTCGAGGGCGACCTCGACGCGACCGTCGGCGTGGTGCACGTCAAACAAGTGTTCTCGGTGCCGAGCGACGACCGCGACCGCACTCGCCTGGCCGCGATTGCGATCCCGGTGGCGACCGTGCCCTCGACGCTGGACGGGGACGCGGTGATGACCCAGATCCGCGCCAATGGACTGCAGACCGCACTGGTGGTCGACGAGTACGGGGGCACCGCCGGAATGGTGACCGTCGAGGACCTGATCGAGGAGATCGTCGGCGACGTCCGGGACGAACACGACGACGCCACGCCGGACGTGGTGCCCGCCGGAGAGGGCTGGCAGGTGTCGGGTCTGCTGCGGATCGACGAAGTGGCCGCCGGAACCGGCTTCCGCGCCCCCGAAGGGGAGTACGAGACCATCGGCGGCCTGGTGCTGCAGGAACTCGGGCACATGCCGGAGGTGGGCGATTCGGTGGAACTGACCGCCTTCGATCCGGACGGGCCACTGGAGGATCCGATCCGATGGCAGGCCAAGGTCGTGCAGATGGACGGTCGCCGGATCGATCTGCTGGAACTGGTGGAACTCGGGCGCCGCGGTGCCACCGTGCACGACGACGGCACCGAGTCGCAGGAGGACCGCTGATGGGTGGCGATCTGTTCGGCGTCCTGCTGACCGTGCTGCTGCTGGCGGCGAATGCGTTCTTCGTGTCCTCCGAGTTCGCGCTCATCTCGGCGCGCCGCGACCGGCTCGAGGCCCTGGCCGAACAGGGAAAGAACAGCGCGGTGACGGTCATCCGGGCCGGTGAGAACCTTTCGTTGATGCTGGCCGGTTCGCAGCTGGGCATCACGATCTGCTCGATCCTGCTGGGCCGCGTCGGCGAACCCGCTGTGGCGCATCTGCTGGAGCAACCGTTCGGGCTGCTGGGCATTCCGGACGCGGTGCTGCACAGCGTCTCGTTCGTGGTGGCGTTGAGCGTGGTGGTCACGTTGCACGTGCTGCTCGGCGAGATGGTCCCGAAGAACATCGCGATCGCCGGACCGGAGTCGGCGGCGATGCTGCTGGTCCCCGTCTACCTCGTCTACATCCGGGCAGCGAGACCACTCATCGCGTTTTACAACTGGTGCGCCAACGCCACCCTGCGCGCCGTCGGGGTGGAGCCCAAGGACGAACTCGACGTCAACGTGTCGACGGTCGAACTGTCGGAGATGATCGCCGAGTCGGTGTCCGAGGGTCTGCTCGACCCGGAGGAACACACCCGGCTGACCCGCGCCCTGCAGATCCGCAACCGCGCCGTAAGGGACGTGGCGATGCCGCTGGACACGATCCACGCCATACCGGCGTCGGACCCCAGTCAAGGCCCGACTGTCGCTGCGGTCGAGCGGGCGCTGGCCGAGACGGGTTACTCCCGCTTCCCGGTGACCGCACCGTCCGGGCAATACCTTGGCTACCTGCACATCAAGGATGTGCTCCCGCTGGTGCACGACCCAGACGCGGTGCTGGACCGGTCGATGGTGCGCCCGCTGCCCCAGCTTCCCGAGTCACTGCCGCTGCCCGACGCGCTGTCGCGGCTGCGCCGCTCTAACAGCCACCTCGCGCTGGTCACTTCCGACGGGACGATCACGGCAATGGTGGCGTTGGAGGACCTCGTCGAGGATCTCGTCGGCACTGTGCGCGACGGAACGCACCGGCGGTGATGGCCGACGCCGTCGAGGAGTCGGTCTGGGGGCAGCGGGTACGCATCCACGGTGATCGGCTGGACGCGTTCTGCGCGCCCGTCGCAGAGCGGCGCCGTACCGGCCGGAGGCACCCGGTGTGGGACTTCCCCTTCACTTACTACAGGCTGTTCTCTTACTACAGGCTGTTCACTTACTACAGGCAGTTCACTTACTACAGCCTGTTCACTTACTACAGCCTTCGGCCGAGCCAGCTGCGGTGCTGGCACCCCCGGCTTCGGGGTGGCGCTGTGCGGGCCACCGCCGCCCGACCGGCTCCGCTGAACTGCTTCGGATTACACGAGTGGGCCATGGGTGTACCGCCCCCCGAGACCCGCCACGACGCCGTGTCGTTACGCCTCGGGCGGGGCTGGAACAGACGCGGTGGTGGTGTCGGTGTCGTTGCCTTGCAGCCATTTCGACGCCTATCGGTTCTTCACCCTGGAGGCGGCCGGTCGCAATCTCGAACCGTTGGGCCGTGAGCGTCAGGTCGACACCGGACAGCCGGGCTGTCTGCATGCCGCGATGGACCTCTACAAGTGGGCGCACAAGCGCGCACCGCTGGTGGCATCGGATCTGGTCATGGACTGTCTGGAGTTGGCGGTCGACGCCCGGTGCTCGACATGCGCGCGAGCCCATATGACCTACGCGGCTACCGGTTCGACGCCATTGCGATCGAAACCCCGGCCGGCCGCGCGGAATACGTCCGGGCGCAACAGGACATCGCCGAGCGGGCAGCGCCGCTACACGCCCCACACTCACGGCGCGGTGTGACGAGCTGCGCACCGCACTGGCTGAGGACGGCAGCTGAGGACGGTGCGGCGTCGGTGCGGGCTGGATTCGCCGGCGTTAGCCATGGGTAAGCTGGATCGACGGCGGCGTGCCGGGTGGCGCGCGTCAGTACGGCCGAGGAGGAAGACGATGACAGATCGCGTGACGGTGGGAAACCTGCGCGTGGCCCGCACGCTGTACGACTTCATCACCGATGAGGCGCTGGCCGGTACCAACCTCGACCCGGACAGTTTCTGGTCGGGCGTCGACAAGGTCGTCGCCGACCTGACCCCGCGCAACCAGGAACTGCTCGCGCGCCGCGACGAACTGCAAGCCCAGATCGACAAGTGGCACCGCCAGCGGGCCATCGGTCCACACGATGCCGACGAGTACAAGCAGTTCCTCATCGAGATCGGCTACCTGGAACCCGATCCGGGCGACTTCACGATCACGACGGCCGACGTCGACGACGAGATCACCAAGACCGCCGGCCCCCAACTGGTGGTGCCGGTGCTCAATGCCCGCTTCGCGCTCAACGCCGCGAACGCGCGGTGGGGTTCGCTCTACGACGCGCTCTACGGTACCGACGTCATCAGCGAGGCCGACGGTGCGGAGAAGGGCACCCGCTACAACCGCGTCCGTGGCGACAAGGTGATCGCCTATGCTCGTGAATTTCTCGACGGCGCAGCACCGCTGGCGTCGGGTGGGTGGAGCGACGCGGTCGAGTTCAAGATCGAGGCCGGGCAGGTGCTCGTCGAGCTCGCTGGCGGGTTGTCGGATGACGACCACTCCCCGGGCGAGCGCTCGTGGGTCGGCCTGGCCGACCCGGAACAGTTCGTGGGATACACCGGCGAACTCGGTTCGCCGCAGTGGTCGATCCTGCTGCGCAACAACGGGCTGCACATCGAGATCCTCATCGATCCCGAGTCGCCGGTGGGCTCGACCGACAAGGCCGGCGTCAAAGACGTCGTGCTGGAATCCGCCGTCACCACGATCATGGACTTCGAGGATTCTGTGGCCGCCGTCGACGCCGAGGACAAGGTGTTGGGCTACCGCAACTGGTTGGGACTCAACCGCGGGGACCTGAGCGAAGAGGTCGCCAAGGGCGGCAAGACCTTCACCCGCGTGCTCAACCCGGACCGCGCGTACACCACCCCGGACGGTTCCGGTGAGCTCACCCTGCCCGGGCGCAGCCTGCTGTTCGTGCGCAACGTCGGTCACCTCATGACGAACGACGCGATCGTGGACGCGGAGGGCAACGAGGTGTTCGAGGGCATCCAGGATGCCCTGTTCACCGGCCTGATCGCGATGCACGGATTGCAGGACGGAACGCAGAACGACGGAGCCAACGGCCCGCTGCGCAACAGCCGCACCGGTTCGGTCTACATCGTCAAACCGAAGATGCACGGTCCCGCCGAGGTGGCCTACACGGTCGACCTGTTCAGCCGCGTCGAGGACGTGCTGGGGTTGCCGCAGAAGACCCTCAAGGTCGGCATCATGGACGAGGAGCGGCGCACCACCGTCAACCTGAAGGCGTGCATCAAGGCCGCCGCCGACCGCGTCGTGTTCATCAACACCGGGTTTCTCGACCGCACTGGCGACGAGATCCACACGTCGATGGAGGCGGGTCCGATGGTCCGCAAGGGCGCGATGAAGAGCCAACCGTGGATCAAGGCCTACGAGGACCAGAACGTCGACGTGGGCCTGGCCACGGGCTTCTCGGGCCGCGCCCAGATCGGCAAGGGTATGTGGGCGATGACGGACCTGATGGCCGACATGGTCGAGCAGAAGATCGAACAGCCCAAGGCCGGTGCCACCACCGCGTGGGTGCCCTCCCCGACAGCCGCCACACTGCATGCCATGCACTACCACCAGGTCGACGTGTACGCGGTTCACCAGGAACTGGAGGGCAGGCACCGCGCGACGATCGACGACCTGCTCACCATCCCGCTGGCCAAGGAACTCGCCTGGGCGCCGGGGGAGGTCCGCGAGGAGGTCGACAACAATTGCCAGTCGATCCTGGGCTACGTGGTGCGCTGGATCGACGCCGGCGTCGGCTGCTCCAAGGTTCCCGACATCCACGACACCGCGCTGATGGAGGACCGCGCCACCCTGCGGATCTCCAGCCAGCTGCTGGCCAATTGGCTGCGCCACGGCGTGATCACCGAAGACGACGTCAAGACCAGCCTGCGCCGGATGGCGGCCGTGGTCGACGAACAAAACGCCAAGGATCCCGATTTCAAGCCGATGGCCACGGATCCGGATTCGAGCATCGCCTTCCAGGCCGCGCAGGAGCTGATCCTCGCGGGCGGGTCACAGCCGAACGGTTACACCGAGCCGATCCTGCACCGGCGCCGACGCGAGTACAAAGCCAGCGTTGCCGACGCCTGAGACGGCTGGGGCAGGCTGACTAGACTGCCCGAAGCGCTGACGGAAGCCGCGATGATCAAGCGACGAGGCAAATACGGGGACCGGAATGGGTAGGCATGGGTAGGCACAGCATTCCCGATCCCGAGGACTCCGACGACGAAGCCGGTGTCCCCGACGACGGGATCGACGACGGGGGAAACGGCCCCGATCCCGGACCGTCGGGCCGGCACAGTGGTGAGTTCCCGGCACAGCCCTGGGCTGCGGGCGAGCCCCACGAGGGCACCCACGGCACTGCCGACGGGGACTACGACGGGGGTCACTACGACGGGGACTACGGCGACGGGGACTACGACGACGGGGACTACGACGCCGACGCGTACGGTGGCGACCGTCCGGTGGCCGCCGATCCCCCGCCCTCCACAGGTCCGACCGGGGCCGCGCACAGCGGCGACTGGGACGGCGGCGAGTGGACCGGCAGTCACCGCGCGGTGACGCCGGGCCGGCGTGGCATCAGTCTCGGGGTCATCGCCGCGCTCGTCACGGTGGTCGTCGTGGTCGGCGCGGTGATCGTGTGGCGTTTCTTCGGCGACGCCCTCTCCGAGCGCAGCGATGCCGCGTCGGCCCGGTGTGTCGACGGCAACCTCGACGTCGCCGTGCTGGCCGACCCGTCGATCGCCGACACCATCCGCGGACTGGCCGACCAGTACAACGAAAACGCCGCGCCGGTCGGCGACCGCTGCGTGGAGGTCGGCGTCAGACCGGCAGGTTCGGAGCAGGTGATCGCGGGCTTCGGCGATACCTGGCCCGCCGACCTCGGGGAGCGTCCGGCGCTGTGGATCCCGGCGAGCGGCGTCTCGGCGGCCCGGCTCGAAGCGGCGACCGGTCAGAAGACCGTCAGCGATTCCCGCACACTCGTCAGCACACCGGTCGTCCTCGCGGTACGGCCCGAACTCGAGGCGGCACTGGGGCAACAGAACTGGGGCACCTTGCCTGCTCTGCAGACCAACCCGACAGCGCTCGACGGGCTCGGTCTGCCCGGGTGGGGTTCACTGAAGCTCGCACTGCCGCGCAGCGGGAACGCCGATGCATCGTATCTGGCGGCCGAGGCCGTCGCCGCGGCCGCGACTCCCGACGGCGCACCCGTGACCGAGGGGATCAGCGCGGTCACTACGCTGGCCGCCGCAGCGCCGGAACTTCCCGACGACACCGCGGACACCGCCATGGCGGCGCTGCTGGGCTCCGATGACCCGGCGGAGGCGCCGGTGCACGCCGTGGCGATGACCGAACAGCAAGTGGTGGCGCGTGCGGCGTCGGTCCCCGACGCGAAGTCCACCCTCGCCTCGTGGCTACCGCCGGGTCCGGTGGCGACCGCCGACTACCCGACGGTGCTGCTGGCCGGTGACTGGCTGGAACGTGAACAGGTCAGCGCCGCCAGCCAGTTCGCCCGGTTCATGCGAGAGCCCGATCAGATGAGCCAGCTCACCAAGGCCGGCTTCCGCACCCAGGGCGGCACCCCGCCACCCAGCGAGGTCACCGATTTCCCGAACCTGGCCGCCCCGTTGTCCGTCGGTGACGGTGCGGCCCGGGCGAAGCTGGCCGAGGCCCTGCCCTCACCGGCGCAGGCCGCGACCACCACGATCATGCTCGACCTGTCCATGCCGGCCCAGGAGGGCGGTAACACGAGGCTGGGCAACGTCGTCAACGCGCTGATCCCGCGGGTGGAGGCGCTGCCGCCGACCACCGCGCTGGGCCTGTGGACGTTCGATGCCACCGCCGGCAACTCGCAGGTCAACACCGGACCGTTGTCCGAACCGGTCGGTGGTCAGCCGCGGTCGGCTGCCTTGACCGCGACGCTCGACACGCTGTCGTCCACCTCCGGTGGCGCGGTCTCGTTCACCACGCTGCGGCTTGTCTACAACGACGCACTGGCCAACTTCCGCACCGGCCAACCCAATTCGGTGCTGGTAATCACTCAGGGACCGCACACCGACCAGACCCTCGGCAGTGCGGGGCTCGAGGCGTTCATCCGGGGCGCGTTCGATCCCGCCCGGCCGGTGGCGGTCAACGTCATCGACTTCGGCGACGACTCCGACCGGGCGACCTGGGAGAACGTCGCGCGGACCACCGGGGGTCAGTACCAGAACCTCGCGACGTCCGACACACCCGAGTTGGCTGCGGCGATCACGACTTTGCTCAGATGATCAGCCGCGCCATCCGGGGCGCTTGACGTCGTTCCCGGTCGAGGTCGAGGTCAAGGTCGACGAGGCCCTCGCCGCGGTCGGCATGTCCCTGACACCGTGCTCCGACGCGCCTGCGCGGTGACGGCTTAGGTGAACGCCTCGACCGGCGGGCACGAGCACATCAGGTTCCGATCGCCGTAGGCCCCGTCGATCCGTCGCACCGGCGGCCACACCTTGGGCCGGAAGCCCTTACCCAGCGGGTAAGCCGCCTGCTCGCGCGTGTACGGGTGATTCCACTCCGCCACCAGCAGCGACTCGGCGGTGTGCGGAGCCGCGTGCAAGGGGTTGTCATCACGGGACCAGAGTCCGGCCCCCACATTGTCGATCTCGGCGCGGATCGCGATCATCGCCTCGCAGAACGCATCGACCTCGGTGAGCGATTCACTTTCGGTCGGCTCGACCATCAACGTGCCTGCCACCGGGAAGCTCATCGTCGGCGCATGAAAACCGAAGTCGGCCAACCGTTTCGCCACGTCTTCCACGGTGACACCGGTCTGCTTGGTGACGGGCCGCAGATCCAGGATGCACTCGTGGGCCACCATGCCGTTCTCCCCCGCGTACAGCACCGGATAGTACTCGTCGAGACGGCGGGCGACGTAGTTGGCCGACGCGATCGCGGTGAGCGACGCCGCGCGTAGACCGGGTGCCCCCATCATGCGGATGTACATCCAGGTGATCGGCAGGATCGACGCCGAGCCGTACGGAGCGGCCGACACGGTGTAGTCGTCACCGAGTTCGTCGGCGAGCGGATGGCCCGGCAGATACGGCGCCAGGTGGGCGCGCACCGCGACCGGCCCGACACCGGGACCGCCTCCGCCGTGCGGGATGCAGAACGTCTTGTGCAGGTTGAGATGACTGACATCACCGCCGAACCTCCCCGGCCTGGCCAGGCCGACCAGCGCGTTGAGGTTCGCGCCGTCGACGTAGACCTGACCGCCGGCATCGTGCACGGCCGCACAGATCTCGGCGACGTCGTGTTCGTACACACCGTGGGTGGACGGATAGGTGATCATCAGCGCCGCCAGGCGCTCCGCGTTCTCGGTCACCTTGGCGCGCAGGTCATCGAGGTCGACGTCGCCGTTGGGCCGGCAGCCCACCACGACCACCCGCATCCCGGCCAGCGCCGCTGACGCCGCGTTGGTGCCATGGGCGCTCGACGGGATCAGGCACACATCGCGTTGGGGTGCGCCGTTGGCGTCGTGGTAGGCCTTGATCGCCAGCAGGCCGGCGTACTCGCCCTGGGATCCGGCGTTGGGCTGCAACGAGATCTCGTCGTAGCCGGTGATGCCGGTCAGCCAGGTCTGTAGGTCGGCGATCAGCTTGCGCAGGCCCGGGGTGTCGCCCTCCGGGGCGAACGGATGCTGCCTGGCGAACTCCGGCCAGGTGATCGGCTCCATCTCGGCGGCGGCGTTGAGTTTCATGGTGCAGGAACCGAGCGGGATCATGCTGCGGTCCAGCGCGATGTCCTTGTCGGCCAACGACCGCAGGTAGCGCATCATCTCGGTTTCGGTGCGATACCGGGTGAACGCCGGATGGGTCAGGAATACCGATGTGCGGGTGGCGATCTCAGGACCGCTGAAGGGCTGCCGGCCACGGGTGGCGCCGAACGCCGCGAGCACCGCGGCGACGTGGTCGGCGGTGGTCGCCTCGTCACAGGCCACCGAGACGTGATCGGCGTCGACGAGCCAGATGTTGATCCCGTGGGATTTCGCGGCGTCGCGGATCTCGGCCGCCCGGCCCGACACGTGAACCAGCACGGTGTCGAAGAATGCGCCGTGCACCACGTCGGCCCCGGCCTCCGCGAGACCGGTCGCGATCGCGCGGGCGTGCCCGTGGACGCGTCGGGCGATCGAGGTCAGACCCTCGGCGCCGTGATAGCTCGCGTACATCGCGGCGATGACCGCCAGCAGCACCTGGGCGGTGCAGATGTTGCTGGTCGCCTTGTCGCGCCGAATGTGTTGTTCCCGGGTTTGCAGCGCCAGCCGGTAGGCCGGCGACCCGTCCGCATCCACGGACACCCCGACGAGGCGACCGGGCAGCTGCCTGGCGTGCTTGGTGTGGACCGCCAGGTAGCCGGCGTGCGGGCCGCCGAACCCCATCGGCACACCGAAGCGCTGCGTGCTGCCGAAGGACACGTCGGCGCCGAAGTCGCCGGGCGGGGTGACCAGTGTCAGGGCCAGCAGATCGGCGCCGACCGCGACCAGTGCGCCGCGGTGGTGGGCGTCCGCCACCAACGGCGCCCAGTCGACGAGCGCACCGCTGGCGCCCGGCAGTTGGACGATCACACCGAAGAAGTCGCCCTCGGGCAGCCCGTCACGCAGGTCGGCGGTGACGATCTCGATTCCCAGCGGTCGCGCCCGCGTCGCGAGCACCGCGGCGGTCTGGCGGTACACGTCGGCATCCACGACAAGGCGGGCCGTCGCGCCCTTAGTGGTGCGGCCCGCCCGCTGCATCAACGTCATGGCTTCGGCCGCCGCGGTCGCCTCGTCGAGCATCGACGCGTTGGCCACTTCCAGACCGGTCAGATCCGACACCATGGTCTGGAAGTTGAGCAGTGCCTCGAGTCGGCCCTGGCTGATCTCGGGCTGGTACGGCGTGTACGCGGTGTACCAGGCGGGATTCTCCAGGATGTTGCGGCGCAGTACCGGGGGGGTCAGGGTGTCGAAGTAGCCCTGCCCGATCATCGACACCGCGACGGTGTTCGACTCGGCGAGCGAACGTAGTTCGGCGAGCGCCTCGCTCTCGGACGCGGGGGCGGGCAGCACGTCGAGACCGGGTGCGTCCCCGTCGACCGACCGGGCGTCGAGGATGTTCGCTGGCAGCGCCTTGGCGGCGAGGTCGTCGAGGTTCGCCACGCCGATGGTGTCGAGCATGACCGTGACGGCATCGGAATCGGGACCGATGTGCCGGTCGGCAAAACCGGGCTGGTGGGCATCGAGCACGAGGTGAGATCTCCTACCGGGGGCAGAACCGCTGGACGATCCCTCTCCCTCTGTCGTCGACCCGGGCGGGCGCCTGAGAGATTCGGCCGCGGCTCGAGCTGTTCGAGCACCGCGCCTTTCCCCATGGGCGGGCGGACCGCTGGTGTCCACCGCTTTCCAGAGGCATCGAGGCCGTGCGCGGTCCGGGGTGCCTGAGAGGTTGACGGAGAGGTGTTGCTCCTTCGGCGCCCGTGACTGGCGATCACGGAGCTCTCCCGCACACGGGCGATGCGTGTCCAGTTTAGCGGGCGATCAGCCGATCTTGCGGTCGCCGCGGTGCTTGCGCCGCGAGGCCAGCTCGTCCTCGGGGGCCGCGATCGATTCGCCACCGTCGGCCCGCTCACCCGGAAAGTCGGCGATGGCACCGGTCAGCTCGCGCATCGCACCCGAGACCGCGATGCCGAAGACACCCTGCCCGCCCTGGAGGAGGTCGACGACCTCCTCGGCGGAAGTGCATTCGTACACCGTGGTGCCGTCGGAGAACAGCGTGATGTTCGCCAGGTCGCCGACGCCGCGCTGACGCAGATGGTCGACGGCGACGCGGATGTTGTGCAGAGAGATCCCGGTGTCGAGCAGCCGCTTGACGATCTTGAGAACCAGAATGTCCTTGAACGAGTAGAGCCGCTGGCTGCCCGAACCGGCCGCACCACGGATCGAGGGCACCACCAGTGAGGTGCGAGCCCAGTAGTCCAGCTGGCGGTAGGTGATGCCGGCGATCTGGCAGGCGCTCGGCCCACGGTAGCCGACGAGTTCGTCGGGGACGGAGTCGTCGGGGAACAGCCCGGCCTGCACCGGTTCGTTCGTCACCCGGGTCGCCGACTCAGGGGTGCTCTCGGTCGACAGATCCAGCTCTCCCTGACGTGGCGTGTCGCCCACTATCGAATCCTCTCGCCGATCGAACTCGCCCGCTGGCACCCTGCAGCGACGTGCAGTTCAGTGTCGTCGTGCAGTTCAGTGTCGTCGTACACCAGCTCGATTGTGGTCGAGCATACGCGTTCACTCGAGCCCTGACTGCTCGTCGCCCCCCAAAGTATGGCCTCTGACGAGGCGTTGTCGGCCACTGGCACCGCGTGTCGGCACTCAAGCGCCGAGTTGAGACGCATCCGTGACAATGCCCCGGTTTCAGGTCGCTTTGAAGTCGTCAGGAGACACGCTGTCGAGGAATTCCTTGAACTTCTCCACCTCGTCCTCACGGACCGTGCCGGCGGCCTCTTCGTCGTTCTCGTCGGGGATCAACAGCCCGGCCTCGGCCAGCACTGCCTCCTCGACGTAGATGGGCACTCCGACGCGCAGTGCGATGGCCACCGAATCCGACGGCCGGGCCGACACCTTGATGTCCCGGTCGAAGATCAGGTCGGCGTAGAAGGTGCCCTCCTGCAGGTCGACGATCCGCACCTCCTTGAGCGAATGCCCGAGCGCGGCGATGACGTCGCGGATCAGATCGTGGGTCAGCGGTCTGGCCGGCTCGACACCCTGCTGTTCCAAGGCGATCGCGGCGGCCTCCGACTGGCCGATCCAGATCGGCAGATAACGGTCGCCGTTGGACTCGCGCAGCAGCAGCACCGGCTGGTTCTGGGGCTGCTCCACGCGAATGCCGACCACACGAACCTCAGCCATCTGTGTCTGCCCTTTCGCACCAGTGTGCTTGTCGTTCTTCGGTGCTGCGTGTCAGATGCGGTGACCTGACGTGACGGACGAATCCGTCGTTGCGAGTCTAATCCTCAGCGATCCAGTACGTCGCGTACCGCTGATTTGATCAACGAGGTGTGCAGGGTGATGGCCAGTGCCGCGACTTCCCGGGCGAGGTCGTCGGCCCGGTCACGGGCGCCGGTGGTGCCGGCCTTACCCACCGGACCGGCGATCTGGGCGATGAGGTCGGACTGCCGGTCGGCGGCCGAGCGGAACGCGCGCAGGTGCCGTGGTTCCACGCCGTAGTCGGCCAGCGCGCGGGCACACTGGGCGATCACGACGGAGTGCTCGTCGAAGAAGATCCCGCCGCCTGCCTTCGAAGACGGGGTGATCACCCCGGCCTTGATCAGCGCGGCCAGCAGGTCGTCGTCGATTCCGGACCGCTCGAGCAGGTCCTCGCGGCTGAGCCGCGCCTGGGTTGGGGCCACGCTCGCCACTGCAGCCGCGTCGTCGCTGCCGGCACCCACCGGCACCAACCGCGGCGCCAGGTAGGGCGCCGAATGGGGCGGCAGCGCACCATCGGGCTGTGCGTCGAGCTGTGCCTTGATGACCTTGAGCGGCAAGTACTGATCGCGTTGAGCGGTGAGGATGAACCGGAGCCGCGCACAGTCGTAGGCGGTGAACCGCCGGTAGCCCGAGGCGGTGCGCTCCGGTGCGACGAGACCTTCTGCCTCCAGGAACCGGATCTTGGAGATCGTCACGTCCGGGAAGTCCGGTCGCAGCAGGTCCAGGACCGCCCCGATGGACATCCCGGCGAGTGCGGCGCTGTCGGGCTGGCTCATTTACTCGTCGCGCGAGCGCTCATCGGCCACCTAGCTGCTCGGGCCGTTCTCGTCGGTGCTGGGACCCGTGAGGAACACCAGGCGGAACTTGCCGATCTGCACTTCGTCACCGTTGGAGAGAACGGCGGAGTCCACCGGCTCGCGGTTGACGTAGGTGCCGTTGAGGCTGCCGACGTCGACCACCTGGAACTCACCGCTCTCGAGCCGGAACTCGGCATGCCGTCGGCTGACGGTGACGTCGTCGAGGAAGATGTCGCTGTCGGGATGGCGACCGGCGGAGGTGGTCGGCTGGTCGAGCAGGAACCGCGAACCCGCGTTCGGACCCCGCTTGACGACCAGAAGCGCCGAGCCCACCGGCAGACCCTCGACACCGGAGACCGCACTGTCGGACCCTGCCGCAGGCGGTGCGTCCAGCTCGTTGAGGAAGTCGGCCCGGAATACCGAGGTGGTCTCGACGGTGACTTCTTCAGACGTCTGGTCGCCCCCAGAGTTGATGTCCTTGTCCGTCACCCGCTGCTCCTCACTGGCTGCTGTGGCGATATCCGGCCGGTTACAGCCGTCATGTCACGTCGACCGTACCGCGCAGTGGACGTCACTGTGTCCACCACCGCCGGATCCGCCCCTCGTCGATTTCACTCGGTCGAAGATGGTCGAACCGTCGCCCAGCACCCTAACAACAACTCACTCGGTCACCACGCCACGGTAGCCGTCAGCGTCGAGCAGGCCGTCCAGCGCTGCTTCCATCTCGTCGGCGTCGAGCTGGAGGTCGACCAGCCAGCCCTCGCCGTACGGGTCGGAGTTCACCAGATCGGGGCTGCTCTCCAGATTCTCGTTGACGGCAAGCACTTTGGCAGTGACAGGCGCGTACAGATCGGATACCGACTTGGTCGATTCCACCTCACCGAACGACTCGCCCGAGGTGAGATCCGCACCGACGTCGGGCAGTTGCACGAACACGACGTCACCGAGCGCCGCCTGCGCATAGTCGGTGATGCCGACGCGCAGAGTGTCGTCACCCGTACGGAGCACCCACTCGTGTTCCTCGGTGTAGTACAGCTCGGCTGGGATGTCGGTCACAGGTCTCCTCGGCGTACGAGCGTGGGTAGGCCGGGCGGCCGGCACGCTATTTCACTGGCTGAGCGTATTGGCGGTCTTTCGGTTGCCGCAAGGCGGTCACCTCCACCCGGTCGGCCTGCTCGATCGCCATGGTCCCGCCCACGCGTTCGATGCTGTCCATCGCACCGCCGGGGATGTTCATCGCCGCCGCCAGGGTCGGCGGGTCGCCGATGGCGGCAATGGTGTACGGCGGGCTCAGCGATGCCCCGTCGACGTTGAGCGCGCCAGGCCTGCCGACGATCCAGGTGTCGACGCCGACCCGCACCATCACCGGTTGCCGGCCAGCGGTGCCCTGAATCTGGATCGCCTCGGCACCGGCGGCGCGCAGTTCGTTCACCACGTCGAGGATCGTCTCGGGCGGGACACCCGGGGTGGCGTCGGTGACGGTGAGGATCACGCCTGGACCCGTCGCGCCGACCGCTCCGATGAGGATGGACAGCGCCGCGAGGCGGGCCTGCGCGCTTTCGATGGCCGCCTGGTCGTTGCTTCCGGAAGCCGCCAACTGCTCGAGCGTCCGGCGCAGATCAGCGACTTCGGTGTTGAGTGCGGCCTCGCGCTGCTGAAGTGAGTCGAGGAGCACCAGGAGGTCGGCCGGCCGGGCGGTCTCGAGGGAGTCACCCGATTCGTTCTCGCGGACCTGGGTGACGATCGCGACGCCCAGCACGATGCACAGCAGGACTGCGAGCGCGCCGAACAGCAACTGTGAGCCACCTGGGCGCAGCAGGCCGCCGATCGGTCGACGCGGGGTCGGCGACGGCAGTTCGTGGCGGCCATGGTGATCGGCAGGGTGTTCGGGTCCCTTGCCCGATGACTCGGTCATGGTCAGGCGCCGAAGAGTCTGCGCCGCAGGGCGGCAGCGTTGCCGAAGATACGGATCCCGAGCACGACGATGATCGCGGTGGACAACTGGGTGCCCACGCCCAGCTGGTCACCGACGTAGACGATCAGCGCGGCGACGAGCACGTTGAATACGAACGACACCACGAATACCTTGGAGTCGAAGATCCGTTCGAGATAGGCGCGCAGGCCACCGAACACGGCGTCGAGCGCCGCGACGACCGCGATGGGCAGATAGGGCTCGACGAAATCCGGCACGCTCGGGCGGAAGACCAGCCCGAGCACGATGCCTACGAGCAGCGCGGCGATTCCGATCATCTGGTTCCGATCTGCTTGGCGAAGTTGACGTCCCGCACCGAACCGGCAGGGAGGGTGAGCGCATCTGCGGTGCTGACCGAAACCCCGACGCCGTAGGACATTTCGAGGAGCCGCAGCCGCTGCAACCCGGCGCTGCGGTTAAAGGTGTCGGCCATCGACTTGGGCGGGCCGACCGCCTGCAGGAGGTACGGGCTGCTGATGGGTTGGTTGTCGACGAGGATGCCGCCGCCGGCCTGCCGGATCGTGACGTTGGGCCCGATGCGCACACCGCCGACAGCCACCGCTTCCCCGCCGCTGACCCACAGCGAGTTGACCACCAACTGCAGATCGCGGTCGAGGATGACCTGTCGGCTGCCGGCGACCCGTTGCTTCGAGACGTCGGACAGGTCGTTCGACAGACCGGGTTCGGTGACGGTGACACTCAGCCCCGGACCGATCACCGGGGTCGCTGCGGCGGAGACTTCGGCGACGTCGAGCTCGGCCAGCAGCCGTCGGCCGCGTTCGTCGCCCTCGAGTCGGCTCCGGCGTTCGATCGTGACCTGGGCGGCCAGCGTGTTGCGCTGCGCGGTGAGCTGGTCGTCGGTCGCCTCGGCCGCCCGCACGCTCCCGGCGAGGACATGCTGCGCCTCGCGCGTGGCGGGGGCGGCGGTCTGCGCCTGCGCGGCGGCGAGACCGAACACCGCCGCGACGGCCAGCGCCGCGGCCAGCTGCCAACCCCACTCGACGGCGCGGGACCGCCTGGCACCGTCGCGCCGCGCGGCTGCCGCAGCCGCATACCCTGGGTCGAGATGTTCGGACAGTAGCGATCGCAGCAGCGACGGCACCGGGATCTTCTGGGGCGCTGCGCCGTCATGGTGGCTGAGACCCGCCTCGGGGTCGAATCCGCCCAGTGCCCGCCGCTCGTCGGGCGTCGGCGGTCGCGCGTCCTTCCCGTCAGCCACCGGCCCGGACCTTCGGCAATCGCTGGACGACCATCACCACCTGCACCAGGTACAGCACCCCGGACCAGAGGTACAGCGCCATCCCCCAGATCAGGAACCCCCAGGCGCACGCCAGCACCACCCGGCTCCACAGGGCGTCAAACTGGCCCAGGAGCACCAACGGGAAACCGGACATCAACGCGAACGTCGCGGCTTTACCGAGGTAGGTGACCGGTAAGGCGGTCAGTCCCCGGCCGCGCAGCAGCGGCAGCGTCGCTGCGAGCAGCACGTCGCGGGATAGCAGCGTGATCACGAACCACCACGGGACGCTGCCGTCGACCGCGAGCGCCAGCGGCACGGTCACCATGTACACCCGGTCGACGAACGGGTCGAGCAGCTCCCCCAGCCGTGACGACTGATTGTCGACCAGCCGCGCGATCTTGCCGTCGGCCCAATCTGAGAACCCGCTGAACATCAACACGCCGACCGCCCAGGCGGTGGCGTGCGCACCGAACAGCAGCCAGAGGAACACCGGGACCAGCACCAGGCGCAGCGCCGACAATGCGTTGGGCACCGTCAGTATGCGGTCGCGCTCCCCCGACGCAGAGGCGTCCATGCGGGTAAACCTAGCGGAACACCCCAGGCAGGCTCAGCGCTGCCATCGTGTCGTCGGCCAACGGGTTGTCGTGGACCATGTATGTCCACGTGGAGGTGGGCCGCGCGAGTTTGGACAGGTCGACGCCGCGTTCGTCGTCGAAGGACGGTGCCGTCTCGAACGTCTGCTGGGCCGCCTCGATCGCGTCGGCGGCCAGCGAGGCGAACGCGTCGACGGCCATCCGGTGGAATTCGTCGAGCGGGTTCTGCCGTCCGAGTCCCCGCAAGTGGATGCTCTCCCGGATGTCGGCGAGGTATGCGAGGTGCTCACACCAGCCGCGGTCGAGGTGGTACAGCATGATCAGCCGGCAGATCCGTTCCAGCCGTTCCTCCGAGAGCGCCTCGGCCAGTTCGGCGTACCGCTTCGGCGACAGCTGGGCGAGCTCGTCGCGGGCAGCCGGCGTGCGCAGCAAGGTGTCTCGACGTTCGACGATGATCGCGCGCTGCTGGGCGGTGAGCTCGTTGTACCGCCAGGTGTTGGCGTGCACGTCGAGCAGCCGACCCTCGGCCACCCGCTGGGCGTGGTCGAGCAGCGCGGCCGCCTTGTCGGCGAGTACCCGACCGTTCTCGTCGGCCTGCATGGGACGCTTGTTCGGTTCGAGGTGGGCCAGCACCAGTTGGTCCTCCCAGCTGGAGAAGAACACCGAGGAACCGGGGTCACCCTGGCGGCCGGCGCGGCCGCGCAGCTGGTTGTCGAGCCGCTGGGTGTTGTGGCGGCCGGTGCCGACGACGTGCAGACCGCCGAGTTCGGCGACGCGCTGCTGTTCGGCGGCGTGGTCTTCTGCATCGGATCCGCCGAGCCGGATGTCGGTGCCCCGTCCGGCCATCTGGGTGCTGACAGTGACGGCACCGAGCTTGCCGGCCTCGGCGATGACGCGGGCCTCCTCGGCGTCGTTCTTGGCGTTGAGCACCACGGCAGGCACCCCGCGCTTGACCAGCTTCTCGTGCAGCTCTTCGGATTCCGCGACGTCGTGGGTGCCGACGAGCACCGGTTGGCCGGTCTTGTGAACCTCCTGGATGTGCTCGATGATCGCGTCGATCTTGGCTGCCGCGGTGACGTACACCCGGTCGGATTCGTCTTCGCGGACGTTGGGCATGTTCGGCTCGATCGGCGACACGCCCAGTTTGTAGAACTGCCGGAGCTGTTCACCGGCGGCCAACGCGGTGCCGGTCATACCGCACACGGTCGGGTACTTGTTGATCAACGCCTGCACGGTGATGGTGTCGAGCACCTCGCCGGTCTCGGTGGTCGCGATCCCCTCCTTGGCCTCTACGGCCGCCTGCAGACCGTCGGGCCAGCGCTGCAGCTGGGCGATCCGACCGCGGGAGGAGTTGATCAGATGCACGGCGTCGTCCCGCACGATGTAGTGCACGTCGCGCTGGAGTAGGACGTGCGCGTGCAGGGCGACGTTCACCTCCGTCAGCGTCGTGCCGACATGCTCTTCGGAGTAGAGATCGATGCCGCCGAGTTTCGCCTCGAGTTTTCGGGCACCCTGGTCGGTGAGGTGCACGTTGCGGCTGTCGGCGTCGGTGTCGTAGTCACGACCCGGGGTCAGCTCGCCGACCATGCGGATCAGCTCGACGCGCGGGGTCTCGCGGTGGCTCGTGCCCGCCAGCACCAGCGGTACGAGCGCCTCGTCCACGAGGACGGAGTCGGCTTCGTCGATGAGCGCGACATCGGGGTTCGGCGACACCAGGTCGGCGACGTCGGTGACGAGCTGGTCGCGCAGGACGTCGAAACCTATCTCGTTGACCGAGGCGTAGGTGACGTCGCAGGTGTAGGCGTCGCGACGCTCCTCGGCCGTCGACTCGGCGGTGATCCATCCGACAGTCAGGCCCATGGCCTCGATGAGGGGGCCCATCCATTCGGCGTCGCGGCGGGCTAGGTAGTCGTTGATCGTGATGACGTGCACGCTGCGGCCGCCGAGGGCGTAACCGGCCGCCGCGATCGCCCCGGACAGCGTCTTGCCCTCGCCGGTGGCCATCTCGACGACGTCGCCGGCCAGCATGCGCAGCGCACCGAGCAGCTGGACGTCGAACGGACGCAGTGAGGTGGAGCGCTCGGCGGCTTCGCGCGCGATGGCAAGGAACTGCGGGATGTCGGCCGACTCGGAGAGAGCCTCGAGTCGCAGCAGTTCGGCGGCTTTGCGCAACTGTTCGTCGTCGAGGTCGGCGGCTTTGGTCGCGTAGTCGGCCGACGCCTTCACCTGTGCCAGCGACCGGCTCTGGTTCTTCTCGGTGGCGGCGCCGAGCAGCTTCCAGAACTTGCCGCTCAGGCGGCCGGGGGTGCGTGTCGTCGTCTTGGGCACACGTTTACGGTACGCGGAACTCGACGACGACCGAATCACCCACCGGCATGAAACCCAGCCGCCGATAGACGCGGTTACTCGTCGCGTTGTCGACGTCGGCGAACAGCACCACCTGCTCGGCGCCCGCACCGAGCGCCCACCGGCAGGCCTCGGCGGTCACCGCTGCGCCGAACCCGCGACCGCGCACCTCCGGCGCGGTGTACACCGGTCCGATCCGGGACACGCCGGCCGCCGGCGGGCGCACCGCGGCCATACTCACCGGCGCGCCGTCCGCGGTCCACAACAGGTAGACGTTGCCGACCTCGCGTGCGGTCTCGAGCGTCGCCTGCGCCCGGGAAGGATCTGGGGTGTGCCCGAACGCCTCGGCGGCGAACTCGCATTGGTACTTGACGAGGAGCCGGTCGTCGGCTTTGCGCGTGATGCGGTGCACTCCCGGAACGCCGGAAGGGGCCGTCAGTGTCCCCAGCCGGTACAGCCGCTCGGTGGTGAAGGCGCTCTGTTCAGCGCCGGTGACCGCGCACCACTGGTGGGCGAACGGTTCGGCGACCTCGCATGGACCGCGCACACCGGGCAGAGTCATCCCGGCAGCCACCATGTCGGCGACCACCTCCGCGGGCGGCGCCGCGAATAGTCCACCGCACAGCAGCGGCAGCGGCGGCGTGCGGATCGCGGCCCCGAGCAGTTCGGCGCCGTCGCCGTCCCAGACGGTCAGCAACACCGGCGTGTGGTCGGCCGGCACCCGTTCGCGCAGCAGCGCCAGCTCAATGGTGTGCACCATCGGCCGGCGCGCATACCAGGCCGCCGCGACCGATGCGAAGTCGTCGACGTCCGAATGGAGGCGCAGGGGCATACGCCCAGCATGGCGGCGAGCGGAAGATCATGAAACCTGTCGACCCTGGCGGCTATTCCACGGCAGGGACGTCGGTCGTTGTCGTCCGCCGACTCGCCCACACAGGTCGAACCTCTGGAACAGCTCCGGGCGGTGTATAGCGGTACCTTGCCCGAATGGAAATGTTCAGCCCGTCGCTCGATTGGGGCAGTGAGCTGTGGACTTCGCTGTTGTGGGTGGCCCGGTGGTGGGTCTATTCGGCGGTGGCCACACTGTCGGCGCTGGCAGCGATCGTCCGGTTGACCACCTGGGGCCGGCAGTTCTGGCGCGTGACCCGCGGCTACTTCACGGGTCCGGAAAGCGTGGTTGTGTGGGCATGGCTGGCAGGCATCCTGCTGATGGTCGTGGCTGGCGTGCGGCTGTCGGTGCTGTTCAGCTTCCAGGGCAACGACATGATGACCAGCTTCCAGGTCATCGCCGCCGGGCTGGGCTCCGACAACCCGGCCGTGCGGGAATCGGGCGCAGACGGCTTCTGGCTGTCGATGGGCGTCTTCACGGTGCTGGCCGTCCTCAACATCTCGCTGATCATGCTCGACATCCTGGTCACGCAACGGTTCATGCTGCGGTGGCGCACGTGGCTGACCGACCAACTCACCGGCGACTGGCTCGACGGTAAGGCGTACTACCGCGCTCGATTCATCGACGACACGATCGACAACCCGGATCAGCGCATCCAGACCGACATTGACATCTTCACCGCCGGTGTGGGTTCGTTGCCGAACACTCCCTCCAACAGCTCGGGCAACACCTTGCTGTTCGGCGCGATCGCGTCGATCCTGTCGATGATCTCGTTCACCGCGATCTTGTGGGAGCTGTCGGGCTCTCTCACGCTTCCGCTGATCGGGGTGGAGCTGCCGCGAGCGATCTTCTGGATCGGCATCGTCTGGGTCCTATTCGCCACCGTCGTCGCGTTCTGGATCGGCCGGCCGATCATCGGATTGGCGTTCAACAACGAGAAGTTCAACGCCGTGTTCCGCTACGCGCTGGTCCGCCTGCGGGATGCAGCGGAGGCGGTGGCGTTCTACCGCGGTGAGCTCGCCGAGCGCACTGGGTTGCGGCGCCGATTCGCGCCGATCGTCGAGAACTACAAACGCTATGTCAACCGGATGGCGAAGTTCGTCGGCTGGAACCTCTCGATCACCCAGGCCCAGGAGCTCATTCCCTACCTCGTGCAGTTCCCCCGGTTCTACAGCGGTGAGATTACGCTGGGGCAGCTCACCCAGACCGCGGACGCGTTCCGCCAGATCACCACCGGCCTGTCGTTCTTCCGAAATGCCTACGACCAGTTCGCCGGCTACCGGGCGGCGATCATCCGTCTGCACGGCCTGGTGATCGCCAACGAGGAGGGTCGCGCGTTGCCTACCCTGGACGTGGCCGCATCGACCGGCGGGGTGGTCCGCCTCGACGACGTCGAGATTCGGACCCCGGATGGCAAGCAGCTCATCGAGCCGCTTGACCTGACCCTGGAGCCCGGCGAGGCCTTGGTCGTCACCGGACGGTCCGGGACCGGTAAGACGACGCTGCTGCGCAGCCTCGGACAGTTGTGGCCGTACGCGTCGGGTTCGCTCGCTCGGCCGGAGGGCCAGAACGCGACGATGTTCCTGTCCCAACTGCCCTATGTCCCGCTCGGTGACCTGCGCGGCGTGGTGAGCTATCCGTCGGGGGCCGGCTCGATCGACGACACGAGGTTGCGGGAGGCACTGAACAAGGTCGCGCTGCCGCATCTGGCCGACCGGCTCGACGAGGTTCAGGACTGGGCAAAGGTGCTGTCTCCGGGTGAGCAGCAGCGCGTGGCGTTCGCCCGCATCCTGTTGACCAAACCGAAGGCGGTGTTTCTCGACGAGTCCACTTCCGCGCTCGACGAAGGCCTGGAGTTGATGCTCTACCAGCTGGTCCGTAGCGAGTTGCCCGACACGATTCTGGTCAGTGTCAGCCACCGAAGCACCGTCGAACAGCACCACAGCCGAGTACTGCACTTGCTCGGAGACGGTCAGTGGCAAGTGGGCGAGGTCGGCGAGGTCGGCGCACGCTCGTAGTCGGGTTGCCCCCAGTGCCTGTTTGATCCACAGGCTGGCGTGGGTGGAGGTCTGGGTGGGTGGTTGGTGTCGGGGGCGGATTACCCGGCGCTGGTGTCGGCGGCCGAAGGATGGACGCGGGTGGAAACCGCGGCGGCGCGTAAGCAGGCCACCATGGCCTGTTGGGTGCTTGTCCTGGGCGGCAGGGTGATCCGGCTGCGACACTGCGGAAACCGACGTGCGCCGTCGATCCCGATGTCGAACTCCTCGGCTGACCGTCAGGCAGCGCCGGCGGTGATCACGACGCCCTGTCCGGCCTGCTGGGTGGCCGCCTGCCAGGACACCGCCGCCGGGAATTGACCCCAGGTGCTGTTGAACATCCCGATGATCACCGCGCGAGCGTCCGGGGTGTTGGTGTAAACCGGGCCACCCGAGTCGCCCTTCTTGCTCACCACTCCGTTGGCCATGGTGAACCATCCGTTGTTGACCGCCTCGACGACACCGCAGCTCTCCCCGGTCATAACTCCGAAGTGACACACCGGCATCCCCCTGGTGGGCACCACCGAGGCGTCCGCCACCAGTGCCCGACCACTCGGGAGGAGGTTGTTCGCCTGCACCTCGGGCGCCAGCGCGATGGTCTGCCAGTCAGAGATCTGGTGGTTGACGTCGATGGTCGTGCCGTCGGGCGTGTTGTCCTGGAAACCCGTCTGGACCCCGATGACATTGCCGCCGGAATCGCTGACCGCTCCGCTTCCGCGACAGTGACCAGCGGTGTAGGCCACCCGCTGCTGCGGATCGACGAATCCCAACGTGCACACGTTGGTGTCCTGACGGACCTCCATACCGGGAAAGACGACTGCGCCCGGGTCGGCGTCGACCGGGGCCAGCGGCGCCAACAAGGCAGCAAACGGTGCCGCGACCGCGGCCAGCACACTCAGCAGGTGTCGGCGCACATCTGCTCCCTTCCGACGGTTACAGCGAGTGCGACCTCGATTGAGCGGCCGCTTGTGTGCTCTATCGGAGGCTCGTGCGTTCACGTTACGGAAGCATCACGGTCACCGCAGGGCAGGTCACGAATCGAACCCGAGGCCGAGCGCATCGAGGGTCCGCAGGAACACGTCGCGCCGACCGGCCGAAGTGGGCCGGCCGGTCGAGCGTCGGCACCACGCGCCGTTCGAGGCAGACGTCGGCATCCTGTCGAGATTCTTCATGCCGAGGCGCTCGAGGACCTCGAGCTGCCCGGCGAATATCAGGGCCGCTGCCGCGCGGGCGCCCGCCCACCGGCGAATCGGGCCAGTACGGGCCCGACCATGGCGAGGATGAACACGTACGGTGTGGCGACCGCCTCGAGTCCCTCCACGCTTGCGCCGACGAGCCCGATTATCACCAGCGAGAACTCCCCGCGCGCAATCAATGCCGTCCCCGCACGTAGCTGACCGGGCCGCGCAACCCCGTCGCGGCGGGCGGCGAACTGCCCGGTGATCACCTTCGTGACCGCAGTGACCGCCGCCAGCGCGAACGCAACGGGCAGCATGGGCAGCAGTGCGGCGGGATCCACCGACACCCCGATGGCGAGAAAGAAGATGGCCGCGAACAGGTCACGCAGCGGGGTGAGGACGGTGCGGGCGCGCTCGGCCGCCTCGCCGGTAAGGGTCAGCCCGACGAGAAACGCCCCGACCGCGGCCGAGGCGTGGATGAACTCGGCAAGCGCTGCAACGATGAGCGTGAGACCCAGGACGCGCAACAGCAGTTGCTCGTTGTCCGGGTGGGCGACCAGTCGCCCGACGTGGTGGCCCCAGCGGTAGGACACCACGAACGCCATCGCCAACGCGCCGATAGCGATCGCCATCCCGAACACCGCCTGCAGGAACGTGCCGCCGGCGGCGAGCACGGCCAGCAGCGGCAGATACGCCGCCATCGCGAAATCCTCGAGCACCAGGATCGACAAAACCGAGGGCGTCTCGCGGTTACCGAGCCGGCGCAGGTCGGACAGCAGCCGGGCGATGACGCCCGACGACGAAATCCACGTCACACCCGCGAGCGCGAGGATGCCGACACCGTCCAGGCCGATCAACCAGCCGGCGACGGCACCGGGGGCCGCGTTCAGCACGAGGTCCAGCCACGCCGAGGGCAGGTGCCTGCGCAGGCTGCTGGCAAACTCCCCTATCGAGAACTCCAGCCCGAGGGTCAGCAGTAACAGGACGACGCCGATAGACGCACTGGTCTCGACGAACCCGCCTGCGGCCGGCAGCGGCACCAGCCCGCCCTCCCCCAGTGCCAGCCCCGCGGCCAGGTAAAGCGGAATCGGGGAAAGGGCGAAACGGCGGGCGATGGTGCCGAGTACCGTCAGCGCAGCCAGGATGGCGCCGAGCTCCAGCAACAGCGTCGCGGAGACCTCCACCGATCAGCCTTGTCCGGGTGGACCGGGCTGGTGTGTTTCGCCTCCGTGCCCCTGGCTAACGATGAGTTCCACACCGGCAAGGCCCTCGTCGGTACCGATCACCACCAGCACGTCACCGGCGCGCAGGACGGTGGCGGGACCCGGTGACGCCAGGACCTCCTCGTCGCGGACGATCGCGACGATGGACGCGCCGGTGCGGGTGCGGGCCCGGGTGTCTCCGAGGGGCCGGTCGACGAAGGGGCTACTCGCCCGCACCGAGACCTGGCCGGCGTTGAGTCCGGGGACTTCGCGCGTGAGGTCGGCGAACCGCTCTGCGATCCGCGGTGCACCGAGGATCTGCGCCAACGCCTCGGCTTCCTCACCGGTCAGCCGGAACACCTGCTGTGCCTGGTCGGGGTCCTCCTTCGGGTAGACCACCACCTCGAAATCCCCTGTGCGTCGGGCCACGACGCCGATGCGGTCTCCGTCGCGGTTGTCGAACTCGAACCGCAGCCCGACACCGGGCAGCAGAACCTCTTTGACGTCCATGGGGTCCATCTTGCTGCGCCGGCGCCGAAATCAGGCGCTAACCCGCGGCCGTGTCCTCGACACGTCGATCCCCGACCGGTTTCCGCCCGGCGGGCCGGTTCTATCGGAAACTGAGGATCTCGTCACCCCACGCTCTACGCAGTTCGCCGTCGAGGTCGTCGACCACCGTGTCCTCGCCGTCGATCACCAGCGTGGCTCGATCGTCCGCCCGGTAGGGATGCCACGGGGGCGCCCCGCCCGGTTCGCCGGACGCGGCGAACCGCGTCCACCGGCCACGCATCCGCTGGGAGACGGCGGTACCCGCCTTCAGCCCACCGAGCTTGAATGTCGGATCTTTGGAACCGGCCACCAGATTGCCCCAGACGTAAGGCAACTCGGTCGCATGTGCGGCGCCGAGGCGAAGCAGCCGAAGCATCGGGGTGGCGAAGTCGAAACGGTACAGGTAGACCGGCGCGACGGCACTGTGCCCCTCGGCGAACCACACCGACGGCATCCGGAAGCCGATGTCGCGGGCCACGCCCATCCCCCTCGCCTTCCCGCGCAGTCCCGAGTAGGCGTCGACCAGGTCGGCCTCCGAGGGGATCTGCAGCCCCGGTTGCTCGGCGGCGATCTCGGCGAACATCGAGCTGATGGCCTGCGGTGTGATCGGCATCAGCGGCGACTTCATCCACCGGAACAGCGCGGCCTCGTGCTTATTCGTGCCGATGATCAGCGGCACCGGCAGAGAACCACCCGCTCGTGCCACCTTGATCGGCAAGTCGGGGACCAGGTCACCGTCGACAATCGGCGCGAAGGCCAGCGTGCCCGGCGTGCGCACCGGAACCTCGTCGAAGAGGCGTTTGGAGGCGGCGATCACCGCGGGCAGCGGCGCCGCGACGAGACGGTGGGCGTCGGCGGGCGATACGCCCACCCTGTCGAGGAACTGTTCGGCGGTGCGTCTCCCACGCTCAGCGCTGTACACCGACGTCGCCGGCGAACTCTGCGCGATGGCCGCGGAGAACAACCCCTGTGCAAGAGGACTCGTCATCAGCGTGGTGACGATGCCGCCACCCGCGGATTCCCCGAACAGCGTCACCCGCGCCGGGTCACCGCCGAACGCCGCGATGTTGTTGTGCACCCACTGCAGTGCGGCCAGCACGTCACGCAGGCCCGGGTTGGTGTCGAACCTGATGCGTGGCGTGGTGAACGCCGAGAGGTCGAGAAAACCGAACGCGCCGAGGCGGTAGTTGACCGTCACGACGACGACATCGCCACCGGAGGCCAGCGCCTTGCCATGGTACAGCGGCTGATTCGCCGAGCCGATGACATAGGCGCCCCCGTGCACCCACACCATCACCGGCTTCCGGTCGCCGGCGCCCGACGGGGTCCATACGTTGAGGCGCAGACTGTCCTCGCCCTGCACCCCACCGAGATCGAGGGGGATCCGCGGGTCGGTCGGCTGGGGACAGACCGGACCGACACGGCGCGCGTCGGCGACGTCGCGCCAGGGTTGCGGCGGTTCGGGGGCGCGCCAGCGGAGTTCGCCGACCGGGGCCGCGGCGTAGGGAATCCCCTTCCAGACCTTCACCACTCCGTCGTCGGTGCCGCGGAACGGCCCGTCCTCGGTATCGACCACGGGCTCGGCGATCGCGGTCCGGCCCGATGCCCCGGTTGATTCGGTCGTCACGCAGCAGCACCCCCTGCGGTAAGCGTCGACCAGACCAGGCTACGCATCGAATCGGATAGGTTCGTGCAGTGCGAAAGCCAGTGCTGTTGACAGCAGCCATCGCCACCGAGGTCACCGCCACCCTCGCGCTGCGGGCATCCCAGGACCACTCGTGGTGGCTGGTCGTCGTGGTTGCCGGTTATCTGAGCGCATTCGCGCTCCTCGCCGCCGTCCTGCGGGCCGGGATGGCCGTCGGTGTGGCATACGGCATCTGGGGTGCCTCAGGCACCGCGGCGACCGCGGTGCTGGCCGCCGGCATCTTCGGCGATCCGTTCACCTGGCCCATAGCCGTCGGCATCGCGCTGATCATCGGCGGGGTCCTGCTGGTGGAATTGGGCTCGCTGCAGAGGCCCGAAACGGTTGGCGGCCTGTGATGTATCTCGCACTCACCACCGCCATCGCGCTCGAGGTGCTCGCGACGCTGTGTCTGCGAGCCTCGGAGGGCTTCCGCAAGAAGGCGTGGATGGTGCCGGTGGTGATCGGCTACCTGGCGTCGTTCTACCTGCTGTGGCTGACCTTGTCGCTCGGCTTGCCCGTCGGTATCGCCTACGGCGTGTGGACAGCCTGCGGTGTCGCGATCGTCGCCGTGCTCGCCCGCTTCCTGTTCGGCGAACGTCTCACCCCCACGATGGGGGCGGGTATCGCGCTCATCGTGGCGGGCGTGCTCACGATCGAGCTGGCCGGCCTCTCACATTGAGCGCACCCGCCAGCGCCAGGATCACCAGCCCGGCGAGCGGGACCGTCAGCATTCCGACCCGCAAGCTGGTGGAGTCGGCGATCAGCCCGACGAGAGGCGGTGAGACCAAGAAGCCGATCCTCAGCAGCCATGTGAGAATGGTCAGCCCGGTACCCGGTCGAAGTCCGGGGAGCTGATCGGCACCGTGCATGGCCGCCGGGATCGCGGTGGCCACGCCGAGTCCCGCGGCGGCGAATCCGGCGATCGTCGTGGGAACGCTCGGGAAAGCCAGCGCCGCGCCCATACCTGCCGCCGCCAACGCTCCGCCGGCGCGGGCCACCGCGCTCTCGCCGAACCGGTCCACCAGCCGGTCGCCGACGAGCCGGCCGACGAACATGAAGGCGGCCAGGGCGATGTACCCGAACGCCGCGATCGCACCCGGTGCGCCGACGCTGTCGCGCAGATACAAGGCTGCCCATGAGCTTCCGGCGTCCTCGACCATCGCCCCGGCGATGGCGATGACGGCCAGAGCGGCCAGCACGAGATACACCGTGCTTCCCGCGCGCACGCCCTCGGCCCGTAGCGATGCCGGATGGTCGTCTTCATCGGAACCCCGAAGCATGAAACGGTAGGCGACCAGCACCACGGCGCTGAAGACCACGCCGGCGACCCCGAGGTGCACCGCACGTGGGATGTCCAGGGCGATTGCCCCCGCGCCCATGAGACCGCCGACGACCGCGCCGGCGGCCCACACGGCGTGCACGGAGTTGATGATGGACCGGCCGTAGCTGCGCTGGACCCGAAGGGCATGGGCGTTCTGCGCCACGTCGGTGACCGCGTCGGATGCGCCCGCGAAGACCAGCGCACAGCCGACGAGGACGGCCGACGGCGCCAGCCCGGCGACGAACACGAACACCGCGATGGCGACGGTGCCGGCGACCGCGACTCGAGCCGAGGTGAACCGGCGGATGAGTGTGGCCGCGGTGAGACCGGCGACGAACGCGCCCGCGGAGAAAGCGGCGATCGTGATGCCGTACACGGTGTTGGACAGCGCCAGGTCGACTTTGATCTCCGGATAGCGCAGCAGCAGATTCGCGAACAACGCTCCGTTGGTGAGGAACTGCGCGGCCGCCGCGACCCTGGCGCGACGGACATGCACCGCCGGTTCGCCGAGCACTCCGGAGGCCATGGGCAGCGACGATACCCACACCGGTTACTTTCACACCGAACGGGAATGCTGCGCGCGTGCCAGGTGTGACGCTTCCGTCCTTCTCCCGTCCCGCGCATGCGCGCCGCTACCGCCAGGATGCTGAGGTATGACCGAACTGCGCCCGTCACTGGTCGAACTCGCCGCCCGCTACGGCGTCGCCACCCACTACGAGGACTGGGCCGGCACTCAGGTCGCAGCGCCCGAGTCGACGCTGATCGCGGTGCTCGCCGCGTTGGGCGTCGCCGCGGCCGACGACGAGCAACGCGCTGGCGCGCTGGCAGAACACGACCGCAGGTATTGGCAGCGGTCCCTGCCGCCCACGATCCTGGCGCGCACTGGAAGCACGTCGTCGTTCTGGGTGCACGTCACGCATGGGGACCCCGTCGAAGTCTGGATCGCGCTCGAGGACGGGTCGACCCGCACGGGGCTGCACCAGTTACCCAATGACACAACGCCGTTCGACCTTGACGGCCGGCTGGTCGGGGAGGCCAGCTTCGAGCTGCCCGCCGATCTGCCGCTGGGTTACCACCGGGCGCACATGCGCAGTGGTTCGTCCGAGGCCCACGCGCCGCTGATCGTCTCCCCTGCCACCCTCCCGGTGCCGCCGCGGCTCGGGGCCCGGCGCAGCTGGGGCCTGGCGACCCAGCTCTACAGCGTCCGCTCCCACAACTCGTGGGGAGTCGGCGACCTGACCGATCTCACCGACCTCGCGGTGTGGTCGGTGACGTGTCACAGCGCCGGGTTCATCCTGGTCAACCCGCTGCATGCGGCCGCGCCGGTCGCGCCGATGGAACCGTCGCCGTACCTGCCGACCTCGCGCCGCTTCGTCAACCCGCTGTACCTGCGGCCGGAGGCGGTCCCGGAATACGCCGAACTGCGCCACCGCGGTCGGTTGCGGCGCTCGCGGACCGAAGTCCAGGCCCGTGCTCGACGCAAGGAACTCGTCGATCGCGATTCGGCCTGGCGGGCCAAACGGGCGGCGCTCGCGACCATCTACCGCGTCGAGCGGTCGGCCGGGCGGGAACTCGCGTACGCGGGGTTCCGGGCACGTCAAGGCGGCGCCCTCGACGACTTCGCCGCCTGGTGCGCACTGGCCGAGAAGTACGGCAACGACTGGCATGCCTGGCCGGCCGAGCTGCAGCATCCGCGTAACCAGGCGGTGGCCTCGTTCGCCGCCGAGAACGCCGACGAGGTTGACTTCCACCGCTGGCTGCAGTGGCAACTCGACGAGCAATTGACCAAGGCACACGCCACCGCGATCGCCGCCGGCATGGACGTCGGCGTCATGCACGACCTCGCCGTCGGCGTCGATCCCAACGGCGCCGACGCGTGGGCCCTGCAGGAAGTGCTGGCGCTCGGTGTGACGGCGGGCGCTCCACCCGACGAGTTCAACCAGCTCGGCCAGGACTGGTCGCAACCGCCGTGGCGTCCCGACCAGCTCGTCGAACACGCCTACGAACCGTTCCGTGCGTTGGTCAGCGGGGTGCTGCGGCACGCAGGCGGCGTCCGGATCGACCACATCATCGGGTTGTTCCGGCTGTGGTGGATTCCCCGCGGCGCCGCGCCGACCGAGGGCACCTACGTCCGCTACGACCACGAGGCGATGATCGGCATCGTGGCACTCGAGGCGCACCGGGCGGGGGCGGTGGTGGTCGGTGAAGACCTCGGCACCGTCGAACCCTGGGTGCGCGACTATCTGCACGACCGCGGTCTGTTCGGCACCTCGATCCTGTGGTTCGAACAGGACCGCGACGGGGACGGCGGGCCGTTGCCTGCGGAGCGGTGGCGGGAGTACTGCCTCTCGGCGGTGACGACGCACGATCTGCCGCCCACCGCGGGTTACCTCGCCGGTGAACACGTCCGCTTGCGGGATGAACTCGGGCTGCTCACCCGCCCCGCGGCCGAAGAGCTCGCCGACGACCGGGCGGCGCAGAACGCGTGGCTAGCCGAGTTGCGCCGGGTCGACCTGTTACCGGCCCAGGACACCGGCGACGAACCGGATGCCGACGCCGTGATCCTCGCCCTGCACCGGTATCTGGGCCGCACGCCGTCGCGGCTGCTCTCGCTGTCCCTCGCCGATGCCGTCGGTGATCTGAAGACCCAGAACCAGCCCGGAACCAGCGACGAGTACCCCAACTGGCGGGTGCCGCTGCGTGGTGCGGACGGGCGGCAACGCCTGGTCGAGGACGTGTTCACCGACCCGCGCGCGGCGGCGCTCGGCGCCGTGATGAGGTCGTTGGTGCACCCGCCGAAGTAACGCCGGAGCCGTTTTCTCCGGTTTCACATTCGTCACTGCTGCGATATGTTCGCACCGCACCACAACCGACGGAGGCCATGTTGAAGAAGCTCGTGACGATCGGCGCCGGAATGCTGGCTGCCGGAGCCGCGGCCGTGATCGGCACGGGTGTCGCCGCATCGCAGCCGGGCGCCAGCTACAACGTCGTCGGAGAGCCCTACAACAAGGCGCTGCAGATCCTGCGCGCCCAGGGCGTTAAAGCAACGTTCGGCGGCTCGTTCGGCAGCGTGCTGCCGCAGGCGAGTTGCCTGGTCGACACCCAGAAGGTCACGTCCGCCGGCAAGATGCTGCTGATGCTCGACTGCAGCCAAGCCGCCGCCGACCGCCTCAAGGCGTCGCAGCCCGCAGGTGGGCCCCGGGTCGGGGCCAACGGCATCACGACCGTGACGCCCACCCCGATAGTGCCGATCCAGGGCGCGCCGGGCGCAGGCACTCCGCCGCCGCTCGGCTGAGGCTCAGCGACCCATCGGCTTGGCGATCAGCCGGTTCATCCGGGCCTTGACGCCGTCGGGCAGCACCATGTTGGCCGCGCCAAGCGCCTTCGACATCAGCGATGCCGCGACCACCTTGCGGTCGCCGCGCATCATCGCGTCGTAGCCCTGTTTGGCCACGTCGGAAGGATCGTCCTTGGGCAGCGGTCCGCCAACCGGGGTGTTGCGCATCTTGGCGCGGGTGAAGAACCCGGTGTCGACCGGCCCGGGCATCAGCGCGGTGACCGTCACCCCACTGTCGCGCAGTTCGTCGTGCAGCGCCTCGGCGAAGTTCTGCACGAACGACTTCGACGCGTTGTAGACGCTCTGGTAGGACCCGGGCATCGCGGCGACCGTCGACGAGGTGAAGAGCACCCGGCCACTGCCGCGCTCGACCATATCGCCCAACACGAGCCTCGCCAGGTGCACCGTGGAGCGCACGTTGAGGTCGACGATCGCGAGGTCTTCGTCGAGGTTGCCGTCGACGAACCGGCCGGCCCGGCCGATACCGGCGTTGATCGCCGCCGCGTCCAGTCGCCGTCCGTTCGCCGTGGCCTTCTCGTACAGCGAGGCGACGCCCTCCTCGCTGCGCAGGTCCACTTCAACCGGAGTCACCTGCCCACCGATGCTGGAAAGTTCCTGCCCTGCAACGTGGATCTGAGCTTCGTCGGCCGCGACCACTACCTCGTACCCGTCCTGGGCGAACAGTTTGGCCAGCTCCAACCCGATACCCGTGGACGCGCCGGTAACCAACGCCAGCTTTGTTGCTTCAGCCATGGGGCGGGGCTACCCGCCGCGGACGGCGCGAAACGGGTCAGCCCTCCACCATGGTCTTGAGTCATGGTCTTGAGTCATGGTCTTGAGTCATGGTCTTGAGTCATGGTCTTGAGTCGTTGAGGGTCTCCGACATGGCCACCTGAGGGGCGCGGCCCGGTCGGCGATCAGGCCGAGCACCCCGCCGGGCGCCTCGTAGGACAGCCGGAACGGCACCTTGGGCGACCTCGCCGCTACCCGTGTTCTGCGCCGAGAGCAGCTGTCAACTGATCGAGCACCGGACGCTGACCCGCGATCAGCTTCTTCCGGGCGTCCTGCACCGGAAACCATGCGACCCGGTCGATTTCGGGAAACTCCCGGAGCCTTCCGGAGTTCTTCGGCCACTCGAGGGTGAAGGTGTTGCTCACCGCCGTCTCCGGGTCCAGGTCGCCACGGACGGCGAACACCGTGACGACTTTTCCCCCGGCCTGCTTCACCGGCCCCAGCCGCAGCAGGTCGCCCGGCGGGACCGGTGACCCGAGTTCCTGGGTGAACTCCCGTCGCGCGGCCGCCCACGGATCTTCCTCATGGCTGTACTCGCCCTTGGGAATCGACCACGCCCCGTCGTCGCGGCGTGCCCAGAACGGCCCACCCGGATGGCCGAGCAGGACCTCCAGCACGCCGTCGACAACCCGGTACAGCAGCAGACCGGCGCTGAGTTTCGGCACCGCGCTACGCCAGGGGTCGATCAGTAGGAGCGGTCACCTTCGCTGTCGTCGACGAAGTCCCAGCGGTCCTCCTCGACCTTGACTTCCATCCGATAGCCAAGTTCATTGCCGGGAACCTGCTCGACGAACCAGGCGTGCGCCTCGTCCGCGCTCTCGGTGTCCGTGGTGGAGACGACCTCACCCTTCGGGTCCAACACACGATAGGTAGCCATGGCCCTACTGTGCCCGCTCCGAGAAGTTTGAATCAGTCGCCTTTCGGCACGGGTATGCCCTCGCTGGCAGAGAAGCGGGCGTCCTCGGCGGACGAGAGCCCGATCGACACCACCGACCGGGCGAAAAACACATCGGTCAGGTAGGCCAGCGACACTGCCCAGCGGTTGACGAAACGCGGGATGGCGTACAGGTGGTAGGCCCGCGTGACGGCTTTCGCCGGGAACCCGGACAGCTGCACACCGAGCGGATTCGCGACCGCGTACCGCGGTCCCAGATCGACCACGAGTCCCATGTTGCGATGCTTGTACAGTTTCTTCCTACCGTGGCCCAGACTCGCGGCAACATTGCGCGCCAACACCTTTCCCTGGCGCGTGGCGTGCTGCGCCGTGGGCGGTGTGATCGCGCCCGACTGGGTGAGGTCGGGTACGGCGGCGGCGTCCCCGGCCGCGAACACATCGGGGTGGCCGGGAACCTGCAGATCCGCGTCGACCTTCAACCGTCCCTTCTCGGTCGGCAGTCCCAGCTTCTCGATCAGGGGTGCGCCGGTGACGCCGGTGACCCATGCGACGGTGCGGGTGTCGATCCGGGTGTCGTCGGTGAGCAGGACGTGGTCGTCGTGCACCTCTTTGAGCGTCACCCCCAGCCGCACGTCGATGCCCCGCCCGCGCAGCACCCGCTGGGCCGCGGCGCCGAGCTTCTCTCCGACCTCGGGCATCACCTGCTCGGCGAGGTCCAGCAGCACGAACCGCACACTGTCGGCGTCGAAGCCCGTCTGCTGGGCCGCCGCGTCGGCCAGTGCCCGCAGTTGCACGGCCAGTTCGGTCCCGGAGTACGACGCCCCCACCACGACGATCGTGCGTCGCGCTGCGGCCACTTCAGGGTCGTCGTCGATGTTCGCCAGCTCCAGCTGTTCGAGGACGTGGTCACGCAGATACAACGCCTCCGCGGTCGATTTGAGCCCGCGGGCGTGTTCGGCCAAGCCCGGCACGTCGAACAGCCGCGTCACCGACCCCGGTGTCAGGACCAGGCGGTCCCACGGCATGCTGCGGACCCGCTCCTCGGGGTCGGTGAACGTGAGGGTGTGCTCGTCGAAGTCCACTCCGTCCACTCGCCCGCGCACGATGCGTACGCCGCGCAGGCTGTTCGCGAGCGGGATCGTGACGAACCGGGCATCCACCAGACCGCCGGCGACATCGGGCAGTAGCGGCGTGTAGAGCATGTAGTCGACGGGCGAGATGATCGTGATCTCGACCGGCTCCGAGCCGGGTGCTTCGCTCGTGCCCAGCTTGCAGGCCAGGTGCCGGGCACACTCGAAACCGGTGAACCCGCTGCCGACGATGACGACGGAGGTCATCGATCAGGTGTGCGCGGGAGTGTTGGAGAACTGATCGGTGATCGCCTGACAGAAGGCGGGCAGGTCTTTCGGTGACCGGCTGGTGATCAGGTTCCCGTCGATGCAGACCTCCTGATCGACCACGGTGGCGCCGGCGTTGCGCAGATCGGTGCGGATACTCGGATACGACGTGAGCGTGCGGTCGCGCACGACGTCGGCCTCCACGAGGGTCCACGGGCCGTGACAAATCGCCGCGACCGGTTTGCCCGACCGCACGAAGTCCCGCACAAACGCCACGGCCGACTCGTCGAGGCGCAACTTGTCGGGGTTGACCGTGCCACCGGGCAGGACGAGCGCGTCGAACTCGTCGACCGTCGCCTCGCCGACCGGGCGGTCGACGGCGAACGACCCGGCGGGTTCCAGATCGTGGTTACGTGCCTCGATCTCTCCGGGGTTGACCGAGAGCAGTTCGACCTGTCCACCGGCGGTCTCCACGGCGGCGCGTGGCTGTTCGAGTTCGACCTTCTCCACGCCGTCCGCGGCGAGGATGGCGATCTTGCGGCCCTGTAGTTCGTTCGACATGTGCGGTCCTTTCTCCGAGGCACTCCCGGCGTACCCGCGTAACCGGGATCGAACACCTCCGTAGCGATCCCGGTGATCCGCGCCGCACTGCGCAGTGTGCCCGCCGGTGCAGTGTGCCCGCCGGTGCAGTGTGCCCGCCGGTGAGGTCGACGCCGTCCGCTCACCCGCCGCAGTGAGTCCACCCGGCGATCGGCTGGTTATCCCGCTTCAGGAATCCACTCACGCTAGGAGATCGAGTGGTGCGCGGCCGGCTGCACTCGTTTTGAACGTCGTGCTGCGTGCAACACTAGGACCGTCATCCAACAGGCGAGAGTAAGGAATGCGGTCGATGACAAACCCGACGACAAACCCGACGACAGAGCGCCGTCCCAGCCAGCTGGCTGCAGCCGGCGGGACCGTCGCCGCGGGCGCCTTGCTGCTGACAACGGCACTGCTGACGCTCTTCCAAGGCATCTCGGCGGTCGCCAACGACGATTTGCTGCTCGTCATCGGACCCAGCTACGTCTACGAGTTCACCACTTCGACATGGGGATGGATCCACATCGTCATCGCGGCCCTGATGGGGCTCGTCGCGGTCGGGCTGTTCCTCGGCGCGATGTGGGCCAGGATCGCCGCCATCGTGATGGCGTCCATATCGATCATCGCGATGTTCCTGTGGTTGCCCTACTACCCGGTGTGGTCGATCGTGGTGATTGCCGTCGACATCGTAGTGATTTGGGCGGTGGCGACCTGGGACAGGGAGCGCATCTGAGCCGAAGTTGAGCGCGTGCCGAGCCGTGGCCAGCGCGAAGGCTGCTCTGACGGTCTCGGCACGCACGCCGCTTGTTGCCCACGCCGCTCGGCATACGCCCACGGGTGCCGCCAGATGACGCAGAGAGCTGGACTGTTCGGCGGCGACACCCGTCTGGACCAGTTCGCGCTCCAGAAGTACGACGGGTCAGATACCGGCCCAGGATTCCTCGATCATCTCGGCGACGTTGATCACCTGAGCCTGTTTGCTCTCCGGGCTGTCGATCTCGCCCGCGACGTGGGCGGCGATGAAGCGTTTGATCTCACCGTCGATGCCGCCGATGATGCGGACCACCTCGGCGCGCAACGATTTCGCCGTCACGTGGATCGAGATATCGGACGGCCGTGGCTTCTTGACGTCGAGGATGAGCAGCAGAGGATGTGCCGCCAGGGCCGACGCCCGTAGCGAGATCTCCCCGTAGACGCGGAATTTCGGCTTGTCGATGCGCAGATCGACGACCATGTCGATCTCGAGCGGGATCCGGATCGCGAACGTGATCATCTCGCCGACATGGCGCGTCACCCGCGGCTGCTGGATCTTGACCCGGGCGCTGACCCTGGCGATACCGCCAGGCCCCTGACCCATCGGACCCATCTCGAACGCGTCACCGGCGATCTCGCCGATCGCCGCGCCGACCCGCTGCTCGGTGACAGCGACTTCGAAGAATTTGCGCCCGAAGTCCTCGTAGGTCATGTGGTGGCGGTCAGACATGGTCGTCATACCGTCTCACGTCCGGGTGCTGCGGAGTGCTAACCGGGCCGTCCGGCCGTGTTCAGTTCCCTCGCTGTTGCGCTCTGGCCTCCGCGCCGGACTGCTCATCGTCGATGGCATCGTCGCTGCCGGTGCGGCCGACGTAGGTGCCGTCCTCGTCGTCGCCTGCCTTCCCCGCACGGGAGGAGGCGACCTTCGGGTCGTCGCCGACGTCGGACTCACTCTTGTCGGCCTCGTCGCTGGGTCTGCTCACGGGGGAGGTCTACCCGCGCCCCAGCCCGATTAACCCCGGTCCCTCGAGGACGCGCAGGCGTTATCTTCGAGGTCACCGCCCACCGCCGCCAGGTGCACCGGAGGACGCGGGACATGCACCGTGACGGCCGCCGCCATCCGCGCCGTGAGATCGGCGTCGGACGACGGTGTGGTCCACCACCACGTCGGTGCGGACGTGGAACGTTGCGGACGTGGAAGGTTGCGGACGTGGAAGGTTGCGGACGTGGAAGGTGATGTCGCGCGGTGAGCGTTCGACCGCGGACAGCACGTCGGCCTGGGTGAGAGGTCACCCGGTCACCTATTTCGCGCACCTGGAAACCAACTGTTGAGTACCGTGAGTGTTGCGGTGAGGAGGACGGCAATGACCAACAACCGACCATTCGGCTTCGATCCCGACGACTTCGACCGGGTCGCCCGCGAGGCACTGGAAGGTGTCGGCCGGTTTTTCACCACCTCGGGTGAGCGCGCCGGATGGAGCGCGCTGCTCGACGAGTTGGTACGGGTCAGCCGACCCAGGACCGAACCGGAGACCACCGGTGACACCGGCGACGGCGTGTGGGCCGTCTACACCGTCGACGCCAACGGCGGCGCCCACATCGAGCAGGTGTTCCCCACCGAACTCGACGCGCTGCGGGCCAACAAGAACAACACCGACCCGACCCGCAAGGTGCGGTTCTTGCCGTACGGCATCGCGGTCAGCGTGCTGGACGCGAACACCCCCGGCGACGCCGCGGAGTAGGGCAGAAAGCGGTCGCGCCCGTCGGCGAGCGGTTACGCTTTGCCGCGAGGCCATCGAGTCAGCCGTGAAGGGTGGGACATGTTTCGTGAACTCTTCGTCGCCGCGACCATCGCGGGAGCCGCTGTCGGGCTCGCGCCGGGGGCCGTCGCGGACCCGTCCAACGACTACCACGACGACCCCGGCCGGTACCCCACCGACGTGCCGGGGATGAGTTACGAGGCCAAGCTCGCCGCGCCCTGCTACAGCTGGGAACGCAACGTGTTCGGCCGCGGCCCCGGCGGCGAACCGCTGCAGTGCAAGTGGATCCCCAATCAGTGGCCACCGGTGTACACCGGCTTCTGGACCTCCACCTATGCGCTGCACGGCGTCCAGGACATCGGCGCGCCATGCCCCGGTCCGCAGTCGACTGCGCAGGCCCCCGACGGGCGTCCGCTGCTGTGCGTCGGCGCGCGGGGGTGGCAGCCGACCGTGCTGACCGGCAGCGGTCTGCACCCCGCCTGACGGTCCGACCACATAAATCCTCGTTTGTCGTTATGGTCAACCTCATGACCGACGTCGGTGCGGGCTTCAGCATTTTCACCGTGTTCGCGACGGTGGCGGAGGCCGTTCGGAGACAACATTGTCCTGGTCCGGCGGGGTCCTGGTCCGGCGGGGTCCTGGTCCATCTGCGCCGAGGCCGACGCCGGGGTGCGCGGGCGGTCGCCGCTCCTCCGGCGGAATACGACGCCTGGGGGATGAAAGGATCGTCTCGATGGATGTGCGCTCGCGGAACAACCTCCGGATTGTCGGGGCCGAGCACGGGCCCACGATCTTGCTCGCGCACGGGTTCGGCTGCGACCAGAACCTGTGGCGGTCGGTGACCGCCCGGTTGACCCCCGAATTCCAGGTTGTCCTGTTCGACCACGTGGGGTCCGGAGCGTCGGACCCCGCCGCATGGGACGCCGACCGCTACTCCTCACTGCACGGCTACACCGAGGACATCCTCGAACTCGTCCACGAACTCGACCTACGCGATGTGGTCTTCGTCGGGCATTCCGTCGCCGCGATGATGGGAGTTCTCGCCGTCAGCGCCGACCCGGCGCGCTTCGCGAAACTCGTGCTTCTCACACCGTCACCGCGCTACGTCGACGACGGCGACTACCGGGGTGGGTTTTCACGGGCCGACATCGACGAACTACTCGAATCCATGGAGAGCAACTACCTGGGTTGGTCGCGTGCGATGGCCCCGACGATGATCGGCGCACCGGGGCAGCCGGAACTATCAGAAGAGCTGGCCGAGAGTTTCTGCCGTACCGATCCGGCGCGGGCGCGGGTTTTCGCGCGCGCGACGTTCCTGTCCGACAATCGTGCCGATCTCGACGGAGTATGTGTCCCCACCTTGGTCATCGAGTGCGCATACGACGCGATCGCCCCTCGTGGCGTGGGCGCGTTCGTCCACGGGCGTATCCGGGGCAGCACGCTGGTCACCCTCGACACCACCGGTCACTGCCCCCATCTGAGCGCGCCGGAGGAGACTGCCGAGGCCATCGCGGCGTTCGCCCGGTCGACATGACCACGCGCGAAGGCGCGGCACACCAACCGGAGCACTCCGTCGAGGACCTGTACGAGCAGGCACCATGCGGTCAGCTCGCGACGGGGCCCGACCGGCGCATCCTGTCGGTGAACCAGACGTTGCTCCGCTGGCTCGGCCGATCCCGTGGCGAGTTGGTCGGCACACCGTTCACCGAACTCCTCACCGTCGGCAGCCGGATTCACTTCGAGACCCACTTCGCTCCCCTCTTGCACCTGACAGGTGAATTGCAGGGTGTAGCGGTCGATCTCATCGCCGCCGGAGAAACCCGGCTGCCCGCCCTGGTCGCCGCCAACATCAAACCCGACGCGGCGGGGAAGCCGGCGACGATCCGATTCGTGCTACAGGACGCCAGCGACCGGCGGGCCTATGAGCGCGAACTCCTGGCCGAACGGCGGCGCGCCGAACAGGAACGGGCCAGGGCGACCGCGCTCGCTCGCACGCTGAAGCGATCGCTGCTTCCGCCCGCCCTCTCCGCACCACCGGGTCTGGAAGCCTGCGCCCACCTGCACGCGGCATCGCATGACGAGGTCGGCGGCGACTTTTACGACTTGTTCGCGCTGGCCCATGGCCGGTCGGCGTTCTTCCTCGGCGATGTCTGCGGAAAGGGCGTCACCGCGGCGACCGTCGCGTCGCTGACCCGTTACACGCTTCGGGCGGCCGCGGTGTTCGACGACGATCCGGTGGCGGTGCTGCATAACCTCGACACCGTGCTGCTCCACGAGTTCGGCGCGGACCGATCGCATTTCTGCACCGTGATCTTCGGGGTGCTCGTCCACCGCGACGGCGGGTTCGACGTGCACCTGGCCAGCGGTGGCCACCCACCGGCGCTGCTGTTGCGCGCCGATGGCAACGTGCAGAAAATCAACACCGAGGGCGGTCAGGCCGTCGGTATTTTCACGAACGCCAGATTCGCCTCGGCTCGCCTGCACCTAGGCGCCGGCGACACCTTGGTGATGTACACCGACGGGGTCACCGAGGCTCGGGTCGGCAGCGGCACAGAACGATTCGACGACCACGACGCGCTGATGGAGCTGGCCCACGCCCACTCGCCCACCACCGCGACCGGCATCGTCGAGACACTGCGGAACCTGCTGACCGACCTCGGCGCCGGTGTCGAAGACGATGCGGCGGTGCTTGCACTGGGAGTGCCGCGGTAGTCATGCTGCTGCAGGCACCGGACGACCGGATCGACGTCGACGGCAGGCTGTATGTGGCGGCCGAACACCCAGATGTGGACGGGCACCACACCCTGAGGTGATCAGCGACGCGGAGCGGCCCGCACCTTGAGCAGATGCGGGCCGTCCGTTCGCCGATATGTCAGTTACCGGTTTGTTCTGACTTCTGCCGCTCTTCGGCGACCTTGGCCGAACCGCGTGCGGCCTCGGCTTCAGCTTCCTTCTTCGCGGCATCGCGCTGGGCGTCGGCCTTGTCCTGCTGCGCCTGACCCTCGCGGTAAAGATCGTCGCGGCCGAGCACCGCGCCGGTGACCTCCTTGGCCTTGCCCTTCACCCCTTCGACCGCGCCCTTGATCGCTTCTTCCGGTCCGCTGTTGCCGCTGTTGTCGTCGGCCATATCGGATGGTCCCTCCTGCTCACCGCCCCATCTCGGAGCGTCCGGGACCTCTGTTCCCAGAAGTGATCATGTCCCAAACCTGACCCGGTCCCGTCAGTGGGTCGCATTCCTTACGCACGTGGAATCCGGCACGGCACCCAGAATCCTGCGCACGGCAGCGCGGGTTGTCGGCGCCGGTGTACGACAGCGATCACCGTACGGCAGCGCTCCGAAGGCTGACCGGTCGTCAGCTCATCGCGTCCCGCAACTGCTCGAGAGTCTTCGCCAGGATCCGAGAAACCTGCATCTGGGATACGCCGATGCGCTCGGCGATCTGCGTCTGTGTCATCGAGGCGAAGAACCTCAGGGTGATCACGGTGCGCTCGCGTTCGCTCAGGGCCGCCAGCAGCGGGCGTAGTGATTCGCGGTCGGTGATGTGTTCCATATCGGTGTCCACCTCGCCAAGGGTGTCGGCGAGCGAACGTGTGGCGTCGTCAGCCGACGAAATCGGGCTATCGATCGAGCGCAGGCTGTAAGCATCGCCGGCAACCAGGCACTCAACCACCTCTTGCCGGGCGGCCCCGAGCTCGGCGGCCAGATCGGTGGCACTGGGCGCGCGGCCGAGTGACTGCGTCAACCGCGGGGTCGCCCTGGTGATCTGAACGTGCAGATCCTTGAGCCTGCGCGGCACATGCATAGCCCAACCGTTGTCGCGGAAGTGACGCCGGATCTCACCGAGCATCGTCGGTACCGCGAACGACAGGAAGTTGGCGCCGTTCTCCGGGTCGAAGCGGTTAACCGCGTGCATCAGGCCTACACGGGCGATCTGTACGAGGTCGTCAAGGTTCTCGCCCTTGCGGTGGTAGCGGTATGCGATGTGGTCGGCCAGCGGGAGGCATCGCGTCACGATGCGTTCGCGCTGCCGGTCGTGCTCGGCGGTGCCGGCTGTCAACGCCGCAAGCAGCCGAAACATGTCAGGCACGTCTGCGTAGTCGTCCTGCGTACGGGTGGACGACCTGCGGGCCGTCATCTGTGGTGTGTCGTCAATGATCGTCATCGCGGGTCCTTCCGGACTCGGTGCGGACGCGAAGACAACGCCGGTTTTTGGACGTATGCCCTGCTTGTCCGGGACGCGGTGCTGCCGTCACAAGCGTGCGGGAACACCCGGCGGTATATATCGGCGGACATGGGACCGTTGGCTTGATCGGACTGCCGCCTACAGCGGGCCGCTTTGCACTAAACGGTGACGCCTCCCAAAGTGGGACGTCAGCCACTCTACTCTCTATGGGCGGCTTCGTCCCTGCGGGCAGCAAGGCGGTTCGAAGAATTACGTAATCCGTCGTGGTAGCGCCGTCCGGGGACGCACATCATCACGCCGTCTCATGACGCTGCAGTAAATCCAGAGGCAGGGGCGCAATCCAGAGGCAGGGGCGAAATCCAGAGGCAGGGGCGCATCTGAGAACCTCCTGAAGCGTGTAGTTATACGGCTCGTTCCGTAGTAATCTGCGTCACAGGTTGAGAGAGCAGCCAGCGGCGACCTCTCCACGTAAGGCTCGCCGGCCATCCCGGCGGCGAGTGAGCCGCGATACCGCGGTGACCGCCCACCTGTCGGGGCGTCACAGTTCAGGGAGTCCCACCCATGATCGACGTCGGAACCGTCCGGGTTTTCCGTCCCGACCCCTCCGCGGCGCACGCGTCACAGCAGTGTGGTCGCGCCGTGTTCTCGATCCGGTCCCTTTCGCCGACCCTCTCCGTGATCACCGCCAGCGGGGAAATCGATGCGACCAACGGACGTGAGCTCGGACGCTACGTCGAGCGCCACACCGCCCCGGCGACACAGCTGATCGTCGACCTGAGTGAGGTGAGCTTCTTCGGATCACAGGGTTTCAGCGCGTTGCACTACATCAGTGTGAGTTGCACCAGGATCGACGTCGACTGGGTGATCGTGCCGAGCGGGGAGGTGCGCCGACTGCTGCGAATCTGCGATCCGCAGGGGGAACTGCCGTTCGCCGAAGGCGTCGATTCGGCTCGGGCGCGAGTCGACCGGGTCACGCGCCGGCGCCAACCCGCCTCGTGGGCAGGCTGACCGAGCCTTCACGTCGCGAGTTCGACCTCGTAGCAGACCGCGTAGCGCCGGAAGTTCGGCGTCGGCCGGAACAGATGACCCGCGTCCGGCGACCATGTCACCACACGCAGAAGACGTTTGTACGACGGCAGCTGCTTGGCCACCAATTCGGCCAGCGCAGCACGGGGCGAATACCCGCAGCGATCGTCAACGTCTTTCGGAAGCAGCACATCCCACATGGTTTCCTCGACCCGCATGGGAAAAGTCTCGCGTGCGCACAGCCCGTTAGCCGGGGTCTCATGCCGTCGTGTCGGAGATCGAGACCAATTAGTGACCTGTCGACGTCCTCCACGCAGTGAGCTGAGGGGATTCCTCGTGCCGGCCGGCTGTCTCGATAGCCGCTCATGCGGCTATCGCCGTGGGCTGTTCGGTAGTGGAGGTTCGCGCCGAGCGGCTCTGTCGCATCACGGTTTTGGCTTTACGCCTGGCTTTGATGCCCGACGCGGCGGGCACGGCGATCACCACCACGAACCCGGATCCCCACTGCAAACCGAGCAGCCGCCCAACCTCATCGGTCTTGGGTCGCAACGCACCGTTGCCGTCCTTGGCCGCCCACGAACGTAGAGTTCAACGGTGAGGCCGACCACGTGCATGTGCTGGTCGCCTACCCGCCCACCCTGGCGATCTCCGCTCTGATGCAACACCTCAAAGGCCCCACCGCTAACGCCGTCCGGCGGGAATTCACCGGCGCGTGTGTGCGCGCCCGCATGCGCGCCACTATGATCCCCATCCTACTTCGCAGTCTCCTGCGGCGGCGCACCACTGTCCATCACCAAGCAGTACATCGACAGACAAACCGCCCGCTCTGAGCGCCGGGCTGCACCCGGCGACACACGGGATGGGCTCACCCCGCCATAAATGGCGAGGCTTGCGCCCAAGAACTGGGTCACATATCGCTAGGCCGCGTCGAAACGCACCCGGTACATCGTCGACCAATTCTTGCCCGTGATCAGATAAGTTCCGTCCCCGGCGCGGGCAATCCCGTTGAGTACGTTGACATCCGGTTCTCCACGACGCAACGCCCCGCAATCGGCCGACGCGGTAACCGCCCCGGTACCCGGGTCGATCCGGACAATCTCGTCGGTGGGCCACACATTCGCCCACACCTGGCCGTCAACGCATTCGAGTTCGTTGAGGCCGGTGACCACCTCCCCGTCGGGTCTGGTCACAGCGATGCTCCCAGCCTCGGTGAAGTCGGCGGGTGCGACGAACCGTAGCCGGTCGGTGCCGTCGCTGCGGACGATCTGGCCGCCGTCGTAGCACACGCCCCACCCTTCGCCCTCGATGGGAACCTCGCGTGCCGGCGTGAAAGTTTTCGCGTCCCATTCGATTGCGACACCATCACGGTAGGTGACCTGCCAGATGCGGTCACCGACGGCGGTCAAGCCCTCACCGAAGTACCGGCCGGGAAGCGGTGTCGAGCGGCGCACCGCCCCCGTGGCGGGATCGAGTTGCCGCAACTGCGACTGTCCGGCCAGCCCGGTGGTCTCGTACAGCGCCGCACCATCGAACTCCAATCCCTGGGTGAACGCTGACGTGTCGTGCGGGACCTCGTCGAGCACCGTGATGCGAAGTTCGGAGTGGGCGTTGGGCGCCGCGACGGCGTCACGGGCGTCTGCGCATGCCGCTGCCAGCAGCACCACGGTGACGCTCAAACTTGTCAGCACATGTAGCCCGCTCATCACCGACATCGTGCCTCATTCCGTGCGTCGGCGTTCAGCTGCGGTAGAACATCGCCGGGGCGGCGGGCGCAGGCCTCCCCCGCTGTTAGCGGCCGCAAAGGGCACCGAGGACACGCGGGCCGAGTTCGGCATATCGGCGGTCCCAGTCGGCCCTGTCGCTCAGCGCCACCCGCAACTCACCGGCGCCCCGCGCACGTCCGGGCGGCAACCGCCGCGGCGAGGAATCCGCCGAGCGCCGTCCATCCGGCGACATCGGCCAGACCCTGCTTCGCCATCAGCACCGAAGCCACCCCCGCGACGCAGATGAATGCACCGGCAACGGTCGCCCGGACACCCGTCGCACCAGAGGGATCGTCCCACCACGGAAGTGGACGGTGCTCCAGCGGTGCGAGCAAGCGGAACAGCAGGGCCATGACACCGGCGAAGACCACCGCGCGCAGCGCAAGCAGCGCCCAGAAGTTCGGCGCGTCCACGTCGTAGGCGTCCAAACCCAGGGCGTGTAGCGAGAATGCGGCGATCGCGATCGCGGGAATGTGCCACAGATAGAGCGTCATGGCTCCCGCGTTGCCCACCGCGACAACGTGCCAGACCCGCGGCCGGGCTGCCCACCGCCGCAGTTGCTCCGCCACGACGACGAACCCGCAGGACATCCACGCGCAGTGCAAGCCGAGCAGCAGTGTCGGCGGCGAGGTGTTCGACACCTGTTCGACGCCGGTCACCACCAGGGCAATCTCATAGGCACCGGTGACCGCGAGGACAGACTGCGCCGTGAACGCCGCCACCGCGCCGATGAACGCGGCGACGGGGCTGATCAACCGGCGCGCGTAAGCGACACCGATGACAACGGGGATCAGCCAGACAACCAAAAAGTTGACGGCGCCGGACTCGGGTGTGCCGACGGCGGATCTGATGCCGTCGACGGCCCACGCGACGGCGAGCAGGGCGGTGACCAGGACTGCCACCGCAGCGCCCGTTCGTAGACGGGTCAACGCCGGCACGAAGGCGAGCGCGAGCAGGTACACGCCGAGGAACCACAGCAGTGCGACGCTTTCTCGGCCGAGCGCGTCCGCCGATTCGCGGCCGAGCAGCACCCGCACCACGAGCAGGCCGGCGCCCCACGCCGCCAGATACCAGAACACGGGTCGGCACAACCGCTGCGCCCGGGCGAACAGCCACGCGCCCCACGGCGTCCCGGCGTGCCAGCCGTAGGCACCGGCCGCGCCGCCGGCCAGGAAGAACAGCGGCATCACCTGGACGACCCAGGTGACCGGGGCGAGCAGCGGAAGCTCGCCCAGCAGATTGCCGATCCGGACCCCACCGGAGTCAATGGTGGCGAGCAACAGTGCACAGTGGCCGAACATCACGACCACCAGGGCCGTTAGGCGGGCGACGTCCACGGCACGGTCGCGGCTACGTACCTTGTCCTGGGTCGGACGCGTGTCAAGTTCCGGCATGACTTCAGCATCCCCCGTCGGGCGCGGTGACCGGATGCGTTAGGACCACCTGGAATCAAGATCGAACATTTCGATTCGCCGAATCGCCGCGGAATCCCCATGCCGCACCGCTGGCGACTCTAGAGTGCTGCGCATGGGGAGGACGATCTCAGTTGATGGGATGGGCCGCTGGGCGGCGCTGGCCGCCTCGCTCACCGTCTCCGCGGCGATGATCTACGCCCAGGACACCGACTCGGCCGCGGTGGCCAAGCCGGCGCGGGTTGCCGCGCCGACGTCGGCGCCCCCCGCCGCGCCGTCGGTCGCCCGCCCCGCCGAGGCCGAACTCCTGGCGGCGAGCGCGCCCGTCGCTGCGCGGGATTTCAAGTTCGAGCTGCCGGCGGGTGTTGCGCCGGAAGGGGGACTGCAGGTGAAGACGATCTGGGCGGCTCGTGCCATCAGCGTGATGTTCCCGGAGATCAAAACCATTGGTGGGTACCGGCAGGATCCGCTCAAATGGCACCCTAACGGCCTGGCGATCGACGTGATGATCCCCAACCACGGCACCGATGAGGGCATCGAGCTCGGCAACCAGATCGCCGGGTTGGCGTTGGCGAACGCCCGCCGGTGGGGGGTACTGCACGTCATCTGGCGGCAGGGCTTCTACCCAGGCATCGGTGCGCCGAGTTGGACGGCGGACTACGGCAACGAGACGGCCAATCACTTCGACCACGTCCACATCGCCACCAACGGCGGCGGCTTCCCCACCGGGCGCGAGACGTACTACCTCCAGTCGATGCGCCCGGCACCGCCGGCCTGACATCAGCTCAGCGGACACTTGATTGCGTGATCTTGAGCCGCGGCGGGTAACCGTGCGCCGTCGACGAAGGGTGATGACGTCATGGGCGCGAACTGGTTCGCTGAGGATCCACGTATGGCTGATTGCAGGGCGTGTGGGTATCCCACATTGGGCGTGAGGTACTGCGCGGTGTGCGCGAACGACGTGATCGCGGCAGCCACGCATCCCGGCCGTTATCCATATCTGAATTCAGACCCATACCTGGATTCAGGAGTCACCCCGGCGGCTTAGCTTAGTGCCCGGGCGGTCGAGGCAGTGGTGCGCTGCTGACGTTGAAGCGACTGACTGACGTTGAAGCGACTACTCGCGCTTGCCGAGATTGCCTTCGTTGCCGTTACCGCCGCCTTCGGTACCGTTTCCGCCACCTTCCCGCTCTTTCTCCTGATCCCTCTTTTCTTTTTGCTCTTCTTCCTTCTCCTTCTCCCGCTCTTCCTTCGTGTCGCCGGACTCTTCCCGCCGTTGTCCCACTGCGGGAGGGGGTGGTGGTAGAGGGACGCTGCTCGGCGTGGGCATCGGCGTGCTGGTGTTGATCGGTTTCGGGGACGGTGCGGTGGAAAACGGCTCGGCGGCCAACGCGACACCTGAGACGGTGAGACAGGTCAGGAGCGCGGCCGCGGAGATCGCTGTGCGGGTGCGCCTCGGCAATCGGCGCCACCGAGACGGCGGCGGTGGTGGCGTCATGGGGTAGTGAGCCGACGGCGGCACCGGCTGGTCGAGGACCTTGGTCGCCGGCCGTGGCGGAACCGCCACGGCGGGTGCCGTGCCGGCGAACAGTGCCTGCCGGTCGCCGTTGACGGCAGCGTGCATATGAGCGGCGTCCCTGAAACGCTGGGCGGGGTCCCAGGCCATGGCGCGGTCGATCGTGCCGACGAGGGTAGGGTCCAGATCCGGCCGGATAGTGCTCAGCGGCGGTGGTGGATTTTCCATGATGGCCCGCGCCAGGGCGACGGGAGTGTCCTGCGGGAAGGCGCGGTGGCCGACGGCGGCCTCGTATCCGACGACCCCCACCGCGTAAAGGTCGTCGGCCACCGAGGCCGGTGCTCCGGCGACCCGCTCGGGGCTCATGTATGCCATCGTGCCGACGATCTGACCGGTCATGGTGTGGGCAACCGCACTGGTCTTCGCGATGCCGAAGTCGGCCACCTTGAGGCTGTCGCCGGTGGCCGACAACAAGATGTTCGCCGGCTTGATATCGCGGTGCAGCATTCCTGCGCCATGCGCGACGGCCAGGGCGGCCAGTACATCGTCGAGCATGGAGCGGACATGGTCGGGTGGCATCGGGCCGTGCGCCATGACGTCGAGGAGGGTGTGGCCGGGCAGTCGCTCCATGACGATGAACGGTGTGCCCTCCTGCTCGCCGTAGTCGTGCACCGCGACGATGTTCGGGTGGGACAGCATCGCCGCCGAGCGCGCTTCGTCCCGGAACCGAAGCAAGGTCTTCGGCTGCGCTCTCATCGCGGGGTGCAGAAGCTTGATCGCCACCGGGCGGTCGAGTCGGGTGTCCCAGGCGTCGCGCACCTCTGCCATGCCCCCCGCGCCGAGCAGCCCGCGCAAAACATAGCGCTCCGCGAACAGTTCTTCTCCGGTCACGTCCACAGCGTTGTCCCAGTCTTTCGTCGCCGTTGCAGCGGGTGATGCGCGTTCCACACCGCACCGCCCGCTGTTCGGCCCTCAGGGGATTATCGCCGCCGGACCCCTACCCCGTTATCAGCGGTGGGCCAGGTGGTCACACTGTGGCGCTGGGCGTGGCGACGGGTGCAGGCCACATTGGTCCCGGCCCAGCTGGGACATCGAGCCCATTCGCCCACCGATGCGTCATCACTGGCCGGTGTTCGACCCCACGTTGCCGCTGGCGAGTCGAGGATTACCAGGCCATGGAGGAACGACGCGCCGCCAAGGTCATGCTGACGGTGCGAGCCGACGGCCCTAGCGTCAGCCAACCAGTGCGTCAGCCAACCAGTGCGGCAGCGACTGCGCGGGCCTGACTGGTCAGCGCGGCGCACATCCTGTTGAGGTTGACGACACCGAGCACCATCCCGGACATCACCCGGCATGCGCTGCCCGCCCCGGGAGGAGCCGAGGACCGCGGGGACAGCGCGTACGCACCGCAGACGGGCCAGGCACCAATCCCCTGGGTCCGTAGCACGCGCTCGGCGATGGCTATCTGGTACTCGCGCGGCGTGCGCTCCGGGGAGCCGACGCCGCCGTGCTCGCGCCACGTGGCCGGCAGGAACTGCAGGCCACCGTAGAACCCATTGCCGGTGTTGATCGCCCAGTTGCCGCTGGATTCGCACTGGGCGATGGCGTCCCAATTGACCGTGCTGGCGACGGCGGTCGGCGTGGCTACCGCGATGGACGTCGCCGACAGAGCGGCGGCCGTCAGCGCCACACTTATTCCCTTGACCTTGTGCACGAGGATCCCTTCAGCCGTCGAACGCGTGTAAGCGGTGCGCCATGACGTGGTGGTCGGTCCTGGATGCCCCTCATTGTTACCGCTGATGTCATAGGGGATAGTGAGGAGACAGTGATAGTTGTTCTCAACATTGAGGTCGACGGCGTCTGCTCCGCGGGTCGGGCTGTGCCGGGGGGGCGTTACGACAGTTGGTCGATCACCGGTTGCAGTGGTTCCGAGGACGTTCCGATCTCGCCGACGAATGGGTGTTTTAGCTCCACTGGACGCTTGAACTCCACCGGACCCGCCCAGTGGGCAGACTGCAGACCACCCTCACGCGCCAGTGAGCCGATCAAATCGCCACGGCCGCAATCTGCCAAGTAAGCACAGAGCGCGATACACCGACGACTTACCACCCGAGCCGTTAGTCCACGTGAGCATTGTCAACCTGTCCAGCGACAACATCAACCATTACCGTAGCGGCGCACCGCGACAGCCCCATCTCAAGCGGCGGACGCGCGAGGTCGATTGGCAGTCGGGAATCCGGGCAAACGACGGTCGGATGGCCGCCTTCGTCCGAACGACGAGGTCCTATACGGCCTGGGCCGCCCACACCTCACCATCGTCGGATGCACGATCTCTCTGGTCGACGCCGGGTCAGTCGGTCTGCGGGTACGCGGATAACAGATGCTTCTCAGCGGTCACGAGATAGCGGTCCAGCAGCTTGGCGGCCGCTCGTCCCCGGCCGTCGGCAAGCGCGGCGGCGATCTCCTCGTTGCGTTCCACGTAGGGACGGTGGAAATCCTCGGCGGGGCCGGCGCAAAAGAACACCAGCCGCATCTCGGCGAGCAGCCGGCTCATCTCCATGTCCAGACGCGGGCTGCCGGCCAGCGCGACCACCGACCGGTGGAAGCGCTGATTGGCCGACGCGACCGCGTCGCCGTCGTTGGCGCCGAGGGCCGCGCGCCCACTGGCGACGGCTGCGACGACGTCGGAGATGTCAGCGTCCCCCGGCAGGAGCAGGCATCCGGGTTCGATGACGCGGCGGGCCCGATAGATGTCGCGGAGGTCGGCGACCGACGGGGTGCGGACGAACACGCCCCGATTCGGGATCCGGTCGAGCAACCGCTCACCGATGAGCTGACTCAGCGCTTCCCGCAGCGTGTTGCGGGAAATGCCGAGCGATTCGGCGATCGGCTCCTCGGGTAAGCGGGCGCCGGGGCGGAATAGCCCGGCGGCGATGTGCTCGCGGATCACATCGGCGGCGCGGTCGGATGACGACGACAGCACAACCCGCGGCCTGGAGCTCTCCAGCGCGCGCAGCGCTTCGGCGAAACCGTGGACAGTGCCCATCGCCCCAGATTAGGGGACGTGTGAATATCGGGAGTGTTGAACGATCTGTATAGCGGGCGTAACGGCGGCGCAATACCGGCGGTCGACCATCGGAAGGACGTCCGAGCGGGAAAGACCCGTTCCAGCCACGGTGAGGATTCGGCGCATGGCCACTCCCGAAGGACCACCACTGAACCCGTCTGTCGACACTGCTCCGAAGCCGTCGGAACCCGCCAAGACCGCCCTGCTCGGGGCGATGTTCCTGATGGCGACCAGCGCGGTCGGGCCGGGGTTCATCACCCAGACCACAGAATTCACCGTCGAGCTCGGGGCGGCGTTCGCGTTCGCGATTCTCGCCTCGATCGTCATCGACTTCGCTGTCCAGATGAATGTGTGGCGGGTGATCGGCGTGGCCGGGATCCGCGCCCACGAACTCGGCAACAAGGTCCTGCCCGGGGTCGGCTACGCCCTGGCCGTCCTGGTCGTGGTGGGCGGCCTGGTGTTCAACATCGGTAACACGAGCGGCGCGGGACTGGGCACCGACGCCATGTTCGGACTCGACCCGCGCATCGGTGGCGCGGTCTCGGCGCTCATCGCCATCGCGATCTTCTTGAGCAAGCGGGCCGGCGTCGCCCTCGACCGGATCGTCGTCGTCCTCGGCGTCGCGATGATCGCGATGACCACCTACACCGCGATCGTGTCACGCCCGCCGCTGGGCCAGGCTCTGCGCAACGCCGTGCTGCCCGAGCAGATCAGCTTCCTCGCGATCACCACGATTGTCGGCGGCACCGTGGGCGGGTACATCACCTATGCAGGTGCCCATCGCCTTCTCGACACCGGGATCACCGGACCCCAGAACGTCGGCCGCATCACCAAGGGGTCGACGTACGCCATCATCGTCACCGGCATCATGCGTGCGCTGCTGTTCCTGGCGGTCCTCGGCGTGACCGCCAGCGGTGTCACTCTCGCCAGCGACAGCCCCACCGCGTCGGCGTTCGAGTACGCCCTCGGCACTGCCGGCGGGGTTATCTTCGGCGTCATCCTGTGGGCCGCGTCCATCACCTCGGTGATCGGCGCCGCCTATACCTCGGTCTCGTTCCTCACGACGTCGAAGACCTTGCGCCGCAGGCAGAACATCCTCACGGTGGGGTTCATCGCGCTGAGCGCGGTCCTGTTCGTCCTTCTCGGCGCGGCGCCGGTGACGCTGCTGGTCTTCGCGGGCGCCTTCAACGGACTCATCCTGCCGATCGGGTTCACCGTGGTGGTGTGGGTGGCCTGGAGGCGCCGCGACCTGATGGGCGGGTACGGCTATCCGTTGTGGCTGAAGACCGTCGGCCTGGCAGTGTGGTTGCTGACGCTGTATCTGGGCTGGATGTCGTTGAGCGGCTTGTCCAGGCTCTGGAGCTGACCGCCCTCACATGAGACTTCTCCCCTACGGCGACCGCGCACTGCTGGTTGAGGTCGACGACGCCGACGAGGTACTGGCGTGGTCGACGGCGATCGAGTCGGCCGGATTGGACGTGGTCGACGTGGTGCCAGGGGCACGCACCGTGTACGTGTCCACCACAGGTCCCGAACACCTTGTCGCCGTGCGGAATGCGATCAGCCGGCTGTCGCCCGCATCGGTCGCCGCAACCTCGGGTGAGGTGGTCGAGGTGCCGACCGTCTACGACGGTCCGGACCTCGACGAGGTGGCGCAGCGCAGCGGAATGACCCCCGATGAGGTGGTCGCCGCGCACACCGCAGAGCCCTGGCGGGTGGCATTCACCGGATTCGCTCCCGGGTTCGGATACCTCGTCCGCCACGACACTCCGCTGGTCGTACCGCGGCGAGACGAACCCCGCACCAGCATTCCGGCCGGGTCGGTAGGGTTGGCCGACGAGTTCAGCGGCATCTATCCGACGGCCTCGCCCGGCGGCTGGCAGCTCATCGGACACACCGATCTCCGGTTGTTCGACCTCGACTGGGACCCGCCGGCACTGCTGCGCCCGGGCACTGTGGTGCAGTTCATCGCGGTGGACGGATGACTGTCGGCGGCCGATTGGAGATCCTGGAGGGCGGTCCGCTGACCACCGTCCAGGATCTGGGGCGCCCCGGGCATGCCGCGGTCGGGATCGGAAGCGCCGGTGCGGCAGATCGCCGCTCGCACGCCCTGGCCAATCGTCTCGTCGGCAACCCCGCCGAGGCCGCCACGCTGGAGGTGCTTCTCGGCGGCCTCACGCTCCGGGCAGGCAGCGCCGTCACCTTCGCCGTCACTGGCGCCGAGGTCGACGTGCTCGCGGGGCCTAACCGTAAACCGCTGGGGCACAACGCTCGCCACCACCTCGCGGCCGGCACCGTCATCGAGCTCGGACCCGCCCGCGCCGGGCTACGCTGCTATGTCGCGGTGCGCGGCGGAATCGACTGCGCCGAGGTGCTCGGATCGCGGAGTCGGGACACGCTTGCCAACATCGGGCCTGCGCCACTGCGCGCCGGCGATGTGCTGGACATCGGCACCTGCGTCCTCCCGCTTCCGGCAACGGATCTCGCACCCGTAGCGCCGGCCGGCGCGGACCGCGCCACGTTGCGGGTGCATCGGGGTCCGCGCGACGACTGGCTGGCAGACGCCGACGACCTGGTCGCGACCACATGGCAGGTGTCGGACCGGGCCAGCCGGGTCGGCGCACGCCTCGTCGCCCAGCGGGGACCCGGTGTCCGGATGCGCGACCCGGGACGCCAACTCCCCAGCGAAGGAGCCGGACTCGGCGCCATCCAAGTGCCGCCGGGCGGCGAACCGGTCATCTTTCTCGCCGACCATCCGGTGACCGGTGGCTACCCGGTGGCCGGGGTCCTGGTCAACGAGGACGTCGACCGTGCCGCCCAGCTTCGTCCGGGCGCCGAGGTGCGGTTGACATGGGCATGAGACAGGAGGGACGGCAATGAACCTCGACGTGAACGCAATCTTGCCGGCGGAGGCGCGGCGGCGTTTCCGCGACGGTCTGGTGACCCCGACGGCCGGTTGGTCGGCTGGGTATGCGCAGGCGAATCTGATCGCGGTGCCGCGGGATTACGCGTTCGATCTGATGCTGTTCGCGCAGCGCAACCCGAAGCCGTGCCCGGTGCTCGATGTTCTGGAGCCCGGCCAGTTCGCGGGCCCGCTGCTGGTCGGCGGTGACGTGCGGACCGACATCCCGGCCTACCGGATCTACGTCGACGGCGAACTCGTCGCCGAGACGACGGACGGCACCGAGTACTGGACCGACGATCTGGTCGCGTTCCTAATCGGGTGCAGCTTCACTTTCGAAGCAGCACTGCTGGATTCAGGGGTGTCGGTGCGACATATCGAAGAAGGCGTCAATGTGCCGATGTACCGGACCGGCCGGCCGTGCCGCTCGGCGGGGCGGATAGGCGGTCCGCTGGTGGTGTCGATGCGGCCCCTATCGCCCGAGCAGGTGGCCGACGCCGTGCGCATCACGTCCCGCTACCCGTCGGTGCACGGCACCCCGGTGCACGTCGGGGACCCCGCGGCGCTGTGCATCGCCGATCTGTCCGCGCCGGACTACGGGGACGCGGTGACCATCCGCCCTGGAGAGATCCCGGTGTTCTGGGCATGCGGAGTCACCCCGCAGGCCGCGGTCATGCAGTCCCGCCCGCCGCTGGCCATCGGGCACGCGCCGGGCCACATGCTGGTTACCGATCTGCGGGACAGTGACCTGGTGGTGCCGTAGGCCGCCCTCAGGCGAATCTGTCTTCCGAATCTACGGAGTCGGCATCCCGCAGCACGTCCCGTCGATAGCGCATCGCCGTCTCGTCGACCACCGCTAGCGCGTCGACCGTCAACCCTTCACGGATCCCACTTCGGTTGTGCGCAAACGAGATGAATGCCCGCAACAGGTCGGGCACGTCCAGGCGGACCTCCAGCGGCGCGTAGGTGTCCCATTCTGGCGACTCGAGCACCTGGTCCACGCGAGCCGCGCTCCAGCACAGCGGGTTCTCCGTCCCGGAGTCCATGAGTTCCCGCAAGAGATCGCCATGGTCGCGAACGTCAAAGGGTGCGCCCTTCTCGGAGGCGAAGAACTCGCCGCATAGCTCCGCGGTTTCTTCCCAGGTCCATACCGGCGATCGAAACCCGATACCGCCCGCCGGTAGGCGAAAGGTCAGCCACTTCAGCAGCGGTCGGCAGTCTGGCCACGTCGCGGTGTCGCGAAGGACGAGCTCGCGCCTCAGACCCTGCTCGATCCAGGCCCGGGCGTCGGGGAGGGTCATGTCGACGACCGTGCAGTCGGGATCCGCCGCCACCGAGAACGCCGCCAGTCCGGTGTCGATCGAATCACCCGACAAGAAGGCATCTTTGATCTCGGAGCCCCTGAGATGGTCGATGACAACCACGAACGTCGCCTCTTGGCCGCCCACGAGCCGGACCCCGACCATGACCTGATCGGTATCGCCGAGTACGTGGGTGATGCGAACAGCCTTGTAGGCGCGGGCATTGGGTAGTTCCACCGTCCATCGCGGCAGCAGCTCCTGGCGTTCTTCCACGGCGTGCTGATAACGGAGTTTCAGTGGCGCATCGTCGAGGAGTTCGGCGAATAGGGCCACGAAGATGGCGATCTCTGGCGTGGGCTCGCTGAGGAACCGCCCGAGCAGGTAGTCGAGATCTATCGGCTCGTGCTGGTGTGACCGATATTTCGCGAACGGGTCGGGTGTCAACGCCTGCACCTGCATGCTTGCGAACACCATGAGACTCAGGGGATTCTCGAAGCCCGCCGGAGGCTGCGGCGGATCGACGAGATGTGATTTCCCGGCGGCTTCGCGAGTTCGCTTGGCGGCCCGCCGGGCAGTCCGCCGCGCCTGCTTCGCTGTGGGCCTTGCGCGTCCATCGGTCATGACGCGGACGCTACTCGGGAGCTCGGACATCACGGCGGGGCTGGCGCGGACCGACGAACTTGTCGGTGGCGGTTCGTGTCGTCCTCCCATGGCAGCGCGGCGACAGTCTCAACCGAGCGATGGTTCGGTGCTGGTGGCTATCTTCGTGCTGCTCTTCGTCATCGGCCTGGTGATCAAGTACATCCGGTGGTTCGTCGGTGCGGCCGCTCTGGTCGGGTTGTTCTTCGTCGGCCGGGCCGTAGCACGCAAGGTCGAGGAACGTCGAGAGCTGGAGGCGGAGTCCGCCGCTGAGCGCCCCGTCAGGGCCAACGGATGTACCCGTTTAGCGGCGACACAGGCGGGGGCCAACAACGCCCCCGGACCGGTCGCGAAGCGCTGTGCCCCTCCCGTCGGTCATCGGTGTACACCCGCACTGAGGCGGGCTGGGCCACGCGAACCAACACCGTGACGTGGGCCACGGACAGCTCTGCCGGCCCGCTTGCGCGGGGCCTGTCGAACGGGCAGCCCAGTGCCATCGTCGGTCATCGGAAGCCATTGTCTCTGCGGCCGCCGACATCGCGCGGCGTGGACACACGAAGTGTTCGAGCTATTAACGCTAGCGTGAAGCGCGCAACCGTGTATCCTCGACCTTGTGACCGTGGAAAAAATCTCGAGCACTGACGCCAAGAACCGGCTCAACGCGCTGCTCGCCGACGTCGAGCGCACCGGGAAGACGGTGATCATCACCAACCACGGCCGCGATGTCGCCCGCCTGGCACCCGCGACCCCAACACCGCGGCAATTCGGTCAGATGCCGAAACTGTCCATTCCGGAGGGCTTCGACGAGCCGCTGCCAGATACCGAGCTGGCACGCTGGGAGGGCGACAAGTCGTCGTGAACATCCTCCTGGACACTCATACGCTGCTGTGGCTGCTCCATGAGCCCACCACGCTGGACCCCGAAGCCCTTGTACACCTGGCAGATCCCGCAACATCTGTTTGGGTGAGCGCAGCGTCAGCATGGGAGATCGCCATCAAGACTCGGCTCGGCCGGCTTGACGGCGCAACATTGTTGGCAACCTGGATCAGCCAGCTCGAGGCGATGCGCGTCGATGACCTGCCGATCGATTCCGGCGACGCAATCCTCGCGTGGCGACTGCCCTGGGAACACCGTGATCCGTTCGACCGGGTGATCGTTGCCCAGGCGCTGCGCCGCAACCTCACCCTCGCCACCCGCGACGCGACGATCCTCGCGGCGGCGCTGACACCGACGCTGAAAGCCTGAACCGATCATGCCCAACAACGCCTTGATACCGGCCGATTGCGCGTCGAAACCGGTCCCGGCACAACGATTTGGCGCGGCCGCCATCCTGGTCAATGCCGATCCGCCCGGGGGCGCCCCTGCCCAACAGCGCGCGTTGGCAGATCCGATGCAGAGGCGATCATGAATCACCCGGCTGCGCCATTCGTGCTGCCTGCCCACACGCGACGTTGCCGCCGTCGGAAGGTGCTACCGGCATGAAGAAGAGTTTTCCCTATCGATCTACTCCGACGCTCAGCGCGAAGACCTGCGCGCCGCCGCGCTTCCCTATTCGGCTGAAGCTTGGCCCACTGAAATCCGCTTGGGACACTGCTGGCCCACTGGCCGAGACTTGCGCCGATCCGATGAAGCAGGAACCCGCCCACACTGGTCGGGTTTTTTGAGTCGGGCTGACAGGATTTGAACATGCGACCACTTGGCCCACAGAAAGTAGCGGTAGTGCGTTTTCCCAGCTCGCCGGGGCTGCCGCGGCCTGACCCGCGGTGTGTGACGTTCCACAGATGCGCAGGTCGTTCAGCATCGCTCATAGCATGTGGCCCGCGTGGTGCCCATGCTGGCCGCAACCCCGCTAGCCCTGTACGTACATTCGCCGTACCATGAAGTGATCGACAGCTGCGAGCAGAGATGACTGAGGAAACAAGGAGGTGTCGCTGTGGCGATGAAAACGAAGCGCATCGAGCTTCGCGCGGAGCAAGCGACCTTAGATCGCATCCAACGCGCCGCCCACCTTGTCCATGAGCAGACGTCGGAGTTCGTACGGAAAGCTGCGATGCAACGGGCCGAAGACATCCTGCGTCAGGAGCTGGTAACGGCAATGGAGCCCGAACAATTCGACAAACTGATGTCCTCGCTCGACGCCGCTGACGACGCGCCGCGGCTAGCGGCAGCCGCACGCAAACCAGCGGTCTTCACCAGGCCTTGAACAATGTTCGAGTCCGCGCGACTCACTGACCCACACATGCTGGAAGGATTCGACTGTGGTAAGGAGTCGCTGAATACCTGGCTTATCGCCCACGCCCGTCGCGCGGACAGCAGCGGAGTCGCGTACGTCTACGTGTGGACTCCGCTGGGCGAACAGAAAGTCAGCGCCTATTTCGCCATCTGCCCCACCGAAGTAGTACGCAATGACGACGGCGTCTCGGTATCCATGGCCGGCGGCTATTCCCGCGTACCCGGATACTTGATTGCCCGCCTGGCGATCGACACGTCGCTGCGGGGTCAGGGATATGGCGAGCAGCTGCTCCTCGACGCACTAGGCAAAGCCGTCGCCGCATCGGAAATCGGCGGCGGCCGGCTCATCGTCGTTGATGCGATAGACGACGAGGCACAATCCTTCTACGAGCACTACCACTTCGTTCCAGTCAGGAACCGCGAGCGTCGTCTGGTCATGAAGGTGTCCACAGCGGCGAAAGCGCTCGGGGAGCGCTGGCGGGAGTAAACCCCCCGCCGAAGAATGTGCTGCACAAAGGAGTTGACCGTTAGCGGTGGCGAGAGTTTCCCTGGTGAGTTGGACACGCTGCGCGCCGACAATGTGCGTTTGTGTCGTCTTCTTCAGTTGAGTGAGGAACAGGCACGCGCAGCCGCCAGTGACCAGGCGACACTGACGGGAGCGCCGACCTCACCAGTGACAATGGGCTCCAGCTCCGCCGACAAGGTGCGGTTCTTCTTCGAGTTGTTCCGTTGTCGCACCGATGTTTACGCGCTGCGCTGGGAGAATCGTCGAGATGGGCGTTCAGGTTGGATGCCGGCGATCAAAGGCTATTGGCGCAAGGGTATGGATCGTGCCGATGCACCTTACCTTCCGCTGACCCCGGAGGTCGTTGATGCCCACCTGCGGGGCGCGGCACACATCGGCCTTTATCCGCTCAGCGATGAGGACACCTGCTGGTGGGTAGCGGCCGATTTCGACAAGTAAGCCGCGATGCTCGACGCGCTCGCGTACATGAAAGCGGCTCGGTCATATGAAATTCCGGTTGCGCTGGAGGTATCACAATCCGGGCGCGGAGCTCACGTTTGGATCTTCTTCGCTCATGCGATCTCAGCATCAGTCGCCCGCAGAATCGCTACAAGTCTGCTGAGTGAGGCATTTCGCCTGCGTGGCAGCATGCAACCCTGCGTGGCAGCATGCAACTGAGTAGCTATGACCGTTTGTTCCCATCCCAGGACTTCCACACCGGGCGAGGGGTGGGCAATCTGATCGCCGCACCAATGAACGGTAAGCGCCGTCAACACGGCACCACCGTCTTCCTCGATCCCGCCACCCTCGAGCCATACGAGGATCAGTGGGCCTACCTGTCAAGCATCGCCCGATTGTCCACCAAAGACGTGACCGCGTTGGCGCGCCAACTTCCCGACCCACAGATCGGTCACGATGTCCGGCGTCTGCAGCTACCGACATCGTCGCGCGTTATCCCACGGCCGGCGGCCATCGTGCGCGCAGAGTTCGCATCACGACTCACCTTGACCACCAATGACCTTGGCCCAGCGATGATCTCGGCCGTCAAACATGCCGCATCGATACGCAACCCGGAATTCGATGCGCGCCAACGTGCCCGCCGCAGCACCTGGGACACACCACGGTTCCTCTACAGCTACGACGAAACCGCTGACGGTGATCTCGTCCTGCCCCGCGGCCTCCATCCTCTGCTGACCGAACTCGTCGAATCGGCCGACAGCACGCTACACGTCGACGACAGACGCATCCTCGGTCAACGCCAAAAGTTCACTTGCAGCACGCCGTTGCGCACCGTTCAGGCCACCGCACTGCACCAACTCCTGGAGCACGACACCGGTGTCCTCATCGCCCCTCCGGGCACGGGAAAGACTGTTATCGCCTGTGCGGCAATCGAGTCACGAGCTACCGCGACCCTGGTCCTGGTCGATCGCAAGGCCCTGGCCGATCAATGGCGCGACCGGATCAGCAGCCACCTGAGGTTCGCATGCGGTCAGATCGGTGGCGGGCGTTCGAAAACCACGGGCATCCTCGACATCGCGCTGCTGCCGACGCTTGCCCGCCGCGACAACGTCGAGGACATCACCGCAAACTACGGATTCGTCATTGTGGACGAATGCCACCACGTCGCCGCCAGCGCGTTCTTCGGCGTCCTGAGCCGCATAGCCGCGCGGTACTGGCTCGGCCTGACCGCCACGCCGGAGCGCCGTGACGGGCTCGAAGACCTGATCTATCACCAACTCGGATCCAACCATGTGGCCATCGAGCCGCCCAGTACCGGACAGTTCCCGGTCGACGGTTCCGATCTACTGACGCCCCACCCGGTTCTGCACCTGCATCCGACCGAATTCCAATACTGTGGCGACGCCGACCCCACCGCACCCGGTGGAATGGCCGAAATCTATCGAGCCCTCGTCGCTGACCGCACTCGACTCGAGCAGATCGTCGACGACGTGCTGACCGCCTCCGAAAACGGAGCCAACATCCTGGTGCTCACCACCTGGGTCGAACACCTCAACGCCATCACCGACCAGCTACGGACCGCCGGAAAGACCGTCACCGTTCTCAGCGGCGGCATGAAGGCTCGTGAACGCCGACAGATCGCCGACCAACTTACCAACCACACGCCGGATTCGGATTCACTCCTGATCGTCGGCACCAGCTCGTTCATCGGGGAAGGCTTCGACTGCCCCGCTCTCGACACACTGTTCCTGGCAGCGCCAATCACCTTCAAGAACCGCCTCGTGCAATACATCGGTCGCGTGACCCGTCCCTACCCCTCGAAGACCGCCGCAACCGTGCACGACTACCACGACGAGCTCACCCCCGTCATCGCCTCATCGCTGAAGAAACGAACACCCGGCTACCTCAAGATGGGCTTCCCCGACCCGCGCAAGATGAGCCGATAGAACTCGATGCCGCAGATGCAGCACTTGACGATCGGTCAGTTCCGGCGCGAGAACAGCGGCCCGATCGAGCGGCATAACCTGCACAGCTGCGCATAGCGTGCATGACGTGCGGTCCAACGGCCTGAAACTCCCGAACACAAGCACCGAACGCTTCGCCAACACCCCTGTGGTCCCCATCGCGGCCATCACCTCGTGCGCCTATGCTGAAGCGCTCGCGCCATAACCGCAGGTCAACGCATATTTCCGCTCTGTCGGGCTGACAGGATTTGAACCTGCGACCACTTGACCCCCAGTCAAGTGCGCTACCAAGCTGCGCCACAGCCCGTTGCCGCGGGATTGCTCCTTCGGCAGCACGTGAGCCTACCGCACCTCCCGACGCGATTCCCAACCGATTCGCCGTCGTGCTGTTTCAGACGCTAACCGCCATCCACGGCGTGAGCGGGCCACCGAAGAACCAGCGACCTCGACGTGTCGGCGTCGTACCAGCCGCTGATGATCCTCGGCAGCCACGCCCGTCAACGCGGATATGACTACGCAAACCCACCGAGTGGTATGCCGCCGCCTACATTAAGGTGAGCGGCCACTGCAGCGACTGCGCGTACGACCCGAGGAATCGCCTCGCCGAGGTGGGCGCCGGGCAAAGGCGCGCACGAGGTTCTAAACCGCCATCAGCCGCCACAGACCGATCAGCCCCACCACGACGATGACCGCGCGTAGCGCATTCTGCGACAGCCGGCGGCCGTAGTGCGCACCGAAGAATCCGCCGATCAGCGAACCGGCCGCGATCAGCCCGGCGGCAGCCCAGCTGATCCGGTCGAACGCCACCAAGGTGTAGGCGACGGCCGCGACGATGTTGACGATCAGCGACAGCACGTTCTTGGCGGCGTTCATCCGCTGCATGTCTTCGGGCAGCAACGCCCCCATCACGGCAATCAGCAGAATGCCCTGCGCCGCGGTGAAGTATCCGCCGTACACGCCGACGGCGAACGTCCCTGCCACCAGGGCCACCATCCGCGCAGCGCTCACGTGGTCGGCCGACCGTCCGCTCTGCTCGGCCCGCCGCCGTGCCCACGCCTGGATTCGCGGGCCGACCACGACCAATGCCAGCGCGGCGACCAGCAGCCCCGGCACCACCTGGGTGAAGACCTTCTCGGGAAGGTGCAGCAGCAGCCACGCCCCGCTCAGCGCGCCGACCAGTGAGGCGGGGATCTGCCAGCGCAGCCGGTGCCACTGCCCGCGCAGTTCGCGGCGGTAGCCCCAGGTGCCCGACATTCCCCCGGCCACCAACCCGACCGCGTTCGACATGGTCGACGTCACCGGCGGGTAGCCGAGCGCGACCAGGGTCGGGAACGTGATCAGCGTGCCTGACCCGACGATCGCGTTGATCGCGCCTGCCCCCACACCCGCCAGCGCGATGAGAACCATGTCGATGACCGGCACGCGGGGAACCCTAGTGCCAGCCCCTCGAACCGCCCTCAGCGCACCTCGTCGGCGGTCTCCGCGGGCTGCTCGGCGACCGTCGCCTGCGATTCCAGCTCGCGGGGAACGTATGCCGGGGCGCGCATGATTCGCCACGCCAGCACCAGGAAGACGGCCCAGGCCACCACGATGATCGAGTAGATGAACGACGACCACGGCCACCCGATGCCGAAGTAGTGCACCAGTTTCTGGGAGTTCGTGAGGACGATGACGCCGCCGACCGCGGTGCCCAGCAGCGCGGGGCTGACCCGGCTGACCAGAAAGGCGGCCAGCGGTGCGGCGATCACCCCGCCGATGGCCAGCGCCACGACGACACCGAAGTTCTGGAAGAACTGCTCTCGCAGACCGACCAGGAAACCCAGCGAGGCGGACAGCGCCACGAGGAATTCCGAGGCGCTGACTGAGCCGATGACCGTGCGCGGCGCCGTCTTACCGCTGGAGAGCAGGGTGCTGGTGGTGATCGGGCCCCATCCGCCGCCACCTGAGGCGTCGATGAACCCGCCGAACAGCCCCAGCGGGGTGAGGAACTTGGCTCCGTGCTTCGTACCGTCGCCGCCGATCACCGGCGGGGTGCGCAGCGAGAAGCGCAGCAGCACGTAGGCCCCGATGCACAGCAGGATCGCCGCCATCAACGGCGCGGCGTCCTCCGTCGACAGCGCCGAGAGCACGTTGGCGCCGACGAAGGCGCCGATCGCCCCGGGCACACCGAGCTTGGCGACGATCGACCAGTCGATGTTCTTGAACCGCCAGTGCGAGATGCCGGAAGCCAGCGTGGTGCCCACCTCGGCCAGGTGCACCGCGGCACTGGCCTGGGCGGCGGCCACGCCGGACAGCACGAGCAGCGTCGAGGCGGTGACACCGAACGCCATCCCGAGTGCACCGTCGACGAGCTGGGCGCCAACCCCGACGAAGGCAATGATCAGTAGCGAACGCATGGGTCCGGCTTTCGACTCCGCGGCGCCTGAGCAAGGCAGCCTGAACGATCAGTGGGCGCGTATTCAGGGGCGCTGACAACACCACTCGTCGAAAGCCATCAACCGGCGCGACGGCCAGAAGGGCTGAAGGGCGCAGACATGCGACGGTGCGGCACGGAAGGCCCGTTCAGCCACCGTCGTCCCCTCTCGTCGCCTGCTGATCAGCTCACTGTACTAGCGCGGTCGGAAGCCACGCTTCTCGCGTACCCGAACGTTGATCCGGATCGGGCTTCCCTCGAAGCCGAACCTCTCGCGCAGTCGCCGCTCGAGGAACCGCCGATAGCCCGCCTCGAGGAATCCGCTGGTGAAGAGCACGAACGTCGGTGGACGTGCGGTGGCCTGGGTGGCGAACAGGATTCTGGACTGCTTGCCGCCCCGCACCGGGGGCGGCGTGGCGGCCACGATCTCCTTGAAGAACGTGTTCAGTCGGCCCGTCGGGATCCGGGCGTCCCACGACTGCAACGAGGTTTCCAGGGCCGGCACCAGTTTCTGCACGGCCCGGCCGGTCATCGCCGAGATGTTGACCCGCGGCGCCCACTGCACCTGCGCCAGTTCGCGGTCGATCTCACGGTCCAGCAGGTAGCGGCGGTCATCGTCGACGAGGTCCCACTTGTTGAAGGCGAGCACCAGTGCGCGCCCGGCCTCGATCACCATCGACAGCACCCGCTGGTCCTGTTCGGTCAGCGGCTGTGAGGCGTCGATCAGCACCAGCACCACTTCGGCCGCGTCGATGGCGCCGTGGGTGCGCACTGAGGCGTAGAACTCGTGGCCGCTGGCTTGGCCGACCTTGCGCCGCAGACCGGCGGTGTCGACGAACCGCCACGTCTTGCCGCCGAGTTCGATCAGCGAGTCCACCGGGTCGACGGTCGTCCCGGCGACGTCGTGAACCACCGAGCGTTCGTCACCGGCGAGCCGGTTGAGTAGCGAACTCTTCCCCACGTTCGGTTTGCCCACGAGCGCGACTCGGCGCGGGCCGCCGCCACCGCCGCCGACCTCCGACACCTCCGGCAGCTTCTCGAGCACCCGGTCCAGCAGATCGGCCACACCCCGGCCATGGATGGCGCTCACCGAGTGCGGCTGACCGATGCCCAGCGACCACAGCGCCGCCGCATCGGCCTCCCCGCGTTCGGTGTCGACCTTGTTGGCCGCCAGGAACACGGGTTTGCCCGATTTGCGCAGCATCCGGGCGGCGGCTTCGTCGGCGGCGGTGGCACCGACGACCGCGTCGACCACCAGGATGATCGCGTCGGCGGTGCGCATCGCGACGGTCGCCTGGTCGGCGACCAGTTGTTGTAGGCCCTTGGCGTCGGGCTCCCATCCCCCGGTGTCCTGGACGACGAAGCGGCGTCCCGCCCATGTCGCGTCATAGGAGACGCGGTCTCGGGTGACGCCGGGGATGTCCTGCACGACCGCTTCACGGCGGCCCAGAATGCGGTTGACCAGAGTAGATTTGCCGACGTTGGGCCGGCCGACGACGGCCACCACCGGTGGCGGGGCGGCCGCCTCCTCGATGGCCTCGGCGACCTCCTCGCCGGCCCACTGCTCCCAGTCGCGTTCGTCGACCCAGGTGCCGTCCTCCGGTGACGTCATCGCCGCGCTCCCGCCCTCTGGTGCACCAGGTCCTGCAGGTGCGCGATCACTTCGGTCTCGGTCATATCGCTGGTGTCGACGACCACGGCGTCTTCGGCGGCCCGTAGCGGTGACACCGCCCGGGTGGAGTCGAGGTGGTCGCGTCGTCGGACGTCGGCCAACACGGAGGCGTAGTCGTCGGTCAATCCGCTGTCGATGTTTTGCGCGTTGCGCCGGCGCGCCCGCTCCTCGGCCGAGGCGGTGAGGAAGATCTTCACGTCCGCGTCGGGCAGCACCACGGTACCGATGTCGCGTCCCTCCACGACGACGCTGCGGGATCCGTCGGCCAGCCGGCGCTGTAGGTCCACGAGCCGCGCTCGCACCGCGGGGACCGCGGACACCGCCGACACCGCCCGGGTGACGGCGTCACCACGTATTTCGGCTGAAACATCTTCTCCTGCAAGCAGACAGCGGTCCTCGTCGGGGTCGTAACCGACCGCGAGCTCCACCTCGTCGGCCGCCGCGGCCACCGCGTCACCGTCGGACGGATCGATGCGCGAGCGCAACACCGCCAGGGTCACGATGCGGTACATCGCCCCGGTGTCGAGATAGCGCGCACCGAGGGCACGTGCCAAACCCCTTGACACGGAGGACTTTCCGGTTCCAGCGGGGCCGTCGACGGCGATCACCGTTCGGTCGGTCACATCCCCACCGCCTTGTACAGTTCACCGATCTCCTTACGGGTCAACACCCGAATACTCCCGGGGCGCTGCTCACCGAGCGAGACCGCCCCGATGTCGGTGCGCACCAGCTCCTGGACCGGGAATCCGACCGCCGCCAACAAGCGACGAACGATACGCTTGCGGCCCTCGTGCAGGGTCACCCGGACCATCGACCGGCCGGGCAGTGCGTCGACGACCGCGAAGTCGTCGACACGGGCGGGTCCGTCGTCCAGCTCCACCCCGGCGCGCAACTTCTTGCCCAGCCCGCGCGGGACGGTGCCCAGCACGGTCGCCACATAGGTCTTCGGCACCTCATAGGACGGATGCATCAACCGGTGCGCGAGTTCGCCGTCGTTGGTCAGCAGCATCAGCCCCTCGGTGTCCGCGTCGAGGCGCCCGACGTGGAACAACCCCTTGTTGCCGCGCACCCGGTGTTCGACGAGGTCGCCGATGCAGGGCCGGCCGCGATCGTCGGACATCGTGGAGTGCATGCCGCGCGGCTTGTTGATCGCCAGATGCACCAGAGTGTCGTCGAGCAGGACCCGGGTGCCGTCGACCCGGATGTCGGCCGTGCCGGGATCGACCCGGGTGCCGAGTTCGGTCACGATGAGGCCGTCAACCTCGACGCGACCGTCGAGGATCATCTTCTCTGCGACGCGGCGGGACGCGATTCCCGCCTGAGACAACACCTTCTGCAGTCGGACACCATCGGGTTCGGTCATCGGTCATCCTTGTCCACGTCGTAGGACATCGGCTGTCCGGTGGGTGCGGGCACGCCGCCCAGTTTCATGAACCTCGGTTCGTCCGCGAGCGATTCGCTCAGATCGTCGATCACGTCGACCTCGGGCAGCAGCGGCGCGATGTCGGGCAGATCGGCCAGCGAGGACAGCCCGAGCCGCTCGAGGAACAGCTCGGTCGTCGCGAACGTGACCGCGCCCGAGTCCGGATCGGTGCCGGCCTCGGTGATCAATCCGCGGGCCACCAGCGTACGCATGACCGCGTCGACGTTGACCCCACGGACCGCGCTGACCCGCGCGCGGGTCACGGGCTGGCGGTAGGCCACCACGGCCAACGTCTCCAGCGCCGCCCGGGTGAGCTTGGAGCGGGCGCCGTCGAGCAGCAGCCGCTCGACGTACGGGGCGTAACGCGACCTGGTGAACATCCGCCAGCCCCCGCCGGCTTCGCGCAGGTCGATACCGCTGTCCCGGGCGGCCAGATCGGCGGCCATCTCGGTGAGGGTGGTGACGATCCGGTAACCAGGCTGCTCGGTGACCACGGCCAGCTGGTCGACGGTCACTGGGGTGTCCACGACCAGGAGCAGGGCTTCGAGCACGTTGCGCAGTTCGGAGTCGTCGAGCTCGGGGGCGGTCGCGACGCCGATGCCGATGCCGATGCCGAGGTTGCCATCGGAGATCTCGTCGGTCATTGCTCTCGTTGTTCTCCCGCGTCGACGGTTGCCAGTTGTTCGTTGGTCGGCCGATCCCCGGTCCACGAAACCTGGAGCACACCAAGCGGTTCTGCCTGCTCGAATGCTACCGTCCGGGCCCGGTACAGCTCGAGCAGCGCCAGGAAACGGCCGACGATCTCGATGCCACCCTCACAGTCGGCGACCAGATCGGTGAACGTCGCCCACTGGCCGACCCCCCGCTGCTCGAGCAATGCCAGCAACCGCTTGGCCTGCTCCGGCACCGACACCGACGAGGCGTGCAGGTGGTCGGTGCGAACGCTCGGCACCGGCCGTGGGGTGAGCGCTGACGCCGCGATTTCGGCGAACCGCTCGGCGTCGACGCCCAGCATGACCTCGGGCAGCAGCTCGCTGTAGCGCGGCTCCAGCGACACCGCGCGCGGATAACTGCGCAGTGCGGCCGCCTCCAGTTCGGCGAATATCACCGCGACGTGTTTGAACGCCCGGTATTGCAGCAACCGGGCGAACAACAGGTCACGCACCTCCAGCAGGGCGAGATCCTCTTCGTCCTGGACCTCGCCGGCGGGCAACAGGCGGGCGGCCTTGAGATCCAACAGCGTGGCGGCGATCACCAGGAACGCCGTTGTCTCGTCGAGTTCGAGCTGCGGGCCGATGGCCTTGGTGTAGGCGATGAAGTCGTCGGTGACCTGGTGCAGCGCGACTTCGGTGACGTCGAGCCGGTGGGCGAAGATCAGCTGCAGCAGTAGATCGAACGGACCCTCGAAATTGCTCAGCCGGACCTGGAACCCGCGCTTGTCTGGCTGATCGGCGTCCTCGCCGCTCACGCGCCGAACCGGTCGATGACTTCCCGTGCCAGCGCCCGGTACGCCTCGGCGCCGGCCGACTTCGGTGCCCACGTCGTGATGGGCTCCCCCGCGACGCTGGTCTCCGGGAAGCGCACGGTGCGGGTGATGACGGTGTCGAACACCAGGTCACCGAACCGCTCGACCACCCGGGCCATCACCTCCCGGGCGTTGACCGTGCGCGGGTCGTAGCGGGTCACCAGGATACCGCTGATGTCCAGCTTGGGGTTGAGCCGGTCACGGACCTTGTCGACGGTGTCGGTGAGCAACGCCAGGCCCCGCAGCGAGAAGTACTCGCACTCGGTGGGGATGATCACGCCGTCACTGCAGGCCAGCCCGTTGACGGTGAGCAGTCCCAGCGACGGCTGGCAGTCGATCAGCACGTAGTCGTAGCGATCGAGCACCGGGTACAGCGCACGGCCCAACGTCTGCTCGCGCCCCACCTCGTTGACCAGCTGGATCTCCGCCGCCGACAGGTCGATGTTGCTGGGAACCAGGTCGAGGCCCGCGACACGGGTCTTGATGAGGACCTCGTCGATCGACACCCGAGGTTCGACCAGCAGGTTGTGCACGGTGTGGTCCAGTTCGTAGTGCGGCACGCCGAGCCCGGCGGAAAGTGCACCTTGCGGGTCGAGGTCCACCAGCAGCACCCGCCGGCCGTATTCGGCGAGGCTGGCGCCGAGGTTGATGGTCGAGGTTGTCTTGCCGACGCCACCCTTCTGGTTGCACATCGCGATGACCTTGGCCGGTCCGTGGGTGCTGCGAGGTGCGGGTTCGGGTGTCGAGCGGTGTGGCCGTCCGGTCAGGCCCTTCGCCACGGGCGCGTCGGCACCTGCGGCGTCATCGGTCATGCCGGACCGCCGGCGGCCGGGCACTCCACACGCAGGGCGAACATCCGGTTGAGTTTAACGTCGTGGGGACTGCGGACACCGGCAGACCCGCAGACGACTTGTCGCGACATTTAGGGTTGGGGTCATGGGTCTCAAGCAACGGGTGCCTTTGCTCCGCTGGTCGGTTCTGCGGTTCGCCTTGGCGATGCCCGGGTTTTCAAGAACCGGGCAGATCGGCGACGGCCGAGAAGCCGCGACGGCGGCATACGTCGAGGCGAATGCGCGGGCGGGCGACGTGGACGATGTCCTGGCCACGATCGACCGCTTCGCCTACGAGAAGTCGATACTGATGAACGTCGGCGACGAGAAGGGCGCGCTGCTCGACGCGGCGGTGCGCCGGGCAGCGCCCCGTCTGGCCCTCGAACTCGGCACCTACTGCGGATACGGTGCACTGCGCATCGCCCGCGCCGCGCCGGAGGCGATGGTCTGCTCGGTCGAGTTCTCCGCGGACAACGCCGCGGTGGCGCGGCGGATCTGGCGGCACGCGGGTGTCGCCGATCGGGTGACGTGCGTGGTCGGGACGATCGGGGACGGCGGTCGTACGCTCGACGCGCTCACCGACGAGCACGGCTTCGGCCCAGGCGCGTTGGACCTGCTGTTCGTCGACCACGACAAGCGGGCCTATCTCCCTGACCTGTTCGCCATACTCGACCGCAACTGGCTGCACCGAGGGTCGATCGTCGTCGCCGACAACGTCCGCATCCCTGGCGCGCCGAAATACCGCGCATACATGCGCGAGCAGCAGGGCAAGCTCTTCGACACCGTCGAGCACAAGACCCACGTCGAGTACCAGACGATGCTGCCGGATCTTGTGTTGGAGTCGGAGTACCTCGCGGGCTGAGCCTGGTAATGCACGAGTACTCGACACCAACGCCACCCGGGAAGGTGATTACCGCAGAGAAACTGCGGCGCCCGCGCGGGTCAGCGAGCCCGCGGATGCGCCCCTGCCCATACCTCGCGAAGCGCATGCACCGTCACCATGGTGTAGATCTGCGTCGTCGTCACCGATGCGTGCCCGAGGAGTTCCTGCACGACGCGCACGTCGGCACCCCCGTCGAGCAGATGCGTCGCGAACGAGTGCCGCAGCGTATGCGGCGACACCGGCGAGGTGATTCCGGCCCGTTCGGCCGCGTCCTGCAAAACCTGCCAGGCGCTCTGGCGCGACAGTCGCCCACCCCGCGCGTTGAGGAAGATCGCCGGTGTACCGCGGCCACGGCGGGCCAGATCCGGCCGCCCCCGCACGAGGTACGCGTCCAGTGCGCTGACCGCCGGACGGCCGATCGGCACCAAGCGCTGCTTGCCGCCCTTTCCCCGCAGCAGTACCGACCGTGCGTGCGTGTCGACGTCATCGATGTCGAGGCCGACAGCTTCGGAGATCCGCGCACCGGTCGAGTACAGCAGTTCCAGCAGCACGCGGTTGCGCAGAGTGAGGGGGCCGTCGGCCTCGCTGTCGCGCCCGGCGCCGTCGAGGAGCGCCAGCACCTCATCGATCGACAGGCTCTTGGGCAACCGCCGTCCGGGCCTGGGCGGCTTGACCGCGCGGGCGACGTCGGCGTCGGTCAACCCCTCGGCGACCGCGAAGCGATGCAGTCCGCGCACCGCGATCAGTGCCCGCGCCGCCGACACCGCCGACAACGCGTTCGCACCGGTGTCGGGATCACCGCGCCGCAACGCCACGAGGAAGTCGCTGACGTCGGCCTCGGCGACCTGGGCGAGGTCTTCGAGCCCGCGTCCGGTGAGGTGCTCGGCATAGCGGCGCAGGTCGCGGCGGTAGGAACTCAGCGTATTGGCGGCCACGCCACGCTCGATCGTCAGGTGGTCGAGGTAACCCTGCAACTGATCGTCGAGCGCCGACCGTCGAACAGCCGAGGTGGTCATCAGTGACCTTTCCGTTCGGCGAAGGCAGAGGGCCGGTCGGTCCATGCCGCGTCGACCGGACGCAGCGTGTCCGCGTCCCCGAACGTGTGTGCCGCAAGGATCCCCGCCACCGCAATGGAATTGACTATCTCTCCGGACAGCACCATACGGACCGCCTCCGACAGCGGGATCCGTTTGACGATCAGGTCTGCTTCTTCGTCATGCGCCGGAGGCCGGTCAATCTCGGTGATCCCCGTCGCGAGGAATACCCGCACACTCTCGTCGCTGAAGCCGGGAGAGGACACAATGTCGACGAGCACCCGCCACTCCCGTGCGCCCAGCCCGGCCTCTTCCTGCAGCTCCCGCGCCGCGGTCACGTGCGGTGCCTCACCGCCCATGTCGAGCAGCCCGGCGGGCAATTCCCACAGCCGCCGGCCCACCGGATGTCGGTACTGGTGGACCAACGTGATGTGACCGTCGTCGATCGCGGTGATCGCCACCGCACCGAAGTGCTCGACGACCTCCCGACGCGCGGTGCTCCCGCCCGGCATCCGCACCTCGTCGGCTCGCAATGCCAGGATGTTGCCGACGTAGACGGTCTCGCTGTCGACGGTCTCGAAGTCGTGCTCACCCACGGGATGCGGGTTCTTGCAGCAGCTGCTCGACCCCGTTGGACCGCTGCTCGGGGATCTCCACGGGCAACCGCTCAGCGGCCTTGTAGTCCAGTGCGGCCCCGATGAACGCCGCGAACAGCGGGTGTGGACGGGTGGGCCTGCTCTTGAGTTCGGGATGCGCCTGGGTGCCGACGAGGAAGGGGTGCTGGTCGGCGTCGTATTCGACGAATTCAACAAGATGGCCGTCGGGTGAGGTTCCCGAGAACCGAAGTCCGCTTTCGGCGATCCGCTTGCGGTAGGCGTTGTTGACCTCGTAGCGGTGCCGGTGCCGCTCGGACACCTCGGTTGCACCGTAGGCCTGCGCGACGATCGAATCCTCTTGCAATACAGCGCGATACGCGCCAAGCCGCATGGTGCCGCCGAGGTCGGCCTCCCCGGCGACCGCGTCACGCTGGTCGGCCATCGTGGAGATGACGGGGTGGGAGGTTTCCGGATCGAATTCGGCGGAGTTCGCGCCGGTGATACCGACCGAACGGGCCGCCTCGATGACGATGCACTGCAGCCCGAGGCATAGTCCGAGCACCGGCAGGCCCCGCTTGCGGGCGTAGGTGATCGCGCCGATCTTGCCCTCGATCCCGCGGATGCCGAAGCCACCGGGAATCAGTACCGCGTCGACGTCGGCGAGCGCTGCGGCCGCACCGCTGTCGAGTTCACAGTCGTCGGAGGCGACCCAGCGCATCTCCACCTTGGCGTGGTGGGCGAAACCGCCGGCGCGCAGTGCCTCGGTGACCGACAGGTACGCGTCGGAGAGGTCGACGTACTTTCCCACCAGGGCGATCCGGACCGTCTCGTGCGGTTCGTGCACCCTCTTGAGCAGATCGTTCCACTGCGTCCAGTCCACGTCGCGAAACGGCAACTGCAACCGCCGCACCACGTAGGCGTCGAGCTCCTCACGGTGGAGCACCTTGGGGATGTCGTAGATCGACGGCGCGTCGGGCGTCGAGATGACCCCGTCGATGTCGACGTCGCACATCAGCGCGATCTTGTTCTTCAGAGCTTCGGGCACATCGCGGTCGCACCGCAGGATCAGCGCGTCGGGTTGGATACCGATGCTGCGCAACGCGGCGACGGAGTGCTGCGTGGGTTTGGTCTTGAGCTCACCGGAAGGCGCCATGTAGGGAACAAGAGAGCAATGCAGGAAGAAGCAGTTGTCGCGGCCGACTTCGTGGCGCACCTGGCGCGCGGCCTCCAGGAAGGGCAGGGATTCGATGTCGCCGACCGTGCCGCCGACTTCGGTGATCACCACGTCCGGACGGTTGCCGTGCTCGTCGGGTGCGGCCATCGCCAGGATGCGGCTCTTGATCTCGTCGGTGATGTGCGGGATGACCTGTACCGTGTCACCGAGGTACTCACCGCGGCGTTCCTTGGCGATTACCGACGAATAGATCTGACCGGTGGTGACGTTCGCGGACCCCGACAGGTTCCGGTCGAGGAACCGTTCGTAGTGGCCGACGTCGAGGTCGGTCTCGGCGCCGTCCTCGGTGACGAACACCTCGCCGTGCTGGAAGGGGTTCATGGTGCCGGGGTCGACGTTCAGATAGGGGTCGAGCTTCTGCATCGTCACCTGCAGGCCCCGGGCGGTCAACAACTGCCCGAGACTTGAGCCGGTCAGACCCTTGCCGAGGGAGGAGACCACGCCGCCCGTGACGAAGAGATGCTTTGTGGCCGTTTGCGGATGCTTGCGTAGCGCGGGCAAGAACAACCTCCGTGACGACGGGCAGGGCTTACTTTTCTAGGCTTTGTCCTAGCTTTGGGGCCTGCCGACCCACGGAACCCCACCTTAACACCGACTCCGACAGGTGGTCGGTAACGCGCCGGGCCTCACGGGGCGATCGTGACCGCGCCCGCCCCCTGACCGACTCCGTACTGACCCGGCCGGGCGCCACCGATCAGGTCGGCAAGCGCGAGCACCGAGGTGATCCGTCCGGACTCGGAGTCCACGTCGTCGACGGTGCTGACCGCGCTCGCCAACGCGGCGTCCGACCGCGTCACGGCGACGGCGCCGGTTCCCGAGGCAGACCCGTCCCGGCCCACCAGCACGGTGCCGTATCCGTGGCCGGCGAGTCCTGCCGCGAACCGCGCCACCGTGGCGCCGCGATTGCCCGCGTCATCGCCCAGTGCGCCGCCGGTGACGACGAGTGCCGTATCGGCGGCGCGGACGGGATCGGTGCCGAAGGTGAGGAAGCCGGTGTCACGCAGGGCGGTCAGCACGGTGTCGCGTTCGGCATCGCTGACGGCCGGTGCTGCCGGATCCTTGTTGAGCAACAAGGCGATGCCGAGCAGATCGCCGGCTTGCGAGCCCTGATCCACCGAGGCGGTGCTCAGTTGCGTCCCCGCCGGCACGATCGGCGAATTCACGACCGACAGCAGTTTTTCCGCGGAGTTTGCGTCGACGAATTCCTGGGTGAGCGCAACCGTGGCACTGACCGTGCCACCGGCGTGCCCGATCGACCTTGTCAGCGCCTCGAGGTCGTCGTCGGAGGCGTCGGGCGTACGGAACAACACCACCGACCTGCCGCCGAGCGTGTCACGCAGCACACGCGGCGCGATCTGCGCGTCGAATTCGTCTGCAGCACCCAGCCGTTCATTCAGCGCATTGTTCTCGTCGGTGAGGACGTTGATCTGGTTCTGCAGGTCCTGCTTGTCGTTCTGCAGTCCGGACAACACCGTGTTCGACAGCAGCCCCGACCCCAGCGCGACACCGATGGCCAAGGCCAGGAACACGGCCGCCAGCGAGATCGCATGTGTGCGCAGGGATATCACCGTATCGGCCTAACTGACCAGACCCTGTGCCCAGAGCACCAGCTGGTTCCAGTACTGCTGGATCCACTCGATGACCGCGGCGTCCGCGCGCGAGACCCACAGCGCCACTATCACCGCCACCAGCATCGCCAGGACCAGCAGCGCGATGGCGCCACCGGACACCCGGCTGCGGTACAGCGTGGCGACGGCTTTCGCGTCGACGAGCTTCTCCCCCACCTTGAGGCGAGTCAGGAACGTCGACGGGTTGCTGCGCTGACGGGTGCGATCAAAGAACTCCTCGATGCTGGCGGTGTGGCCAACCGTGACGATCAGCGACGCACCATGGTGGTCGCACAGCAGCAGCGCGAGGTCGGCGGCCGAACCCGCGGCCGGAAATGTCATCGCGCCCACCCCGAGATCCTGGATGCGTTCCAGACCCGCCGCGTGTCCGTCCGCGTCGGCCGGCAGCACCACCTGGGCGCCGCTGCGCAGCACCTCGGCGCTCATCCGGTCCGGGTCCCCGACGATGAGCGCAGGGCGATATCCCGCCTTGCGCAGGATGTCGGCCCCGGTGCCCACGCCGACCAGCACGGGCTGGTACTCCTTGATGAACGGCTTGAGCGCCTTGAGATCGTCGGCGGCGTGCGGTTCCTCGGCGACGATCACGACGTGGCGGCGGTTGAGGTCGACGTCGATGTCCGGGATGCCGATGCCGTCGATGAGCAGCGGGCTCTCACTGCGGATGAACTCGATGGTGTTGCCCGCGAAGGCCTCGAGGTGTGCGACCAGACCGCTCTTGGCCTCGTGCATCAGCTCGTGGATCTCCTGGTCGGTGCGTTCGCTGCCGGCGATCAGACGCCGGTCACCGGAGTACACCCCGCCGTTGTGCAGCCGCACCCGGTGGCCGTCCTTGACCTTCTTGAACACCTCGGGGCCGGTTTCGTCGATCAGCGCGATCCCGTTGGCCACCAGCACCTCCGGTCCGAGGTTGGGGTAGCGCCCGGAGATGGACGGGGACGCGTTGACCACGCCGGCCACCCGCGCCTCGACCAGAGCGTCGGCGGTGATCCGGTCCAGGTCGAGCGCGTCGATGACCACGATGTCACCGGGGGCGATGCGCCTCAGCAGGCGATCGATGTCGCGGTCCACGCGAGCGGTGCCGGTGATTCCGGGCCGTGAACTGGCGTTACGGGTGAGCAGCGCTGACATCTTCATGTCGGCGATTCTGGCGGCGAACCCTCAAGTAAAGGTGGAGGCGCGCCGTAACATGCGCCTCATAAGTTGCGTTTTGTCCCATCAGCCACATACTCAGGCGTCGGTGGCCTCAGCACGCGCGGCGTCGAGCAACTCCCGTGCGTGTGCCCGGCCGCTGTCGGACTCGCCGAGACCAGCCAACATGCGGGCCAGTTCGGCCACTCGGTCGTCGTCGTCGATGCGGCGGACGACGCTGGCCTTGCCCCGCCCGCTGCTGTCCACCACCAGATGGGCATCGGCGTAGGCGGCGACCTGGGGCAGGTGGGTGACCACGATGACCTGGTGGGTGCGGGCCAGACGAGCCAACCGCCTGCCGATCTGGACGGCGGCCCGGCCCCCGACCCCGGCATCGACTTCGTCGAACACCATGGTGGTGCCGTGTGCCGAGGCCGCCAGCACGACCTCGATGGCCAGCATCACCCGCGACAGCTCGCCACCGGATGCGCTCTTCGACAGCGGAAGCACTTCGGTCCCCCGGTGTGCGGCGAAGCCGAAGTCGACGGCGTCCACACCGTCGTGGCCGGCGTGCACGACGACGCCGTCCGGCAGCGTCAACGGCGCCGAGTCGTCGGCGCGAACGGCGAGCGGCGCGACGCTGACGGTGAACTCCGCCCCGGCCATCGCCAGCCCGGCCAGTTCGGCGGTCACCGCCTTGGACAGTCCCTTCGCTGCCTTGAGCCGCGCTTTGGTGAGATCGGCCGCCGCGGCGGCGACCTGTGATTGCAACTCACCGACCCGCCGCTCCAGGACGGTCAGCGCCTCCTCGGACACGTCGAGTTGGTCGAGGCGCTTGCGGGACTCCTCGGCCCAGGCCAGCACCCCGTCGATGTCGGCGGCGTATTTGCGTGTCAACGTGCGCAGATCGGCCTGCCGAGCCAGCCTGGTCTCCAGTGCGCTCGCGTCGGTGGGCAGCGCACCGAGGTAGTCGCCGAGCTCACCGGACACGTCGCCGATCACGGCGACCGCGTCGGCGAGTTGGGCGGCCAGCGACCGCAGGGTGGCGTCGTCGGTCCCCTCCAGCGCCGACTTCGCCTGTGCGGCGAGATGGGCGGCGGACGACGCGTCCCCGATAGCGTCGTCGTCGGCGCCGGCCAGCGCGTAGCGCGCTGTGAGGGCGGCCTCACGCAGCGCGTCGAGCTCGGAGAGTCGCCGGATGTCGTCGACGAGGGCGTCGTCCTCCCCAGGCGACGGGTCGACGGCGTCGATCTCGCTGAGGCCGAACTTCAGCCGGTCAGCCTCCTGGGCGAGTTCACGCTCGCGTCGGCGACGTTCGGTCAGGTCGCGACGGGCGGCGAGCCATTCGTCCCGCGCGACGTGGTATCGGCGCAGCGGTTTGCCTACGTCGGCGAACCGGTCGAGTGCTGCGCGCTGTTCGTCCGGACGCATGAGACGCAACTGGTCGTTCTGCCCGTGCAAGGTGAGGAGCTCGGTGGTGAAGGTGCTCAGCGACTTCGCCGGGACGCTGCGGCCCCCGAGGTAGGCCCGTGACGGTCCGTCCTTGGTGACCGAGCGAGCGGCGATGATGCTGCCGTCGTCGTCGCGCTCGGCACCCGACGACTCGATGAGGTCGTCGACGCGGCGCGCGACGCCATCGCCGAGGTCGGTGGTGAGGAACCGGCCCTCGACCACGGCACGCTCGGCGCCCGACCGGACACGGTTGGGGTCGGCGCGGGCCCCGCCGAGCAGATGCAGCCCGGTGACCACCATGGTCTTCCCTGCTCCGGTCTCACCGGTGAGCACCGTGAGACCACGGTCGAACTCGGCTGTGGCAGCGCTGATCGCGCCGAGGGACTCGATGCGTATTTCGGACAGCACGATGCGCTACTGCCCCCGCCATCCGGTGACGGGGAGCCGGAACTTGCGCACCAGCCGGTCGGTGAACGGTGCGCTGTCGAGCCGCACCCATTTGAGCGGCGTGGCGCAGCGCGTCACCTCGAGCCGCCCGCCGGCCGGCACCACCATCTCCCTGCGGCCGTCGCAGAACACCAGGGCGTCGTGCCCACTCGCTTCGATCTCGATCGCGATCGTGGCTTCCGGGCTGGTCACCATCGGCCTTGCAAAAAGCGCATGGGCGTTGTTAGGCACCACCAGCACGGCCTCGAGGTCCGGCCACAACACCGGCCCACCCGCGGAGAACGCGTAGGCGGTGGAGCCGGTCGGAGTGGACACCAGCACACCGTCGCCGCCGAACGCCGAAACCGGCCGGCCGTCGATCTCCACGACCACGCCGAGCACACCCAGACGCGGCCCCTTCTCCAGGCTGGCCTCGTTGAGCGCCCAACCCCGTGTGAGCAGTTCGCCTCCGGCGCGCACCGCCACGTCGAGGGTCATCCGCTCTTCGACCCGATAGTCGCGACGCACGACGTGGTGGAGCACGGTGTCGATGGCCTCCGCCTCGGCCTCGGCGAGGAAACCGATCCGTCCCAGGTTCACCCCCAGGACGGGGATCTCGACATTGCGGGCGAGTTCGGCGGCGCGCAGGAAGGTGCCGTCGCCGCCGAGGACCAGCACCAGCTCGCACCCTTCGGCGGCCCGTTCGTCGGCGTCGACCACATCGATGTCGACGCCGATCGCGCGCATGTCGTCGGGCGACAGGTGCACAGGACCCCGGTCGACCGCCTCGGCGGCAAGCACCCGAAGACGGATGTTATTGTGGCCCAAGACCTTCTGCACCCGCCGGGCGACCTCGGTGGCATCCTCGCGTCCCGTGTGAACCACCAAGAGGATGGTGCGTTCAAACGTCATTGCGGTCCTTCCGTGACGGCGCGGCGCACCGCCTGTTCGAGGTCGTCGCCGCGCAGTCCGCTGTCCGTGCGGGCCCGCAACCACAAGAAGTATTCGACGTTGCCCGACGGGCCCGGCAGCGGGCTCGCCGTCGCGCCGACTGTGTCCCATCCGAGGCCTGCCGCCTCGGCCGCCACAGACAGCACTGACTCCGCACGCAACTCGGGCTCCGAGACGACGCCACCGGCACCCACCCGGTCCTTGCCGACCTCGAACTGCGGCTTCACCATGGGAACGATATCGGCGTCGGGCGACGCGCATGCGGTCAGCGCGGGCAGAACCGTCGCCAGGGAGATGAACGACAGGTCCGCCACGATGACGTCGACGCGACCGCCGATCATCTCTGGGGTGAGTTTTCGCACGTTGGTGCGTTCGACGACCACCACGCGGGGGTCCGAGCGCAGTGACCAGGCCAGTTGGCCGTAACCCACGTCGACGGCGACGACTTCATGTGCGCCACGGTCGAGCAGGACCTCGGTGAAACCACCCGTGGAGGCCCCGGCATCGAGTCCGCGCCGACCCGCGACGTCGAGGCCGAAGGCATCGAGGGCACCGATGAGTTTATGCGCACCTCTGGACACCCATGAACGTTCCTCCGTGGTGTCGACGGCGATGTGGGCCGTGACGGCGACCGCTGTCGCCGGTTTGGCGGCCGGCATACCGTCGACCGTGACCCGGCCTGCGCCGATGAGCTCAGCTGCCTGCTGACGTGACCGGGCCAACCCCCGTCGCACCAACTCGGCATCGACACGTGCGCGCCGCGTCACGAGCGCTAGCCCCTCTCGACCGCCGCCAATGCCTGCACGAGCAGATCGTGCGCCTGCTCCAAGCGCGCGGCGACGGTGTCGATATCGCAGTCGGCGAGGTCGCCGGCGTCCTCCTGACCGGGGAGGTCGGCGAGCAGGGCCGCCACCTGGGTGCGGAGCCGATCGGGGTCGTTAATCATGTCGACAGTCACGCTAGCCGATCGCGTCGGTGAGCAGCGACCAACGTCGCAGCGCAGCGGCCGCGGTGTCATCGCCCGCGCGCACCGCGAACCCGACCGTCAGGTCCGACCGCCACACCGCGTCCGCCGTCGCACGCAACACCGAAAGGTCGTCTCCTCGATCGGAACCGCCCGAGTGGACCGTCACGCTTTCGTCGCCCACCTCGATGCGCCAGCCGGGATGGGGAGCGACCCGCAGGTCGTCTGCCGACGCCTCAAGGGAGCGCAGATCCTCGGCGATGTAGCCGGGACGTTCCTGCGGCACCGCCCGCAGCACCTCATCGGCAGTGCTGACACCGCTGAGCACCATCAGGCTGGGCAACGAAGCCGCGTTGGCGCCGGCGATATCGGTGTCCAACCGGTCACCGATCACCAGCGGCGCCCGGAAATCGCCCCGGCTCAGCGCGTCTCTCATCAGAGTCGGCTGCGGCTTGCCGGCGACCTGCGGTTCCCGCCCGGTCGCTGCCAGCAGCGCCGCAACCATGGAACCGTTGCCCGGGAGCAGACCGCGTTCGGAGGGCAGGGTCAGGTCGACGTTGGCCGCCACCCAGAGAGCCCCGGCGCGTATGGCCAGCGCCGCCTCGGCGAGGTCCGCCCACGCCGTCTGCGGGTTGTGGCCCTGCACGACGGCGACTGGATCCTCGGCGAACTGCCGGACCGATTGCAGTCCGACGAGCCGGACCTCGGCCGCCAACGCCTCGGTGCCCACGACCAATACCCGCGCCCCGGCGGAAACTTGGCCGGCGAGCAGGTGGGCCGCGCTCTGCGCACTGGTCACTACATCGCCGGGCTCCGCACGAAATCCCAACTCGACGAGATGGTGTGCGACATCGGCAGGGCTGCGCGAGGCGTTGTTGGTGACGTAGAGGACCCGCGCGCTCAATCGAGCGAGGCTGTCTACTGCGCCGGTGGTCGGCGCGTGACCGCGGAACACGGTGCCGTCGAGGTCCAGGAGCAGACAATCATGTTCCTGCACAAGGCTTGTCACGTTGAGCTCAGTTCGGTGACCCGGTCCTCGGCGTCGGTCACACCTTCGACGTCGGCGGCCGCGGCGTTGAGGAACCACTGGAGCGCGTCCTGGGTTCGGCCGAGCGCGAGCAGCGTGTCGGCGTAGACATAGAACAGCCGGGCCGCAGTCGGGCCGCGCCGCGACGGATCCAGCTGCGCTGTCGACAGCACGGCGAGCGCCTGTTCGAGTTGACCAAGGTCCGACCTGGCGCCGGCCGCGACGATCTTGAGCTCGTCGGCGTCGTCACCGGTGAGCTGATCGGCTTCGGGGCCACGTGCCAGCTCGAGCGCCCGTTCGGGGCGACCGATACCGCGTTCGCAGTCAGCGATCAGCGGGAGCAGCGGGGACTTGCTGCCCATGCGGCGGGCGGCTCGCAATTCCGCAAGCGCCTGCGCCCAGTCGCCGCAGTGGTAGGCGGCGATACCCACCGCCTCCCGCACAGCGGCGATACGCCCGGAGCGGGCGCGGGCGGCGCGGGCGTGGGCCAGCGCAGCTTCGGGGTCGTCGTCGAGCAGTTCGCCGGCCGCGACGAGGTGCCGGGCGACGGCGTCGGCGGTATGGCGGTCCAAAGTCGTGAGTTCGCCGCGGATCTCGGGTGCCAACTGTTTGGCCTCGATCTCCGGCGGAATCGAAGGGACGTCGAATCGCGGTGTCTCCGAACCTGTCCGCGGCTGCGATGCGCGGGCCCGGTTCGGTCCCGAGCTCCGTGGAGCGGCACGCTGATCCCGGGGCCGACGGGGGTCAGTAGAGTTCGACGTCCGCCGCGGGCGACGTTCGTCTCGTCGACCCGGCTGCCTGTCCTCGCTCACGTGCACCTCTTCGCTGTCACCCCGCCGCCGCGAGTTTACGTGCCGGCGTGAATTGCCGACAATTCGCCGTGGATACGAAAAAACCTCGGCCCTCCGTTTGTGGTTGGAGGGCCGAGGTGTGAAGGGTGTTCGGCGGTGTCCTACTTTTCCGCCCGGGTGGGCAGTATCATCGGCGCTGGCAGGCTTAGCTTCCGGGTTCGGGATGGGACCGGGCGTTTCCCTGCCGCTATGGACCGCCGTAACTCTATTTTCACTTGTTTTCAAGTGCCCCCACGGTGTGGTGGGGGAAGTGTTTTTTGGTGGTGGGGTGTGCAGTTGTGGTTGATTTTTGGTGTGGTGTGGTTGCGAGGCGTGAAATACCAACACATTTTTTGTGTGTGTAAGTTTTCGGCCGGTTAGTGCCAGTTCCCTGCACACATTGCTGTGCTTGTAGGTCTGGTCTATCGATCCCGTGGTCTGCGGGGGGCCTTATCCCACTTGATGGGTGAGAAGCCTGGTCTTGGAGGGGGTTTCCCGCTTAGATGCTTTCAGCGGTTATCCTGTCCGAACGTGGCTATCCAGCGGTGCCCCTGGTGGGACAACTGGTGTACCAGAGGTTCGTCCGTCCCGGTCCTCTCGTACTAGGGACAGATTTCCTCAAGCTTCTGACGCGCGCGGCGGATAGAGACCGAACTGTCTCACGACGTTCTAAACCCAGCTCGCGTGCCGCTTTAATGGGCGAACAGCCCAACCCTTGGGACCTGCTCCAGCCCCAGGATGCGACGAGCCGACATCGAGGTGCCAAACCATCCCGTCGATATGGACTCTTGGGGAAGATCAGCCTGTTATCCCCGGGGTACCTTTTATCCGTTGAGCGACACCCCTTCCACTCAGAGGTGCCGGATCACTAGTCCCGACTTTCGTCCCTGCTCGACATGTACGTCTCGCAGTCAAGCTCCCTTGTGCACTTACACTCAACACCTGATTGCCGTCCAGGTTGAGGGAACCTTTGGGCGCCTCCGTTACATTTTAGGAGGCAACCGCCCCAGTTAAACTACCCACCAGGCACTGTCCCTGAACCGGATATACGGTTCGAAGTTAGAAGCCCAATACGATCAGAGTGGTATTTCAACAACGACTCCACAACCACTGGCGTGGCTGCTTCACAGTCTCCCACCTATCCTACACAAACCGAACCGAACTCCAATACCAAGTTGTAGTGAAGGTCCCGGGGTCTTTTCGTCCTGCCGCGCGTAACGAGCATCTTTACTCGTAATGCAATTTCGCCGAGTCTATGGTTGAGACAGTTGAGAAGTCGTTACGCCATTCGTGCAGGTCGGAACTTACCCGACAAGGAATTTCGCTACCTTAGGATGGTTATAGTTACCACCGCCGTTTACTGGGGCTTAAATTCTCAGCTTCACCCCGAAGGGTTAACCGGTCCTCTTAACCTTCCAGCACCGGGCAGGCGTCAGTCCGTATACATCGTCTTGCGACTTCGCACGGACCTGTGTTTTTAGTAAACAGTCGCTTCTCACTGGTTTGTGCCACCCACTCACGCTCCAGACCGCGAAGGCCTGTCACGCCATGTGGGTCCCCCTTCTCCCGAAGTTACGGGGGCATTTTGCCGAGTTCCTTAACCATAGTTCACTCGTACGCCTTGGTATTCTCTACCTGACCACCTGTGTCGGTTTGGGGTACGGGCCGTGTGCGCTCGCTAGAGGCTTTTCTTGGCAGCATAGGATCACCGAATTCGCCTCAATCGGCTATGCATCACCTCTCAGGACATGTGAAACCCGGATTTACCTGGGCCTCTCCCTACAGGCTTACCCCAGTACAACCACTGACTGGTACGGCTACCTTCCTGCGTCACCCCATCGCTTGACTACTACCAACGAAGGTCCCGCGCAGCCCCGCAGACCCGCGCACCCGAAGGTGCCGGTGACAGCGGTTTTGGGCGGTGAGTACCGCTGATTCATCAGGGACGCTCACACACGGGTACGGGAATATCAACCCGTTGTCCATCGACTACGCCTGTCGGCCTCGCCTTAGGTCCCGACTCACCCTGGGCGGACTGGCCTGGCCCAGGAACCCTTGGTCTTTCGGCGGGCAAGGTTCTCACTTGCCTTATCGCTACTCATGCCTGCATTCTCACTCCCACACCTCCACAGCTCCATCACTAGGCTGCTTCACCGGATGCAGGACGCTCCCCACCCAACCAGACAACTATCTGATTGCCGCGGCTTCGGCGGTGTGCTTGAGCCCCGCTACATTATCGGCGCACAATCACTTGACCAGTGAGCTATTACGCACTCTTTCAAGGGTGGCTGCTTCTAAGCCAACCTCCTGGTTGTCTTCGCGACTGCACATCCTTTTCCACTTAGCACACGCTTAGGGGCCTTAGCCGGCGATCTGGGCTGTTTCCCTCTCGACGCACGGAGCTTATCCCCCGCCGTCTCACTGCCACACTCTCACTTGTCGGCATTCGGAGTTTGGCTGACGTCAGTAACCTTGTGAGGCCCATCGGCCATCCAGTAGCTCTACCTCCAACAAGAAGCATGCAACGCTGCACCTAAATGCATTTCGGGGAGAACCAGCTATCACGGAGTTTGATTGGCCTTTCACCCCTACCCACAGCTCATCCCCTCAGTCTTCAACCTAAGTGGGTTCGGGCCTCCACGACGTCTTACCGTCGCTTCACCCTGGCCATGGGTAGATCACTCCGCTTCGGGTCCAGAACACACCACTACACACGCCACTACTGACGTGATACGCCCTATTCAGACTCGCTTTCTACGGCTACCCCACCCGGGTTAACCTCGCGACATGTCCCTGACTCGCAGGCTCATTCTTCAAAAGGCACGCCATCACCCCACGCTTTAACACGAAGGCTCTGACGGATTGTAGGCACACGGTTTCAGGTACTCTTTCACTCCCCTCCCGGGGTACTTTTCACCATTCCCTCACGGTACTCATCCGCTATCGGTCACTGGGTATTCAGGCTTACCGGGTGGTCCCGGCAGATTCACAGCAGATTCCACGGGCCCGCTGCTACTCGGGGACACATCACTGCAGAGCACATGTTTTCACCTACGGGACTCTCACCCTCTACGGTCGGCCATCCCAAACCAGTTCGACTAACACGAGCTTTTCTCACTGCAGCCCAGACCGGCAGATCTGAGATCGACGCACCCCACAACACCACACACACAACCCCTGCCGGGTATCACATGTGCACGGTTTAGCCATCCTCCGCTTTCGCTCGCCACTACTCACGGAATCACTGTTGTTTTCTCTTCCTACGGGTACTGAGATGTTTCACTTCCCCGCGTTCCCCGACACCTATGTATTCAGTGCCGGGTGACACGACATCACTCGTGCCGGGTTTCCCCATTCGGACATCCTCGGATCCACGCTCGGTTGGCAGCTCCCCGAGGCATATCGCAGCCTCCCACGTCCTTCATCGGCTCCCAATGCCAAGGCATCCACCATGCGCCCTTAAACACTTACAACACAAAACCAAAAAATGAGTCACCCACACACCCATAACAGGGAATGCGGGTATCAGAAAAATTTGCATTACACCGAACAACAACCCACACCAACACACCCACCCCCCACAATCGAGGAGCGAACCCATCCGCGCAAGCCGTCATCCAGATGCTCGCAACCACTATCCACAAATCAAACACCACACCCCACCACCAAAGCAGGGCAGCAACCAGAACCCCCGAACAACTCCGAGAGCCGGCACCCACCCCATAATCGGAGTGAGCCCGCAGGCCTGTTGCCTCAGGACCCAACAGTGTGTCTGGCAATCTCCTCGCCGACCCGATTCCCGCCGGACCGAACACGTTTGTTGCGCACCCGAACTCCACCCACTACAGGCAAAGCCCATCATCACGAACCGCTCGAAACCACCGAACCCCCACACGATGTGGGCGGCGTCCAAGTCTCGTGGTGCTCCTTAGAAAGGAGGTGATCCAGCCGCACCTTCCGGTACGGCTACCTTGTTACGACTTCGTCCCAATCGCCGATCCCACCTTCGACGGCTCTCCCACACAGGGTTAGGCCACCGGCTTCGGGTGTTACCGACTTTCATGACGTGACGGGCGGTGTGTACAAGGCCGGGAACGTATTCACCGCAGCGTTGCTGATCTGCGATTACTAGCGACTCCGACTTCACGGGGTCGAGTTGCAGACCCCGATCCGAACTGAGACCGGCTTTGAAAGGATTCGCTCCACCTCACGGCATCGCAGCCCTTTGTACCGGCCATTGTAGCATGTGTGAAGCCCTGGACATAAGGGGCATGATGACTTGACGTCATCCCCACCTTCCTCCGAGTTGACCCCGGCAGTCTCTCACGAGTCCCCACCATCACGTGCTGGCAACATGAGACAAGGGTTGCGCTCGTTGCGGGACTTAACCCAACATCTCACGACACGAGCTGACGACAGCCATGCACCACCTGCACACAGGCCACAAGGGAACCGATATCTCTACCGGCGTCCTGCGCATGTCAAACCCAGGTAAGGTTCTTCGCGTTGCATCGAATTAATCCACATGCTCCGCCGCTTGTGCGGGCCCCCGTCAATTTCTTTGAGTTTTAGCCTTGCGGCCGTACTCCCCAGGCGGGGTACTTAATGCGTTAGCTACGGCACGGATCCCAAGGAAGGAAACCCACACCTAGTACCCACCGTTTACGGCGTGGACTACCAGGGTATCTAATCCTGTTCGCTCCCCACGCTTTCGCTCCTCAGCGTCAGTTACTGCCCAGAGACCCGCCTTCGCCACCGGTGTTCCTCCTGATATCTGCGCATTCCACCGCTACACCAGGAATTCCAGTCTCCCCTGCAGTACTCAAGTCTGCCCGTATCGCCCGCACGCCGAGGGTTAAGCCCCCGGTTTTCACGAACAACGCGACAAACCACCTACGAGCTCTTTACGCCCAGTAATTCCGGACAACGCTCGGACCCTACGTATTACCGCGGCTGCTGGCACGTAGTTGGCCGGTCCTTCTTCTGTAGGTACCGTCACTCACGCTTCGTCCCTACTGAAAGAGGTTTACAACCCGAAGGCCGTCATCCCCCACGCGGCGTCGCTGCATCAGGCTTGCGCCCATTGTGCAATATTCCCCACTGCTGCCTCCCGTAGGAGTCTGGGCCGTATCTCAGTCCCAGTGTGGCCGATCACCCTCTCAGGCCGGCTACCCGTCGTCGCCTTGGTGAGCCGTAACCTCACCAACAAGCTGATAGGCCGCGGGCCCATCCCACACCGCAAAAGCTTTCCCCCACCAGGTCATGCAACCAGCAGGGTGTATTCGGTATTAGACCCAGTTTCCCAGGCTTATCCCAAAGTGCAGGGCAGATCACCCACGTGTTACTCACCCGTTCGCCACTCGAGCACCCCGAAGGGCCTTTCCGTTCGACTTGCATGTGTTAAGCACGCCGCCAGCGTTCGTCCTGAGCCAGAATCAAACTCTCCAAACAAAACCTCAAAAAGGCAATCAGGAAAATCCGATCACAACCAGACAAAAATCTGGCAAAAACAACCACACCCCTAAACGGGAAAAAGAAGCATGGCCAAAAACAAAAACAACAAACAAAAACCACCAAACACACTATTGAGTTCTCAAACAACACACCCGTCCCACCCGCGCAGCGATCCCGCGGCGAGAAGCCGCGTCATCGTAGTGCGGACGGTCAGGACCCCACCGAAGTGAGTGTCCCTCTGGGAGTCTGCCGCGCTCCCCGGCCCGGAGGCCGTGTCGCGGCGACGTTGAATAAGTTACGTCAGTGGAAACTCGGAGTCAAATCCCCTGGTGAACCTGGTTTTTCGACTCGAATCGCCGGGTGGCACAGTCGTACGGCCGTGCCAGTCTTCCAACGCCAAGTCATCCAACGCGCAGTACGCCCGCGATATTCCGCTTGCCGCGGCGCAGCACCAACCACCGGCCGTGCAGGAAGTCGGAGACCTGCGGCACCCACTCGTCGCTGTCGATCTTGACGTTGTTGACCGAGACTCCGCCCTCGGCGATGGTCCGTCGCGCGGCGCCCTTGCTCGCCGACAGGCCGGTCGCGACCAGCAGGTCGGTGATCAGGTCGGGGCCGTTCGGGGCGAGTTCGGCCACCGCGGCCTCCCGTAACGCGGCGGCGAGGGTGGGTTCGTCGAGCGCGGCGAGTTCCCCCCGCCCGAACAGCGCCTGGCTGGCGTGTTCCACCGATCGGGTCGCGTTCTCACCGTGGACCAGGGTGGTGAGTTCACGCGCGAGTCGCCGTTGCGCGGTGCGCTGGTGCGGGCGATCCCGCGTCGCCTCCTCGAGTTCGGTCAACTCACCGGCATCGAGGAAGGTGAACCACCGCAGGTAGTTCACGACGTCGGCGTCGGCGGTGTTGATGAAGTACTGGTACCAGGTGTACGGCGTGGTCATCTCCGGGTCGAGCCACAGGTTCCCGCCTCCGGTGGACTTCCCGAACTTCCTGCCCTCTGAGTCGGTGACCAGCGGTGTCGTCATCCCGTGCACGGTGTCGCCGAGTTTCTGGCGCACCAACCGGACCCCGGCGACGATGTTGCCCCACTGATCGGAACCGCCGATCTGCAGCGCGCACCCGTGGCGTTGCCGCAACTGCACGTAGTCGTTGGCCTGCAGCAACATGTAGCTGAACTCGGTGTAGGAGATCCCTTCCCCCTCCAGGCGCCGCCGCACGGTGTCGCGGTCGAGCATCACATTCACCGAGAAGTATTTGCCGACGTCACGCAGGAATTCGATCGTGGACAACGCTTCGGTCCAGGACAGGTTGTTCTCCACGATCGCGCCGGTGGGGGAATCGTCGAACACCACGAAACGCTCGAGCTGACCCCGGATGCGACCGGCCCACTCGGCGACGGTGTCGGCACTCTGCAACGTGCGCTCCCCAGTCTCGCGAGGGTCGCCGATCATCCCGGTGGCCCCGCCGGCCAGCACGATCGGACGATGTCCTGCCTGCTGGAAGCGGCGTAGCGTCAACAGCGGCACGAGGTGTCCGGCATGCAGGCTCGCAGCGGTGGGGTCGAATCCGGAGTAAAGCGTCATCGGACCGGCGGCCAGGTCGGCCGCCAACGCGTCCCGGTCGGTCGATTGCGCGATCAGTCCACGCCAGTCCAACTCATCGAGGATGCTGCTCATGCCTCGATCTTTCCGTACGCCTCCGCGGTCAGTCGCTGCCGCCCGGCGCCGGGGCCCGCGGGCTGCGCCGATAGGCCGACACCTCCGGCCGGCCGGCCAGCCAGAGTCGCCACGGCCGGTCCGCCGCCTTGCTCACCCCGACCCGGGGCCCGGCAACGTACGGCTGTTCGTCCCCCAGGCGAAGCTGCACGGGACTGTCCTCGGCGAAGATGTCGAGTCCGTCGTCCGCCATGGTGATTCCCAGTGCCGAGCACAGATTACCCGGACCTCTGGCAAAGGCCGACTGCCGCACCGTCTCACCGCGACGCCGCTGGACCACGTCATGCGCTGTCTCGATGGCAGCCGACCGCAGCAGGACGGCAGCCGCGACCCCGTCGTCGGCGCAGGCCACGTTGGCGCACACGTGAATGCCGTGACTGCGGTAGGTGTAGAGCCTGCCGGCCGGGCCGAACATCACCTGGTTCCGCAGGTCGGGGCCGCGGTGGGAATGGGCGGCGGCGTCGGGCCACGGCCCGTCGGGGGGGCCGCCGTAGGCCTCGACCTCGACGACCGTCGCGCTGACACCGCGGCAGGTCAGCACCGCCCCGAGCAAGCGGCGGGCCGCCGTGAGCGGATCGACCCGCAGCAACTCGACGCTCAGTCAGGACTCCGCGCGGTCGAGCAGTCGCTGGTGTTCGGCGTCGTCGGTGACCGCGACGGCCTCGTCGATCAACAGCACCGGGATCCCGTCGTCGATGCGGTATCCCTTCCGTAACCGCGGGTTGTACAACATCTCATCGCCGACCAGCAGCAATGGGCCACGATCCTCAGGGCAGACCAGCATGGCCCGCAACGTCTCGTCGAGCACGGTTTTCCTGCTTAGTCGTAGGGGTTGATGTCGTACTCCGGCGCCACCCAGGGGTTCGCGTCATCTGGCGGCACCCATGCCGGAGCCTCGACCGCCGGACCGCCACCGCCGGAGAACTGCGACTGCATCTGCACCTTGCGCTGATAGGCCACGGTCGACTTCAGCGCGTCCAGCAGCCGACTCTGGTTGGGCAGGAAATCCCAACCCTCCTGCAGCGCGGCGAGATTCTCCTGCGAGGGGCGGAAGCCCTGCGCGCGCAGATTCAAGGACTGTTCGGCGTACACGGAAAGCTGGCCGCCGCCGGCACCCTGCATGTACTTGGCCCCGATCTGGTCGAGGACGTCCGCCTGCGAGGCTGGCGCGGTCACCAGCATCGCTGCGGCAAGCGCACCGCTGGCGAGCGTGCCGGTCAGGGCGCGACGCCAGCCCGAGCGGTTCTTCCGGCTCTGCGAATCCATCAATCCTCCAGTCGAAGCGACGCCAGCGGGAGCCTATCAGTGCAGCTGCAGCGGGGCACGTTGTCACTGGTGGGCGCGGTCACTGGTGGGCGCGGTTACTGGTGGGCGCAGTCACTGGTGGGCGCGGTCACTGGTGGGCGCGGGTCTGCATCTGTGGGTCGTCCCGCGGTGACTCACGGGCCTGCCCTCCCGCGATTTCGGCACGCACGGCCACGGTCAGCCGCTTGTAATTATTGGTATCGGGATCGAAGTACCAAGAGTTACGACGCGAGGGGCGAGGGACGCCGGCCGCCCGCAGCGGGCCGGTAAGTGGGCGGTACGACGCGCTGAGTTCGATGTCGTGCACGACGTGCACCAGGTCGGGCGGATTGCCGACCGGCAGGTCGGCCAGCGCCTCGGACAGCTCAGCCGTGGTGATGCTGCCGCCAGGACACAAAGCCAGCGCGGTGATCGCCAACTGCGTGCCGCGCCGTTCGACCGGATAGGTGACGGCGAGGTCCACCGCGCCGATGTGACCGACCGCATCGCTGATCGGCATCGCGAACACCGGCCCGCGGGGCGTGTGGATCACCGACCTGCGGTTGTCCACCAACCAGTAGTCGCCGTCCTCGTCGCGGCGGAAGAGGTACTCCGACGACACCCAGGTGTCCGCGGGCGCGAACACTCCCCGCTTGACCGACGCCGTGGGATCGACCGGTCCGCGCGGACGCGCCAGCAGCACACCCACCTCGTTCACGGCCGCGCGGCGTACGAAGCCGCGGTCGTCCTCCAGGATCAGGTCGTCGTCCGCGTCGTACGCGGCCAGGTCGACCTGGCCACCGCCGGGCAGCGCGCGGCCCTTGCTGCCTATCTTCGCGCCGGAGACATTGGCCAGCACTGCCTGTCCGTCGGTCGTCGCGAAGAACTCGACGACGTGGGCCGGCGCGAAGATGTCGACCACCCGCTCCCACAGCCCCGTGGGCATACCGGAACCGATGAACAGACGCACCGGGTGGCCACCGGACAGCCGGAAGGACGGGTCGTCGATGACTTCGCGCAGCATCGCCCAGGTGTAGGAGACGACGGAGACGCCGTACTGCCGGATCTCCTGCAGGAACCGGTCCGGGCGCAGACCCCGCGACAGGGCGATGCGGGCGCCGCCGACGACCGCGCCGCCCACGCTGACCAGCAGACCCGACTGGTGATGCAGCGGCGTCAGGCAGTAGACCGTGTCGCTGCGGCCGAGGTTGGCCGCCGACGCCGTCCCGAAAGCCGACAACGCCCACCGGAAGTTCGTGATCTGCCGGGCGACGAGGTCGCCGTTCACCGAGCTGAACGCGATGAACGCCAGGTCGCGGGCCAGACCGGGGTTGGGGCGGTACCAACCGGGCAGTGCGACCTGGTCGGGGTTGATCTGTTCCATGTCGACGACATCTGCGTCGTCGGCTACGGGGAGGTCGCGGACCCCGCCGCCGAGCACCAGCACGTGCATCGGCAGATTGCACGCCGCTTGGAGGTGGGTCGGGTCGGCGATGATCTCCGACACCGCGCCGAGCCGCGCAGCGGCGGCCAGGTCGACGTCGGGCGGCATCAGCACCGCCACCGCGCCGAGCCGTGACAGCGCGGCGATCGCCACCAGCGCGCTCGGACGAGTCTCCATCAGGACCCCGACGCGGGTGCCTTGGCGCACCCCGACGTCGATGAGCCCACGCACCACGTTGTTGATGCGACGGTCGACAGCCTCGTACGTGTGGACCCGGCCGTCGTAGAGGAGGAATTCGCCGTCCGGCGCGCCACGAGCCTGCTCAGAGATGATCCGGCCGAGCGAGATCCGGGTGTGGTCGTTGATTTGTCCGAGCCGGGCCAGCCGCGGCAGCGTGCGCACGGTCTCCACCGCCAGGGTGCGTGCCGACTTGTTCGCCGAGATCAGCGCTCCGGCTGCCGAGCGGGCAACATCGAACGCCATCTCGGTGGCCGCGGTGGCGCCGTGCGCGGCCCGCGACGTCAGCGATACGCCGCTCTCGACGTGCTCTGCGGGCTGCAGCGCCATCGGCTCGACGTGGTCGGGCATGTCACCGTCACCTTCGAGCCACTTGACCCAGCCGGCGACGGTCGGCCACGTCTGCTGTGAGGCCTTCGAACCCACGACCAAGCCGAAATGGCCTGCCCGGATCAAGTATTCGTAAACGTCGGCCTGGGGTGCCGCCCGCCTGATCCCTCGCACCGATGGCGGCTGACCGATGTCGTCTACCTCACCGACGACGGCGAGCACCGGGCAGGTGATGTCCGACAGCGTGACGAGCTGACCCCGGATGGCGAATCCACCGGTCATCATGCGGTTGTGGGCGACGAACTGTTTGAGCAGTTCGGAGATCGCCGGGCCCGACCAGGAGATCCAGCCCTCCGACGCCAGGAACCGCCGCTGCTGCTCCCGCGGCAACAGCGCCTCGCGGTCGTGCAACTGCAGCAGGAATTCCAGGCGAGCCTGCGCTGACTTGACCGGGTCGAGCATCTGAAACCCCATGCGTGCCAACCATCCAGGGATGTCGATGCGGCTGAACACGTGGTCGGCCATGAAGTCGGCGGCGCCCACGGCCAGACCGGCGGGCAGGTTCAGCGGCAGAGCCGCAAGCGTGTCGACCGGGGCGCCGAAGGCGATGATGCTGGCCAGGTCGCGGGACTGGCGGTACGCGGCGGTCTGATAGCAGAACATGCCGCCCTGGGAGTACCCGGCGAGGTGGACGTCGCGGCCGGAAACCTGCTTGACGGTGTCGATCACCTCGGAGAGCGCTACGACGTGGTCGGCGAGGTTGCGTTGCATGCCGCCCTCGACCTTGTCCGGGGAGCCGAAGTCGATCACCCATGGGTCCAGACCGGCGCGGTAGAGGATGCCGACGGCGCCTTCGTCGCGGGTCAGGTCCCACATGTCGGCCGACATCATCATCGGGTGCACCATCAACACCGGCGGACCCGGCGGTTTGGCCCCCGGGCGGACGTCCGGCGGAAAATACCGCCGCAGCCGGTACATCGGCGTGCTGTCCACAATCTGGAACGGTGACGGCACGGCGCCTGTCTCCAGGCCGCCGTAGCGCAAGACTTCCAGACCGTTCTGGGCCGTCGCCACCAACCGACCGACCGGCCTGGTGATTGCCGAGAGGTCAACCACCGACTCTCCCTCCACGTCGACGTCGCGCCAGCTTCCCCGCTGCCTGCCGTAATGCCCCGTCATCATGGCACAGCGGCCATCTATCATCGGCGGCTGATGGCAAACCTGATCAACGTCGAAAAAGTCAGCGCGGGGTACGGCACCCGCACGCTGCTCGACGCCGTCAGCATGGGTGTCGACGACGGCGACGCGATCGGCGTGGTTGGGCGCAACGGCGACGGCAAGACGACACTGCTGCAGATCCTGACCGGCACCCGGCCCCCAGACTCCGGCCGGGTCACCCATACGTCGGGGTTGTCGGTGGGGTATCTGCGCCAAGGCGATGACTTCGCCCAGGGCACGACTGTGCGCCAAGTCATCGTGGGCGGCCGACCGGACCACATCTGGGCGGCCGAGGCCGACACCCGGACGGTGGTGGAGAACCTGCTCGCCGGCGTCGGCCTGGACACCGCGGTCGGCGACCTCTCCGGCGGAGAACGACGACGGGTCGCGCTGGCCGGGGTGCTCATCGCCGGCCACGACGTGCTGGTGCTCGACGAACCGACCAACCACCTCGACGTCGAGGTGATCGGCTGGCTGGCCTCACATCTGTCCACCACACGGCCGCGCGCGCTGGTGGTCGTCAGCCACGACCGGTGGTTCCTCGACGAAGTATGCACCCGCACCTGGGAGGTCCACGGCGGTGTGGTCGACGCCTACGACGGTGGGTACGCCGCTTATGTGCTCGCGCGTGCGGAGCGGTCGCGGGTGGCCGCGGGCACCGAGGCGCGCAGGCAGAACATGATGCGCAAAGAACTGGCGTGGTTGCGGCGCGGTCCGCCGGCGCGGACGTCGAAGCCGAAGTTCCGCATCCAGGCCGCCAACGAGCTGATCGCCAACGAACCGCCGCCGCGCGATTCGCTGACTCTGCAACGCTTTGCGACGACCCGTCTGGGCAAGGACGTTTTCGATCTGCACCGGTTGCGGCTCGAGGTGGGTGATCCCCCGCGGGTGATCCTGGACCGGATCGACTGGTCGATCGGGCCGGGGGCCCGAATCGGTCTGGTCGGCGTCAACGGCACCGGAAAGACCTCGGTACTGCGGCTGCTGGCCGGGGAATTGGAGCCGGTCGCCGGGACCATCAAGCGGGGCGCGACCCTGCGCATCGGCTACCTCAGCCAGGGGCTGGCCGAAAACGACGGCACCATGCGGGTTCTCGACGCCGTCGAGGACCGCCGCCGGATCACCGAGTTGGCCGGCGGCCGCGAGATCAGCGCCGCGACGCTGCTCGAGGACTTCGGCTTCACCGGGGACAAGATGACCACCCGGCTGGTGGATCTGTCCGGTGGTGAGCGACGACGGCTGCAGTTCCTGCGGATGCTGCTCGACGAGCCGAACGTGCTGCTCCTCGACGAGCCGACCAACGACCTGGACATCGACACGCTCAACGTGCTCGAGGACTATCTCGACGGATGGCCGGGCACCCTGGTCGTCGTCACCCACGACCGGTACTTCCTGGAGCGGGTCAGCGATGTCACCTACGCGCTGACCGGTAACGGACACTGCGATCTCCTTCCTGGCGGAATCGAGCAGTATCTCCAGAACCGGGGGTCCGGTGTTATCGACACAGGATCGAGCCGGGTCGCCTCGAAAGGCGAATCTGATGCCGCGCGCGAGCGGCGCACGGCCAAGGAGATGAACCGCATCGAGAACCAGCTCGCCAAACTCGACGCTCAGATCGCCAAGCTGCACGGCGCGATGGCGGAGGCCGCGGCCGACCACGTCAAGGCAGGGGAACTCAACCGCCAACTGACCGAACTCCAATCGCGCAAAGAGCAGCTGGAGGAGGCCTGGTTGGCGGCCGCCGACAGCTAGGTCAGGCGGACGCGCGGGAGAGAAACGCAAACTGGTCGGCCAGCACAGAACCGGGGGACGTCGTCGCGGTAGAAGTCCACGTGCGCGCGTTTGTACGTGCGAAGTTCCCCTCGTAGGGCGAGTCTCGGCCAGTCGTGCGGTCCGTGGGGCACTTCGGCTGCCCCCGCGCCGCGGCCCCACCACGTGGCCCCGCCGAGCAAGGTGCCCGAACCGAGGATCCGGTCGGCGTCGGCTGGGCGCGCTCCGGCCGTGAACGCCGGGGTGTCGGGGGGTTCCGCCTGGCACATAACGACCCACCGACGCCGTTCGGCCGTCTCCGTCACGACCTCAAACGTAGCCGTAGCCGGTCGGCGGTGTCGCGGACCACGTTGAGCTGTTTGGCCACCTGCACCGGTGCGGTCCCGCCGCGCGCGTCGCGGGAGTCCACCGACCCCTCGATCGTGAGGACTTCGCGGACCTCGCCGGTCAATTCGGGATGGATGCCAGTCAGTTCCGCATCTTCGAGGTCCTCCAGCCCGACACCGCGGGCTTCCGCCGCGCGCACCGCTGCGCCGGCCGCCTCGTGCGCCACCCGGAACGGAACCCCGCGGCGCACCAACCATTCCGCGACATCGGTGGCGAGCGTGAATCCCAGTGGCGCCAACTCGGCCATCCGGTCGACGTCGAAGCGAAGCGTGGAGACCAGCCCGGCGACGGCCGGCAACAGCAGCTCTAGCTGCGCGACCGAGTCGAAGACCGGCTCCTTGTCCTCCTGCAGATCGCGGTTGTAGGCCAGCGGCTGGGCCTTCAGGGTGGCGAGCAGCCCGGTCAGGTTGCCGATCAGCCGGCCGGATTTGCCGCGCGCCAGCTCGGCGATGTCCGGGTTCTTCTTCTGCGGCATGATAGAGCTGCCCGTCGACCAGGCGTCATGCAGCTCGACGTAGCCGAATTCGGTTGTACTCCAAAGGATGATGTCCTCGGCAAGTCGGGACAGGTCCACCCCGATCATCGCCAGCACGAACGACGCCTCGGCGGCGAAGTCCCGCGCGGCCGTCGCGTCGATCGAGTTGTCGGCCGCCGAGTCGAAACCCAGCTCGGCCGCGATCGCATCGGGGTCGAGTCCCAGTGAGGAACCCGCCAGCGCCCCTGAGCCGTACGGTGACACCGCCGCCCGCTTGTCGAAATCGGCGAGCCGCTCGACGTCGCGCAGCAGCGGGTGGGCATGGGCGAGCAGGTGATGGGCGAGCAGCACCGGCTGCGCCGACTGCAGGTGGGTTTTGCCGGGCATGATCGCTGTCGGGTGGGCGGCGGCCTGGGTCGCCAGGGCGCCCGCCACGTCCAGCACCCCGTCGGCGACACGGCGGATCGCGTCGCGCAGCCACGCCCGGAACAGGGTGGCGACCTGGTCGTTACGCGACCGTCCGGCCCGCAGCCGGCCCCCGAGCTCGGCTCCGACCCGGTCGATCAGGCCGCGTTCGAGAGCGCCGTGCACGTCCTCGTCGGTGACCAGCGGCGCGAAGGTGCCGTCGGCGACGTCGGACGCGAGGCGGTCCAGACCGGCGAGCAGGCCGTCACGCTGCTCTTCGGTCAGCAGTCCGGCCGAGAACAGGACGCGGGCATGGGCTTTCGACGCTGCGATGTCGTAGGGCGCCAGCACCCAGTCGAAGTGCGTCGACTTGCTGAGCGCGGCGAGCGCTTCGGCCGGCCCGTCGGCGAAGCGGCCACCCCACAACGAACCCTCGTTGGTGCTCATGGCGACACCACTGACGCGCCGAGATCGACGAAATGGCGGGTTCTTCTCGCACTTTCGCGCCCATGTGTTCGTTTGGGCGTCACTTGATGCCCAGGTCGCGGCGCGCGGAGATGCTTGACGACAGGCCGTGCACGTGCACGAAGCCCTTGGCCGCGGACTGGTCGAAGGTGTCACCTTCGTCGTAGGTCGCCAGGTTGAAGTCGTACAGCGACTCCGTGCTGCGCCTGCCGTTGACGGCGATGTGGCCGCCGTGCAACACCAGCCGAATCTCACCGGTGACGTGCTCCTGGGTCTTGGCAACGAACGACTCGAGCGCGGTCTTGAGCGGCGAGAACCACAGCCCGTCGTAGACCAGTTCGCCCCACTTCTGGTCGGTGTTCCGCTTGAACCGGCCGAGTTCGCGTTCCAGCGTGACGTGCTCGAGTTCGGTGTGCGCGGTGATCAGCACCATCGCACCGGGTGCCTCGTAGATCTCGCGGCTCTTGATGCCGACCAACCGGTCCTCGACGACGTCGAGGCGGCCGACCCCTTGGGCGCCGGCGCGGCGGTTGAGTTCCTCGATCGCCTGCAGGACGGTCACGTCGCGGCCGTCGATCGACACCGGCACGCCCCGGTCGAAGCCCACGATCACCTCGTCGGGGGTGCTCCAGTTCAGCGTCGGATCCTCGGTGTAGTCGTAGACGTCCTTGGTAGGCGCGTTCCACAGGTGCTCGAGGAATCCGGTCTCGACCGCACGGCCCCACACGTTCTGGTCGATCGAGAACGGCGATCGCTTGGTGACGTTGATCGGGATGGCGTTCTCCTCGGCGAACGCGATCGCCTTCTCGCGCGTCCACGCATAGTCACGCACCGGCGCCAACACCTCGAGATCGGGGGCAAGAGAGGCGAACCCGACCTCGAAGCGGACTTGGTCATTGCCCTTACCGGTGCAGCCGTGCGCGACGATGCCGCCGCCGTACGCACGCGCCGCATCGACGAGGTGCTTGACGATGAGCGGCCGGCTCAGCGCGGAGACCAGCGGATACCGGTCCATGTAGAGCGCGTTGGACTGGATGGCGGGCAGACAGTAGTGCTCGGCGAACTCGTCGCGGGCATCCACGACCACGGCCTCGACGGCGCCGCAGTCGACGGCGCGCTGACGCACGACGTCCATGTCCTCGCCGCCCTGGCCGAGGTCGATGGCGACGGCCACCACCTCGCGCCCGGTCTCCTTGCCGATCCAGCTGATCGCCACCGAGGTGTCCAGACCGCCGGAGTACGCCAGGATGACGCGTTCGGACATGACCAATCTCCTCTTACTTCAGGTTCTCGATGGAGGCGGCCAGCTCGACACCCGTCATGGGCTCGCGGGCCACCACCATGATGGTGTCGTCGCCGGCGATGGTGCCGACGACGTACGGCAGCGCGGCCCTGTCGAGCGCACTGGCGAGATAGTGTGCCGCGCCGGGCGGTGTGCGCAGTACGGCGAGGTTGCCGCTGGCGTCCGTGGACACCAGCAGGTCACCGAGCAGCCTGGTGAGCCGTTCGGTTCCCCCGGAGACACCCCGTACGGGGCTGCCGTCCTCGGGGACGACGTAGACACCGACGCCACCGTCGGCACCGCGCAGTTTGACCGCACCGAGTTCCTCGAGGTCGCGCGAGAGCGTGGCCTGCGTGACCTCGATGCCTTCGTCGGCGAGCTTGGCGGCCAGCTCACCCTGGCTGCGCACGGAGTACGACGACAGGATCGCCACGATTCGTGCCTGCCGTCCGGCCCGCGTGGTCGCCGAGGTCATGGTCCGACTCCCGCTCGCTCCATCAGCCATACCAGCAGCGCTTTCTGCGCATGCAGCCGGTTCTCGGCCTCGTCCCACACCGCGCTGTGCCGGCTGTCGATGACCTCATCGGTGATTTCGTGTCCGCGGTGCGCCGGAAGGCAATGCAACACCACCGCTTCGGTGTCGGCACGGTTCAGTAGACCGGTGTTGACCTGGAACGGCCGGAACGGCCCCTCCCGGTCGAGGCCGTCGTTCTCCTGACCCATCGACGTCCACGTGTCCGTGACGAGGACGTCGACCCCGTCGGCGGCCTGGTGCGGGTCGGCGGTGACGGTGACCGATCCGCCGGTCTGCTGTGCGCGCTCGTGCGCCGCGGCCACGAACATCGGGTGCGGTTCGAAGCCGAGCGGCGCCGCGATCGTCACGTGCATGCCGGCGGTGGCGCCGCCGAGCATCAGCGAGTGAGCCATGTTGTTGGCGCCGTCACCGAAGTAGGCCATCCGCAGGCCGGCCACGGCGCCCCGGCGCTCGATCAGCGTCTGCAGGTCGGCGAGGACCTGACACGGGTGGAAGTCGTCGGACAGCGCGTTGATCACCGGCACCGTCGCGCCGGCGGCCATTGCGGTGAGCCGGTCCTGGGCGAAGGTGCGCCATACGATCGCATCCACGTAGCGCGACAACACTTTCCCGGTGTCCTCGAGGGTCTCCTCGCGGCCGAGTTGGGTGCTGCGCCCGTCGACTACGACGGCGTGCCCGCCGAGTTGGGCGATGCCCATCTCGAAGGAGAACCGCGTGCGCGTCGAGTTCTTGTCGAAGATGACGGCGACACCGCGGGGTCCGGCGAGCGGGCGGTGCAGCAGCGGGTCCTTCTTCAGGTCCGCGGCCAGAGCGAGCACCTCGGCCTGCTCGTCGGGGGTGAGGTCGTCGTCACGCAGGAAATGTCTCATCTGTCGGACACCTCGGCGGCCGCGGGGGTTGAATCGCCGCCTCCGGCCGCGGGGGTTGAATCGCCGCCTCCGGCCGCGGGGGTTGAATCGCCGCCTCCGGCCGCGGGGGTTGAATCGCCGCCTCCGGCCGCGGGGGTTGAATCGCCGCCTCCGGCCGCGGTGTCGAGCACGCCGGGAAGCGCACCGAGGAAGGCGTCGACCTGGGCTTCGGTGACGACCAACGGCGGGGCCAGCCGGATGACGTCGGGTGCGGCCGCGTTGACCAGGAACCCCGCGCCGCGCGCGGCGGTCTCCACGGACTTGGCGGCGGCGGCGCGCAAAGCGATCCCGATCAGCAGGCCCCGGCCCCGGACGTGGTCCACCAGGGGGTGGTTGCACTCCTCGATCCCGTGGTGCAGGGTCTTGCCCAGCACCGCGGCGCGGGTAATGAGACCGTCGTCGGCCAGCGTCTTGAGCACGGCCAGCGCGGCGGCGGTACACACCGGGTTGCCGCCGAACGTGCTGCCGTGCAAGCCCGGTGTCAGCAGATCGCCGACGGGCCCGACGGCCAGGCAGGCGCCGATCGGCAGACCGCCGCCGAGCCCCTTGGCCAGCGTTACGACGTCGGGGGTGATGCCGTCGTGCTGGTGGGCGTAGAACACGCCGGTGCGGCCGACGCCGGTCTGCACTTCGTCGACGACCAGCAGGGCACCGTGGCGGGTGGTGATCTCGCGCGCCGCGGCCAGGTAGCCGGCCGGCGGGACGACGACGCCGCCCTCGCCCATGATCGGTTCGAGGAACACCGCCGCGGTCTCCGAATCGACAGCGCGCGCAAGTTCGTCGATGTCGCCGAACGGTACGTGGGTGACGTGGCCCGGCAGCGGTTCGAACGGCGCCTGCTTGGCCGGCTGGCCGGTCAGCGCGAGCGATCCCATCGTGCGGCCGTGGAAGGCATTCTGCGCGGCCACGATCCGGGTGCGGCCCGTCAACCGGGTGATCTTGAAGGCCACCTCGTTGGCCTCGGTGCCGGAATTGCAGAAGAACACCCGCGCGGGGGCACCGAGGTGTCCGACGAGCGCCTCTGCCAGGGCGATACCGGGTTCGGTGGCGTACAGGTTCGAGGTGTGGCCCAGTGTGTTGAGCTGGCGGGTCACCGCCTCGATGACGGCGGGGTGACGGTGGCCGAGCACGTTGACCGCGATACCACCGAGCAGGTCGACGTAAGACCTGCCGTCGGTGTCGGTGACCACGGCGCCGTCACCGCCGGCGAGGGACAACGACGGGGTGCCGTAGTTGTTCATCATCACGGCTTGCCACCGGTCTTGGAGCGTCACGTACTCACCACCTTGGTGCCGGTCCCCTCGTCGGTGAACAGTTCGACCAGCACACAGTGTTCGACACGGCCGTCGATGACGTGGGCGCTGGGCACACCGTCGGTGACCGCGCGCAGGCATGCCTCGATCTTGGGGACCATTCCGGCCTCCAGCGTCGGCAAGAGCTTCGTCAGTTCAGCGGTGTCGATCTGGTTCACCAGCGAGTTGCGGTCCGGCCAGTCCGTGTAGAGCCCTTCGATGTCGGTGAGCATCAGGAGTTTCTCGGCGTTCAACGCGGCCGCCAGCGCAGCCGCAGCGGTGTCGGCGTTGATGTTGTGCACCACGCCGTTCACGTCTGGCGCGATCGTCGACACCACCGGGATACGGCCGGCCGAGATCAGGTCGAGGACGGCTTCGCTACTGACGTGCTCGACGTCGCCGACCAGTCCGATGTCGGTGGACACCCCGTCGACGATGACGTCGCGGCGCACTGCGGTGAACAAATGTGCATCCTCGCCGGTGATGCCGACGGCGTACGGTCCGTGCGTGTTGATCAGCCCGACGAGTTCGCGGCCGACCTGCCCGAAGAGCACCATCCGTGCCACGTCGAGCACTTCTGGTGTGGTCACCCGGAAGCCACCCCGAAAGTCGCCGGGGATGCCGAGGCGTTGGAGCATGGCGCTGATCTGCGGACCGCCACCGTGGACGACGACGGGGTGGACGCCGCAGTTGCGCAGGAACACCATGTCGGCGGCGAACGCGGCCTTGAGGGTGTCGTCGGTCATGGCGTTGCCGCCGTATTTGATCACGACGATCTTGCCGTGCAGTTGTTTGAGCCACGGCAGCGCCGCGGCGAGTACCTGAGCTTTGGTCGCGGTCGCGGTCGCGTCGGACTCGGTGCCCGCGCTCATGAGCTGTACGCCGAGTTCTCTTCGACGTAGGCGTGCGACAGGTCGGTGGTGCGCACCGTCGCCTGCCCTGCGCCCAGCCCGAGGTCGACGCTGACGTCGATGTCCGCGCCACTCAGGTCGACGTCGCGGGCACCGGGCGCTCCGACGCCGTCGGCGAAGGTGGGTTGCCCGTTAAACGCCACCGTGATCCGATTCGGGTCGATGGTGAACGGCACCATCCCGACCGCGGCCAGCACCCGGCCCCAGTTCGGATCGGAACCGAATAGCGCCGTCTTGACCAGGCTGTCCCGGGCGAGCAGCCGGGCCGCGGTGAGCGCGTCGTCCTCGGTCGGTGCACCGGTGACGGTGATGGCGATGCGCTTGGTGACGCCTTCGGCGTCGGCCTGCAACTGTGCGCAGAGGTCGTCGCACACCTGCAGGACCGCGTCGTCGAGTTGCTCCTGGGTGGGCGCGATCTCGCTGGCGCCCGAGGCGAGCAGCAGCACGGTGTCGTTGGTCGAGCAGCTGCCGTCGATATCGAGGCGGTCGAAGGTGCGCGCCGCCGCACGGCGTAACGCCGTGTCGAGCGCTTCGGAACCGGCCACGGCGTCGGTGGTGAGCACGCACAGCATGGTGGCCAGCGCGGGCGCCATCATGCCGGCGCCTTTGGCCATCGCACCGACGGTCCAGTTGTCCGGCTGGTGTAGCGCAACCTGTTTCGGCACGGTGTCGGTGGTCATGATGGCGCGGGCGGCCTCCTCACCGCCCGACAGACCGCCGGCCATCTCGTGGACCACCTCGGCGACTCCGGCGAGCACCTTGTCCATCGGCAGCCGGTCGCCGATCAGACCGGTCGAGCAGACGGCGACCTCGATCGCGCCGGTCTCCGACCCCCAATCCGACAGCGCCGCGGCGACCGCCTCGGCGGTGGCATGGGTGTCCTGGAATCCGAGCGGGCCGGTGCAGGCATTGGCTCCGCCGGAGTTGAGCACCACCGCGCGCAGCCGTCCGGTGGTGAGGACCTGGCGGCTCCACAACACCGGCGCCGCCTGAACCTGGTTACGGGTGAACACACCGGCGGCAGTGTGGTCGGGACCTTCGTTGAGCACGAGGGCGAGGTCAAGTGCACCCGAAGCCTTGATGCCGGCCGCGATACCGGCGGCCCGGAAGCCGGCGGGTGCGGTGACGCCCTGGCTGCGGACCAGCTTCGCGGTCACGGAGCAACCCCCACGACCGAGAGGCCCGCGGTCTCCGGCCAGCCCAGCGCAAGGTTCATCGACTGCACGGCGGCGCCGCCGGTGCCCTTGACCAGGTTGTCGATCGCCGCGATGGCGATGAACGTCCGCGCGTCTTCGTCGACGGCGACGGCCAGTTGCGCGGCGTTGCTGCCGATCACCGAACCGGTCTTGGGTAGCTGACCCTCGGGCAGCAGATGGACGAAAGGCTCTGCACCGTACGCTTTCTCGTACGCGGCCCGTAGCTGCGACAGCGACGCTGACGTGCGCGCGGTGCAGGTCGCGAGGATGCCCCGCGAGGTGGGGATCAGCACCGGGGTGAACGACACCGTGACGTCTCTGTCGGTCACTGCCCGCAGGCCCTGCGCGATCTCCGGGGTGTGCCGGTGCTTTCCGCCCACGTTGTAGGCCCGCGCCGATCCGATCACCTCGGCTCCGAGCAGATCGGTCTTCGCGGCCCGGCCGGCGCCGGACGTACCGCTGACCGCGACGACGGTCACTGCCGGTTCGACCAGATCCTCGGCGACAGCGGGCAGCAGCGCCAGCAGCGCTGCGGTGGGATAGCAGCCGGGCACGGCGATGCGCTTGGCTCCGGTGAGGCGGTCGCGGGCACCGGGCAGTTCGGGGAGGCCGTACGGCCAGCTACCGGCGTGCGCCGAGCCGTAGAACCTTTCCCACGCGGCCGCGTCGGTGAGCCGGAAGTCGGCACCGCAGTCGATGATCAGCGTGTCGTCGCCGAGCTGTTCGGCCAGCGCGGCGGAGTGTCCGTGCGGGAGGCCGAGGAAGACGACGTCGTGGCCGGACACCGTCTCGACGTCGGTGGCATCGAGGACGCGGCCCGCCAGCGGAAGCAGGTGTGGGTGGTGCTCGCCGAGCAGCGTGCCAGCGCTACCCGCTGCGGTCAGCGCACCGATCGCGAGCCGGCCGTCGGAGTAGGCGGGATGGCCGAGCAGCAGGCGCAGGATCTCCCCGCCGGCGTATCCGCTGGCCCCGGCGACCGCGACAGAAGTCATTCCTCGATTCTGCATGATTATGCAGACAGATGCAAAATCACTTACATCTGCTGCGACCCCGACGGTCAGCGGCGTTGTTCGGCGCCGACGCGTTCGGCCGCGGCCTGAACAGCGGCCTCGCGGGCGGCGCTCGCCTCGTCCTCTGTCAGGGTGCGGTCGGCAGCGCGAAAACGTAGGGCCAATGCCAGGGATTTACGGCCCTGCCCGATCTGCGGACCGGTGTACACGTCGAACACGCGCACGTCCTCGAGCAGCTCTCCAGCGCCGGCGCGCACCGCGTCGACCACGCTCTGGGCCGCGACGTCGTCGTCCACGATCAAGCTGACGTCCTGGAAGACGGCCGGGAACGGTGAGACACGCGGGGCAGGCCGGCGCTCGGTGATCGGCACCGCGTCGAGGTCCAGTTCGACCGCGCAGGTGCCCTTGGGCAGACCGGCCCGTTCCACGACCGCCGGATGCAGTTGTCCGGCATACCCGACGACGGTGTCTCCGATCAGCACCTCGGCGCATCGTCCGGGATGCCATGGCAGGTGCTGCCCGGAGCGCAGCGTGAAGTCCACTCCGGCCGCACGGCCCACGATGCGTACCATCTCGAACGCGTCGGCGGCCTCCACCGGTCGGCCGCGACCCCACGGCCCGGCCGGTTCCCGCATACCGGCCAGCACGGCACCGACGTGTTGGGGCTGACGCGGTAGCGAGGCGTCGAGGGTGGCGATCTCCTCGTCGGTCGGACGGCGGTTGTTGGGTATCCGCTCGACGGCCCGGGTCTCCTCGGTGGGTTCGACCACCTGGGCAATGGCGAACAACGCGGTGTCGGCCGCCCCGCGGGAGACGTTGCGAGCCAACGCCTCGAGCAGTCCGGGCAACAGGGTCGTGGCCAGATGTGGCCGGTCGGCCTCCAACGGGTTGAGCACCTCGGTGGTGACCCGGCGAGGATCGTCGGCGGCGAGGCCCCACACGTCGAAGACGCCGGCGGGCAGGAACGGGGTGGGCAGGATCTCGACGTAACCGCTCAGCGCCAGCGACTTGCTTATCGCGCGGCGGCGCTTCTGGCCGGCGCTCAGCCCGCGACCGGCGGGCGCGGCGGGCAGCACAGAGGGGATCTGCTCGAGGCCTTCGAGGCGCAGCACCTCCTCCACCAGGTCGGCGGGCTCCCTGATGTCGGGGCGCCAGCTGGGCGGGACGGCCGTCACCCGGTCGCCGTCGACGCTCACCTCGGCACCGATTTGGGTCAGCCGCTTCTCGGTGCTGCCCGGCGCGTAGTCCACGCCGGCCGTGCGATCGGGCCGGTCGAGAGCCATCGACACCGGCGGCGGCGACCAGTCCTCGCGCGGCGGGTCACCGCGCCAGTCGGTCAACCGAGGTTCGACAGCGCCGCCTGCGATGTCGGCGAGCAGGGCGGCGCACCGGTCGAGCGCCGCAACGGAGATGGCCGGGTCGACCGTGCGCTCGTAGCGGCGGCCGGCCTCGCTGGCCAGACGCAACCTCCGCTGGGTGCGCGACACCGCGGCCGGATCCCACACCGCCGCCTCCAGCAGCACGTCGGTGGTGGTCTCACGGACCTCTGTCGTGCCCGCTCCCATCACGCCGCCGATCGCGGCGGTGGCCGCATCGTCGACGATCAGCACGTCGGCCGGGTCCAGTCGGCGCTGCACGTCGTCGAGTGTGACGACAGTCTCACCGGGTTCGGCGAAGCGCACCCGGAACCCGCCGGTGATCAGGCTGCGGTCGTGGGCGTGCATCGGGTGACCCAACTCGAGCATCACGTAGTTGGTGACGTCGACCGCCGGGGAGATGGCACGGATGCCGGACAGCAGCAGGCGGCGCTGCAGCCACCACGGCGACACGGCAGCGGGGTCGATACCGGCGACCGGACGCAGGACGAAGCGCCGTACGCCGGTTCCCGCGTCGATGGTCACCGGCAGCGCCTGCCCCTCCACCGGCAGGGCGGGCACTCGCACCGGATCGAAGGCCGGGTCGATGTAGTGGAGGTCGTAGGCGCAGGCGATCTCACGGGCCATTCCGCGCACCGACAGGCAGTAGCCGCGGTCGGGCGTGATCGCGAGGTCGAACACGATGTCGTCGAGGCCGAGCACCTCGGCGGCCGGCGCGCCGGGCGCGGCGGTCCCGGGCGGCAGGACCAGGATGCCGGAGTGGTCCGTACCGAGGTTCAGTTCGGCCGTCGAGCAGATCATCCCGTCGGAGGTGCGGGCGTAGGTTTTGCGCGTCGCTATCTCGACATTGCCGGGCAGGGTGGTGCCGGGCAGCGCCACCACCACCAGATCGCCGACCGCGAAGTTGGTCGCGCCGCAGACGATGTCACGGTGCTCGGGTTCGCCGACGTCCACCTTGACCGCGCGAATCGGCTTCTTGAACTCGGTGAGCTCCTCCACTTCGGCGACCCGGCCGATGGTCAAGGGTCCGGTCACCGGACCGACCGGCCGCACGCCCTCGACCTCGTGGCCGATGCGGATCAGAGTCTGTTCGAGTTCCTCGGGCGACACGTCCCACCCAGGGGCGCCGGCAGCCACGACTTCGTGCAGCCAACTGTACGGCAGCCGCATCAGGCGCCCACCCCGAACGGCAGCGAGAACCGGACGTCACCTTCAACGATGTCGCGCATATCGGGGATCCCGTTGCGGAACTGCAACGTTCGCTCCAAACCCATGCCGAATGCGAAACCGGAATACGTGTCGGGATCGATCCCGCAGGCGCGCAGGACGTTCGGGTTGACCATGCCGCACCCGCCCCACTCCACCCAGCCGGGGCCGCCCTTCTTGCCGGGAAACCACACGTCCACCTCGGCCGAGGGTTCGGTGAAAGGGAAGAAGTGCGGCCGGAACCGGGTGCGGCCCTGCGGACCGAACACTGCCCGCGCGAACGCGTCCAAGGTCCCGCGCAGGTGCGCCATGGTCAGGCCTTGGTCGACGGCGAGCCCTTCGACCTGATGGAACACCGGCGTGTGGGTCGCGTCGAGTTCGTCGGTGCGGAAGGTGCGGCCGATCGAGACGATGTAGACGGGCAGATCGCGTTCCAGCAGGGCACGAATCTGCACCGGCGAGGTGTGCGTGCGCAGCACCTGACGGGATCCCTCGGGCGCGATGTGGAACGTGTCCTGCTCGCTGCGCGCCGGGTGGTCCGGCGGGAAGTTGAGCGCATCGAAGTTGAACTGTTCGGTCTCGACCTCAGGCCCTTCGGCGAGCTCCCAGCCCATCGCGACGAAGGTGTCGGCGACGTTCTCGGCGAGGATCGTGATGGGGTGGCGCGCACCGACCGGTTGACGCGTCGACGGCAGCGTGACGTCGATGCGTTCGGCGACCAGGACCGCCGCGTCTCGTTCGGCGCGCAATGCGGCGAGGCGCTCGTCATAGCTGTGCTGGACCTCTGAGCGTGCCACGTTGACACGCTTGCCCGCATCGGCGCGCTCTGTCTTGGGCAGGCTCCCCAGTAACTGGCGGGCCACCGCGATCGGTGACCGGTCACCGAGGTGTTCGGTTTTAGCGCGGGCCAGCGAGTCGAGATCGGAAGCCGAGTCAAACGCACCGCGGGCCGCGTCGACCGCGTCGGTCAACGCCTCTTCAGACAGGTTTCCGGCCATTCCGGGCTGCTCAGCCACCCGGCGATCATAGGTGATCGCCTTGAGCGCCCTCGCGACCGTTTCCCGCTAGGAGTCGTCGTCGGTGGAGTCCTCCCCCGCCGGCCTGCTCCTGCGTAACCGGTACATGGCCAACTCGGGGGGCACACCGTCGGGTTTGAGGCTGAACACCTGCCTGCGCTGACGCTTGACGGTGACGTTCATCGCTGCGAGGTCCTCGGCAGAAATCTGGTCGAGCGTGGTCTGCGAGACGACCAACCCGCCTCGGGTCGCCCGCTCCATCACCCGGGAGGCGATGTTGACGTCCACCCCTAGCCAGTCCGAGCCGATCCGGTGCGGCCTGCCGGTGTGGGCGCCCACCCGCATCCGGGGGATGTACCCGTCGACCTCGACCGATCCGACCGCGGCCATCGCGTTGAGCACCGCGCGCACCGCCGTGCCTGCATCTGTGAACACCGCCATGGATCCGTCGCCCATGCGTTTGACGATCCGTCCGCCGGCTTCCAGCAGCGGCGGTTCGTACGCCTGGGCGACGCGGCGCAACAACCGCAGGGTGGCGTCGTCACCGGCGGTCAGCGACCACGACGAGAATCCGACCAAATCGCTGAAAACCAGGGTGACTTCCGGGTTCGCCGGTTTGCCCGAGACCTTCTCGGTCACGGCCTGCCAGATTTGCAGCGCGCCGAGGCTGACCTCACGCGACGCCGCCTCGCGGTCGAGCAGCCGGTCCGCGACGCGCGCCGCGGCCCGTGGCCCGCCCACCCCGTCCGCGGACAGGGGATCCCCGAAGTCGGGGTCTCCCGGCAGCGCCCGGCGCGCGCGGCGCAGGAACTCGAGGACACCGGGACTGTGGTTGGCCCTGTAGAACCAGCCCAGCGGTCCCGCCGATCCGCGCGGTTGCACCGGCTGCGCGTCATCGGTACCACCGGATCGTTCACCGAAGGGCTCGACCTCCACGCCGCCAAGCGTATGCGGCGGCCCGGAGCGCGGCCAACGAGCGCCCCGTCACGGGCTGCATGCATCCACAGTCTCCAAGGCACCAGACCAGTGTCCGAGGCACCAGACCGCGCTGGCGCCGAGCGGCGCTACCACGCGCGCGATCGCCGAGACGTTCTACTGGGCGCATGCCACGGGCTGCACGTCCCGCGCCGCAGGACTGATCACAAAACTGGGGTCGCTGGTGCGCACAACGTGCTCTTTGGCGGGGCTGCGTCCAGCCCCGTCGAGGCGGTAAGGCAGCCTGAAGGGCATGCTCGAGTGGTCTGATGTCGATCTTGCCGTGCGTGACGCCGTACGGGAGTTCGTCGACAAAGAAATCCGTCCGCATGTCGACGCTCTCGAGAGCGGCGAGATGGAGCCCTACCCCCTCATCCGAAACCTGTTCAGGACTTTCGGAATCGACGCGATGGCGAAGGAGTCGCTGGACAAACGGTTCGCACGCCTGCGCGAGCAAGACTCGTCGTCGTCCCGGGGCCCCAATTCCGGCGGCATGTTCGGTGGCGAAGGCGCGAGCGCCGGTATGGGCTTCGTCGTGGTCAGCGAGCTGTGCCGGGTGTGCATGGGCGTCGTGACCGGCATGGGGGTCAGTCTCGGGCTGACGGTGCCGACGATCATGGGCCGCGGAACGCTCGCCCAGCAGGAGCGCTGGCTACCCGCACTGGTGACCTATGAGAAGGTCGGCGCTTGGGCGATCACCGAACCGGATTCCGGTTCGGACGCGTTCGGCGGCATGAAGTCCTATGTGGTCCGCGACGGTGAGGACTACATCCTCAACGGGCAGAAGACGTTCATCACCAACGGTCCCGACGCCGACGTCGTGGTTGTCTACGCCAAACTGGACGAAGGCGACGGCACCGACAAGCGTGACCGCAAGGTGCTCACGTTCGTGCTCGACCGCGGCATGGAGGGCTTCGTGCAGTCGAAGCCGTTCCGGAAGATGGGCATCCACTCCTCCCGCACCGGTGAACTGTTCTTCAACAACGTGCGTTTGGGACGCGACCGCCTGCTAGGCGAGACCGAGGACAACGAAGCCGGCGACGGTCGCGACAGCGCGCGGTCGAGCTTCTCCACCGAACGCATCGGCGTGGCCGCCATGGCACTCGGCGTGATCGAGGAGTGTCTGCGCCTTTCAGTCGACTACGCCCGCAGCCGGACGTTGTGGGGCAAGGAGATCGGGCAGTTCCAGCTCATCCAGCTCAAGCTCGCCACCATGGAGGTGGCCCGGATGAACGTGCGGAATATGTTGTTCCGCGTTATCGAGGCGTCACAGACCCGCACGCCGATCTCGCTTGCCGAAGCGTCGGCCATCAAGTGGTACTGCTCGCAGGCCGCCACCGACGTCGCCATGGAGGCGGTCCAACTGTTCGGCGGCAACGGGTACATGACCGAGTACCGCGTCGAACAGCTGGCCCGTGACGCGAAATCGCTGATGATCTACGCCGGCAGCAACGAAGTTCAGATAACGCACGTGGCGAAGGGTCTGCTGCGCGACCACTGAGCGGTCACCGTGCGCCGAGTGTGCGATCAGTCCGAGGATCAGCCCGATCCTCGCGGTGAATCCACACGCGGCGCAGCCGTCAGTGGGCGCGCATGACGCGGGCGCTCTGGTAGAGGCAGATCGCCGCGGCGGCGGCGACGTTGAGGCTTTCAGCGCTGCCTGCCATCGGGATGGTCACCCGGGCATCGGCGAGCGCGGCCACCTCCTGTGCGAGCCCGTGGGCCTCGGCGCCGAACAGCCACGCCGTCGGCGCGGACAGGTCCGCATCGTCAAGGCTCACCTCGCCGTCGAGCGTGGTGGCGAGCACCCGCAGCCCGGCGCCGCGCAGCTCGCCGATCAGTTCCTTGGTGTCGGGGGCCTCGACGACGGAAACCCCGAAGATGCTGCCCGCCGAGGCACGCAGACACTTACCGTTGTAAGGGTCCACACTGTTTCCGGCCAGGATCACCGCGTCGGCGGCCATGGCGTCGGCGAGCCGGATCAGCGTGCCCGCATTACCGGGTTCGGATGTCTCGACCGCCACCGCCACGAGTCGTGGGGAAGCGTGAAGCACGTCCTCCAGCGACACCTCGGGCAACCGGCACACCGCGACCAGCCCGACCGGAGTCACCGTATCCGACAGCGCTTTTGCCGCCCGCTCGGTGACCAGCTGGACGTCGGTGCCGGCGAGCAGCGACGCGAAGCGCGCAGCGGCGTCCTCGGTGGCGAAGACCTCTGATACGACACCGCGCCGCAACGCGGCCTCCAGGAGGTTGGGTCCCTCGGCGAGGAAGCGTGCGGCGCGGCGGCGGCCGACGTGTCGGTGGAGTTTGACCGCTGCCGCCACTCGGGCGGAGCGCTCCGTGAGCAGGGTCAGGCGGCCTCGTCAGACGTCGTTGCCGGCGCATTCACATCAGCGGGCAGCGCGGCCTTGGCCACCTCGACCAGCGCGGTGAACGCGGCGGCATCGCTTACGGCGATTTCGGCGAGGTTCTTGCGGTCGACCTCGACGCCGGCGGCCTTGAGGCCCTGGATCAGCCGGTTGTAGGTGATGTCGTTGGCGCGGGCCGCGGCGTTGATCCGGGAGATCCACAGCTTGCGGAAATCACCCTTGCGCGCCCGCCGGTCGCGGTAGGCGTAGGTGAGTGAGTGCAGCTGCTGCTCTTTGGCCTTGCGGTAAAGGCGGGACCGCTGGCCGCGGTAGCCCTTGGAGGCCTTGAGGATTGTGCGGCGCTTCTTCTGGGCGTTGACTGCGCGCTTGACGCGTGCCATGGGTGGTTCCTATCTCGTGGGACTGGGAAAGGTCGATTCGTCGCTCAGCCGTTGAGCATCTTGTTGATGCGCGGGGCGTCGTTGGCCGACACCTGTGTGCGGCCGGCCAGGCGGCGCGTGCGCTTGGTGGGCTTGTGCTCCATCAGGTGGCGCCGATTTGCCTTCTGGCGCACGATCTTTCCGGTGCCGGTACGCCGGAAGCGCTTCGACGCGCCGCTGTGGGTCTTGGCCTTGGGCATGGAGGTCCTCTTGATTCTGTTCGGGGGTGTGGGGCAGTACTACGTGGCGTCCGGGCCGGGAGCCGACTCACGGGGACGTTCTGCTTGCTCCGCCGCTTTGGCACGAGTCTTCGCGCCGCGATGCGGGGCCAGCACCATCGTCATGTTGCGGCCGTCCTGCTTCGCGGACGTCTCGACGAAGCCGTATTCGGCGACATCGGCGCCCAGGCGCTGCAGGAGTCGGAAGCCCAGTTCGGGCCGTGACTGCTCACGCCCGCGGAACATGATCGTCACCTTGACCTTGGACCCGGCTTCGAGGAAGCGGATGACGTGACCCTTCTTGGTCTCGTAATCGTGCGGGTCGATCTTGGGACGCAGCTTCTGTTCCTTGACGACGGTCTGCTGCTGGTTTTTGCGAGACTCGCGTGCCTTCTGGGCCGTCTCGTACTTGAACTTTCCGTAGTCCATGATCTTGCAGACGGGCGGCTTGGCGTCCGGTGCGACTTCGACGAGGTCGAGATCGGCATCCGCGGCGACGCGGAGTGCATCTTCGATGCGCACAATGCCTACCTGCTCACCGCCCGGTCCGATCAGGCGAACTTCGGGTACGCGGATGCGCTCGTTGACGCGGGTCTCAGTGCTGATGGGGCCTCCTATGTTGTGTTCTCCCGGGAGTCCACTGGCCCATTCCGCACCTGCCCGCCAGAGCAGGATGGCCCTGCGCTGCAGGGCCCGTTGCCGACCGATCGCGGCACGCGCCGCCTGCGCAGACAGCGCAGAACCGGCATCCTCGATGCCGATCACCGGACCGCTGTGCCGAGGTGGCCAGCGGTGGGAGTGGGACTCCACTTGTTGTCCTGACCTCAGGCAGGACTGTCGCGCATGCCAGTCTAACAGCCATGACCGACGATCCAGACATTCGCGACCTCAGCGATATTCCCGCCGTCGAGGTGATCACCCGTTCGGCGGTGATGCTGATGAGCGCGGCCGCCGAGAAGCTGGGTCTCTCCCACGACAATCCCGACGAGAGCCCGCACCGTGACCTCGACGAGGCCCGCAGGCTGATCACCGCCCTTGCCGGTCTGGTGGCCGCGTCGGCCGAATACCTCGGCCCACATGCCGGACCCGTTCGCGACGGTCTCAAGACGCTGCAACTGGCGTTCCGCGAAGCCAGCGCCGCCCCCGACGAACCCGGTAAGGGTCCCGGAGAGAAATACACTGGTCCGGTCTGGTGATCAGGTCCCCACATTCGGGGCCCTGAGCGAATATTGTCCCCGGCTATGACGCTCACCAGTCCGCCGAGGACGCGCGCCGCCTCCCGTTACTCCTGGGTTCCAGCCGCCGCCGGGTGGACCGTTGGCATCATCGCCACCCTGTCGCTCATCGCAAGTATCTCGCCGCTGGTGCGGTGGATTATTCGGGTGCCGCGCGAGTTCGTCAACGACTACATCTTCAACTTCCCCGACACCAGCTTTGCCTGGGCGTTCGTGCTGGCGCTGCTGGCAGGCGCGCTCGCTGCCCGAAAACGCATCGCGTGGTGGGTGCTGTTGGTCTACATGGTGGCCGCGGTCGGCTGGAACGTCGGGAATCTGCTGACCGGTGACGAATCGGTCGTCGAGGAGACGGGCGAGGTGATCGGCCTGCTCTTCCACCTCGCGGCGATCGCCTTCCTGCTGTTGGCTCGCCCGCTGTTCTGGGCGCGCGTGCGGCGAGGTGCGCTGTTGAAGGCCGCGGGTGTGCTGGCCGCCGGGATGGCGGTCGGCGTGCTGGTCGGCTGGGGTCTCCTCGAACTGTTCCCCGGCACGCTGCAACGCGACTACCGGCTGGCGTACGCGGTGAACCGGGTGTTCGCCTTCGCCGGCGTGGACCCGGAGGCGTTCGACGGCCAGCACCCGCATGTGGTGGTGAACGCGCTACTCGGACTGTTCGGCGCGCTGGCGCTGATGGCCGCGGCGATCATGCTGTTCCAGTCCCAACGCTCCGAGAATGCTTTGACCGGCGAAGACGAATCTGCCATCCGCGGTCTTCTCGAGTTGTACGGCAAGAACGACTCGCTGGGGTACTTCGCGACCCGCCGGGACAAGTCCGTGGTGTTCGCACCCAGCGGACGTGCCGCCGTCACCTACCGGGTCGAGGTGGGGGTCTGTCTGGCCAGTGGTGACCCGGTCGGCGACCCGAAGGGTTGGCCCCAGGCGATCGGTGCGTGGCTGGCGCTGTGTCAGACGTACGGATGGGCGCCGGGCGTCATGGGTGCCAGCGTCGGCGGGGCCGAGGCCTTCCGCGCGGCTGGGCTCAACGCGATCCAACTGGGCGACGAGGCGATCCTGCATCCGGACTCTTTCCGACTCTCGGGTCCGGACATGCGGGCGGTGCGCCAGGCCGTGACCCGGGCCCGTCGCGCCGGGGTGACCGTGCGGATCCGCAGACACCGGGAACTGTCGAGCGAGCAGATGGCCGGGGTGATCGCCCACGCCGACGCCTGGCGCGACACCGAGACCGAGCGCGGGTTCTCGATGGCGCTGGGCCGCCTGGGCGATCCGGCCGACGGCGACTGCCTGCTGGTCGAGGCGGTCCGGGGGGATATCGGCGGGCAGCAGGGAAGCGACTCGATGGAAGGCACCGTCGTGGCCATGCTCTCGTTGGTCCCATGGGGCAGCAACGGCGCCTCACTCGACGTGATGCGGCGCTCCCCGCTATCACCCAACGGGACGATCGAGTTGATGGTCAGCGAGTTGTGCATGCAGGCCGAGGACATCGGCGTCACCCGCATCTCGCTCAACTTCGCGATGTTCCGGTCCGCGTTCGAGCAGGGCGCACAGCTCGGTGCCGGCCCGGTGGCGCGGCTGTGGCGCTGGCTGCTCGTCTTCTTCTCACGGTGGTGGCAGCTCGAGACCCTGTACCGGTCGAACATGAAGTACCAACCGCAGTGGGTGCCGCGGTACGCCTGCTACGAGGACGCGCGGCTCATTCCCCGCGTCGGGGTGGCGTCGGTGATCGCCGAGGGATTTCTGGTGCTACCGTTCTCGCGCCGCAGCAGGCAGCACACCGGCCACCACACGTCCGCACCGCAGGACCTCGTCGCGAGCGGTCTGTTGCACCACGACGGCACCGCATCCGACCTCTGCGGGTTACACACCGATGGCGCCGACAACCAGCCACCTCGGCTGCCCGAGCAGGTGCGGGTCCGGATGGCGAAGCTGCAAGCGTTGCAAACCAATGGCGTGGAGGCATATCCGGTAGGCCAGGCACCCAGCCACACCGTGGCGGCGGCCGTCGACTCCCCCGACGACGTCGAGTTGAGCGTCAGCGGCCGGGTGCTGCGCATCCGCGACTACGGCGGTGTGCTCTTCACGCACTTGCGGGACTGGTCGGGCGAAGTGCAACTCCTGCTGGACAACTCGACGCTCGATCAGGGCGCCACAGCCAGCTTCACCGCGGCCATCGACCTCGGCGACCTCATCGAGGCGACCGGGACCATGGGCTACAGCAAGAACGGCACCCGCTCGCTGCTGGTGCGGCACTGGCGGCTCACTGGGAAATGCCTGCGCCCGCTGCCCGACAAGTGGAAGGGCCTCACCGATCAGGAGGCGCGGGTCCGCGCGCGCTACGTCGACCTGGCGGTCAACACCGGGGCGCGTGACCTCATCCGGGCCCGCAGCGGGGTGCTGCACGCCATCCGGGAAACGCTGTACCACAAGGGTTTCCTCGAGGTCGAGACACCGATTTTGCAGCAGATCCACGGCGGCGCCAATGCGCGGCCGTTCGTGACCCACATCAACGCCTACGACCTCGACCTGTACCTTCGCATCGCCCCCGAGCTGTATCTGAAGCGGCTCTGCGTTGGTGGGGTGGAGCGCGTCTTCGAGCTGGGCCGCGCCTTCCGCAACGAAGGTGTCGACTTCTCCCACAATCCGGAGTTCACGTTGCTGGAGGCGTATCAGGCGCACGCCGACTACAACGTGTGGATCGACGGGTGCCGCGAGCTCATCCAGGCCGCCGCGATGGCCGCCAACGGTGAGCAGGTGTTTCTGCGCCCGCGCGGCGACGGCTCGCTCGAGCCCGTCGACATCTCCGGTCCCTGGACCGTCAAGACCGTCCACGACGCGGTGTCCGCGGCGCTCGGGGAACACGTAGACGCCGCTACGGACCTGCCGACGCTGCGCGAGCTCGCCGACGCAGCGGGAATCCCCTGTCCGACCCACTGGGACGCGGGTGCGGTGGTGCTGGAGATGTATGAGCACCTCGTCGAGGACCGCACCGAGCGGCCCACGTTCTACAAGGACTTCCCGACGTCGGTGTCGCCGTTGACACGCCCGCACCGGAGCCTCCCCGGCGTGGCCGAGCGATGGGACCTCGTCGCCTGGGGTGTCGAATTGGGCACTGCCTACAGCGAACTCACCGATCCGGTGGAGCAGCGCCGCCGACTGCAGGAACAGTCCCTGCTGGCGGCCGGCGGTGACCCGGAGGCAATGGAACTAGACGAGGATTTCCTGCAGGCGATGGAGTACGCCATGCCACCGACCGGCGGACTGGGCATGGGCGTCGATCGGGTGGTCATGCTGATCACCGGTCGCAGCATCCGCGAAACCCTGCCGTTCCCCTTAGCCAAACCGCGCTGAAACCCCGGAGTACCGTGACGGCATGGCCGACGAACCGCAGCCTGCTCCCGGACCCACCCCGGTTCCGCCACCCCCGCCCGCCGAAGCGCTCGACACCGGGTATACACCGGGCGGCGTCCCGACCTTCGAGTCGGTGCGCGAGAAGATCGAGGGCCGGTACGGCACCGCGATCGGCGCCGCCGAACTGGCCGCCGAGACGCCCGAAGGCCGCACCGTCGACGAACAGTACGAGGAACGGCAGCGAGCGGGCGCCGAGCGGCTGGCTCAGATCCGTGCCCAGATGGAGGAAAAAGACCGTGGGACGCTGGCTGCGGGCGTTCGGGCGCGCCACGGTCACCGACCTCCATGCCTACGCGGTGACACGCATGAGTGAGCCGTCGCTCAAGCGCTGACCTTGCGCCGCCTGCGGGTCGGGGCGGGCACGTCGAGCATCTCGGCCAGGAAGTGGCCGGTGTAGCTGTCGGTGTTGGCCGCGACGTCTTCGGGAGTGCCCTGCGCGACAACGGTGCCGCCGCCGGCACCGCCCTCCGGCCCCATGTCGATGATCCAGTCGGAGGTCTTGATGACGTCCAGATTGTGCTCGATCACGATGACGGTATTGCCCTTGTCGACCAGGCCGTTGATCACCTTGAGAAGCTTGCGGATGTCCTCGAAGTGCAGGCCGGTGGTCGGCTCGTCGAGGATGTAGACCGTGCGGCCGGTCGACCGCTTCTGCAGCTCGGCTGCGAGCTTCACGCGCTGGGCCTCACCGCCGGACAAGGTCGGTGCCGGCTGGCCGAGCCGCACGTATCCCAGCCCCACGTCCACCAGCGTGTTGAGGTAGCGATGGATGGAGCTGATCGGTTCGAATAACTCCGCCGCGTCCTCGATTGACATGTCGAGGACCTCGGCGATGGTCTTGCCCTTGTAGTGCACCTCGAGGGTCTCGCGGTTGTACCGGGCGCCGTGGCATACCTCGCACGGAACGTAGACGTCCGGTAGGAAGTTCATCTCGATCTTGATGGTGCCGTCACCGGAACAGGCCTCGCAGCGTCCGCCCTTGACGTTGAACGAGAAACGCCCCGGCTGATATCCGCGAACCTTGGCTTCCGTGGTGGCCGCGAACAGCGAGCGGATCTTGTCGAACACACCGGTGTAGGTGGCGGGGTTCGACCGCGGGGTCCGCCCGATCGGCGACTGATCCACCCGCACCAGCTTGTCGAGTTCGTCGAGGCCGTTGATGCGGGTGTGCCGGCCGGGTACCTGCCTGGCGCCGTTGAGTTTGTTGGCCAGCACCGAGGCGAGGATGTCGTTGACCAACGTCGACTTACCCGAACCCGATACCCCGGTGACCGACGTCAGCACGCCGAGCGGGAATGCGACGTCGACGTCTTTGAGGTTGTGCTCGCGCGCACCGACGACGGTGAGTTGCCGTTTGCGGTCGACGGGGCGCCGGATTGCCGGCACCTCGATCGTCTCGCGCCCGGACAGGTACGCGCCGGTCAGCGAATCCGGATTGTTCAGCAGGTCCCTGTACGTGCCGCTGTGCACGATCCGTCCGCCGTGCTCACCGGCCGCGGGTCCGATGTCGACCACCCAGTCGGCGTGCGCGATGGTGTCGAGGTCGTGTTCGACCACGATAAGCGTGTTGCCCAGCTCTCGCAGCCGCACCAGGGTGTCGATGAGGCGGCGGTTGTCACGCTGATGGAGACCGATCGACGGTTCGTCGAGGACGTAGAGGACGCCGACGAGCCCGGACCCGATCTGGGTGGCCAGCCGGATGCGTTGAGCTTCACCGCCGGAGAGGGTGGCCGCTGCGCGCGAGAGCGACAGATAGTCGAGCCCGACGTCGAGCAGGAACCCCAGCCGGGACTGGATCTCTTTGAGCACCTGACCGGCGATGGCCTGTTCGCGTGGGCCGAGGGTGAGCGCGTTGAGGAAGTCCGCGCAGTCGGCGATCGACAGCTGGGCGACCTCGGCGATGGACTTGGCGCCCTGGTCCCCCGCGGCGAGGGTGACAGCCAGGATATCGGGCTTGAGGCGAGTGCCGTCACACTCCGGGCACGGCACATCGCGCATGAAGCCTTCGTAGCGCTCCTTCATCTGCTCGGAGTCGGTTTGCTCGATGCGGCGCTGCAGGAACGCCATGACGCCTTCGAAGTCCGCGTAGTACGACCGCGTGCGGCCGTAGCGGTTGCGGTACTTGACGTGCACCTGCTCGTCGCAGCCCGCCAGGATGGCGCGGCGGACCTTGGGGGGCAGCTTCTTCCACGGGGTGTCGACGTCGAAGCCCATCGACTCCCCCAGGCCGGTCAGCATGCGGGTGAAGTACTCCGCGGTCTGGCCCATCGACCATGGGGCGATGGCACCCTCGGCCAGCGTCAGGTCCGGATCGGGGATGACAAGTTCGGGGTCGACCTCTTTGCGGACGCCCAGACCCGCGCACTCCGGACAGGCCCCGTACGGGGAGTTGAACGAAAACGACCTCGGTTCGAGGTCGTCCACCGCGAGGGGGTGGCCGTTCGGACAGGCGAGTTTCTCGGAGAACCGCTGCTCGCGATGCGGATGGTCGTCTTCACGGTCGACGAACTCGAGCACCACGATACCGTCGGCCAGGGTCAGCGCCGTCTCCACCGAATCGGTCAGCCGTTGCTTGGCGGTGGCCTTCACGGTGAGCCGGTCGATCACGACCTCGATGTCGTGCTTTTCCTGCTTCTTCAGCTTGGGCGGTTCGGTCAGCGGATACACGACACCATCGACGCGCACTCGGCTGTAGCCCTGGGTGTTGAGCTTCTCGAACAGGTCGACGAACTCGCCCTTGCGGGTGCGAACGACCGGTGCGAGCACCTGGAATCGCAGGCCCTCGTCCATGGCGAGGACTTGGTCGACGATCTGCTGAGGGGTCTGCCGCGCGATGCGCTCACCACACACCGGACAATGCGGCGTACCCGCGCGAGCATAGAGAAGCCGGAGGTAGTCGTAGACCTCGGTGATGGTGCCGACCGTCGACCGTGGGTTGCGGTTGGTCGACTTTTGGTCGATGGACACCGCGGGTGAGAGGCCTTCGATGAAGTCGACATCTGGTTTGTCCATCTGCCCGAGGAACTGCCGGGCATAGGCCGACAGCGACTCCACGTAGCGGCGCTGCCCCTCGGCGAAGATGGTGTCGAACGCGAGCGACGACTTGCCCGAACCGGACAGACCGGTGAACACGATCAACGCGTCGCGCGGTAGGTCAAGATCGACGCTTCGCAGGTTGTGCTCGCGCGCACCCTTGACGATCAGGCGGTCAGCCAACTCGGTCCTTCCCTGACTCAGACATGCCCTGACTCAGACATGCCCTGACTCGGACATCCCCTGACTCGGACATCCCCTGACTTAGACACCACCTGACTTAGACATCCCCTGACTTAGACATGGTCAATGCACTTTGATCCATGCTAGGTGTCGCCACCGACAAGCCCGTTACCGTGGCTCTCATGACAGTCGTCGACGACAACTACACCGGCCATGTCGAACCCCGGACCGCGGCCAGGCGAACCCTTCCTGGCGCGACAATCGTCAAGGCCTCCGTGGGCCCCATGGACAACAACGCATACCTGATCACCTGTTCGCGAACCGGTGAGACGTTACTCATCGACGCCGCCAACGATGCCGACATCCTCCTGCAACTCGTCAGGGACCTGGTGCCGACGGTGACGTTGATCGTAACCAGCCACCAACATTTCGACCACTGGCAGGCGCTGGAGGCACTGGTCGAGGCGACCGGTGCGCCGACGGCCGCCCACGAACTCGACGCCGAACCGCTGCCCGTCACCCCGGACCGCTACCTCGCCGGAGGCGACGCCCTCCGGATCGGCAATCTCACCTTCGACGTCATCCACCTGCGTGGCCACACCCCGGGCTCGATCGCGTTGGCCCTGCACGGCGCCGCCGCAGGCGATGCCGTGCACCTGTTCACCGGTGACTGCCTGTTCCCGGGCGGAGTGGGCAAGACGTGGCAGGACGGAGACTTCGAGAAGTTGCTGACCGACGTCACGGCCAGGGTGTTCGACGTCTACCCGGACTCGACGGTCGTCTACCCGGGCCACGGCGACGACACCACGCTGGGTGCCGAGCGCCCGCACCTCGGCGAGTGGCGCCAGCGTGGCTGGTAGCGCTCACACCGTCCAGGCGAACGGCAGCCGTTTGATGCGATAACGGTCGGTGCGGCGTTGTCAATCGGAATCAGGGTGTGGTGTGGACGATGAGGACGTCGGTCTTGGACCGCCGCGCCACGTTGGCCGGCACCGAACCGAGCAGTCGTCCGGCAATGGTGCTGAGGCCGACGTTTCCGACCACGAGCAGATCGGCGTTGACCTCCTCAGCCAACTCGACCAGGGCGTCGACCGGTGCACCGACGACGGCCTTTTCTTCGATGTTCTCGGCGCCGGCGGCCTTGGCGCGGTCGCGCGCCTCTCGCAAGATCGCATAGATAGGGGCATTGCCTGACATCTTGTAGCCCTCGTCCTTGAGGACGTCGGCGGCGCGCTGATCCTCACTCTGCGGGAAGTAAGCGGTGGTGACGATCAGCTTGGCGCCCGACCCGGCAGCGATCTGGCCCGCTCGGTCGACTGCCTTCAACGACGAATCCGAGCCATCGGTGCCGACCACCACGGTGCGATAGGCGCTCATCCATACCCTCCCAGAGTCATTTGCGAAGCCAACCGAGACAGTAACGCGTTGCCCGACGAACACGGGTGCTAATCGCGACACCCGGCGAGCCTGCTCGGTACGACCGACGGGCGTTCTACCGGCACAGATGTTAGCGATCGGCAAAAGCGTAACGCTCCACACAGTGACCGAGTCGTCGTGCGCTGCCGCAGTTGCTCATCGTCGCAGCGAGGTCTTTGCGTGACGAAGTGCACAGCGGTATCCGCGTCCCCCTTGAGCGCATGACGGACCCTACGCGGGGGTAGTCCGCCACCATGACGACCAAAGTGCCCGGCGCCGAGGACTTCGTCCCCGACACTCGCGACGTGTCGATCCTCGCCGATGCGGTCCAGGCATGCCGAGGGTGTGAGCTCTACCGCGATGCCACCCAGGCTGTGTTCGGACAAGGGAGCGCGAATGCGACGGTCATGTTCGTCGGAGAGCAACCCGGCGATCAGGAGGACCAAGCCGGGGAACCGTTCGTCGGCCCGGCAGGCAAGTTGCTCGACAAAGCGCTCGTGGCCGCAGGCATCGACCGGGAGCGCCTCTACGTCACCAACGCCGTCAAGCACTTCAAATTCACGTTGCCGGAGCGGGGCAAGCGCCGCATCCACAAAACGCCGAGCCGGACGGAGGTCGTCGCGTGCCGGCCGTGGTTGCTGGCCGAACTGGACGCCGTGCGGCCGCAAGTCTTGGTGCTGCTCGGCGCCACGGCGGCGAAAGCTCTGATGGGCGACGACTTCCGGTTGACCGCTCACCGCGGGGAAGTGCTGAACCTTCCGGCCATCACCGAGCCGACCGAACCCGACATCGACCCCGCCGTGGTGGCGACTGTGCACCCGTCGTCGGTGCTGCGCGGCCCGGCTGAGAACCGCCAGCAGGCGTTCGACGCCCTCACCGAGGATCTGCGCGTCGCGGCCGGGCTGATCTGCGGCCGGCGACGATAGCGGCGTGTGCGCGCAGGGTCATTCGCGGCGGTCGCGGCCGAAGTAGATCTCCTGGGTGGCCGTGCACACCAACGCCCCGGTGCGGTTGTACATCGTGGCGGTGGTCAGCGCGCGACCATGGACACCGCTGGGGGCTACCGCATCCGAGAGCACCCAGTCCGAGAAGTCGGCCGGCCGGTGGAACCAGACCGCGTGGTCGATCAGCGCGGAGAAACACGTCAGCGGCGTGGTTCGGCGGACCACCATCGCCGTCTCCAGCAGCGCGGTGCCGGACATGTAAGTCAGCAGGCAACTGTTGAGGACCGGGTCGTCGGGCATCGGTTCAGCGGGACGACACCACAGTCTGATGCGCGGCGACGGGTCGGGTCGGTCGAGAGCCAGACGCGGCGGCGGGTCGATGTAGCGCAGGTCGAGCGGCTGCGGCCGGACCCAGTGGCCGCCGTGTTCGTCGGCGTACGGGCGCAGCTGTTCCTGCACCGACGGCAGCGACTCCGGGGTGGGGACGTCGGGGATCGGCTGCTGGTGTTCGAAGGTGTGGAGCGGTGCAGTGAATGACATGAGCGCTTCGAGGAGCACCTCGTCGTCCTGGCGCGCCAGCACTCGGCGGGAGGACAGCACGCCGCCGTCACGAAGCCGGGTGATCTCGAAGTGCACCGGCCGGCGTGCGTCGCCGGCACGCAACAGGTACACGTGCATGCTATGCGCAGCGCGGTCCCCGCTGACCGTGCGGCTCGCCGACATGAGCGCCTGAGCGGCGAGGTGCCCACCCACGATGTGATGCGCGGCGTTGTCCAGTTGCGTCGCCATGAACTCGTCATCTGCGATGTGCTCGACGTCCAGCGTCGTCAGGACGTCCGAGAGTTTCCGCGCAACCACCGGGGCATCATCCCGGACGCCGCCGCGTCCGGCCGAACCGGTCGGGCAAGATGGCGTCGTGAGCAGCGTTGCGATATCTCGGCACCGGCTGGGCGTCGTGCGGCCAGCCCGATAGTGGGCGCCGACGAGCGGCTACGGCGCTTCATGCCGATGCCGGTGCCGATCGTGTCGCTGCGCACCATCGTGATCGTGGCCGCGCTGTCGGTGGTGGTTCTGGTACTCACCCTCGGCACCTGGGTGTGGATCGGGGTGACGAACGAGCAGTACAGCCAGCTGGACCGGCAACTGGACTCGGTGACCAGCCTCGGGGACTTCGGGACGTTGTTGAACGCGACGATCACCGGCGACGACCCGGCCGATCCACCTGCCGACCGGACACTGGTGCGCACCGCACGGATCGGCGGTATGACCGTGTCGGTGCCCAAGGACATCGTGCTGCCGCAACTCGACATGGGGTACGCGAACACCACGATCGACGGTGTCGAGTACCGGGTGCGCACCTTCGCTGCGGGCCCCGCGACCATCGCACTGGGCTCACCGCTCGCCGCGACCCAGCGCCGTATCGACCAGTTGCATCTGCGAGTCCTGCTCATCTGCGGCGGGGTGATCGCGGGCACCGTGGTCGTGGGCTGGGTGATGTGGTCGATCATGATCAACCCGTTCCGGTTGCTGGCGCAGCAAGCGCGGGCCATCAACGCGCAGTCCAAACCGGAGGAGGTACAGGTCGGCGGAGTCTGGGAGGCGGCCGAGATCGCCGAGGCGGTGGAAGGCATGCTGGCCCGCATCGGCGAGGAACAACAGCGGACCAAGGCGGCACTGGAGTCGGCGCGCGACTTCGCGGCCGTGGCATCGCATGAGTTGCGAACGCCGTTGACCGCTATGCGCACCAACCTCGAAGTCTTGTCAACCCTCGACATGACCGACGAGCAGCGCAAAGAAGTGATCAACGATGTTGTCCGCACACAGAGCCGGATCGAGGCGACGCTGACAGCGCTCGAACGGTTGGCACAAGGCGAATTGACCACTGCGGAGGATCACGTCCCGGTCGACGTCACCGAACTGCTGGACCGCGCCGCGCACGACGCGTTGCGCAGCTATCCCGGCCTTGACGTGTCGCTGGTGCCGTCCGCACAGGTGCGAATACTCGGCCTGCCCGCCGGGCTACGTCTGGTGATCGACAACGCCATCGCCAACGCGATCAAGCACGGTGATGCCACGCAGATCCGGCTGAGCGCTATCCGCTCCGGCGAGGATGTCGAGATCGCGATCGACGACAACGGCAGCGGGGTGCCCGAGCAAGAGCGCACGCTCGTCTTCGAACGTTTCTCCCGCGGGTCGACCGCATCGCGCTCCGGCTCCGGGCTTGGGCTGGCACTAGTCGCACAGCAGGCCGAATTGCACGGTGGCTCAGCGTTCCTGGAAACCAGTCCGATGGGCGGAGCGCGCCTGTTGCTGAGGCTTCCCGCTACCCGCTGACCGCGTCAGGCCCGGCGCGAACACGCCGGGCCTGACCGCAATGTCCGCCGGAAGCGGGTCATCAATCGTCGCGACGGTCCGATGCCGGGCTGGTGGCCGGCGCCTTGGCCGGTGTCGCGCCGGGAGCGGCGCTCGCCGACCACAGCCCACCGGTTCCGGCGCAGATGCCGTCACTGGGCGGTCCGATCTCGGTCGGCAGCGGAACCGGCAGACCCGGGATCTGCGGAACGGTGATCGTCGGGATGAAGTCCCATGGGCCGTTGGTCGCCGTACCCACCGCACCCGGCGCGCTGGGTGTCGGGGCTCCCGGCAGCAGGCGATCGAACACCGCCGCTGCTCCCTCGAGCGGCGGAAGGACGCCGGTGGGCGTACCGCCCGCACCGCTGGCCGGCACACCGGGTGCGGCTGGGTACGGAGGCGTCGGGATGTTGAGCGCAGTAGAGCCGCTGGCCGGCGGAGCCGGTGCTGCAGGCGGCGTGACGATGTTCACTGCACCCGAGCCACCTGCCGGAGGTGCGGGCGGAGCAGGCGGCGTGACGACGGGCACGGAGCTTGCCGCGGGGACACCCGGAGCCGGAGGGGCAGGGGGAGTAACGGCGGCAGCGGGCTGGACCCCGGCGGCTGGCGGTGCAGGCGGCGCAGCGGGAGCGACCGCCCCACCGGAACCACCACCCGGGCCACCCGGGGCACCCGGACCACCGGGAGCCGGAGGCGCAACACCCGCAGCAGGCTCAACCACCCCAGCAGGCAAGGCCGGCGGTACAGGAGGCACAACACCCGCAGCAGGCTCAACCACCCCAGCAGGCAAGGCCGGCGGTGCAGGAGGCACAACACCCGCAGCAGGCTCAACCACCCCAGCAGGCAAGGCCGGCGGTGCAGGAGGCACAACACCCGCAGCAGGCTCAACCACCCCAGCAGGCAAGGCCGGCGGTGCGGGTGGCGCAGCACCCGCAGCAGGCTCAACCACCCCAGCAGGCAAGGCCGGCGGTGCAGGAGGCACAACACCCGCAGCAGGCTCAACCACCCCAGCAGGCAAGGCCGGCGGTGCGGGTGGCACAACACCCGCAGCAGGCTCAACCACCGCAGCAGGCAAGGCCGGCGAATCCGGAGGCGCAACACCCGGAGCCGGCGGAGCTGGAGGCGTCACGGGTTCAGCCGCGGAATTCGCCGCAGGAACAGCCGGCGCCGGCGGAGCCGGAGGCGAGAAAGTCTCGACCATGCTCGACGACCCACCACCTGGAGCAGGAGGCGTCGGCGGCGCCACGTTGTCCACCGAACTCACCGTCGGAGCACCCGGAGCCGGCGGAGCAGGAGGCGTCACGGGCTCAGCCGCGGAATTCGCCGCAGGAACAGCCGGCGCCGGCGGAGCCGGAGGCGAGAAAGTCTCGACCATGCTCGATGACCCACCACCTGGAGCAGGAGGCGCCGGCGGCGCCACGCCACTCGCCGAATCCACCACACCCGCAGGGGGAGCCAGTGAAGCCGGAGGCATCACACCCGACGCGGGCTCAACCACACCCGAAGGCGGAGCCAGCGGAGCGGGAGGCGTCACTGACCCACCCGCACCACCCGCCGGAGCACCCGGAGCCGGCGGTGCCGGATGCGCGACACCTGACGCCGGCTCAACGACAGCGGCAGGCGGTGCAGGCGCAGCCGCACCGGCAGCGGGCTCGACCACACCGGCAGGGATAACCGGCGGCCTGGCAGGAGCGCCGGCGCCCCCCGAAGCACCGGCCGGAGCCGGCGGAGCCGGAAGCGCGACACCGGCTGCAGGCTCGATCACACCGGCAGGCGGTGCAGCGGGGGCAGGCGGGGTCACACCACGGGAGGAATCGACCACACCGGCGGGCACGGCAGGCGGAGCAGCGGGCGCCCCTGCCCCACCGGCGCCGCCGGCCGTAGCACCCGGAGCGGGCGGAGCCGAAGACAGTCCCGCGCCGCTCGACTGCGCCAGCGGCGCGCCGGGTGCACCCGGAACCGGAGGAACAGCGCCGCCGCCGCTGCCGGCGGTGGGGACGCCCGGGGCACCGGGAACCGGAGGAACCGCCCCCGCACCCGTGGTCGCCGTCGGCACGCCCGGCGCACCGGGAACGGGCAGCGTCGCACCGCTGGCCGTGTCGACTCGCGCCGACGGCGGAACTGGTGGCCGGGGCGGCGTGGCAGCGGCAGTGCCGTTGAGCGAACCGGCGGGCGGGATACCGACGAGCGGTGGCGTCGACCCGGCAGTGCCGTTGAGCGAACCGGCGGGCGGGACGCCGACCGACGGCGGTGTCGCGGTGGCGATGCCGTTGGTCGACCCGGCCGGCGGGATGCCGACCGACGGCGGCGTGGTGTTGGTCAGAGCAGAATTCGCGCCCGGCAGCGTCTGCGGCAACCGCCCGGGCACGGTGAGCAACTGCTGCATGATGTTCACGCACGGAACTCCGGGGCTCGCCGTCCCTGGGTCAGCGATCGCCGTCGCAGGGTTGGAAAGCTGAACGATCCAGTAGGCTCCCGCAGTAACCAGGGCGGTGAAGCCCAATCGGTTCGTGGTCCGCGACATGTTCCCTCAGTTCTCTGTGCGCTTCGTACTGACTTGCGTCGGGGGGAACGTATGCCGATTCAGCGAAGTGGCCACCGCGACAATTCTGGGGTTTATAGAACTGTTGCAAATGAGAAGTGCTTCGGTGACCAGACCGAAGTTGGCGCAGGCGGGCAGGGCACTGATTCGCACGAGCAACGACTTGCCGGCCAGCATCTGGAGAAGGCGTCTACTCCGCGGTTTGAGGGCGGTTCACGGGAATGGCCAGCTGCTCGAGCAGGGTCCGTATGCGCCGCTCGACTTCGTCGCGAATCGGACGCACGAATTCGACTCCCCGTCCGGCCGGGTCGGCGAGATCCCAGTCCTCGTAACGCTTGCCGGGTAGGTACGGGCACTGGTCGCCGCACCCCATCGTGACGACGACGTCGACGGCCTCCACCATGTCAGTCGTCCAACGCTTCGGTTGCTCACCCGAGATGTCGATGCCCTTCTCGGCCATGGCTTCAACGGCGGCGGAATTCACCTCATCGGCGGGTTCGGATCCTGCGGAGTAGACCCTTGCCCGGTCTCCTGCAAGGTGTCGAAGGAATCCCATGGCCATCTGGGATCGGCCCGCGTTGTGCGTGCACAGAAACAACACGCCGGGTGTCCGATCACTCATGAGCCCCAGCCCTCTCCTTTGATACTCCCGTTGCGGACGACCAAAAGCGCCTGCGCAGCGACAGAGATACGTATACCAGCGCGACGAGCACGGGCACTTCGATGAGCGGGCCGACGACCCCGGCCAGCGCCTGCCCCGATGCGGGTCCGTAGGTGACGATCGCCACGGCGATGGCGAGTTCGAAGTTGTTGCCCGCAGCTGTGAATGCCAGCGTCGTGGTCCGCGAATAGCCCAGACCGAGGGCTGCGCCGAGCAGGTAGCCGCCGCCCCACATCAGCGCGAAGTAGACCAGTAGCGGTACCGCGATGCGGAGGACATCGAGGGGGCGACTGGTGATCTGTTCTCCCTGGAACGCGAACAGCACGACGATGGTGAACAGCAGGCCGTACAGCGCCCACGGCCCGATTTTGGGCAGGAACTGCGACTCGTACCAGGACCGGCCTTTGGCCTTCTCACCCAGGCGTCGCGACAGGTAGCCCGCCACGAGCGGTATGCCGAGGAAGATCAGCACCGATTGCGCGATCTGCCACGGCGAGACGTCGATTGTGGCGGTCTCCCATCCCAACCATCCCGGCAGGACAGATAGGTAGAACCAGCCAAGGACGGCGAACATCACCACCTGGAACATCGAGTTGAGCGCAACCAGGACTGCGGCAGCTTCCCGATCACCGCACGCGAGGTCGTTCCAGATGATCACCATCGCGATGCAGCGCGCGAGCCCGACGATGATCAGGCCGGTTCGGTACTCTGGCAGGTCAGGAACCAGCAGCCAGGCCAACGCGAACATGAGCGCCGGCCCTAGGATCCAGTTCAATACGAGCGAACTCACCAGCAGCCTTCGGTCGCTGGTGACGGTGTCGAGCCGGTCATAGCGCACCTTGGCGAGCACCGGGTACATCATGACCAGGAGCCCCAGAGCGATCGGTACGGAAATCCCCTGTATCGCAATGCTGCTCAGCGCGACGTCGAACCCGGGGACGAACCGCCCGAGCAGCAGCCCGACGGCCATAGCCAGCCCGATCCACACGGGGAGGAACCGGTCCAGCAGCGGAAGGTTCCCGGCGACGGTCGTGTCGGGATTATCCGTGCGCGCTGTCACGCCGTGGCACTCCGCGCGTCATCGGAACTCCCGGCGCAGCATGTGCCGGCGTTCTCGTCGCCATCGACGAGCATCGTCGAGTCGGTGCCGAATGTGTCCGAGTCCGCCAACACGGTGTACACCTCCCACTTCTCACCCGACGGTCCGGTCACCCATACCTTGTCCTGGGTCGCGAAACAACAGGTCGTGCCGATTTCCTCTTCGGTGAAGAGGCCATCGTCGCTGAGGCGAGCTATCTCCGCGTGGACCGCCTGGCTGGTCTCGACCTCGACGCCGAGGTGGTTCAGCGTGCCGCCGTGGCCCGGGTTTTCGATAAGCACCAGCTTCAACGGTGGATCAACCACTGCGAAGTTCGCGTAGCCCGGCTTCACCTTCGCCGGGGCAGTGCCGAACAGCTTCGAGTAGAAGGTGATGGCCTCGTCGAGGTCATCGACATTGAGAGCGAGTTGGGCGCGGGACAAGGCGACCTCCGTAATGTGCGACGTATATCGAACTAACTGACGCATTCAGAATGCTCACCCCTTTGATATATGTCAACATACTGTGGCAGACTGGTCGCGTGCCGAAGAGCCTGCCCGCCGTGGACATCTCCGCACCGGTCTGCTGCTCGCCGGTCGCGGCGGGCCCCATCGGCGACGAAGCCGCACTGGAGATCGCCCTGCGGCTCAAAGCGCTGGCCGATCCCGTACGGGTGAAGCTGGTGTCACTGCTGTTCAGTTCCGGAGACGGCGAGCTGTGCAGTTGCGACCTTGCGGCGGCCGTCAAACTCGCCGAATCGACTGTCAGCCATCATCTTTCGCAGTTGCGCCGGGCAGGACTGATCGAGTCGCAACGGCGTGGCATGAACGTCTACCACCGACCGCGGCGCGAATCTCTGATTGCGCTGTGCACTGTGCTCGACCCGAGCTGCTGTCCGGCAGGCCTCGAGAGCCGATGACGGGATTCGAACCCGTGTAAACGGCTTTGCAGGCCGATGCGTAGCCACTCAGCCACACTGCGTCGCCATTGACGATGCCGGGCGCGTGGGCATCTGAGCACCTTTCGGCTCGCCGTGATTCCGACGGAAGCCAGGTGCGCCGACGGCCGCTCGGCTCGTTCGCCGGTTACGGTGGCTATGGATGTTGCGGGTCTCATGCCGGTCGCTCCTTCCTCAACGCGCCGCTCAGCGGTTCGCTCCGCCTGCGCGTCAACTACCGGGAGCGCCGCGGCGTGCTGACCCGACCCCTCCAGGCCTGTAAGCGGCGGCGCGGGTTCGACCGCTTCGCGTCGACGCGATGACGCCGACCGCGACCAACCCTGCGAACACCGCGAACAGCCAACGCACCGCCGCCGCGTTCCCGGCGTCGGTGAGGTTCACCACGACGCCCGCCAACCCTGCCCCGAAGGCCCCACAGATGAGCTGCACGGTGTTGATCGCCGCGGCGGCCGCTGGACCTTCGGCCGGGTCGTCGACACTACTCATCGCCCACGCGGACAGGTGCGGCCACGCAATCCCGATACCGGTCCCGGTCACCAGCAGCCCGACCACCCACAGCGCCGCCCAAGCCGGCGTCATCGCATCGCGCAACGCGACCATGCCGAGTGTCAGACCGGTGGCCATGACCAGCGGAGCGAGCCCCACAGTGCGCACGATAACCCGCGTGCGGCTCAATGAAGCACTGGTGATCTCGCCGCCCGTCCAGCCGACGGAGAGAACCGCGCCGAAGAAGCCGGCGACGATGGGGGTCATACCGGCCAGACGCTGCCCGAACAGCGGCACATACATGTCCACCATGGTGGCGGCCATCAACAGCCCCAGTGTCGAGTAGATCCATTTCAACGGGCCGGGGCCGAAGGCGCTCGGCGGCAGCACCGCGACTGCGGCGCGCCGGTCCACGAACACGAACACGACTACGACGGCGACGCCGGTGGCGAGCAATCCTGCCGTCACGCGAATGTCATGCGGAATCCCGGCCGTGCTTACCACGAGCGCCGCCGCGCCGAGCAGCAGCAGCGACCACAGCGGGATCCGCAGGCCGGGTCGACCGACATCATGGCCGTCGACGCGGCCCGGCAGCGCGAACGGCACTAGCAGCCCCATGGCGATCGTGAGCCCGACCAAGACCCCGAACGCCCACCGCCAACTGCCGAACTGCGCGAAGAGCCCACCTGCCGCCGGACCGACGAGTGTCCCGACTCCCCACATCGCCGACACCAACGCCGATGCGCGAGTCCACAATCCGCTCGGGAGAGCGGTGTTGATCACCGCATACCCGAGGCCGGCGAGTAGGCCACCCGCGGCGCCCTGCACCATCCGGCCGACGAGGAGCAGTTCCATCGTCGGGGCAAGCGCACATCCCAGGGTGCCGGCGGCGAACACACTCAAACCCGACCAGTACGCCTGCCGCGGCCCGAGACGTATCAACAGCGGGTGCACCGTCGTTGCGGCGATCACCGAGGCAACCAGATAGACCGTCGTCACCCAGGCGTAGAACCGTTGACCGCCGATGTCAGCGACGGCGCTCGGCATCAGGCTGATGGTCAGGAACTCGTTGGTCGCGTACAACAGGACACCGCCCGCCAGCACCATCGAGGCACCTAGGTGGGCCGGACCCAGCAGCTGACGCCAGGTGCCCACCGAGACGCGGGAGGTCTCAGTCACGCCGCCACGCTAGGAACTCAAGGGCGGTTGAGGTCAACCACCGTGTCACTTCAGGCCGGCGGCGTCCATACCGCGCAGTTCCTTCTTCAGGTCCTGGATCTCGTCGCGGATCCGGGCGGCGAGTTCGAACTGCAGGTCGCGGGCCGCGGTCATCATCTGCTCGGTCAGGTCCCTTATCAGATCCGCCAGTTCGGCGCGCGGCATGTTGGCGGTATCGCGCCGCTCGACGATGCCGGCACTGACGGCACGGCCCGGCTCACCCTGAGCGCGCCGGCCCCGCGATGCGTTGCGACCCGAACCGCCCACCTCGACGGCCTCACTGTCGTCGGCCTCGCGGTACACCTGGTCCAGGATGTCGGCAATCTTCTTGCGCAGCGGTTGCGGGTCGATGCCGCGTTCCTCGTTGTAGGCAACCTGTTTGGCGCGGCGCCGTTCTGTCTCGTCGATCGCCTCGCGCATCGAGTCGGTGATCTTGTCCGCGTACATGTGGACCTCGCCCGAGACGTTGCGGGCGGCACGGCCGATAGTCTGGATGAGGCTGCGCGTGGACCGTAGGAATCCCTCCTTGTCGGCGTCGAGGATCGCCACCAGCGATACTTCGGGCAGGTCGAGACCCTCGCGCAGCAAGTTGATACCCACCAGCACGTCGTACTCGCCGAGCCGCAACTGGCGAAGCAGCTCGACGCGGCGCAGCGTGTCGACCTCCGAGTGCAGATAGCGGACCCGGATTCCCAGCTCGAGCAGGTAATCGGTGAGGTCCTCGGCCATCTTCTTGGTCAACGTGGTGACCAGCACCCGCTCGTCGAGTTCGGTACGTTCACGGATCTCCCCGATCAGATCGTCGATCTGACCTTTGGTGGGTTTCACCACGACCTGCGGATCGACCAGCCCGGTCGGACGAATCACCTGTTCGACGAACTCACCGCCGGTCTGGCTGAGCTCGTAGGGACCTGGGGTGGCCGACAGGTACACGGTCTGACCGATCCGGGAGGCGAACTCTTCCCACGTCAGCGGCCGGTTGTCGACCGCCGACGGCAACCGGAACCCGAAGTCCACCAGGTTGCGCTTACGCGACATGTCGCCTTCGTACATGCCGCCGATCTGCGGCACCGTCACGTGGGACTCGTCGATGACGAGCAGGAAGTCCTCGGGGAAGTAGTCGAGCAGCGTGGCGGGCGCCGTGCCGGCACCGCGGCCGTCGATATGGCGCGAGTAGTTCTCGATCCCGGAGCAGAACCCGACCTGGCGCATCATCTCGATGTCGTAGTTGGTTCGCATCCGCAACCGCTGAGCCTCGAGCAGCTTGCCGTGGCCTTCGAGTTCGGCCAGCCGGTCCTCGAGTTCCTTCTCGATGCTGGAAATCGCCTGCGCCATCCGCTCCGGGCCCGCGACGTAGTGCGTCGCGGGAAAGATCCGCAGCGAATCGACCCGGCGGACGATGTCCCCGGTCAGCGGATGCAGGTAGTACAGCGCCTCCACCTCGTCACCGAAGAACTCGATACGTACCGCGAGCTCCTCGTAGGAGGGGATGATTTCGACGGTGTCGCCCCGCACGCGGAACGTCCCGCGGGTGAACGCCATGTCGTTGCGGGTGTACTGCACGTCGACGAGCAGCCGCAGCAGCCCGTCGCGCGGCACCTCGTCACCCACCTTCAACTCGACCGACCGGTCCATGTAGGACTGCGGCGTGCCCAGACCGTAGATGCACGACACCGACGCCACTACGACCACGTCACGCCGCGACAGCAAGCTGGACGTCGCCGAGTGCCGAAGCCGCTCCACGTCGTCGTTGATGGAGCTGTCCTTCTCGATGTACGTGTCGGTCTGGGCGATGTACGCCTCGGGCTGGTAGTAGTCGTAGTACGACACGAAGTACTCCACGGCGTTGTGAGGCAACATCTCCCGCAACTCGTTCGCGAGCTGGGCGGCCAGCGTCTTGTTCGGCGCCATCAGCAGCGTCGGCCGTTGCAGCCGTTCGATCAGCCACGCGGTCGTGGCCGACTTGCCGGTGCCTGTCGCGCCGAGGAGCACGACGTCACGCTCCCCCGCCCGGATGCGCCGCTCCAACTCCTCGATGGCGGCGGGTTGATCGCCGGCGGGCTGGTAGGGGCTGACCACCTCGAACCGGTTGCCGGTACGCACCATCGCCTCGACCGGGCGGTACTCGGAGTGTGCGAGCACTGGGTGTTCGGTAGCGAAAGCCATTTCACCAGGGTAGAACCAGCCACCGACAGGTTCTTGTTCCCCGCCCTATGCTGGGGTATCCACCCACCCAAACACGAGACGTTCGACCTGCTCGCCTGCACGAACACCGACCCCAAGGGCATCGTGCGGGCCGTCGACGTCTATTCGGTGGAACCTTGGGGCCTCTACATGGCCCGCGCGACACCCGGTCGCGCCCAGTTCCACTACCTCGAGTCGTGGCTGCTGCCGTCGCTGAACCTGCGTGCATCGGTGTTCCACTTCAATCCGGGGTTCGAGAAGGAGCAGGATTTCTACCTCGACATCGGCGACTACATACCGGGCCCACAGCGATGGACGTCCGAGGATCACTATCTGGACCTGGTGGTGCGCACCGGGATCGGGGCGGAACTTCGCGACGTCGACGAACTGCTCACCGCAGTCCGGCACAACCTGCTCACCCCGGAGGTCGGTGAACAAGCCGTGCAAACCGCCGTGAGGACCGTCGACGGCCTCGCCCGGCACGGCTACGACCTGCACCGCTGGCTCGCCGGCAACGGCGTGGTCTTGACCTGGCGGACATAGTAAGGTCAGCTACGTGAACTCCGTCAGGCGCGGAATGACCGCGGGCGCAGTGGTCGTAACCGTCATCGGTGGCTACCAGTGGACTCCCGCCGTCGCGGTCGCCGACCCGGAAGGCCCGCCGCAGCCGGTCGTCCAGGAGACTCCGCAGGTGCTCCGCAACATCATCTACCGGGCGCGTATCGACGGCGTCTCCCGCGGAGCCACGATCACCTACAGCGCCGAAGGCAATCAGACCCAGACGGCGAACCCCACGATGGTGCCGGGCCGCGTGTTCGAGGTGAACACCGTCCTGCCCGAGGCCGACGTGGCCACGATGAAGGTGTCGGTGCAGTGGCCCTATTCGGCAAACCTGCACTGCGAGATCCTCGTCGACGAGCAGATCGTCGCGCAGGCCGACGACTTCGTCGCCCCGCGATTCCTGCCGCAGGACCCCGACTACGCCGCCCTGACATGTGAGGCTCCGGTCGCCACGCCGCCGCCCGTCGACCCGGCCGCCCCGCCACAGCCGTCCGCGGAACCACCCCTGGCGTAGGGTCCTACGCGCGCCAGCCTGTTGCGTCGGCCCACGCCCAGGCGCGGCGGTAGGCGTCCACCAACCACGGTTCCTTGGCTTCGGCATACTCATCGGTCGTGGCATACGCGTGTGCGACGGCCCCACGTTTGAGATCCAGATACTCGGACTGGACCTGCGGGTTGGCCTTCATCCATGCGACGAACAGCAGCGCGAACTGCTGGTTCGGCCAACCCTCGACCCTCAGATGCACCTTCGTTGGCCGACCCGGATCCGCCGACGCGTGTATCCGCTTCTCCCACCATGATTGATCGTCGGTATGGGGCGTGTCCGCAATGATCTTCCCAAGACGCGGATACCCGGCCGCCAACAGCGCCTCGGCGAGTTCGTCGGCGGTGGCGAGCGAGTCGACGGTCACCTGGATATCGATCACGTCCTTGGCGTCAAGACCGGGGACCGCCGTGGAGCCGATGTGATCGATACGCTTGGCACGATGCCCGCATGCGACGCGAAGCCGCGCCACCGCACGGCTGGCCTGCGCGGGCCAACTCGGGTCGTATGGCACTATTTTGGGCGTCACATGGGCCGGCTCGCCGTTCTGCAAATTGTGCGCGAACGGCAGGATCCGGTGATGCCAGAGTTCCCGCGCTTTCTCGACGAGATCCTCGGCCTCTCCCGAATTGTCCAGCCAGACATCGGCAACCGCGCGCCGCTGCTCCTCGCTCGCCTGAGCCCTGATCCGCGCCCTGGCATCGTCCTCGCTGAAGCCGCGATACTCGATGAGCCTGGACACCCGGATGTCTTCGTCGGCATGCACGATGATCACCAACGGGAACATCGGCGCCATCTGGCTTTCCACCAGCAGCGGGATGTCCTCGACGATGACCGCGTCGTCGGCGGCACGGGCGATGAGTTCCGCGCGGCGCGCACCGACCAAGGGGTGCACGATTCCGTTGAGCGTCGCGCGCTTCTCGTCGTCGCTGAACGCGACCGCTGCGAGTGCCGGGCGGTTCAACGCGCCGTCGGGCAGCAGGATGTCTTCGCCGAATGCCTCGACGAGTCTGGCCAGCCCCTCGGTGCCGGGTTCGACGACCTCACGGGCGATCACATCACCGTCGACGACGATGGCGCCGAGCTCACTGAACGTCGCGGACACCGTTGATTTGCCGGCGCCGATGCCGCCGGACAGACCGATTCTCAGCACCGCACCAGTGTGTCAGGGCCCGGATACGGGCAAACGCCCCGGCTCGCGGTGAGCCGGGGCGTTCTTGTCGTGATGTCTAGCTGCGAGCTAGGCGTTGCCGGCCAGCTTCTCCCGCAGGGCGGCCAGCTGCGCGTCGCTGGCGAGCGTCCCGCCGGTCGACTCCTCCGAGCGAGACGAACCGTTCGACGCCGGACGGGCGGCTTCCTCGGCCTCGGCGGCGGCGAACTTCTCCATCTGCGCGCTGTGCATCTTGTGCCTGCGCTCGGCCTCGGCGTAGCGGGACTCCCACTCCTCACGCTGTTTCTCGAAACCTTCGAGCCATTCGTTGGTCTCGGCGTCGAACCCCTCGGGGAAGATGTAGTTGCCCTGCTCGTCGTAGCTGTCGGCCATTCCGTACTTCGAGGGGTCGAACTCCTCGGTGTAGTCCTCGTTGGCTTGCTTGAGCGACAGCGAGATCCGGCGACGCTCCAGGTCGATGTCGATGACCTTGACCATCGCGTCGTCGCCGACCTGGACCACCTGGTCCGGAACCTCGACGTGGCGCTCGGACAGCTCTGAGATGTGTACCAGGCCCTCGATGCCCTCCTCGACGCGGACGAACGCGCCGAACGGCACCAGCTTGGTGACCTTGCCGGGCACAATCTGGCCGATCGCGTGGGTCCGGGCGAAGTGGCGCCACGGGTCTTCCTGGGTGGCCTTCAGCGACAGCGATACCCGTTCGCGATCCATGTCGACGTCGAGCACCTCGACGGTGACCTCGTCGCCAACGGTGACGACCTCGGACGGGTGGTCGATGTGCTTCCACGACAGCTCGGAGACGTGCACCAGGCCGTCGACGCCGCCGAGATCGACGAACGCGCCGAAGTTGACGATCGAGGACACGACACCCTTGCGGATGGCGCCCTTCTGCAGCTGGTTGAGGAACTCGCTGCGCACCTCGGACTGGGTCTGCTCCAGCCAGGCACGGCGGGAAAGCACGACGTTGTTGCGGTTCTTGTCGAGCTCGATGATCTTGGCTTCGATCTCCTTGCCGATGTACGGCTGCAGATCGCGCACACGACGCATCTCGACCAACGACGCGGGCAGGAAGCCGCGCAGGCCGATGTCGAGGATGAGGCCACCCTTGACGACCTCGATGACGGTGCCCTTGACCGCCTCGTCCTTCTCCTTGAGCTCTTCGATAGTGCCCCAGGCGCGCTCGTACTGTGCGCGCTTCTTGGACAGGATCAGGCGGCCTTCCTTGTCCTCCTTGGTGAGGACCAGGGCTTCCACCTCGTCGCCGACGGACACAACCTCATTGGGGTCGACGTCGTGCTTGATGGAGAGCTCACGGGAAGGGATGACACCTTCGGTCTTATAGCCGATGTCTAGGAGGACTTCGTCGCGATCGACCTTGACGATCGTCCCTTCGACGATGTCGCCATCGTTGAAGTATTTGATGGTCTTGTCGATGGCGGCCATAAAATCCTCAGCCGAGCCGATGTCGTTGACGGCTACTTGCGGCGAGGTGACGGAGGGACTTGGCATGTGGTGGGTTGCTCCGGACAGGTTTACTCGTAGGTACAGGAGATTGGTTTGTTACCTGAGATCGCGCACACAGGTACTCTCCGAGCCTACTCGACTCGGTCCACGCAGGACAAACCCGTTCTCACACCGGATTGTTCCCGCGGGCCATGCCGCAGATCGCCGCGGCCACCCGGTCCAGATACGTGTAGGTCACCGGCGCTCCGAGAGCGATCAACCGCCAGAACACCAGCGCCCCGAGCGCGTCGACGATGAACTCTTGCTGCGCCGACGGCCAGTTCGCCCCGCTTCGCGGCGCGTTCGAGCACCTCGACGGCATGTGCTCGCCATGGCCGGCCGACATGGTTCATGAGGGCCTCCCCCAGCGCCGGGTGGCGTTGCGCCTCGGCGAGGAGATCCGGATACACGCGACGGACGCGATCGTCGGTCAGCCAGGTGAAGACATCGTCGAGCAGGTGAGTTGGCTAATCCGAATCCCCATCCGATTACGAGACAACACCATCTCGTAATGTGCTGAACCGCCCGCATCACCCCGGTATTCCGTGCATCGGCAGCTACCCTGCCTAGGTGTCCCGCGCCGGAACGGGTCATCGCTCCTCGGCGTCGGGGCGTACTTCGGCCTGTACGTGTTCTGGATGATGCCGATCTTCGGCCTGGCGATCCTGCTGGCGGTCCGGAGCCGACGACGCGAAGAGCAGATCGTCGCGGCGAAACTGCCCGGGATGGTCGCGGCGGGTCTGGTGACGCCGAGCGAGGCGACGTGGCCCGCATCGCTGCGGACCCGCCAACAGGTGATCGCCGTGGCGAGGCGGTTCGGCGGCAAGCAGGCCGGCGAGTCGGTGAAGAGATTCGCCCACCAGGTCGTAGAGTTGGCGTTCGTGCGTGACCGCATCGACCGCGGGTTCGGCGATGCACGCGTCGTCCGGTTGCTCCACGAGGAGACCTTCGCGCTGTACGCGGCCAGGGCGGCATCGCCGGCGCTGCACACGATGGCCGGTTACCGCGCGCCGATCAGGCCTTGAAGTAGACCATCTGGTGCGTGGTGACAAGAAGGTCGCCTGTCGCGCTCCACAACTCGGCTGACTGGTCGAAGTAGCCGCGCGAGAACCGGTTGGCCCGAGCGCTCGCCAGGATGTAGTCCCCACCAACCGCGGCGAGGTTCTGGGCGTCGGCGTGGAAGTACGTCGTGAGAGAGATCGTCCCAGCCGGCGACATGGCGCCCTGCCGAAGGAACACCCGGGGATAGAAGATGTCGCTCATCGCAGTGACCGACGGGAAATCGAGTGTGCGCCCACCGCGGTCGCGCGCCCACAGCGTCGTGACCGACGACGGCTCGGGCCGGGCAGCGAGGCCGGGCACCCCACCCTTGATGTAGCGCATCTCGTAGTTTCGCGCCCACACGATGGTGTCGGGCAGTCCGGATTCGGCGACGTCCTCGGGTTTCGGAACGATCGGCATCGCCTGTTCGGTGTCCGACCAGGTACCGCGCCGGATCCCGAAGACCGCGGTGGCGTTGGTTTTGACCGCCCCGTCCTGCCAGAGTTCGATCAGCCAGTGCTGATTGGTTCGGTTGGTCCGGACCGCCTGGGCGACGATGTCGAAGGGCCCGTCCGCGACGGGTGCGGCGAAGTTGACCGTCAGCGCGACCGGTTCGCCGATCCGCTCGGGCTGCAGCTCGACGGCCCGCAGCAGCACGGCCGCGGTCATCCCGCCGAAGGGCCCGACCATGTTGGCCCACTCCGCGTGGGTGTGGCCGCGCCACCGGCCGGGTTGATCTGTTGGTTGGAGCGCGACGGCCTCGTCGAACGGGTGCAACGACACCTCAGTGCGCCGCCGCGTCCCAGCTGCGGCCGTACCCGACGCTCACCTCGAGCGGCACGTCAAGGGCGTAGGCGCTGCCCATCTTGTCGCGCACCAGCTCTTCGAGCGTCTCCCGCTCGCCGTCTGCCACCTCGAACAGCAGCTCATCGTGCACCTGCAGCAGCATCCGCGATCTGAGCCCGGCGTCCTTGATCGCCTGATCGACGTTGATCATCGCGACCTTGATGATGTCGGCGGCGCTGCCCTGGATCGGGGCGTTGAGCGCGGCCCGTTCCGCGGCTTCGCGCACGTTGCGGTTGCTGCTGTCGAGCTCAGGCAGGTACCGCCGGCGACCGAACACCGTCGAGGTGTAGCCGTCCTTGCGGGCCTGGTCGACGACGTCGCGCAGGTAGTCGCGGATACCGCCGAACCGCGCGAAGTACTGGTCCATCTGGACCTTGGCTTCTTCGGTCGAGATCTTCAGCTGCGCAGCCAAGCCGTAGGCGCTCAGCCCGTAGGCCAATCCGTAGGACATCGCTTTGACGCGGCGGCGTAGGTCCGGGGTCACCTCGTCGATGGGCACGTCGAACGCGCGGGAGGCGACGAACGAGTGCAGATCCTCTCCCGTGTTGAACGCCTCGATCAGGCCGGCATCCTGGGACAGGTGCGCCATGATGCGCATCTCGATCTGGCTGTAGTCGGCCGTCATGAGTTCGGCGTAGCCGTCGCCGACCACGAACGTATCGCGGATACGCCGGCCAGCCTCGGTTCGGATCGGGATGTTCTGCAGGTTGGGTTCGGTCGAGGACAGCCGGCCGGTCGCGGCGATCGTCTGGTTGAACGTCGTGTGGATACGCCGGTCCGAGGCGACGGAGTTCAGCAGGCCGTCGACGGTCACCTTGAGCCGAGTGGCGTCGCGATGGGCCAGCAAGTGCTGCAGGAACGGATGACCGGTCTTGTCGAACAGTGACTGCAGCGCGTCCGCATCGGTGGTGTATCCGGTTTTGGTCCTCTTTGTCTTCGGCATCTGCAGCTCCTCGAACAGCACCGTCTGCAACTGTTTGGGCGAGCCGAGATTGATCTGCTTGCCGATCACCGCGTAGGCCGCCGCGGCGGCGTCGCGGATCAGATCGGCGAACTCACTCTGCAGCTGCCGCAGTTGATCGATGTCGACGGCGATGCCGGTGTGCTCGATCTCGGCGAGCACCCGCTGCACCGGCAACTCCATCCGGCCCAGCAGCGACGACGAGTCGATGCGGGCGAGTTCCTCGTCGAGGGCGTCGGCGAGGTCGAGCACCGCGACGGCGCGCAGCATCAGCGTCTGGACGGCCTGATCGTCGCTGCCCTCACTGCCGTCGAGGAGTGAGAGTTGTCGTTCGGCGGGGTTATCCGCGCGGAGTTCCCGACGCAGGTACCGCAACGACAGGTCGTCGAGGCTGAAGCTGCGCTGCCCGGGCCGCACCAGGTAGGCCGCCAACGCGGTATCGGAAGTGACACCGGCGAGCTTCCAGCCGCGCCCGGCGAGGTCGTGCATGGCGAGCTTTGCTTCGTGCAGAGCCTTGGGTGGCCCCGGATCCGCGAGCCACGACGCCAACGCCGCGTCGTCGTCGGGGTCGAGAGCGGTCGTGTCGATGTAGCGGCCGTCGCCGTCGGCGGCGACGATGGCCAGCGCGGTGGCGTCGGCGTCATAGGCGAGGTGGGTGCCGACGACTGCGAGCCCAAACCGGTTGCCGAGGCTGTGTTCGGACAGCCAGGCCGCCAATTCGCCGCGTTGGAGCGCCTTGCCTCGCACGTCGAAGCCGTGCTCAACCTCGGGTTCGACAGGCGCGAGGGTCTCGAACAACCGGTCGCGCAGCACCCGGAACTCGAGGTCGTCGAACAGCCGGTGGATCTGGTCGCGGTTCCACGGCTGCACCCGCAGGGTGTCGGGGGTGTGTGGAAGCGGAACATCGCGAACGAGGTCGGTGAGTTCGCGGTTGAGAACCACGTGTGACAGGTTCGCCCGCAGTGCGTCGCCGACCTTGCCCTTGACCTTGTCCACATTGTCCACCAGGGCCTGCAGTGACCCGTATTCCGCGATCCACTTGGTGGCCGTCTTCTCCCCTACCCCCGGAATGCCCGGCAGGTTGTCGCTGGGATCACCCCGAAGTGCCGCGAAGTCGGGGTACTGCTGCGGGGTGAGCCCGTACTTTTCCTGCACCGCGTCGGGAGTGAAGCGGGTCAGTTCACTGACCCCCTTACGGGGATACAGCACCGTCACGTCGTCGCTCACCAGCTGCAGCGCGTCGCGGTCCCCCGTAACGACGAGCACCCGGAACCCCTCGCCCTCCGCCTGGGTGGCGAGCGTGGCGATGATGTCGTCGGCCTCGAAGCCGGCTTCGGCCAGCACGGTGATGCCCAGCGCGACGAGCACCTCTTTGGTGATGTCGATCTGTCCGCGGAACTCGTCGGGAGTCGACGAGCGACCGGCCTTGTACTCGGGGTACTTGTCGACGCGGAACGTCTGGCGAGATACGTCGAAGGCGGCGGCCACATGGGTGGGCTGCTCGTCGCGGAGCAGGTTGATGAGCATCGCGGTGAATCCGTACACCGCGTTGGTGGTGAGCCCGCCCTGGGTCTTGAAGTTCTCGGCGGGAAGCGCATAGAACGCGCGATACGCCAGCGAATTGCCGTCCAGCAGCATCAGAGTCGGCTTGCCGTCCACCTTGGTGGCGGCCGTCTTCTTCGCGGTGGCGGTACTGGCAGGGCTCACGGGCACAACTCTAGGCACCCCGGGGGACACGCAGGTGCTCCCGGGCCATCCCGATGAGCACCCGCGCCGCCGGGCTGCGGGGCCCGGCGGGTCGAGGGTGCCAAGGTCGGTCCGCGTGGTTTGGAACCAGGGACCGTTCGGTCACCGGCCGTCGGTGATGGTCGGGCGGTACCGCCTCGCTTACTCAGCTCAGGCGACACCCAGGTAGGCGGCGCGGACGCTGTCGTCGTGCAGCAGATCCCTGGCGTTCCCGGTCCTGGTGACCTGGCCCGTCTCGAGGATGTAGGCGCGATCAGAGCGCGACAGCGCCTGCTGCGCGTTCTGCTCCACAAGCAGCACCGTCGTGCCCTGGGCGTTGATGTCAGCGATGATCTTGAAGATCTGGGAGATGACCATCGGGGCGAGCCCCATCGACGGCTCGTCGAGCAGCAGCACCTTCGGCCGGGCCATCAGCGCGCGTCCGATCGCCAGCATCTGCTGTTCCCCCCCGGACAGTGTTCCGCCGACCTGGGAGCGCCGCTCGGCCAACCGCGGAAAGGTCTCCAGCACCCAGTCCAGCCGGTCCCGATGCTCCGCCTTGGAGGGAAATTTGCGCGCGTAGCAACCCATTTCGAGGTTCTCGGTGACGGTCATACCCGGGAAGACACCACGACCCTCCGGCGCCTGGATCAAGCCGTCGGCCACGCGGCGGTGCGCCTTCACCTGCGAGACGTCGTTGCCGTCGAACCACACCGAACCCGAGGTCAGCGGGCGCAGGCCCGAAATCGCCCGCATCATCGTGGTTTTCCCTGCACCGTTGGACCCCAGAAGCGTGACCAGCTCGCCTTCGTGCACCTTGAGCGACACCCCGTGCAGCGCCCGGATCCGGCCGTAATGCACGACGACGTCGCGGACCTCGAGCAGGACCTTTTGCGATTCATTCGATCTCGTCATCGGGCACTCCCAGGTAGGCGGCGATGACCTTCGGGTCTTCGCGGATCTCGGCAGGCAGCCCGTCGGCGATCTTGCGCCCGAACTCCAGGACCACGATCCGGTCGGTCACCCCCATCACCAGGCGCATGTCATGTTCGATGAGCAGTACGGTGTAGCCGTCGTCGCGGATCTTGCGGATCAACTCGATCAGCGCGGCCTTCTCGGCCGGGTTGAAGCCGGCCGCGGGTTCGTCGAGGCACAGCAATTTGGGTTCGGTGGCCAGCGCGCGGGCGATCTCGAGCCGCCGCTGATCGCCGTAGGGCAGGTTCTTCGCCTTCTCCTCGCCACGGTGGGCGATGCCGACGAAATGCAGAAGCGCGGCCGACCGCTCGATCGCCGACTTCTCCTCGCGGCGGTGCCTCGGCGTTCGGACCAGCGCACCCGGCACTGAGGTCAGGTGCCGTGCGTCGGTGCCTACCATGACGTTCTCGAGCGCGGTCATCTCTGCGAAGAGCCGGATGTTCTGGAAGGTGCGGGCGATGCCGCGGCGGGTGATCTGGTGGCGTTTGACACGGCCGAGCGGCTTGCCGTCGAAGGTCACCGAACCCGAACTGGGCCGGTAGACACCGGTGATGGCGTTGAAGCAGGTGGTCTTGCCAGCGCCGTTCGGTCCGATCAGCCCGAGGATCTCCCCGCGCCGGATGCCGAAGGTCACCGCGTCCAGCGCGGTGAGCCCGCCGAACTTCACGGTCAGTTCATGGGTCTGCAATAGCGTCTCACCCTCGGCCACCTCGATGTCCCGATGCACGCCGGAGAGTTCCTCGATCGTCATCGCGTCGCCCCTTCGTTGGTGTCGCCGGGCGCCCGACGCAACAGATCACGGGCGGCCGCGCCGTAGGTGAGCAGCTGTTGGCGCACCGGGAAGAGCCCCTGCGGCCGGAAGATCATCAACACCACCAGGGCGAGACCGAAGAACAGGTACTTCAGGTCGCCGAGGTTGATGCCCAGGAAGTGCACGCCGAGAAGCCGGTTGGGCAGGTAGACGATGACGAACGCGCCGAAGATCACGCCCAGCTTGTTGCCCTGCCCACCGAGGACGACCGCGCACAGGAACAGCATGGAGTTGATGATGTTGAACGTCGGTGGCGCGACGTACTGAACCTGGCCGGCGTACAACGCGCCGGAGAGCCCGCCGATCGCGGCCCCGATCACGAACGCCCACAGCTTGAAACGGAAGGTGTTGACGCCCATGACCTCCGCGGCGTCCTCGTCCTCGCGGACCGCCACCCACGCCCTGCCGACCCGGCTGCGTTCGAGGTTGCCGACCAACAGCAGGATGCCGACGATGAGCAGCAGACCGAGCCAGAACCACCAGGTGCCGTAGTTGGCGTCGCCCGTCGAGTTCGCCCTGGAGAACACACCTTCGGGCAACCGCTCGCTTTCCGCCACCCGCGGATACTCCACCTCGTTGAGGCCGCGGGGTCCGTTGGTGACATCGGACAGGTTGTCGGCGAGCAGGCGGATGATCTCCCCGAACCCGAGGGTGACGATCGCCAGATAATCACCGCGCAACCTCAGCGTCGGGGTGCCCAGGATCAGCCCTGCGAGCGCCGTCACCGCCATCGCCAACGGCACACATGCCAGCCACGCCCAGTCCGTCTGGAACCAGCCGCCAGGGCCGGCTTGGTTCCACGGGCTACTCGGGCTGGTCAGGAGAGCGACGGTGTAGGCGCCGACCGCGTAGAAGCCGACATAGCCGAGGTCGAGCAGACCCGCCTGCCCCACAACGACGTTGAGGCCGATCGCGATGATCGCGACCATCGCAAACTGCGCCATGGTGCCACCGAAGCTGATGCCTGGGGTGTCAAGAAACGGAGGGGTGAACAGCGGCAGCAGCGCCAACGCACCGAAGCCGAGAACGCCGAAAAGCCACTTCTGCGGCCGGTTCAAGCCGGACCACCATCCGCGCAGCCGGTCGCCGGGCGCCAACAGTCGCCTGGTGTCACGCGACGCGCCGTCGCCTCGCCGTTGCGTGGTCATACCCGTGCCTTCCCGAGGCTCTCCCCGAGTATCCCGGTGGGACGGAAGAGCAGGACGAGCACCAGAAGGACGAAGGCGACCACGTCACGCCACTGAGTGCCGAACACCGCCTGCCCGTAGTTCTCCATGACTCCCAGAATGAGCCCTCCGAGCAACGCGCCGCGCAGGTTGCCGATGCCGCCGAGCACCGCGGCCGAGAACGCCTTGATGCCGAGCAGAAAACCCCCAGAGTAGATGATGCCCTGCGGCACTTTGAGGGTGTACAGCAATGCGGCCGCACCGGCGAGCAGACCACCGATCATGAACGTCAGCATGATCACCCGTTCCCGTGACACCCCCATCAGCGTCGCGGTGTTCGGATCCTGTGCCACCGCGCGGATGCCGCGTCCGAACTTCGTCCGGTTGATGGCGATGTCGGTCAGCAGCGCGAAGAACAGGGCCGCGCCGATGATCACCAACGTGACGTTGGAGACCGACGCGCCGAAGATCTCGAACTGGGTCTTCGGTTGCACCAGCGTGATCGGCTGCTGGGCGTTACTACCGCCATAGCCCTCGATGATCTTCGGCAGGATGAAGTGGACGAATTCCTGCAGCACGAACGACATGCCGATGGCCGTGATCAGGAACGTCAACGGCCGCGCTCCGCGTCTTCGCAGCGGGCGGTAGGCCACCGCCTCCAGACCGACGGCCGCCGAACCGGACACCAACATCGCGAACAGCATCGCGATCACCAGATACAGCACCGTCAACGCGATGCCCTTGTTGTAGGCGTTGCCCGACGGGGTGAAGCCGAGGATGAAATCCAGGCAGAAGTAGGCGCCGAACATCCCCAACATGAAGATCTCGGAGTGTGCGAAGTTGATCAGCCGCAGCACGCCGAACACCAACGTGTAGCCGACCGCCACCAGAGCGTAGATGGCACCCCAGGACAGCCCGTCGATGGTCAACTGCCAGAAGCCGTTTTGCAGGCCTTCCAGGTTGAACGTGATGTTGGCCGCCAGACAGGCGGACTGGTCGACGCACTCGGCGATCATCGGTGCGGTGGGCTCCTCGCGCGGTCGGAGGTATCAAGCGAGACGCGCCCGAGGCAGCCGGTTCGGACGTGTCTCGTCTAGTCGATCACTGGACCTTGTACATCCAGATCAGCGTGCTGGTGAGCTCACCCTGCGGTGTCCATTGGTAGTTGCGGGCCACGCCCTGGCCGTTGTAGTTGCGCACGTAGTCCAGCAGCGCCTGACGCGTGATGGCCCCGGAGTCGATTCCCTTGACCAGGATGGTGCCGAGGTCGTAGCCCTCGGTGCTGTAGGTGCCGGGCTCCTGGCCGAACTTCTGGCTGTACTCCTCGGCGAAGCCGCCGGTGGCCGGGCCGCACGGGCAGGACAGCAGGGCGTCCTTGGACGCCTCACCGGCCTGCTTGACGAACTCGGGGTCCTTCGTGCCGTCGGCGCTGACGAAGATGCCCTCGAATCCGCCGTCCCTAAGCTGCTGCACGAACGGCGCCGCCTCGGCGTAGTAACCGCTGAAGAACACCGATCGTGGGCTCGCACCCTTGACCTGGGTGACGGCGGCCGAGAAATCCTTGTCGCCCTTCTTCACCGAGATGTTGCACGCCGGATCAGCGACGGGTCCGAGCGTCTCGCGCACGGCCTGGGCGAGGCCCAGACCGTAGTCGGTGCTGTCGTCGACGACGCAGACCTTCTGATGGCCGAGCGTGTTCTTCAGATAGTTGGCGACCGACGGACCCTGCACACCGTCGTTGGCGAGGCCGCGGAAGAAGGTCCGCCACCCCTTCTCCGACAGCGTGACGTTGGTGGCCGAGGCGGTCGCCGCGACCAGGCCGGCCTGATTGAACACGTCGCCGGTCGCGTTCGTCTCACCCGAGAACGCCGGGCCAACAAGGCCGATCGTGTACTGGTCGTCGACGATTTGCGGTGCGATCGCGCTGGCCTTCTGCGGGTCCCCTTCCGTGTCGAACGTCTTGAGCTGGACCTGGCAGCCCGGGTTGGCGGAGTTGTGCTTGTCGACGGCCAGTTGCACGCCGTTCTTGATGTTGATGCCCAGGGCCGCATCCGGTCCGTTGAGGGCGCCGGCCATCGCGATGGACAGCGGCGGACAGGTCGCCTTGCCGTCACCGGCCGGATCCACCGGGACGGCTCCCTCAGTAGCCTTGACCTCCGCGCCGTTCTCGTCGATCTGGACCTGCTCGACGATCTTCAGGTTCGTCTGCGCCGCTTCTTCTTCCGGTGTCGACTGACTGCAGCCCCCAAGGGCGAGCGCCAACAGCCCCGCGCTACCGAGAGCGAATGCGTTCCGTGCCACGCGACCGCGCACGTTTTCACCTCCTGGTCGATGTTCTCAATTGGCATCGACTCCCATGGCCGGAGGGCCTGGGCGATGACGCTTGCGGTAGAACATAGCCAACACCTGGCGATGGTGCGTGTTGTGGAAAACGCGCGGCGCGTCCGCGGGGGCGGAATTCGGCTTCGCTAGCCGGCCGACGGCTCACTCTTCGGGCTGTCCAACGTCTCGAGCACGACCTCGGCCACCCGCTTCATGGTGGTTCTGCGGTCCATTGCCGCACGCTGAATCCACTTGAAGGCTTCCGGTTCGGTCATCCCCTGGTTCACCTGCAGCAGACCCTTCGCCCTCTCGACGAGCTTGCGCGTCTCGAGCCGATCCGAGAGCGTCGCGACCTCTTCCTCGAGGGCGTGGATCTCGCTGAAGCGGCTGACGGCCACCTCGATGGCCGGGATCAGGTCGTTGACGTTGAACGGTTTGACGAGATAGGCCATCGCCCCCGCGTCGCGGGCCTTCTCGACGAGGTCACGCTGGCTGAAGGCGGTCAGGATGACGATCGGGGCGATCCGCTTGCTCGCGATCTCCGACGCGGCGTCGATACCGTCGCGACGCGGCATCTTCACGTCCATGATGACCAGGTCGGGGTTGAGCGCCTCAGCCAGTTCCACGGCCTCCTGCCCGTCACCGGCCTCACCGACGATCTCGTAACCCTCGTCGCGCAGCATCTCGGCAAGGTCCATCCGGATGAGCGCCTCGTCTTCGGCGATGAGCACGCGATGCGGAGTCGGCGCGTCGGTCGGTGAGCCGGTCATGGATGTCATTGTGGCGGTAACCCGGGCGATCAGCGACCTCGGGGCCATCCTCTATGGTGGAACACCGCACGCCCTCGTATCCCAACTGGCAGAGGAAACGGATTCAAAACCCGTCCAGTGTGAGTTCGAATCTCACCGAGGGCACTCAAACTGTGTTCGGGCCGGCCCACAGGGCCGAACGGGCCGAAACTCGCACTCAGCGGCTGGACCGACAGCGGTGCTGGGTGCTGTTGGAGCTCCTGGCGCGCCGTGGATAGAGTCCCGATGTGCTCGGTTCATGACGTTCCTCGATGATCCTGCGGAACTCGCGGTAGGGGTGCATCACGCTGCAATGTGCCGACGACACCGTTTGCCGATGGTCACACCGGATACCCACGGCCCACACGTACGAGTGACAGGAGTGGACATGGGTTTTCCCGAGCAACAGCAGCAGGTCCCCGGGATACAGGGCGAGATGACGCCGGTTCCGGACTGCGGTGAGGACAGTTACCGCGGGTCGGGCCGGATGACCGGCAAGCGCGCGATCATCACCGGCGGGGACAGCGGTATCGGCCGCGCGGTCGCGATCGCCTATGCGCGTGAGGGCGCCGACGTCCTGATCGCCTACCTCAACGAGGATTCCGACGCTCAGGAGGTCGCTGCCCTGGTCGAGGGCGCCGGACGAAAATGCGTGCTGGTAAAGGGCGACCTGTCCGATCCGGCGCACTGCCGTGCCGTCGTCGACCGCGCCGTCCAGGAGTTCGGCGGGATCGACGTATTGGTCAGCAACGCGGCGTACCAGATGACGCACGAAAGCCTCGACGAGATCAGTGACGAGGAGTGGGATTACACGTTCCGGCTCAATGTCGGGGCTTACTTCACGCTGGCCAAGGCGGCGATGCCGCACATGCCGGCGGGGTCGTCGATCATCGGGAGCTCGTCGGTGAACTCGGACATGCCCTCACCGACGCTGGCACCGTACGCGGCGACCAAAGCCGCGATAGCGAACTTCTCGGCGAGTCTCGCGCAGCTGCTCGGCGCGAAGGGCATCCGGGTCAACAGCGTGGCGCCGGGACCGATCTGGACACCGCTGATTCCGGCGACGATGCCGGAGGAGAAGGTGAAGTCCTTCGGCGACGACACACCGCTGGGGCGGGCCGGACAACCGGCGGAACTCGCCCCGGTCTATGTACTCCTGGCCTCCGACGACGGCAGTTACATCTCGGGAGCCCGCATCGCCGTGACGGGCGGACGCCCGATCCTTTAGCCGCACGCTGCGCCATCAGGGAACCTCCCACGGCCGCGCACCGACGGGCGCACGAATGTCGGCCGAGCAACGGTCTCCCGGGGATACGCTGCCTCAATGGTCGCTCGCGACGCACCGCGCACCGTCTGTATGCCCGAGGTCGCATTGCACAACCGCATGCCCGCACGCACTGAGCACTACGCCGAGGCGGTGATCCGCAGACTGCGCGTGCTGACCATCGCCACCTGGATCGCCGCCGCCGTCTCAGCCATGTTCGGGACACTCCAGATCGCTCTCGGAGGCCCCGGTTGGTGGATCGGTGTGCTGAACCTCGTCTTCGCCATCCCCTTCCTGGGGATTCCGCTGCTCTACCGCTTCGGCGAATTGATTGCGCCGCTGGTCTTCTTCCTCTTCGCCTATCTGTCGGTCACGTTCATCTGCTACTCCGTCGGAACCAGTGCCGGCCTGCAGTTCTACTACCTCGTGGCCGCATCGCTGGTGGTGCTCGTGCTCGGTATCGAGCGCATCGCGATTTCCGCGGTGATCGTGACGCTCGGCCTCGTCGCATGTATCGCCATGGAGTTGGCGGTGCCGGAGGACCGCGGACTGTGGCCGTCATGGATGTTGACGGTCGGCTTCGTGCTGTCCGCCGTGTCGGCCACCCTGATGGTGTTCGCCACTGTCTGGTACGCGTTGCGGGAGACCGAGCGCGCCGAACGCGCGATGGAGGCCGAGTACCAGCGGTCGGAAAAGCTGCTCGCCAACATCTTGCCCGCCTCGGTCGCCGAGCGTCTCAAAGATCCCGCCCATGCGATCATCGCCGACGGGTACGACGACGCTTCGGTCCTGTTCGCCGACATCGCCGGCTACACCGAACGGGCCAGCAACACCTCGCCCACTGATCTCGTGCGTTTCCTCGACCGGCTCTACACCGACCTAGATGCGCTGGTCGACCGCCACGGTCTGGAGAAGGTCAAGAGCAGCGGTGACAGCTACATGGTGGTCAGCGGGGTGCCGCGGCCGCGGCCGGACCACGCCGAAGCGCTCGCCTGCCTGGCGCTCGACATGGCCCAGGCGGTCGCCGATCTGAAGGATCCGCTGGGCCGCGCGGTGCCGCTGCGCATCGGACTGGCGTCCGGACCGGTGGTCGCCGGTGTGGTCGGCGCACGCAAGTTCTTCTACGACGTCTGGGGCGACGCCGTCAACGTGGCCTCCCGCATGGAGACAACCGACGAAGAAGGTCGGATCCAGGTGCCGCACAACCTCTACGAACGCATCCGGCATTCGTTCATCCTCGAGGAGCGCGGCGACGTCGAGGTCAAGGGCAAGGGTGTGATCCACACCTGGTACCTGGTCGGCCGCCGCGACGACAGCGCCGTTCGCGAGGCGGTCGAACTCCCCGCTAGCGGACGAACAGTGACATCACCAGCTGGTTGATCTTGCGCCGCGGCCAGCCGGTCAGCCCGTCGCTCGCCAGCGCGGCCGTGGCCGCGTTGCGCCCGCAGACTCCGTGCACCCCGCCGCCGGGGTGGGCGCCGGCGCTGCCCAGGAACAGTCCTTCGATCGGTGTCTCGGCACGCCCGAAGCCCGGGGTGGGCCGGAAGATGAGCTGTTGCTGCAACTGGGCGGTGCCGCCGTTGACGGCGCCGCCCACGAGGTTCGCGTCCGAGGCCGTGAGCTCCGACGGACGCTGAATGAACTTACCGACGATCTGATCGGCGAACCCGGGCGCATGCTCCTCGAGCACCCGGTCCACCGCCTGAGACAGTTGATCAGCCGAGGCGTCGTCGATGACGTCACGTGGCAGATGCGTGTATGCCCAAGCGCTTTCGGTGCCCTGGGGTGAGCGCGTCGGATCGGCGGTGGTCATCTGCCCGAACAGGATGAACGGATGCTGGGGAACCGTCCGGGTGTTGAGGTCAGCCATCCACCGGACCAGCCCGTCGGCGTCGGCACCGAGATGCACCGTCCCGACGTCGTCGAGGTTCTTCGACCGCCACGGGATCGGGGCGTCCAGGGCGTAGTTGATCTTCAAGACCGGGGTGTCCCAGGTGAAGTGCTCGAGATCTGCCAGCACGCGGGGCGGTACGGCCGACGACGGCAGCAACTCGCGGTACAGGGCAGGCGCCGACACGTCGGCCACCACTGCGCGACGCGCGGAGACCGTTCGGCCGTCGGCGGTGCGTACGCCCACAGCCCGCCCGCCGCGCACGTCGATCCCGGTGACCTGCCGGCCGCAACGGATGTCCGCACCGGCAGACCGCGCCCGGTTGACCAGAGCCGCCGCGAGTTGTCCGGCGCCGCCAACCGGAACCGGCCATCCCCCGTCCTGCGCCATCATGATCAGCATGAAGCCCATGACGCCGCTGCCCGGCGCGTCCACCGGGACGTCGGCGTGCAGCGCGTTGCCGAGAAGCAGCAAACGGGCGGCATCCCCGGCGAACAGTCGGCGGGCCATCTCGCCGACCGGCAGCGTCAGCAGATGCACCAGGCGCAGCGTTTCGGCGGTGCCCAATGTCCTCACCAGTCCGGCCGCGCCCCGCACGGGAGGGAAGGGGGCGAAGAGGCTCCTCAACAGCGGATCTTTCACCCGCTCCCAGAGGTCGAACAGCCGCATCCAGTTGTCACCGTCCGCCGGGTGGCTGCGCGCTAGCCCCTCAGCGGTGCGGGCGATGTCGCGGTATATGACCGGCGCCTGGTCGTCGGTTGCCGAGCGCGGATGCCCGACGACGGCCGGCGCGTGTGTCCACTGCAAACCGTGGTCTTCCAAGTGGAGGCCGGCCAGCACAGGTGACGCGACGGATAGCGGATAGAAGGCGCTGTAGAGGTCGCTGGTGTAGCCGGGGATACGTTCTGCGCTGCTCACCGCGCCGCCGGGTTCCGGTTGCGCCTCGAGCACCACGACGTCCCACCCGGCGTCGGCCATCAGTGCAGCGGCGACCAGACCGTTGTGGCCGGCGCCGATGACGACGGCGTCAGCTGCCGTCGACGTCACGGTCGTCACGACGCTCGGCGAGGAAGGCCAGCCGCCTCAGCGTTTCGTTGTTGCGCGGCCACACCGCGACATCGGCGAGGCGCTCCGGCATGAACTTGCCGATCCCACTGACCGGGAACTCCTGCATGGAAACTCGGCATCCGTTGGGAATGTCGGTCAGGTCCAGGATGATCCGAGCTCCGCCGAACGGCCTGCCCTTGGCGTGCAGCACCAGCCGCGCCGGCGGTGTGGCCTCTTCTACGACGGTTTCGTCGTCGAGCAGCACAGGCCACACGCCGATGGAGTGGTGGATGGTGGAGCCGGGCGCGGGCCAGTCGGGGTCCACGGCCCGCATCCGGCTGTTACCCACCACCCACTGCGAGTACGTCCAGCCGTCGGCGATCACCTCCCACACCCGCTGGCGCGAGGCTGCGATATCTCGGGTCACAGTCACGCCCGGGGGGTACCCGCCGCGGCCGTGTTTAGACCTTCCGGTTCTCCGACTTGATGATCCAGGCCAGCTTCTCCAAGCCGTCGATCAGCTGATGCAGGAGGTCGGCGGTGCTCGGATCCTCGGCGTCAACGGCGTCGTGCACACTTCGAATGGTGTCAACCGTGGCGTTGATCCGCACGGTGATCAGATCGACAACGTCGCCGGTGCTGCGCTCGTAGGCCGGGAATTCGGGCAGCGTCGTCGTTGCCGCGACGGTGTCGGAGCGGCCGTCCGGTACCGCGTCGAGTGCGCGCATCCGCTCGGCGATCGTGTCGCTACCTTCACGGGCGAAGTCGACGAGCTCGTCCAGTTGCAGATGCAGGTCGCGGAAGTTGGTACCGACAACGTTCCAGTGCGCTTGCTTGCCCTGAAGATGAAGCTCGATCAGGTCGACCAGGACACGCTGCAGGTTGGCAGCGAACTGCGGTGAGGCGGTGAAACCCTGTACTTCTGCTTCGGTGCGACGTGTTGTGTTCATGTCTGTATCAACGGCCCCTCATTTGGAATAACTCCAGGTTTATGGCATGAGTTGCCTCACACAGGCCCGCACGCCCACCACATCGGGGTCGCGGGATCCACCGCTGCGGCATCTACATCACCTTGGACAGAAAGGCTTTCGTGCGTTCCTGCTGCGGGCTGGCCATCATCTCACGCGGATTCCCCGACTCGACGATCACACCGCCGTCCATGAACACCAGCTTGTCGGCGACCTCGCGGGCGAACCCCATCTCGTGGGTGACCACCAGCATCGTCATGCCCTCCGACGCGAGCTTCTTCATCACCGCGAGCACGTCACCCACCAGTTCCGGGTCGAGGGCCGACGTCGGCTCGTCGAACAACATCAGCTTCGGGTTCATCGCCAGGGCCCGCGCGATCGCCACCCGCTGTTGCTGTCCTCCCGACAGCTGCGCGGGATAGGCGGTGGCCTTGTCCGCCATCCCCACCAGCTCGAGCAGCTCCTTCGCGCGATCCACGGCGTCGTGCTTCTTGACCCCCTTGACGTGCACCGGCGCCTCGACGATGTTGTCCAGCGCGGTACGGTGCGGGAAAAGGTTGAAGTGCTGGAACACCATGCCCACGTCACGTCGCTGTCTGGCCGCCTCGCCCGGCTTGAGCTCGTGCAGTTTGCCGCCCTTCTCGCGGTAGCCCACGAGGTCGCCGTCGACATACAGACGGCCCGCATTGACGCGCTCCAGGTGGTTGATGCAGCGCAGGAACGTCGACTTGCCCGACCCCGACGGCCCGACGATGCACAGCACCTCGCCGCGCTCGACTTCGAGCGTCACACCCCTGAGCACCTGTAGGGCGCCGAAGCTCTTACAGACGCTCTCTGCTTTGACCATCGGCGTCACGGGTGTTCACCGAATCTTTGCGCCTGCGCGAGCGCCTCGAGTTGCTTGGTGGTCAGCTTGCGAGACGCACCGCGGGAGAAGTAGCGCTCGAGGTAGTACTGGCCCACCATGAGCACGCTGGTGATCGCGAGGTACCAGGTGGCGGCGACCATGAGCAGCGGGATGGGCTGGAAGATGACCCCGGCGATGTCGCGGGCGCGGCCGTAGAGCTCCAGGCTGTACGGCACCGCTGTGACCAGCGACGTGGTCTTGAGCATGCTGATGACCTCGTTGCCGGTGGGCGGGATGATCACGCGCATCGCCTGCGGCAGCACGGTCCGCCGCATCGTCATCGCCCACGACATCCCCAGCGCCGTGGAGGCCTCGGACTGCCCTTCCGGCACCGAACTGATGCCCGCCCGGATGATCTCGGCCATATAGGCGGCTTCGTTGAGGCCCAGGCCGATGATCGCCAACGTGAAGCTGATCGACAGTCCCTGGAGGCTGAACTCGAAGAACGACGGCCCGAACGGCACGCCGACCCGAATGTTCTGGTACAGCGTCGGGAACAGCCCCCAGAAGACCAACTGCACGTACACCGGAGTGCCGCGGAAGATCCACAGATATACCCAGGAAACCGACTTGAACACCGGGTTCGGCGAGAGCCGCATCACGGCCAGGACCACCCCGAGCACCAGGGCGAGCACCATGGCGAAGATGGTCAGCTGCAGGGTGTTCCAGGCCGCCTCCGAGATCCGTTGGTCGAACAGGTATTTCGCGTAGGTGGACCACCCGTAGGCCTCGTTCGTCGCGGCCCCGTACAGGAACAGGCCGACCAGGATGACGATGACAACCGCCGCCACCCACCGCCACGGATGTCGCAGTGGTACCGCATCGATGGGCGCCGGGTCGGCGCGGGGCGACGAATCGACATCGGGCATCGGGTTCGGTGGCTCCGCTAGCTGATCGCGCCGTTGATCGCCGGCTTGTCGATCATCCCGTCCTCCACGCCCCAGTTCTGCGCGATCTGCTCGTAGGCGCCGGATTCGATGAGGTGCTCGAGTGCCTGCTGCAGCGACTGCGCCAGCGGTGAGCCCTTGGCGACGGGCCACCCGTAGGGCGCCGCGTCGAAGATGTCCCCTGCCGTCTCGAGCTTGCCGTTGCTCTGCTTGACCGCGTAGGCGGTGACCGGCGAGTCCGCCGACATCGCATCGGCCTGCCCCAGCACCACGGCGTTGGCCACCGAGTCCTGCTCGTCGAACTTGACGATCTGAATGGCCGGCTTGCCGGCATCGGTGCAGGCCTTGCTCTTGGCCGGGAGTTCCTCGGTCTCCTCGATGGTCGTCGACTGCACGGCGACCCGCTTGCCGCAGGCGTTCGCAGGATCGATGTCACCGCCGGCCTGCTGCGCCCACTGGATACCGGCCGAGAAGTACGTCACGAAGTCCACCGACTCCTCGCGTTCCTTGGTGTCGGTGAACGACGACATCCCGACGTCGTAGGTGCCGCCCTGGATGGACGGGATGATCTTCTCGAAGTCCGACTCGCGATAGTCGGCAGTGACGCCGAGCGTGGAGGCGATCGCGTTCATCAGGTCGACGTCGAAGCCGACGATCTTGCCGCTGGGATCCTTGAACTCGTTCGGGGCGTACGGCACGTTGACACCGACGATGAGTGAACCGCGGTCCTTGATGGGCTGCGGCAGGGTGTTGGCGATCTCGTCGACCTTCTCAGCGGTCGCCGCCGTCGTCTCCTCCGCGGGACCGCTGGTATCAGTGTTCTGCGCACATCCCGACAATGCCATCGCGCCGCTGACAGCAAAGATCGCTGCGATGCGCCACATCTTCCCCGTACGGATCTGGCATCGTGACACTGTTGCCTCTTTCTCTTGCATCGAGCCGTTCCAGGTCTCCAAACCGACGACGTTAACCATCGGGGCCGCAGCACGCACATGCGGTAACGGAACATTAACGACGTGGCAACGCGCAGCGGCTTACCGCCAAATCGTCAGCCTGGTGCCCGTGGCTGTGTCACACTGCGCGCATGCAAACTACCGCTGCGCCAAGCATGTTGCGGCATCTGTGGATTTTCACCGTGGTCTCTGGCCTGCTGGCGGTGCTGCTGGGCGTCCTCATCTTCATCCGCCCGGGCGCGGCCATCCTCGTGACGGCGATCTTCTTCGGTGCCTACCTACTCCTGACCGGTGTCGCGCAAATCGTTCTCGCCTTCAGCGTGCGGTCGTCGTTCGGTGTCCGCGCGCTGCTGTTCGTCAGCGGTGCCGCCGCCCTGGCGCTGGCCGTGCTGTGCTTCATCAACCTGTCCAACTCGATCGACCTGCTGGCGATCTGGATCGGTGTGGGCTTCATCTTCCGCGGCGTCGCCACCGCGATGTCGGCGTTCAGCGACCAGTCGCTGCCAGGCCGCATCTGGGAGATCATCGTCGGTGTCATCAGCGTCATCGCCGGCATCATCATGTTCGTGGCGCCGCTGGAGGGTCTGGTCGCCCTCACCCAGGTGACCGGCGTCATCCTCGTCGTCATCGGCGTCGTGGAGGTCATCGCGGGCGTCCGGATCCGCCGGGAGTCTGCCGCAGTCGCCACCTCGCCGCGCGGCGAGAAGGTGACGTAACCCACCGTCTACCCCTTCATCCTCGTTCCGCGGCGATGCTGGCCCTCAACCTCGCCGCCGAACTACGGGTGAGCGGCCGGCTGGACGGGATCGTCGCCGAAGCTCAACGCGGGGCAACGCGACTGCGGTGAGGTCGCCGACCGTGCATCTCGACGCGGACCAGCGCGACTGCTCACCGAACTGCTCACTCCTAGCTGGGTTTTCCCAGCCGACGCACGGTCGTGGTGGCCACGCACCGCCTGTCCCGCGACGACGTCGCCTGTCTACGCCGCAATCTGGCCCACAGCAGGTAACGTCAGCACACATGACCGAGCCGGACAAGCCCGAACAGTCCCCGTCGGCGCCGCCGCCCCCACCACCGCCCGACCCGGCGCAGCAACATCCGTACCCGCAGCAGCAGCCCTATGGGCAGCAGCAGCCGCCGTATCCGCCGCAACAGCCTTACCAGCCGTACCAGTACGGCGCCTACCCCGGCAGCTACCCCCCACCGCCGCAGGGCCCGTACGGCGGTTACCCGGGTGGCTACCCGATGCAGACCGCGCCGAAGAACGGCCTCGGCATCGCTTCGCTGATCGTGGCCATTATCGGTCTGCTCTCGGTGTTCGGCGGAATCCTGCTCGGCGTCGTCGCGGTGATCCTGGGCGTCCTCGGCCGCGGCCGGGCCAAACGCGGTGAGGCCACCAACGGTGGCGTGGCGGTGGCCGGCATCGTGCTCGGCGTCCTGGGCATCATCGTCTCGATCGCCGCGATCGTGCTGACCGTGCAGTTCGCCAACGAGGTGGGCGCCGGTGACCTGTTCGACTGCCTGCAGGAGGCCGGCAACGACGTCGAGGCTCAGCAGCAGTGCCAGGAACAATTCCAGCAGAACATCGAGGAGCAGTTCAGCGTCACGGTGACGCCCCCGCCTTAGCGACCCGGGAAGTACTTCACGACCGCGTCCGACGCGACTGTCGCCAACAGGGCGCCGGACCGGTCGAAGAAGTGGCCGGTGCCCAGGCCGCGTGATTCGGCGGCCGCCGGAGACGAGGTCGAGTACAGCACCCATTCGTCGAACCGCACCGGCCGGTGAAACCACACCGAGTGGTTCATCGTCGCGGCGAAGATGCGGTCGAACCCCCACGACAGTCCATGGGTGGTGATGATGGAGTCCAGCACCGTGGTGTCCGATGAGTAGACCAGCGCGGCGCAGTGCAGCACCGGATCGTCGGGCATTGTGCCTTCGGTCTTGAGCCACACCCGGTTGTGGTGGAGGCTTTCGCCCTTGTCACGCATCACCCATGCCGGATCGTTGGTGTAGCGCCAGTCAATCGGCCGCAGCGCGTTCACGAAGTGCGGCACGGTCTCCTCGTAGCCGTGCAGCAGCTCATCGATCCTCGGCAGCTCGTCCGGCCCCGGGACATCGGGAGGTTCGACGCCGTGTTCGAGGCCGCGGCCGCCGTTCATGTACGACACCATCGCTGTGGTCAACAGGTCGTCGCCCTGGCAGACGTCGACCCGGCGGTTGGCGAACCGCCGTTCGTCGCGCAGCCGCACCACCCGAAATTCGAGGTCGCTGCCCGGGTTACCGCCGGCGATGAAATGCACCGACAGCGCGCTGGGTGAGATCCGGTCATCGACGGTGCGACTGGCCGCCACGAAGGCCTGTGCCATCAGCTGGCCGCCGAACGTGCGGACCGGGTTCTTGCTCGGGTGGGAACCGGCGAACAGGTCGTCGCCGATGCGCCGGAGGTCAAGTATGCCGAGTAGCTCCTGGAAGTCGGAGCTTGACACTGGCCCTCCTCTAGACGTCGTCCTCCCCGATCCGATGCACGTGGATCAGGTTCGTGGAGCCTACTGTGCCCGGCGGTGCCCCCGCGACGATGACCACCAGATCGCCCCGCTTGTATCGGCCGAGTTCGAGCAGCGACTTGTCCACCTGACGGATCATGCCGTCGGTGGTGCCGATCTGCGGCACGATGAACGTCTCGGTGCCCCAGGTCAATGCCAACTGGCTGCGCACCTCGGGCAGCGCGGTAAACGCGAGCACCGGCAGCGGCGTGTGCAGCCGTGCGAGACGCCGCACCGTGTCGCCGGACTGGGTGAATGCCACCAGCGCCTTGGCGTCCAACCGCTCCCCGATGTCGCGGGCGGCGTAGGAGATCACGCCGCGCTTGGTGCGGGGCACATGGGTCAGCGGCGGAACGACCACCGAGTTCTCCTCGACGGCGGTGATGATGCGCGCCATCGTGCGCACCGCCTCGAACGGGTATTTGCCGACCGACGTCTCACCCGAGAGCATGACGGCGTCGGCCCCGTCGAGCACCGCGTTCGCGACGTCGGACGCCTCGGCGCGGGTGGGCCTGGAGTTCTCGATCATCGACTCGAGCATCTGGGTCGCGACGATCACGGGTTTCGCGTTCTCGCGGGCCATCTGGATCGCCCGCTTCTGCACCAGCGGAACCTCTTCGAGCGGCAGTTCGACGCCCAGATCACCTCGGGCGACCATGATCGCGTCGAACGCCAGCACGATCGCCTCGAGGTTGTCGATCGCCTCGGGCTTCTCGAGTTTGGCGATGACCGGCACCCGCCGTCCGACGCGGTCCATCACCTCGTGCACGAGCTCGACGTCGGCCGGGGAACGCACGAACGACAACGCGACGAGGTCGACCCCGAGGCGCACCGCGAACTCGAGGTCCTCGATGTCCTTCTCCGACAGCGCCGGCGCCGAGACGTTCATCCCGGGCAGCGACATGCCCTTGTTGTTGCTGACCCGGCCGCCCTCGGTGACCTCGCAGACGACGTCGTTGCCCTCGATCGTCTTGACCACCAGCGCGACGTTGCCGTCGTCGACCAGGACGCGGTCGCCGGGTGTGGCGTCCTCGGCCAACCGCTTGTAGGTCGTCGACACGCGGTCGTGGGTGCCCTCGACGTCGTCGACCGTAATGCGGATGGTCTCCCCGTCGTCCCACACCGTGGGGCCGTCGGAGAATCGGCCCAGCCGGATCTTGGGGCCCTGCAGGTCGGCGAGGATGCCGACCGCATGTCCGGTGTGGTCGGAGGCCGCGCGGACACGTTTGTAGTTGGCTTCGTGATCGGGGTAGTCGCCGTGGCTGAAATTCAGCCGCGCGACATCCATCCCGGCCTCGACCAGCTTCCGGACGGCCTCGTCGGACGCGGTGGCCGGACCGAGGGTACAGACGATCTTCGCGCGTCTATCCACGTTGACTCATCGTAGTCGTTGACCGATTCAGACCACGGCCAGCGGCAGCGCGCCAGGCCGCACCGGGGCCGGCAGGTCCGACTCTCCCATCAGATAGGCGTCCACGGCGTGGGCGGCGCTACGCCCTTCGGCGATCGCCCATACGATCAGCGACGCACCACGGTGGGCGTCACCGCACACGAACACTCCCGACGCGTCGGTTTGCCAGTCAGTGCCGCAGGGCAGCGCGCCACGATTGTTGAGGCGCAGCCCGAGCCCGTCGAGCAACGGCATGTGCTCGACCCCGTCGAATCCGATGGCGAGCAACGCCAAATCGCAGGGGATCTCCAGCGTCTGGCCGACCGGCACGATCCGCCTGCGGCCCTCGGCGTCACGCTCCACTTTCACCTCGGCGATCTCCATGCCGCGCACGCGCCCCTGCTCGTCGGCCAGGAAGCGCTGGACGGCGACCTGGTAGCGGCGCTGTCCGCCCTCGGCATGCGCCGGAGACAGCCGGGTCCGCAGGACCAGCGGCCACGTCGGCCACGGGGTGCGGGTGTCGTCGCGGGTCTCGGGCGGTTCCGGGTTGTAGTCGAGTTGGGTGACCGATTTCGCGCCCTGGCGGTGCGCGGTGCCGAGGCAGTCCGCGCCGGTGTCCCCGCCGCCGATGATCACGACGTGTTTGTCGCGCGCCGACAACGGCGACGGGCCGTCACCCTCGCATTCCTTGTTGGCCGGCACCAGATACTCCATCGCCCGGTGCACGCCCTGGAGGTGCCGGCCCTCGACGTCGTTGTCCCTGGCACGCAGCGCACCGACCGCCATTACCACCGCATCGTGCCGCTCGCGAAGCTGCTCCACAGTCAGGTCGACGCCCACTTCGCATTCGGTGACGAACCTGGTTCCTTCGGCGCGCATCTGCGCCAACCGCTGATCGAGGGTTCTCTTCTCCAGCTTGTACTCGGGGATGCCATAGCGCATCAGCCCGCCGATGCGGTCGTCGCGTTCGAAGACCGTGACGTCGTGGCCGGCGCGCGTGAGCTGTTGTGCAGCAGCGAGCCCCGCAGGACCGGAACCCACCACGGCGATGCGCTTACCGGTGCGGATCGACGCCGGTTGCGGATCGACGAGGCCCAGCGCCCACGCCTGATCGGCGATGGTGTTCTCGATGCGTTTGATCGTGACGCTACCGCCGGTGTGCTCCTCGCTGATCGACAGCACGCACGCCGCCTCGCAGGGTGCCGGGCACAGCCGCCCGGTGAACTCCGGGAAGTTGTTCGTGGCGTGCAGGCGTTCACTGGCGGCGTCCCAGCGCCCGCGACGCACCAGATCGTTCCACTCTGGGATCAGGTTGCCCAGTGGGCACCCGGCAGAACCGGAGTGGCAGAACGGGATACCGCAGTCCATACAGCGCCGTGCCTGCTGTGAGACCTCTTCGGCGCGTTCGGGCAGGCTCTGGCGTTCGTATACCTCGTGCCAGTCGCCGACGCGCTCGTCGACGGGCCGCTTGGGCGCGTCGACCTTCGGGACCTTGAGAAATCCGGTGGGATCAGCCACGGCTGGCCTCCATGATCGCGTTGTCGACGTCGCGTCCCTCCGCCTTGGCCATCCGGGTGGCCTCCAGGACGCGCTGGTAGTCGGTGGGCATGACTTTGGTGAACTGGGCGCTGCGCCGCGGCCAGTCCGAGAGCACCGAGTTGGCCACCGTGCTGCCGGTGTGCCTGGCGTGACTCGCCACGACGTCGTGCAGCCAGATCAGGTCCTCCTGATCGAGCCGCTGCAATTCGACCATCGCGGTGTTGATCTGGTCCGGGTCCAGCCCGAGTACGTATGCGATACCGCCCGACATGCCGGCGGCCATGTTGCGCCCGGTCTCACCGAGCACCACCACCCGGCCACCCGTCATGTACTCGCAGGCGTGGTCACCGACGCCCTCGACGACCGCCAGGGCACCGGAGTTGCGTGCGCAGAACCGCTCGCCCACCTTACCGCGTAGGAACGCCTCCCCGGACGTCGCGCCGTAGAGCAGGGTGTTGCCGGCGATCACGTTGTCCTCGGGCAGGAACGAGACGTCGTCGGCCGGTTTGACGATGATCCGGCCGCCGGAAAGCCCCTTGCCGACATAGTCGTTCGCGTCACCGGTCAGCTCGATCGTGATGCCGGGCGGAAGGAACGCGCCGATCGACTGCCCCGCCGACCCGGTGAGCTTGACGCGGATGGTGTCGTCCGGGAGTCCCGCCCCCCCGTACCGACGGGTCACCTCGGCGCCGAGCAGGGTTCCGACGGTACGGTTGACGTTGCGGATCGGCAGTTCGAGCGTCACCCGGTGGGCGTCTTCGAGGGCGCCCTCGGACAACTGGATCAAAGTCTGGTCGAGGGCCTGGTCGAGTGCGTGGTACTGGTCTTTCACCTTGCGCCGCTGGGTTTTCCCGCTGTGCGCATCGGTTGGGACGGCGAAGATCCGCGTAAGGTCCAGCCCCTTGCTCTTCCAGTGCGCAACACCCGTGGCGGTGTGAAGCATCTCGGCGTGGCCGACGGCCTCGTCGACGCTGCGGAAACCCAGCTCGGCGAGGTGGCGGCGGACATCCTCGGCGATGAAGCGGAAGAAGTTCTCGACGAACTCCGGCTTTCCGTTGAACCGCGCCCGCAGCTCCGGGTTTTGGGTGGCGACTCCGACCGGGCAGGTGTCGAGGTGGCACACCCGCATCATGATGCACCCGGCGACCACCAGCGGGGCCGTGGCGAACCCGAACTCCTCGGCACCCAACAGCATTGCGACCACCACGTCTCTGGCGGTGCGCATCCCGCCGTCGCACTGCACGGTGATGCGGTCGCGAAGCCCGTTGAGCACCAGTGTCTGATGAGCGTCGGCCAGGCCGATCTCCCAGGGCGCACCGGCGTGCTTGAGGCTGGTGAGCGGGGCGGCCCCGGTGCCGCCGTCGTGGCCGGAGATGAGGACGACGTCTGCGTGCGCCTTGGACACGCCAGCCGCGACCGTCCCCACGCCGACACTGCTGACCAGCTTGACGTGGATGCGGGCGCGGTCGTTGGCGTTCTTCAGGTCGTGGATGAGCTGGGCGAGGTCTTCGATCGAGTAGATGTCGTGGTGGGGCGGGGGCGAGATGAGACCCACGCCGGGTGTCGAGTGCCGGGTCTTGGCGATGTTCGGGTACACCTTGTAGCCCGGCAATTGGCCGCCCTCACCGGGTTTGGCGCCCTGGGCCATCTTGATCTGGATGTCGGTGGCGTTGACCAGGTAGTCGCTGGTAACACCGAACCGGCCGCTGGCGACCTGCTTGACCGCACTGCGCCGTCGCGGGTCGTAGAGCCGGTCGACATCCTCGCCCCCCTCCCCGGAGTTGGAGCGCCCGCCGAGGTTGTTCATGGCGATCGCCATGGTCTCGTGCGCCTCGGCGCTGATCGAGCCGTAACTCATCGCACCGGTGTTGAAGCGTGTGACGATCTCACTCGCGGATTCCACCTCGTCGAGCGGCACGGGCGGCCGAGCCCCCGTCTTGAAGTCGAACAGCCCCCGCAGGGTGCCGCCTTCACGGGACAGTCGGTTGACTTCCTCGGAGTATCGCCGGAAGACGTCCTCGCGGCCGGTGCGGGTCGAATGTTGGAGGAGGAATACCACTTCGGGGCTGAACAGGTGCAGTTCACCCTCGCGCCGGAACGCGTACTCCCCGCCGACCTCGAGCCGGCGGTGCACGCGTTCGGTCGGGTTCTCCGGGTAGGCGCGGCGGTGCCGTATCTTGACTTCCGCGGCGATCACGTCGAGACCGATGCCTCCGAATTGGGTCGGCGTGCCGGTGAAGTACTCGTCGATGACGTCGCGGTCGATCCCGACAGCCTCGAACGCCTGCGCTGCTGTGTAGGAGGCGACCGTGGAGATGCCCATCTTGCTCATCACCTTCGTCACCCCCTTGCCAAGCGCCTTGAGGTAGTTGCGCACCGCAGCAGCGGTTTCGATGCCGGTGAGCTCACCCTCGCGGATGAGGTCCTCGATCGTCTCGAAGGCGAGGTACGGGTTGACCGCGGCGGCGCCGAAGCCTATGAGCATCGCGACGTGGTGCACTTCGCGGGCGTCACCGGACTCCACCACCAACGCCACCTTGGTGCGCAGTTTGGTGCGTACGAGGTGGTGGTGCACCGCGGACACGGCGAGCAGCGACGGGATCGGGGCCCGGGTGTGGTCGGAGTCGCGGTCGGAGATGACCAGGGTTCGGGCACCGTCGGCGATGGCTTCGCTTGCTCGGGCGCGCAGATCGCCGAGGGCTTCGGCCAGGCCGTCGCCGCCGCGCTCGACGTCGTACAGTGCTTGTAGGACCGTGGCGCGCAAACCCGGATGCTCACCGTCGTCGTTGATGTGGACGATCTTGTTGAGTTCGTCGTTGTCGAGTACCGGCCACTTGAGCAGGATCTGCCGGCACGAGCCGGCCGTGGGTTCGAGCAGGTTCTGCTCCGGCCCCATGACCCGGGCCATGCTGGTCACCAACTCTTCGCGGATGGCGTCGAGCGGCGGGTTGGTGACCTGAGCAAAGAGTTCGACGAAGTAGTCGTAGAGGGGCCGGGACCGTTCGGAGAGGACCGCCAGCGGCGTGTCGGTGCCCATCGACCCCAACGGTTCGCCACCGGAGGCGGCCATCGGGGTGATCAGGATTCGCAGTTCCTCTTCGGTGTAGCCGAACGAGATCTGGCGGCGTACCACGGACTCGTGGTTGGGCTGCACGCGCACGCGGTCCGGGAGTGTGCCGAGCTCCAGCAGCCCGGCGTGCAACCATTCACCGTAGGCCTCGGCGTGCGACAGCTCTTGCTTGATCTCGTCGTCGCCGACAATGCGGCCCGCCGCCGTGTCGACCAGCAGCATCTTGCCGGGCTGCAGGCGGCCTTTGGCGACGATCTGGGCGGGCGGCACGTCGAGGACACCGCTCTCGCTGGCGAGGATGATCCGGTCGTCGATGGTGCGCCACCAGCGGCCTGGCCGTAACCCGTTGCGGTCCAACACGGCTCCGACCAAAGTGCCATCGGTGAAGGTGACACAGGCGGGACCGTCCCACGGCTCCATCAGCGAGGCGTGGAACTGCCAGAAGGCACGCTCGTCGGCGCCCATCGACGCGTCGTTCTCCCACGCCTCGGGGATCATCATCAGCACGGCGTGCGGAAGGCTGCGACCACCGAGGTGGAGCAGTTCGAGGACTTCGTCGAGACTGGCCGAGTCCGAGGCGTCGGCCGTGCAGATCGGCGACAGCCGGCTCAAGTCGCCCGGGATGTCGGCGCTGGAGAGCATCGCTTCGCGGGCGTGCATCCGGTTGCGGTTGCCACGCACGGTGTTGATCTCGCCGTTGTGTGCGACGAACCGGAACGGGTGCGCCAGCGGCCACGACGGGAAGGTGTTGGTGGAGAAGCGACTGTGGACGATCGCGATGGCGCTGGTGCACCGGGCGTCACGCAGGTCGCTGAAGTACAGCGGCAACTGCGCCGTGGTGAGCATGCCCTTGTAGGCGACGGTTCGGCTCGACAGGGACGGGAAGTAGACGTCGGCGGACTTCTCGGCGCGTTTGCGCAGCGGATACACACGCCGGTCGAGCTCGATACCGCCGGGACGGACGCCGTCGACTTCCGGTGCGGCGACGAACAATTGGGCCATGTAGGGCATGCAGCCGAGCGCGGTATGCCCCACGTCGGCGCCGTCAGGGTCGACGGGAACAGAACGCCACCCGAGGACCTGGAGGTTCTCCTCGGCGGCGAGTGCCTCCACCCGCCGGGTGGCGCCGGCCCGTGCCACCGGGTCCTGCGGCAAGAAGCAGATGCCGGCCGCGAAGGTGTTGCAGCCCTCGGCGGTGGGTTCCGGGAGGTCGAAGTCGACGACTTCGGAGAAGAGCTCGACCGGAAGCTGCAGCAGGATGCCGGCACCATCACCGCTGTTGGTCTCGGCGCCCGCCGCGCCGCGGTGGTCGAGGTGTTCCAGGGCGACAAGGCCGTCGGCGACGATGGCGTGCGACCGTCGGCCCTGGATGTCGGCGATCATGGCGACGCCACACGAGTCCGCTTCGTTGTCGGGGTCGTAGAGGCCCTGCGCGCCGGGGCTGGCCGAATAAAGCATCGAGTTATACCTCCGCAGTTCCAGAACATCGTTGCCGGGACTGCGGCGGCCCGAGTGTCAGTGTATCAGCGCATAAGGGCCTACCCGCCGAGCAGTGTCGGGACCAGCGGAAACCCGGGCAAATTGCGCACCACCGTCCAGCTGACCACCGCGACCGCGACGACGACGATCGCGGTCACCGGCATGACCGCTTTGCGCTGACGTCGTCGAAGGAGAGTCCACAGGGCCAGCAGTGGGATACCGACGAGCAGGAAGACGTTGTCTGCCACGGCCGCCGCAAGATCACCGTGCAGAAGATCGTGGGTCATGCGCAGGCCCCCGCACGCCGGACAGTCCCAACCGGTCAGGTGTTTGAACGGGCAGAGCGGTGCGAGAAAGCCCGGTCGGTGCGGGTCGGCCACACCTATGTAGGTGAGCGCTCCTGCAAATAGGGCGCCGGCGCCGACGGTGAGATAGAGCGGCGTACGACTCGGTGCGGGTGCGTCAGGTTCCATCGCGCAGCGGGAGACCGTTCGGGTCGCGGACCTTGTCGGTGAAGATCAGGACCGCGTCGACGATCCCCCAGATGACCGCGCCGATACCGCAGGTGACTAGGCCGACGACCAGTTGGGCGACACCCAGGCCCACCTGGCCGAGGTACATGCGCCCGATCCCGACAATTCCGAGCAGGCCCACGAGCTGGAGCAAGCCCGCGGCGACTTTCGACTTGTCCGAGTACGGCTCTCCGGTCATCGGATGCCTGCCGTAAGGGGCTGAGGGATCGTAGTAGGGCGGCGGGTAATTGCCCGGTGGCGGCGGATAGTTCCCCGGCGGGGGATATGACGGTGAGTACCCTCCCGGCGGCGGGGGCGGTGGGCCGCCGGGCGTGTTACCGAACTGGGAGGGATCGGTCATGTGATCAGCATGCCAGAAGCCCCGTGCGTCGGTACTGCGACGAGTGTGGAGCAAACGCAAAGTAAGGAGGTGATATTTCGCGGTGAGTGCACATTCGGCGCAGGCGGAAGCGGTCTACGCGATCACTTGCGGCGACGCCACCACCGGCGACGCGTCTCCCTGGCCTCCGGGGTTGTGATGATCTGGTAGGCAGACGTGTCGGTCGCGACGTCCTCGCCGGGTTCTGCGGGTTCGTCACCGGTGTCGGTGATATCGCCGGCCTCACCGGTATCGGTGATGTCCTCGCCCGGTGAATCCGAACCGTCCAGCACCTCTTCTTCGGCGGTGTCGGCGGTGTCGGCGGTGTCGGCGGCGGTCCCCTCGGCGACAGCCTCGGCCTCGTCAGCGCGTTTCACTGCTGCCTCGAGGTCCTCTTCGGGCCCGACGGCGTCCTCATCGTCGACCGCACCGGCCGTCGTCACCGGCTCACTATCGGCGGCCTCGCCCGCCTCGGCGGTGTCCTCCGACGACGCCGATTCCACGTCTTCAGCCGAAGTCTCCGACTCGTCCACCGGCACCGCCGCGTCACCGGGTTCAGCAGCGACCTCGTCGGCGACCGCCTCAGCTTCCTCCGCACCTTCGACCGCCGCCTCATGCGCCTCTTGAGCCGACTCCTCGGCCGCCACCGCGTCTTCCCCCTCGACCGCACCCGCCGTCGTCAACGGCTCACGATCAGGCGCCTCACCCGCTTCCGCGAACGCCACCGCCTCAGCAATGTCGTGCGACGACGCCGACTCGACATCCTCAGCCAGAGCCTCTGCCTCGGCCACCGGCTCCGCCTTGTCGTCGGCTTCCTCACCCTCCGCGGCTTCTGCGCCCTTCTCGTCCTCGTCTGCGGCCGCATTGGCCGCGATTCCGAGTCCTGAGGTGACCGCGACTCCGGCCACAAGGTGGTTGACCAACTCCCGGGTCGCGCTGTCCTCAGTCTCGGCGTCTTCCGGCTCGACGTCCTCGGCCGCGCGCTCCCCAGGTTCGGCCTCCCCCGCGTCTTCCGCCGGCTCGGTCCGCAGGGTCGCCGGATCCTCCCGGCCCCGCGGAGCCACCATGAGGTACACCACCGCACCGATGAACACGAACATCGACGTAAACGAGTTGACCCGGATCCCCGCCAGCTCGGTGGCCGCGTCACTGCGCAGCAGCTCGATCCAGAACCGTCCGAGGCAGTAGCCCGCCACATACAGCGCGAACAACCGGCCATGGCCCAGATTGAATCGTCGGTCCGCCCAGATCAGGACCGCGAAAACCAGCAGATTCCACACCAATTCGTACAGGAACGTGGGATGGACAACCTCGACGACGCGGCCCGTCGACACTCCGGTCAGGTCGTTGCGCGCACCGCTGGCGTCGACCCGCTCGTAGATCTCGAGGCCCCACGGCACGGTGGTCGCGCGCCCGTAGAGCTCCTGGTTGAAGTAGTTCCCGAGCCGGCCGATCGCTTGCGCGAGGATGATCCCCGGCGCAATTGCGTCGCCGAACGCGGGCAGCGGGATGTCGCGACGGCGGCAGGCGATCCACGCCCCGACCCCGCCGAGCGCCACCGCACCCCAGATGCCCAGACCACCTTCCCAGATCCGGAACGCGGCGATCAGGCCGGCGCCGCCCGGCCCGAAATAGGTCTGCCAGTCGGTCAGGACGTGATAGAGCCGGCCACCGATCAACCCGAACGGGACTGCCCACAGGGCGATGTCGTAGATGACGCCGCGCTCACCGCCACGAGCTTCCCAGCGGCGGTCACCGAGGACCAGCGCCACGATGATGCCGGCGATGATGCACACCGCGTAGGCCCGCAGCGGGAAGGGCCCGAGTTCCCACACACCCTGCGGGGGACTGGGAATGTAGGCCAGTGTGTTCGTCACGCGGTGACCCTCTGGCGCACTCCCTCGGCGAGTTCCTCGGTCAGCGCTCGCACTGCGGTCAATCCCTCCTTGAGCGCCGAAACCAGCGCCGATCCGACGATCACCCCGTCGGCGTACGCGCCGATCTCGGCTGCCTGCTCCCGCGACCGCACGCCGAGGCCCACGCCGACCGGGATGTCGGAGACCTCTTTCACGCGGGCGACGAGTTCAGGCGCGGCACTCGAGATCGTGTTGCGGGCACCGGTGACGCCCATCGTCGATGCGGCGTAGACGAATCCCCGGGCCGCCTCGACCGTCTTGGCCAGCCGCTCCGGCGTCGAGGCCGGCGCCACCAGAAAGATGCGATCGAGGTCGTGGGCATCCGATGCGGCCATCCACTCGTCGGCCTCCTCCGGGATGAGATCAGGGGTGATCAGGCCCAGCCCCCCCGCGGCCGCAAGATCCCTCGCGAACGCGTCGATCCCCCACCGTAGGACGGGATTCCAGTACGTCATGACCACTGCGCGCCCACCGGCGTTGCTGATGGCCTCGACCGCGGCCAGGGTGTCACGCACCCGAACACCGCCCTGCAGCGCCGCCTCGGTGGCGGCGGCGATGACCGGGCCGTCCATACCCGGATCGGAGTACGGGATGCCCACTTCGACGATGTCGCATCCGGATTCGACCAACGTCGTCATCGCCGAGATCGACACCGGCACGTCGGGGAACCCAGTCGGCAGGTATCCGATGAGCGCCGCACGCTGCTCCGCACGACAAGCGTCGAACAAGTCACCCAACCGACTCATGAACCGCCTTTGTCCAGCAGGCCGAACCATTTCGCCGCGGTCTCGACGTCTTTGTCACCGCGCCCGGAGAGGTTGACCAGGATGACTGAACCCGACCCGAGTTCCGGGCCGAGTTCGATCGCACCGGCGACCGCGTGCGCGGATTCGATGGCCGGGATGATGCCCTCGGTGCGGCAAAGCAGCGAAAACGCGTCCATGGCCTCGGTGTCGGTGATCGGCCGATACTCCGCCCGGCCGATGTCCTTGAGCAGCGCATGCTCGGGACCCACTCCCGGGTAATCCAGACCTGCCGAGATCGAATGCGATTCGATGGTCTGGCCGTCCTCGTCCTGCAGCAGGTAGGAGAAGGATCCCTGGAACGCGCCGGGTGACCCGCCGGTGAACGTGGCGGCATGCCGCCCCGTTTCGACCCCGTCACCGGCCGCCTCGTAACCGATCAACAGCACGCCGGGGTCGTCGATGAAGGGGTGGAAGATGCCGATCGCGTTCGATCCGCCCCCGACGCACGCGGTCACCGCGTCCGGCAGCCGGCCGGCCTGCGCCTGGATCTGCGCCCGTGCCTCGAGTCCGATGATCCGCTGGAAGTCGCGCACCATCAGCGGGAACGGGTGCGGACCCGCCGCGGTGCCAAAGCAGTAGTACGTCTCGTCGGCGTTGGTGACCCAGTCGCGGAACGCCTCGTTGATCGCGTCCTTCAACGTCTTCGAACCGGCCTCCACGGAGACCACCTCGGCACCGAGCAACCGCATGCGCGCCACGTTGAGCGCCTGGCGCGCGGTGTCGACCGCGCCCATGTAGATCACGCACTCCAGTCCGAGCAGCGCACAGGCGGTGGCCGTCGCGACGCCGTGCTGGCCGGCGCCCGTCTCGGCGATCACCCGGGTCTTGCCCATCTGACGGGCGAGCAGAGCCTGCCCCAACACGTTGTTGATCTTGTGAGAACCCGTGTGGTTGAGGTCTTCGCGCTTGAGGAAGATGCGCGCGCCGCCGGCGTGTTCACTTAGCCGGGTCGCCTCGTACAGCGGCGAGGGGCGGCCACTGTAGTGCCGCTGCAACCGGTCGAGTTCGTCGAGGAAGGTCTGGTCTCCGCGAGCCTTCTCGTAGGCGGCGGTGACCTCCTCGATGACCGCCATCAGCGCCTCGGGAACGAGGCGTCCGCCGTACGCGCCGAAGTGACCGCGGGCGTCCGGGTCGTGGCTGGTGGGTTCGGCGACGGCCGCACTCGAGCGCGGCAGGTCCGAGTCGAGGAGTTCGGCCACGCTATCGGGACGGCTTCGGGCACGACGGGTGCGTTCCGGCGGTCACCAGGTCAGACACCGCGGTGCGCGGGTCACGGCTGGTGACCAGACCTTCGCCGACGAGCACGGCATCGGCGCCTGCACCGGCGTACGCCAGCAGGTCGGCAGGGCCCCGCACGCCGGATTCCGCGACGCGGATGACATTGGACGGCAGCCCCGGGGCGATCCGCGCGAAGCAGTCCCGGTCCACCGACAGCGTCTTGAGGTCACGGGCGTTGACACCGATCACCCGGGCACCGGCCTGTAGTGCGCGGTCGGCTTCGGCTTCGGTGTGAACCTCCACCAGCGCCGTCATCCCCAGCGATTCGGTGCGTTCGAGCAACGACTCCAGCACGGGCTGCTCGAGCGCGGCCACGATGAGTAGCAACATGTCCGCTCCATGTGCGCGCGCCTCGTGGATCTGATACGGCCGGACGATGAAGTCCTTGCGCAGAACTGGAATCGAGACCGCGGCGCGGACGGCGTCGAGGTCGTCGAGCGAGCCGTGGAACCGTCGCTGTTCGGTCAGCACGCTGATCACCCGGGCGCCGCCGTCCTGATAGGCACCGGCCAGGTCAGCGGGATCCCCGATCGACGCGAGCTCGCCGCGCGACGGGCTTGCCCGTTTTACCTCGGCGATCACCCCGATACCGGGCTCGCGCAGGGCGGCCATCACGTCCAGCGGAGGCTTCGCGCGCTGCGCCCGTTCCTTGATCTCGGCGAGGCTCACCACGGCCTCTCGAGCGGCAACGTCGGCGCGGACTCCCTCGATGATGGAGTCGAGCACGGTCGCCGAACTCATAGCCCGTCGATCCCCCTCTGGTACGTCGCCGACAGCTGCCGAATGGTCCTCATCGAAGGGTAGTCGCAGCCGCCCCATCGGCTGTCACCGGCCCTTCGTGTCGCGATCAGTGGGATCGCGGCCCTCGTCGAGCGCATCCCACAGCATGCGTTCAGACATCGGCTCCGCCTGTTCGTGCTGCTTCACCGCCGCGCCGCGCCGCGCCGACGGCGCCGCGTACCTGCTCGTCACCGGGGTTCCCTTCACCGCCGCACGCATCAACATCACGGCACCCGCGAGCACTAGAGCAGCCGCCACGAGTGTGAGCACCGCGCCGGTGAAGTGGCGCTGCGTCCCGGTCAGATCCGCGACCCGAACCTCGGCCAGCGCGGCCGCCTCCGGTGCGATGTCGACGATCACCCACAACCGGATCGCCAGGTACGCCGTCCCCCCGCTTGCCGCCGCGACGACGACGGCGAGAATCCGCAGCGACCAGCCCCGTACCGCCAGCACCGCGACGGCCGCCGCCAGCACCAACAAGGCCAGCGGAATAAGCGCCGACGACCACTCGCCACCGGTCAGCGTCGACGTCTTCGGCTGGCCGAGGCCGTCGGACGATCGCACGTCCACCCACGTCAAGCGCGACGCCGCCCACAGCACCGCGGCGCCGAGGACGAGGAGGAGCTGGGCGATCCGGGTCATGGTTCGCGCAGGGTCTCGGCGGCGGCGACGGCGGCGAGTACCGCCTTGGCCTTGTTGGCCGCCTCGTTGAACTCGTAGGGACCTTTCGAGTCGGCCACGACGCCCCCGCCGGCCTGCACGTAAGCGACCCCGTCACGCATCAACGCGGTGCGGATCGCGATCGCGAAGTCGGCATTGCCGGCGAAGTCGAGGTAGCCCAGGACCCCGCCGTAGAGCCCGCGGCGCGTCTTCTCGACCTCCTCGATGAGCTCCATGGCCCGCACCTTGGGGGCACCCGACAACGTGCCGGCCGGGAAACAGGCGGTCACCGCGTCGAGTGCGGTCCTGCCGTCGGCGAGACGCCCGGTGACCGTCGACACCAGGTGCATGACGTGGCTGTACCGCTCGATGCGGCTGTAGTCCTCGACGCGGACGGTGCCGGGTTCGCACACCCGGCCCAGGTCGTTGCGGCCCAGATCCACCAGCATCAGGTGCTCGGCGCGTTCCTTGTCGTCGGCGAGCAACTCCTTCTCGAGCAGCACGTCCTCTTCCTCGGTGTCGCCGCGCCAGCGGGTGCCGGCGATCGGATGCGTGGTGGCCTTTCCGTCGGCGACGGTCACCAATGCCTCCGGACTCGACCCGACCACCGAGAAATCCAGTCCCCCGCTCTCATCCGGCACATTGAGCAGGTACATGTACGGGCTGGGGTTGGTGACCCGCAGCATCCGGTACACATCGAGCGGATCGGCGGCGGTGTCCATCTCGAACCGCTGCGACGGCACCACCTGAAACGCCTCACCGGCCTCAATGTCTCCGACGAGTTTGTCGACGATCGCGCTGTACTCCTCGACCGTGCGCTGCGCCCGGTGCGTCGGAGCCGGCCGGACGAACGTGGCCACCGCCGACGGCAGCGACTGCCCCAGCGCCTCGGTCATCACGTCGAGACGGGCGACCGCGTCGTCGTAGGCCGCGTCGACGTTCTCGTCGGTGCCGTTCCAGTTCACCGCGTTGGCGATCAGGGTGATGGTGCCCTCGTGGTGGTCCACGGCGGCGATGTCGGTGGCCAGCAGCAGCAACATGTCGGGCAGGCCGAGGTCGTCGACGGCCAGCGACGGCAGCCGCTCCAGCCGGCGCACCATGTCGTAGGTGAAGAACCCGACCAGACCGCTCGACAGGGGCGGCAGACCCGGCAGCGGAGCGGTCTCCAACAGGGCCAGCGTCGACCGCAGCGCCTGCAGCGGATCACCGCCGCTCGGCGCGTCCTTCGGCGTCACACCAAGCCACACCGCCTCGCCGTCGCGGACCGTCAGTGCCGAGGGGGCTCCCGCCCCGATGAACGACCACCGCGACCACGACCGGCCGTTCTCGGCGGATTCGAGCAGGAACGTCCCGGGCCGGTTGGCGGCGAGCTTGCGGTACGCGGACAGCGGCGTCTCGCTGTCCGCGAGCACCTTGCGGAGCACCGGGACCACACGATGCTCGGCGGCCAGTGCCCGGAAGTCCTCGCGGGAGGTCGTCGCCGCGAGCGACGAGCGCTCCCGCGAGGAGCCTCGGGCGGAATCTGCGGTCGTCTGCACCCCGCGATTCTCCCAGACCGCTGCAGGCCCGTTCGCCATCAGGAGGCGCAGCGTGAACGCCGCCGAGTTCGCCGCCGTCGGCGCATCGCGCGTCGGCATCAGCACCGACACGGTCGACAAGCAGGCCCGCTTCGCCGAGACCCAGCGTTTCGACTATCCGTTACTCTCCGACGCCCACGGCGCGATCGCGCAGCAATTCGGCGTCAAGCGCGGCCTGCTCGACAAGTTGATGCCGGTCAAGCGCACGACGTTCGTCATCGACACCGACCGACCGCTGCTCGAGGTGTTCTCCAGTGAACTCAACATGGAGGCCCACGCCGACAAGGCGCTGACCGTGTTGCGCCGGCGCCAGACCGCCAAAGCTAGGGCTAAGCCTCGGGGGTCAGCAGCGCGTCGGCGTCGAAACAGGTGTGGGCGCCGGTGTGGCATGCGGCGCCGGTCTGGTCCACCTCGAGCAGCACGGTATCGCCGTCGCAATCCAACCGGACCGAGTGCACGAACTGGGTGTGCCCTGACGTCTCGCCCTTGACCCAGTGCGCACCGCGCGACCTGGACCAGTAGGTGGCCTTGCGGGTGCGCAGCGTGCGGTCCAGCGCGATGTCGTCCATCCACGCCACCATCAGCACCTGACCGGTGCCCCGCTCCTGGGCGACCGCGACGAAGAGGCCGTCGGCGTCGCGTTTGAGCCGCGAGGCGAGCTCCGGGTCGAGAGCCATCAGGGTTGTCTGTTCTTCGCGCAGGCGCTCATCACCGCACCGTGATCCCTTCGGCCGCCATCGCCGCCTTGACCCGACCAACTGTCAGTTCCTTGAAGTGGAAGACGCTGGCGGCCAACACCGCGTCGGCGCCCGCGTGCACCGCGGGGGCGAAGTGCTCCACCGCGCCGGCGCCGCCGCTGGCTATCACGGGCACGCTGACCGCGCCCCGCACCGCCCGCAGCATCGGCAGGTCGAACCCGGCCTTGGTGCCGTCGAAATCCATGGAGTTCAACAGGATCTCGCCCACGCCGAGTTCGGCTCCGCGCGTTGCCCATTCGACGGCGTCGATCCCGGTGCCGCGTCGACCGCCGTGGGTGGTCACCTCCCACCCGGACGGGGTGGGCGGTTCTCCCTTGGGCACAGTTCTGGCGTCCACCGACAACACGATGCACTGCGACCCGAACTGTCGGGCCAGTTCGGCCAGTAGTTCCGGGCGAACGACGGCCGCGGTGTTCACCGAAACTTTGTCGGCGCCGGCCCGCAACAACGCGTCGACGTCGGCGATCGCGCGCACTCCACCACCGACGGTCAGCGGGATGAACACCTGTTCGGCCGTGCGGCGCACCACGTCGAGCATCGTGGAACGACCCGACGACGATGCGGTGACGTCGAGGAACGTCAACTCGTCGGCACCCTCGGCGTCGTAGACGGCGGCCAGTTCCACCGGATCACCAGCGTCGCGCAGGTTCTCGAAGTTGACCCCTTTGACGACGCGGCCGGCGTCGACGTCGAGGCACGGGATCACCCGGACGGCGAGTTCTCGGTCGGCGGCCATCAGAACTCCTCCGGGGCGCCGACGGACGCGACGATGTCGAGGATCTCACCGTGCACCTGTGGTGAGCCGGCGAGCACGGATCTCGACTCGGGGGTCCAGTGCGCCCCGGCCAGGTCGGTGACCACACCACCAGCCGCCCGCACCAGCGCGACACCGGCGGCGTGATCCCAAATGTGATGGCCGAAGCTGATCGACCCACCGAGAACGCCGGCGGCCGTGTACGCCAGGTCGAGTCCGGTGGCGCCGTGCATCCGTATCCGGTTGCACTGTCTGCTCAGATTTTCCAGCAGCGCCACCCGCCAGCGGCCGGGGAAGCGCCCCCGCGAGTCGATGTTGAACGTCCCGGTCCCGACGACACAGTCCGACAGCGCCCCGCTCTGCAGCGCAGGTTGCGCGACACCGTTGACGTACAGCGGATTCCCGATCACAGCGGTGTAGCGCTGCGACATGAACGGCAGCCATGTCAGCCCCACGACCGGCTCGCCGTCGCGCAGCAGACCGAGCAGGATCGCGGCGGTGGGCAGCCCGGCGGCGTAGTTGAAGGTCCCGTCGATCGGGTCGAGGATCCACACCAGTGGTGAGTCGATGTCGGCACCGCCGTACTCCTCACCGTGCACCTCGATGCCGGTTGCAGCGGTGAGTGCGTCGACCACCTGGCGTTCGATCTTGAGGTCGACCTCGGTGGCGAAGTCGTTGCCCTTCTTCTGCACCGCGGATTCGGCGCGGTGCCCACTGATGAAGGGTTCGGAAGCGGCGTCGAGTATCGCCGCCGCCTCGTCGACCAGACCCAGCAGGTCGGTCTCGTCCAGTGCCATCCGACGCCCTACTGCCCCATCGCTGCCAGCGCCTCGGGCAGCGTGAATCGCCCGGCGTACAGCGCTTTTCCGACGATCGCACCCTCGACGCCACGCCCGGTCAACGTGCTGATCGCGCGCAGATCGCCGAGGCTTGACACCCCGCCGGAGGCGATCACCGGCGCATCGGTGCGGTCGGCGACACGGCCGAGCAGATCGAGGTTCGGCCCTTCCAGGGTGCCGTCCTTGGTGACGTCGGTCACGACGTAGCGCGAGCAACCCTCGGAATCCAGGCGGTCGAGCACCTCCCAGAGATCGCCGCCGTCGGTCTCCCACCCGCGGCCGCGCAGCCGGTGTGCCCCGTCGACGATCAACACGTCGAGGCCGACCGCCACCTTGTCGCCGTACTCGGCGACGACCTTCGCGCACCACTGTGGGTTCTCCAGCGCGGCGGTGCCGATGTTGACCCGGGCGCACCCGCTGGCCAGCGCGGCCTCGAGCGAGTCGTCGTCGCGGATGCCCCCGGACAGTTCTACCGCCACGTCCAACCGCCCGACGACGTCGGCGAGCAGTTCGCGGTTGGAACCGCGACCGAAGGCGGCGTCGAGGTCCACGAGATGAATCCACTCCGCCCCGTCGCGCTGCCAACCTAGCGCGGCGTCGAGCGCCGACCCGTATTCAGTCTCGCTGCCGGCCTTGCCCTGGACCAGGCGCACGGCACGGCCTTCGACGACGTCGACGGCGGGGAGGAGGATCAACGGCTTGTTTCCGGACACCGACTTCTCTGGCAGGGAGTTCTGGGACACGGCGGACAACCTTAGATCAGAGCCCCTCGACCCAGTTGCGGAGCAGCGTGGCACCTGCGTCGCCGCTCTTCTCCGGGTGGAACTGGGTGGCCGACAGCGGACCGTCCTCGACGGCGGCGAGAAACGGAACGTGGTGGGTCGCCCACGTCAGCAGGGTGTCAGGATTGCCCTCCCACTGCTGCGCGGCATAGGAGTGCACGAAGTAGAACCGGGTGTCGGGGTCGAGCCCGCGGAACAGCGTGGTCCCGGCCGGGGCGTCGACGACGTTCCAGCCCATGTGCGGGATCACCGGGGCGTCGAGGCGCACCACCGATCCCGGCCATTGGCCGCATCCGGCGGTCTCGACACCGAATTCGACGCCGCGCGAAAACAGGATCTGCATGCCCACGCACACGCCGAGGACCGGTCGGCCCGCCACGATGCGCTCGGCGATGACCTTCTCTCCGCCGACCTCGCGCAGGCCGGCCATGCACGCCTGGAACGCCCCGACGCCCGGCACGACCAGGCCGTCGGCGTTCAGTGCGGCGTCGGCGTCCGCGGTGACCTCGACGTCGGCACCGGCCCGCTCGACCGCCCGCTGGGCCGACCGCAGGTTGCCCGAGCCGTAGTCGAGGACGGTGACCTTCTTCGACATGTCTACAGCGAGCCTTTCGTGGACGGCACCCCGGTCACACGTGGGTCGAGTTCGACGGCCTGGCGCAACGCCCGCGCCACGGCCTTGTACTGCGCCTCGGTGATGTGGTGCGGATCGCGGCCGTAGAGCGTGCGCACGTGCAGTGCGATACGGGCGTTGAAGGCCAGGGATTCGAAGACGTGCCGGTTGATCACCGTGTGGTACGGCGCGCCCGACCCGGCGATGGTGAACTCCACCATGTAGTCGGGTTCACCGGTGTGCGCGAAGTATGGTCGACCGGACACGTCCACGGCGGCATGGGCGAGACATTCGTCCATGGGGATGAACGCGTCACCGAAGCGGCGGATGCCTTGCTTGTCGCCGAGCGCCTGTCCGAGCGCCTGCCCGAGCACGATCGCGGTGTCCTCGACCGTGTGGTGGCCTTCGATCTCGATGTCGCCCGTGGCGTGCACGGTGAGGTCGAAGCTGGCGTGGCTGCCCAGCGAGGTGAGCATGTGATCGAAGAAGGGCACACCGGTGCGGATGTCGACGATTCCGGTGCCGTCGAGATCGAGAGCGACGAGGATGTCGGATTCCTTGGTCTTGCGTTCGACGCGGGCGCGGCGGGTGCCGGTCAGCATGTCGGTCATGAGGCTCCTAATCTTGCCGCGAGTTCGGTCTCGACGAGGCGGGCTGAGGCGGCCAGCAGCGCATCGTTCTCTTCGGCCAGCCCGGTGGTGGCCCGCAGGTAGCCGGGTATGCCCACATCCCGGATGAGCACACCCTGATCGAGGTAGCGCTGCCAGGTGGCGGGCGCATCGGCGAACTCGCCGAACAGGACGAAGTTGGCATCGCTGGGCACGACGCGGAAACCAAGCTGGCTCAATCCGATTGCGACCCGGTCGCGTTCGGCGATCAGGGTGGCGACGCCGGCCAGCGTGTCCTCGGCGTGCCGCAGCGCCGCGCGGGCGGCGACCTGGGTCAGCGACGACAGGTGATAGGGCAACCGCACCAGCAGCATCGCGTCGATGACGGCTGGGGCGGCGACCAGATAGCCGAGGCGCCCGCCGGCGAACGCGAAGGCCTTACTCATGGTGCGGCTGACGACAAGCTTGGCGGGGTACTCGTCGATCAGCGCTACACCGCTAGGCTGCGAGGAGAACTCACCGTAGGCCTCGTCGAGGATGAGGATCCCGGTCTGCATGGCGTCGAGCAATCGGCGGAGGTCGTCGAGCGGAACGCTCTGCCCGGACGGGTTGTTCGGGCTGGTGAGGAACACCAGGTCGGGCCGCCGGGCGGTGATCTCACGCACGACGGTGTCGGTGTCGAGACCGAAATCGTCGGCGCGCAACGCCTGCAGCCATTCGGTGTGGGTGGCGTCGGCGATGATCGGGTGCATCGAATACGACGGCACGAATCCGATCGCGCTGCGGCCCGGGCCACCGAAAGCCTGCAGCAGCTGCTGCAGCACCTCGTTAGAACCGTTTGCCACCCAGAGGTTTTGCATGCTCAGCTCGACGCCGGTCCGAAGGTTCAGATAATCGGCGAGGTCGCTGCGCAGCGCCACGGCGTCCCGGTCGGGATAGCGGTGCAGATGTGCCGCCGCCTCACCCACCGAGCGGGTCACGTCAGCGACGAGTGCCTGGCTCGGCGGGTGTGGGTTCTCGTTCGTGTTCAGCCGCACCGGCACCCGCAGTTGCGGTGCGCCGTAGGGTGACTTGCCCCTTAAGTCCTCCCGCAGGGGCAGGTCGGCCAGGGTGACCCGCTCCCCCGCCGTCATCTCTCGAACCTCCGTCGCACCGCTTCACCGTGGGCGGGCAGGTTCTCGGCCTGCGCCAGCGTGATGACGTGGCGTGACACGTCTTTGAGCGCCGCTTCGGTGTAGTCGACGACGTGGATGCCGCGCAAGAAGGTCTGCACCGACAGTCCGCTGGAGTGGCGGGCGCACCCCGCCGTCGGCAGGACGTGGTTCGACCCCGCGCAGTAGTCGCCGAGGCTGACCGGTGCGTACGTCCCGACGAAGATCGCACCGGCAGAACGGATTCGGCCGGCCACCCGCGCGGCGTCCACGGTGTGAATCTCGAGATGCTCTGCGGCGTATGCGTTGACGACCCGCACCCCGGCCTCGAGATCGTCGACGAGCACGATCGCGGACTGCTCGCCGGTCAGCGCCGTGCTGACACGCTGCCGATGCACCGTGGTCTCCAGTTGCCGCCGCAGTTCGCGGTCGGTGGCGTCGGCCAGGTCGGTGCTGGTGGTGACGAGCACGCTGGCGGCCATCTCGTCGTGTTCGGCCTGGCTGATCAGATCAGCCGCGACGTGGACGGGATCGGCGGTGTGGTCGGCTAGCACGGCGATCTCGGTCGGCCCTGCCTCGGCATCGATACCGACCTGCGAGCGGCAGATGCGCTTGGCCGCGGTGACGTAGATGTTGCCCGGTCCGGTGATCATGTCCACCGGCGCCAGTTCGGTGCCGTCGGTGTCGATGCCGCCGTAGGCCAGTAGTGCGACAGCCTGGGCGCCGCCGACCGCCCACACCTCGTCGACGCCGAGCAACGCGGCGGCTGCCAGGATGGTGGGGTGCGGCAGGCCCTTGAACCGGCTCTGCGAGTTCGCCTGCGGCGGGCTGGTGATGACCAGTGAGTCGACGCCCGCGGTCTGGGCGGGCACCACGTTCATCACCACGCTCGACGGGTAGACCGCGTTGCCGCCCGGCACGTAGAGGCCGACCCGCTCGACGGGCACCCACCGCTCGGTGACGGTCGCCCCCGGCCCGAGGGTGGTCGTGGTGTCGGTGCGGCGCTGGTCGGCGTGGACGGCGTGGGCGCGGTCGATCGCTACCTGCAGCGCCGCGCGGACGTCGGCGTCGAGGGCGGCCAGCGCCGCGGCCAGCCGCTCGGCCGGTACACGTACCGCACCGGGACGGATGCCGTCGAACGCCTCGCCGTACTCCAGCGCTGCCTCGGCGCCGCGGTCGACCACGGCGTCGACGATCGGGCGCACCTTCGGCACGACGGCGTCGACGTCGACACCGCCGCGAGGCAGCGCCGACCGCAACTGCGCGGTGGACAGCGTCCTGCCGCGCAAGTCAATGCGGGCCATCGTCACCGGCGATACATTCACGCTGTCCATTGTCCCAGAGCAGGCCAAATCGTATTGGAGCCGTCGTGTCGGAATTACCGAAGATGTTCCCGGAGTGGCTGGATCGCCTTCAGAGCACCTACTTCAATCCGGTCATCAGGCCGCTGGCCGGGCACCTACCCGGCCTGGCGCTCATCAAACACACTGGTAGACGCTCCGGGCGACGCTTCGAGACACCCGTGACGGCCTACCGCAAAGGCAGCGAGATCGCGATCGTCCTCGGCCACGGGATGACCGACTGGGCGCGTAACGCGATCGCCGCGGGCGAGGCCGACATCAAGCTTTTCCGTGACGAACTGCACATCGTGAACCCCCGGATCGTGCCCAACGGGCGTGAGGTCACGGCCCTGCCGTCGTTCGCGCGCCGGCAGGCCCGTAACCTTGCGGTTTTCGTCGCCGACGTGAGCTGACCGCTGGCACGGGTGTCCTGCCAGTGGGACTACTCGCCGTCGTTCGGCCGCGACCCGCTCCGGCAACGCCATTTGCCCTGCCGGTCAATGAATCAGACGTCCAGTCCGATGTCGAGCACACCCACCGAGTGGGTCAGCGCCCCGACAGCGAGGTAGTCGACGCCGGTGCCCGCGTACTCGGCCGCCGTCCCCAAAGACAGCCCGCCGGAGGATTCCAGTTTGGTGGCCGGCGAGTTCGAGTCACGACGCTGCACCGCGATCTGGGTCTGCCAGACCGGGAAGTTGTCGAGCAGTACCAACTCGACGTCCTCGGCGAGCACCTGGTCGAGTTGCTCGAGCGAATCCACCTCGACCTCACACGCCAGTCCGGGCGCCGCGGCCCGCACGGCCCGTAGCGCGGCCACCACGGAACCGGCGGCCGCCGCATGGTTGTCCTTGATCAGCACCGCATCGCCAAGACCCATGCGGTGGTTCTCGCCACCACCGACCCGCACCGCGTACTTCTGCAATGCCCGTAGGCCCGGCAACGTCTTGCGGGTGTCGCGGATCTTGGCGCCGGTACCCGCCACCGCGTCGACCCACTGAGCGGTCGTGGTGGCGATTCCAGACAGATGTGACACGAGGTTGAGCATCGTGCGCTCGGCCGTGAACAGACCTCGGGTGGGGGCTTGCAGGGTGAGCAGCGCCGCGCCCGGCTGGAGACGGGCGCCGTCCTCGACCCGATCGGTCACGCGGTAGCCGTCGGGACCGAGTACCTCGTCGAGCACCAACAGTGCCACGTCGACTCCCGCGGCCACCCCTGATTCACGGGTGCGCATCGACGCGGTCGTGGCCGCGTCGGGCGGCACGGTCGCCTGTGTGGTGACGTCCGGCCCGTATCGCAGATCCTCCTCGAGTGCACGTGACACGACCGCATGCGCCTCGGCGATCTCCGCTTTCGACAGTTGACTCAGCAGCACGCGTCTGCCCTCACCTTCAGTCGTAGGTGTCCGTGTTCGTCGAGGTCAACCGCACCGCTGACGGCGTGTGCGGGGTCGGCGTCAAGGTGGTCTGCGCGGTGGTGGCAACCCCGCGACTCGGCGCGCTGCAGCGCGGCGACGGACACCGCCCGCGCGGTCAGGGTGAGCGCGGTGTCCTCCACGTCGGCGAGGGAGCGCAGCGGGCGTGAGGTCGCCCTCGCCAGCACGTCGCCCAGCCGCAGCAGCCCCGCGGCGTCGCGCACCACCGAGGCGTCGTGGCTCATCGCCACCTGCAGGTTCCGCCGGCCGAGCGCCTCGCCCACGAGGCGGTCAGGAGCGACGGCGCGGGTGGGACCCACCGCGGCGGCGTGGTCGGCGGCACCGCGCCCTGCCCGGCCGCCCACGACCAGACCCTCGAGCAGGCTGTTCGACGCCAGCCGGTTGGCGCCGTGCATACCGGTGCGGGCCACCTCGCCGGCCGCGAACAAACCGGGTAGTGCGGTGCGGCCGTCGACATCGGTGACCACACCACCGCAGCTGTAGTGCGCTCCGGGCACGACGGGGATGGGTTGACGCGTGGGGTCAATACCGGCCTGTAGGCACGCGGCAGTGACCGTCGGGAAACGGTGCGCGATCCCGCTGAGGTGGCGGGCGTCAAGGTAGACGCACGGTTCGCCGCTGGCCTTCATCCGCGCGTCGATCGCGCCGGCAACCACGTCACGCGGCGCCAGATCACCCAGTGGATGCACCGCGGCCGTCACCGGATCTCCGTGTGCGTCGACGAGTCGGGCACCTTCTCCGCGCAGCGCCTCGGTGATCAGCGGACGCCTGCCACCGGTGCACCCGTCGAACAGCATGGTCGGATGGAACTGGACGAATTCGATGTCGCTGACCGGCACGCCGGCCCACAGAGCCAGCGCGATTCCGTCGCCGGTGGATGCTTGCGGGTTCGTGGTGGCGGCGTAGAGGTGGCCGAGGCCGCCGGTCGCGAGGATCACCGCGGGGGCGTGCACGATGCCGGGCCCGTCCTCGTTGAGGACCAGCACGCCGGTCACCCCCGCGTCGTCGCGCAGCACCCGGACCGCCACGTGGTTGTGGCGGACGTCGAGTACCCGCGCCGCGTGGTCGAGGGCGCGCTGCACTTCGGCGCCGGTGGCATCGCCGCCGGCATGGATGATCCGCCGCCGGGAATGTCCGCCTTCGCGCGTAAGGGACCAGCGGCCAGGGGCGGCTTCGTCGAAGCGGGCGCCGTCGCCGACGAGGTCGCGCACCCCTCGGTAGCCGTCGGCCACGATGGACCGCACCGCATCGGCGTCACACAACCCGCCACCGGCGGTGAGTGTGTCGGCGATGTGGGCGTCCACCGAATCGCCGTCCTCCCGCAACGTGGCCGGCAGCACCACGGCGATTCCACCCTGGGCGTACCCGGTGGCCGTCGACCCGGCCTGTTCGGCGGCCTTGCTCAGCACGATGACCCGGCGGCCGCGGCGGTGCGCGGCCAGCGCCGACACCAGACCGGCCACGCCGGTCCCGATCACGACGACGTCAGCGCGCTGGTGCCAGTACGTGGTGCCGCCGCAGCCGCGACTGGAAGGCTTCCCCGCGGTCGCTGCGCTCCTGCTCCCGGGTCCGGTCATTCCCCGCCGCCGGACTGCCCGATCTCGATCATCCGCTGCACGCTGCGCCGGGCCAGCCGTGCGGTGTCCTGGTCGACGTGGACCTCGTCGGTGCCGCCGGTCAGGCAGCGCAGCAGCGCACCTGGCGTGATCATCTTCATGTACCGACACGAAGCCCGGTCGTTGACCGCCTGGAAGTCGATCTCCGGAGCCGCACGACGCAGTTGGTGCAGCATCCCGACCTCGGTGGCGACCAGGACCTGGCTCGCCTGGCTGTCGCGGGCCGCGTCGAGCATGCCTCCCGTAGACAGGATCTTCACCCGGTGGGCCGGAAATGCCCCCTCACCCGCGAGGTAGAGCGCCGAGGTTGCGCATCCGCATTCGGGGTGCACGAACAGTTCGGCGTCCGGATGCGCGCGGGCCTGGTCGGCGAGTTCGTCGCCGTTGATGCCGGCGTGCACGTGGCACTCGCCGGCCCAGATGTGCATGTTGGTCCGGCCGGTGACGCGGCGGACGTGGGCGCCGAGGAATTGGTCGGGGCAGAACAGCACATCGCGGTCGGCGGGAATGGACGCGACGACGTCGACGGCATTCGAGGACGTGCAGCAGACATCGGTCTCTGCCTTCACCGCGGCGGTGGTGTTGACGTACGACACGACAACCGCGCCGGGGTACTCCGTCTTCCACTCACGCAGGTCGTCCGCGGTGATCGAATCGGCCAGCGAGCAGCCCGCCCGGGCGTCGGGGATCAGCACCGTCTTGTCCGGCGAGAGGATCTTGGCGGTCTCTGCCATGAAGTGCACACCGCAGAACACGATGGTGTCCTCCGGCGCCTCGGCCGCGATGCGCGACAGCGCCAGGGAGTCCCCGACGTGGTCGGCGACGTCCTGGATGGCCGGCAGCTGATAGTTGTGCGCGAGCACGGTGGCCCCACGCTGCCGGGCCAGCCGGCGGATCTCGTCGGCCCACTCCTCGGTGGGCGCGACGTCATCGCCGAACTTCGCCGGAAACGTCTCGTCAAGCAGCGTCACGATGAGCTCCTCCCGGTTTTCGACTTACAATCGAAAACATGACTTATGGTAGCACCGCCCACGAAGTGCTCGCCGTCGTATTCCAGGTTCGCGGCGTCGACTCCGGCGAGGGCCAGCCGGCCCTACACGTGCTGCTGTGGCAACGCGCGCTCGACCCCGAGCGGGGCCGATGGTCCCTACCAGGCGGCCGGCTCGGCCACGATGAGGACCTCACCACCTCCGTGCGGCGCCAGCTGGCCGAGAAAGTGGACCTGCGTGAGATAGCCCACCTCGAGCAACTCGCCGTGTTTTCCGATCCGGCACGCGTTCCCGGCGGGCGGACCATCGCCTCGACGTTCCTGGGCCTGGTGCCCTCGGCCGCCACCCCGGCACTGCCGTCGGACACCTGCTGGCACCCGGTCTCCGAGCTGCCCGAGATGGCGTTCGACCACCGCCCGATGGTCGAACACGCCCACACCCGGCTGGCGGCCAAACTGTCGTACACAAACATCGGATTCGCCTTGACACCAACCGATTTCGCGATATCGACGCTGCGGGACATCTATTGCGCGGCGCTCGGCTACCAGGTGGACGCCACCAACCTGCAGCGCGTGCTGGAACGCCGCAACGTCATCACCAGAACCGGTTCCACCGCCCGCTCGGGACGGGCGGGGGGCCGACCGCCGGCCCTGTACCGGTTCACCGAATCCCGCTACCGGGTGACCGACGAATTTGCCGCGCTTCGTCCCCCCGGGTGAGGCGAGTGGATCTCATAGATTCTTACAGTAAGTAGTCCTTCGCCGGATGGACTTGGGCCGCATGGCGCGGGACACCGGCGCCGAGTGGATCGGCCAGCCGCACCACGAGCACGTCGCCCGAGGTGCCCGGCCGTCTGTCCCGGCGAACCAGTTCTACGACCCGCCAGCCGGTTTCGAATACGCGCAACCCATGGGGGCGCGCACGGCATCTGGGGCCGGCCCCGCGACCCGGCTACCACGCGTTCGACGGGGTCATGGCCTCGCCCGCCTCGCGCTGTCGACGGAGGCACCGGTGGACCTGTGGGATTACTCCGGCGGACTGGCAACCGCCGGCGGCGGAGACCTGCGACACCTACGCCCCGAACTCGACGTGGTCGGCGCGGTGTCGGCTCGCCGGCGCCCGATCTCGGCAACGCGTTCCGCCGGCTGAACGTGCAGCCTCCACTCGGGTCTGCGGCGATGCGGTGCCGCGGTGGGCCGGCATGGGCATGGGCAAGCTGGTCGACCGGCGGTATCGGACGTCCTGCAGACCCGGAGGTTCAGCACGTCTCCACAGCATCGAGCTCGCACCGCGACGCCGGCGTCACCTACCCGCACCAACACCAAGTGGCCGACTGCTGAACCCACCGCTACCGCGGCATGCTGCGGCCTCGCGACGATCATTGCGAAGGTGATTGCGGGCCAACGGGTAGAGCGCCGTCCACTGTCTCAGTTCGGCCGCTGACCGGCTGGTGGTCCTGCGGCGGCCAGCCGCCGAGGTCGTCGCGGGCGGTCGAGACCGCGCATATCGCATAGACCAACGCGGCGAGGGCGGCCGGGAACACCAGCGAACATGCGATCTGCAGCGGCGTGTGTCCGAAGAACACCCCGGGCGCCTCGACGACGTAGTGCACCCGGCGCTCAGGCGTCACGGGCGCGCCGGCCACGTCGACCGTGCCGTACCGCATGCGCATCAGCGCCGCCCCGACGCCGGCCGCCGCCGCGGCCGCACCCGCGCCACCGACCGCGAGCGCCGTGACCAGTACGGGACCGCGGTGCGCCCGCCACTGCCAGAGCCAGACCGCCGCCACGACGCCGAGCACCGACAGCATGCCGACGAACAGGAACGCCGAGGTGAAGAAGTGGTCGGCCTCACTGCCGAGATACGCGCGGATGCGGTCACCGGCCCGCGTCAGCGCGACGACGCCGTGCACAGGCGGCGCGAGCACCGACCACAACGCACCGGTGACCGCACCGCCCGCCACCAAGCCGGCGACAGTGGTCGACGCGGCCTTTCGGCGGGAGAAACGCGGAGCCGCAGCATTCACCGTTGAGTGTCCAGGTCGTCCGAATCCAGGACGCCGTGCCGAGAGCACTTCGCCCACCATCCGTCCGGACGTACCTGCACCACCATCCGGCGGCCGCACTCGGCGCAGAAGCGCGGTGGCTCCAGACCCATCTGAGCCGCGGTCGGCACCACGCCGCCAGCGGGTTCGCCAGTGTAGGTGTTGAACTTCGGCACCATCACAAGCTGGCGTTGAGCGCCTTGATCGGCATCCGCAGGTCGTCGAGCAATTCAAGGTCGGCCTCGGCCGGGCGGCCGAGCGTGGTCAGGTAATTGCCGACGATCACCGCGTTGATGCCGCCCAGGATGCCTTTCTTGGCGCCCAGATCACCCAGGGTGATCTCGCGGCCGCCGGCGAAACGGAGCATGGTTCGGGGCAGCGCGAGGCGGAACGCGGCGACGGCTTTGAGCGCCTCGGCACCGGGGAGTACCTCCAGGTTCCCGAACGGGGTGCCCGGCCGCGGGTTGAGGAAGTTCAGCGGCACCTCGTGCGGGTCCAGTTCGGCGAGGTTCGCGGCGAATTCGGCGCGTTGCTCGAGGGTCTCCCCCATGCCGAGGATGCCGCCGCAGCACACCTCCATACCGGCCTCGCCGACCATGCGCAGGGTGTCCCACCGCTCTTCCCAGGTGTGGGTGGTGACGACGTTGGTGAAGAAGGACCGCGCCGTTTCTAGGTTGTGGTTGTAGCGGTGCACGCCCATCTCGGCGAGGCGCTCGACCTGGTCGGCGGTGAGCATGCCCAGCGAGCAGGCGATCTGGATGTCGACCTCGTTGCGGATCGCCTCGATGCCGGCGGCGACCTGCGCCAGCAACCGCTCATCGGGGCCCCGGACGGCGGCGACGATGCAGAACTCCGTCGCGCCGGTCTTGGCCGTCTGCTTGGCCGCTTCTACCAGGCTCGGCACGTCGAGCCAGGCGCTGCGCACGGGTGAGGCGAAAAGCCCGGATTGGGAACAGAAATGACAGTCCTCGGGGCAGCCGCCTGTCTTGAGGCTGATGATGCCCTCGACCTCGACATCCGGCCCGCACCAGGACATTCGGACCTCGTGCGCGAGGGCGAGCAGGTCGTCGAGACGATCGTCCGGCAGTCGCAGCACCTGCAGCGTCTGTTCCTGGTTCAGACCTTCTCCACCCTCCAGCACCTGTTCGCGCGCCACCGTCAGAATGTCGCTCACTCGGGCTCCTTCCAGTTGTTGAACACGTCGGCGGGCCGACAGTTGAACACGTCGGCGGGCCGACAGTTGAACACGTCGGCGGGCCGACAGTTGAACACGTCGGCGGGCCGACAGTTGAACACGTCGGCGGGCCGACAGTTGAACACCGTTCAGGTTAGGGTAGCGGTGTGCAGCTGCACAAACGCGACGTCGTCGATGCCGCGACGGCGATCCTGGACTGTTACGGGATCACCGACCTGACGATGCGCAGGCTCGCGCGCGAGCTCAACGTCTCCCCCGGCGCCCTGTACTGGCATTTCGCCAACAAACAGCAGCTTCTCGGCGCGGTCGCCGACCGGATCCTGATCCCGGCCCGCGAGGTGCCCATCGCCGGTGACTGGCGCGACCGCGTCATGGCCGTGTGTTCGGCGCTTCGCGACGCGCTGCTGTCACACACCGACGGGGCCGAACTCGTGTCGGCCAGTCTCGCCGCCGGACAGTCGCAGGCGGCGGGTGAGATCCTCGCCGCCCTGTCTTCCGCCGCCGCCGACGCAGGCGTCGCGCCCGCCGAGGCCGAACTCGCCGCGCGCACCGTCATCTACTACGTCCTCGGATTCACCGTGGATGAGCAGTCGAAGATGCAATGGGACTCCGCCGGTGTGCTCGACTCCGGCGAGTCGGTGGCCACCGTCGACCACGATCGTCGCTTCGGATTCGGTCTGCGCCTACTGATCGACGGCCTGGGAGTCATCTCACAGGTCAGCTGATCGGATACTCGACGCCGTTGTTGCCGTCCCAGTGGCGTAGCCCTACGAGCCGGCAGCGGATATCGGTACCCAGCCCTGGCACGGCCATCGCGGCGGATAACTGCTCGGGCGGCAGACGGCGCGCCAGCGTGACGTGCGGGGTCCATTGTCCGGGTGCTGTATGCGGCATCGGTGCAGTGGCGATGAAGGGTCGGCATACCCGGTCGGCCTCACGCTGCACGTGGAGCAGGAGCGCCGACGGGACCAGCAGGCGGACGAGGATCAGCGCGCGGACCCCGAACAGCATCGGTGCCCCGATCAGCCCGTCGAACGGCAGCAGGTCCAGAAGCGGCCGCAGCGCCTCGTCCACCCCCTCCGCCATGTCCTGGGCCACGGTGAGCGTGACGTGGGGCCGGTTGCTCGGGGAGCGGTTGGCGGCCTGGCTGCGCACGCCGACGGCGTTCAGGCCGTCCCAGATCCGGCGCACGGCCGCGTCGGCGTCGGGGTCGAAGAGCAACTCCACCGAGTGGACCATCTACAGCAGGCCCGCCAGCCAGTTCGGGTCGAAGGCGGTCGCGCTGATCCGTTCGAAGTCGACCGCGCTGACCGAACCGACGCCTGCCGGCAGCGCCGCGCGCACCGGAGCCAGCCGCGCCAGCGCGTCGCGGTTGTCTACCTCGGCCGCGCCCGGTTGCGCGGGCCACGCGCCGATCACCAGTCCCGCACACGGGACCTGCTCAGCGCCAAGCGACTCCAAGGTCAGCGCGGTGTGGTTGAGAGTGCCGAGTCCCGGTGCGACCACGACCAGCACGGGAGCGGCCAGCTCGGCGGCGACATCGCGCAGCGTGGTGCCGTCCTGACCGAGTTGGACGAGGAGCCCACCTGCACCCTCCACCAGCGTCAGCCGTCCCGGCGCGTCGACGCCGCGGATCATGGCGATCAGCTCGTCGCCCGTCGGCAGAGCGGCGCCCGCCCGTTGCGCGGCGGCCACCGGCGCCAACGGGTCCGGGTAACGCCATCCCGGGTGCAGGGCCCCGACCCTGGCCAGCCGGCCGATCTCGACGAGGTCGTCGTCACCCGTCCCGCCGGCCGGTCCGGTCCCGGTCTGGACGGGCTTGCACACCGCGACGTCGATTCCGGCCACGCGGGCAGCGCAGGCCAGCGCCGCAGTGGCCACGGTCTTGCCGACGCCGGTGTCGGTCCCGGTCACCAGGAGGACGCTCATCTCACCAGGAGGACGCTCATCGGCGGGCCTCCGTCAGAACGTCGGTCAGCACCCGTCGGGCGGTGCCGAGCTCATCGGGGGTCAGCGACGCCCTCGCGGCCAGGCGAAGCCGGGAGGTGCCCGGGGGCACGGCGGGCGGCCGGAAACATCCGACGCGCAGGCCCTGTTCGAGGCACGCCGTCGCTGCCGCCAGCGCGACCTCGGGTCGCCCGAGGATCACCGAAACGACGGCGGAGTCAGGTCGCCCGGGAAGGTCACATGCCTGCGCCAGTTCGGCGGCGTGGTCGAGCACGGCGCGGGCACGCCACGGTTCGTCGATGAGCACCTCGAGCGCCGCCCATGCCGCACCGACCGCGGCCGGCGCGAGGCCGGTGTCGAAGATGAACGGGCGCGCGGCGTCGATGAGGTGGTCGCGCACGGCGGCGGGCCCGAGCACGACGCCGCCCTGGGTGCCCAAGGCCTTGGACAGCGTGGTGGTCATCACCACGTCCGGCGCGCCGGCGAGTCCCACCTCGTCGAGCAGCCCGCGGCCACCGGCGCCGCGCACGCCGAGGCCGTGCGCCTCGTCGACCACGAGCAGTGCGCCGTGACGGCGGCACACCTTGTGCATCTCCCGCAGCGGCGCCAGCACCCCGTCGGCGGAGAACACCGAATCGGTCAGCACCACGGCCCGCTGTTCGTCGCGGGCGTCCAGTGCGGCCTCGATCGCGGTGACGTCACAGTGCGGGGTGACCACGACCCTCGCCCGCGACAGCCGGCTGGCGTCCACGAGCGACGCATGAGTCAAGGCATCGGAGACTAGGAGCGAACCGGGGCCGGACAGCGCCACCACGGCGCCGAGGTTGGCAGTGTAGCCCGAGGAGAACACCAGCGCGGACTCCGCGCCGGTGAATGCGGCCAGCGCACGCTCGAAGCCCTCATGCAGTTCGGTGTTGCCGGTGACCAGCCGTGAACCGGTCGAACCGGCGCCCCATTGGCGCAGTGCGTGTACCCCCCCTTCGACGACGCGCGGATGAGTGGAGAGGCCGAGGTAGTCGTTGGAGGCCAGATCCACCGCGCTGCCGCCGACCGGTCGGGTGCGCAGTGCGCGGCGCAGCCCGGCGGCGCGACGCTGGTCGGCGACGTCGTCGAGCCAGGCCAGTGGCGACAGACCGGCGCGGGTCACAGGCGCCCTCCTCCAACCGACACTTGAACACGTCGGTGAACCGACAATTGAACACGTCGGTGAACCGACAATTGAACACCGTTCAGGCTAGTGCACGCGCTACGCCCAGGACGCCGGAGGTGATCTGCTCGATCTCCTCGGCGGTGCAGATGTAGGGCGGCATGACGTAGACGAGGTTGCGGAACGGCCGTAACCACACCCGGTGGCGCAGCGCCGCGGCGGTCGCCGTCGCCATGTCAACCGGACGTTCCATCTCGACCACGCCGATCGCGCCGAGCACCCGCACGTCGGCGACGCCCGGCAACTCGCGCGCCGGCCGCAGACCCTCGGCCAATCCGCGTTGGATCGACGCGATGGTGTCCCGCCAGTCACCGGCCAGCAGCAGTTCGACGGCCGCCACGCCGACCGCGCAGGCCAGCGCGTTGGCCATGAACGTCGGACCATGCATGAGCGCACCGGCCTCACCGGTGCTGATCGTGTGGGCGATCTCGGCGGTGCACAATGTCGCGGCCAGCGTGAGGTAGCCGCCGGTGAGGCCCTTCCCGACACACATGATGTCGGGGCTCACCCCGACATGGTCGGCGGCGAACAGCTCGCCGGTGCGCCCGAAACCGGTGGCGATCTCGTCGAAGATCAGCAGCACGCCATGCCGGTCACACAGCGCCCGCAGATCACGCAGGTAGCGCGGATCGTGGAACCGCATTCCCCCGGCGCCCTGCACCACCGGTTCGACGACCACCGCGGCCAGTTCGTCGACGTTCTCGATGAGTTGGCGCTCGAAGGCCGACACATAGTCGGGGTCGTAGTCCCGCGGCACCGGCGGAGCGAACACCTGGCGGGTCAGGATGTCGGTCCACAGCTCGTGCATGCCACCCTCGGGATCGCACACGCTCATCGGCGTGAACGTGTCGCCGTGGTAGCCGCCACGCCAGGTCATCAGCCGGGTCTTGTCCGGCCGTCCGGCGGCCCGCCAATACTGCAGAGCCATCTTCACGGCCACTTCGACCGACACCGATCCGGAGTCGGAGAAAAAGACGGTGTCGAGGCCCGGCGGGGTGATCCGCACCAGCAGCTGCGCCAGCCGGGCGGCGGGTTCGTGGGTGAGGCCGCCGAACATGACGTGATTCATCGTGGACAGCTGCCGGGTGATCGCCGCGTCCAGCACCGGGTGGCCGTGGCCGTGGATCGCCGTCCACCAGGAGCTCATCGCGTCGATGACGTCCAAAGAGGTCCCGTCGGCAGGGTCGGCGATGGTGATCCACGCCCCCTTGGCGGCCAGCGCCACTACGGGGGTCAACCCGCCGGCGCCGATGGTGCTGTAGGGATGCCAGACATGCGCCGCATCCAGGGCGCTGATCTGGTCGGGGGTCAACGCGGCCATGAGAATCGACACTAACGCCTCTGCTCGCCGCGGCATCCCCACGATGGGTGGCATGAGGAGTGCCGCGTCATTCGGTAAATTGGCCGCCGACCATGATGACCCTCGCCCCCCACCGGCCGGCGGCTGGCACCGACGCGGGAACCGTCCGGCCCACCGCGACGGGGACCCGGTCTTCGGGCTTCTACCGCCATGACCTGGACGGTTTGCGCGGTGTCGCGATCGCGCTCGTCGCGGTCTTCCACGTATGGTTCGGTCGCGTCTCCGGTGGCGTCGACGTCTTCCTGGCCCTGTCGGGGTTCTTCTTCGGCGGCCGGTTGCTACGCATGGTGTTGACCCAGGGCGCCCCGATGCGCCCCTTCCCCGAATTGTCCCGGCTGGTGCGGCGGCTGTTGCCCGCGCTGGTGGTGGTGCTGGCGGCGTCGGCGGTCTTGACCATCCTCATCCAGCCGGAGACCCGGTGGGAGACGTTCGCCGACCAGAGCCTGGCCAGCCTCGGGTACTACCAGAACTGGGAGCTGGCGATCACCTCGTCGGACTACCTGCGGGCCGGTGAGACGGTCAGCCCCCTGCAGCACATCTGGTCGATGTCGGTGCAGGGTCAGTTCTACATCGCCTTCCTGGCCCTGATCTTCACCGTCGGGCTGCTGTTTCGGCGGATTCTGCACCGGCACCTGCGCACGATCCTGGTGGTGCTCCTGACCACGCTCACCATCGCCTCGTTCGTCTACGCCGTCGTCGCCCACAACGACGACCAGGCCACGGCGTACTACAACAGCTTCGCCAGGGCGTGGGAGCTGCTGCTCGGTGCGCTGGCCGGGGCGCTCGTGCCCTACATCCGGTGGCCGATGTGGCTGCGCAGCATCGTGGCCACCGTCGCGCTGGCGGCGATCCTGGCGTGCGGCTGGTTCGTCGACGGTGTCGAGGAGTTCCCCGGTCCGTGGGCGCTGGTCCCGGTCGGGGCCGCCATCGCCTTCATTCTGTCGGCCGCCAACCGCGGGCCGGCCGGCCGCCTGCCGACCCCCAACCGGTTACTGGCCACCAGAGTATTCGTGACGCTGGGGTCGATGGCCTACTCGCTGTACCTGTGGCACTGGCCGCTCCTGATCTTCTGGCTGGCCTACACCGGGGAATCCCGTGTCGACTTTTGGCAGGGCGCCGCGGTGCTCGCCGTGTCCGCGGCGTTGGCGTGGCTGACGATGCACTACATCGAGGAACCACTACGCTACCGCGGCCCCGCGCCCGCCGTCGCGACCGCACCGCTGCGGGCTCGGCTGCGCAGACCCACGATCGCGCTGGGCTCGGTGGTCGCGTTGCTGGGCGTGGCGCTGACCGCGACGTCGTTCACCTGGCGCGAGCACGTCACCGTCCAACGCGCCAACGGTGAGGAACTGGTCAGCCTCTCCACGCAGGACTATCCGGGGGCGATGGCCCTGATCGACAAGGTTCGGGTGGCCAAGCTGCCGATGCGCCCGTCGGTGCTCGAGGCCAAGAAGGACCTGCCCGCCAGCACCATCGACGGCTGCATCAGCGACTTCGACAATGTCGGGGTCATCAACTGCACCTACGGCGACAAGACGGCGCCGCGGACCATCGCGCTGGCCGGCGGCTCCCACGCCGAGCACTGGATCACCGCGCTCGACCGGCTCGGCAGGACCCACGATTTCAAGGTCGTCACCTACCTCAAGATGGGCTGCCCGCTGACCACCGAGGAGACGCCGCTGGTGATGGGCGACAACCGGCCGTATCCCAAGTGCCACGAGTGGAACTCGCGGGTCATGCCGAAACTGCTTGCCGACAAACCGGATTATGTGTTCACCACCTCGACGCGGCCGTGGAACATCAAGGACGGCGATGTGATGCCGTCGACATACCTCGGCATCTGGGAAGCCCTGTCGAGGAACAACATCCCGATTCTGGCGATGCGAGACACTCCGTGGTTGGTGCGCGACGGCCAACCGTACGTCCCCGCGGACTGCCTGGCCGACGGCGGTGATGCGGTGTCCTGCGGCATCGAGCGCTCCGAGGTACTCTCCGACGACAATCCGACACTTGCCTATGTCAACCGGTTCCCGATGCTCAAACCGCTGGACATGAGCGACGCGGTGTGTCGGAAGGACTACTGCCGCGTGGTGGAGGGAAATGTCTTGCTGTACCACGACGCTCACCACATCTCCACGACCTACATGCGCACCATGACCGCCGAACTGGGACGTCAGATCGCCGCCGCCACCGGCTGGTGGTGACGTGAGCCCGCACACCGTCTGGCCCGGTGAGGCCTACCCGTTGGGCGCGACGTACGACGGGGCGGGCACCAACTTCTCGCTCTTCTCAGAGGTCGCCGATCGCGTCGAGTTGTGCCTCATCGCCAAGGACGGTAGCGAGGAACGCGTCAACCTCGACGAGGTCGACGGGTACGTCTGGCACGCGTACCTGCCCACCGTCACTCCCGGCCAGCGCTACGGGTTCCGAGTGTACGGACCGTGGGATCCGCGGGCAGGACACCGGTGCGACGCCAGCAAGCTGCTGCTCGATCCGTACGGCAAATCGTTCTACGGCGCCTTCCGTTTCGGCCAGGCGCTGTACTCCTACGACCTCGACGCCGAGGATCTCGCCTCGGGCGGCATTCCGCCACGGATGGACTCGCTCGGGCACACGATGACCAGCGTCGTGATCAACCCGTTCTTCCAGTGGGGTTCCGACCGCCCGCCGCGCACCCCCTACCACGACACCGTGATCTACGAAGCCCACGTCAAGGGGATGACCCAGCGGCATCCCGCCATCCCCGCGGAGTTGCGCGGCACCTACGCCGGGCTCTGCCACCCGGCCATCATCGACCACCTCGAGTCGCTCAACGTCACCGCCATCGAGCTCATGCCGGTACACCAGTTCATGCACGATCACCGACTGCTCGATCTCGGGTTGCGAAACTACTGGGGTTATAACAGTTTCGGCTTCTTCGCCCCGCATGACCAGTACGCCGCCAACCAGCACGCGGGCGGTGCGGTCGCCGAGTTCAAGGCCATGGTGCGATCCTTCCACGCGGCGGGTATCGAGGTCATCCTCGATGTCGTCTACAACCACACCGCCGAGGGCAACCACCTCGGGCCCACCGTCAACTTCCGCGGTATCGACAACGCCGCCTACTACCGGCTGCTCGACGGGGACCTGCGACTCTACAAGGACTTCACGGGGACCGGCAACAGCCTCAACGCCCGCCACCCGCACACGCTGCAGCTGATCATGGATTCGTTGCGGTACTGGGTGGTGGAGATGCATGTCGACGGGTTCCGCTTCGACCTGGCCTCGACGCTGGCCCGCGAGCTGCACGACGTGGACCGGCTGAGCGCGTTCTTCGACCTGGTGCAGCAGGATCCGGTGGTCAGTCAGGTGAAGCTCATCGCCGAGCCCTGGGATGTCGGCGAGGGCGGCTATCAGGTCGGGAACTTCCCGGGTTTGTGGACCGAGTGGAACGGGAAGTATCGCGACACTGTGCGCGACTACTGGCGGGGAGAGCCCGCAACCCTGGGCGAATTCGCCTCCCGGCTGACGGGATCATCAGACCTCTACGAGGCCACCGGACGGCGCCCCAGTGCGTCGATCAACTTCGTCACCTGCCACGACGGCTTCACGTTGCACGATCTGGTGTCTTACAACGAGAAACACAACGAAGCCAACGGCGAGGCCAACCGCGACGGCGAGAGCCACAACCGGTCATGGAACTGCGGGGTGGAAGGTCCCACCGACGATCCGAGAATCAACGCGTTGCGCGGCAGGCAGATGCGCAACATGCTGGCGACGCTGATGTGCAGCCAGGGCACCCCGATGATCGCCCACGGGGACGAAATCGGCCGGACTCAGCACGGCAACAACAACGTCTACTGCCAGGACACCGAACTGTCCTGGATGGACTGGTCGCTGTGCGAGACGAACGCCGACCTGCTGGAGTTCACCCGCAAGGTGGTCGCGTTCCGCAAGCGTCACCCGGTGTTCCGGCGCCGGCGGTTCTTCGAGGGTAAACCGATCCGCAGTGCCGGGCAGTTCCATGACATCGCCTGGCTGACACCCGCAGGCACCGAGATGACCCCCGAGGACTGGGGCACCGGCCTGGGCAGGTGCGTGGCGGTCTTCCTCAACGGCCAGGCGATCCCGACCCCGAACGAACGCGGCGAACGGGTCGTCGACGATTCGTTCCTGTTGTGCTTCAACGCCCACGACCACGCGCAGGACTTCGTTACCCCCGACGGCGATTACGCCGAGATGTGGACCGCCGACCTGGACACCGCCGATCCGACCGGGAACACCGACGTCGTCGTCCCGGCCGGCGAGAAGATCTCGGTGCAACCCCGATCGCTGCTCGTGCTCCGGAAGACCGCCTGATGCCCGCCCGCCCGGTACTGTCGACCTATCGGTTACAGATGCGCGGTGACGCCTTCACCATCGCGGACGCCGAGGCCCTGGTGGACTACCTCGACCACCTCGGGATCTCGCATCTCTACCTGTCCCCGATCCTGACCGCCGTCGAGGGTTCGATCCACGGCTACGACGTCACCGATCCCACGACGGTGTCGGCTGCTCTCGGCGGCGCCGAGGCGCTCGCGTCGCTGTCGGCGGCGGCGAAGGCTCGTGGAATGGGCCTGGTGGTCGACATCGTGCCCAACCACGTCGGCGTCGACGATCCGACCCAGAACACCTGGTGGTGGGATCTGCTCACCCACGGCCGCGATTCCACATACGCGGACTACTTCGACGTCGACTGGACCGCGGACCCGGACGGCAGGATTCTGCTTCCCGTGCTGGGGTCCGACGGCGACGTCGCGGATCTCAGCGTGGACGGCGACACGCTGCGCCTGGGCGACCTGGTGTTCCCCATCGCACCGGGCACCGGTGAGGGCGCCGGCCCCGATGTCCACGACCACCAGCACTACCGGCTGATCGGGTGGAAACGCGGCATCTGCGGATACCGCCGATTCTTCTCGATCACCTCCCTCGCGGGACTGCGCCAGGAAGACCGCGCGGTGTTCGATGCGACCCACACCGAGGTCAAGCGGTGGTTCACCGAAGAGCTCGTCGACGGCATCCGCATCGACCACCCCGACGGTCTGTCCGACCCTCCGGGCTATCTGGGGTGGCTGCGGGAACTCGTCGGCCCGCAAGCGTGGATCGTGATCGAAAAGATCCTCGCTGTAGACGAACCGCTGGATCCGACACTGCCGGTGGCGGGCACCACCGGGTACGACGCGCTGCGCGAGGTCGGCGGGGTGTTCGTCGACCCGGCCGGCGCCGAAGCGCTCGGCACACTCTACGAGTCCACCGGTGTGGCCTACGCCGACATGGCGCGGACCGCCCGGGCGCTCAAAGTGCAGGCCGTGAGCGCCACGCTGGGCAGTGAGCTGGCCCGACTGTGCCGCACGATCGTCGCCGCCACCGGTCAGGATCACGACGACCTGCCGGACGCGGTCGCCGCGGTGATCAGCCACCTCGGCGTGTACCGATCCGACTATCCGGCGCTGGCGACGGTGCTACCGGTGGCGATCGCCGAAACTCTTACCGAGCAGCCACGCTTCGCACCGTCCCTGCAGATCATGTCGGCGGCGATGTCCGGTAGCCGGGAGACCGCGGTGCGGTTCCAGCAGTTGTGCGGCGCGGCCACCGCGAAGGCCATGGAGGACTGCCTGTTCTACCGGGACGCCCGCCTGGTCTCGCTCAACGAGGTCGGCGGCGAACCCGAGTGGTTCGGCGTCAGCACCGCGGAGTTCCATCAGCGCGCCGCAACCCGGGCGGCCATGTGGCCGCATGCGATGACGACACTGTCGACCCACGACACCAAACGCGGTGAGGACGTGCGGGCCCGCATCGGCGTGCTGTCCCAAGTGCCCTCGCTGTGGGCACAGTACGTTCGAGCCTGGGCGGAGCGCACTCCGCCGCCCGATTCCGGCACGGGGCTTTTCCTGCTGCAGAACATCTTCGGGGTCTGGCCGGTCGACGGTGTCGTGACCGACGAGCTTCGTGAGCGGTTACACGCCTACGCCGAGAAGGCGATCCGCGAGGCGGCCACCCACACCACGTGGAACGATCCGGACAGCGAGTTCGAAAGCGGCGTGCATGCGTGGCTCGACAGCGTGATCGACGGCCCGGTCGGCACAGAACTCACCCGACTCGTCGAACAACTCGACCCGCATGCCCGCAACGACAGCCTCGGCCAGAAGCTCCTGGCGCTGACCGGGCCCGGCGTCCCCGACGTCTACCAGGGCACCGAACTGTGGGAGGACAGCCTGGTCGATCCGGACAACCGCCGTCCGGTCGACTACCCGGCTCGCCGCACCGAACTGCAGGCGTTGCGACATCCGAAGATGCGCGTGATGCGCGCCGCTCTGCACGCCCGCCGCGACCGGCCGGCCACGTTCCTCGAGGGCGGCTATACACCGCTGCTCGCGCGCGGAGCGGCCGCCGACCACGTGGTCGCGTTCCTGCGGGGCGGGGACGTGCTGACCGCGGTCAGCCGCCACACCGTGCGGTTACGGGAGACCGGGTGGGGGGATACCGCTTTGACCCTTCCCGACGGGGATTGGACCGACCGCATCACCGGCGCCACGTTCACCGGCACCGCCACTGCTGCCGACCTGTTCGCCGAACTGCCCGCCGTGCTGCTGGAGCGTGATGATGCCTGAATTCGCGGTGTGGGCGCCGCTGCCCGAGCGTGTCCAGCTCGACGTCGACGGCGTGCTGCACCCGATGACGCGCGGTGACGACGACTGGTGGCGCGCCGAGGTGGACGCCGCACCCGACGCCCGGTACGGCTTCGTCCTCGACGACGACCCGAAGGTACTGCCCGACCCGCGTTCGCCGCGTCAGCCCGACGGCGTGCACGGGCGGTCCCAGCTGTGGCAGCCGGCTCCCGACGCCTGGACCGACGGCGACTGGGCGGGCCGCAACATCGAGGGGTCCGAAAAAGGTCAAGTGATCTACGAACTGCACACGGGTACCTTCACCCCGAACGGCACGTTCGACGCCGCCATCGACAAACTCGACCACCTCGTCGACCTCGGCGTCGACTTCGTCGAACTGATGCCGGTCAACGCGTTCGGCGGCAGCCACGGCTGGGGGTACGACGGGGTGCTCTGGTACGCCGTGCACGAACCGTACGGCGGCCCCGACGCGCTGATCCGGTTGATCGACGCCTGCCATCGCCGCGGGCTCGGTGTACTGATCGACGCGGTGTTCAACCACCTCGGACCGTCGGGCAACTACCTGCCCAAGTTCGGCCCGTACCTGTCGTCGGGCAGCAATCCGTGGGGCGAGTCGATCAACCTCGCCGACGCCGGCGCCGACGAGGTGCGCCGCTACATCCTGGACTGCGCGCTGCGGTGGATGCGCGACTTCCACGCCGACGGTCTACGGCTGGACGCGGTGCACGCACTGGTCGACACCACCGCGATCCACATCCTCGAAGAGATGTCCGCCGAAACCGATGCGCTGGCACGCGAGCTGGGCCGGCCGCTTTCGCTGATCGCCGAGAGCGACATGAACGACCCCCGCCTGATCACGCCGCGCGACCAGGGTGGCCTCGGCATGACCGCGCAGTGGGACGACGACATCCACCACGCCATCCATGCCGCGGTGTCGGGTGAGACGCAGGGCTACTACCGCGACTGGGGCAGCGTCGAGGCGCTGGCACAGACCCTGCGCAACGGATACTTCCACGCCGGGACCTACTCGTCGTTCCGGCAGCGCCGCCACGGCCGCCCACTGGACACCGCCACCATCCCGGCCACGCGGCTGCTGGCCTACACCCTCACCCACGACCAGGTCGGCAACCGGGCGGTCGGCGACCGGCCGTCGCAGAACCTCGACACCGGCCAACTCGCCGTCAAGGCCGCCCTTGCCCTCGGATCGCCTTACACCGCAATGCTTTTCATGGGCGAGGAGTGGGGATCGTCGTCACCGTTCCAGTTCTTCAGCAGCCATCCGGAACCGGAACTGGCCCGCGCGACCGCCGAGGGACGCAAGAGCGAGTTCGCCGAACACGGGTGGGACGCCGACGAGATCCCCGATCCCCAGGATCCGCAAACTTTCCTGCGCTCGAAGCTGAAATGGGACGAGGTCGACGAGGAGGACCACGGCCGCCTGCTCGCGCTCTACCGGGACCTGATCGCGCTGCGGCACAACGAGCCGGACTTGGCCGACCCGTGGCTGGACCATCTGCGGATCGACCACGACGAGGCGCAGCGTTGGATCGTGATGCACCGGGGCGACCTGTCGATCGCGTGCAATCTCGGCGCCGACGCGGTGACCGTGCCGGTCAGCGGTGAGGTGGTGCTCGCCTGGGGCGACCCGGCCGCCGACGGCGACGGGACGCGGTTGGATGGGCATTCCTTCGCGGTGCTGCGAACCGCCTGACCGTCATCTCCGTCGGACGTGTGCTTAGGCCTCGGTTGACGCCGAACTCGCGCACAACCTCACGTCCAGCCCACTCAGAGCAGGTAGCGGTAGGCCGGCGAACCGGGCTCCAGCGCCTCGACGTGCATGTCGGAGTCACGCATACGGCTGAATAGCCCGTCGAAGTCGGCGGCTGAGCCGAGTTCGATCCCGACGAGCGCCTCCCCCGTCTCCCGGTTGTTGCGCTTGACGTACTCGAACAGCGTGATGTCGTCGTTCGGACCCAGCACCTCGTCGAGGAACCGGCGCAACGCACCCGGCTCCTGCGGGAAGTCGACCAGAAAGTAGTGCTTGAGGCCAAGGTGCACCAGCGAGCGCTCGAGGATCTCACCGTACCTGGACACGTCGTTGTTGCCGCCGGAGATCAGGCAGACCACCGTCGAACCCGGGTCGACGGTCGTCTCGAGCAGTCCGGCCACCGACAGTGCGCCCGCGGGCTCGGCGATGATGCCCTCGTTCTGGTACAGGTCCAGCATCGCGGTACAGACCGCGCCCTCGTCGACGGTGGTCAGCGACACCATGTCGCCGGCAGCCTGCAGCGCGGCGAACGGAAGACGCCCGGCGCGGTTGACCGCCGCACCGTCGACGAACTGGTCGACGTGGTCCAGGGTCACCGGCTCACCGGCACTCAGCGCCGCGATCATCGACGCCGCACCGGCCGGCTCGACGCCCAGCACGGCGGTGCCGGTCGTACGTTCGGCCAGATAGGTCGTGATGCCGGCGATGCAGCCACCGCCACCGACCGGAACGATCACCAGATCCGGTTCGTCGTCGAGGTCCTCGAGGATCTCGGCGGCGATGGTGCCCTGCCCCGCCATGGTCCGCACGTCGTCGTAGGGGGGAACGAGGGTGGCGCCGGTGCGGGCGACGTCGTCGATCGCGGCCGCGGCCGCCAGATCGTAGGTGGTCCCGACGGTGATCAACTCGATGAACTCGCGGCCGTGATAGCGGATGCGGTCGCGCTTCTGCTTCGGCGTCTTCGCCGGGACGTACACCCGGCCCTTGATGCCCATCGTCCGGCACGCCATGGCGAAGCCCTGCGCGTGGTTGCCCGCCGACGAGCACACCACACCAGCAGCGATCTCCTCGTCGGTGAGCTGGGCGAGCAGGTTGAACGCACCGCGCAGCTTGTAGGACCGCACCGCCTGCAGATCTTCGCGCTTGAGGTAGATGTCGGCGCCGGTGACCTCCGACAGGCGCTCCGAGTACTGCAGCGGCGTGCGAACGACGACGTCGAGAATCCGCTGAGCCGCCTCGTCGATGTCGGCCGCGGTGATCGGCGACGTACGGGGGGTTTGGCTCAGTTCAGCGGACACCGGTCAATGGTGCCACTGCCGCGTTTCGGGCGTGAATCGGGTTTCACTCGACCGGGGTGAGGACGAAGACCGGGATCTCCCGCTCGGTCTTCTTCTGGTAGTCGGCGTAATCGGGAAAGGCCTCGACCGCCCGCTCCCACCATTCGGCCTTCTCCTGACCGAACACCTCGCGCGCGTCGTACTCCTTGGTGACGGTCTTGTCCTGCAGCTCGACCCGCGGGTTCTTCTTGATGTTGTAGTACCAGACCGGATGCTTCGGGGCGCCACCGAGCGATGCCACCACGGCATACTCGCCCTGGTGCTCGACCCGCATCAACGGCGTTTTGCGCAGCTTGCCGGTCTTGGCGCCGACCGTGGTGAGCAGGATGATCGGTCGGCCGTTGAGTTCGGTGCCCTCGGTGCCTCCCGACTCCATGAACTTCTCGGCCTGTTCGCGCGCCCAGCCCATGGTGCTGGGTTCGTATTCTCCGGTGAGTGGCATGAAAGCAGTTTAGGCGGGGTACGGAAAATCGTCCTGATCCGGAGTTTCGGGTAGCCGAAACGATTCTTTAGAGGTATCGTGACGATGTGACCATGGCCGGAAACTTCCGATCGACCGTCGCTCGCGCGGCGTGCGACGTGAGCGTCGCCGGGGTCCCATGGCCCGCCTACAAGGTGATCGCGCTGTTCGTCGGGATTCTCGTATTCGTGCTCGCGGGCGTGGCGACGACGACTGCCGCGACCGCGGTGCTGTCGGGTGCCGCAGCCGCCACGGTCAGTTGGGTGGCGTTCGGCATCGTGTACTCGAGCCGCCGCTAATCCTCGACGAGAGCGCGCAGCGCCTCCAGATCGGCCGCCACCGCCGCCGCGTCCTCCTCGAACTGTTCCTCGGTCATGTCGTCACGTCGCCGCAGGCTGAACACCACCTCGCAACGCTGCTCCCCGGGCCGGCGGGCACCACCCGCAACGAGTTGTAAACCGCATCCCCGGACAGCATCCGCACCACGTGGTCGAGCACGCCGAATTCGTTGGCCGGCGAGAACTCCACGACCACCTCACCCATCGGCGAGTCAGCCACCCAGCCGCGGGGACTGTGTCGCAACCCGCTCCGCGCCAGCCCGGCTGCCCACACCGCGATGTGCCGGGAAACCTCGGTGTCGCCGTCCATCACGCCGTCCTCAACCATCGAGATTTCTCGCTTCGCACGAGCCCGATTCGTCAGGGCTGCAACGGGCAGCTGCAGACCACGCCCGGGACACCGGGGGCCGGGCGGCCGGGTCACCGATCCACCGCCGCGGATTCGCCCAATTCGGGAAGCGCGCCGTCAGCCGCCGAGGCAGCCAGGTCCCAGCAGCGCCTTGAGGTCCCCCATCAGAGCCGACGACGGGGTCACCCGCAAGGACTGGTCGAGTTCAAGGGTCGTGATCCGTTCCCCGCTGATCAGCCGCAGGTGCACCTGAGACGTGCCGGGATGGTTGGCCAGCACCTGCTTGAGCGCGGTGACCTTGTCGACCGTGCACTGCCGGGTGGGCAGGCTGACCGCCAGCGGCCGATGGGTCTGCGCGCTGGAGAAGTCGGGCACCACGAGTTCGTGGGCGATCAGCGCGATGCGGTCGTCGCGGGCGGCCACCTTCGCCTTGATCAGAACCACCGCGTCGTCGGCGATCTCCGCGCCGAACACCGAGTATGTCTGCGGGAAGAACAGCACCTCGATACCGCCGGTGAGGTCCTCCAATTGCGCTGACGCCCAGGGCAGTCCGTTCTTGTTCACCCGGCGGTTGACCGAGGCGAGGATGCCGCCGACGAGCACCTGCGCGTCGTTGGCCACGTCACCGTCGAGGATGGCGGGGATCTGCGTGTCCACCTGGTTGGCCAGCAGGTGCGCCACCCCGTTGAGGGGATGTCCGGACACGTACAGACCGAGCATCTCCCGCTCGAGCGCGAGTTTGTGTTTGTCCTCCCACTCCTCGTCGGGCACCTTGATGCTGAACACGGAGTCCGTCGCAGTGTCGGCGCCGCCGAACAGGTCGAACTGACCCATCGCCTCGGCCTTCTTGGTGCCCAGCACCGAGTCGACGGCATCGGAGTGGATCAGGAACAGGCCCTTACGGGGATGGCCGAGCGAATCGAACGCGCCCGCCTTGATCAGCGACTCCGTCACCTTCTTGTTGCACGCCGCGATGTCGATCTTGTTCAGGTAGTCCGAGAAGTCGGCGTACTTGCCCTTCTCGGTTCGGGTGTTCGCCAGCGAGGCAACCACATTCGCGCCCACATTGCGTACCGCACCGAGGCCGAAACGGATGTCGTTGCCGACGGAGGCGAAGTTCTGCACCGACTCGTTGACATCGGGCGGCAGCACCGTGATGCCGAGCCTGCGGCAGTCCGCCAGATACACTGCGGCCTTGTCCTTGTCGTCGCCGACGGAGGTGAGCAGCCCGGCCATGTACTCGGCCGGGTAGTTGGCCTTCAGGTAGGCCGTCCAGTACGACACCAGGCCGTAGCCTGCGGCGTGCGATTTGTTGAAGGCGTAGCCGGCGAACGGAAGGATGGTGTCCCACAGCGCCTTCACCGCCGCCTCGGAGAATCCGTTGGCGGTCATGCCCTCGCGGAAACCCTTGTACTCGGCCTCGAGCACCTCGAGCTTCTTCTTGCCCATGGCCTTACGCAGGGCGTCGGCCTTTCCCATGGTGTACGAGGCGACCTTCTGGGCGATGAACATGATCTGCTCTTGGTAGACGATCAGGCCGTACGTCTCGGCCAGGATCTCCTTGAGCGGCTCTTCGAGTTCGGGGTGAATGGGCTTGATCGGCTGACGGCCGTTCTTGCGGTCGGCGTAGTCGTTGTGGGCGTTCATGCCCATCGGGCCGGGCCGGTACAGCGCCAGCACGGCGACGATGTCGTTGAACTCGGTGGGTTGCATGCGGCGCAGCAAGTCGCGCATCGGCCCGCCGTCGAGCTGGAACACGCCGAGGGTGTCTCCGCGGCCGAGGAGTTCGTAGGCCTTCCGATCGTCGAGCGCCAGCGATTCGAGGTCCAGGTCGATACCGCGGTTGACCTTGATGTTCTCGATGCAGTCGCCGATGATCGTCAGGTTCCGCAAGCCGAGGAAGTCCATCTTCAGCAGGCCGATGGCCTCACACGACGGATAGTCCCACCCGGTGATCACCGCGCCGTCCTGCGGGCGGCGCCACAGCGGGATCGCGTCGATCAGCGGCTCGGAGCTCATGATCACCGCGCACGCGTGCACACCGGCGTTGCGGACCAGACCCTCGAGGCCGCGGGCGGTCTCGTAGATGGTCCGCACGTCGGGATCGGTGTCGATCAGAGCGCGGACCTCGGCGGCCTCCTTGTACCGCTCGTGCGTGGGGTCGGTGATGCCCGACACCGGGATGTCCTTGGCCATGATCGGCGGCGGAAGCGCCTTGGTGATCCGGTCGGCGATCGCGAAGCCCGGCTGGCCGTAGTGGACCCGCGCCGAATCCTTCAGCGCGGCTTTGGTCTTGATGGTGCCGAACGTGATGACCTGGGCGACGCGGTCGCTGCCCCACTTGTTGGCCGCGTACCGCAGCATCTCGCCGCGGCGACGGTCGTCGAAGTCGATGTCGATGTCGGGAGCCGACGGGCGCTCCGGATTGAGGAAGCGTTCGAACAGCAGACCGTGCGGGATCGGGTCGATGTTGGTGATACCGAGCGCGTAGGCCACCAGCGAGCCGGCGGCCGAACCGCGCCCGGGCCCGACGCGTATGTCGACCGACTTCGCATAGTTGATGAGGTCTGCGACGATGAGGAAGTAGGACGGGAAGCCCTTGTCGCAGATCACCTTGATCTCGTACTGGGCTCGCTCGATGTAGTCCGGCCCCACCGATCCCGGGAACCGTCGTTCCAAGCCGGCCATCACCTCGTGATGCAGCCAAGACGCTTGATCGTGGCCCTCGGGGACGGGGAAGGTCGGCATCCGATCGCGCGGCGCCCATACGTCGGCATAGGACTGCACGCGGTCGGCGATCAGCAGCGTCGAATCGCAGGCGCCGGGCACCTGCGCATCCCACAGCGCGCGCATCTCCGCCGCCGACTTCAGGTAGTAACCGTCGCCGTCGAATTTGAAGCGAGTGGGGTCCGACAGCGTCTTACCGGTCTGGATGCACAGCAGTGCCTCGTGGTTCTGCGAGGCGTCGCGGGTCACGTAGTGACAGTCGTTGGTCGCCAGCGGCGGGATACCCAGCTTCTGCCCGATCTCGAGCAGGCCTTCGCGCACCCGGCGTTCGATGTCGAGGCCGTGGTCCATCAACTCGAGGAAGAAGTTCTGCGGCCCGAAGATCTCCCGCCACTTGGCGGCCGCCTCCAGCGCTTCCCGCTGGTGTCCCAGCCGCAGGCGGGTCTGCACCTCGCCCGAAGGGCAGCCCGTGGTGGCGATGATGCCCTCGGCGTGTTCGGCGATGATCTCGGCGTCCATCCGCGACCACTTGCCGAGTTGACCCTCGAACGAGGCGAGGGACGATAGCTTGAACAGGTTGCGCAGACCGGTGGCGTTCTCGGCGACCATCGTCATGTGGGTGTAGGAGCCGTTGCCGGAGACGTCGTCGGATTTCTGGCTCGGATCACCCCAGAGGACCCGCTTGGTGTCGAACCGCGAGGCCGGTGCGATGTACGCCTCGATCCCGATGATGGGTTTGATGCCGGCGTCGGTAGCCGCGTAGTAGAACTCACTGGCGCCGAACATGTTTCCGTGATCGGTCATGCCGATCGCGGGCATCTCCAGCCGTTGGGCCTCCGCGAGCATCGGCTTGACCTTGGCGGCGCCGTCCAGCATCGAGTACTCGGTGTGGTTATGCAGGTGGACAAAAGACCCCGAGGACCGCATATCGGAAGCACTCATAGGGTCGCCAGTCTAGGACCGCTTTCCGACACCCTTCGGCGTGTCGCGATGCGTGTCTCCGCCTCGCCCGGCGGGTCCCATCCCGGGCTGCGCAGGGACCAGGCCATGGGCGAACAGTTCGATCAGTTGCATGGCAATCGACCCCAGGTCCGCGGGACCGTCGGTGAAACCGGAATAGAACGCCATCCCGTAGAGGATGACGTGGAGCAGGTCGCAGACACCTTCGAGGTCGGTGTCCTCGTCGAGTTCTCCCCGGCGGATCGCGTCCGAGACCACCCGCACCAGGAACGCCCGGACCGGCGAATCGCTGAACGCCCGCAACTCAGCATTGCGCTGCGGTTCGAGGCGTGCGCTGATCAGGGACGGCACGATCGACGGATCCCGAGCGTCTATCCGGTGCACCTCGGCGACGAAAGCCGCCAACCGGTCGAGTAACCGGTCCTGCTGCAGCGAGAGCTCGACACAGTCGATGACGACCTCGCGCACCTCCGTGATGATGCCTTCGTAGACCTCTTGGCGGGTGGCGAAGTAGTAGTGCAGTGTCGGCCGGCTCAGACCAGTGCGTTCGGCGATGGCCTGAAAGGTCATTCCGGAGTGCCGCGCTCGATCAGGACCACGCGCCCGGCGCGGACGATCTGCCTACGGGTTTCCGCGGAATCGGCCCCGACCGGACGCCCCCGGGCGCGCGCCGCCGCCCTGGCCCGCCCCTTCCCGTCCACGTAGCAAACGCTATGACATAGCTCTACAGCAGGCAAACACTCGTCCGGCAAACGATCGAGCGGTTTCCGCGGTCGGCGTTGCCCAAGCTTGTCGACAGTTCAGCATTTGCTGGTGGATGACGTACCCGCAGCGGGACAGCGTTTGCCACCTCCGCCACGTGTTTGCTAGCTGCGCCACGTGAGAGTGGGTGGCCGGGTGGAAGTCGACCCACGATGCCGTAGCGCAGGCCGTCGCGGCGGGTATCGGTCACCGCGCGTGTCGACGCAGGACGTCGAGGGCGTGCTGCAGATCGGCCGGATAGGGGCTGGTGATCTCGACCCGGCGACCGTCGGCTGGATGCGCGAACGCCAGCGAGCGGGCGTGTAGCCACTGGCGGTCGAGCCCCAGGCGACGGGCCAGGGTCGGATCGGCGCCGTAGGTCAGGTCGCCGCAGCACGGATGGTGCAGCGCGGCGAAGTGGACTCTGATCTGGTGTGTGCGGCCGGTTTCGAGTTCGATGTCGAGCAGGCTCGCCGCCTGGAATGCCTCTAGTGTGTCGTAGTGGGTGACGCTGTGCCTACCGCCCTCGGTGACGGCGAACTTCCAGTCGTGGCCCCGGTGCCGCCCGATCGGAGCGTCGATCGTGCCGCTGCTTGGGTCGGGGTGGCCCTGCACCAACGCGTGGTATCGCTTCTCGACGGTGCGCTCCTTGAACGCCCGCTTGAGCACCGTGTAGGCGCGTTCGGACAGCGCCACCACCATGACGCCCGAGGTCCCGACGTCTAGGCGGTGCACGATGCCCTGACGTTCGTGGATCCCCGAGGTGCTGATCCGGAAGCCGGCCGCGGCGAGTCCGCCGAGCACGGTGGGTCCGTGCCATCCGACGGTCGCGTGGGCGGCCACCCCGGGGGGTTTGTCGACGGCCACGATGTCGTCGTCGGAGTACAGCACCGCCATTCCCTCGATCTCGACCGGGGTGTTCTCCACCGCGGCCGGCGCCTCCGGCAGCCGCACCTCGAGCCATGCGCCGGCGGTGAGCCGGTCCGACTTACCCGCAGGCGCGCCGTCGATGTCGACCCCGCCGTCCTCGGCGATCGCCGCCGCCGCGGTCCGGGACAGCCCGAGTAGCCGCGACAGGCCGGCGTCGACCCGCATTCCGCCCAGCCCCTCCGGCACGGGCATCGACCGTATGGACACTATGACGGGTCGGCCTCGACGCGGGCCGCCGGTTCGGACCGGCGCCGGCCCACGGTGTCGAAGTCGAAGCCGAACAGCGACAACACCACCAACAGGATCGCCCCGCCGACCACCGACGGGTCGGCGACGTTGAACACCGGCCACCATCCGATGGAGAGGAAGTCGACGACGTGGCCGCGCAGCGGTCCGGGCGACCGGAAGAAGCGGTCGATCAGGTTGCCCATCGCGCCCCCGAGGATCAGGCCGAGGCCGAGCGCCCACCACGGCGACACCAGCCGTCGGCCCATCCAGATGATCCCGATCACCACACCGGTCGCGACCAACGTGAGCACCCAGGTGTACCCGGTGGCCATCGAGAAGGCTGCGCCGGAGTTGCGGACCAGCGTCCAGGTCACCGTGTCACCGATGATCGACACCGGTTGACCGGGCGTCAGCAGCCGCACTGCGAGGACCTTCGTCACGATGTCGAGCATGAGCACCACCGCCGCGACCGACAGCAGCAATCCGAGGCGTCGCCGCGGCCGGGGTACCGGGTCGACACCGGCGTCCGGCGGCTCCACTGCGTCGGTCGTGGGCTTCAGCTCGTCCGATGCCTTGCCCGATGTCTCGTCAGTCACCACATCATTGTCCCAAACGACTGATACGGGGTCCCAAACGACTGATACGGGGTCCCAAACGACTGATACGGGACAATTCCGTACGTGAGCCTCGTCGTGATCACCACCGGCGGCACGATCGCCACCAGCACCGACACCGACGGTGTGCGCCGGCCGACTCGCCGCGGCGCCGAGCTGACCGCCGGCGTGGGCGCGTCGGCCGCCGACGTGGAAGTCGTCGACGTGCTCAACAAGGACAGCTCCGAACTCAGCCCTGCCGACTGGGACCGCATCCGTGACGCGGTGCGGGAGACCGGGGCCCACGGCGTCGTCGTCACCCACGGCACCGACACCATGGAGGAGACGGCGCTGTGGCTCGAACTCACCTACGACGGCACCGCCCCGGTGGTGCTGACCGGTGCCCAGCGCGGCGCCGACGCCCCCGACGCCGACGGCCCGGCCAACCTGCGCGACGCGCTGACGGTCGCCGGCCACGCCGACGCCCGCGGTCTCGGCGTGCTCGTCGGTTTCGCCGGCGCCGTCCGCCAGCCGCTCGGCGTGCGCAAGGTGGCGACCGACGACCTGGACGGATTCGACGGAGCGGTGGTCGGGCGGGTGGCCGACGGCGAGTTCACCGTCACCGGGCCCAAACGACGCCCCTATCTCGGCGCCCTGTCGGCGGAGCGCGCACCGCGGGTGGACATCGTCACCACCTACCCGGGCGGTGACGCTGTCGCCCTGCACGCCTGCGCGGGCGCGGGCGCGCGAGCGGTCGTGCTCGAGGCGCTGGGTACCGGCAACGCCGGCCAACCGGTGATCGACGGGGTACGCCGGCTCTGCGCCGACGGGGTGGTGGTGGCGGTGTCCACCCGGGTGCCGGGCGGGCGGGTCCGCCCGGTCTACGGGCCCGGCCGCGACCTCGCCGACGCCGGCGCGCTCATGGTGCCGACGCTGCGGCCAGCACAGGCCCGGGTGCTGCTGATGGCCGCGCTCGCGGCGGACATACCGGCCGCCGACGTACTCGCCGAATGGGGTTGAGGGCGTGACACCGTGGGGACCATGGATCTGCGCACACGAGCAGGTCGCGGAGCCGCCGAGCGGCCGCGGTGTCACCGTTTCCGCCCCTATGGCAGCCTCTGGTAGTCATCCAAGCGCCGGACGTACTCCGGCCAGTCGAGGCTGTCCACCGGATTCGCCCGCACGACATCCGGCACGTGCTCGGGGAACGTGCGGGCCAACCCGCGCCCGGTGCTGCGCGTCTCGAACCGGATGGTCATGACGCCGTGGCCGGCTCCCTGGATCCAGCCGTGCCCCAGTTCCGGATGCGCGACGTCGTCGCCGACCCGCCACGCCGGCGGCACGGCGGCCGCCTGGCTCACCGACAGCGGCACCGCCGGACGGGCGGCGGGTTCGTCCTCCACGAGTTCGAGGCCCGGGAACAGCGACTCCTGACGAACCTCCGACAGGCCCGAAAAGCCCACGCCGACAAGGCGGATCGGGCCGATCTCCACGGGGTCGATCAGCAGGCGGCGGGCAGTGGCGCTCAACGTCGCCGCGTCGGTGGTCGCCGACGGCAGGGTGGCCGACCGGGTCAGCGTGCTCATGTCCCACTTCTTCAACTTCACGGTGACGGTGCGGGCCCCGCGCCCGTCCTTCTCCAGCCGCCGGTGGGCGTGTTCGGCGATCGGTCCGACCGCCTCGCGGACCTGATCCAGGGTGACGAGGTCCTGCGGGAAGGTGGATTCGGCGCTGATCTGCTTGGCCTCGCTCCGTTCGGCGACGGGCCGGTCGTCGATGCCGCGGGCGAGGCGGTGCAGGGCCGGACCTACCGTGGCACCGAGGATGTCGGCGACCTCGGCCTCCGAGAGCGCCGCGAGCTGACCGATGGTCTCGATGCCGAGGCGGTGCAGTCTGTCCTCGGCGACGGGCCCGATCCCCCACAACTTACGCACCGCCAATCCGCCGAGCAGATGACGCTCGTCGCCGCGGGGAACCACCCGGATGCCGTCCGGTTTGGCCAGCCCGGAGGCGATCTTGGCGATCTGCTTACCCGAGCCTGCGCCGACCGAGGCTACCAGCCCGGTCTCGTGCAGTACCCGCGCGCGCAACCGCTCGCAGAACATCTCCACGTCGGCCGCCGACGCGCCGGCCAACTCCTGCGGTTCGCCGAACGCCTCGTCGAACGACAGCTGCTCGAGCACCGGGACAACCGTCCGCACGGTGTCGAACACGCGGCGACTCGCTACGCCGTACACCACGCCCCGCGGCGGCAGCACCACCGCAGAGGCGCCGACCAGGCGGCGGGCCTGGTGCATCGGCATCGCCGAATGCGCGCCGTGCACCCTGGCCTCGTAACTGGCGCCGGCCACCACACCGCGTCCGCCGAGACCGCCGACCAGCACCGGCCGGCCCCGCAGGGTGGGCCGGGTCAACTGCTCGACCGACGCGAAGAACGCGTCCATGTCCAGGTGCAGGACCCAGCGCGCGTCCACATCTGCCGATGCTAGGGCGTTGTTAGCCTGACCTCCATGGCGGCGCGCGAGGTTCCGATCGGTGACGAGACGATCCGTCTCGGGCAGTTCCTCAAACTTGCCTCGCTGATCGACAGCGGGGCGGACGCCAAATCGGCGATCGCCGACGGGCATGTCACCGTAAACGGCGACATAGAGGTTCGCCGGGGACGGCAACTGCATCCAGGTGACACCGTGACGCTGGGCGAGGAGTCCGCGCGCGTCACGCGCGGCTGACCGTCAGGCCTTCGTGATCGCCACCCGCACCCCGTCGCCGATCTCCGCGCCGTCGGTGGGCTCGCCGAATTCGAACGCAGTCGCCAGGATTTCTCCGGCGATCAGGTCACGGTGAGTGCGCGCCCACTCCTCGTGCGCCGGTGGCACCGACATCACCACGCTGATCCGGTCCGAGACCTCGAGACCGCTCGACTTGCGCAGTTCCTGCAGTTCGCGGATGCGGTCCTTGGCCCAGCCCTCCGCTTCGAGCTCCGGTGTCACGGTGCCGTCGAGCACCACCAGACCGGCGCCGTCGGGCAGCGCCGCGGTGAAGTCGGCGTCGGCGGCCACCAGCCGGGAGGTGTACTCACCGGGCTGGAGCACCGCGGGGCCGGCGGTCAGCGTGCCGTCAGCGTTGACCACACCCTCCCCTGCCTTGACCGCCTTGATCGCCGCCTGCACGTCCTTACCCAGGCGTGGACCGGCGACGCGGGCGTTCACCGTGAGCTCGAAGCGGCCGTAGGTGTCGATGTCGTCGGTCAGCTCGACCGCCTTGACGTTCAACTCGTCGGCGATCAGATCGGCGAAGGGCGCCAGCTGAGATGGGTCATCGACGGCGACAATCAGTTTCGGCAGCGGTAGCCGGACCCGCAGCTTCTTGGCTTTGCGCAGCGACGACGCAGTCGAGCACACCGAGCGGACCTGGTCCATCGCGGCGACCAACGCCGCGTCCTTCGGCAGTTCGTCAGCCGACGGCCAGTCGGTCAGGTGCACCGAACGCTCACCGGTGACCCCGCGCCAGATCACCTCGGTGATCAACGGCAGCAGCGGCGCGGCCAGTCGTCCGGTCACCTCGAGCACGGTGTGCAACGTGTCGATCGCGTCCGCATCCTCCTCCCAGAACCGCGAACGCGAGCGCCGCACATACCAGTTGGTCAGCGCCTCGGTGAACTGCCGCAGTTCTTCGCATGCACCCGAGATGTCGCAGACATCCAGTGACTCGGTGAGGTCGTCACGCAGGTGCGCCAGCTTCGCGACGATGTACCGGTCGAGCACATGGGTGGAGTCCGTGCGCCAGGTTCCCTTCTGTGGCGCATACAACGCCAGGAAGGTGTACGCGTTCCACAACGGCAGCAGCACCTGCCGCACACCCTCACGGATGCCCTGTTCGGTGACCACCAGGTTGCCGCCGCGCAGGATCGGCGAGGCCATCAGGAACCAGCGCATCGCATCCGAGCCGTCACGGTCGAACACCTCGGTGACGTCGGGATAGTTGCGCAGCGACTTGCTCATCTTCTGGCCGTCGTTACCGAGCACGATGCCATGCGCCACACAGGTTTTGAAAGCCGGTCGGTCGAACAGCGCGGTCGCCAGCACGTGCAGGGTGTAGAACCAGCCGCGGGTCTGGCCGATGTACTCGACGATGAAGTCACCGGGGAAATGCGGGTCCTGCCCCTCCCGGCCGTCGAACCAGTCCCGGTTTTCGAACGGATAGTGCACCTGCGCGTAGGGCATCGACCCGGAGTCGAACCACACGTCGAGCACGTCCTCGATGCGGCGCATCGTCGAGCGCCCGGTGGGGTCATCGGGGTTGGGCCGGGTCAACTCGTCGATGAACGGCCGGTGCAGGTTGGTCGGCCGCACCCCGAAATCCCGTTCGAGTTCGTCGAGGCTGCCGTAGACGTCGATCCGCGGGTATTGCGGATTGTCTGACGTCCACACCGGGATCGGCGTGCCCCAGTACCTGTTTCGCGAGATCGACCAGTCCCGGGCGCCCTGCAGCCACTTGCCGAACTGACCGTCCTTGACGTGTTGGGGATACCAGGTGATCTCCTGGTTGAGTTCCACCATGCGGTCGCGGAAGTCGGTGACCTTGACGAACCACGACGACACGGCCCGGTAGATCAGCGGATTGCGGCAGCGCCAGCAGTGCGGGTAGGAGTGCTCGTAGGTCTCGTGCCGAACCAGGACGGCACCGTTCGCCCCGGCGGATCCGGTCCCGTTCTTCAGGTCGCGGATGATCTGTGGGTTGGCGTCGAAGACGTGCTGCCCCCGGTAGTCCGGCACGCTTGCGTCGAACCTGCCCTTGGGATCGACCGGGGTGACCGGGGTGATGCCGACGGTGTCGGTGGTCGCCTTGTCGTCCTCGCCGTACGCCGGTGCCATGTGGACGATGCCGGTGCCGTCCTCGGTGGTGACGAAGTCGCCGCGCAGCACCTGCCAGGCGTTGTGCGCCTCGGGCTCGTCGGTGAAGTACGGGAACGGCGGCAGGTAGCGGGTGCCGAGCAGTTCGCTGCCCGTGACGGTGGCCAGCACCTGGGGTTGCTCGCCGAGTTCGCGGGCGTAGGCGGCCAACCGGGCCTCAGCCAGGACATAGCGGCGCCCCTCCCCGGCGCAGACCTGTACGTAGGTCACGTCCGGGTTGACCGCGACCGCCTGATTCGACGGCAGCGTCCACGGTGTCGTCGTCCACACCAGCAAGTGCGATCCGGCCAGCGGGCCGTCGACCACCCGGAAGCCGACGGTGATCGCGGGGTCCTGTCTGCTCTGGTAGACGTCGTCGTCCATCCTCAGCTCGTGGCTCGACAGCGGCGTCTCGTCGTTCCAGCAGTACGGCAACACCCGCACACCCTGGTACGCCAGGCCCTTGTCCCACAGTTGCTTGAACGCCCAGATCACCGACTCCATGAAGCCGAGATCCAGCGTCTTGTAGTCGTTGTCGAAGTCGACCCAGCGCGCCTGGCGGGTGACGTAGGTGCGCCACTCGTCGGTGTATCTGAGCACCGAGGCGCGGCAGGCGTCGTTGAACTTCTCGATGCCCATGGCGTCGATGTCGGCCTTGTCGGTGATGCCGAGCTGGCGCTGCACCTCGAGTTCGGCGGGCAGGCCGTGGGTGTCCCAGCCGAAGCGGCGTTCCACCTTGTAGCCGCGCATGGTGCGGTAGCGCGGGATGATGTCCTTGACGTACCCGGTCAGCAGGTGTCCGTAGTGCGGCAGCCCGTTGGCGAACGGAGGCCCGTCGTAGAAAACGTACTCGGGCGCCTCGTCGCGCCGCGCGATGCTGGCACGGAAGGTGTCGTCGCTGTCCCAGTAACGCAGGACGTCGGCTTCCAGTTCGGGGAAGTTCGGCGCTCCACTGGCCGGTTTGGGGTAGGCGGTCACTCGCGTTGTCTCCTGTGCCAAATTGCGGCCTCCGGCCTCGGAAGCCTGAAACGATCCGGCACGGGGACGACGTCACGCCGATGCGTGAGCGCCGCGGTACCACCCCGCTTGCGCACTACGGTGTGCGCCGCTTGATTCGAGGCTGTGACGGGCCAACCCGTCCGGGTCTAGTGGGCCACCTACGAGGTGACGGTTCTTCCGGAGGCTCCCCGGTGATGGCCGGATCAGTGCCGCTGAACAGCCATTCTAGCGGTTACGCCCACGGCGTCGCTTCGGAGGTCAGCGCGATGAGCGCCAGCGGGAACTGTTCGGCCAGTTCCTGGACGGTGGCGCCGTCGAACCGCTGGCTGTCGAACCACCAATCCACCTGCATCACCCCACGGTCACGATAGGCGCGGATCTCCAGTGCGTGTCCGAGTAGCGGTGGCTCGGTGCCGCGGGCCGGCGTGGTGCCGACGTAGTTGAAGAACACGTCGGCGGTGGGCGCGTGGCCACCGATGAAGCCGGCAAGGCGGCCGGTCGACACATCGGTCAGCGCATGATGCGCCATGAGCACCATCTCGGTGGCGTCGAGTTCCGCCTCACCGACGCAGTGCAGATCGACCAGTGCAGGCACCGAGCGGCCGTCCCCGACGACGTCGACGGCGCCGACACCCTCGCCCATGGTGCGCGCGAGGGCGCGCCCCAACGCAGCGAGCAGCAGTTCGTCGGCCGCCACCCCGAGCGCGAACGCGGCCCCGTCCAGTTCGAGGGTCAGCACCGTGTCGAGCGGCGCCGACAGGTGAACCGGGTTGCCGGGATGCGAGCCGAGGGGTGCGTCACGGTCGGTGACCCGCATCCGCAGGGCAGATACCGCGACGTCCGTCGCGAACCCGCGCCGTTTAGCCAGGCGGGGAGCAACCATGAGGGACACGCTACGCGGTGTGTCCCAGGATTGGGAGACCACTGCCGACAGGTGACAGCCGTGTCAATATAGGTACGTGTCAATAATATAGGTACGTGTCAATATAGGTATGGGAATGCAAGGGGCGGTTGCCACTGGGTTTTCCGGAACGGCATCTATCGTGGACGAATGCCACGCACCGACGAGAACGGCAGACAGCTCAAAGCGTTGCTCGACCATTTGCTCGACGGCGACGTGGACGCCAAAGCAGTCTACGACGCTCTGGGCTTCTCCAGCAGTACGTATTACCGCCGGATCAAAGAGTAAACTATCCCGACGCTGAGGAGCTACAACTATCCCGACGCTGAGGAGCTACGACGCGTCGCCGACCGGTTCGCGCTGAGCTATCCGGACCTTCAAATCAGGTTCGGCCTGATGACCCGTCAGGAAGTGTGACACTACGTCGAGTCGGCCCCGTTCACCGTGACCACGGTTGCCGAAGCTGCGCCGACGACACGACGCAGGCCAAAACTGTCGGAATTGGCGCCGCGTCCCGGCGCTCCACCGCTGTAGTCCGTACCATTTGCTGACGGCCTTTCGGCACGAGAGCGACTCCCGATGACACTCGCGTTACTCATTGCCACCACGGTTTGCGCTATGGCGTGGAGTCTGTGGATCCGCCGAATCACGTGGAATTCTCGCTGGGAGGTTGCCGCCACCCTCAACATCGCGTTGCAGCTTGGCGCTGTGGTGCTGATGTCGCCGCTTGCCTCCGAAACCCTCGGACACCTGCTTCGCGAACTCACCGGCAAGTCGAACCTCGAGGACTACATCGCCCACGACCTCTACATCGTGGCCGCCTCAGCGGTCGTCTACAACGCGCTGGACCGCCTCCAGGACGACCACGCCATGCTCGTCCTGCGCAAGGATCCGAGGTCGCGGCGCATCGCGGACATCTACTTGGTGGCGTCGGCGAGCGGCATCATCGCCTGCGCGATCCGCATCGCCACCGCCTACGTGCCGTGGCTGCTGGCGGTCGAGGGCGGAACCCTGGTGTGGATCTTCGCCTGCCTGTGCGGCGCCGGCTTTGCTCTCGCCTCCGCACACTCATGGCGGGTCAAGACCAGGTGGTTCACCGGCGCACGTCCTTGATGGCGACGACGCCAGCAATCAGATCCGGGCATTTCCGAAGGTAGGCAGGCCAAGCCGGTCAGCTCATCAGGAACACGCTCGGCGCATTTCGCCGTCGTCGGCGAATGCGCGTTTTGGGCATTGGGTGCCTTATGCTCGAAAGGATTGTTCGCTACGGCAAGGATGAAGGTCCCCGCTATGACTGCGTCTTCACTTCCCACCGTGCTGCGGGAACGCGCAAGTCTGCAGCCCAACGACACGGCATTCACGTTTATCGATTACGAGAAGACCGTCGAAGGCGTCCGCGAGTCGCTCACGTGGGCGCAACTGTACCGCCGCACGGTGAACCTCGCGCATGACCTCAGCGAACGCGCGCAGCCCGGTGACCGGGCCGTGATCGTCGCACCGCAGGGACTCGACTACCTGGTCGCGTTCCTTGGCTCGTTGCAGGCGGGGCTTATCGCGGTGCCGCTGTCCACACCCATGCCCGGCGTGCACGACGAGCGGATCAGCGCGGTGTTGCGCGACGCCGCCCCCACCGTCGTGCTCACCACGTCCTCGATCGGCGCAATGGTCACCGAGTATGTGACGCCGGAGAACGGCGAGACCGCGGCGACGCTGATCGAGGTCGACCTGCTCGACCTCGAGAGCCGGCCGAAGTCGGCGGCGCGCCCGGTGGACCGACCGCAGACCGCCTACCTGCAGTACACCTCGGGCTCCACGCGCACCCCGGCGGGCGTGATGGTGTCCTACCGCAATCTGTCGGCCAACTTCGAGCAGATCATGGCCTCGTTCCTGGCCCACTACGGCGGGATCGCTCCGCCCGGAACCACGGCGGTGACGTGGCTGCCCTTTTATCACGACATGGGGCTGCTGCTCGGGGTATTCGCCCCTATCCTCGCCGGCTGGCCGACGGTGTTCACCACCCCGCTGTCGTTCCTGGCCCGACCGGGGCGGTGGATGCAGATGGTGGCCAGCAGCCCGCTCGCCATCACCGCGGGTCCGAACTTCGCCTTCGAACTCGCCGTGGGCAAGACCTCCGACGACGACATGGCCGGGTACGACCTCGGCAACACCTGCATCATCATCAGCGGCAGCGAGCGGGTGCACGACGCGACCCTGAAGCGTTTCGCGCAGCGTTTCGGCAAGTTCAACCTGCCCGAGGAGGTGCTGCGCCCAGCCTACGGGCTGGCCGAGGCGACGCTCTACGTGGCGACGGATGCCCCCGAAAAGCCGCCGACGATCGTGCATTTCGAACCCGAGAAGCTGTCGGCCGGGCATGCTAAGCGTTGCGCGAGCGCGACCGGCACCCCGCTGGTGAGTTACGGCAGCCCCAACTCACCCGCGGTCCGGATCGTCGACCCGCAGACCAGGAACGAGTTGTCAGCCGGCGCGATCGGCGAGATCTGGGTGCGCGGGGAGAACGTGTGCCTCGGGTACTGGCGGAAACCCGAACAGACCGAGGACGTCTTCAACGCATTCCTCGAGTCCCCGTCGTCGGGTACCGACCCGGGGCCGTGGCTGCGTACCGGTGACCTGGGCTTCATCTCCGAAGGTGAGTTGTTCATCATGGGACGGCTCAAGGACCTGCTGATCGTGCGCGGCCGCAACCACTATCCCGACGACATCGAAGGCACGATCCAGGAGATCTCCGGCGGCCGGGTCGCCGCCATCTCCGTCGAACAGGACCGGACCGAACAACTGGTCGCCATCGTGGAGGTCAAGAAGCGCGGGGACACCGAGGAGGACGCCGCCGCGAACTTCGCAGACCTAAAGAACAGGGTGACCAGCGCGGTCTCCACCGCCCACGGGATCAGCGCCGCCGACCTGGTACTCGTCCCCCGCGGCTCGATCCCGATCACCACCAGCGGCAAGGTGCGCCGCGCCTCCTGCGCCGAGCTCTACCGCGAGGGCGCCTTCACCCGCCTCGACGCATGACAGCCACACACCAACCGGTCCACTTCCCGTATGGGGAGCTCCCGTGATCGAGGTCATCAACGTCGCGAAGACGTTCGGCGGGGGTGTTCCGGCTCTGCGTGATGTCAGCTTCTCCGTCCCGACGGGGTCGGTTTGCGCGCTGTTAGGGCACAACGGCGCCGGTAAGACGACGACGGTCAGAATCCTGTCGACATTGCTGCGGCCGAGTTCGGGTCAGGCGATCGTCGCTGGTTACGACGTGTCGCAGGCACCGGCGGAGGTGCGTCGTCGAATCGGCGTCACCGGACAGGACGCTGCCTTGGATTCCCGGCTCACCGGGCGCGAGAACCTCATCCTGTTCGGACGGCTGCGGGGTCTACGCCGCTCAGACGCCCGGGCCCGCGCCGATGAGCTGGTCGACCAATTCGACATGGCGGATGCAGCCGACCGACGAGTCAACACCTACTCCGGCGGTATGCGTCGCCGAATCGACATCGCGGTGTCGCTCGTGGTCCCGCCGAAGGTCCTCTTCCTCGATGAGCCGACGACCGGCCTCGATCCCCGCAGCCGACGCGACGTCTGGAACCTGGTCTCATCGATGGCGGCCCAGGACATCACCGTGCTGCTGACGACGCAGTACCTCGAAGAGGCCGACATCCTCAGCGATTCGGTGGTGATCCTAAATGCCGGGAGGATCGTCGCCAGCGGCACCGCCGATGAACTCAAGCAGCAAACCGGTGTCAGCTATTGCCAGATGACCGCGAGAAGTCCTGAGGAGGTGCCCCGCATCGCCGCGGCGCTGGCCGACTTCGCCGAGGTGGAGGTCGATTCCGGCACCAGCAGTGTCTCCGTACCCGCGGCGCACGGCGTGGCGACCCTCTCCGAAGTGTTCAGACGGCTCAGTGACCTGGACATCGAGTTGCTCGACATCTCACTTCGCCGACCGTCACTCGATGAGGTGTTCCTCCATCTGACCACCCCGGCGTCGTTGAAGTGACGGCAATCGCGCTCCTGACGCGCCGCACACTGCTGCGCGGTCGAGTGGATCTGGTGTTCGCGGTGCTCATGCCGATCTTCGTGTTGGCGGGCCTGACGCTCCTGCTGCGCGATGTCATCACAACCGGCCAGATGAGCTACACGCAATACGTGTTGCCGGCGGTGGTCGTTCAGGCGATGTTGTTCGGTGCGCTGACCACAACCGATCGGGCAGCGTGGGACGCGATCAGCGGCCTGAGCACGCGGATGCGCACATTGCCGATCTCGCCTTATGCGATGTTGACGGCGAGGATGGTTTACTGCCTGATCCGCGGCGGGCTGGCGGTGTTGGCGTCGGTTCTGGCCGCGTACTGTTTCGGATTCCGCTTCACCACCGGGTACGGCTACGGTGCCGCGTTCGTCTTGATGGCGTTGACGCTGACCTTGGGGTTGTCGCTCGGTGCGGACGCGACCGGCACGAAGGCCGCCCGGACCGAGGTGGCCAGCCAACTGCTTCTGGTCCCCCAACTGCTTCTCGTCCTGTTGTCGACCGGGCTGGCGCCGCTCGACGCGTTCCCCTCGTGGCTCCAGGGCTTCGTGCTCTACCAGCCGGTCTCACAGATCACCGAGGCGATGCGCGGTTTCACCATCGGTCAGGTCGAGCCGGGCACCCTCGGGGTCAGCGTGGCATGGTGCATCGGTCTGCTGGTGGTGTTGGGCACGATCGCCGTCCGGGTGCAGGGACGGACACCGTGACCTCCACGTCGGAACACCAGCACTCGCTGCTGACCGAGAGTTGGGTCTTCGCCAGCCGGCTTTTCATCCAGTGGCGTCGCTACCCGATGGTGCCGCTGCAGGCCTTGCTGTTTCCAACCTTGTTGCTGGTCATCTACGGCGCGCTGGTGGGCAAGTCGATGGTTCGCATCACCGGTAGTAGCGGGTTGAACGAGCTGATCCCGGTGTGCACGCTGGCCGGGGCCATGGCGGGCGCTGTCGGCGCCGGCCTCATGGTGCCCTGGGACCGCGACAGCGGTCTGCTCACCCGCATGTGGATCATGCCGGTGCACCGGACGGCACCGTTGACCGGTGCGCTGCTTGCCGAAGCCCTGCGCACGTTCGTGGCATCGGCGGTCGTCGTCGTGGCCGGATATGTGATGGGCTTCCGGTTCTCCGGGGGCTGGCCGGAGCTGCTCGGATATCTGCTGATCCCGGTCATCGTGGTGGTCGTCTTCGCGATGGTGGTGATCACCCTCGCTCTGCGGCCACAGGGCCGGATCATTCTGACGTGGGTCCAGACGATCTCTGTGGGTTTGGCGTTCGGGACGCTCGCGCCCCCTGAAAGAGTTCCGGCTGTCCTGCGGCCGCTGGCGGAATTACAGCCCCTCGCAGCGCCCGCCGCGACCATGCGTGCGCTGGCCGCTGGAGGCGACGTGACACGCCCGATGCTGCTGACGGCGTTGTGGGCCACCGTCATCGCGGCCGTGTTCGTACCGCTCACCGTCCGGGGATATCGGAGCGCGGTCGAGGGCGGCAAGGTGGACAGCTGAGAGGCTCCGGAAGCTGAGTTGCATATCTTTGGTTGCGCCCGTGGGGACGTCCGCGGGTTGTACGGTCGCTTTGTCCCGCGGTTGGCGACGGCCACCATCCACGAATCAGGGCATCGATGAGGCACACCAGTAAACGCACGATACGGATAGTTTTCACTGTCACGTTCGTGTGGAACGCGTACAAGAACGAGAATTTCACGTCCGCCCCAGAGGCGGTGGCGTGGCTGAAGTCGCGGATCGGCGATCGCTTCCCCGGTGAAGCCGTTTCGTGGCTCGACATCGTATGGCAGAAGGCGACCTACGAGGCGGCTGATGAATCCGCGATCGAGTATGAACCGTCGTACACCGTTCGGCGATGCTCATCACCACGTATGGCATCACCTACAGCTTGAGCAAGGTCGACCACACCATTCTGCTCGGCTGGTTCCCCTGGTGCTTGCCTTCGCCAACTGGGGCGACCGCTTCCCGATCGACGCGTTGAGAAGCGGCAACCCTCGCAACTACAGCAATGGCCGTTACGCCTACTGGGCCTCCTGATCGGGTGGGGTTTCTTCACCGCCGCGCTGACGAAGCTCCTGACGGGGTGGCTCTCGTTCGGCAGCCAAGCCGCACGCGGATATTCCGTGCTCGGCTTCCTGACGCAGGACAGAACGAACTGGTTGGCGGGTGGGTCGCTGCGCACGACTACCGGCCCGCGTGGGAACTCGCCGACTGGTTGACCGTCGCATTCGAATTGGCCATCCTGCTCGCACTGCCGTGGTGGCGCGCCTTTCGTACCACGCTGGCCATCGCGACAACAGTCTTTCACCTGGGCGTGCATCTGGTGATGAACATGACGTTCAGTCACGCCGTCACCGCCTATGGGGCCTTCGTGTCGTGGTGGCACCCTCGCGCGCGGATGGGTGAGCTGCGATCTGGAGACCGGTCGTGAGGTAGTTCGACCGGGCACGACGGCCGGCCACGGGAAAGTTGGGTATTCCCTGCTGTTTTAGCTCGCGGTAGTGCCCTGCGTCGGCACATGGTCGCTGATGCTGAGCGGGGGAAGTCGCTGGCCCTCCGAAGCACGAACTGTGTTTCGCCGACGCGACGGCGACGTGTCGCGGCCCCTTGGGCGTCGCGATGACGGCCGTGACCCGGTGGCGCAAAAGGGCGCCGGCACCGGCGGATCCGCCGCGGACCACGGTGGTTCTGCTGATCCGTCCACGCCGTGATCGACGTGCGCCGGCCTCGCCCCGCGCCCGGGTCTCTCAGGCGGAGTCCAGATCGGGAGCCACGTCGAAGTACGCCGGCATCTCGAACTGCGAACTGTTCAACTTCGCCGAGAAGTAGCCGTACTGGAATGCCACACCGACCAGGGCCGTGGCTGCCAGTTCGGCCGGCGGTCGCCGTAGTTCGGCTCGCAGCGTCGCCCAGGCCTCCATCGGCGAATGCCGCCGTGGTGAGGCGTCGCCCAGGCTGGCGTCGTCGTCATTGCGGTGCACCCAGCGCATGTAGGCGTTGCTGTGCCCGTAACGCTTCCATTGGCTTGCCAGGTCCCGCATCGAGTTCCGCGGCTCCCACTCCATCAGTACACGGGTGTCGGTGGCGATCGTGCCCAGTGACTGCTCCTGGATGCGCCAACAGATGTCGGTGTCGCCGCCGCCGCGCATCGATCTGAACCCGCCCACCGTGGCGAAGGCAACCCTGTCCATCCCGAGATTGGCGGTCGGATAGTAGTCGGGCCGAGGTGGCACCATGCCGATGGTCGCCTTCATCGCCCCGCCGCCGCGCGGAAGCATGAACGGTTGCATGCCGGCGGCCAGTTTCGCAGCGAGCGTGGGCCCGGACAACGTACGAACGTTGGTGCATGACAAGGCGACTCCCGGCTGACGCTGAAGCGTGCGATGCGCCTCGAGTAGGCCGGGAAGGGGCCGGCACCGGGCGTCGGTGAACAACAGGATGTCAGCGGTCGATCTGCTTGCCGCGACTTGACGCGCATAGTAGGGGCCACGACTGTCCTTCAACGCCACCACACCGGCCCCGAGCGAGCGCGCCACCGCTGCGGTGTCGTCGCCAGATGCGTCGTCGACGACAGTGATCCAATCGCCGTCTGCTGTTTGGGCGAGCAACGGCCGGAGTAACTTCGGCAGGTGGTCAGCCATGTCACGCACCGGGATGATGACCTCGATCGTCGGCTCAGCCATCGATCAACCTCCTTGAAGGACAGTTCAACCGGAGCGCGCCAAGCGCATGAAAGGCTCAACGCGACAGCATCTTCACCTCTTCAACCAGCATGCCGAGTGCGAAGGCCACCCGCATCACCGTCGGACGCCGCCACCGCCGCAGCCGGCCCACGGTGGTCCAGGCGGTGAACCACAGTAGGGCATGCACGGCCGCAACAGCTGCCATGGGCAGCGACACCATCGACGGCTTGAACCTGGTGGCGAGAAGGATCTCGCCGCGGCCGAAGTTGAAGTGCTGGTGGAAGGCCGCCGACAGGTCGGTGTGCTGACGCTTGTCGACGACGGCATCGGCCACCAGCGTCATCCGATGCCCGTTGCGGGACGTGCGGGTGAAAAAGTCGATCTCGTCGGCGCCGCCCATCAAGTTTTCGTCGAAGCCGCCCACCGCATCGAACGCCGCCCGGGTGAACCCGCAGTTCGTGCCATTCGCGTAGGCACAACCGGTCATCCGCGATGAGTACAGCTGCGATTCTGTGGCCAGCACCGTGCCGTCCTCGAGTTTGCGGTGCAGTGAGCCGCCGGCTGTGTGAGCACCGTTCTGGAATGCCCGCCAGTAGGCGTCGACCCATCCGGGATGCACGACGTCGTCGGCGTCGGTCAACAGGATGACCCGACCTTTCGCGGCTCCAGCGCCCACGTTGCGCGCCACGTTGACGCCTACGCCTCGGGAGGCGTCCACCACACGCACCCGTGGATCGCGCTCCGCAAGCCTCTGTGCGACTTGCGCCGTGTCATCTGTCGATCCGTTGTCGGCGACGACCACCTCGAAGGTCGCGTCCGATTCCTGGGCGAGCAACGCCTCGATCTGCCGGCTGAGGAACGGGCCGCCGTTGCGCACGGGGATGACCACGCTGACATCGACCGAATCCCCCACGGGCTGTGACGATAACTCATGGTCCCGAATGCTCATGGTGGCCGCGCTCAGAACACGTATCGGCGGCTGATGCGTTCCGCCAAGGCAGTTTCGGCGGTGATCCACGTCGGGACGAAGGTCGCCATGGGCGCGTTCTTAGTCCAGGCTTCCCAGAGCGCTTGGACCTTGCCGTATCGATCGTTCACCACGATGTGCTCGATTCCGCAGAGTGTGGCGATGACGTGGCCGTGCAGTCGATCGGTTACGAGGAAACGTCCTCTCGATAATGTGCGGATGGCGCAGTCAAGATTCTGTTGCGCGAAGCGGTTCGCCACGGCTGAAGTCAGCACAGGAGACGACAGCTTGTCGGCCACGGAGACAGCACTTCTCCCGAGATTGCGGAGACTGAGGATTCCGGCTTTGTTCCAGTCAACGGTCGGGTGCCCTGAAATCTGTTCACCGGCGGCTTCGTCATCTTGTCGCGCATGCAACACAACCTCTTCGCGAGGTGGTCTCCGTTCGAGGTTCCCGAGAGCGAACGCTGCGTCGGGAACGAGTTCGGTCCGGCAGTCGAATTCCCGGCGGGCAATCACGAGGGACCGGTGGTCGCGCACGAGGAGTGTGAAGTCGCCGTGCAGTGCGACCGCCCGCTTCAACTTTCCCAAGGCGTCTGCGTTCGTCAACTCAATTGACTGTGGCATCTGCACGATCGGCCGGTTGCGGAAGTCGGTCAGGATTCGAAGTCTGAGGTCGTCATGGTGCGGGTAGAGGCCGCCCAGATTGCCCCCACCGTTAATCACAATCGGCCCAGTCGCTTTCAGCTTGTCAGCTCGGTAGGTATGTGACGACGTGGTCGAGCACACCCTGATGCCGAACTCCTCGGCGATCTTGAGACATCCAAGCCAGATCACGTGATCGCCGCAGTTGAAGTGATGCGGGAAATCGACCAGATCCCACTCGGGTACTCCGGCGAAGACGGGCCTCAGGTCGTTCATCAGCCGGTCGCGGATCCGCTCGACGAAATCAGTCAAGGCAGCACCGTCAGACATTGAGATGCCCGCGGCCCAGGCCGTAGACCCGCCAGCCGGCGCTCGTCCAGAGTTCGGCGTCGAGCGCGTTGCGGGTGTCCAACAGGGTCGGTGTCCGTACGGTCGATCGGAGCGCGACCGGGTCCAGATTGCGGTATTCATCCCACTCGGTGGCCAACACGATCAAGTCGGCGTTCCTGCACGCCTCCTGAACGTCGTCACAGTAGGTGAGCGTGGGGAACCCAAATCTGGCGTTGGAAATCGCCTTGGGGTCGTGCATGCGGACATAGGAGCCCTTGAGATGCATGGCGGCCGCGACGTTGAGGGCAGGTGAGTCCCGCACGTCGTCGCTGTCGGGTTTGAACGCCGCTCCGAGCACGGTGATGTTCTTGCCGAGGAAATCCCCGCCGATCAGCGCCCCGGCCACGACACCGCCTTCTCTCGTCGGTGGATGTTGATCTTGTAGACATCGTGAAGGAAGGTCAGCGCTGCCGAGGCGCCCACCTCGCCGGCTCGGGCACTGAACGCTTGGATATCCTTGGGAAGACAGCCACCGCCGAAGCCGAGCCCCGCGTTGAGGGACCTGCGCCCGATCCGACTGTCGTATCCCAGCACCTCGCTGAGGGTGACCACGTCGGCATCGACGGCTTCACACATCTCGGCCATCGCGTTGATGAACGAGATCTTGGTGGCGAAAAACGAATTCGCCGCCACCTTGACCATCTCGGCGGTCGGGAGGTATGTGGTGAGATGCGGTGTACCGGCGTCGAGGAGAGCGGCGTACACCTCGCGCAGCGTCTTCTCAGCGGCCTCGGAGGTCACTCCGAACACCAATCGGTCGGGCTGCAGGGTGTCCTCGATCGTCTTGCCCTCCCGCAGGAATATCCGATGACGCTCACCGTCATGTGATAGCCCCCCCCCTCGAATCTGTTCCTAGACGTGTCATGTGCACTCGAAGCCGGATGTCAGACATCGATGCGAGCCGTCGTCGCCTTTGGCACCTGCTCCGGCAGGCGATCGTCCCGCACCGCGCGGTACGCCTGGGTGACTTCGGCCAGACGCTGACGCACCCGTGCACGCGGACTGCGTGGCAGCAGCGGGACGGTGTCCGCGTCGGCCGCCTCGCCCCGGCGCACCCGCTCCTCGTACTTCGGTTTGGACGGCCACCAGTTCGCATTGCCGATCAGCACAGCGGCGGCCGGCACGGTGACGGTTCGGACGATGAACGTGTCGAGCAGCAACCCGACGCCGATGACGAAGCCGAGCTGGATGACCGTCCCGATGCTGCTCACCGTCAGCGACAACATCGACGCTGCGAAAATCAAACCGGCAGAGGTGATCACACCGCCCGTGGCGCCCACGGTGCGGATGATCCCGGTGCGGATCCCGTCGCGGGATTCCTCGCGTATTCGTGCAATAAGCAACAGGTTGTAGTCGGCGCCGACGGCCACCAGCACCAAGAACGCCATACCCGGCACCGTCCAGGCCAATTCCTGTCCGAGGATGAACTGGAAGAACACCACGCCGATCCCGATCGCGGACACATAGGACAGCACGACGGAGGCGACCAGGTAGATCGGCGCGACGATGGCCCGCAGCAGCAGGACCAGGACCAGGAACACCACCAGAAGTGTGAAGATGATGATGAACCGGATGTCACCGTTGTAGTACTCCCGCAGGTTGGCCTGTACCGGCGAGAAGCCCACCATCGAGATGTCCGCGTTGGCCAGCGTGGTGTTGGGCCTCGCCCCCTCGGCGGCGCCGACGATGTCGTCGACCTGGTCCATCGCCTCGGTCCCGAACGGATCCAGCGCAGTCTGCACCAGGTAGCGTGCGGTGTGCCCGTCCTTCGAGACGAACAGATTCGCGGCCTTCTTGAACTCCGGCTGGGTGAGAAACTGCGGTGGGATGTAGAAACCCGCTTGGTTGGGTTCGGCCGCGTCACGTTTCATCGCCAGTAGGAAGTCCGATGCCTGGTCCAGACCGCCACCGATGTTTTTGGTCTGATCGACCAGCAGCTGCACACCCTCGGCGAGTTGGCGGCTGGAATCGGCCAGCGTGTTTGCCCCTTGAGTGGCCTCGCGGATCTTGTTCTGCACGCCGTTCGGTTCGTCGAGGCCGAGTTCTCGCGCGGCGGCCGTCGCGGTCTTGAGGCTCTTGCTGAGCCCCTGGATCGTTTCGTCGAGGGTCTGATAGCCCTCGGTGTTCTGCAGTTCGCTGCCCAGGTCGGAGATGCTGTTCAGGTAGAGGCTCTCCCGGGTGCTGACGATGCGTCGCATGTCTTCCCGCGAGCTGACGCACTCAGGGTCCGCATCGCAGGTCGGGCTGGTGTCCAACGAGCGCAGCACCGGATCGGCCCACGCATAGATGTCGGTCATCCGGTTGACGTCGACACCGATCGCATCACCGAGATCACGCATGTTCGTCACCAGCCGAGCCGTCCGGTCGATCTCGTCGAGCGTCTTGGCGCCGCCGTACTTGCGCGACATGTCGTCGAGCGCACCGGCCAGCCCGCGCACACTGCCGGCCGCACCGATGACGCCGTCGCGAACCTGGTCCAGGACGTCGGCGAGCTGGTGGGCTCCACCGCTGAGCTGGTTGAGGTTGGTGTCGTTGTCTACGATGAGGGTCGACGCCTCGTCGAGCTTCCCGCCCACCTCACCGGCCTGGTAGGTGGCCTTGGCCTGTTCGAGCACCTCCCCCGTCGGCCGGGTGATACCGCGCACCATGTCAATGTCGGGCAGCGCGGCGATCCGCTGCGCCATCTCCTCCATGTCGGCGAGCGAACGCGGCGATCGCAGATCCTGATCAGGCGCCTGGACCACGACGAATTGCTGCATCGTGGTGCTGATCGGGAAGTGGTCGTCCATCGCCTGGTAAGCCAGGTTGCTCTCCGAGTCGGCGGGCAGCGCCTTGCGATCGTCGTAGTTGAACTTGACGAACCCGGCGCACGCCGCCAGAACGATCAGCACGGCGAGGCTGCCGACCAGATGGGCGACCGGCCTGCGGACGATCTGAATCCCTGAGCGGCGCCAAAACCGACCGGTCAAATCCTTGCGGGGCTTGACCCAGCCGCGCCGCCCGGCGAGCACGATGAGCGACGGCAGCAACGTGATCGAGGCCAGGAACCCGATAGCGATCGTCACCGACAGCGCCGGGCCCACGGTGGCGAAGACGCCGAGGGTGGTGAACGCCAGCCCGATGAACGCGATGGCCGTGGTCGCCGCGGACCCGGCGACCACCTTGCCGATCGTCACCAGGGCGCCCACCATGGCCTCGTCGGACTCCATCCCTTCCCGGATGAGTTCGTGGTAGCGACTGAAGAAGAAGATCGAGAAGTCGGTACCGGCCCCCATCAGCATGCCGGTCATCAAGACGATGGTCTGCGGTCCCAATCCGAGTCCGAGTTCGCCGAGTCCGGCCACCGCCTGGTTGGCCACGCCGAGCGCCAGACCGATCGTCAATAGTGGGATCAGCATCCCGATGATGCTGCGGTAGACGATCAGCAGAATCGTAAAAATCGTTCCGATCGTGGCGATCTCGATCACCCGCTGGTCGCGCGCACCGATGGCGTTGATGTCCTCCAGCGTCGCCGCCGCGCCCACCATGTTGGCCTGCAGCGAGGTGTCGGCGGTCGTCTCCTTGACGATCTCGCCCGCGGCGCGGTACGCCGCCTGCCCCTTCGGCGTGCCCATGCTGCCGACGAGGCTCACCGGAAGGTTCCAGGCCTGGCCGTCCTTGCTCGTCATCACCTCCCGGAGTTGGGGTGTCGACACGAAATCCTGCGTGCTGATCACATGTTCTTCGTCGGCCTTTAGCCGTTCGACGAGTTCCTTGTACGTCTGCTCGTCCTCGGGCGACAACCCGTTGGGGTTGCTGAGGATGACGACGTTGAGATTGCTGGTGTTGGTCTCCTCGGCCCCCTTGAACGCCTCGCTCATCTCCCGGCTGTCGACCATGACCGACGCGTCCTTCGGCAGGAACTCCGGAGGGTTCTTCTGCGACACGACGGCCAGCGGCGGGATGAGCAGGAAGAGCGTCACGGCGGTCGCCACCCAGGCGACAATGATGAGGACGGGGTGGCGGACGATGAACCGCCCGAGGAGCGGAAGTCCCCCGTCTGCAAACGCACCACGGAGCTTGGTGCGATCGAGCATGATTTTCACGCTACACGGCTCACTGGACCAAAACCCTTGACGCAATCGCGCTCAGCGCACGTCGCCGGTCTCATCGCCGAGCACCGACCGAAAAAATCCATGTTGTAATCGGGTGTGCACTTCTCGTCGTCACACGCGCTGCCCGGAAGCGAGCGCCTGTGAGATTCGTGGTCGCCGTCCACGGCACACGGGGCGATGTCGAACCCTGCGCCGCCGTCGGGCTCGAACTCGCCCGGCGCGGACACGAGGTGTGTACTGCCGTGCCGCCCAACCTCGTTTCCTTCGTCGAGGAATGTGGACTCGGCGTTCCGGTCTCCTACGGGGTCGACTCGCAGCAGCAGCTCGACGCGGACGTCTTCCGCGAGTGGTACCGACTGCGAAATCCGATGACGGTACTGCGCGAAGCACGCGAGTACGTCGTCGAGGGCTGGGCGGAGATGAGCCGCTCGCTCGACACGCTCGCCGACGACGCCGACCTGATCCTGACCGGGACGACGTATCAGGAGCTCGCCGCCAACATCGCTGAGGCGCACCAGATCCCGCTGGCGGCGCTGCACTACTTCCCGGTGCGTCCGAGCACCGAGGTACTGCCCGTGCCCGTACCCTCGGCCCTGGCCGGCCGGGTGTGGGGCGTTGTCGAGTGGGCACACTGGCGGGTGCTCAAGGGCGCAGAGGACGAGCAGCGACGCGAGCTGGGTCTTCCCCCGGCTGGCACCCGCGCGGTGCAGCGCATGATTGACAGCGGCGCACTGGAAATCCAGGCATACGACCAGGTCTTCTTTCCCGGCCTCGCACAGGAGTGGGGTCCGCGGCGACCTCTGGTGGGCGGAATCACTCTCGAGAAGAACACCGCCGCCGACGGCGACGTGGTCTCGTGGATCGCCGCCGGAACGCCGCCGATCTACTTCGGATTCGGCAGTATGCCGGTGAAGTCTCCCGCCGACGCGCTGGCGATGATCGACGCGGCGTGTGCCGATCTGGGCGAGCGGGCGCTGATCTGCTCGGGGGTGTGGGACCTCGACGAGCTGCCGCAGGCCAACCATGTGAAGATCGTCCGCAGCGTCAACCACGCGGCGGTCTTCCCGCTGTGCCGCGCCGTGGTTCACCACGGTGGCGCAGGGACGACGGCAGCCGGTGTCCGCGCCGGGGTGCCGACGTTGGTGCTGTGGGTGGGCGCCGAACAGCCGATCTGGGGCTGGCGGGTCAAACGCCTCGGTGTGGGCGATTACCAACGGTTCTCGTCCACCACGCGCAAGTCGCTTCGCCAGGCCCTGCGCAGGGTTCTCGACCCGCGGTACGCCGAGCGCGCGCGCGAGGTCGCCGTGGCGATGGCGAAACCGGCCACGAGTGTGGGTACCGCGGCCGACCTTCTCGAAGATGCGGCGCGTCAGGGGCGCCGGCATGATCAGACCATCTCGCCGTAGAGGTCGAACTCGGCCAGCGTGAGCATCGTGAGGTCGCGCAGACGGCGTTTGGTGTTGGTACCGCCCGCTTGGTAGGACACGATTCCCAGTGAGATTACGTCGCCGAGGCGCACACTCGCCACGACCAATTGCCCACGCGCCCGCTCGATCTGGTCGCGCGTGAGGTTCTGGTCGACACCGCGCAGCATGAAGTACTCGGCGTCGGTGCCGTCGGGACGCCCTACCGCGGGGTCGAGTTCGCCGAGGTTGGAGCACGACACCGGCAGGTCGCCGAACATCACGTCGGTCGCGCGCTTGACGGCCCGCTTCGGTACGAACGGGTTGAGCGGCAGCAGGGCGAACGTCTCGTCGGGCGCTTCACGAAGCGTCTTGATGGCGTGTCGGATCGCCGTGCGGGTGTCCGTGAGATCAACGGTGACCCGCGCGGGATCGACGCATGCATTGGTCAACGCAACGGCATTCGCGCGGGTGTCCTCGGTGGTGCGCTCGCTGATCGCGATCAGTAGCGACACCGCGCCGTCGTCGGGGCGGTGGCGCCCCGTGCGTTCGGCCAGCCGAGCCGTGAAACCGGCCAGCAGCGAATACGTCGTGCCGTTGCGTTTCTTCGCACACGAATCCCAGTGCGCGGCGTCGATGAAGGCGTTGATCACCGGGATGGTCACGGACTCGCCGCGGTCGGCGACGGTCAGGGCCGAGTGCGTCTCACCGCTCTTCACGACGTCGTGGCGGCGCCGATACGCCAACCGCGCCGCCGCGGAAAGCGTCCGGCCTACCTCCGACATGTCGCGCACCGTCTGGCGGGTGTCGGAGCGCAGCGCCTCGAGCGCGGAACGTGAACGAGGGGCGGCATAGTGCAGGTGGCGGGTGCGACCTTCGGCGGCGTCGGCGACCGAGCGCAGCAGTCCGATGCCGTCTGTGACGCAGTGCGAGGCCACCAGGGTGATCGCCGTCGACCCGTCGTCCATCGGCAGGACGCCGAGGTGCCAGCTCGGACCGAGCGCCGGGTCGATCGGCACCGCTGACCGCTCGTCGATCCAGTCGCTGAGGGCCGTGCGCGGTCGCGGCCGGGACATCGCGGGCCGACCCGCCCTGGCGCTCACCCACCGATGCCGGCCGAAGGGGAGGATGGACGGCTCGATGCGTCTGCCGAGCAGGCTGTGGTCGAGATTGGCGTGGAAGCTGTGCAGGGCTGCGAGGTCCACGGGATGCTCGTACACCCACACCGCCTGAGCCAGCTTGCCGACTCCGGTCGCCCGCTGCTGCAGGTAGGCCGCCTGGTCGATGTAGGCGAGCCGGTGGTCGCTTGCTCGGGCAGGGCCGGATTCTCGTGGTTCGACCGTCACCCGCGTGGGCCGCGTCTGAATCGCCATCGGTGCCGGCCCCTCAGATGACCGCGGCAGTCAGACCGAAGTCCGCCAGCGCCGCCGTGGCCAGTTCCCGTAGACGGGGTTTGGAATTCGTGGCGCCGGGCTGGTACCCGATCACCGCGATGGAGATCTTGTCGCCGACCCTGGCGCCGATCACGGTGAGCAGACCGCGACGTTGCTCGAGCACCGAGCGGGGGATGAAGCTGTCCACGCCCCGCAGGATCACGTACTCCGCGTCGGTGCCGTCAATGCGGCCGATGTCGGGCGGGAGCTCACCAAGATTCGAACACGAGACGGGCAGGTCGGAGAACCCGAAAGCCACGTTGGCGGTGGACTTCACGGCGCGCTTCGGGATGAACGGTGTCAACGGTAGAAGCGCCAGGGTCTCGTCGGGCTCTTCGCCCAGCGCCTTGAGCGCCTGTTTGATCCTCGCCCGCACGCCGGAGAGGTCACTGGTGACCCCGCGCGGATCGATCCTGGCGTTGGCCAGCTTCACCGCGTTCGCGCGGGTGTCCTCCAGCGAGCGGTCGTTGATCGGGATGATGAACGGCACTAATCCGTCGCCGGGCTGACGACGACCGATCCGCTCGGACAGCGTGGCGGCGAATCCTGCCAGCAGCGAATAGCTGTTGCCGCCCAGCGCCGCGGCCCGCGCGTCCCAATCGTCTCCGTCGACGAAGAGCGAAACCGACGGCACCACAACGTGTTCCTGACCGACGAAGACGTTCGCGGTTTTGTCCGACCGCGGGAAGTCCTTACGCCTCCGGTAGGCAAGCCTGACCGCGGCGAGCAGTGTCCGCGCCACCTCGGGGGCGTCGCGCAGCGTCTGGCGGGCGTCGGCGGCCAGGCCGCGCATCCGGGTGCGCACACCGGGCATCGGGTATCCGAAGTCCGGGGTGCTGCCGGTGACGGCGTTGAAGACGGTCAGCAGCGCACCGCCCCCGTCCCCGATGCAGTGCGATCCCACCAGGCTGATGGCGGTGGACCCGTCGGTCATCGGCAGCACGCCCATGTGCCACGCCGGACCCCACTCCGGGTCGACCGGCAACTGCGCGCGCTCGTCGATCCAGTCGCTCAACTCCGCACGCGGACGTGGGTTCTGCTCGATGTCCATCCTCGACGGCGGTCCCAGTGAGGACACCCAGCGGTGACGGCCGAACGGCAGGGGCGACGGTTCGATGCGCCTGCCCGCCAGCCCGTAACCGAAGTTGTGGTGGAACCGGCGCAGACCCTCCAGATCGACCGCGCGCTGGTAGACCCACACGCACTGCATGACGGCGGCCTGTCCGGTCGCCCGCAGGCCGAGGAACAGGGCTTGATCGAGATACGACAGCCGATCGTCGGGTCGCTCTTCGATTTTGCTGGCGTGACTGCGAAAAGACCTGCGCGCCGGACTGATCTGCGTCGACAACATCACCCTCCGACTACGGGAACCAATTCGTCGCGCGGGCGCACGGCGGCACCGTGCCGACCGGCCAGCGGTGCCGCTGCGCCACCGTCCGCCACGCGCAGGTACCACGACGTCATCACCTGCAGGTACCGGTTGATCGACTCCCTGGCAACCGGGTTGTCCGGGAAGGCCACGGTCACCGTCGTTTGGCGCTCGGTGCGGTTGACCCACATCCCCACCTGGAAGGCCGCGCGCGCGTCACTGTAGACCTTGCCGTTCATCCCCTCCCACTGGGCGATGACGCTCGGCGACAGGGGCGGAAGTCCGGCATCGAGGTAGGACACCATCGGCACACCCGGATCGGCAGGGCGAACGCCCACCGACTCGGCGAGTTCGAGCACCCGCTCGAACGGCACGTGGGAGAGGTCCAGCCCGGAGTCGAAGGACTTCTGCGCCGAACGGGCGGTGTCCCCGAAGCTGTTTCGGTCCACCGACACCGTGACCGGCACCAGCCCGGTGAACCAGCCCGTGGTCATGAACTCGGCCGGGGTGCGCCGCGTGGTCGTCGGGGTGATGGTGTGGTACTCCGAGTTGCCGGTGAATTCTTGGTCGGTCAGCGCCGCGCAGGCGAAAACGCCACCGATAAACCGCGCGTCGGCGGCGTTGCAGGCCGCTTCGAACCGCTCGCCCTGCTGCTTGTCCAGCAGTCGCACGGTAAGCAGTTCTCCAGCGCAGGGTTCGGCTGGATCGCCGAGCGGCAGCGGGAAGTGCGGCAGCGTGCCGTCGTTGTTCTGGGCGAACCGCACCCAGTCCCGTACCTCCGGTGATTCCAGCGTCAGCGAGTCCGTGTACTTGCGCTGACGGACGCAGTAGTCGTCGTAGCTGCCGGCATCGGGCAGTTTCAACGGGGCCCCGCCACCGACGAGGGTCGCGTACATCATGTGGATCTCGACGAGCACCAGGCCCATGAACATGGCATCGGTGTGCACGTGGTCGACGCTGATGTAGAAGGTGAAGTGGTCCGCACGCTGGATGATGCCGAAACCGAAGCAGTCCCACTGCAACGGATCCGGGGTGGCCAGGACATGACGGCGCCACTCGTCGGCGGTCACTTCGCCGTGCTGGGTGGGCACGAACCTGATGTCACGCGGAGTACGGATCGTGCGCCGGATGACGTCGTCGGCCTCGGTGAACTCGAACCGGCTGTGGTACGTGTCGTGGCGGCCGATGTAGGCGTTGATGACGTGGGTCATCGCGCGGAGGTCGCACTGACCCGGCATGTCCCAGGCCGGGATGTTCAACCGGGCCATGTCCGTGCCCTGCGACAGGTGTCTGCGGTACCCCCGGATGTGCTGCTCCTGTTGGTAACTCACCGGCACCGGGCTGATCGGTGCATCAGCCATCTTGGCCAGCGACGTCGCCGACGGATTCCAGGAGACCAGCGTACCGGGGGCGCCGATCCAGTCATGGATCGCTTTGATGGCAACCATCAGACCTCCCGTTCTTCATGTGTGTTCACGGGCGACTTCGTCGACGCCATGTCAGCCGTGCTCACGACGAGCTCGATGTGGCCGATTCACCGGCGAGCGTGTCGGCAAGGCGCTGAGCGAGCGCCCGAACGGTGGTGATGTCGGTCGATCCGATGCGGATACCCGTCTCGTTCTCGATGCGGGTACGCACCTCCAGCGTGCCGAGCGAGTCCAAGCCGTACTCGGACAGTGGCCGGTCGGCGTCGACCGACCGGCGCAGGATCAGTCCGATCTGGTCGGCGACCAGCTTGCGCAACCGGCCCGGCCACTGCTCCTGTGGCAGCTCGAAGAGCTCGGTGAGGAACGCGCTCGTGCCGGCGTTACCCTGGCCGATCGACGAGAAGGCCTCGGCGAACTTGCTGGTCTGCGCGAACGCGGTCAGCCACCGAGCGCCGGCAACCGGCGCATATCCGCAGTAGCCGCGGTCATAGCGCAGCAGCGCGTCGAAGGCGTCGGCGCCGTCGTCGGGCAGGATCGCCAACGCGGTGTCCTCGGCCATCCCCTGGCCCTTGCCGATCTCCGCCCACGCGCCCCAGGCGATCGAGGAGGCAGGCAGTCCCTGCGTCCTGCGCCAATGCGTGAACGCATCGAGCCAGCTGTTGGCGGCGGCGTAGGCGCCCTGGCCCGGAGAACCCACCATCGCGGCTGCCGAGGAGAACGAACAGAACCAGTCCAGAAGGTGGCCCTGCCCCGAATCCCGCAGCGCGGTGTGCAGGTTCCACGCGCCGTAGACCTTGGGAGCCCAGTCGCGGTGGAGCAGCTCGTCGGTGATGTTGGGCAGCGTCGCGTCCTCGACGACGGCGGCGGCGTGCAGCACACCGCGCACCGGCAGGCCGGTGGCGGTCGCCGCGGCGACCGCGCGCTGCGCGGTGGCCGGATCGGCGATGTCGCCGAGCGTCACCTCGACCTCGGTACCGCGGGCACGGATGCGGTCGATCACGCCAGCCGCTCGCGCGCTCGGGGCCGACCGGCCGTTGAGCACGATCCGGCCGCACCCTCCCGCGGCCATCCTCTCGGCCAGGAACAGTCCGAGCCCGCCCATACCGCCGGTGACGACGTAGGCGCCGTCGCCACGGAAGACCTCGGCGTTCTGCGGCGGCACCACGGCGGTGCTCTGCCCGGTGTTCGGGACGTCGAGCACCAACTTGCCGATGTGTCCGGCCGCGCCCATCACGCGGATCGCGGTCGCACCCTCGGCCAGCGGGTAGTGCGTAGTCTTCGGCAGCGGCAGCACTTCGTCAGCGATCTGCTGATAGATCGTCTCCAGCAGGCGTCGCATGGTGTCCGGGTTGGTCAGCGTCAACAGCGCCAGGTCGACGGCATAGAACGCCAGGTTGCGCCGGAACGGGAACAGACCCATCTTGCTGTCGCCGTAGATGTCGCGCTTGCCGATCTCGACGAAGCGGCCACCGAAGGACAGCAGTTCCAGACCCGCACGCTGCGCGGCGCCCGGCAACGAGTTCAGCACGATATCGACACCATAGCCAGCCGTATCCGTACGGATCTCGTCGGCGAACGCGCTGCTGCGGGAGTCGTAGACGTGCTCGATCCCCCAGTCGCGCAATAGCTTGCGCCGCTCGGGGCAACCCGCGGTGGCGAAGATCTCCGCACCCGCCGCCTTGGCGATCGCAACCGCGGCCTGGCCGACACCGCCGGTCGCGGAGTGGATCAGCACCTTGTCGCGAGCCCCGATGCGAGCCAGGTCGTGCAGGCCGTACCAGGCGGTGGCGTGCGCGCTGGGCACCGCGGCCGCCCGGTGCTCGGGGACACCCGCGGGCAGTTTGACTGCCAGGTTGGCGTCGCAGGTGAGGAACGTCGCCCAGGCGCCGTTGGCCGAGATGCCCGCCACCCGGTCGCCGACCCGGTGTTCGGTGACACCCGGTCCGACACCGGTGACCACACCGGCGAAGTCGGCGCCCAGCTTCGGCAGCCGGCCTTCGAAGCTCGGGTAGCGGCCGTAGGCGACGAGCACGTCGGCGAAGTTGAGGTTCGACGCCGTCACCGAGACCTCGATCTCACCCGGCCCCGGCGGCACCCGGTCGAACGCGGTCAGTTCCAGCGACTGCAGGTCTCCCGGGGTGCGGATCTGCAGCCGCACGCCGTCGGTTTCGTGGTCGACCACGGTGGTGCGGCGCTCCTCCGGCCGCAGTGGGCTCAGAGCCAGTCGCGCGACGTAGAACTCGCCACCGCGCCAGGCGGTTTCGTCTTCCTCCGAACCGGACAGCAGCTGTGCGGCGACAGCCGCGGCATCGGTGGCGGCATCGAGGTCGACCTGGGTCGGCCGCAGCGCCGGGTGCTCCATGGCGAGCACGCGCATGAGACCGCGCAGGCCGGCCTGCTCGAGGTTGGGGACGTCGTCGGCGAGCACGGTCTGCGCATTACGGGTCAGTACGAACAGCCGCGGCGGCGCGCCGGGGATCTCCGGCAGTTCGCGCGCGATGCGGACCAGATGGCGGACGTGGTCGGCGCCCAGCGCCGGTGCGTCGTCCCCCGAAGCGGCGTCTGTGAGCGAGGGAGCGGTCACCACGGCCACACCGCTGTGGTGGTCGGCGATGAGCTGGTCGCGCACCTGTGTGGCGATCCCGGCATGGTCGGCGTGCTCGCTGTCGACCGGCCACACCGTCGTGGTCACCTTGGCGTCGGACACGCTGAGGGCGGCGGCGAACCGGGCCGCCTCCGGCTGCGCATCGGTCGACGTGGCGATGAGCAGCCAGCGTCCGGACTCGACATGGTCGGCCTCCGGCCGGTCCTGGGCACGCCAGTCGATGGTCAGCAGCCGATCGTTGAGCAGCCGCTCGCGGTGTCCGCCCGCGGTGGCGCCGCTGCCGAGGCGAAGACCCTCCACGGTGAGCAGCACCGCACCATCCTCGTCGAGCACCTCGATGTCGGCCTCGACGGCGGCGGCGCTCACGTTGGTGACCGCGACATAGCAGTAGTGCGCGTTGCGCGTGGAAGCGTGCGCACTGAGCCGGCGCACGCCGAGCGGCAGCATCAGCGTCCCAGTGACGTCGGCCTGCAGGGCGGAGTGTGCGCCGACGGCCTGAAAGCAGGCGTCGAGCAGCGCGGGATGGATGCCGTATGCGCCCTGCTGTGAACGGATTGTGCCGGGCAGTGCCACCTCGGCGAGGACGGTGTTGCCGCCGTCGTCGCGGGTGTGGGCGGCAACCAGACCAGAGAAGGCCTGCCCGTAGGAGATGCCGCGTTCGGCGAACCACGCGTGCAGGTCGTCGCCTTCGCGCCGGTCGGGATGTGCGGTCAGCAGTGCGTCGACGTCGTAGGCGGCCGGGGTCTGGGCGGCGTCCTCACCGCGCAGGACGGCGGTGGCCCGCCGCACCTCCGCACCCTCGTCGTAGGTCGCCGCCACGAAGTCGGCCACACCGGGACATTTCACGGTGGCGACCGAGGAGACCGGTGTCTGCTCCTCAAGCAGCAGCATTGCCTCGAAGGTGATGTCTCGGACCTCGGCGGAGTCACCGAAGACGGTGCGTGAGGCGGCGAGCGCCATCTCGCAGTACGCCGCACCGGGCAGCGCCGCGACGTTGTGGACCTTGTGGTCGCCCAGCCATGGCTGGGTCGTGGTGCCCACGTCGACCTGCCATACGTGGCGTTCCGGCTGCTCCGGGAGCCGCACGTGCGCGCCGAGCAGCGGGTGCACCGCCACTGTCGAGCCGCCCTGCGCCTGTTCCTGGCTGTCGCGGCTCAGCATCAGGTGGATGTGGGTCCAGGTGGGCAGCGGTGCGTCGACCAGACGCCCGTCGGGGTAGATCACCGAGAAGTCCACTGCCCCACCGGCGTTGTGGACGTCGGCGACGAAGCCCAGCAGACCGTCGGGCGGCTCCTGCTCACGACGCATCGCGGCCAGTGCGGCGAGGCTCATGTCGAGGCTGCGGCCGGTCTGGTCGACAGCGTGGGTCAGCAGTGGGTGCGGGGCGAGTTCGCCGAACACCCGGAACCCGTCCTCGAGCGCCGCCTGCACGGCCGCGGAGAACCGCACCGCGTGCCGCAGGTTGTCCACCCAGTAGTAGGCGTCGAACTCGGCCGGATCACGCGGATCGTAAAGCGTGGCCGAGTAATACGGGATCTCGGGCTCCATCGGCTCGATGTCCTCGAGCGCCTCGATGAGCTCGTCGAGGATCGGGTCGACCTGCGGCGAATGGGACGCCACGTCGACGGCAACCTCGCGGGCCATCACACCGCGCGCGTCCCACTCGGCGACGAGTTCTCCGATGGCGTCCTTGGCACCACCGACCACGGTGGACTGCGGAGAGGCCACGACGGAGAGCACCACATCGCTGATACCGCGGGCGGCCAACTCCGAAAGCACTTGTTGCGCGGGCAGTTCCACCGACGCCATCGCACCCGAGCCGGCGATACGCGCCATCAGCCGGGACCGGCGGCAGATCACCTTGGCGCCGTCCTCCAGCGACAGGCCGCCGGCGACGACAGCCGCGGCCGACTCACCCATCGAGTGGCCGATGACGGCCCCGGGGGTGACCCCGTAGGACTTCATGGTGGCCGCGAGCGCTACCTGCACGGCGAACACCGTCGGCTGCACGCGGTCGATCCCGGTGACCTTCTCCGGTGCGGACATCGCCTCGGTGACCGAGAAGCCGGACTCACGGGCGATCAGCGGTTCGAGTTCGGCCACGGCGGCGGCGAACACCGACTCGGTGGCCAGCAGGCCTTTGCCCATCCCGGCCCACTGCGAGCCCTGACCGGAGAACACCCACACCGGACCGCGCTCGCCGTTGGCGACCGCGGGCTGGTAGGGCGTCTGTCCGTCGGCGATCTCACGCAGCGCCTTGATCAGCTCTTCACGGGTGCCGGCACTGACGGTGGTGCGCATCGGGCGGTGCCCACGCCGGCGCGCCAAAGTGTAGGCGAGATCGCGGAGGTCTCCACCGGACTGGGCGTCCACCCAGTCGGCCAGGCGTGCTGCGGTGCGCCGTAGCTCTTCGGCCGAGGTGGCCGACAGCGGGAAGAGCATCGCTTTGTCGGTGGGCTCGACCGCCCGCGCCGGGGCTTCTGGAGCCTGCTGGAGGACGGTGTGCACATTGGTGCCGGAGAGCCCGTAGGAGGAGACGGCGGCGCGCCGGGGCTGTTGGTTACCGAGCGGCCAGGGGGTGATCTCCCGCGGAATGAACAGCTTGGTGCTGATGCGTGCCATCTCGTCGGGCATGCGTGTGTAGTGCAGGTTCTGCGGCACGGTTGCGTGCTGCAGGGACAGGATCGCTTTCATCATGCCGACGGCGCCCGAGGCGGACTGGCCGTGGCCGAAGTTGGTCTTCACCGCACCGAGGGCGCACGGCGCGTCGACGCCGTACACCTGCGCGAGGCCGGCGTACTCGATCGGGTCACCGACCGGGGTTCCGGTGCCGTGCGCCTCGACCATGCCCACCGTCGCGGGATCCATGCCGGCAGCGGCCAGTGCGGCCCGGTAGACCGAGACCTGCGCATCGCGGGACGGCGTGGCGATGTTGACCGTATGACCGTCCTGGTTGGCGGCCGAACCCTTGACCACGGCAAGGATGCGGTCCCCGTCACGCTCGGCGTCCGCGAGCCGCTTGAACATGAGGATCACCGAAGCCTCGCCGGAGACGAACCCGTCGGCGTCCACGTCGAAGGCGTGGCAGTGGCCGGTCGGCGAGAGCATCCCCTGAGCTGAGCCGGAGGACATCTTGCGCGGCTCCAGCATGATCGAGACCCCACCGGCGAGCGCCATGTCGCTCTCGCCGTCGTGCAGGCTGCGGCAGGCCATGTGGACGGCCAGAAGGCTCGACGAGCAGGCAGAGTCGACGGTGTACGCGGGACCATGCAAGCCCATGGCGTAGGAGATGCGGCCGGAGGCGAGGCTGTAGTTGTTGCCGGTGAAGCCGTAGGGTCCTTCGATGGCGTTGGCGTCGGCGGCCACGAGCTGGTAGTCACCGTGCGTCATACCGATGAAGACACCGGTCAGTGATTCGTTCAGGGTGCCGGGATCCATGCCGGCGTGCTCGACGGCTTCCCAGGCAGTCTCGAGTAGTAGCCGGTGCTGCGGGTCGATGGCTGTCGCTTCACGCTCGCTGATACCGAAGAACTCGGCATCGAAGCCGGCCACGTCGTCGAGGAAGGCGCCCCACTTCGACACCGATCGTCCCGGTACGCCGGGCTCGGGGTCGTAGAACTCCTCGGCATCCCACCGGTCCAGCGGGACCTCGGCGACGAAGTCGTCGCCGCGCAGCAGCGCCTCCCATAACCGCTCAGGGGAGTCGATTCCCCCGGGCAGCCGGCAGGCCATTCCGATGATGGCGATGGGAGTGACCGGTGCATCGACCACGTGTACAAACCTCTTCTGGGAACGGGATACGTGAAGTGTCGGGACGGCTTGAAAATCGATAGGTTCGCAAATTCAGCACTTCTCGGCGTGCTCCGTCCGCTCCCCTCTACGTCTCTACGGCGTTCGTTGGCGCCGAGTCGGAGCGTAACCGCTAGAGCCGACTCAGGTGCACGTACCGAGCAAATCTTTCTAGGCTGTGGCCAAATCAATGTTCGCGGCCAAAACGTTACACGAGCAAGGTCAACACCGCAGTCTCACGTACCTGCAGTGCCTATGAACTGCGGTTATTCCGCTATTTGACATTGGTGTCGAACTTGGCGCTTTCTTGGGTTCTTCTCATGTTCTTCGCTATGCAAAAAGTCAGCAAACTTTAAAGGGAAGCTATTGTCGTTGCTGTAAATGAATCGACAGTGCCAAATCCTGATGGTCAGCCGGACGGCATCCGGCGTGGCCGATCTTGTTTGAGCAGCCCACAGCGTATTTGCGCGGTCAACATCACCGTGGCCGGGCAGACGGTCGGCGGACGGCCCTCGGTGTGCTGATTCTGTGCGCAAGGCAGCACTTGTGGGCAATGGCAACCCGGGGGTGAATAACAACGTTGTCGCGATTGCCGCCATCGGCAGAGGCGTTCAGACCCTGACGCGCCACCGTCCGCGAAGCCGCTAGCCCGTCAGGGTAAGAACGTTTTCCCTTGGCGCGCAAAGGCTTCCAAGGAGAACATCCGTCGTCAGCAATTCTGGTGAGATGGCCCACAACCGGTCCCCGAGGGATGCACAGGAGGGGATTGGCGACCCTACCCGGCAATCGGTTTGGGACGGCCAGCAGGAGGCCGAGGTTGCCGTCGCGACGCCGTTGGCCGACGACGCGATCTCCGCGTCGAGAAACGGGATGTCGCCCTCCCGTGTACGCCCCGCCTCCAAGTGACGGCCGGAGAACGGCTGAGAGGTTCCTCAGGGGTATGGATGTGCCCAGGGGTATCGATGTGCCCACACCACGAGTTGATTGAACAGATTGTTATCGAACGTCAACGGCCAGGTCAGGCCCCGGACCAGTGAGCGGCGTCGAGGATCTGGCGGGCGGCCAGCGCCGGGGTAAGTTCACCGTCGCGAACCTGACGTTCCACCTCGGCGCGGATTCGGCGCACCTCGGGATGGGTCAGCACGCGGTCGAGGACCGCGTCACGGACCATCGACCAGGTCCACTCGACCTGCTGCGTACGCCGACGGCTCTCGAACTGCCCCGCTTCGCGCAGCACGTCGCGATGTTGGAGCACCTTGTCCCACAGCTCACGCACCCCCTCGTCGTGCAGTGCGCTCATCGTCAGCACCGGCGGGCGCCACAGCGTCTCGCGGGGATAGATCAGCCGCAATGCGGCGGTCAGCTCACGGGCCGCGGACTTCGCCTCCGTGGCGTGCTCGCCGTCGGCCTTGTTCACAACGACGATGTCGGCGAGTTCGAGCACGCCCTTCTTGATGCCCTGCAGCTGGTCACCGGTGCGGGCCAGCGTCAGGAACACGAACGTGTCGACCATGTTCGCCACCGTCACCTCGGACTGTCCCACGCCGACGGTCTCGACCAGGACCACGTCGTATCCGGCTGCCTCGAGCAGCACGATCGTCTCGCGGGTGGCCTTTGCCACCCCGCCGAGAGTGCCCGAGGTGGGTGACGGGCGGATGTAGGCGTCGGGATGTACGGCGAGCCTGGCCATCCGCGTCTTGTCCCCGAGGATCGAGCCGCCCGTCCGGGTCGACGACGGATCCACCGCCAGCACCGCGACCCGGTGCCCCTGCTCGACGAGGTACATGCCAAGCGCTTCGATCGCGGTCGATTTCCCGACGCCCGGCACCCCGGTGATGCCCACGTGCATCGATTCCCCCGCCTGCGGCATCAGCTCCAGCAGCAGCTCCTGCGCCCGCTCGCGGTGGTCGGCGCGGGCCGACTCGACAAGCGTGATCCCCTTCGCCAGTGCGGACCGGTCACCGCTGCGGATCGCTGCGGACAGCTCGGCGACGGTCGGAACCGGCATGTCAGGCGGTCAGGTCGTAGCCGAGCCGCTCGGCGAGCTTGTGCAGCAGCCCCGTAGCGGCGTCGGCGATCACGGTTCCCGGCGGGAAGATGGCCGCGGCACCGGCAGCGCGGAGCTCATCGAAGTCGCCGGGCGGAATCACCCCGCCGACGACCACCATGATGTCGGGCCGGCCCACCGCGGCCAGCGCGTCGCGGAGCGCGGGTACCAGCGTCAGGTGCCCAGCGGCCAGCGACGAGACGCCTACGACGTGGACGTCGTTGTCGGCGGCCTGCTGGGCAACCTCGTCGGGTGTGGAGAACAACGACCCCACATCGACGTCGAACCCGATGTCCGCGAACGCCGTGGCGATGACCTTCTGGCCGCGGTCGTGGCCGTCCTGCCCCATCTTGGCCACCAGGATGCGGGGCCTGCGGCCGTCGGCCTCGGCGAACTTTTCCACGAGTTCGGTGGCGGACGCCATGTTCGTGGCCTTCCCGGCTTCGTCGCGGTAGACGCCCGAGATCGTGCGGATCTCGGCGACGTGGCGGCCGTAGACCTTCTCCAGCGCGTCGGAGATCTCCCCCACGGTCGCCTTGGCACGTGCGGCGTTGATCGCCAGCGCCAACAGATTGTTGCCCAGCCCGTCCTCACCGGCCGGCCCCTGTGCCCCTGCCGCCCGAGTCAGCTCGTCGAGCGCCGTGCGGGTGGCGTCCTCGTCGCGTTCGGCGCGCAACTGCTCCAGCTTGGCGAGTTGCTCGGCACGGACCCGGCTGTTCTCGACCTTGAGCACCTCGATCTCGTGGTCCTCGGTCACCTGGTACTTGTTGACGCCGATCACGGTCTGTGCACCCGAGTCGATGCGCGCCTGGGTGCGAGCCGCGGCCTCCTCGATGCGCAGCTTCGGGATGCCCTCGCTGATCGCCTGTGCCATTCCACCATGCGCGACGACCTCGCCGATGTGCATCCGCGCCGCGGTGGCCAGCTGGTGGGTCAGCCATTCGACGTAGTACGACCCGCCCCACGGGTCGATCGGCCGGGTGGTGCCAGACTCCTGCTGCAGCAGCAGCTGGGTGTTGCGGGCGATGCGGGCCGAGAAGTCGGTCGGCAGCGCCAGCGCCTCGTCGAGGGCGTTGGTGTGTAGCGACTGCGTGTGCCCCTGGGTGGCGGCCATCGCCTCGATGCAGGTGCGCGCCACGTTGTTGAAGGGATCCTGCGCGGTGAGCGACCAGCCCGAGGTCTGCGAGTGGGTGCGCAGCGACAGCGACTTCTCGTTCTTCGGGTCGAAATCGGCGACCAGCTCACTCCACAGCAGCCGGCCGGCCCGCAGCTTGGCAACCTCCATGAAGAAGTTCATCCCGATGCCCCAGAAGAAGGACAGTCGCGGGGCGAATCGGTCGATGGACAGCCCCGCGTCGAGGCCGGCCTTGATGTACTCGACACCGTCGGCCAGCGTGTAGGCAAGTTCCAAATCGGCCGTGGCACCCGCTTCCTGGATGTGGTAGCCCGAGATCGAGATCGAGTTGAACTTCGGCATCTTCGCGCTGGTGTAGCCGAAGATGTCCGAGATGATCCGCATTGACGCCGTGGGCGGATAGATGTAGGTGTTGCGCACCATGAACTCTTTGAGGATGTCGTTCTGGATGGTCCCGGCCAACTTCTCCGGCGGTACCCCCTGCTCCTCGGCCGCCACGACGTAGAGCGCCAGGATCGGCAGCACTGCGCCGTTCATCGTCATCGACACCGACACCGACGACAGGTCGATGCCGTCGAAGAGCTGCCGCATGTCGAGGATGGAGTCGATGGCCACCCCAGCCATGCCGACGTCTCCCTGCACCCGCGGGTGGTCGGAGTCGTATCCGCGGTGGGTGGCTAGGTCGAACGCCACGGAGAGACCCTTCTGGCCGGCCGCCAGGTTGCGCCGGTAAAACGCGTTCGACTCGGCGGCGGTCGAAAAGCCGGCGTACTGCCTGATGGTCCAGGGCTGGTTGACGTACATCGTCGGGTACGGCCCCCGCAGGAACGGCGGCGCGCCCGGGAACGAGTCCAGCGGGTAGCCCGCCGCGGCGGCGGCAGCGCGGTCGGCGGCGACATAGACGGGTTTGACGTCGATGCCCTCGGGTGTCACCCAGTCGAGTTGCTCAGGGGTGTACCCGTGCGCGGCAGCGGCGGCTGCGATGTGGTCGGCGACGGCCGCGTCGTTCGGCGGTGCGCCGGTGTGCTCACCGTGCAGTGGGACGTCGGCGAAGCTCCTGACTCCTGGGGCTGCCGGAGCCGGCGTGCCGGCGAGGTCGTTGGCGGTCATCTCAGGCCCCCAATCGGGCGAGGAGGTTCGACAGGGCCGCGACCGCGTCGATCTTGGCGGTCAGGTACTCGTCAGGCTTCGGGTCCGCCTCCGCCCACTCACCCAGGGCTTTCTCCGGGCCGGCGAGGTAGACGCGGGTGACACCGGCCGCACGGGCGGCCGCCACCACACCGGCGGCGTCGGTGCCGTAGCGCGCATCGGTGCCGCAGATCACCGCAACCGACGGGCTGCCCGCGGCCGCCACCGCCTGCGCGACATCGGCAGCGCCGACGGTGCCCGGATTGACGGCCTCGATCCCGCCGGAGGCGAGCAGGTTGGTGGCGAACGTGGCGCGGATGTTGTGTTCGGCCAGCGGACCGAGCGGCAGCAGCAGCACCATCGGGCGGGCCCCGGTGCTCTCCATGAATGCGTCGGAGCGGTCGCGCAGCGCCTCGAACCCGGCCGCGTAGCGGGCGACGGCCGTCAACGCCTCACCCGGCGGCAGCGCGGGTTCGTCGATGTTCGGGTACTCGTTGACTCCGGTCAGCGCAGTGCGTCGATGCGCGATGTCGTCGGCGCGCCGGGCGGCGATCTCGGCGATCTGCTCGGCGACGTGATGGTGCGCGGCGACGAACCCCCCGCGGGCCTCGATGTCCTGGAAGTGGCTCCACGCCTGCTCGGCCAACCGAGCGGTCAGATCCTCGACGAACCACGAGCCGCCCGCCGGATCGAGCACCCGGCCGATGTGGGATTCCTCGAGCAGCAGCAACTGGGTATTGCGGGCGATGCGGCGGGCGAACGTCCGTGAGGTGCCGGGGAAGCCGTCCGGGATCGCCACGTCAAACGGGTGCACCAGCACGGTGTCCGCTCCGCCGACGCCGGCGGAGAAGGCCGCCAGGGTGGTGCGAAGCATGTTCACCCACGGATCACGCTTGGCCATCATCGGCAGCGAGGACATCGCGTGGACGGTGGCCGCGCCCACGTCGGCGGCGCCGACGACCTCGCACACGCGGGCCCACAGCAGCCGCGCGGCCCGCAGCTTCGCGATCGTGATGAACTGGTCGTCGTCGGCGGCGAATCGGAAGCTGATCTGGCGTACGGCGTCGGCGATGTCGAGCCCGCCCTGGTCCAGCAGGCGCAGGTACGACACCCCCGCCGCGACGGCGCCAGCGAGTTCCCAGGAGGGGCTCGCCCCCCGGTTGTGCAGCGCCGGTCCGTCGACGGTGATGGCCCGCACGTGGCCGTCGTAGCCGGTGACTCCGGCCGCCGTCGACACGACGTCCGCCACCTCCGGGGCCGGCCGGTCACTGAACGGTGTGGTGAGCGGGTCGGCGCCCAAATCCACCGAGAGCCGTTCGCGCTGTTCGGCATCGAGATCGGTCAACAGCGCCAGCAGGGCCTCGGTGGCGGCGGTGTAATCGGTGCCGGCCTCCAGTTGTACCGGGACCAGGTCGAGAAACACCGAGTCGAGGAGCCGTCCGAGGTCGGCTGGCGCCACACCGTCGGCTCCGACACGCAGCACCAGCGCGCTGACGCCTTCGGTGAGGCCGAGCAGCACCGCACCGTTGGCCTCGGCGGCGCTCCCCGGGGCGGCCGGAAAGGTCTCGGCGACCTTCCACCCGGACTTCACGTCGCGCGCGGCGTCGGCACCGCGCACGTACGGCCACTGCCCGGGCAGCGGCGGCTCGGGCAGCTCGTCGAGGCTGGTGTAGAGCGGGCGGATCGCGAAACCGTCGTAGGTCGGCGAATCGAGCAGCCGCTCGGGTTCGGCGGGCAGGTCGGCGGGATCTTTGCGGGCGCTCTTGGCCAGCACCCCGGCTACCGCGGAGCGCCACTGCGCCAGACCGGACTCGACAGCACTGGCCCCCTGCACAGACACCGGCATTCTCCTGTTGTCGCAGTGTGTGACTTGACGTATCCGCGTGTGACTGACGTATCCGCCCACCAGGCTAAATGATGGTGGTCACGGTGCTTCCCGCCGGTCGGCCGACGTGCCGGGCATCACCCGACGGCTCCGAGCCGTAGGCTTTGTGAATGTGAAAGCCGTCGTCAAGACCTTGCAGGCAGTGCAAGCGACGGTGGCCGCCGCAGACCTGCAGGTACCGCGTCGGCACCTCATCGCGCTCGCCGCCGCGATTGTGATTCTCGTCGCACTCGCCTGGTGGCTTCCGATCCCCAACGCGCTGGAGCTGCGCGACTGGGCGACGTCGGTTGGCGCCTGGTTCCCTCTCGTATTCCTGGCCACCCACGTCGTGGTGACGACGTTTCCGTTCCCCCGAACGGCCTTCACCCTCGCCGCCGGGCTGCTTTTCGGCCCGCTGCTGGGCATCGCGATCGCGGTGGCGGCGAGCACCGTCAGCGCGCTGCTCGCGGTCCTGTTGATCCGCGCGCTGGGCTGGCAGCTGAACAACCTGGTCAGCCACCCCGCCGTCGACCGCATCGACGTGCGGCTGCGGCGTCGCGGCTGGCCGTCGGTGATCGCACTGCGGCTGATCCCGGCCGTGCCGTTCGCCGTACTGAACTACGCCGCGGGCGCGTCGGCGGTCCGACTGCTCCCCTATTCGCTGGCGACCCTCTTCGGTATGGTGCCGGGCACCGCGGCGGTGGTGATCCTCGGCGACGCGCTTACCGGCCAGGTCAATCCGCTGCTGGTGCTCATCTCCGCGGCCACCGCGAGCATCGGCGTGGTGGTGCTGTTCTACGAGAACCGCTTGCAGCGCAGGCTTACCGTCGGTGTCCCCCGAAGGTGCGAACTCCGCCCTTAACCGACGCGGATGCATACTGCCGCCGCTACATTGCTGGCCATGGCGGTACTTGGGGCGGACGTCGGAGACCTGCGGACATTGGCCGACGAAATGGGCCAGGGCCGCCCGCCGGCTCGACTCGGTGCGCATGGTGTTGGGCCAGCAGCTCGGCCTGCCGCTGGGGTCGCGCGGACCGGACGCCGAGCGCTTCGGACAGCAGTGGCGCTATGAGGGTTCTCAACACCTGGCTTCCGCCGCGGCGGGACTCGACAACGCCGCCGCGGCGCTGCGCCGAAACGCGCTCGAGCAGGAGGTGGCCGGTGGGGTGGTCTGCGCAGATGTGCAGACCGGACGGGCGGACGTGTTCTCGGCCGAGGACCTGTTCGACACGAACAACGTCTTGTCCACCGCAGCCGGATATTTCGAAACCATCAGCGGGTCGAAGCTGCCCGGTCCGATCGGCCAGGTCATGACGGGCCTCGGCGTGCTGGGATCCGGTGGCGACGTGGCGGACCTGCTGGGCGAGGACACCGGCGGGCGACGCATCGTCGGTGGGCTCGGGATGAGCTCGCTGATCCTCGGGCTGGCCGACCTGGCCAAGCTGCCGACCAATCCGCTCGGCCTTGCCCTCGGCGTGGCGGGCGGCTTCATCGAGGCCACGATTCCGCTCGGCGAGAAAGATTACGACGAGGTACTCGACATGGGCTCCCACCACATGTTCGGCCGCGACGCCGAGGATCTAACCACCGCTCAGCGGGACATGCTGAGTCGTCGCTATGAGGGACCGATCGGGGTGGCCAACATGATCTCCGACAAAATGGACACCACCGCCGAGAAGGTCAAAGACTTCTTCGGCAGGCTCTTCTGACCATGACTGCCGAGGTCTACACCGAGATCGCGCTGGCCGAACTGGGCCATCTGACCGCCGGGGCCGGCGGTGATCCGGCGATGCTCGACGGCGCGCTGGGCACGACCACGTACTTCGGCCGCGAAGACGTTCTGGCGCTGGGTCGGCGTCTGCACCGTGCGCGTGTCGGCGGGAGCGATGCCCCTGGGCACGCGGAAACGGCGGCCTACTTCGACGCGGTCGCTTCCGTGCTCGCCGCCGACCCGGCGATCACCGTGGTCAACGTCGGACCGCAGCGCAGCGCAGCGTGCTCTACTTCGCCGCACCGGGATGCCACGTCGAGGTGGCGATCGTCGACGGTCGCGCGTTCCTCGCGCTGCACGCCGGCGAGGTGAGCATCGACGCCTCTGCCGAACTCACCGTCGTCATCCGTCACCGGGCCGGGTTGCCGCGCCGCCACCTCGCAATCAACGGCGGCTCGGTCGCCGTCAGCGACGACGGGAACGGCTGGCGACGAATTGATCTCGAGGGCCGGTCTCCCGCCGAGGTGCTGCGGGACTTCGTCACCGGGTGACGCGCGCGGGACCCTTCACGGTCATCGCGCCGAAGAGCACGAGCAGCGACGACGAGGCGACCAGCCCAGGGCTCCAGTCCCGGACCCGAAGGTGGGAACCGGCCGCGAGCATGAAGTAGATCGTCAGCATGAAGGTGGTCAGTCGCGCCAGCGGTGGCCAGCCGAACACCGACAGCAAACCGACCGCGCTCGCCGCCTTGACGACCGGGATGAGCGGCCGCAGATTCTCCGGGAGCCCGACGTCGTCGAATGTCTTCTTGATCGGCGCGATCGGTTTGACACAGGCCACCGCGTCGACGGCCTGCATCGCCGCGAGCACGGCGTAGGTCCGCCTGGAATTCAGTGCGTTCATTGGTCAGCGCTGCCGTGGCGGGGTGCGTTCAGCTCGCTGAGCGGCTCGGTGGACGAAAGCAGGCCGGGCCCCTGTACCGGGGTACGGGCCTGCGCCTCGGCCTCGGCGACCGCCTGCGCGATCGCGGGATCGGTCTCGGTGGAGAACCAATCGGCCACTTCCTCCCAGTCGTCCTCGGCTGGCGGCCGGTCATCGTCGGGCGAGGGGGTGTAGCGGATGACACCATCCTCTCCCGGGGCCCCCAGCAGTTTCGTGAAACCGCCCAGTGCGCCGGCGAAATCGCTGGGCACCACCCAGACCTTGTTCGCTTCGCCCCTGGCCATCTCCGGCAGCGTCTGGAGGTACTGGTAGGCCAGCAGTTCGGGGGTCGGCCGGGCCGCCTTGATGGCCGCGAACGTCTTCTCGATGGCCTTCGCCTGCCCCTGGGCCTGCAGGTAGGCCGCGGCCCGCTCACCCTGCGCCCGCAGCATCCGTGACTGGCGCTCGGCCTCGGCGCCGAGGATCGCGGCCTGTTTGGCGCCCTCGGCGGCGAGGATCTGCGCCTGCTTCTGACCTTCCGCCTGTTTGATGGCCGCTTCGCGGCTGCCTTCGGCGGTCAGGATCATCGCCCGCTTCTCGCGGTCGGCGCGCATCTGCTTCTCCATCGAGTCCTGGATCGAGGGGGGCGGGTCGATCGCGCGCAGTTCGACGCGGGCCACCCGCAGACCCCACCGGTTGGTGGCCTCGTCGAGCACCCCGCGCAGCGCGGTGTTGATCTGGTCGCGCGAGGTCAGTGTCTGCTCCAGCGTCATCCCACCGACCAGGTTGCGCAGCGTGGTGGTGGTGAGCTGCTCGACGCCGACGATGTAGTTGCTGATCTGGTAGACGGCAGCCTGCGGCTCGGTGACCTGGAAGTAGACGACGGTATCGATCGCGACCGTCAGGTTGTCCTCGGTGATCACCGGCTGGGGCGGGAAGGACACCACCCGCTCGCGCAGGTCCACCCGGGCGCGGATCTTGTCGATGAACGGGATAAGCAGCGTGAGCTGGCCGCTGACCGTGCGGCTGTAGCGGCCGAGTCGTTCGATGACTGCGGCCTCCGCCTGCGGGATCAGCGCGACCGATTTCGCCACCACGATGACGGCGAACACGACCAGCACCAACAACAGGACCAGGCCGGCGACGGCACCATCCATATCGGACTTCCTTCGCTAGGGGTTCTTCCAGACCACCGCGGTGGCGCCGTCGATCCGCATGACGGTCACCTGGTCGCCCGGTTCGTACACATCGTTGTCATCCAGCGGCCGGGCCGTCCAGACCTCGCCCTCGAGCTTGACCTGGCCGACGTGCCGGGCGACCCGGTCGAGCACCAGTGCGGTCTTGCCTTCCAGCGCCTTGGCGGGCTCCGGCAGCCCGACGCCGGAGTAGAAGCGTCTCCGCAACACCGGCCGGACCACCCCCAGCAACAGCACCGACACCAGCAGGAACACCACGCCGTCGGCCCAGATCGGCCAGTCGAACAACCAACTTGTCCCCGTGGCCGCCAACGCACCACCGGACAGCATGAGCAGGAACATGTCACCGGTGAGCGCCTCTGCCCCGGCCAGCACGATCGCGAGGACGAGCCAGATCAGCCAAACGGGCATGACGCCAGCGTAACGCGTGAGCGGCTACTCCAGCGGCGAACAACTACACTGCGGGCATCATGTGGTGTCCCAGTGCAACGCTGGCGGTGTGGGCCAATTCGTGGCTCGCGGGTACCGCCGCGCCCGACGACGTGCTCGACTCGCTCTCCGTTTGGGCGCCAAGGCATTCCGTGACCGCCTACGATTCCGCCGCGGCGGGCCGGACCGGTCTGCCGTGGCCCGATCTCAACGGCACCGGCGCGGTATCGCTGTTGCAGACGCTGCGCACCGCGGCCGGTCCCGCACCATCCGGCCCTTCGCTGTCCGTCGCCCTTCCGGTACCCGGTGATGTGCGCGGACTGCCAGCGGGCACCCAATTCCAACGCGATGCGATCGCCGTCGGCGAGGCGCTCATCGTCACCGACCCACACCTCCCGTCGACCGCGGTGGGTCTTGTCCCCGATTTCGAGTTCGACGACGACGACAGCGACGATTCCGGGCTCGATCCCGAGGTGTCGGCGCTGTCGTGGACAGTCTATTCGGCGCCTGCGACGCCGCTCGCCGCGCACATCGACCTCGGTGAGGCGGAGTACGAACTACGTTCGGCGGTACGTGCGGCCGCCGAGGCCCTCGGCACCCTGCGTGCCGGTATGGGTGGTGGTGCCGACGTCGACGATCCGCGGGGTCTGGTCGAACAGGCGCTGGAGTCCGGGCGGGGGCACCGCCTGCCGGAGCACACACCGAACCGAGCCGTGCGGGTGCTGGAGAACGCCGCCCACGTGTACGCGATCATCACGGTGAGCTCTGGACTCATGCCGATTGGCCTGCAGAACTCGTCGGAGGTGCAGATCGCCAACGACGCACTGCGTCCGCTGGTGGGCGTGGTGCGCGCGGCACGGATCGCCGCGCTGACCGCGATCCTGCACTCCGCCTGGCGGCGCTAGCCCATCCGGTGGGTCACTCGGCGGGTTTCTCCGTCGCATCCCCGGACGGTGCCGGATCCCGTTGCGGCAGGAGTGCTTCCAGGGCTGGTCCGGTGATCCGGCGAAACGCCCGACGGGGCCGGTTGGCGTCGAGGATGGCGACCTCGAGAGTCGACGGACCCAGCGTGCGGGTTTCGGAGCCGTTACCACCGGACTCGAGGGCGTCGACGGCGATGCGCACCGCGTCGGCGAGTTCAGCCTTCTCGGTGTAGGAGTCGTTGAGCTTGGCGATGATGGGCTCGGTCGTCCCACCCATCACCACGAAGTGGGGTTCGTCGGCAATCGACCCGTCGTAGGTGATCCGGTACAGCTCCGGGGCTTTGGACTCGCCGAAGTGGGCCACCTCGGCCACACACAACTCGACCTCGTAGGGCTTGGCCTGTTCGGTGAAGATCGTGCCGAGGGTCTGCGCGTAGACGTTGGCCAGTTGGCGGCCGGTCACGTCGCGGCGCGAATAGGCGTAGCCCTGGGTGTCGGCGAACCGGATCCCGCCGCTGCGCAGGTTGTTGAACTCGTTGAACCGCCCGACCGCGGCGAAGCCGACGCGGTCGTACAGTTCGCTGACCTTCTGCAGCGACCGCGACGGGTTCTCCGCGACGAACAAGACGCCGTCGGCATAGGCCAGCGCCACGACGCTGCGGCCCCGACTGATCCCCTTGCGTGCGAGCTCGGATCGCTCGCGCATCGCCTGCTCAGGCGAAATGAAATACGGGAAACTCACGAATCTGTACCTCGCGGCGCATGCGCGTCAGGGCCGAAAGTATCGGCTCGGGAACGGTTCTGGATCACTTCACGGGCCAGCTCGGCGATCCTCTCCTGGGTGACCTCTTCGGCCCCGTCGGCGGTGATCAGCACGGCGGTCGGGAAGATGCCGCGCACCAGATCCGGCCCGCCGGTGGCCGAATCGTCGTCGGCGGCATCGTAGAGCGCCTCGACGGCCACGCGCAGCGCCGAATCAGCATCGTTCACCTGGTGGTAGAGCTTCTTCATCGAGGACTTGGCGAAGATAGAGCCCGAACCCACAGACTGGTAACCCTCTTCTTCGAGGTTGTGCCCGCCCGCGGCGTCGAACGAAACGATGCGCCCCGCAGCCTGCGAATCGGGGTCGTCGAGATCGAAGCCGGCCAGCAACGGCAGGGCCACGAAACCCTGCAGCGCGGCACCGAGATTGCCACGCACCATGGTGGCGAGCCGGTTCACCTTGCCCGCGAATGTGAGCGCGACACCCTCGAGCTTCTCGTAGTGTTCGAGCTCCACGGCGTACAGGCGCGCGAACTCGACCGCGATGGCAGCAGTGCCCGCAATGCCGGTCGCCGTGTAATCGTCGGTGATGTAGACCTTCTGCACGTCCCGGCTGGCGATCATGTTGCCCTGCGTGGCGCGCCGGTCACCAGCCATCACCACACCGCCGGGGAATTTCAGCGCGACGATCGTGGTGCCGTGAGGTAGCGAGTCGGTAGAAGTGCCGTGAGGCACCGAGTCGGTAGAAGTGCCGTGAGGCGTCACGTGTGCGTCGACGGCGAACGGCAGCAGGTGCGGCGCCTGGCGGCGCAGCATGTCAGAGAAGGACGACAAGTCCATGGGTACGGAGGGAACCCCTCGGGTCGTAGAGTGGAGTGGATGTCCGGGGAGGTGAGGGAAGGCCAGCTGCTCGAAGTGCGGCCAGGTCACTGTCCGCCCTTTTGGACGTAAGCGCGCACAAAGTCCTCGGCGTTCTCTTCGAGGACGTCGTCTATCTCGTCCAGCAGGTCGTCGGTCTCCTCGGTGAGCTTTTCGCGACGCTCCTGCCCGGCGCCGGCGCCGCCGGAGAGGTCGTCGTCCTCGCCACCGCCGCCACGCTTGGTCTGCTCCTGCGCCATCGCCGCCTCCTGCACTTGTCATCGGCGGGCTCACAGCCACCCGCCGGTTCCTCCACAGTACCGGTCGACGTTCGGATTGCCGGGGATAGCCGGGCGTTCGGAATGGACGGTCAGGTGGCGGTGAGCTGCTCGACGAGCTCGACTGCGCTGTCGACTGAGTCGAGCAGGGCCCCCACGTGCGCCTTGCTGCCGCGCAGCGGTTCCAGCGTCGGGATCCGTACCAGCGAATCGCCGCCGAGATCGAAGATCACCGAGTCCCAGCTGGCGGCTGCGATATCGGCGCCGAACCGGCGCAGGCACTCACCCCGGAAGTACGCGCGGGTGTCGGTGGGCGGGCTGTCGACAGCGTCGAGTACCTGCTGTTCGGTGACCAGACGCTTCATCGACCCGCGGGCGACCAGTCGGTTGTACAGCCCCTTGTCCAGCCGGACGTCCGAGTACTGCAGGTCCACCAAGTGCAGCCGGGGCGCCGACCAGCCGAGGTTCTCCCGGTGCCGGAACCCTTCGAGCAGCCGCAGCTTGGCCGGCCAGTCGAGGATCTCGGCGCACTCCATGGGGTCGCGCTCGAGCAGGTCCAGCACGTCGGCCCAGGTCTCGACGACGTGGGAGGCTCGCGGGTCGGGGTCGCGGGAGTCGACCAGCTTGGCCACCCGGTCGAGGTAGATGCGTTGCAGCGCCAGCGCCGTGAGCTCACGGCCGTCGGCGAGCGCGACCGTCGCCCGCAGCGACGGATCCCGGCTGATCACGTGCACCGCGTGCACCGGCCGGGCCAGCGCCAGGTCCGACAGGTCCATCCTCTCCTCGATGAGGTCGAGGACCAACGAGGTGGCGCCCAGCTTGAGATAGGTCGAGGTCTCCGCCAGGTTCGCGTCGCCGATGATGACGTGCAGGCGCCGGTACTTGTCGGCGTCGGCGTGCGGTTCGTCGCGGGTGTTGATGATGCCGCGTTTGAGCGTGGTCTCCAGACCGACCTCGACCTCGATGTAGTCGGCGCGCTGGGACAGCTGGAAGCCGGGTTCGTCACCCGAGGGCCCGATACCGACCCGGCCCGACCCGGTGACCACCTGGCGTGACACCAGGAACGGGGTAAGCCCGGCGATCACCGCGGAGAATGGGGTCTGACGGCTCATCAGGTAGTTCTCGTGCGACCCGTAGGACGCGCCCTTGCCGTCCACGTTGTTCTTGTAGAGCTGCAGCTTGGCCGCGCCCGGCACGCTCGCGACGTGCCGCGCCGCGGCCTCCATCACCCGCTCTCCGGCCTTGTCCCAGATCACCGCGTCGAGCGGATCGGTGCACTCCGGTGCGGAGTACTCGGGGTGGGCGTGGTCGACGTAGAGCCGGGCACCGTTAGTCAGGATCATGTTGGCGGCGCCGACCTCGTCGGCGTCGACGACCGGGGGCGAGCCGGATGCGCGGCTCAGGTCGAAGCCGCGGGCGTCGCGCAGCGGCGACTCCACCTCGTAGTCCCACCGGGTCCGCTTGGCCCGCTGGATACCGGCCGCCGCCGCGTAGGCCAGAACCGCCTGCGTGGACGTCAGGATCGGGTTGGCGGTCGGATCGGACGGTGAGGAGATACCGTATTCGACCTCGGTTCCGATGATCCGCTGCATGACCTCAGCCTAGGCGACGCGCACCGCGACCGGGTGAGCGGCGGGCCGCCGACAGCCACGGCCTACAGGTACTGGCCGAGATTCGACTCCGTGTCGATCGCTCGGTTGGCGCTGCTGCTCTTGCCGGTGACCAGCGTGCGGATGTAGACGATCCGCTCACCCTTCTTACCCGAGATCCGCGCCCAGTCGTCCGGGTTGGTGGTGTTGGGCAGGTCCTCGTTCTCGGCGAACTCGTCGACGATCGAGTCGAGCAGATGCTGGATCCGCAGCCCCTTCCTGCCGGTCTCGAGCACAGACTTGATCGCGTACTTCTTGGCGCGGTCGACGACGTTCTGGATCATCGCGCCGGAGTTGAAATCCTTGAAGTACATGACCTCTTTGTCGCCGTTGGCGTATGTGACCTCGAGGAAGCGGTTGTCGTCGATCTCGGCGTACATCCGGTCGACCACCTTCTCGATCATCGCCTTGATCGTCAGCGACCGGTCCCCACCGAACTCCGCCAGATCGTCTTCGTTGACCGGCAGTTCCTCGGTGAGGTACTTGCTGAAGATGTCCTGCGCCGCCTCGGCATCCGGTCGCTCGATCTTGATCTTGACGTCCAGGCGGCCGGGTCGCAGGATCGCCGGGTCGATCATGTCCTCACGGTTGGAGGCGCCGATCACGATGACGTTCTCCAGGCCCTCGACACCGTCGATCTCGCTCAGCAGCTGCGGGACCACCGTCGTCTCCACGTCCGAGCTGACGCCGGTACCGCGGGTGCGGAAGATCGAGTCCATTTCGTCGAAGAACACGATCACCGGGGTGCCCTCGGACGCCTTCTCCCGCGCCCGCTGGAAGATCAGTCGGATGTGCCGCTCGGTCTCGCCGACGAACTTGTTCAGCAGCTCGGGGCCCTTGATGTTGAGGAAGTACGACTTCGCCTCGCGGGCGTCGTCGCCGCGCACCTCGGCCATCTTCTTGGCCAGGGAGTTGGCAACCGCCTTGGCGATCAGTGTCTTACCGCAGCCGGGCGGACCGTAGAGCAGCACGCCCTTGGGCGGCCGCAGCGAGTATTCCCGGTAGAGCTCCTTGTGCAGGAACGGCAACTCGACGGCGTCGCGGATCTGCTCGATCTGGCGGGTAAGGCCACCGATGTCGCTGTAGGCCACGTCGGGCACCTCCTCGAGCACCAGATCCTCGACCTCGGCCTTGGGAATGCGCTCGAAGGCGTAACCGGCCTTGGTGTCGACCAGCAGCGAATCACCCGGGCGCAGCCGGCGAGGCCGGTCGTCTTCGAGTTCCGGGCCGGCGACCTCGGCGTCGGGCAGGTGCTCGACCGACACCAGCGGCTCGGCCAGCCAGACGATGCGCTCCTCGTCGGCGTGACCGACGACCAGCGCGCGGTGTCCGTCGGAGAGGATCTCGCGCAGGGTGCTGATCTCGCCGACGGCCTCGAACGTGCCGGCCTCGACCACGGTCAGCGCCTCGTTGAGGCGGACGGTCTGCCCTTGCTTGAGCGCCTTGACGTCGATGTTGGGTGAGCAGGTCAGCCGCATCTTGCGTCCGGAGGTGAACACGTCGACCGTGTCGTCCTCGTGGGCGGCGAGCAGGACGCCGTAGCCGCTCGGGGGCTGCCCCAGCCGGTCGACCTCCTCACGCAGCGCGAGCAGTTGCTGCCGCGCCTCCTTGAGGGTGTCCATCAGCTTCGCGTTGCGCGCGGCGAGCGAGTCGATGCGCGCTTCGAGCTGGTGGACGTCACGGGCACTGCGCAGACCGCTCTGCGGGCCTACCGCGTTCTCGAGCTGCTCTCGGAGGGCGGTCGCCTCGCGGCGCAGCTCCTCCAACTCCGCGGCGTCCTCACTGGACAGGCCGGACTCGTGGGGTGTCGTGAAACCGTCTTCTCTGGCTTCGTGACGCTGTGACTCACTCATGTTGCGCCCCTTTCCCACACCGAATAGTGGTGCAGTAACAACTTCAACGCTACCGGCGATTCAGACTTTGTGTGTGGCGTCGGGATTCGACACACCCCCAGCACTGTTAACCTCGGACCCGAGCTAGACCGATCGAAAGGACACCCGTGACCCTGAAAACCCTCGTAACCGGCGTTGCAGCAGCCGCTGTAGTAGCAGGTGGCGCGACAGGTGTGACCTCCATTGCATCGAATACGGTGGCTCCGGCAGCCCTGCCCGCCGTGGCGCCCGTCGTGTTCGGCGTGCCCGTGCCCCAGGTTCCGGCACCCGACCTGGCAGGTCCGCTGACCCAGACGCTGCAGGCCCTCGCCGGACCCGGGTCCTTCCGGGGTAAGGCGCCGTTCATCCAGGGCGGCATCGGGAGGGTCGAAGCGGTCGGCGCCGACCGCGCGTACCAGAACGCGGCCGCGCAAGGCAAGTTCCCGCTGAGCTTCAGCGTCGCCAATGTCGACCAGAACGGCGGCGTGGCCACGGCCGACGTCACCGCGACCGCGGCTACCGGCGGCGTCGCCACGCAGAACATCGTCTTCGTCGCCGGCCCCAGCCCGAGTGGCTGGCAGGTGTCGAGAAGCTCCGCCCTGGCGTTGCTCTCGGCGGTCGGCTGAGCCGTCCGCCGGTGCCGCACCGCACCATGACCGCAGTAGTCCGAAGCGCCGTCACCGTTCTGGTGGCGGCGTTCGGCCTTTCAGTCGGTCTGGGCGGCTGCGGTAGCGACAAACCGCCGGCCCCCGCCCCGTCGCCGGTGGCCTCCACCCCGGCCGCGGCAGCGGCTCCTGCGGTGCCCGCGCCCCTGCCGCCACCCAGCGCGCTGACCGACGTGCTGTACCGGCTGGCCGATCCCAACGTGCCGGGCACCGAGAAACTCGGCCTGGTCGAAGATGCCGGACCCGGCGACGCGGCGACACTCGACCGCTTCGGCAAGGCGTTGGCCGACAATGGCTATCACCCGATGACCTTCGACGCGGCCGACCTGGCGTGGGCGGCGGCGGCCGACGACGTGGTGGCCACCGTGATCGCCAGGACGCCGCCGGGCCGCACCGGTGGCGACTTCACGTTCCCGATGGAATTCGCGCGTACCCCCGACGGCGGTTGGCAGCTGACCCGCGACAGCGCCGACACGCTGCTCGAGGTGGACGCCGGCCAGGGACCGCCGCGCTGAAACATGTGGATCGGTTGGCTGGAGTTCGACCTTCTCCTCGGTGATGTGCGTTCACTCAAACAGAAGCGTTCCGCGATCCGGCCGGTGATCGCCGAACTGCAGCGACGGTTCACCGTCTCGGCGGCCGAGACCGGCGCTCAGGATCTGCATCGCCGGGCCGGTATCGGGCTGGCCGTCGTGGCCGCCGACCTCGCGCATGTGGTGGACGTGCTCGACGCCGCCGAACGGCTGGTCGCCGCCCGCCCGGAGATGGAGCTGCTCTCGGCACGCCGCGGTCTGCGGCGCAGCGACGATGATTAGTCCGCGGACCTAGTCGGTCGCCTCCGTCGGCACGGCCAGCTGCCGCTTGCGCCGCAACGGGACCGGGGCGATGGCTCCGGGCGCCAGCCGGCGGGCACTGATCAGGAACGCGGTGTGGCCGCGCATGGTGTGCTGTGGCCGGACCGCCAGTCCGACGACGTACCAACCGCGCTGCATGCTTTCCCACGCGCGCGGTTCGGTCCAGCACTGCTGTTGGCGCAACGCCTCCACGGCCCGCGACAGCTGCGTGACGGTCGCGACGTAGATCATCAACACGCCGCCCGGCACGAGGTTGCGGGAGACGGTGTCGAGCACCTCCCACGGTGCGAGCATGTCGAGCACGACACGGTCGACCTCACCGCCGGTGTAGTCGTTGAGATCCGCCATGACCAGGTCCCAGTTGTCCGGCCGTTCACCGAAGAACGTGTCGACGTTGTGCGCGGCGTGCACCGCGTGGTCGTCGCGCACCTCATACGACGTCACCTGGCCCTGCGGTCCGACCGCCCGCAGCAGCGAGCAGGTGAGCGCACCCGAACCGGCGCCGGCTTCGAGTACGCGGGCCCCGGGGAAGATGTCACCCTCGTGGACGATCTGTGCGGCGTCCTTGGGATAGATGACCTGTGCGCCACGCGGCATCGACATGACGTAGTCGACGAGCAGCGGGCGCAGCACCAGGAATTGGTCGCCGCTGGTGGATTTGACGACGCTGCCCTCGGGCAGCCCGATGACGCTGTCCAGCGCGATCATGCCGCGGTGGGTGTGGAACTCCCCCCCGGGCGTCAGCAGCATCGTGTAATGCCGACCCTTGGCGTCGGTGAGTTGGACGCGGTCTCCGACGGCGAACGGACCGGTTCTGGGCATAGCCGCCAAGCCTGCCAGTCGGGGCGCCGCCACGGGTCCGCGGGGTTGCGCGGATCTGTCGGAGACTCGCCCTAGGCTGCTGAGCATGAGGGAGCAGCCCGCGCCGGTCCGGCGTCCCGCGCTGTCGCCGTCGCGCGCCGCCGACTTCAAACAGTGTCCGCTGCTGTACCGGTTCCGCGCGATCGACCGACTGCCCGAGCCGCAGTCCACTGCCCAGCTGCGCGGCTCGGTGGTGCACGCCGCGCTCGAACAGCTCTACGCGTTACCCGCCGCGGACCGCGGCCCCGACACGGCGCTGACCCTGGTGGCGGCGGCCTGGGACCGGGTGATCGCCGAACGGCCCGAGGCGGTGGCGGACATCGAGCCCGCGCTGCGCGACGCCCTGCTCCGGGAAGCCCGCACGCTGTTTGCGGGCTACTACCGCCTGGAGGATCCGACCCGGTTTGACCCGCAGTGCTGCGAACAGCACGTCGAAGCCGAACTGGATGACGGGACGCTGCTGCGCGGGTTCGTCGACCGCATCGACGTCGCCCCGACCGGTGAACTGCGGGTGGTCGACTACAAGACCGGTAAGGCGCCGCCGGAGGCGCGGGCGCTGGCCGAGGCGAAGGCGCTGTTCCAGATGAAGTTCTACGCGGTGGCGCTGCTGCGCTCCCGCGGAGTGCTGCCAACCCGGTTGCGGTTGCTCTACCTCGCCGACAGTCAGGTACTGGACTATTCGCCCGATCTCGAGGAGCTCATCCGCTTCGAGCGCACGTTGACCGCGATCTGGCGGGCGATCCTGGCGGCAGGCGCCACCGGCGATTTCCGACCCAAGCGGTCACGGCTGTGTGGTTGGTGCAGCCACCGCGCGCTGTGCCCGGAGTTCGGCGGCACACCGCCGCCCTACCCCGGTTGGCCCGAAAGGCCGGCGGCATGATCGGCCATCTCTATCACCGGTTGCCGGACGACCCGTCGGACAGCGGAGGCCTCGCCGCATTCGAATCGACCGCCGACACCCGCAGCAACTGGGACCCGGCCATCCAGCACGGGTCACCGCCGCTGGCGTTGCTCACGAAGGCCATCGAGGATCTCGCGGCCGGCAGTGAGTTGCGGGTCGGACGGCTCTCGCTCGACATCCTCGGCGCGGTACCGGTGGCCCCGGTCTGGGTGCGCGCGGAGGTGCTGCGGCCGGGTAACCGGATCTCGCTGATCGCGGCCGACATGCTCGCCGGCCGCCCCGACGGCAGTCTCCGCACGGTCGCGCGGGTGACGGCGTGGCTGCTCGCGCGGAGTGACACCGCCGACGCCGCCATCGATCGGTATCCGCCGCTGGTGGAAGGCGAGGCGTCGGACGTCTCGCATGCCTGGGAGAGTGCACCGGGCTATCTGGAGACGGTGAGCTGGCGCCGGCAGGCCGACGACGCGACGTCCGCGGTAGCGTGGTTGACCCCGCTTGTACCGCTCATCGACGACGAACCGACGACAGCGCTGCAGCGGCTGGCGATGGTGGTGGACTCGGCGAACGGAATCGGTGCGGCACTCGATCCGCGGGAGTTCATGTTCATGAACACCGACACCGTCGTGCATCTGCACCGTCTGCCCGAGGGGTCGGATTTCGCGCTGCGCAGCCGCGGGTCGATCGGTCCCGACGGCATCGGCGTCACCACAGCCGAGATCTTCGACCGCCGGGGATTCATCGGAACCTCCGCCCAGACGCTGCTGGTGCAGCGGCGGTGAGGACGGCCTGGTCGGCCAGTTCCAGCCGGCGTGGGCGCTGTCCGAGCTTCACCTGTCCGCGGTCACCGCGACGACTCCCTCTGCAGCCCGCGAATCGTGCGAACCCTGCCGTTCCTGATCGCCGTGGTGTGTGTGTTCGGCGATCACGGACCCGCCGAACGCGGGCAGTGGTCGCGGCCGCGCCACGATTGACGCGCCGCCTCCCTCGACCGAGTCGCCGCCTACCTCGCTGGTGACCCACTACCGGAATGGGGGGGCACGGGCCGGCGGTGTCAGGACGGCACCTCGCACCACAAGGTGGCTGCCTGGTTCACCAACTCGGGGGCGAAGAGCGGCGACAAGGTGGCGACGCTGACGTCGTTGGCGGTCTTCGCCCAGCACCACCTGCACTGGGTGAGCATCGACTGGTGGCCGGCTGGAACAGTTCGGCCAGCCCCGAGGATTCTCTATCGGCTGAGGTCCTTCCTCGGTGCCGGCGCGAAAACCGATGTCGACACCGGACCCGAGGGCGCACCCCTCCGACGGGAGCACACGCCACCATCTGGGCGGGCGTGTCGCGCGGGTGGCCGCCGAACTCACGGCCGGGCGTCGGGTCACGTCAGCGGTTTGAGGTCCTGCAGCATCGTCGGCACCAGTTCGCTGACGGTCGGATGGATGTGCATGGTGCGCGAGATCGCGGTGTAGGGTTTCTTGGCCGTCATGATGTCGAGGATCGCGTGCACGACCTCGTCGCCACCGACGCCGAGGATCGCCGCCCCGAGGATCTCCTCGGTCTCCGCATCGACGACCACCTTCATGAATCCCTGGGTCTCGCCCTTTTCGACCGCGCGGCCGACACGGGTCATCGGGCGCTTGCCGACCAATGCCTTGCGTCCGGACTTGCGCACCTGGTCGACCGTCATGCCGGCGCGCCCGAGGGGCGGGTCGATGTAGAGCGCGTAGGTGGTGATCCGATCGCTGACGCGCCGTGGGTCGTCGTCGAGGAGGTTCGCCGCGACAATCTCGAAATCGTTGTACGAGGTATGCGTGAAGGCGCCCATGCCGTTGCAGTCCCCCATCGCCCAGATGTGGTCGGCGGTGGTGCGAAGCTGGTCGTCGACGACGATGTAGCCGCGCTCGTCGGTCTGCACACCGGCGGCGTCGAGCCCGAGATTGTCGGTGTTGGGCTGTCTGCCGACCGCCAACAGCAGATGGCTACCGACGACGGGTTCCGCGCCGGCATTCGGAACAGCCTCGAACCCGTTGTCTTGCTTGGTGAACCGGATGTCCTTGGCGTCGAGAACGATGTCGATGCCCTCGGCTTCCAGGATGCCCTTGATCGCCGCCGAGATGTCTTCGTCTTCGCGGGAGGTCAGCCGCGGGCCGCGTTCGAGCACCGTCACCCGGGCGCCGAACCGGCGGTACATCTGGGCGAATTCCAACGCGATGTAGCTGCCGCCGACGATGACCAGATGCTCCGGCAGGGTCTCGAGGTCGAGGATGCCGACGTTGGTGAGGTAGTCGATGTCCGAGAGCCCGGGCAGATCCGGGGCGACGGCGCGGCCGCCGACGTTGAGGTAGATGCGGTCGCCCTTGAGCAGCTGGTCGTCGACGCGCACGGTATGCGGGTCTTCGAAACGGGCGTGGCCGCGGATGAACGTGCAGCCGTCCATCCCCTTCAGCCATGATTCGACGCCGTGGCGGTCGTCGAGCATGATCTTGTCCTTGCGGGCCTTGACTTTTGCCATGTCGACGGTCACCTCACCGGTGCCGACACCGTATTCGGCGCCGCGCCGGGCCAGCTGCGCCGCATGCGCGCTGGCGACGAGCGTCTTGGTGGGGATGCACCCGTAGTTCACGCAGGTGCCGCCGACCAGCTTGCGTTCGATGACGGCGACGGACTGCCCGGCCTCGGTCAGCCGCCCGGCCAGCGGCGGACCGGCCTGCCCGGCGCCGACGATGATCGCGTCGAAGGTCGTTGGCTCCGAGGTCATCTCACACCACCGAGGTGAGCCACGCGATGGCGATGCCGCCGATGACGGCCACGCCGTCCTCAGGCAGCGCGACAGGCAGGTCCCGGCCACCGTTGGCAGCGACCAGACGTTTACGGTGCTGGTATCCCCCGAGCGTGCCGAGCACCGCGCCGATGACCCCGGCGCCGATGCCGCCAAACGTGTAGCCCGAGGCAGTTCGGATCACCGCGCCGGCGAACCCGCCGGACACCAGGCGAGGGATGAACTGCATCGGCGTCTTGCGACTGGGCGTCTTCGGCAGCTGGTCGGTGACGGGTTCGCCGGCTGCGAGCATGGTCAGGACCGTCACCGTGATCGGGCGGGCGATCCACAGCGCCCAGGTTCGGTCGAGGACGATCCAGTCGAGCATCGCCGCCACGCGACCGCGGCGGGCCCGGTGAAGGCGCGCGGCCCGGCCACCACACCGATCAGCAGGGCGAGGAGCAGGACAACGGCATGCGTCATGGCAACCTCCGGCCGGGGACGAAGTCTTCCGGAAGCTATCACGTAACCCCCGCTTCCACCGGACAACGAGCGACGGTGCTCAGAAGCGGCAGAACCGGATATCGGAGGCCAGGATCGCCTTGGCGCCGATCGCGGCCAGTTCGTCCATGATCGAGTTGACGTCGCGCCGGGGCACCAGCGCCCGAACCGCCACCCAATCCGGGTCGGCAAGCGGGGCGATGGTGGGCGATTCCAGACCCGGCGTCACCTCGGTGGCCCGTTCGAGCACATGTCGAGGGCAGTCGTAGTCGAGCATCAGGTACTGCTGCCCGAACACCACGCCCTGCACGCGGGCGGCGAGTTGCTCACGCGGGGCAGTGTTTTCGTCACCGGCGCCGTCGCGCTCGATCAGCACCGCCTCCGAATCGCACAGCGAATCACCGAACGCGACCAGGTTGTGCAGCCCCAAAGTGCGTCCCGAACCGACCACGTCGGCGATAGCGTCGGCGACGCCGAGCGCCACCGAGATCTCCACCGCGCCGTCCAGGCGGATCACGGTCGCATCGATCCCTTTGGCGGCAAGGTCCTTTCGCACCAGATTCGGAAACGCGGTGGCGATTCGCTTACCGGCCAGGTCCGCGGTCGTCCAGTCGCGGCCCGCCGGTGCGGCGTAGCGGAAAGTCGACGAACCGAACCCCAGCGCCAACCGTTCGCGCACCCGCGCATCGGATTCGGCGGCCAGGTCACGTCCGGTGATACCGAAATCGAGTTGGCCCGAGCCGACGTAGATGGCGATGTCCTTGGGCCGCAGGAAGAAGAACTCGACGTTGTTGGCCGGGTCGACGACCGTGAGGTCCTTGGTATCGGTGCGGCGCCGGTAGCCGGCCTCCGACAGGATCTCGGAGGCCGGTTCGCTCAACGTGCCCTTGTTGGGCACGGCGACCCTCAGCATGCCGTTCACAGCTTGCGGTAGACGTCGTCGGGCGAAAGTCCACGGGCGATCATCAACACCTGCGTCCAGTACAGCAACTGGCTGATCTCCTCGGCAAGCGCGTCGTCACTCTCGTGTTCGGCGGCCAACCACACTTCGCCGGCCTCCTCGAGGATCTTCTTGCCCACGCCGTGCACGCCACCGTCGAGGGCCGCCACGGTGCCGCTGCCCTCAGGCCGGGTGCGCGCGCGTTCGGTCAGCTCGTCGAACAGCGCATCGAAGGTCTTCACAGGCTGCGATTCTCCCACGCCTTGCCGCGCAGCCCTGTGCGGGCACGGCGCTCAGCCCTCCTTTGCGCCCGTGGGCAGGTCCTCCTTGAGTATCTCGCCGTGCATGTCCTCCAGGGACACGCCCTTGGTCTCCCGCACCCAGCGCCAGACGAACAGGCCCGACAGGATCGCGCACAGCCCGTAGAAGCCATAGGCCAGACCGAGGTGCTCGCGCAATCCCGGGAAGCTGACGGTGATCAGCCAGTTGGCCGCCCACTGGCCGGCGGCGGCCAGACCCAGCGCGGCGGCCCGGATGCGGTTGGGGAACATCTCGCCGAGCAGCACCCACACCACCGGGCCCCAGGACATGCCGAACGCGACGACGAACAGGTTCGCCGCGATCAGCGCGATCACACCGGATGCGCCGGGCAGGCTCGGGTTGCCTGCGGCGTCGAGCGTCGCATTGGCGAAGATGACCGCCATGGTGATCAGGGTGACCGCCATGCCGGAGGAGCCGATGAGCAGCAGCGGTTTGCGGCCGATCTTGTCGATCAGCGCGATCGCGATGAGCGTGGTCAACACGTTGATCACCGACGTGATCACGGTGTAGACCGCCGATTCGTCGGCGCTGAAGCCGACCGCCTGCCACAGCACGTTCGAGTAGTAGAAGATCACGTTGATACCGACGAACTGCTGGAAAACGGACAGCCCGAGGCCCACCCAGACGATGCCGTAGAGGCCGCCGGTGGGTTTGCGCAGATCCCGCCACGACGGCTTGTCCTCGCGCTCCAGGGTCTCCCGGATGCGGGTGATCGTGATCTCCAGGTTCTTCTGCCCGAGCAGCGTGCTGAGCACCCGGCGTGCCTCCGGGATCTTGTGGCTGGCAACAAGATAGCGCGGTGATTCGGGGATCGTGAACGCCAGCGCGCCGTACACCACGGCGGGCACCGCCATCGCCAGGAACATCCAGCGCCAAGCGTCCACCCCGAACCACAGCGGCTCGTTCGGCCCTCCTGCGGCCCACTGCAGCACCCAGTTGACGACGAAAGACAGGAAGATGCCGGACACGATCGCCAGCTGCTGCAGGGAACCGAGGCGGCCCCGGATGCTCGGTGGTGAGGTCTCCGCGATGTAGGCCGGTGCGATCACCGATGCCACACCGACGCCGATGCCGCCGACGATCCGGAACAGCACGACGGCCCACACCTCCGGCGCGAAACCCGTGCCGAACGCGCTCACCAGGAACAGCACCGCCGCGATCTTCATCACCGCGATGCGCCCGATCCTGTCGGCGATGCGCCCGGCGGTCATCGCCCCGGCAGCGGCGCCGAGCAGCGCCGACGCGACGGCGAATCCGAGTTCGGCGTCACCGATGCCGAAGTCCTCCTGGATCGAGTCGACGGCGCCGTTGACGACCGCGCTGTCGTAACCGAACAGGAGCCCACCGAGGGCCGCCACGGAGGCGATCCGGACCGCGGTCTTGCCGGAGGCGAATTGGTCCTCCGAGGTCGGCAGATCGTCTCCTACCGGCGCCCCTCGATGACGAGCCATCGAACGTCCCTTTCCCGCGCGCATGACCGGAAACCGCATTCAGGACCGTTCCGGCCGGAACAGGTGGGTTCCCCCAGGCGCGCCGGGCGAAACCGGACAACGTTTGGACGCCGCCGTCAAGCGGTGCGTCTGCCGGAGACGGCGTCGATCTCGGCGTGCAACCCGCGTAGGTCATCGACGGCCACCTCGTGCAGCGAACTCAGTAGCCGTCGGGGACGACGACATCGGTGGGCACCGCGCGCACGCTCAGTCCTCGGGGTTGTACCCGAGGTTGGGGGCAAGCCAGCGCTCGGCTTCCTTCAGGGTCCAACCCTTGCGTCTCGCATAGTCGGCGACCTGGTCCTGGGCGATCCGACCGACCACGAAGTACTGCGACTGCGGATGCGAGAAGTACCACCCGCTGACAGCAGCGCCGGGCCACATCGCCATCGACTCGGTCAGCTCGATGCCGGTCCGTTCCGTGACGTCCATCAGCTCCCAGAGCGTTGACTTCTCGGTGTGCTCGGGGCAGGCCGGATAGCCGGGGGCCGGGCGGATCCCCACGTACTTCTCGCCTATGAGTGCGTCGTTGTCCAGCTGCTCCTCAGGCTGGTATCCCCAGAACTCCTTGCGGACCCGTTGGTGCATCCGTTCGGCGAAGGCCTCTGCCAGTCGGTCGGCGAGTGACTCCAACAGGATCGCGCTGTAGTCGTCGTTGGCTGCCTTGAACTCGGCGATCTTGTCTTGGCTGCCGAGCCCCGCCGTGACGGCAAAGGCCCCCACGTAGTCGGCGAGACCGGTGTCCTTCGGCGCGATGTAGTCGCCGAGGCTCCGGTTCGGGATGCCGTCGCGGTGCTCGCCTTGCTGACGCAGGTGGTGCAATGTGGTCAGCACCTCGGAACGGGTGTCGTCGGTGTAGACCTCGATGTCTTCTGCACCCGAGGCGACGGCGTTGGCCGGGAAGAAGCCGATCACCCCGTTGGCGGTCAGCCACTTCTCCTTGATCAGGGTGTCGAGCATCTCTTGGGCGTCGTCGTAAAGCTTGCGGGCCGTCTCGCCCGAGACGGGGTTGTTGAGGATGTCGGGGAATCTCCCCTTCATCTCCCAGGCGTTGAAGAACGGCTGCCAGTCGATGTATTCACGAAGCTCGGCGATGTCGTAGTCGGAAAAATCCCGCACTCCCGCACCGATTGCGGGCACCGGCGGCGTGTAGCGGTCCCACTCGATCGGCGTGCGGTTCGCACGCGCCTTTTCCAGCGTCAGCATCGGCCGCTCGTTCTTCTGGGCATGCCGTTCGCGCAGCGATGCGTAATCCTTCTCGGTGGCCTCCAGCAGGGCCGGTCGCTGCTTGTCGTCGAGGAGCGCGGCGGCGACCGGCACCGAGCGGGACGCATCCTTGACCCAGACCACCGGACCGCTACGCCGTGGCGCCACCTTCACGGCCGTGTGAGCGCGCGAAGTGGTCGCGCCACCGATCAGCAGCGGGATCTGGAGCCCCTCGCGTTCCATCTCGACGGCGAAGTTGACCATCTCGTCCAGCGACGGGGTGATCAGCCCGGAGAGTCCGATGATGTCGGCGTCGTGCTCCTTGGCCGCGTCGAGGATCTTCTGGGCGGGCACCATCACACCCAGGTCGATCACCTCGAAGTTGTTGCACTGCAGGACCACGCCGACGATGTTCTTGCCGATGTCGTGGACGTCGCCCTTGACCGTCGCCATGACGATCGTGCCGTTTGTGTCCTTTTTCGCAGCCTCCCCGGGCAAGGGCTGCGCCTTCTCCGCCTCGATGAACGGCAGCAGGTACGCCACGGCCTTCTTCATCACCCGGGCCGACTTCACGACCTGCGGCAGGAACATCTTGCCTGCGCCGAAGAGATCGCCGACGACGTTCATGCCGTCCATCAGCGGGCCCTCGATCACCTCGATCGGCCGCCCTCCGGCGGCGGCGATCTCGGCCCGCAGTTCCTCGGTGTCGGTCTCGACGTCGGCGTCGATGCCCTTGACCAGGGCGTGGGTGATCCGCTCGCGGACCGGCAGGCTGCGCCATTCTTGGACAGCGGGGTCGTCGGTTCGTTGCGACGTGTTGAACCGTTCCGCGATCTCCAGCAGCCGCTCGGCGGCGTCCTCGCGACGGTTCAGGACGACATCCTCGATACGGTCCCGCAGCTCCGGGTCGATCGAGTCGTAGGGCACCAGCGCACCTGCGTTGACGATGCCCATGTCCAGACCGGCCTTGATGGCGTGGAACAGGAACACCGAGTGGATCGCCTCGCGGACCGGGTTGTTCCCGCGGAACGAGAACGACACGTTGGAAATGCCGCCGGAGATGTGCACCCCGGGCAGGTTCTCCTTGATCCAGGCGCACGCCTCGATGAAGTCGATCCCGTATGTCGCGTGCTCCTCGATCCCGGTCGCCAGCGCGAAGCAGTTCGGGTCGAAGATGATGTCCTCGGCCGGGAAGCCGACCTCTTCGGTGAGAATCCGGTAGGCGCGCGAGCAGATCGCCTTGCGGCGTTCCAGGTTGTCGGCCTGACCCTGCTCGTCGAAGGCCATCACGACGACTGCGGCGCCGTACTTGCGGCACAGCCGCGCCTCGCGGATGAACTTCTCCTCGCCCTCCTTCAGTGAGATCGAGTTGACGATCGGCTTGCCCTGAACGTTCTTCAGGCCCGCCTCGATGACCTCCCACTTGGAGGAGTCGATCATTACCGGGACGCGGCTGATGTCCGGCTCCGCCGCGATCAGCTTGGTGAACCGGTCCATCGCGGCGACACCGTCGATCATGCCCTCGTCCATGTTGATGTCGATGACCTGGGCACCGACCTCGACCTGCTGCAGGGCGACCGACAGCGCGCTGTCGTAGTCCTCGGCTTTGATCAGGTTGCGGAACCGGGCGGAGCCGGTGATGTTGGTGCGCTCACCGATGTTCACGAACAGCGAGTCATCGGTGATGTTGAGCGGCTCGAGGCCCGAGAGCCGGGTGGCCACCGGGAGCTCCGGCAGCTCCCGTGGCGGCTTGCCCTCGACGACCTTGGCGATCTCGGCGATGTGCGGCGGTGCCGTTCCGCAGCACCCACCGACCAGGTTCACCAGGCCCGCCTCGGCGAACTCGGCGATGTAGCCGGCCTGCTGCTCCGGGGACTCGTCGTACTCGCCGAAGGCGTTGGGCAGCCCGGCGTTCGGATAGCAGGAGACGAAGGTGTCCGCGATCCGCGCGACCTCGGCGATGTAGGGCCTCATCTCCGGAGCCCCGAGGGCACAGTTCAAGCCGATTGCGAGCGGCTTCGCGTGCCTGATCGCGTTCCAGAACGCTTCGGTGACCTGACCGGACAAGGTCCGCCCGGAGGCATCGGTGATGGTGCCCGAGATGATCACCGGCCAGCGGCGTCCACGCTGCTCGAACAGTGTCTCGATGGCGAACACTGCCGCCTTGGCGTTCAACGAGTCGAAGATCGTCTCGATGATGAGCAGGTCGGCGCCGCCGTCGACCAGTCCCGTTGCGGCTTCGAGGTAGGCGGCGACGAGCTCGTCATAGGAGACGTTGCGGGCGCCGGGGTCGTTGACGTCCGGCGAGATCGACGCGGTCCGTGTGGTGGGTCCGATGGCGCCGGCGACGTAGCGGGGCTTGTCCGGGGTGCTGTACTCGTCGGCGGCCTTGCGCGCCAGGGCAGCGCCGGCGTAGTTCAGCTCGTAGGCCAGGTCCGCCATGTCGTAGTCGGACAGTGAGATCGCGTTCGCGTTGAACGTGTTGGTCTCGAGGATGTCGGCGCCCGCCTCGAGGTATTCGCGGTGGATTCGCTCGATGATCTGCGGCTGCGTCAGGTTGAGCAGGTCGTTGTTGCCCTGAAGGGCGGTCGGCCACTCCGTGAATCGATCGCCGCGGTAGCCGGCCTCGTCCGGGCGGTCCCGCTGGATCGCCGTGCCCATCGCGCCGTCGATCACCATGATCCGCCGGCGCAGAGCTGCGGTCAGTTCATCGGTGCAGTCTGGGCGGATGTTCGGCTCGAAGGCTTTCGACGCGGAGCTGTTCGTCTTGACAACGCTCACGTGCACTCCTTCCGTAGCGGAAGGCGTCCTTGACTCTGCCGAGCGTGGCGGATACCGAGGGACCCGGTCCCCCGAGATAACCGTTGCAACGCCTCTCGACCAGAAGAGTCTACGTCGTCACCCGAACGACGTATGGACGCACAGCTCGTCACCGAACTGGGGCGACGGCTCACTTGTCCGCAGCAGTTTCATCGTCAGGGTAGTACGTGACTGCAAACCGCCGACTGAGTCGATGGGGCTCATGCATGCCCGTCAGGCCTTAGGCTGACGTTGTGACCCCATCGGACTTCGGCCCAGAGAAGGGACCTGACGTGGCGCCGTTGCGCGATGCCGTGGTCGTCGCCGCGTTCGAGGGGTGGAACGATGCCGGCGACGCGGCCAGCGACGCACTCGAACACCTGGACGCGATCTGGGAGGCCGAGCCGATCGCCGAGATCGACGACGAGTCGTACTACGACTATCAGGTCAACCGGCCGGTGATCCGCCAGGTCGACGGTGTGACCCGCGAACTGGTGTGGCCGTCGATGCGGATCTCGCACTGCCGCCCGCCCGGCGCCGAGCGCGACATCGTGCTGATGCACGGGGTGGAGCCCAACATGCGCTGGCGCACGTTCTGCGCGGAGTTGCTCAACATCGCCGACAAACTCAACGTGCAGACCGTCGTCATCCTGGGGGCGCTGCTCGCCGACACCCCGCACACCCGGCCGGTGCCGGTCTCCGGCGCGGCCTACTCCCCCGAGTCGGCGAAGTTCTTCGGCCTGGAGGAGACCCGCTACGAGGGGCCGACCGGCATCGCCGGGGTGTTCCAGGACGCCTGTGTGCAGGCCGGGATCCCGGCGGTGACGTTCTGGGCGGCCGTCCCTCACTACGTGTCCCAGCCGCCGAACCCGAAGGCGACCGTGGCGCTGCTGCGCCGCGTCGAGGACGTCCTCGACATCGAGGTCCCGCTGGCCGACCTGCCGACGGAGGCCGAGGAGTGGGAGGAGGCGGTCACCGAGATGACCGCCGAAGATGACGAGATCGCCGAGTACGTGGCCTCCCTCGAACAACGCGGCGACGCCGAGGTCGACATGACCGAGGTGCTGGGCAAGATCGACGGCGACGCGCTCGCCGCCGAATTCGAACGGTACCTGCGCAGGCGCGGGCCCGGTTTCCGCAACAGCTGATTTGCCGCTCTTCGCGCTGGCCGAATGTACAGATCGACCGGGAAACACGGTGGGCCTGGGTTCTCGCCCACCGTTGGCTCTGGGCCACATCGAGTGAATCGCGGCGCGGCCGGCTTCCGAAGCGGCTCAGTTTTTGGTTGGCGGTGGGGTTTGAATGGTTAGTACCACCACCAATCGGCGCGTTGCGCGCTGGGTCCGCGGTAGGGGGCGACCTTCGGCGGGGGTGGTTGGGTGGGCGGGCCAGCGATCCCGAGTGCAGTTGTCGCCCGGTGCTGTCGGTGACGGTCAGCTGGGATGTGGGTCCGGTGATGGTGATGACGCCGCGGTGGTGCAACCGATGGTGGTACGGCAGAGCAGCACGAGGTTGCTGAAAAGTCGAAGATCTACCCCCTGGAAGCTACGCGACACCTTCCCTCACCGTCTGCTCAACCTCTTCCAGGGACATATCCAGCACGTGGCTAAACACCGGAACCTCCGAAGCCGGCAGGATGGCAATGCCGCCGTGCAGCCACAGTTCAACGACATACTCACGGTCCGTCGGGAGCACCTCGACTCCTGGTTTGATACCGAGTGAGTGAAGATACCTGCCCAATTGTTTCGCACGCATCACACTTCGAGCTACTGATGCCCATCTCCACACGAGATACTTCTCCGCCAGGTCGAAAGTAGAGAATTTGGCAGTGCTGCTGTACCGTCGTCCGCGTTCGTCGACTGTGTCGAGCACCCACCAGCCATTGTCTTGTCGCAGGTGGAAAGATTGGTCGTCGGAGGTAAAAGCTACTTCGCAGTCTTCACAGTCGGTCGATACGGCTACGTGCGTCAAGTGAGCCGAATTGGCCCATTCAATCCAGCTCGCGGCCAATTTTGAAAAGTCCGTCGACATTTATTCAATCTCCTTCAGGAAGCCCGAATCGAGCAGCTTCTGCACTGAAGCCTCTTCTCCAGGGGGCGCGATGATCCGATATTGGGTGCCACCGCCGGGCTGATGAAACCAAGATGCCGCGTCTGATTGTTCGACGTGGTAACCGGGCGGAAGTGCTGTGGGATCGTCCACGACATATTGGAAGTAGTCTTTTTGAGCGCTGCCTGGGGGCAGCGCGCGTTCAGTGAAGGGAGTTCCGTCGGGAGCTAGCCAAGCGCCGCCGGGGTGACCGAAGCGGTCCACGACGGTGCCAGCGGGCAATTCGGCTTCGGGAACGACGGTGCCCTGTACCGCGTACGGTTTGCTCGGCAGGCTGTCGTCGGGGTAGACGAGGCTACCGTCAGGGTTGGTGAATTCCGGACCTGGAGGTGTCGGGTGGTATCCGTCGAACAAGGGTGAGTCCGCTGGGAGCGGACCGCCTGCCACTGGCGCGTGAGGCGACGAGCCGCCAGCGTGGTCGCCAACGACTGGTGTGTGATGGTCGCTGCCAGGGAGTGGGATGGGGTGGTCGATTGTGGGTGTTGGGTTGTCAATGAGGTCGTTGGGGACGGGGGTGTGAGCGTTGGCTCCGGCGGCGGCGAGGTCGTCGAGTTCCCCGGCGCCGGCTCTGGCGACGAGGGCGGCTTCGCCGCCGAGGATGGCGCCGGGCGCGGTGACGGCGGTTTCGCCGAGTTGCTCACCCAGGTAGTGGCCGGGGTATTTCGTGGCGTGCTCGACTTCCTCGGTCCAGGAGTCGATGGGGTTGGTGATTCGTTCCCAGGTGCCCTTGGCCGTGTCGGTCCAGGAGTCCTTGAAATCCTCCAATCCGTTTGCCGCGATCAGGTCTTGGAGGTGTTCTTCGGTGTTAAACCAGCCTTCGGCGAACCCGTCGGAGACACTGGGAGCCGGCCCGGGCTTCTCGGTGGGTTTGTAGTCCGACAGGGGTTGCCGGGCCGCGGCGATCATGGCGTCCAGGCGCGCCTCGATCTGATCGGCCGGCACGCCCTGGTCTTGCAGTATCCGCCGAGCGGTCGCTTTGGCGCTCTCAACTGCCTTCGGGTCCAACGGCACCGGTGCGGTGCCGGCTGCCGAATCCCCTGCGGATGCCGGCACAGGCTGCCCGGCAAGCTGCTCGAGTGCACCACCCAGACTGTCCGGTGATGTGGGCGCGTCGTCAGCGGGCTTGGCGGCGGCGGCGACGGAGGGCGGCACCGCGAACGGTCCGATCTGCCTCGGCGCCGGGGCTGGTGCCGTGTCCGTGGTGCTGGCGGTGCGTATCGCTTGCGCCAGATCAGCATCCACCAGTCGGCCGGCGGCCTCGACCGCGGCAATGCGCTCTTGCAGGTGGGTGACCTTGGCCGCGACCTCGGCAGCCGCATCGTCGGTCAGGTAGTCGGTGTTGGGCGCGATGACCTGATTGGTTTCCTGGTCGATCTCCACCGGGTAGGGCATCTCGGCGGCGTCATTGAGAATGCTTTTGATCTGGTTGGCGATGAGCTCGGATTGTTCCTGGGCGCGCCCCATGCCGGTGGCGGCGGTGCCCAGGTTCTCGGCGGTCGCGTCATGATCGCCGGCGCTGGCCACCATCCCCTCGCGGGCCGCCTCGCCGCCTTCGCCTTCCCAAGTAGACGCTGTGGCCAGCGCGCGGTAGACGTCCGCCGAGTTGGTGTGGTTGGTGGCGGCATCGCGGGTCGCGGTCGCGAGGTCGTCGATCTCAGTAGGCCACTCGCGCAGCTCCCGCAAGTTCATCGCAACGAACTCCGCTTACGACCTCGGGACAGCGTCGTCGATGGTGCCTGCGCCATGGGTGTCGGTGCGCACATAGGCGTCGGCGGCGTCCCGATGGCCCTTCGCGTGCTTGGCGAACTGCGCGCCGTAACGCGTGGCGTCGGCCGCCCAGGCCGCCAGCATCCCCGGCAACCCCGCAGACGCCAGCCCCGATCCAAGCGCTACCTTGCCCGCCCGCGCCTGCGCCGCCTGATACGCGGCCCCAAACCCGCTGGCGTGAGTGTCGAGCTGGCCGGCGGTCTGGTGCAGCTCGCCCGGATCGACCGTCAACGGCTCCCCCGGAGTCCTCATATGGCCCCCTTGCAGCAAACCCGGTATCAGCCGCAGACTACACCACCGGCCGCCGTCTCAAGACGCCACGGCGACCATTCCGAACTCGACGACGCAGGTCAGCCCGGCGTTCATCGCGGTCGCGATGCGTGGTGTGGCGCACTGCCGCGATGGCGCCAAACCCGGCGATGCGATGAAGAGTCTGCAGGCGATGCTGCGATGGCTGGAAGCGCAGCGGCACCAGACCGGCCGCACGATTGGGCACCGGCCCATTGGTGCCGCCGCCTGTGAGGGCTCGACGAGCTGATCGGCCGGGCCCGGATTCTGGCCGATACTGTGCCGGCCGACGCCCCGCCTACCCGCAGCCTCATCGAATGTCACGTCGGCGACGTCGCCGACACCCTGGGGATGATCGCCACGACGTTGCGCAAGGTGGCTGACCTGACGACAGAGGGCGGCGAATCCGTCGAAGCGCGCCGCCAACCGTTCCTGCGGTTCGTTACTCGCGTCAATTCCGAGGGACTCGCGTCAATTCCGAGGGCTACCAGGTTGCTGACAACCTCGCCATCACCGACACCACGAACTGGCCCGGGGCTACCTCGATAAGGAGGACATCTCACTGCTATGGAAGAACGGTCCCAGGCGGATCAGTCTGTATCCATCGCGTTCAGATGCTGAACGGGAAGGGTTCGACAGCTCGCACGATGGTGTCCCACAACTGATTATCGAGCAGGGCGACCTGCAGATTTGGCTCATCGAATTTGTTGAGGATGATCCCGCAGCACAGGTCGCTGGCCCCGCCGTCTTCCCAGTGCTGGATGTGGTGTGCGTGCAGTTCGCGGGTTGCGCCACACCCGGGGACCGAGCAGGCGCGGTCGCGGTGTTCGAGCGCGCGTCGGAGCCTGCGGCTGATCAGCCGGGTGGTACGGCCGGAGCCGATGGGGCGGCCGTCCCGTTCAAACCACACCTCACAGGTGGCGTCACAGGTCAGGTAGCGGCGGTCGGCATCGCAGAGCAGCGGACCCAGGTGCAGCGCGGCGCTGCGGTCCTTGACGTCGAGGTGCATCGCCACGGTGTGTGGTGATCGTGTGGGCGGCGGGCGGCTTCGGCGTCCCAGCCGGCCTCGACCAGCGCCGTGAAAGCGTCGGCGATGGTGGGCAGCGGCGGCCGGCCCACAGCAGTGCTATCGCCGTGGTGCGTTTCCACTGCGATAGCCCTGGTGATGTGATGGGACTGAAGGGCCGCGTCGAACGTCGCCGCCTGCGCATGCGGCAGGGTGATGTCAGTAGGTGTGTTCGTCATCGGTGGTCTTGGAGACCGAGGGCTGGGGTTCCGGCCGAGGACCTGGCTCAGGTTTCGGGTCGGGCTCCGCGTCGAATTCAGACTCCGATTCCGGTTCGGGGGTGGGGCGGGGTTCGAGCTTGATCGCCGTGCGCAATTGGTTGACGCTGGCGTGCTTGGCCAAACTCGGCGTAGTGCTCATCGGATCCAGCGCCGGCCCCCGCGGCGATCACCCCGACCTGATCCAGCGACAGCCGGCCCTCCCGCAAGGCTTGCGCGCAGCGCGGGAACTCCGCCAACCGGTGCGCGATCGCGGCGACCGTCTTACCGTGGTTAGACGAAGAACCAGTCTTCCACGCCATCAGCGCCGCCACCGATCGGGCGCCGGTGATGCCACACAACTCGTCATGGTCCGATCTCGGCGGCGATCTCCACGATGCGGCCATCGATCGGATTACGTTGACCCGCCAGCTCCGCCAATTCCTCGAACAACACCTCGAGACGACCCATGGGGCGCACCGCCACCGCGCTAGACGATGCGTTCGAGGGCATGATCCCATACTCGCAGCAGGGTCCGAGATTTCTGAGCCGTGATCCGGTGAAGGCCGAACGTGAAACACGACCACGTTGACGTCGAGTACCCCGTGGATGGCGTCGGGATCCACCACCAGGACAGAGCCGTAGCCGGCGATCCCCGCGTTGGCGATGTCGATGTCGATGTCGTTGGCGATGTCGATTCCGCCGGCTAATCCACGGCGAGCGCAACACCGAGCAACGCGTCGATGGCCGAGGCGACGATTTCGGGCGCCTGGGCGTCACTGCCGCCGTCGTCGAGCGCCTCGGTACACCAGGCGTCCAGCGCGACGAGCGCTTTCGGGGTGTTCAGATCGTCGGCGAGGTAGGTGCGCACCCTGGCCAGCACGTCAGTGGCGTCAGGCCCCGCCGGCAGGGCGGTGGCGCGCCGCCAGCGCTGCAGCCGGGTCTGCGCGTCGGCCAGAACCTCGTCGCTCCAGAACCGGTCGGACCGGTAATGGCCGGCGAGCAGACCCAGGCGGATCGCGGACGGGTCGACACCCTCGGCGCGCAACCGCGACACCAGCACCAGGTTGCCGCGGCTCTTGCTCATCTTGTGCCCGTCCCAGCCGATCATGCCGGCGTGCACGTAATGCCGGGCGAAGCGCCGCTCGCCGGTGACCGACTCCGCGTGGGCGGCCGAGAACTCGTGGTGCGGGAAGATCAGGTCGCTGCCGCCGCCCTGGATGTCCAGACCAGCGCCGATGCGGCTGAGCGCGATGGCCGCGCACTCCACGTGCCAGCCGGGGCGGCCCGGGCCGAACGGCGACGGCCAGCTCGGCTCGCCCGGGCGCTGGGTGCGCCACAGCAGCGCATCGAGTCGGTCGGCCTTACCGGGGCGTTCCGGGTCGCCGCCGCGCTCGGCGAACAGGGTCAGCATCGTGTCGTGGTCGTAGTTCGACTCGTAGCCGAACTGGACCGTCGCGTCGGCGCGATAGTACACGTCGGGAAACTCGGCGTCGTCGACGACGTAGGCGGCGCCGGAGGCCAGCATCTTCTCCACCAACTCGATGACCTCCGCGATCGCGTCGGTGGCCGCGACGTAGTCGTGCGGCGGCAGCACCCGCAAGGCGGCCATGTCCTCGCGGAACAGCTGGATCTCCCGGGCGCCGAGTTCGCGCCAGTCGATCCCGTCGCGGGCGGCGCGCTCGAACAGCGGATCGTCGACGTCGGTGATGTTCTGCACGTAATGCACCCGTTGTCCGGCGTCCAGCCACAGCCGGTGCACGAGGTCGAACGCCAGATAGGTGGCGGCGTGGCCGAGGTGCGTCGCGTCGTACGGCGTGATCCCGCAGACATACATGGTGGCCGTCTCGCCCGCCGACACGGGCCGGACCTGGCGGTCTGCGCTGTCGTAGAGCCGCAGTTGCGGGCCACGGCCGGGCAGGGCCGGGACCTCCGGCGCGGACCACGATTCCATGACGTCGACTCTAGGGTGTTCGATCAGGGCAGCCTCCGGTTGGTGGCGGTCACGCGCAGTGCGACAACGGCGGCAGCGCTTTCGTCCCGCTCAGTACGCCGAATGGATCGCGGCGAGCAGCACGTCGACCACTTCGGTGCGGCACATCAGCAGATCGGGCAGGTAGGGATCACGCCGGTTGTACACCAGCGGAGACCCGTCGAGCCGGGAGGCGTGCAGACCCGCCGCCCGCACCACCGCCGCTGGGGCCGCCGAATCCCATTCCCACTGGCCGCCGGCGTGGATGTAGGCGTCGACGTCGCCGCGCACCACCGCCATCGCCTTGGCGCCCGCGGAGCCGATGCCGACCATCTCGATGTCCAGGCGCTCGCGGATCCACCACAGCACCGCGGGTGGACGGGCGGCGCTGGCCGTGATCCGGATCGGCCCGTCGGGGCGCGCCCCGGGCGGCGTGACGGTGTCGGTTCGGTACACCTCGCCGCGGGCGGGCAGGGCGACGGCGGCGTCGGTGAGCCCGCCACCGGGTCCACCGGTGCGCTGCCAGAGCGCGATGTGCACCGCCCAGTCCGACCGTGGCGGAAGCGCGTACTCACGCGTGCCGTCGACGGGGTCGACGATCCACACCCGGTCGGCGTCGACCCTGGTCACGTCGTCGACCGCCTCCTCGCTGAGCACCGCGTCGTGCGGGCGGTGTTCGCGCAGCCGGTCGAGGATCAGCACGTTGGCACGTTTGTCGCCCGCGTCCCCCAGGTCGTAGGGCTGGTACCAGTCGTACTCCGCACGCAGCGCGACGAGCATCTCACCGGCTTCGGCGGCCACCGCGGCGGCCAGCTCCGCGTCGGTCTGCATCAGAAGGCCGGCCACGGGATCGGACGGCGACGGTCCGGGGTCGGCATGACCGGATTGTCCAGCAGGCCAACGATTCTCGTGCGGAGGGCGGCGACCTCACGGGCGGTGATGTGCGGCCGCAGCTGCTCGCGGAGGGCACCGCCGCGCAGTTCGTCGCCGAGCCGGGCCAAGACCTGGAGGGTCTCGTCGTCGACCGGTTTGCCCGCCCAGCCCCACAGCACGGTGCGCAGTTTGTCCTCGGCGTGCAGACTCACGCCGTGGTCGACGCCGTACACGCGGCCGTCGGCGCCGGCGAGGATGTGGCCGCCTTTGCGGTCGGCGTTGTTGATCAGCACGTCGAACACCGCCATCCGACGCAACCGGACGTCGTCGGCATGCACCAGCGTGACCTCGTCACCGGCGTAGTCGTAGGCCTGCAGGATCGGAAGGTATCCCGACGGGACGCGGCCCGCAGGCAACAGGTCCACCAGCTCCGGGCGAAGATCCTCGCCGTCCTCGCCGTCCTCGTCGCCGAGTTGGTCGACCCACCGCTGGACCATGCCCGGGCCGGCCGGTCCGTCGCGGATCACCGTGTCGGGCACGATGTCCCAGCCCGACGCCGCAGACACGAGATAGGCCCCGTATTCGCGCCCCGCCAGCGTGCCGTCCGGGAAGTCCCACAGCGGCGCCTCACCGGCGACCGGTTTGTACACGCAGTGGATCTGGGCGTCGTCGAGGTGCGCTTCGCACAGGAAGGTGGCATTGCTGGCCGAGCGGATCCGGCCGATGACGGTCAGATCTCCCGACCGCATGACCGTGCCCCCGTCTGTGCCGCCCTCAGACGTCGGCGTCATCGTCGGTTCCGGCGAGCGCGCCGCGCCGATAGCCGTTGGTGCGCACACAGATGTGGCCCTCCGGATCGAGGGGTTCGTCGCACAGCGGGCACGGCGGGCGCCCTGCGGAGATGACGCGGTTCGAACGGGTCGCGAACTGGCGCGCCGATTCGGGGGTGAGGAACACCCGCACCGCGTCCGGGCCGTCCTCGGCGTCGTCGAGCACCACCGAGGCGTCGAACTCGGTCTCCGACACCGCGAGCAGTTCCACGACGATGGTCTGCGCCTCGGAGTCCCACCCCAACCCCATGGTGCCGACCCGAAATTCTGCGTCGACCGGTGTCACCAGCGGGCTGAGATCGTCGACCTCACCGGTGTCGGGCGGGATCGGGGTGCCGAAGCGTCGGTTGATTTCCTGCAGCAGCGCTGCGATGCGTTCGGCGAGCACGGCCACCTGCTGCTTCTCCAGCACGACCGAGACCACGCGCTTGTCGTGCACGGCCTGCAGATAGAACGTCCGGTTCCCGGGCTGGCCGACCGTCCCGGCCACGAAGCGGTCGGGCGTGCGGAAGACGTGAATTGCTCGGGCCATGGCACCTTCCAAAATACCGGGCGGCGGATCAGCCGGTGGAACCGCCGACGACCGCGTCTTCCGGAGGAAGCTCGTCGGAACCGTCCTGCCGGCCGTCGGCGGCGGGTGCGGGTGTGGCCACCAGTCCGGCAGCCAGCTCGGCACCGGTGTGGTTGATGTGCACGACAAACGGGCGCAGTGTCGTGTAGCGGATCACGCTCATCGACGCCGGATCGGCGGTGATGCGCTGGAAGCTGTCCAGGTGCGTGCCCAGCGCGTCGGCGAGCACGGCCTTGATGACGTCGCCGTGGCTGCATGCCACCCACAGGGCGTCGCCGCCGTGCTCCTCGGCCAGGCGCCGATCGTGTTCGCGCACGGCCGCGACGGCCCGGGCCTGCACCTGTGCGAGGCCTTCCCCCTCCGGGAACACCGCCGCGCTCGGCTGCTGCTGCACCACCGCCCACAGTGGTTCCTTGACGAGTTCGCCGATCTTGCGACCGGTCCAGGTGCCGTAGTCGACCTCGGAGAGCCTCTCCTCGACGACGGGTTCGAGGCCCAGCGCAGCGGCGAGCGGCTCGACGGTGCGCCGGCAGCGCAGCAGCGGTGAGCGCACAATCGCCCGCACCGGCAGACCGCTCATCCGGCCGACCACGGCCTCGGCCTGTTCGGCGCCGCGTTCGTCGAGATCCACACCCTCGCTGCGGCCGGCGAGTGTGTGCGCGGTGTTGGACGTCGAACGGCCGTGGCGCAGCAGGATCACGGTCATTGCGCGGCCACCACCCCGGTCGACAACAAGATCAGCACCACCACGCCCAACCCCACCCGGTAGCCGACGAACCAGTACATGCCGTGGCGTACCAGGAACCGCAGGAACCACGCCACCGCGGCGAACCCGACGACGAACGCGATCACCGTGGCCACCAGCAACTGCGGTCCGGTGGCGCTCATCCCCTCACCCACCGGGGCGAAGGCGTCGGGTAGCGAGAACAGCCCCGAGGCGAACACCGCGGGGATGGCGAGCAGGAACCCGAACCGCGCGGCCAGTTCGCGGTCGAGGCTCAGGAACAGCCCGGCGCTGATCGTCGCCCCGGACCGCGACACCCCGGGGAGCAACGCCAGGCACTGGGCGAAGCCCACGATGACGCCGTCGCGCCAGGTGAGTTGTTCGACGTGGCGGACCTGCCTGCCGAAGTACTCGGCGGCGGCGATGACGGCGGAGAACACGATCAGCGCGATCGCTATGGCCCACAGGTTGCGGGCAGCGGTACGGATCTCGTCTTTGAGCAACAGCCCCGTCACGGCGATCGGGATGGTGCCGATGATCACGTACCAGCCCAGCCGGTAGTCGGCGTCACGGCGCTCGCGGTCGCGCAGACCGCCCAACCATGCCCGCACGATCCGCCCGATGTCGCGGGTGAAGTACACCAGGACCGCCACCTCGGTGCCCAGCTGAGTAACCGCGGTGAAGGACGCGCCCGCGTCGTCATCGAAGAACACCCTCGACACGATCGCGAGGTGGCCCGAAGACGATACGGGCAGGAATTCGGTGAGACCCTGGACGACGGCGAGGACGATGACCTGCAACCACGACATGTCCGGGGCGTCGATCACGACGACGACCGTACCGTGGCCGGGGGTCAGCGACCGGGCCGAGCCACCGGCTGGGCGGTCCGGACCGCGTCGCGCACCGCGGCGGCCACGCTGCGTTCGTCGGTCAGGTCGATGTCGGTGAGCCTGCGGCTGGTCGCGGCGACCACGTCCTCCTCGGTCGGGACCGGGCCGCGCAGCCGCGGCCGGTACACCTCGATGACGAGGTGCTGTCGCTCGACGTGGAACGAGAAGCTCCGGCCGTCGCCGAGGTGTCCAAAGCCACTGGCGTGGACACCGGTGGAGATGTCCTCGAATGTGAACTCGTCGCTACCCGCGCGCCGCTCTGTCACCAGCGTCATAGCGTCACCATAGCCAGAGTTATGTAAGACGGTCTAGGGAATCCACGGAGTCGGTCAGTCCGATAGTGCCTAGACTGGCGCACCGACCGACGAATGCCAAGAAACTTCGTTCGCACAACCGAGAGCTACCCCGTGTCGCTGCGCGTGAACCCTCGATCTCAGCTGCTGGCCGTCGCCGTCGCGACGGTGGCCATCGCCACTGCCGGCTGTTCGTCGAATCCGGTCGATGCGCCACCTCCCACGATCACGCCCGCATCGGCCGCGACGTCGCCCCCGGTCATCGGTACGCCGGACGGGACCGTGCGTCCGCTGGCCGCCGAGGCCCGCGCCGCGCTCTTCGATCCAGCGACCCGATCACTTGTGGTGCTCGCGTCTGGGCCCCATGGTCAGTCGGCGCTGACGGTGCTGCCCTCGGCGGGGGCGCCGCGCACCGTGCCGACCCCCGAGGCGGCGACGGCGATGGCCGGGGGCGACGACGGCATGCTTTACCTTTCCGCGCGCGGCGGCTACCTGCGCGTCGACGTCGCGGCCGGCGCCGTCGACCGGGTCGACGTGGAAGGTGAGGCCAACACGGATTTCACCGCCATCACGCGTCGCGACGACGGGCGCCTGGTGCTCGGCACGTCCGACGGCGCGGTGCTGACGCTCGAGTCGGACACCACTGTCGGTGCTCGGTTGGCGATCTTCGCCCGCGTGGACGGCCTTGTCACACAGGGCAACACTACGGTCGTACTGGACCGGGGACAGACATCGGTGACGACGGTCGACGCCAGCGGCACCAAGGCGGCGCAGGCCCTGCGCGCCGGTGACGGCGCCACCACGATGGCCGCCGATCCGCAGGGCCGGGTGCTGGTCACCGACACTCGAGGGAACGAACTGCTGGTGTTCGGCACGGACCCGCTGATCATGCGACAGCGCTACCCGGTGCCCGACTCCCCCTACGGGCTGGCCGGCTCGAGCGGGCTGGCGTGGGTGTCGCAGACGGCGACGAACACAGTGATTGGCTACGATCTCTCCACCGGAATCCCCGTCGAAAAGGTGCGTCACCGAACCGTGCAGCAACCGAACCTCCTCGCCTACGACGATGTGTCTGGCACCCTGTATGTGGTGTCTGGGACGGGAGCGGGTGTGCAGGTGATCAGCGGCGCCGCGGAGCCGCGGTGACGGCAGAAGCGATGAAGCCGCGGTGACGGCCGCGCGTGGCCGGATGCCTGCGGCATGGGACAAGGTGGTCGCGGAGGCGTCCGACGAGTGGGAGTGGGCTCCGCTGCGGCTGCCACCGGATGTCACCAGGATCAGCGCCTCGATCCGGCTGTCGATCGAGGCCGAGTACCGCGGGTGGGAGCTGACCCGGGTGCGGGCCTACACCGACGGCAGCCGGCGGGTGCTGCTGCGCCGCCGCAAGGCGGCGGGCTCGGTGGAGCAGCCGGAGCAGTGACCGGCTACCGCGCGTTGCGGCGGGTGCTGTTCCTGGTCTCCCCCGAACGCATCCACACCTGGGTCTTCACGCTCCTTCGCGCTGTCACCACCCCGGGCCCGCTGCGCCGGGCGATGCGCAGCCGGCTCGCACCCCGCGACCCCGTGCTGGCCAGCACCGTGTTCGGCGTGCGCTTCCCGGGGCCGCTAGGGTTGGCGGCCGGCTTCGACAAGGACGGCCGCGGCCTGCACACCTGGGCGGCATTGGGATTTGGTTACGCCGAAGTGGGCACCGTCACCGCCCGCCCGCAACCCGGCAACCCCGAACCCCGGTTGTTCCGCCTCCCCGAGGACCGGGCGCTGCTCAACCGCATGGGGTTCAACAACGACGGCGCGGCGCGGCTCGCGCAGCGCCTCACCCGCCATACCTGCGGCGCCCCCGTCGGCGTGAATATCGGCAAGACGAAGACCACCCCTGCCGAGCGCGCCGTGGAGGACTACGCCGACAGCGCACGCCAGCTTGGGGGCCTCGCGACGTTTCTCGTGGTCAACGTCAGCTCGCCGAACACTCCCGGCCTGCGTGACCTGCAGGCGGTCGAGGCCTTGCGGCCCATCCTGACCGCGGTGTGCGCCCATACCTCGACCCCGGTGCTGGTGAAGATCGCCCCCGATCTGTCCGATACCGACGTCGACGAGATCGCCGACCTGGCAGTGGAGTTAGGGTTGGCCGGCATCGTGGCCACCAACACCACGGTGTCGCGCACGGGATTGAAGACTCCGGGCGTCGAGGACCTCGGACCGGGCGGCGTGTCCGGCGCACCGTTGGCCGCCCGGTCGCTCGAGGTGTTGCGTCGGCTGTACCGCCGCGCCGGTGACCGGTTGGTTCTCATCAGCGTCGGTGGCATCGAGACCGCCGACGATGCCTGGGAGCGCATCACCTCGGGCGCCTCGCTGTTGCAGGGTTACACGGGGTTCGTCTACGGGGGCGGGTTGTGGGCCAAGCACATTCACGACGGGCTCGCCCAGCGACTGCACGCCGAGGGCTTCACCGCACTGTCCGACGCCGTGGGATCCGCGCTGCGCCGCTGAGCCGAGGCCTACTTCTGCTCGTGCGTGCCGTGGATGATTGCGCGGGCGATAGCGTGGCTGAACAGGTTGAACCCGAGATAGGCGGGGGTGGCGTCCTCGGGAATGTCGAGACTCTCGACGTCAACGGCGTGCACCACGACGAAGTAGCGGTGCGGGCCGTGCCCCGGCGGCGGCGCGGCGCCCACGTAACGTTTCATGCCGGCGTCGTTGGCCAGCGTGACGGCATCGCCGGGGAAGCCCTTCGCGCTGCCGTCACCCACGCCGGCGGGCAGGTCGGTGACCGTGGCCGGCAGGTTGAACACCGCCCAGTGCCAGAAGCCGGATCCGGTCGGCGCGTCGGGGTCATAGACCGTGACGGCGAAGCTGCGCGTCTCTTCCGGGAAGCCCGACCAGGACAGCTGCGGCGACACGTCGGAGCCGCCCGCGCCCATCAGGCCGCTCACCTGGTCGTTGGACAGTGGCTGCCCGTCGGCCACCGACTCGGAGGTCAGCGTGAACGACGGCAGTTTCGGCAAAAACTCATACGGGTTGTACGGAAAAGCCATGATGTCCTTTCGCGTGGATGGGAACCGCTCAGCAGTGCTCGAGGAAGTGTTGCAGAACCTGCGCCCCGAATTCGAGAGCATCGACGGGTACCCGTTCGTCGGTGCCGTGGAAGAGCGCGGCAAAGTCGAGTTCCGGCGGCAGCCGCAGCGGGATGAATCCGAAGCAGCGGATGCCCAACCGTTGGAACGACTTTGCGTCAGTGCCGCCGGAGAGCATGTACGGCACGGTGCGGGCGTCGGGGTCCAGCGCCAGCAGTGAGGCGTTCATCTGGTCGACGAGGTCGCCGTCGAACGTCGTCTCGTACGACGGCAGGTCACGCTCCCAGGAGCGCACCACGTCGGGTCCGATCAGCGCGTCGACCTCGCGTTCGAACGCCTCCTTGCGGCCCGGCAACACCCGGCAGTCCACCATGGCCTCCGCGGTCTGCGGGATGACGTTGGCCTTGTAGCCGGCCTTGAGCATCGTGGGGTTGGCGGTGTCGCGCAGCGTGGCGCCGACGATGCGCGCGATGCCGCCTAGCTTGGCGATCGACCCCTCCAGGTCCGGGGAGTCCACGTCGAACGAGTACCCGGTCTCCTCGGCGACGGCAGTCAGGAACTGTTCGACGGTGTCGCTGAGCACGAGCGGGAACTGGTGACGCCCGAGCTTGGCGACTGCTTCGGCGATCGCGGTGACCGCGTTGTCGTCGTGCACCATCGAGCCGTGCCCCGCGCGGCCGCGCGCGGTGAGCCGCATCCACGACAGGCCCTTCTCGGCCGTCTCGATGAGGTAGAGGCGGCGATCACCGCCGTCGCGACGCGGGACCGTCAGGGAGAAACCACCGACCTCGCCGATCGCCTCGGTGACGCCGTGGAACAGGTCGGGCCGGTTGTCCACCAGCCAATTGGCGCCGTAGGTACCGCCGTGCTCCTCGTCGGAGACGAAGGCGAAGACCAGATCGCGCGGCGGGACGATGCCTTCGCGTTTGAAGTGGCGGGCGACGGCGATCATCATCCCGCACATGTCTTTCATGTCCACCGCGCCACGACCCCACACGTAGCCGTCGCAGACCGCACCGGAGAACGGGTGCACGCTCCAGTCGGCCGGTTCGGCCGGCACCACGTCGAGGTGGCCGTGGATCATCAGCGCACCGCGCGACGGGTCGGCACCCGGCAGACGCGCGAACACGTTGCCCCGATTCAGTGCGCCGGCCTCGAGGTACTCACAGTCGTAGCCGACCTCTTCGAGTTGCGTCTGCACCCACCGAGCACACTCCCCCTCACCCTTGGTGGTGGCCGGGTCTCCGGTGTTGGAGGTGTCGAAGCGAATCAGCGAGCTGACCAGTCCGATCACCTCATCCGCGGGTCCTGTCACAACCACTATTCGTACCAGGGGCACTTGGTTTGGGTTCGGGCTGCCTGATCCGATAGCCTTAGCTGCCCACGCTGGACGTGGGCAGGTCCGAGTGGCGGAATGGCAGACGCGCTAGCTTGAGGTGCTAGTGCCCTATTAACGGGCGTGGGGGTTCAAGTCCCCCCTCGGACACAATTTGTGAGCTCGAATAATAGCTGAACCCGCTCTGAGCTTGGTAGGAGCCGTTTGTGTTCATTTGCTCCCATCGATTGGGCATCGCATTGATGTTCTAAATCTGTCGTACGACAATCTGTCGTACGACAGGAACGGCGAATATCCCATTGCGGTGCTATGGCGCGGCGTGTCCGCCGCGACACCTTCGGATGGAGCTTGGACGGAAGGCGACCAGCCACCATGACATCGACCGTCTCGGTGTCGCTAGCACCGCGGACGAATCGGTGTACTGGCTGCGTTGCCACCGCGCGTCCGGGTTGCGCAGATCAATCTCTCAAGTCGTCGTCGCCGCACTCAGCAGTGACATGTACAAATCACGGTTCAACGAGTGTACAGTTCACGGTGTGGATGTATCCGTGACAGAGTTGCGCGCGCACCTCAGCGATTGGCTCGATCAGGTTCGGGCTGGTGTTGAGGTCGTCATCACCGACCGCGGGATTCCGGTCGCGCGACTCGCTGCGCTGGACAGCACAGACACCTTGGAGCGTCTCACGGCCGAAGGCGTGATTGGCAAGCCCGCCGCGCAGCGCCCCGTCGCTGCGGGACGGCCCAGGCCCCGACCGCGGCGGCCGGTGTCTGACCGGGTCAGCGACCAGCGGCGGTGACCGGTGCCGCTGGTCTACTTCGACGCCAGCGCCTTCGTCAAACTTCTCACCACCGAGACAGGGAGCTCGCTGGCGGCCGCGTTATGGGACGGCTGCGACGCCGCACTGTCCAACCGCCTGGCCTACCCCGAAGTCCGCGCCGCACTCGCCGCAGCGGCCCGCAATCACGACCTAACCGAATCCGAGCTCGCCGACGCCGAGCGTGACTGGGAGGACTTCTGGGCCGCCACCCGCCCAGTCGAACTCACCGCGACGGTTGAACAGCACGCCGGCCACCTGGCCCGAGTCCACGCCTTGCGCGGAGCTGACGCAGTTCATTTGGCCAGCGCCTTGGCTGTCGGCGAACCCGGGCTGATCGTCGCCGTTTGGGACCGACGCCTGCACGCCGGAGCCCAAGCCGCCGGGTGCCGAGTCGCCCCCGCGCAACTTGATCCCTAGTCCGACCGTTCGACGTTAGAGTGCGCCAGCCCGGCGGCGGACGACGATCAGGTACCCATTTGCCAAGTCTCAACTCGTGTCGTAGATGGCCAAGTCCCCCCTCGGACACAATTTGTGAGCTCGAAGAATAGCTGAACCCGCTCTGAGCCGATCAGAGCGGGTTCTCCGATTTTGCTGCTATCGGCTGCTGTGCCGAGGGTGTCAACGTGGTGCTCGCGCGCAGCGTACGCAGGATCGCAGAGCAGCATGACGCATTCAGCGGCCTCGCCGTGGGAGAGCGCTCGGCGTAGCCGGATTGACGCACTCCCACTCGTCAGTTTAGGTTAACTACCTAAATTCCGCCCGTAACCGCGGTATCAGACAGGTAAGAAGGCAGGTTGGCATGATCACCGTGATCAAGAAGTCGTGGCTACCTGTGCTGATCGTGGCAGCATTGGCGATCGGCTTCGTCAGCATTTCCTACCTGCGGTCGGTCTTCGGATCGAATGGGGCGGTGGTGACACCGGTGGGGTCGGACACTGCCGAGGACTTCAATCCCACGGTCGTCACCTATGAAGTGTTCGGCACAGGCACATCCGCGGTCATCAACTACACCGATCTCGACGGGTTGCCGCAGCGGACCGGGCAGGTAGGTCTGCCATGGACCCTGACCTTGGAGACGACCATCCCGTCGGTCAGACCGGATCTCCTCGCCCAGGGCGACGGGCAGTTCATCGGTTGCCGGGTGACCGTCGACGGTGAGGTAGAAGACGAAAGGACGGCTGAGGGTGTGAACGCGGCGACGTACTGCTTGGTGAAGGCGGCATGACGACTCACATCGGCGACAGCGTGACCGACGCCCTTCCCGGTTCTCACCAACCGCACCGGTCGCCGCTGGCCCGGTTCATTCGAGCCTTCGCCGTTCCGATCGTCCTGGTGTGGATCGCGATCGTGGCCTTCCTCAACGTCTCCGTGCCGCAGCTCGAGGACGTCGGCGAGATGCGCGCGGTGTCCATGAGCCCCGATGACGCGCCCGCCCTCATCGCCACCAAGCGCGTCGGCGCGGTCTTTGAGGAGTACACCACCAGCAGCTCGGTGATGATCGTGCTCGAGGGTGACGAACCCCTGGGCCCAGACGCGCACGCGTTCTACGACGAGATGGTGCGCCAGTTACGCGCCGACGCCACCCACGTCCAGCACGTCCAGGACTTCTGGGGCGACCCTTTGACCTCATCGGGGGCCCAGAGCATGGACGGCAAGGCCGCCTACGTGCAGGTGTACATCGCCGGTAATCAAGGCGAGTCGCTGGCCAACGAGTCGGTCCAGACGGTGCGCGAGATCATCGCCGGAATCCAGCCGCCCGCCGGCGTGCAGGCCTACGTGACCGGGCCGGCGGCGACGACGGCGGATCAGCGCGTGGTCGGTGACGCGAGCATGAGGACGATCGAGGCTCTGACGTTCGCCGTCATCATCGTCATGCTGCTGCTGGTCTACCGCTCGGTCGTCACGGTGGTGATCACGATGGGGATGGTGGTCGTCGGGCTGCTCTCCGCGCGGGGGATCGTCGCGTTCCTCGGCTATCACGAGATCTTCGGGCTCTCCACGTTCGCCACCAACTTGCTGGTGACGCTGGCCATCGCGGCCGCCACCGACTACGCCATCTTCCTCATCGGGCGCTACCAGGAGGCCAGACGCGCAGGTGAGGATCGAGAGTCGGCCTACTACACCATGTTCCACGGCACCGCGCACGTCGTGCTGGCATCGGGCATGACGATAGCGGGGGCGGCGCTGTGCCTGCACTTCACCCGACTGCCGTACTTCCAGACCATGGGCTTCCCGTTGTCGATCGGCATGGTCATCGTGGTGGCCGCCGCACTGACGCTGGGTCCGGCGGTCATCTCGATCGTGACTCGTTTCGGGCGGATTCTGGAGCCCAAGGGTACGAAGCGGGCCCGCGGGTGGCGTCGTGTCGGAGCGGCCACGGTGCGTTGGCCCGGCGCGGTGCTGGTCATGGCGGTGGTCCTGGCTCTGGTGGGCCTGTTGACGCTGCCCGGCTACCACACCACTTACAACGACCGCATCTTCCTTCCCGAGGACGTGCCGGCCAACGTCGGCTACGCGGCCGCCAATCGGCATTTCTCCGAGGCCAAGATGAATCCGGAACTGGTCATGGTGGAGGCCGATCACGACCTACGCAACCCCGCCGACTTCCTGGTGATCGACAAGATCGCCAAGGCGATGGTCCGCGTGCACGGCATCGCCCAGGTGCAGACGATCACACGGCCCGACGGCAAGCCGATCGAGCACGCGTCGCTGGCCTACACCGTCAGCCAGAGCGGCACGGGCCAGATCATGACCAACGATTATCAGCAGAAGGTGCTGGAGAACACCCTCAAGCAGGCTGACGACCTGCAGATCAGCATCGACTCGATGACGCGGATGCACAGCCTCACTCTCCAGATGGCCGAAGTCACGGCACGAATGGCCGAAAAGATGAGGACCACCTCCGAGCACACCACCGAGGTTCGCGACCACCTGGCCGATTTCGACGACTTCTTCCGGCCGATCCGCAACTACTTCTACTGGGAGCCGCACTGCTACGACATCCCGGTCTGCTGGGCGTTGCGCTCGGTCTTCGACAGCCTCGACGGCATCAACCTGTTGTCCGAGGACTTGGAGGCCGTGGTGCCCGACATCGAAGAACTGGCGACCTTGACGCCACAGTTGGCCGCCTTGATGCCTGCGCAGATCCAGACGCTGCAGAACCAGAAACAGCTGCTGCTCAACCAGTACCAGGCACAGAAAGCGCAGCAGGACCACACCATGGCGGCGCAGGAGAACGCCACCGCGATGGGTGAGGCGTTCGACGCCGCCATGAACGACGACACCTTCTACCTGCCGCCGGAGGCATTCGAGACGGCGGACTTCCAGCGCGGCATCAAGCTGTTCCTCTCGCCCGACGGTCACGCCGTCCGATTCACGGTGATCCACCAGGGCGACCCGTTGACCGAGGAGGGTACCGAGCACATCGAACCGTTGCAGATCGCCGCCGTCGATGCCATAAAGGGCACGCCACTGGAAGGCTCTACGGTCTACGTAGGTGGCAGCGCCGCCACCTACAAGGACATGCAACAGGGCGCGGACTACGATCTGCTCATCGCAGGGGTCGCATCGCTGCTCCTCATCCTCCTCATCATGGTGGTGCTCACGCGGGCAATCGTCGCCGCCGCAGTCATCGTCGGGACCGTGGTTCTGAGTCTCGGAGCATCGTTCGGCCTGTCGGTTCTGATCTGGCAGCACCTCATCGGGATCCCGCTGCACTGGATGGTTCTGCCGATGGCGGTCATCGTCCTGCTCGCCGTCGGTGCGGACTACAACCTGCTCCTGGTCTCCCGGATGAAGGAGGAGATCGGCGCCGGTCTGAACACTGGCATCATCCGGTCGATGGCGGGCACCGGATCGGTGGTCACTTCGGCCGGCCTGGTCTTCGCGTTCACGATGATGTCCATGGCGGTCAGCAATCTGATTGTCATCGGACAGGTCGGCACCACCATCGGTCTGGGCCTACTGTTCGACACGCTCGTCGTGCGTTCGCTGATGACACCGTCACTCGCGGCCCTGTTCGGGAAGTGGTTCTGGTGGCCCATGCACGTTCGCCAGCGTCCGCTGCCGCGGCCGTGGCCGACAGTTGGATCCCCCGGTGCCACCGGATCGGTCGGGGGCCCCGGTAGCTGACCTCGATGGCGCCCTCGACGCGATCCCGGCGGTCTTCGGCCTCACCCAAACCTGAACATCGTCTTCCCAAGTAGACAGCCGGTCAGTACACGTCGCGCAGGTAGCGTTTGCCTGCGACAAGACTCTTCTTGTATTCCCGCGCAGCCGATTCCGACATGCCACCGTGCTTTCGGATGATCTCGGTGAGGGCGGTGTCGACGTCCTTGGCCATCCGGGCGGCGTCGCCGCAGACGTAGAGGTGGGCGCCGCTCTCCAGCCAGCTCCACAGTTCGGCGCCGTGTTCGGCCATCCGGTGCTGGACGTACACCGACTTCGGTTGATCGCGGGAGAACGCCAGGTCGAGCCGGGTCAGGAACCCGTCGGTGACCATGTCCTGGAGATCGTCGCGGTAGTAGAAGTTCTCGTCTCGGTGCCGGTCGCCGAAGAACAGCCAGTTGCGTCCCGTGTGGCCGAGTGCCCGTCTTTCCTGTAGGAACCCGCGGAAAGGGGCGACACCCGTGCCCGGGCCGACCATGATCATCGGGGTGTCCGCGTCCTGCGGCGGCCGGAAGTGCGGCGAGCGCTGCAGGAATACCGGGACCGGCGTGTTCCCGGCCCGGTCGGCAAGATAGGTCGAGCACGCGCCGCCGCGCAGACCGCCGTCGGCGCCTCGATACCGCACCACCCCGACCGTCAACTGCACCTCGTGCGGGCTGACCAGTGGGCTCGACGAGATCGAGTAGTTGCGGGGGGTCAACCGCACCAACACCTCCTGCCATTGCTGCGGGTCGGCATGAACGGCGAACTCACGCACGATGTCGATCCCGTCCCGGCGTTGCAACCACTTGTCCAGCTTTTCCTTCGGCGCGTGCAGGACCTCGGCATCGCGGCTGTTGTCGGCGACGAACCGCAACAGGTTCGGGGTGACCCGGCGAATGTCGTAACAGCACACCAGCGCATCGTGCAGCGACCGCTGGACACCGTCGACTTCCACCACCAGGTCACCGCGCAGGCCGGTGGCGTCCAACCAGGCGTCGACGACCCGCGGATCGTTTCGGGCGAACACACCCAGTGAGTCACCTGCCGCGTAGGACACGTCGTGCTCGGAGATGTCGAATCCGAAGTGGCGCACCTCTTTGGCCGACGTCGGAGCGCTCAGGCCGGTGTTGCGGGCCAGCGGGGCGAGCACCGGCTTGGCGCGAGTGAAGGGCTCGGCGACGGTGGTGTGTCGGGTGATCGTCGTCGCGCCGCCGCCGGACGGTGCCGTCTCACCCGAGTCGCCGCCGAGCAGGGCGGCGACGTCGTCGGCCCACTTCGCCATCGGCTCGTCGTCGTAGGATTCGCATTCGGCTCGGTCGCGCAGTCGGGTGGCGCCCAGCGCGGCCAGTCGGGCGTCGAGGGAGCGGGCGTGGCCGCAGAAGTTGTCGTAGGACCGGTCCCCGATGCCCAGCACGGCGAAGCGGACGCCGTCGAGGCTCGGTGCCTCCGGTGACTCCAGACGGCTCCAGAAGTCCGCTCCGTTGTCGGGTGGACCTCCGTCGCCGAAGGTGCTGGTGACCACCAACACGTCACGCGCGGACTTCAACTCGGCGAGCGCCAGCTCGTCCATGTTCCGCATTCGGCCCTCACCGAGTTTCGCGGCGACCCGCCCTGCGACGTCCTCCGCGTTACCCGTCTGTGACGCCCACACCACCAGCGGTCCCCGGTCGGGCGTATCGGCTTCCGGACGCGCCGGTCCGACGCCGGCGCCGCCACCAGCCCGGGAATAGCGCCCCGCGAGCACACCGTCGATCCACAGCCGCACGTCAGCACGCACCGGGGCGTGCGGCGGCAGCACCGGCACACCCGTCGGGTGGTCGCCGAGGGCACCGAGAAAGGCTGCGAGATAGAGCTTCTCGTCGTCGGTGAGCGCAGGTTTGCGGATGCGGCCAATGCCCAGCTCCGCGACAAGCGGATGGCCGGGGGGCGTGCCAACCGGCTTCACCGGACGCAGGCTGATTGCACAGACCTTGAACTCCGGTTGCAGCGACTCCGGGTCGACGGCGTCGTTGGTCAGGGCGTTGATCGTGAGGTACTCACCGTGCTCGTCGTTCCAGTGGAACGGGACGAAGCAATTGCCCGGCCGCACCCTGTCGGTCACCACCGCGGGAAGCACCGCACGGCCGCGACGGGAGGCGAGTTCCACCGACTCGCCGTCGGTGATCTCGAGTGTGACCGCGTCGACCGGGTGGATCTCGACGAACGGCCCGCTGTTGAGCTTGTTGAGCTTGTCGACCTTGCCGGTCTTGGTCATCGTGTGCCACTGGTGTTGCAGTCGACCGGTGTTCAGCACGATCGGGTAGTCGGCGTCGGGCAGTTCGTCGGCGTCGACATGCGGCCGAGGGATGAACACCGCTCGCCGTGACGGAGTCGCGAAGGCCAGCCGTGGCTGACGGCCGTTCTCGTCGACGTAGAGGTGTTGGCTGACGCCGTCGTTGAGGTAGCGAATGGGATGGCGGTGCTCACGCCCTCCCGGTAGGTCATCGGGCGGCACCGGCCACTGCAGCGGCGTCTGCCGCAACCGGTCGTAGCTCGCACCGCGCAGATCCCATCCAGTCCGGAAATTGGTGAATTCCCTGATCTCGTCGAAGATCTCGGCGCTGCTCTGGTAACTGAAGTGCTCCCCGAAGCCGAGCTGATCGGCGATCTGGCAGATCAGCTGCCAGTCCGGGCGCGCCTGTCCGGCCGGCGGAATCGCCTGCTGCAGCAGGGTCATGGTGCGGTCGGAGTTCACCATCACCGCGTCATGCTCCGCCCAGAGGGTGGCGGGTAACACGATGTCGGCATAGCGGTTGGTGGCGTTGTCGCGGTAGGTGTCCTGGGTGATGACGAGTTCGGCGGCCTCCAAACCGGCGATCGTCGTCTTGCGATTCGGCATGGTTGCCACCGGGTTGGTGCAGATGATCCAGCACGCCTTGATCTCGCCGGCGGCGAGGCGTTCGAACATGTCGACCGCGCCGGGCCCGAACTCCGAGCGGATCGTTCCGCGCGCCAAGCCCCACTTCTGTTCGACGAACTCGCGGTCCTCCGCCGACGTCACGGCCCGCTGTCCCGGCAGGCCCGGCCCCATGTACCCCATTTCGCGGCCACCCATGGCGTTGGGCTGACCGGTCAGCGACATCGGCCCGCTGCCGGGACGACAGATCGCACCGGTGGCCAGATGCAGATTGCAGATCGCATTGGTGTTCGCGGTGCCGTGGACACTCTGGTTCATGCCCACAGCCCAGCAGGTCATCCAGTCACCGGCCTCGGCGATCATCGCGGCGGCCAACCGCAGATCCGACTCACCGATGCCGGTGATCTGGGAGACCCTGGCCGGTGGATAGTCGGCCAAAAACGCCGGCATCCGCTCCCAGCCCTCGGTGTGCTCGGCGATGAACTCCCGGTCGATGTCACCGCTTTCGACGAGCAGGTGCAACAGTCCGTTCAGCAGGGCGAGGTCGGTGCCGGGCTTGATCTGCAGGTACAGGTTGGCCTTGTCGGCCGTGGTCGTGCGGCGCGGGTCGACGACGATGAGTTTGGCGCCCGACTTGAGCCGGTCCGCCATCCGCAGGTACAGGATCGGGTGACAGTCGGCCATGTTGGACCCGATGACGAAGAACAGGTTCGTGAGGTCGAAGTCCTCGTAGGACCCGGGCGGCCCGTCTGAGCCGAGCGACTGTTTGTAGCCGGTGCCCGCGCTGGCCATACACAACCGGGAATTGGACTCCAGGTACTTGGTGCGCAGGAACCCCTTGGCGAGTTTCGTCGCCAGATACTGCGACTCCAGCGACATCTGACCGGAGACGTAGAGCGCCACGGCGTCGGCGCCGTGCTTGTCGACGATGGCCCGCAGTCGCCGCCCGGCTTCGGCGATCGCGTCGTCGACCGGTAGCGGCACCGGTTCGTCGTTGCGCCCGGGACGCAGCAGCGCCGACTTGAGCCGGCCGTCGTCGGCGCGCATCATTTCGGCGTGGGTCGCGCCCTTGGTGCACAAGCGACCGCCATTGGTGGGGTGCAGCTTGTCACCGGAAACGCGGGCGATGACCGGGCGACCACCGTCTTCGTCACCGAGCAGTCTGGTCTGCACCTCGATGCCGCACCCGACACCGCAGTACGAACACGCCGTCCTGGTCACCGCCATGAACCCATGGTGGGCTCGGCTTGTTCCGGTTGCTTTCCGCTGACGTTATCGGAAGGAAAACTGATGCTCACCAGCGCAAGGCCACCGGGGTGAGCCGGATCTCCGCAGGTCAACCCGTCGACACAGGGGCCGGAACGCGCCCGATGTGTTCCCCGCCACCCACCCGGGCGGTCTGGAGGCGCAGGAAGACGACCCACGTCACTACTGCGCATACCACGTAGAAGGCCATGAACACCCAGAACGCATTGGTTGCCGACTTGGCATCACCCACGTAGGACGCGCGCAGGACGACGTTGATGAACACCCCGCCGAGTGCGCCGACCGCGCCGGCGAAGCCGATCAATGCCCCCGACATGCTGCGCGACCACGCCGCCTTCTCCGCCGTGCTCCACTCGCTGTGGCCCTGGGCCTTGGCCTCGAAGATCGACGGGATCATCTTGTACGTCGAGCCGTTGCCGATCCCCGAGAGGACGAACAGCAGGATGAACCCGACTACGTAGAAGATCATCTGGGAACCTGTCGGGGCCCCGGCCATGCCGTCGTCGACCATGCCGGTGGTCACCAGAATCCCGGCCGCGAAGGTCATCGCGACGAACGTGTACAGCGTGATGCGCCCACCGCCGATACGGTCGGCCAGCTTCCCTCCGAAGGGCCGGGATATCGACCCGAGCAGCGGGCCGATGAACGAGATCTGCGCGGCGTGCAGCGCTGCCTGCGCGGGGGTGTCACCGCCGGCGAGGTAATTGATCTGCAGCACTTGACCGAAGGCGAACGAGAAGCCGATGAACGAGCCAAACGTACCGATGTAGAGGAAGCTCATCACCCAGGAGTGCTTGTAGCGCAGCGCCTCGCCGAGGGCGCTCAGCGTCGACCGCTGATTGCCGAGGTTGTCCATGAACATCGCGGCGCCCGTCGCGGCCAGCGCGATCAGTACCAGGTAGATCGCGCAGACGATCTCGGCGGCGGTGTTGCTGACGGTGGCGATCACCAGCAGCCCGAGCAATTGGATCACCGGCACACCGATGTTGCCGCCGCCGGCGTTCAGCCCGAGCGCCCATCCCTTGAGCCGCTGTGGATAGAACGCGTTGATGTTGGTCATCGAGGAGGCGAAGTTGCCGCCGCCGAAGCCCGCGAAGGCTGCCACCACCATGAAGGTCGTGTAGGACGTGCCGGGATGCTCCATCACATACCAGGTGAGAACCGTCGGAATCAGCAGCAGCAGCGCGCTGACGATCGTCCAGTTGCGGCCGCCGAAACGGGCCGGCGCGATCGTGTACGGGATCCGCATCATCGCGCCGACCAGGGTGGGCATCGCGACGAGGTAGAACTTGCCCGCCGCGTCGATGCCGTAGACGTCCTGAGGCATGAACAGCACCATCACCGACCAGATCGACCAGATCGAGAAGCCGACGTGTTCGGCGACGATGGACCAGATCAGGTTTCTCTTCGCGATGTGTTTGCCGCCCGCCTCCCAGGCTTCGACGTCTTCGGCGTCCCAATGTGCGATGGTGCGATTGCGGCTCATGAATTCGGTTTACGGCGGGGCCATTCCGCATCGGTTGCGGACTTGTGTCGTCCATGTCAACTCCGCCTCACAGCCCTGGCGCGGCGGGTGGTTCGTGAACGGGACCCATGTCCGAAGCGTGGCGGAAACCAATCGGAAACACATGAACCCTAAGCAGGAGGCATGAGCGACGGCAGCACTCCCCGATTCCTGCAGGGCCCATTCGAGTTCGAAGGCAACGGGTTGGACAAACCTATGCCGATCGACACGTCGCTCCGGTACATCGTGCCCGCTGGGTCGGTAACCCAGCCCGTGTACTTCCGCGGCGGCAATTCCAGTGACGAGATGATCACCGTCGTCCTGTTCCGCGACGGTAAACCCATGCGTTACTTCCCGATCGCCGCCAAGGGTGCCACCCACGTCGCCCTGCGGGTGGTCGAGGATCTTCTCGGCGACACGGTGCTCGAACTGTTCGTCGCCGCCCCGCCCGGCTGCCGCGGCACGGTGATCGTCGACCTCGGATTGGTGGAGGTCTAGAGATGGCCCGAAGGACGCTGGTGGTGGTCGGCAACGGGATGGCCGGTGTGCGCGCCATCGAAGAGATCCTGGCGCGTGGCGGTGGCGACCTGTTCCAGATCACCGTCTTCGGCGACGAACCCTACGGCAACTACAACCGTATCCTGCTGTCGAACGTGCTGGCCGGCAGCGACGATAGCTCCGAGATCTACCTGAACCCGATGGACTGGTACACCGACAACCGCATCGACCTGCGGGCCGGGGTCCGGGTGGTCAAGATCGACCGGTTCGCCCGCCTCGTGCACGCCGACGATGGCACTGTGCTGCATTACGACCATTTGATCCTCGCCACCGGCAGCCGGTCATTCTTCCCACCGATGGCGGGGCTCTGGGCGGACAACAAGACACTCACCGACGGCGTGTTCGGCTTCCGGACCCTCGACGACTGCCTCGGCATGATCCAGGAGGCCGAACACCGGACGAAGGCCGTCGTGATCGGCGGCGGCCTGCTGGGCCTGGAAGCCGCGCGCGGACTGCAGAACCGCGGCCTGACCGTCGAGGTGGTGCACGCGGGTCCGGTGCTGATGAACGCCCAACTCGACGACACCGCCGGCGCAATCCTGCGCCGTTCGGTGGAGCGGCTCGGTATCACCGTGCACATGGACAAGCGCACCACCGAGGTGCGCACCAGCGCCGACGGAAAGCTGTGCGGCATCGTGTTCGCCGACGGCAGCGAGATCGACTGCGACATGCTGGTCGTCGCGGCCGGCATCCGGCCCAATGTCGGCCTGGCGCAGCGAGCCGGCCTCACCGTCGAACGCGCGATTGTCGTCGACGACCACATGCGCTCGACCGACGACGACCGAATCTACGTCGTCGGCGAATGCGCGCAACACCGCGGCCAGGTCTACGGGTTGGTGGCACCCCTGTGGGAACAGGCGGGTGTGCTGGCCGCCCACCTCACCGGCACCGACCCGACTGCGGCGTACCACGGTTCCCGCACGGCGACCAAACTGAAGGTGGCCGGGGTGGACGTCGCGTCGATGGGACTCAAGGCACCCGAACTGCCCGACGACGAATTCGTGCAGTACTCCGAGCCCAGGCATGGCGTGTACAAGACCATCGTCATCCGTGACGGAAAGCTGGTCGGCGCAACGCTGCTCGGCGACGTCAGCAAGGTGTCGTTTCTCACCCAGGCATTCGACACGGGACTGCCGCTGCCCGAGGAACGGGTGTCACTGATGTTCGACATCGGCACCCCCGACGTCGAAGTGGGAGTGGCCGAACTCGCCGAGGACGCCCAGGTGTGCAACTGCAACGGGGTTTCGAAGGGCACGCTCGTGGATTGCGTGCGCGACGGCGTGACCTCGGTGTCGGGGGTGATGGCGAAGACGAAGGCGGGCAAGGGGTGCGGGTCCTGCAAGGAGCTCGTCGGGCAGATCGTCGAATGGGCCGCCGGTGGCGCCGTCACCGAGGATCCGTCGACGTCCTGGTACGTGCCCGGTGTGCCGTACGACAAGCCGACGCTGATGCGTCACATTCGCGAGCTGCGACTACATTCGGTGTCCTCGGTTTTCGCCGCGCTGGCGCCGGACGGCAAGGAGGACGCGGGATCGAAGATGGCACTGGCCTCGCTGCTGGACATGATGTGGGCGGACGAATTCGTCGACGAGCGCGACGCCCGGTTCATCAACGACCGGGTACACGCCAACATCCAGCGAGACGGCACGTTCTCAGTGGTGCCGCAGATGAAGGGCGGCGTCACGAACCCGTGGCAGCTGCGTCGCATCGCCGACGTCGCCGACAAGTACTCGATCCCGATGATCAAACTCACCGGCGGGCAACGCGTCGACCTGCTCGGGGTGCGCAAAGAGGACCTGCCCGCGGTGTGGGCGGATCTGGACATGCCGTCGGGTTACGCGTACGGCAAGAGCTTCCGCACGGTCAAAACCTGTGTTGGCAGCGACTTCTGCCGGTTCGGCGTCGGCGACTCGACGGCGCTGGGGATCGCGATCGAGGACCGGTACAAGGGGTTGGCCAGCCCGGGAAAGATGAAGCTGGCCGTCACCGGATGCCCCCGCAACTGCGCGGAATCGCTGTGCAAGGATCTCGGTGTCGTCGCGATCGACGGCGACCGGTGGGAGATTTACGTCGGCGGGGCAGCCGGCGCTCACGTGCGCAAGGGTGACCTACTGGCCACCGTCGGCTCCCCCGCCGAAGTGATGACGCTGACGGGGCGGTTCCTGCAGTACTACCGGGAGAACGCCAACTGGTTGGAGCGCACCTACGCGTTCGTGCCCCGCATCGGCATCGAGAAGATCCGCCAGATCGTCGTGGAGGACAGCGAGGGCATCGCCGCAGAACTCGACGCCCGGATGCAGCGCTCCGTCGACGCCTACCGCGACCCCTGGCAGGACGGCCGGGAACCGGCTACCGCGGGGCAGTTCCGGCCGTCGCTGCCGCTGCTGCCGCTGCCCCAGGTGCCGGTGCGATGAGCGCCCGCGCGAAGAGCCGAGGACACCGATGAGCGCCCGCGCGAAGAGCCGAGGACCCCGGTGAAACACGTCGAGCTCGGGTCGCTCGACGAGATCCCCGTCGGCGAGGGCCGCACGTTCACCGTCGAGGGCGACCAGATCGCGGTGTTCCGGCTGCGCGACGGGTCCCTGCGGGCCTTGGATGCAGTGTGTCCGCACCGTGGCGGACCGCTGGCCGACGGGTTGGCCGACGAGCGGGTCGTGGTGTGCCCGCTGCACGGCCAAACGTTCGACCTGTGCAGCGGTGCGGAGACGGGCGGCGCGGATGTCTCGGTACGCAGCTACGCCGTCGCCGCGGTCGACGGGGTGATCCGGCTCAGCCGATCTTGACCGCATCGATTCGTTACCGGGTTTGTGGCGCATCGTGACCGCGAATTGCCGTCGATTTCGCCGTGGTGGGTCGGCGTTTGGCGCACCATTTACCTATGCGCCAATCAAGGGCCCTCGTTGTTGTCGCAGCCATCTGTCTTCTGGTCACCGGATGCACCCAGACGGTCAGCGCCGAGTCCGCCACGACAACCCGATCGATGATCCCGCGTCCACTTGTCGAGCGCGAGCTCCCAGGACTGCTGCTGGCTCCCGAAGAGGCGTCCGCGGTGATGGGGACCACTGGTATGGCGGTCACCTTGACCGAGAACGCGATGGAGGACAACAGCGCGATCATGGAGCCGCGCGAGTGTCTAGCCATCGACGCCGCCGCGGAGGCCCTCGTCTACGAGGGCAGCGGCTACTGGGCCGAGCGCGGAGTGAGCATGAACAACGGTGACGATTTCACCCGCTACCTCAAGCAGGCGGTGGTGCTGTTCCCGTACCGGGAGAAGGCCGCCGCCTTCTTCGAGGCGTCCGTCGGCCAGTGGCCGGCGTGCCGCCAGTACACCCACACGCAGAGCGGATCGGTATGGGACGTGCAGAAGATCGTCAACCGGGACCACATTCTGAGCACCACCGCCATGATGCAGGAGGCCAAGGCGCCGGGCTGGGGCTGCGGACGCGCGCTGGCGCTACGCAACAACATCATCGTCGACGTCAACACGTGCAGTGCCGACCCGGCCGACTCGGCGGTGCGGGTGGCCGCTCAGATCGGCGAGAACGTGCTCGCTCAGTGGTAGCAAGCGCGATCAACACGTGCTACCGGCTCAGCGACTGACACCCGGCGCTTCATCCGGGTGGATGTGACTCCGGGCCACCGAACGGGCTGCCGAACGTGGCGCACGGCCCCAACAGATCGGGACAAGGACTTCGTCGCTATGCACTCGCCGTCGACCCCGAGGTTCTGCGCGGCACAGTACTGGCGATGAAGCCACGCACGTGCCGGTAGAGGTCGGTGGTCGTTGCGGTCGAGAGCCTCGCGGCGAGGTCGTACATGTTCATCGAGGTGCCGCGTCGCGTTCGGGCGCCTCCGGATCGCCGATCACGCCGAACCTCTGGTGGTGTGACCCACCGATCTGGACCCGCTGATCGACCAACACCTCGAGGCCGTCCCGCAACGTCTGCTCCGGGTCGCCACGCCAGTCGGTGAAGAAGGGTGGTCACCCAGTCGCGGGGCCTCGACCTCGGTTGGCCAGGGCGTCGAAAGTAGGTCGCGCCGTGGCTCAGTGGTTGCATCGGGTTGCCTTCGCAGTACACCGGCAGATCCGATGACGGGTTGCCGCGTTCGTCAGCTCGCGCACCGGTACGGACCCGCGCGCCGAGGCCGTCATGCAGATCGTTGGCGACACGATCGCCGACACCCATCTGCAGGCGGTGATCGTGCGGGTCACCGAGAACGGCAACGAGATCGTCACCCGCGCCGTCGGCGAATCGATGACCGGATTGGACGCCAACGCCGACATGCATTTCCGTAACGGCGCGGTGGCGATCTCCTACGTCGCGACGCTGCTGCTGCTCTCCGAAGACGGCACGGTGAGCCTCGACGACCGGCTCTCACGATGGCTGCCCGACGTGCCGCAATCCGACCGCGTGACGCTCGGCCAACTGGCACAGATGACGTCGGGCTACCACGACTACGTCCTCGCCAACGACGCGTTCGTCGACGCGGCGTATGCCGACCCGTTCCGGGGCCTACACGACAGACGACCTGCTCGACTTCGCGGTGCACAAGCCGTTGCAGTACGAACCGGGCACCAATTGGAGCTACGCCCACACCAACTACGTCCTACTCGGGCTGGCGCTGGAGAAGGCCACCGGCCGCCCATGGCCGACCTGCTGAGCCAGAGAGTCCTCCAGCCGCTCGGACTGACCGACACCCGCGCCTCGTTGACCGCGGAGATCCCCGAACCGGCGTTACACGCCTTCACCTCCGAACGTCGCCAGGAGCTCGGCATTCCTTCAGGGACGACATTCTACGAGGAGTCGACGTACTGGAATCCGTCGTGGACCATCACGCACGGCGCCATCCAGACCGCGACCATCAACGATCTGGAGGCCACCGCCGTCGGCATCGGATCCGGCAAGCTGCTTTCACCGGAGTCCTACCGCCGCATGGTGGCCACCGACCTGCGGGGTCGCACCCGCACCCAGACCGGGTGCCCCACCTGCGCGCCGATGACCGACCGATACACCTACGGCCTCGGCATCGTGATCTCCGGGAACTGGCTGCTGCAGAACCCGATGTTGTCCGGGTACGGGGCTGTCGAGGCGTATCTACCCGGGCGCGGCCTCGCGATCGCCGTCGCCGTCACCTTCGCCCCCGAGGCATTCGACGCCCAAGGCGACTACACCAACGGCGCCCAGACGCTGTTCTCACGTTTGACGTTCCTCCCCACGGCTGAAAGTCGGGGGATTCCAACCTGTTAGACGGGTTGGAGCAGTAATTCCTCGCGGTTTCCTGCTGGTTCCTGCGTCGACGTCACCGCAACACCCGCAGGCGCTGTGGTTTCTCGGCAGGCGGTGACCGCAAGCCCTGCGGCCAATACATTCTTGGCGGCGTTCACATCAGCGTGTACGGGCCCGTGCGGGCAGTTTGTGCACCGAAACACCGCTTGGCTCTCACGGGACTTCGGGTCAACATGCCCACACACCGGACACCGTTGCGACGTGAAGGCCGCCGGAACCTTGATCACCTGTGTCCCGGCATAACGCGACACAGACATCAACGCTTGCTCGAACCGAATACCATCCTTTCCCCAGTACAGCCCGATTCAAACCTGATTTACTCGACGCGCCGTTCGGCAGGAACGCCCCGGCGTTGGCGGGATCTTCGACCCGAGCAGCACGGCGCGTCATGTTGCGGGTCTTGAGATCTTCGAGCACCACGACTGCGTTCGACTGGGCCAGGCGGTGCGCGGTCTGGACGCAGAAATCCTGGCGGCGGTGCCGCTCAGTGGCCCGCAACTTCGCCAGAGCCCGCCGGGTCTTGGTGCGGTTTGCCGACCCCTTGGCCGCGCGGGACAGCCTGCGTTGCAGCGCTACCAGGCGGCGGCGTTCACCGGTCGTGACGAACTCCCGGTCAGCCAGCTCACCGTCGCTGGTGGCCACCACCACACCACGATCCACCCCCACCGCGGTCCCCGGGGCGGCGTGCTCTGCCGGGGCCGCGATCCCGTCGTCGACGAGCAACGACACGAACCAGTGCGCACCGCCCCACGACAGGGTGGCCGAGCAGACGGTTTCCCCCTGCAGGCTGCGTGACGCCCGGAATTTCACCCACCCAAGCTTGGGCAGCTTCACCCGCGCATGTTTGCAGCTGAGCTTCTCCACCACCACCTTGTTGCCCTCGGGGAACCGGAACGACGGCGCCCACCGCCGACCCGAACGCCAATGCACCCGAAACGTCCCCTGCTCACGGCACGCCTTATCCAGATCCATCAGCGTCTGCTGCAGGCAGTGCCCCGAAACGTCTCTGAGCCACGAATGCTCAGTCTTGGCTTCGGCCAACTCTTTGGCCTGGGACCCGTAGTTCATCCACGCCCCGCGCCGGCGGTATTCACCGCGCTGCTCCAACCCGGTGTTCCACACCGCCCGACACACTGCCCCGATCTGCTCGGCGAACACCGCCCGCGCGTCGGTGAACTCCACCCGAAACCGCCGCCCCGTCACCACGATCTCAACGATCCTTCTGCGACTCGACGTAGCGGTTGATCACCGACAACGGTGCCCCACCCACCGTCGCCACGAAATACGAATTCGTCCACAATGTCGGCAACCGCGATTTCAGCCACGAGAACTCCTGCCGCAGCAACCGCGAGGACCTGCCCTTGATCGCCTTCACCAGCTTGTGAACCCCCAACTGCGGGTCGACCTCCACCAGCAAATGCACGTGCTCAGGCATGGTCTCCATCTCGATCAACCATGCCCCCTTCTCCTCGATCACCTCGACGATGATGTCCTTGAGCCGCTGCTCCATCCGCCCGCCGATCACCTTGCGTCTGTATTTCGGGCACCAGACAACGTGATAGGCGCACCCGAACGCGATATTCGCGTTCGTCCGCAACGTAACACCCACACCCGACAACATTAGACAGCGATCAACCATCTAATGTTTCAACACGCCGCAACCGTACCCGCGCAGTGGCCACCCAAAGCACGAACTTGACGCGCTCACCCCCATACCTGAAAGCAGGGGTCCGCCGCGCTACCTACTTTCGATCGTCGCCGAACTGGCACCGGACGACGCCCCGCCGGTGCCGCGGTGATAATGGCCGGGTGACACGCCGAGTCCTGTTCCTCCACAACGACCCCGTCGCCACCGAAGCGCTGCTCGCCGACGCGTTCACCGACGCCGGATTCCACATCGAGACCTTCACCGTGGTGCCCCCGGAGCGGGCTGCGGACCCCGCCCTCGACGTGGTGTTCCCCGACCCGATCGGCTACGACGTCATCGTGCCGCTCGGTGCTCGGTGGCCGGTCTACGACGACGCGCTGCGCCGCACCTGGGTCGGCGCCGAGATGACGATGCTCCGCCAGGCCGCCGGCGCCGGCGTCGCACTGCTCGGCGTGTGCTTCGGCGGGCAGATCATCGCCCAGGCGTTCGGCGGCACCGTCGGGCGCTCGCCGGCACCGGAGATCGGGTGGTACGACATCACGACCGACCGACCGGACCTCGTCTCGACGGGCCCGTGGTTCCAGTGGCATTTCGACCGGTGGACGGTGCCGCCGGGGGCAGTGGAGATCGCCAGGACAGCGGACTCGTCTCAGGCGTTCCTGCTCGACCGTAGCCTCGCGCTGCAGTTTCACCCCGAAATCGACCACGCTCTGCTGACCGAGTGGCTGGCCGACGACCGCGACGGCGAGGCCCCCGGCCGCAGTCTCGATCACGATGAACTGCTCTCCCGCACAAGGGAAATGGAGGGCGCCGCGGCCAGCCGGGTTCGCGTGCTCGTCAATGCGTTCCTCTCCTGTGTCGCGTCGGCGCCATGTCCGAGCTGATGTGCGAGCGCGTCGGCGAGGCGGCGGTATCGGAACCGGTGACCCAGCGAGAGCAGTTTCGTCGGCACAACCCGCTGGTCGGCTTCGGCCAGCTCGCGGGCGCCGTGAGCACCGAGCAGGAGCCGGGGGCCGACTGACGGCACCGGCAGCACGGCCCGCCGGTGCAGTACCCCCGCCAGCGTCTCGGCGTAGTCGGCGTTTCGCACCGGGTCCGGCGCGACGGCGTTGACCGGCCCACTCGTCCGCTCGTCCCACAGCGCGCGGTAGTACTCGTCCAGCCCGATCCAGGACAGCCACTGCCGTGCGGCGCGCAGCCGTCCGCGGCCTCGCAGTCCGCGACGACGTCGGCCAGGAAACCGGCGCCCCGCGCGCTGTCCTCGCACAGCACCGCGTCCCCGGGGTCGTAGCCGTAGAATCCGATCGCCGACGCGCTGACAAAGGTGCGCAGGCCCATGCTGCCCGCCAACTCGGCGAGCCGGCGAGTGGGGTCGATGCGGCTGTCGCTGATCGCGGCCTTGTGTGTCGCGGTGAATCGGCGGCGTCCCGGTGCGCGGCGAGGTCGTCGGCCAGTTGGCGGTGCCGGTAGACGAACGTCGGGCGGAGCAGCGCTCCGGTGCGGCCTTGGCCTGCGTCGGCGAAGTCATGAGTGTGCCGCCGCCGACCGATCACCCGTGGCGGCAGTGAACGCACTCCGCGCGACGACAGGGCGTCGACGAACCGGTGCGGCGGGTGGTATGCGGCCGGCTCCGTGCTGCGCGATCCAGCGCAGGCCGGCGGGCAGGCCCAGGACCGCCTGGCCGTCCGCCAGCGACGGGGTCTCGGCGACCACCGTCATCGGCTGCCACGGCGGAACCAGCCGGGGCATGGCACCCGCCGGGTGTGCCAGGCGAACACCTCGCCGAGCGGGTGGTCCACGATGCTCTCGAACTCGATGCCCATGGCCCTCCTGTCACCGGTGCACAATCTGTATTCGGCGCCACCCCGACGGTGGATTGCCCCGGTGTACGGCGGGTACGCCAACGTCATGAGTAGTCGATTGCGCGGTTCGGTGGCCACCGCCGATGCCGACGTCCGTCGGTGACGCGCGCTACGGAGATGTCAGAGGACGGCCAGATCACTCTCGGGCAGCTGGCCCGCGAGGCCGGTGACGCCCTTCCGATCTGCCTCAGCACTCATTCGGGCGCAGGCGGCCACTATTTCCACGCCCGGCGCTGGACGGCCGGGGAAGTACCGGAATCCTATTTGCCGAGGTGGTGACGAGATGATCGCGCGGCGCATCTTCCGGGACCGCCGGGACGCCGGCCGGGCCCTGGCCGAGGAGTTGTCGGCCTATCGGGGCCGCGACGACGTGGTGGTGCTCGGCCTTGCACGCGGCGGCGTTCCCGTCGGCTGGGAGGTGGCCCACGGTCTCGGGGCACCTCTCGACGTGTTTCTCGTGCGAAAACTCGGGGCACCGCAATGGGAAGAGCTCGCGATGGGGGCCATCGCGTCCGGTGGCGGGGTCGTGGTGAACGAGCAGCTCGTCGCCCGCCTGAACATCACCGAGGAGGCGGTGGAGCGGGTGATCGAGCGCGAGACGACGGAACTGCGCCGCCGTGAGAACGCCTACCGGCAGGGGCGTCCACCGCCGGTGCTCGTCGGGCAGACGGTGCTGCTCACCGACGACGGCATCGCCACCGGTGCCAGCATGCGGGCCGCGGTCCGCGCGGTCCGGGCATCGGAGCCCGCGCGGGTGGTGGTGGCCGTTCCGGTTGCTCCCGCATCGGCGTGCCGTGAGCTCCGCGACGAAGCCGATGCGGTGGTCTGCGTGACGATGCCCGCCGGATTCCAGGCGGTCGGCCAGCTGTACGCCGACTTCCACCAGGTCACCGACGACGAGGTCCGCGACCTGCTCGCAACACCGACCCGTTAGCGGGTGGTGGGTTCTTCGGGATGCTCGGCGCCGGCTTGGGCGTCGTCGGGCTGGTAGGCCTCGGGTTCGTCGGGATAGTCGGCATCGAACTCCTCGGCCGTCCGGCTGTCAGCGGCTCCCGTGGCCGGCTTACGGGACCGCTCCCGCACGGCGTCGACGATCAGCAACACGACACCGAGCACACTCGCCGCGATGCAGAGCCAGGCGATCACCGCGTTGCCGGTGACCACGGCGGTCACCAGTGCGGTGAGCCCGACGACAGCCAGAACGAGCGCGATGATCAGCATCGACCAGCGCGGCCGTGTCAGTTGTTGCCGCGGTTGAATTGGTTGAAGCCGCCACCGTCGTTGTTGGTGCTCGAATCCACCGGGGCGGCCGAACCGCGCTGGCCCAACTCCTCGAGCTGCGATTCCAGGTAGGTCTTCAGCCGCGTACGGTACTCACGTTCGAAGGTCCGCAGCTGTTCCAGCCGGCCTTCAAGCACCGTCCGCTGCTGGTTGATGGTGCCCATGATCTCGGAGTGCTTGCGCTCGGCGTCCGCCTGCAGCGCATCCGCCTTCTCCTGAGCCTGCCGCAGCTGAGCCTCGGATCGGGTCTGGGCGTCGGCGAGCATGGCGTCGGCCCGCTGACGCGCCTCGGCGACGGTTTTCTCCGCCGTCTGGCGGGCCTCGCTGACCATCGCATCGGCCTGGGCACGCGCATCGGAGAGCAGCTTGTCCGATTCGGCCTTGGCGGTACCGGTCAACCGGTCGGCGGTCTCCTGGGCCAGGCTGAGCACCTTGGCCGCACGCAGTGTGGAATCCTCGCTCTGCTGCGCAGTGGGTCCCGGCGCCGCGGGGGGCGCCTCGTACACCGGCTGCGGCGGCGGAGTGGGCTCCGGCTCCGCCTCGTAGACCGGAGCAGCCTGCGGCTGCGAGACGCCGCCGGACCGGGCCGACGAGAGCTCCTGGTCCAGCTCGGCGACCCGCTGACGCAGGTCGGTGTTCTCCTCGATCAGCCGGGTAAGCTCGTTCTCGACCAGGTCGAGGAAGGCGTCGACTTCGTCCTCGTTGTAGCCCCGCTTGCCAATGGGTGGCTTGCTGAACGCGACGTTGTGAACGTCGGCGGGTGTGAGCGGCATCGTCTGCCCCCTTGAGTCTGGACCGTCAACCGATCTCAAAGTGTAAAGCCTGCATGGATCGCAACTGGCGCCCATCCTGTCACACCAGACCCGGCGGTTGCAGCGGAGGTCAGATTTTAAGAGCGAATTTCAATTTCTTCCACGTCCGCTTGGCACCTCGGCAAACCGAACTGACCACGCCGCTGTGGCGGCCTTTCGGACCATGATCAGACCGCCGCCCCGAACGCCAATTGCATACCGATGAAGGCGACGAGCAGCAGCACCATGATTGACAGGTCGAAACGCACCGCACCGATCGTGAGCTGGGGGATCAGGCGGCGCAGCAGCTTCACCGGCGGATCGGTCAGGGTCATGATCACCTCGAGCACCACGACCGTCAGCCCCCGCGGGCGCCAGTCCCGGCTGAAGGACCGGATGAACTCGACGACGACCCGCGCGATCAGCAGAAGCCAGAAGACGAACAGCGCAAAACCAAGGATCTGAAAGAACTGCTCCAACGGAAGCTCGACCTCACTACGCGCAGATATGTGACATTCGATACAGCGGGGAGAACAACCTCGTCAGCCTACCTGCCGGGCCGAGGCACCGCCGAAGTCACTGATACGCGTAGAAGCCCGCCTCGGCGATGCGCCGGCGTTCGTCGGCGGTGACGTCCACGTCGGCCGGCGACAGCAGGAACACCTTGGTGGCGACCTTGTCGAACGAACCGCGCAATGCGAAGGCCAGCCCGGCGGCGAAGTCGACGAGGCGCTTGGCGTCGGCGTTGTCCATGGAGACCAGGTCCATGATCACCGGAGTCCCGTCGCGGAACTTCTCGCCGATGGTGCGGGCCTCGCTGTAGTCCTTGGGACGCAGGGTCGTGATCTTGGCCAGTGGGCTGCCTTCCTCGAAGAGCATCGCCATGCGGCGGGGGTCCATCGCCAGCGCGCCGCGGGTAGAGCCCCGCAGCGCACCCAGTCGCGGGGCCGGCCGCTCGAACTCGCGGGGACCGCGGAGCCGGGGTTCGAACCGGGGTTCGTCGTACCCCCCGCGGTAGATCGGCGGTTCGTCGTATTCACGCGGGGAGGGCCGGTCGTCGTACTCGCGGCCGCCGCGATCCAGGTAGCCCTCGTCTTCGAACCGGTCTTCGCGGGTCCTGCGGGCGTAACCACGGGCGGCGCCGCGCTCGGGGCGGTCCTCGTCCTCGTAGTACTCGTCGTCGTAGTCATCCATGGGAGCCATACCGAAGTAGGCCTTGACCTTGTGCAGTGTGCTCATCGCGCGACCCTTCTGAAGACCATCAAGCTGTGGTGTCTGTGATGAAGATGTGACTGGAGTGACTATTCAGGGTGACGTTAGAGGACGGGGTCCCATAAGCGCGGTTCCGACACGCACACACGTGGAGCCGAGTTCGACCGCCGTCTCGAGATCGCCGGACATCCCGGCGGACAGCTCGAGCCGCTGCTCGTGGCCCTGTTCGATCCGGAGCCGCTGTACCCGCAGCCATTCCGACCGCAAACGTGCGAAGGCCGACGCCGCGTCAACGCCGAGCGGTGGAATGCCCATCAACCCGACGAACTGCAACGCCTCCGCAGAATCGATTGCCGCACACAGTTCGTCGATCAGATCCGGCTGGTCGACGTCGATACCGCCGCGCTCCACGTCGCCGTCGAGACTGAGCTGGAGATACACCCGTAGCGGCGCAGCGCGCACCCCGTCGGCGAGCGCGTCGGCCGCGCCCCGGTCGAGCGCGGTGATCAGCTTGGCGCTGTCCACCGAGTGCGCTGCATACGCCCAACGCGCGATCGCCCTGGCCTTGTTGCGCTGGATCCGGCCGACCATGTGCCACCGCACCGGATCGGCGAACTCGCCGGCAAGCGCCGAGGCCACCTCGATGGCCTTCTTCGAGGCCTCCTGCTCCCGCGACTCGGCGAAATCCCGGCATCCCAGACCGTACAGGATCAGGATGTCGGAGGCCGGGAAGAACTTGGTGACCGGCAGCAGGGCGATCTCGCCGGCATCGCGGCCCGCCGCCTGCGCCGCACGCCTGAGCCGCTCCCGAACCGCTGCCAGCGAGGCGGCCAACTCGGATTCTCGGTCGGTGACCACGGCGTTCACTCCATCCACACCAGAGACGCCATCCTGCCGGTCGTGGCGTTGCGGCGGTGGCTGAACAGGGTGCGATCGGCCACGGTGCAGCGTGGGTCGATGTCGATGGCCGTGATACCCACATCGATGAGCTGACGGGCGATTCCGGCTCGCAGGTCCAGGCCGACGGACCCGCGGGCGGTGGTGGTCCTACTCCCCGGGAGCACCGCTTCCACCTCGGCGGCCATCGCCTCGGGCACCTCGTAGTTGCGGCCGCTCACCGCGGGGCCGAGCAGCACCGAGATGTCCTCCACCTTCGCGCCGGCTTCGCGCATCGTCTCCACCGCGCGCACGACGACACCGTCGCGCGCCCCGACCCGTCCCGCGTGGACAGCACCAATAACCCCGGCGCGCGCATCGGCCAGCAGGACCGGCACACAGTCCGCGGTCACGACGGCGAGCCCCAGGCGGCGGGTCGTGGTCACCAGACCGTCGGCGTCGTCCACCGGTCCGTCGGCGGGCCGGTCCACGCGCACCACCCGTTCGCTGTGCACCTGGTGCATCCAGACCAGCCGACCATCGAGTCCGGTCGCCTTCGCGAGCCGCTCGCGGTTGGCGGCGACGGCGGCGGGGTCATCTCCGACGTGGTCGCCGAGGTTGAAGGTGTCGTACGGCGGCGCCGAGACGCCACCGGCGCGGGTCGTGGTCACCCGCCGCACACGAACGGTCACGTTGCCAGTATCGAACCTGGGTCAGTGCCGCATGAACGGCGGCACGTCGACGTCGTCGTCTGCGATACCCCCGTCGCCCCGGCCGTCGCCACCGATGCTCACAGTCGCGCCGTTGGTGTGCACCGGCACGCTCGCCGGATCGGCCGGTTCGAACAGCGGCGAGGAGACCTTGCCCGCCCGCCCGGGGGCGATGGGCTGCGTGGCGGCCGCACCGGGGCTCACCACCGGATTGCGGCTCGGACCCGCCGATTCGAAACCGGCCGCGATCACGGTGACCCGGACCTCGTCGCCGAGCGAATCGTCGATCACGGTGCCGAAGATGATGTTGGCCTCGGGGTGGGCGGCGTCCTGCACCAGCGACGCTGCCTCGTTGATCTCGAAGAGCCCCAGATCGCTGCCGCCGGCCACCGAGAGCAGCACCCCCTGCGCGCCCTCCATCGAGGCTTCGAGCAGTGGCGAGTTGATTGCGATCTCGGCGGCCTTGAGCGCCCGGCCGTCACCGCGGGCCGAACCGATACCCATCAGCGCCGTGCCCGCGCCACTCATCACACCCTTGACGTCGGCGAAGTCGACGTTGATCAGACCTGGGGTGGTGATGAGATCGGTGATGCCCTGGACACCGTTGAGCAGCACCTCGTCGGCGCTGCGGAACGCGTCCATCAGCGACACCGCGGCGTCGCCCATCTGCAGCAGCCGGTCGTTGGGGATGACGATCAGCGTGTCGCAGCTCTCGCGTAGCGACTGGATGCCGTTCTCGGCCTGATTGCTGCGCCGCTTGCCCTCGAACGAGAACGGCCGCGTCACCACGCCGACCGTCAGCGCGCCCAGCTTGCGGGCGATGGACGCCACCACCGGCGCGCCACCGGTACCGGTGCCGCCGCCCTCGCCGGCGGTGACGAACACCATGTCGGCGCCGCGCAGGAGTTCTTCGATGTCGTCCTTGGCGTCCTCGGCGGCCTTGCGGCCCACCTCGGGGTCGGCCCCCGCTCCGAGCCCGCGCGTCGAGTCCCGCCCGACGTCGAGCTTGACGTCCGCGTCGCTCATCAACAACGCCTGGGCGTCGGTGTTGATGGCGATGAACTCCACACCCTTGAGGCCCTGTTCGATCATCCGGTTGACGGCGTTCACGCCACCGCCGCCGATGCCGACCACCTTGATGACGGCGAGGTAGTTGTGCGGCGGGGTCATCGCTCGACCTTCTTCGCGCAAGCGCTCATACCCTGCCACTTGCTCTTCGCGCAAGCGCTCATCCCCTGCGACCTGCTCTTCGCGCAAGCGCTCATCCCCTGCGACCTGCTCTTCGCGCAAGCGCTCATCGGCGTCGCCTTTCTGCTGCCTGGTTGTCAGTACTCGTGCGAAGCCTTCCCGCAAACCCTAAACCTCAACCACAGGCTTAGAGTTATGTCAAGTTGATCCGCGCAACCAGAACGGTAAGGCGACGCTCCGGATCGACCATGCAGGCGCGCCGACGGTGTCGGCACGAATTTCTACTTGACCGTGGGCAAATCCGGGCTCGACACGTCATACGCTCGACCCGGCTGCGTGAGCAGCGCTGCCAGCTTGAGTGCCTTCTCGTCAGTGCGGTCGGTGGTCCCCCACACCACCACCCGACCGTCGACGAGAGTCAGCGTGATCGACGCCACCGAGGGCGCGGCAATCCGCCCCACCTGACCGGCCACCTCGGGCGGCAGCGCCAGCATCACCTGCAGCGCCGCCTCGGTCGCCGGATCGTTCGGACCCGGTGTCGCGGTCTCCAGATACGGCAGGTTGGGCGGCGGCGGTGCGGTAGCGAAATCCACACCGTCGCGGTCGAACAGGTGCGGACCGTCCGGATAGTCCTTGACCACCACCGGCACCCGTTCGACGACAGTGATCCGCAGCGAGGACGGGTACTCACGCTGCACCCGGGCACTGGCGACCGGCCGGATGGTCGCGACGCGTTCGGCCACGGCGTCGGTGTCGACCTGCAGCAGCGGAGTGCCGGACACCACGGCAGCGGCGGCGAGCACCTCTTCTCGTGGGACCGCCTGCACACCGACGACGACGATGTCGCGTACCGACATGATCGGGGTGAAGTAGAGCAGAAGCCCGAGGACGACCGCGACGACCGACAGCAGCGCCGACCACACCAGCACCTTCAGACCGCGTACCGCCCGGCGGTCGATGGGTGTCGCCTCCCGGACCGGACCGCTGACCACCCGTCGTCGGGCCTCGCGGCGGGCCTCCTCGATGGCCATAGCGCGGTCCTTCACCGCACGGCGCTGCTCCCGCTCCCGCCGGGCGCGGCGGCGGGGTCCCTCGTGGTCCTCGTCGCCCGCGGGTGGGTTCTCGGCCGGTGGGGCCGTCGGCGGCGGGGTGAGTTCCTCCGGCGCCGCCTCGGGCTGATCCGGAGCCGGACCGGACGGCGGCAACGTCATCGCGGGCCGGCCCCCGGTACGGTTCGGTTCGCCCGGGTACGCAACGCGGCGACGATCTCGGGACCCAGCATGGTCACGTCGCCCGCACCCATCGTGAGGACGACGTCGCCGGGCCGTACCGAGCCCGCCACCTGATCGGCCACCGCGGAGAAGTCGGGCACATAGGTGACCGGTGCGTCGACGTGCTCGACGATGCTGGCCCCGCTCACCCCGGCGATCGGCTGTTCACGGGCGGCGTAGACATCGAGTACGAACACCAGGTCGGCCGTGCTGAGGGCGGCGCCGAACTGACGCGCGAACGTCTCGGTGCGCGAGTACAGATGGGGCTGGAACACGACCACCGCACGCCCGTCACCGGCCTGATCGGTGACCGCGCGCAGCGCCGCAAGCGTCGCCGCCACCTCCGTCGGGTGGTGGGCGTAGTCGTCGAAGACGCGTACCCCGCCCGCTGTGCCGACCAGTTCGAACCGGCGGCGCACGCCTTCGAAGCCGGCCAATCCGTCGAGCACGGTGTCGGCGTCCGCCCCGACCTGCAACGCCGCCAACAATGCGCCCAGTGCGTTGAGCGCCATGTGGCGGCCCGGCACCGACAGCCGCATCGCCCGTGGGGCACTCTCCCCGGCCAGCTGGACGTGGGCCACCGCACCGGTCCCCTTCTGTTCCCAGCCGGCCAACGCGCCGGCCAGATCCGCACCCCCGGCCGATCCGTAGCGCAACACCCGAACACCAAGGGCCTCAGTGCGTGCCGCGAGCGCAGCGGAGCCGGGATCGTCGACACACACGATGAGCGCGCCACCCGGGGTGAGCCGCTCGACGAACGCGTCGAAGACCGCGGTGTAGGCCTCCGCGCTGCCGAAGAAGTCCAGGTGGTCAGCTTCGATGTTGGTGACCACGGCGACGTCCGGGGTGTACTCCAGCAGGGAGCCGTCACTCTCGTCGGCCTCGGCCACGAAGCATTGACCGCTGCCGTGGTGGGCATTGGTACCCGCCTCGCCGAGGTCACCGCCGACGGCGAAGGACGGATCGAAACCGCCGTGCTGAAGGGCGACGATGAGCATCGAGGTGGTCGTGGTCTTGCCGTGGGTGCCGGTCACCATCAGGGTGGTGTGGCCGGCCATCATCTTGGCCAGCACCACCGGTCGCAGCACGACCGGGATCGCGCGCCTGCGCGCCTCGACCAACTCGGGGTTCGTCTTGGGGATAGCCGCGTAAGTGGTGACGACGGCGGTCGGCCCGCCCGGCAGCAGGTCGAGTGAGGAGGCGTCGTGCCCGACCCGGATGACCGCGCCGCGCGCCCGCAGCGCGACCACGGCGCGGGACTCCTTGGCGTCCGACCCGGAGACCATCGCCCCACGGTCGAGCAGGATGCGGGCGATGCCCGACATGCCGGCGCCGCCGATGCCCACCATGTGCACCCGGCGCAGTTCGTCGGGCAGCGGCGGCATGCTCACCGCACCTCCTTCCGCACGTCCGCCGCCTCGCGCGCCACGTCCAGCGCGACATGAGCGACGCGCCGGGCCGCGTCCCGGTGGCCGGACAGCGCCGCACCCGCGGTCATGGTCTGCATTCGGCCGGTGTCGGTGAGCAGCGGAACCACCGTGTCGGCCACGAACTGCGGCGACAGGTCGGCGTCGTCGACCACCAGGCCACCGCCGGCGTCCACCACCGGTTGCGCGTTGAGCCGCTGTTCGCCGTTGCCGATCGGCAGCGGCACGTACACCGCGGGCAACCCGACTGCGGTCACCTCGGCCACCGTCATCGCCCCCGCCCGGCAGATCGTAAAGTCGGCAGCCGCGTAGGCGAGGTCCATCCGGCTCAGATACGGCACCGCCACGTAGGGCGGATCACCCGGCGCCCGCTCCGGCAGCTCGACGATGTTCTTCGCCCCGTATGCGTGCAGGACCGAAATACCCTCTGCAGCTATAGCTTTCGCGGCGCCGGACACCGCGTTGTTGAGAGAGCGGGCACCCTGCGAGCCGCCGAACACCAGCAGGACGCGGGCGTCGTCGGCGAACCCGAAGTGAGCGCGGGCCTCGGCGCGCAACGCGCCGCGGTCCAGTTCGGTGATCGTCGACCGAACCGGCGTGCCGACCACCTCGACCCGGCCCAGGCCCGGATCCGCCACCGCGGAGAGCACCCGCCGCGCGAGCCGGGCGCCGACCTTGTTGGCGAGCCCGGCGCTGGCGTTGGCCTCGTGCACGACGACCGGGACCTTGTTGCGCCGGGCGGCGAGATAGGCCGGTAATGCGACGTAGCCGCCGAATCCGATCACGACGTCGGCGTGCACGGTGTCCAGGATCACGCGGGTCTGGCGCACCGCCCGAAGCACCCGCAGCGGCAACCGCGCGAGGTCACCCGACAGCTTGCGCGGCAGCGGCACCGGTGTGATCAGTTCGAGGTCGTAGCCACGCTCGGGAACCAGCCGCGTCTCCAGCCCCCGCTCGGTGCCGAGCGCGGTGATCCGCACCCCCGGCTCCAGTGCGGCCAGCGCGTCGGCGACCGCCATCGCCGGTTCGACGTGCCCCGCGGTTCCGCCGCCGGCGAGGAGGACCGAGATGGTGCCGTTCACCCGTAACGCTGACCTTCCCCGGGGCGAGCTCGTCCACCCTGTTGGCCCCGCCGACCCTGTTGATCCCGACCGCTCCGGCTCGCTGCCGAACCCTGACCGCCTACATGATGCCTTGAGCCTCGCTCCCGTCCTGCAGCCGCGGGGGGTCTGCGCCGCGGAGCGCGGGCCGGTTTGGCCGCACGCGGGGCCGCCGGCTTACCCGGACGCGAGCGCAGCCGGTCGCGGACCGCCTCCAGCGGGGTCGGCACGTACGGCTCCGGCCTCGGCAGCCGCAGCAGCCGGTTGACCCGGTCGTCGCGGCCGGCCCGCAGTGCGGCCACCGCCTCGGGTTCGTGTCTCGCCGCGTTGGTGATCAGGCCCAGCATCAGCAGCGTCGTCGCCGTCGACGTGCCGCCCGCGGAGATCAGTGGCAGCTGCAGGCCGGTGACCGGCAGCAGGCCCACCACGTAGCCGACGTTGATGAACACCTGGCCGAGCACCCATGTGGTGGCGGTGGCGGTGAGCAGCCGCAGGAACGGATCGGCCGAGCGGCGCGCGATCCGCATGCCGGTGTAGGCGAACAAGCCGAAGAGGCCGAGCAGCCCGGCCGCGCCGATGAATCCGAGTTCCTCGCCGATGATCGCGAAGATGAAGTCGTTGTGGGCGTTGGGCAGGTAGTTCCACTTCGCGGTGCCCTGGCCCAGGCCGTCGCCGAACACGCCTCCGTTGGCCAGCGCGAACTTCGCCTGCCGCGCCTGATACCCCGACCCCTGCGTGTCGGCGCTCGGATCGAGCCAGGATTGCACGCGGGCCGACCGGTAGCCCTCGGCCATGGCCAGAACGGCCGCCGACACCATCACCGCCAGCAGGGAGCTGAGGAACACCCGCAGCGGAAGGCCGGCGTACCAGAGCAGTGCCAGCAGGATGATGCCCAGTGACACGGTCTGGCCGAGGTCGGGCTGGGCCACGATCAGTGCCAGCGCGATGACCGCGGCGGGCACCAGTGGAATGAGCATCTCGCGCAGCGTGGCGCGTTCCAACCGGCGTGCGGCCAGCAGGTGCGCCCCCCAGATTGCGAACGCGATCTTGGCGAGTTCCGAGGGCTGCATCGAGAATCCGGCGAAGACGAACCAGCCGCGCGAACCGTTGGCCACCGTGCCGATGCCCGGGATGAGTACCAGGATCAGCAGCACGATCGTGAACGCGAAGCCGGGGAACGCCAACCGACGCAGCCTCTTCACCGGCATGCGCAGCGCGAGGTAGAACGCGAACAGCCCGACGGCCGTCCACAGCACCTGTTTGGCGAAGACCGACCAGGGTGAACCGTCGGAGTCGTAGGAATACACCCCCGACGCCGAGAGCACCATGGTCAGACCGAGCGTGATCAGCAGTGCGGTGACCGCGATGATCAGGTGGAACGACGTCATCGGGCGGCCGAGCCAGGCCGCGATGCGGGTGCCGGGCACACCCGGGGGTTTCACAGCTTCCGGAGCGGTCGGCGCGTCGGTGCGGTCGGTGTGGCCGGCGTGTTGGGTGTTCGGAGTTCCGGCCGCGCTGCCGCGCAACCGGGCGAGGATCGTCGCCACGGCGTCTACCCGAGATCGGCGCGCACCGCGGCGGCGAAGGCGTCGCCGCGCTGAGCATAGCCGCTGAACTGGTCAAATGAGGCGCCTGCGGGCGCCAGCAGCACAGCGTCTCCCGGACGGGCGAGGTGGCGCGCGGCGTCGACCGCCGCCCGCATCACCGCATCGGGTAGCGACCGCCCCGTCGTGTCGATCACGCGAGTCACAAAGCTCACATTTGACTCATCTGTCGCATTCACCCCAAAATCCTCCCCTGTCACGAGCGCGACGACGGGGACATCCGGCGCGTGTCGCGATAACGCCTCGGCGACCACCGCGCGGTCGCGGCCGATCAGCACCGCGCCGGCCAGCCGGTGGGCGACCTCGGCGACGAGTGCGTCCACCGACACGCCCTTGAGCAGTCCGCCAGCGATCCACACCACCCGCGGGTACGCAGCGATCGAGGCGCGCGCGGCATGCGGATTGGTGGCCTTGGAGTCGTCGACGTAGGTGACACCGTCGGCCACCGCCACCACCTCGGCGCGGTGGCGCCCCACCTCGAAGGTCGCCAGCGCCGCGCCCACCGCCGCGGCGGGCACGTCGACCGCGCGGGCGAGTGCGGCCGCCGCCAGCGCGTTGAGCACCCCGACGGGTCCGGCGACCCGGATGTCGTCCGCGCGCGCCAGCCGGAGGTCGGCGGCGAATGCGTGGTCGACGAGCCACCCGTCGTGTACGCCGAGTTCGCCGGCCACCGGAGCGCCGAGGCGGAACCCCACCCGCACCGGCGCGGCGGCGGTCGTGAGCAGATCGGCGGCCACCGGGTCGTCGAGGCCCACCACGGCCACCCGGCCGTCGAGCGCCCTGGCCTTGTCGCGGGCGTAGGCCGTCATCGACCCGTGCCAGTCCAGATGGTCCTCGGCCACGTTGAGCACCACACCGGCGTCGGGCCGCAGCGATGGCGCCCAGTGCAGCTGGAAGCTCGACAGTTCGACGGCCAGCGTGTCGTTGTCCTCGCACAGCACGTCGAGGACCGGATTGCCGATGTTGCCGCACAGCGCCGCGCGGCGGCCCGCGGCCTGCAGCATCCCATAGAGCATCGACGTCGTCGTGGTCTTGCCGTTGGTGCCGGTGACCACGAGCCAGCGGCGCGGAGGCCCGAACCAACCCGCCCGGTCCAGCCGCCACGCCAGTTCCACGTCACCCCAGATGGGCACGCCGGCGGCTGCGGCCGCGGCCAGCACCGGGGCCGTCGGGGGGAACCCCGGACTGGTGATGACCAGGGCATAGTCGGCGATGCCGGCCACCGCCTCGTCGGTGGTGACGACGGCGGCCGGGGTGATCAGCCGTTGCAGTGCCAGGGGGTCGTCGTCGCAGATCGTCAACCGCACCCCGGTCGGCTCGAGGACCGCACTGACCGACCGTCCGGTCAGCCCGGCGCCGGTGACGAGGATCCGGGCGCCCGGGATCAGCGGTTCGACGGTGGCGCGCACCATGTCAGGACCCGACGGCGGTGAGCCACTCGCCGTAGAACAGCGACACCCCCAGCCCGCAGGTGATCGCGGTGAGCAGCCAGAACCGGATGATCACGGTGGTCTCTGCCCAGCCCACGAGTTCGAAGTGGTGGTGGAACGGCGCCATCCGGAACACCCGCCGGCCGGTGGTGCGGAACGCCAGGATCTGCACCACCACCGAGGTCACCTCGGCCACGAACAACGCGCCGAGCACGACGGCGAGGATCTCGGTGCGACTGGTCACCGACAGGCCGGCGATGATGCCGCCGAGTGCCAGGGATCCGGTGTCGCCCATGAAGATCTTCGCCGGCGCGGCGTTCCACCACAGGAAACCGATGCAGGCACCGGCGGTGGCCGCGGCGACCAGCGCCAGATCCAGCGGATCGCGCACGTTGTAGCAGCCCAGGCCGGGACTGGTCGCACACGCGTTGCGGTACTGCCAGAACGTGATCAGCACGTAGGCCGCCGACACCATCGCCATCGCGCCCGCGGCCAGACCGTCGAGCCCATCGGTGAAGTTCACCGCATTGGACCAGGCGCTGACCAGGACGACGCAGAACAGCACGAAGATCAGCGGCGCGAGCGTCACGGTGGCGATCTCGCGCACGTAGGACAGTTCCGGGCTGCCCGGGGTGAGCCCGTCGGCGTTGCGGAACTGCAATGCCAGCACGCCGAACAGCAGGGCGGCGACGAGGATTCCGACGGTCTTGGCGGTCTTGTTCAGGCCCAGGTTGCGGGCCCGGCGGATCTTGATCAGGTCGTCGATGAACCCGACGATGCCCAGTGCGGTGGCCAGACCGAGGACCAGCAGGCCCGAGGCCGACGGACCCTCCCCGTCGAGCGCCATGCCGACCAGGTGGGTGCCGAGGTAGCTGACCCAGATGCCGGCCAGGATGGCCACCCCGCCCATCGACGGGGTGCCCCGCTTCTTGTGGTGGGTCGGGGGGCCGTCCGCACGGATCTCGTGGCCGAAGCCCTGCCGGGTGAACAACCGGATCAGCACCGGCGTCAGCAGGATCGACACCGCCAGCGCGAGGCCGACGGCGATGAGGATCTGCCTCATCGGGCGGCAATCCCGTCACGTCCCGCGGCCAGGGTGTCGGCGAGTGCACCGAGGCCCGCCGAATTGGACGCCTTCACCAGCACGACGTCACCGCGCTGCAGTTCGTCGTTCAACAGCGTCAGCGCAGCGTCGGCGTCATCGACCCGGGTGGCCTCCACGCCCCAGGATCCCTCCATGACCGCCCCCTGATGCATGGCGCTCGCTGACCTCCCGGTTCCGACGACGACGAGTCGAGACACATCTAAGCGCACCGCCAGCCGGCCGATGCTGTCGTGCTCTGATATCGAGTCGTCCCCGAGTTCGGCCATTTCGCCGAGCACGGCCCAACTCCGGCGCGGCGCCTCGCCGGACCGAGCCATCCAGGCCAGCGCCTTGAGCCCCGCCCGCATGGAGTCCGGGTTGGCGTTGTAGGCGTCGTTGACCACGGTGACACCATCGTCGCGGGTGGTGACCTGCATGCGGTGCGGCGAGACCGGGCCGGCACCGGCGAGCGCCGCCGCGACTTGGTCGAGGGTGGCCCCGCATTCCAGGGCGACGGCGGCCGCGCACAGCGCGTTGGACACCTGGTGGTCGCCGTGCACGGCCAGGCTCACCGCCACCTCGCCGCCCCCCGCGTGCAGGGTGAACCGCGGGCGGGCCAGGCGGTCGAGGGTGACCGCATCCGCCCAGACGTCGGCGCCCGGTTCCCGCGACACCCGCACCACCCGGGCCGCCGTCGTGTCGGCCATCGCGGCGACCGCACTGTCGTCGGCGTTCAGGATCGCCACGCCGGATGGTGGGACAGCCTGTGGGAGTTCGGATTTCGTGGCGGCAATGGCTTCCCGGGAGCCGAACTCGCCGAGGTGCGCAGTGCCGACGTTCAGCACCACCGCGATCGACGGCGGCGCGATCTCCGCCAGCGCGGCGATGTTCCCCGGGTGACGCGCCGACATCTCCAGGACGAGGAAGTCGGTCGAGCGGTCGGCGCGCAGCACCGTCCACGGATGGCCGAGTTCGTTGTTGAACGAGCCGGGTGGGGCCACCACCTCACCGAGCGGGGCCAGCACGGCGGCCACCAGATCCTTCGTCGAGGTCTTCCCGGACGAGCCGGTGATCCCGACGATCCGCAGCCCACCGTCGACCAGATCGGCGGCGACCGCTGCGGCCAACCTGGCCAGCGCCGCCAGCACAGCGGCGCCTGCGCCGTCGGTGTCGAACTCGAGCACCCCGGCGCCCGCGGGCCCTTCGGCCGGCGGCGCGATCACGGCGGGCACCCCCACCGGCCGCGCGGCCAGTACCGCGGCCGCACCCGCCGCGAACGCGGCGGCGGCGAAGTCGTGGCCGTCGGAGCGGGCTCCCGGCAGCGCCAGGAACAACCCGCCGGCGGTGACGGCGCGCGAGTCGAATTCGACGGTTCCGGTGATCCGGGTGGCGGCGGCCTCCTCGGAGCTGATGTCGGCAAGCCGGCCGCCGACGATCTCGGCCACCTGGGCCAGCGAGAGTTCGATCACCCGCGCTTCTCCAGCAGCTCGGCCAGTTCGACCCGGTCGTCGAACGGGTGGGTACGCCCGGCCGCCGTCTGACCGGTCTCGTGGCCCTTCCCGGCGATCAGCACCACGTCACCGGAGCGCGCCCACCGCACGGCGTGGGCGATCGCCTCGCGGCGGTCACCGATCTCGACGACGGCGGCGCCACCGGCGACAGCGCGGGCGCCGGCCATGATGGCCGAGCGGATCTCGGCGGGATCCTCATCGCGGGGGTTGTCGTCGGTGACGACCACCAGGTCGGCCAGTTCGGCGGCGACGCGGCCCATCGGTTCCCGTTTCCCGGCGTCACGGTTGCCGCCCGCGCCGAACACCACGGCGATGCGGCCCGCGGTCTGGCCGCGCAGCGCCCCCAGCACCGCGCTCAGCGCGCCGGGTTTGTGCGCGTAGTCCACCAGCGCGAGGAAGTCCTGGCCGCGGTCGACGGCCTCCAAGCGGCCGGGAACGGTCGCGGTGCGCAGCCCCGGCGCCGCCTGTTCGGGCGACACGTCGACGGCGTCGAGCAGCGCGGTCGCCAGCAGACAGTTCGCCACGTTGTAATGCCCCGGCAGCCCGATCCGCAGTCCGTGGTGCACGCCCGCCGGGTCCACGGCGACGAACTCCTGTGCGCCCGCCTCGACCGCCCGGATGCTCTCCGCGCGCCAGCCCGCGGGTTTACCGGTGGCGCTGACAGTCGTCGCCCTGCGGGCCCGGGTGGCCATCGCCCGACCCGCTTCGTCGTCGACGCAGACCACCGAGATCTCGGCGTGCGCACGCGACTGCGGATCGAACAGTCGGGCTTTGGCCTCGAAGTATTCCTCCATGGTCGGATGGAAGTCCAGGTGATCGCGGGAGAGATTGGTGAACCCGCCTGCCGCGAACCGCACCCCGTCGACCCGCCCGAGGCTCAGCGCGTGGCTGGACACCTCCATGACGACGGTGTCGGCACCCTGTTCGACCATCACGGCCAGCAGCGCCTGCAGCTCGGGCGCTTCGGGCGTGGTCAGCCCGCTGGGCTGGTCGCGCCCGTCGATCCGGATGCCGACGGTGCCGATCAGGCCGGCGACCCGCCCGGCCGCCCGCAACCCCGCCTCGATCAGGTAGGTGGTGGTGGTCTTGCCGGACGTCCCGGTCACGCCGACGACGCGCAGGCGCCGCGACGGATGACCGTACACGGTCGAGGCGACGGCACCGAGCACCGCGCGGGGGTCCGGGTGGACCAGTACTGGAACCACCGGGTCGGCACCCAGCATGACCGCTCCGGCGGCGTCGGTGAGCACGGCCACCGCACCACCGGCGACCGCGTCGGCGACGAACCGGGCCCCGTGTGCCGAGGAACCCGGCAGCGCGGCGAACAGGTCACCGGGCAGCGCGTCCTGACCGCGCAGCGTCACCCCGGTGATCCGGATGTCAGGCAGCGGGAATCCGGGGGCGGGAACCGCCTGCACCTGCTCGGCGAGGGCACCGAGCGGGTGTCCGACGGGATGGCTGGGGCGCAGCTTCATGGCCATGACACAGTACCGAGCCCCAGCCGGCCCGCCGCGTCGGTCAGGTCGCCTGCAAGGTCAGCGGCGCGCCCGGCGGCGACAGCGGTACGTTCTCCCGCTGCAGCAGCCACGAGGCGATGTTGTGGAACAACGGCGCGGCCGAGGACCCCGGCGAACCGTCGGCGGCACGGTGCGGGGCGTCCATCATGATGCCGATCACGTAGCGCGGGTCGTCGACGGTGGCCATGCCCGCGAAGGTGATCCAGTAGACGTCGCTGTAATAGCAGCCGCACGCGGGGTTGATCTGCTGCGCGGTGCCGGTCTTGCCGGCGATCTGGTAGCCCTCGACGGCGGCCGCGGGCCCGGTGCCCTGCTGCTCCCCCATCGGATCCCGCTGTACGACCGAGCGGAACATGTTGCGCACGGTCTGCGCGGTATGCGGCGACACCACCCGCACGCCCTCGGGCCGCTCCTCTTCTGTGCGGGTGCCGTCGGGGGCGACGGTCGCCTTGAGGATCCGCGGCGGGATGCGGACACCGTCGTTGGCGATCACCTGGTACATGCCAGCCATCTGCAGCAGCGTCATCGAAAGTCCCTGCCCGATAGGTAGATTCGCGAACGAACTGCCCGACCACTGATGGATCGGCGGCACGAGACCGGCACTCTCACCGGGCAGACCCACGCCGGTGCGCTGGCCGAGGCCGAACTTCTCGAGCATCTCGGCGTAGCGTTCTGGGCCGACCCGATCGGCGAGCATCAGCGTACCGACGTTCGAGGACTTCCCGAACACCCCGGTGGTGGTGTACGGCATGGTGCCGTGGTTCCATGCGTCGCTGACCGTGACGCCGCCCATGTGGATCGACCCGGGGACCTGCAACACCTCGTCGGGGTTGGTGAGCCCGTGCTCGATCGCCGCGGCGGCGGTGACGATCTTGTTGACCGATCCCGGCTCGAACGGTGAGGACACCGCAAGGTTGCCGATCTGCCGGTTGTCCTGACGGCCGATGTCCTGGCTGGGGTCGAAGGTGCTGTCGTTCGACATCGCCAACACCTCGGCGGTTTTGGCGTCCAGCACGACGGCCGAGACGTTCTTCGCGCCGGAGGCGTCCTTGGCCATCTGGACCTGCTGCTGAACGTGGAACTGGATATCGTCGTCGATGGTCAGCTGGACGGTCGAACCGTTGACCGCGTCATGGCGGTTGCGGTAGCTGCCGGGGATCACCACACCGTCGGAACCGCGGTCGTAGGTGACCGATCCGTCGGTGCCGGCCAGCACCGCGTCGAGGGAGTCCTCCAGACCCAGCAGGCCGTGGCCGTCCCAGTCGATGCCGCCGACGATGTTCGCCGCCAGCGAGCCACCCGGATACTGCCGGATGTCCTGACGTTCCGAGCCAACCTCGGGGAACTTCTCGGTGATCGCATCGGAGACGACCGGGTCGACCGCACGCGCCAGGTAGACGAACGTCTCGTTGCCGTTCAGTTTGCGCAGAACCGTTTTCGCATCAGGTTTGTTGTCCAGCCGCGACGCGACCTCGTCGGCGATCTCGACCAGGCGGCGCTTGGGATCCGGCGCCTCCTCCGATTTCGCGCGTGCCTCCTCGAGTTGCTTGCGGACCTTGACCGGCTGGAACGTCAATGCCCGTGCCTCGATGGTGAAGGCCAGCTTGTCATCGTTGCGGTCGACGATGCTGCCCCGCACCGCCTTCTGGACGTCGGTGACCTTGAGCTGCCCCGCCGCCTCCGCGCGCAGGCCCTCGGCCCGCGGCACCTGCAGGTTGAACAGCTGAGCGCCGGCGACCAGCAGCAGCACCATCATCACCGCGTTGCCGGCTCGGTGCCGGAACACGAACGACGAGGTGCGCAAGCCGGCTTCCCCGGCGACCGCTTTACGGGTCCGGCGGGCCTTAGCGGAATGATCCTTAGCCGGATGATCCTGAGCCGGGCGGCCCGGTGCGGACCTCCCCTTCGCCTTACGGGTGCGGCGCGGCGCGGAAACCCGCGGACCCCGACGGGAACTCATGCCGGGGGTCCAGCCTGCACGGGCGTCTGCGGCGCGGCGAGGTGCTCCGGCGGGGGCGCCGGAAGCGGGGGCGGCACCGGGGCCAGGGCCGGGTCGACCGGCGCGGGCGGGAGCTGAGCCGGGTCGCCGGGTAATGCGGGAGCCGTACCCAGCGGCGCGGCAACAGGACCCGGTCCCGGCGGCTGAGCACCGGGTGCGAGATGCGGTACCTCACCCTGCGGGAGGACGGTCTGCGGACGAGTGGTGACGCGGACGGGGACCTCGCGCGGATCGACCACCCGGGGAGCGGTGACCTGGTCTGCCAACCGGGGTGGGGCGGGTGCGGGCGTCGGGTCGGGGATCGGGGTGTTCAGCGGCGGCGGGGGCACACCCTCGGCCGGTTTCGGCGTTCCGACGACCACCCAGTTGCCCGCCGGGTCCTGAACCAGGTGGGCGGTGTCGCGGGACGGGATCATGCCGAGACCACGGGCGGCTTCGGCAAGGGCGGGCGCCGCTTGAGCCTCCAGAACGTCGCGCTCTAGGGCCTCTTTCTGCTGCGCCAGTGCCTGATTGGTCTGGCGGGCAGCGCCGAGCTGGTAGGACCGTTCGGCCGCTCCCGTCGACAGCCACAGCGTGATACCGAGACCCAGGCCCAGTGAGCCGATGACCAGCACCACGAAGGGCACCCGCCCGATCAGAGCCCTGGGGTTCAGCTCGATCGACGAGAGCCCGATCAGCAACCGTTCCCGCAGGGGCGGGCGTACCACCTTGGGCGCCTTCGCCTTGCGCGCCTTCGCCCGGGCCTTGGCCTGACTGGCGTTTTTCGGACGCGCGGGCACCTCCGCCGGCCGCGGGATCGGGGTGGTCTGCGGAGCCGACCGGGAGTCGCGGGTCGGCCTAGGACGACGCGGAGTGGCCTCGACGCCGCGGCGGGCCGCGGTGCGGACCGGCTGGCGGGGACCCCGCCGTCGCTCGCCACCACGCACGGGTGCAGATCGCTTTGCCTTCATGGCGCGTCCCTCCTGGCCGTCTCTGGCCTGCTGGCGACCTTCTCCAACGCGCGCAACCGCACCGGAGCACTGCGCGGGTTGCGTTCGATCTCCTCGGGGGTGGCTCGTTCGGCCCCGCGAGTGATGGCGACGAAATCGGGTTCATGGCCGGGTAGTTCGACGGGCAGACCGGGTGGCGTTCGCGACGCGGTGGCCGCGCCGAACTCGGTCTTGACGATGCGGTCCTCCAGCGACTGGTAGGCCATCACGACGATCCGTCCGCCGGGCTCGATGGCGGCCAGGGCAGCGGGGAGCGCGGCGCGCAGGGAGTCCAGCTCGCCGTTGACCGCGATCCGCAGGGCCTGGAACGTGCGTTTGGCCGGATGCCCGCCGGTCCGCCTGGCCGGTGCGGGGATCGCGTCGTAGAGCAGCTCGACCAGTTCACCCGTGGTCGTCAGTGGCCGGCGTCGCACGATGTGTTTGGCGATGCGGCCGGCGAACCGTTCCTCGCCGAATTCCCGGAGGATCCGTGCGATGTCCTTCTCCGCGAACGTGTTGACGACCTCCGCTGCGGTCAGCGGGGCTTCGCTATCCATGCGCATGTCCAGTGGGGCGTCCGCCCTGTAGGAGAATCCCCGCTCGGTGCGGTCGAGTTGCATCGACGACACTCCGAGGTCGAATAGAACTCCGCCGACCTCGTCCACGCCCGCCTGCGCCAGGGCGTCGTCGATCCCGTCGTAGCGGGTGCGCACGAGGGTCGCCCGGTCACCGAACGGTGCGAGCCGCTCGCCGGCGATCTGCAGCGCCTGCGGGTCGCGGTCCAATCCGATGAGGTGCAGTCCGGGTAGATCGCTGAGGAACCGGTGGGCGTGGCCGCCCGCGCCCAGTGTGGCGTCGACCAGGACGGCGCCACGGCCGTCGGGATTCCGGCGGGTCAGTGCCGGGGTGAGCAGTTCGACGCAACGGTCCAGGAGGACCGGAATGTGCTCCATCGCCACCCCCGGGCTGCACGCCCCTGCAGCGAGGTCCCTGTCCGAGGCGGACCTGGCGTCGGGGAAGTACGCCAGGGCCGGTTCGGACAGAGGCCACGCTGCAAGGGCCGGTTCAAATGACGTCGCGCAGAGTTTCATCAGTCGCCGCGGAGAAGTTCTCTTCGTGGGCCTGCTGGTACTCCTGCCACGCCGCGGCGTCCCAGATCTCGAGGTAGTCGACCGACCCGATCACCACGCATTCCTTCGACAGGTTCGCGTAGCGGCGGTGGTCGGCGGACAACGTGATCCGGCCCTGGGCGTCGGGATGCTGTTCGTCGGTCGCGGCGGCCAGGTTCCGCAGGAAGGCACGCGCTTCCGGATTGCTCCGCGACGCCTGCGAAGCCCGGCGGGCCAGTTTCTCGAATTCTGCACGCGGATAGACGGCCAGGCTGTGGTCCTGGCTCTTGGTGACCATCAACCCTCCTGCCAGTGCGTCGCGGAACTTGGCGGGCAGTGTGAGCCGCCCTTTGTCGTCGAGCTTCGGCGTGTAGGTGCCCAGAAACATCCTGGCCACCTCCTGCGCCCCTGGGAGCCTCGGTCGCTCCGCTGAACGCCACTTTACCCCACATCCCCCCACTTTGCGCCATTGGCCGGGACTAGATCGCTACGTCGCCCCACTCCAATCGCTCCTGCCGCAGTCGGTTACCGGTAACCGGGCTGCAAGTGCAACATCGATAGGCACAACGCCGCAGTTCAGAGGCCGCAGCGGCGCGGTGGGGCAAGGTGGGGGAATCTCACCCGGCTCACCACACGAGAAAGGGGCGGCCCCACACGGGGCCGCCCCTCTTGCGCGTGTCAGTGACTACTCGTCGAACCGCCGACGGAAACGGTTTTCCATTCGGCTGGTGAACGAACCACCACCGGAACCCTTCGACCGCTTCTGCCGCCGGCCACCGCTGGCGGGCGGCGCCGAGCGGTCCCGGCCACCGGCCACCGCTGGGCCGGTGATCGCGAAGACGACGCCACCGAACATCACGATGAACCCGACGACCGAGAGGATCGGGAAGCTTCCGACCATGGTTGCCTTGAACGCGACACCGGAGACCAGCATCGCCAGCCCGACGACGAACAGGGCGCCGCCCTGTATCCGACGGCGGGCCGACGGCGCACGTAGCGTCCCACCGCGCACACTCGACGCGAATTTGGGATCCTCGGCATAAAGCGCGCTCTCGATCTGATCGAGCATGCGCTGCTCATGATCGGAGAGTGGCATTCGTCCCTCCTCGCCGCCTGCGGCCGTTCGTTCAAATCGTGCGTGCCCGCGTTCACGGACCCCTAACCGTCATGATACGAGGTCGATCTGAGCCGTACCACCTAGTTCGCCCACCATTGTATGACCTTCGCCGTATGACCTTCGCCGCCCCTGGAAGGACACCGCCCGCCCGCGGAGATAATGGGGACCGACGACTTGTGTGCACACTTCCGCGCGACGGACCGAAGGGCAACGACATTGGCGCCGCATATCATCGATCTGTCGTCGACCGACATGGAGCGTCGACTCGGCGAGGCGCTCGGCATCTACGTCGACGCCATGCGCTATCCACGGGGCACCGAGGAGCAGCGCGCCTCGATGTGGATAGAGCACACCCGGCGCCACGGGTGGAAGGCCGTCGCAGTCGTCGAATCGCCGGCCCGGGAACCCGACACGCCGGACGATCTGCGCGGCGCGCCGCTGCTCGGGGTCGCGTACGGCTACTGCGGTGCCCCCGACCAGTGGTGGCAGCAGCAAGTGGTGGCCGGGCTCAAGCGCGTCGGCGCCGAACCGGCCCGCATCGACGACCTGATGAACAGCTACTTCGAGCTGACCGAACTGCACATCGCACCCCATGCGCAGGGCCGCGGTCTCGGCGAGCGGCTGGCCCGCCGGCTGCTGAGCGACCGCGCCGAGAAACACGTCCTGCTCTCCACGCCCGAGATCAACGGCGAGGGCAACCGGGCCTGGCGGCTCTACCGTCGGCTCGGGTTCTCCGATGTCATCCGCGGCTATCACTTCGCCGGCGACCCCCGGGCCTTCGCGATCCTGGGCCGCGCACTGCCGCTGTAGGCCCGCATCTGGCACGATGACCTCCGATGACCACCGTGCTCGCCCGCCGACAACGCACCCGCCTGGTCGCCTGGGTGTTGCTGCTGTTAATGCTGCCCATGGTGGTGGGATGCGTGCGAGTCCGGGCGTCGATCACCGTGTCCCCCGATGACCGGGTGTCCGGCCAGATCGTCGCCGCGACCAAACCCCGTGGGCCGTCCGACAAGGGTCCGCAACTGCTCAACAACCTGCCCTTCGCCACCAAGGTCGCGGTCTCCGGCTACAACCGCGACGACTACGTGGGCTCGCAGGCGGTGTTCTCCGACCTCACCTTCGCCGAACTGCCGCAGTTGGCCAATATGAACCGCGATGCCGCGGGCGTCGACATCTCGCTGCGCCGCGCCGGTGACCTGGTCATCCTGGAAGGCCGCGTCGACCTGACGTCGGTGAGCGATCCGCAGGCCGACGTCTCGCTGTCGGTGGCATTCCCCGGCGAGGTCACCTCGACCAACGGCGATCAGGTCAGCACCGAGGTCGTGGAATGGAAACTGAACCCGGGCGTGGTGTCGACGCTCAACGCCCAGGCACGCTACACCGATCCCAGCGCGCGCTCGTTCACCACCGCGGCCATCTGGCTGACGGTGGCCACCCTGGTGGTGGCCGGGATCATCGGCGGTCTGGCATGGACCAGCCGGGATCGCTCCCCCACATCCGAAAATCCGTATACGAACGAAAGGGGCACCCGCTGAGCGTGGATGCCGCGGCTCCGTCAGCCGCCGAGTTGGCCGAAGCCGTCACCGAGCAGCTGCGGGACTACCTGTCCGTCCGCCGGCGTGATGCCGCCTACATCGGTTCGGACTACGCGGAGCTGACCGCCGCCCTCGAGGAGTTCGTCCTGCGGGGAGGTAAGCGCCTCCGCCCGGCCTTCGCCTACTGGGGGTGGCGGGCGGTGGCAGACCGCCCCGTCGACAGCGGTGTCCTGATGCTGTTCTCCGCCCTGGAACTGCTGCACGCGTGTGCGCTCGTTCACGACGACGTGATCGACGCCTCGGCGACGCGACGCGGGTTGCCCACCGTGCACCGGTTGTTCGCCGACCGCCACGCCGAACAGGGCTGGCACGGTTCCTCCGAACAGTTCGGCCTGTCGGCGGCGATCCTGCTCGGGGATCTGTCGCTGGTGTGGGCCGACGACATCGTCACCTCCGTCGACCTGCCCCTCGCCGCGCACCGCCGCGTGCAACGGGTGTGGGCCGACATCCGGACCGAGGTGCTCGGCGGGCAGTTCCTCGACATCGCCGCCGAAGCCAGCGGAGCCGAGACCGTCGCCTCGGCGATCGCGGTGAACACCTACAAGACCGCGTCCTACACCGTGTCCCGCCCGCTGCAGCTGGGCGCCGCCGCGGCCGCCGACCGGCCAGAGGTGCAGGAGATCTTCCACCAGCTCGGCACCGATATCGGGGTGGCCTTCCAGCTGCGCGACGACGTGCTGGGCGTATTCGGGGATCCGGTCGTCACGGGCAAACCCTCCGGCGACGACCTCCGGTCGGGTAAGCGGACCGTGCTGCTGGCCGAAGCCGTCGAACTGGCCGACAAGACCGATCCGGACACGGCCGCGCAACTGCGCTCGTCGATCGGCACCGACCTGAGCGAGCCGCAGGTGCGCGAACTGCGTTGGGCCATCGAGTCGGTCGGCGCGCTGGCCGCGGTGGAGGAACGCATCGCCCTGCTCACCCGCCGCTCGCTGGAGGCGCTGGACTCGGCACCGATCGACGCGCAGGCCAAGGCCGGTCTCACCGAACTCGCCAGATTGGCCGCCAACCGGTCCGCCTGAGCATGGTCACACCCACCCCGACCGACACGCCGAAACCCGCTGCGGCGCGGCATGTCGCACGGCTGGTCGCTTTCACCAGGTCGCCGTCCGCGAAGCCCGCGCTGCTCGGTTTCGTCGGCGCCGCGCTGATCACGGCCGGGGGGCTCGGAGCCGGCAGCACCCGGGTACACGATCCTCTGCTCGAATCGCTGCACCTTTCCTGGCTGCGCTTCGGTCACGGCCTGGTGTTGTCCTCGACGCTGCTGTGGGGCGGCGTCGCGATGATGCTGGTGGCCTGGTTGTGGCTGGGCCGACGGGTCATCGCTGGCGTTCCGGGGCGCTCCACCGACGAATACACCATGGTCGCCACCACGGGGTTCTGGCTCGCACCGCTGCTGCTTAGCGTCCCGGTATTCAGCCGCGACACCTACTCGTATCTGGCGCAGGGGGCGCTGCTGCGCGACGGTTTCGACCCCTACGTCGTCGGACCGATCGCCAACCCCAACCCGCTGCTCGACGACGTCAGCCCAATCTGGACCACCACCACGGCACCGTACGGGCCGGCGTTCATCATGGTCGCAAAGTTCGTGACCATGATCGTCGGCGAACACGTGGTCGCGGGGACGATGCTGCTGCGGCTCTGCATGCTGCCCGGCCTGATCCTGCTGATCTGGGCGGCCCCACGGATCGCCCGCCACATCGGCGCCAGCGGCGCTGCGGCGCTGTGGATCTGCGTGCTCAACCCGCTGGTGATCATCCACCTCATGGGTGGCGTCCACAATGAGATGCTGATGGTCGGGCTGATGATGGCCGGGCTGGCACTGGCCCTGAACAACCGCCCGGCGGCGGGCGTCGCGGTGATCGTCGTCGCCGTCGCGGTCAAAGCGACCGCCGGACTGGCGCTGCCGTTCACCGTCTGGATTTGGATGCGACAGCTGAGCGATCGCCGGGGCTACCGCGCGCCGCGGGCCTTCGTGACGGCCACCACCGCGGCGCTGCTGATCTTCGTCGCCGTCTTCGCGGTGTTGTCCTGGGTCGCCGGCGTCGGCCTGGGATGGCTGTCGGCGCTGGCGGCCGGAAACGTCAAGATCATCAACTGGTTGACGCTGCCGACGGCGGCGGCGAACCTGACCAACGCGGTGGGCGGACTGTTCCTGCCGGTGAACTTCTACGCCGTCGTCGACGTCACCCGCATCGTCGGCCTGGCGATCATCGTGGTCACGCTTCCGCTGCTGTGGTGGCGGTTCCGCCACGACGACCGCGAAGCGCTGATCGGCATCACCTCGGTGATGCTCGTGTTCGTGCTGTTCGTGCCCGCCGCACTGCCGTGGTACTACACCTGGCCGCTGGCGGTGGTCTCCGCACTGGCCCAGTCGAGGCGGTCGATCGCGTTGATCGCCGGGTTCTCCACCTGGATCATGGTGATCTTCAAACCCGACGGGGCACACGGCATGTATTCGTGGCTGCACGTCTTGCTCGCCGCGGGATGCGCTGTGGTGGCGTGGTATTCGCTGGCGAAGGTCGAGCCCGGCCCGGCCGGGTTCGACAGTCCCGCTGACCGGTCAGTACGCCACCACCGCTGAGCGGTCAATATGCCACCACCGCTGAGCGGTCAATATGCCACGACCGCTGAGCGGTCAATATGCCATCGCCTGGGCGCGCCGGACCACCTCACGGGCCTGGTGGGAGTGCAGTGCGTCGACCGGCCTTGCGTTGGCGATCCGTTCGGCGGCCCCGTCCCGGCTGATGGTCAGCGACGGGTCACGGGTGAACAACCACCGCACGATCTCGGTGTCGCGGTAGCCGCCGTCGCGCAGCACCACGAGCAGACCGGGCAGCGGTTTGATCACCTGACCGTGTCGATCGAAGAACATCTGGGGCACCACGAATTCGCCGTTTCGCCGCACGGCCAGCAACTGGCCCTGCCGCAACAGGTGGTGTACCCGCGTCACCGGCATACCGAGCAGGTGGGCGACCGTTGGCAGGTCGTAGACGGGCTCATCGGGGTCGAGGACGTCGTCTGCGGCCGGAATGCTGCTCACTGCACCGAGTCTAGGGCCACCGGCGCGACTCGTAACATGTCTTCGGTGGAGGCCCACCCGCAGTCGGACCCGCTCGCCGGCGCCGTACTCGACGGCCGCTACCACCTCGACGCGCCGATCGCCACTGGCGGCATGTCCACGGTGTACCGGGGACTCGACGTCCGATTGGACCGACCGGTCGCGGTGAAGGTCATGGACCCTCGCTACTCCGGAGACGAGCAGTTCCTCACCCGGTTCCAGCGGGAGGCGAGGGCGGTCGCGCGGCTCAAGGACCCCGGTCTCGTCGCGGTCTACGACCAGGGCATCGACGGCCAGTATCCGTTCCTGGTCATGGAACTCGTCGAAGGCGGTACGCTGCGTGAGCTGCTGCGCGAACGCGGCCCCATGCCGCCGCACGCGGCGGCGGCCGTGCTGGCGCCGGTGCTGTCCGGGTTGGCCGTGGCGCACCGCGCGGGGCTGGTGCACCGCGACGTCAAACCGGAGAATGTGCTGATCTCCGACGACGGTGAAGTCAAGATCGCCGATTTCGGCCTGGTACGCGCCGTCGCCGAAGCCAAGATCACCTCCACGAGTGTAATTCTCGGCACGGCGGCATACCTGTCCCCCGAACAGGTCGGCACCGGCAACGCCGGACCGCGCAGCGACGTGTACTCAGTCGGCGTCATGGCTTTCGAACTGCTCACCGGTGTCACCCCGTTCAGCGGGGACAGTGCGCTCGCGGTGGCGTACCAGCGCATGGACAACGACGTTCCGCCGCCGAGTGCGGTGATCGCCGGTGTGCCAGCGCAGCTCGACGACCTGGTGCTGCGTGCGACCGCCCGCGACCCGGCCGGCCGCTACGCCGACGCGCTCGACATGGGCGCCGATCTGGCGGATATCGCCGAGGAACTGCGGTTGCCGCCGTTCCGGGTCCCCGCACCGCGCCACTCCGCCCAGCATGCGTCGGCGGCGCTGTATCACAGCAAGCTGTCCGACCAGCAGGCCGCCACCGACACGAGCGGCCACCCGCCCGAAGCTTCACCCCGCCAGCACACCCGGGTGTTCACCCGCGACTCCGGTGAGATCGCTTATCCAGCAGGACAGTTCGCGGGTATCGACATCGACGACTTCTACTGGGCCCGGCGGCGGGCCAAACGTGCGCTGCTGTTCTGGGTCGTCGCGATCATCACGCTGACCGGTCTACTCGCCGCCGGTGGGTGGGCGCTCGGCAGCAACCTCGCGAGCCTTGTCTGAGGCCTGTCCCCATCCCCTGCGACTTCAGTCGCGCAACATCTCTGCGACCAGGAATGCCAACTCGAGGCTCTGCTGGGTGTTCATCCGCGGATCGCACGCCGTCTCGTACCGCCCGGCCAGGTCGGTGTCGGAGATGTCCTGCGCGCCACCGAGGCATTCGGTGACGTTCTCACCGGTGATTTCGACGTGGATGCCGCCGGGATGGGTGCCCAGGGCACGATGTACCTCGAAGAACCCCTGCACCTCGTCGACGATGCGGTCGAAGTGGCGGGTCTTGTAACCGGTCGAGGACTCGTGGGTGTTGCCGTGCATCGGATCGCACTGCCAGATGACCTGATGCCCGCTGGCATGGACCTTCTCGACGATCGGCGGCAGCAGGTCACGGACCTTGCTGTTGCCCATGCGGGTCACCAGCGTCAGCCGGCCCGGCTGGTTCTGCGGGTCGAGCCGCTCGACGTACTCGACGGCGAGTTCCGGCGTGGTCGTCGGTCCCAGCTTGATGCCGATCGGGTTGGCGATGGTCTCCACGAACGCGATATGCGCGCCGTCGAGCTGGCGGGTGCGTTCACCGATCCACACATAGTGCGCCGACAGGTCGTAGAGCCGCGGTTGCGGATCGTGGACGGGGAACTCGGCCGACAGCCGCAGCATGGCCCGCTCGTAGTCCAGCACCAGCGCTTCATGGCTGGCGAAGATCTCGGCGGTCTGCAGGTTGCGGTCGTTGACCCCACACGCGCTCATGAAGCGCATACCCCGGTCGATCTCACCGGCGAGCGCCTCGTAGCGGGCGCCGGCGGGTGAGGTGCGCACGAATTCGCGGTTCCAGTCGTGCACGCCCTGCAGCGACGCCATCCCGGAGGAGGTGAGTGCCCGCACCAGGTTCATCGCGGCGCTGGCATTGGCGTAGGCGCGCACGAGGCGCGACGGGTCGTGCTGGCGGGCGGCGGCGTCGGGGGGGAACCCGTTGATCATGTCGCCGCGGTAGGACTTCAGTCCCAGTGCGTCGACGTCCGACGAGCGCGGTTTGGCGTACTGCCCGGCGATCCGGGCCACCTTGACCACCGGCATGCTCGCGCCGTAGGTCAGCACGACGGCCATCTGCAGCAGGGTGCGGATGTTGGCGCGGATGTGCGGTTCGGTGTTGTCGACGAACGTCTCTGCGCAGTCACCGCCCTGCAGCAGGAACGCCTCGCCGCGCGCCACGTCGGCGAGCAGAACCTTGAGCTTCTCGATCTCCGAAGGCACCGTGACCGGCGGAACACTCTCGAGCACCGTGCGCATGGCCTTGGCGGCGTCGGCGTCCCAGCTCGGCTGCTGTACCGCCGGCTTGGCCAGCGCGGAGTCGAGACGCTGACGCAGCTCATCCGGCAGGGGCGGCAGGTCCGGGAGCTGGTCGATGGGGATGTCGACGGTCCAGTTCACCTGTCAATGGTAAGTCAGGTGCGTCAGGGGCCGGCCATCCCCGCTGTTCCGGTCATCACCTGGTAACGCAGCAGGTTGTGGCGGGCGTCGACCAGTGCGTCATGGGAGTCGCGGGGCCGGGGAGGCATCCGCGGTGAGCCGCGGTCCTCCCAGAACTGGCGCAGCTCGCGGGTGAACCGCGGAATCGCGGGTGGCAACGCGGTCATCGGCCCCCACAGCTGGCAGAGCACCACGTGGTCGTAGGCGCCGACCCAGGCCCACAGCTCAATCGGGTCCTCTCCGTCGATGCCGAAGAAGTCCTCGAGTTCCGAGCGGATCTCGCGGCGGGACCGCCAGGATTTCGACGCCGGCGACGGCAGTTTCGGCAGCACGTGTTTGCGGACCCAGCTGCCTGCACGTTCGGGGTCGAACTCGGTCGACACCGCGTAGTACTCCCGCCCGTCCTCGGCCGCCACGCCGATCGAGATCAGCTCGATGGTGCGACCGTTGTCGATGAACTCGGTGTCGTAGAAGTAGCGCATCTTAGACGGCGGCTTCCTCGACGGGGGGGACCTTCCGCGGAGCGGGGGCCGCGTGGATCTCGCGATCCAGCTGTGCGTCGACCTTTGCGTCGTCCGGGAATCTCGGCATACCCGCGATGGCGTCCTGCAGCCACAGTTTGGCCTGCACGACGGGCCTGCGCAGCCAGCGTTCCCGTTCCAGCGCCCGGTGCATCTTGCGCGGCCGGTTCGTGTAACGCCAGCGGGCCCACGGCGCGTGCGGGCGGGACAGCCGCAGCGCCCCGACGAACAGCAGGGGGGTGATGAACATGCCAACCAGCCCGGTCCACACCTTTCCCTTGGCCAGCACCACCATCGCCAGCATCAGCGTCACGACCGCCAACGCGATCACCGTCGCGCGCGCCACCACGCTGTGGTCGTCGCGCCAGATCCCGACGTCGAAGAACGACAGTGGATTGAACCCCAGGATGAGAAGGCCCGCCACCGCGACGGCGGCGAACACCGCGTCCACCGAGGTGCGGCCGTCCTCGGACCAGTACACGTCGGACAGGTGCAAAATCAAGGCATACTCGTCGAGCACCAGCGCGGCACCGATCCCGAAGGCCGTTGCCGCGACGGTGAATTCGGGCACTCCCCCGTTGACGGCCAGCGTCACCATGGTGAGTCCCGAGACCATCACCAGGATCACCCCGATCACCACATGGTGGATGTGCACACCGCCCGCGGCGGCGATGTTGCGGGGCTGCCACCACTTACGGGGGGCGTCGCTGCCGGCGTGGCGTCGGATGTAACGCACGATCGTGCGCGTCGCGAAGAAGGTGAGGATGAACGCGACCAGGCAGCACAGCAGTGGCAGGCGATCGAGGGTGAGGAAGTCCAGCTGCAGGGTCAGGCGCACGCAGAAAACTTACGCCGACCTGCGCGTGGCGCGACCGGGATACCGTCCGACCCGCCGGCGGCCACCGATACTCTGGTCGGCGACATGAGTACTCGGCGGACGCCTGCTTGGGCGCCAACCCTCGCGTGGCGGGCGTTTTGTTCTCTGACCCTGGTCGCGCTCGGCTGGGCCGGCTGGAGGGTGTTCGATGACACGCCCTACCGGATCGACATCGACGTCTATCGGATGGGCGGCCGAGCCTGGCTCGACGGCAGCCCCCTCTATGCCGACGGTGCGATGTTCGCCACCCAGGGTGGCCTCGATCTGCCGTTCACCTATCCCCCGCTGGCGGCCATCGTATTCTCGCCGTTCGCCGTCATGTCGCTGCCCGCGGCCAGCGCGGTGATCACCGCGGTCACCTTGCTGCTGTTGATTGTCGCGGTGGTTATCGTGCTGAGCCGGCTCGACGTCTGGACGGCGGGACGTCGGATCTGGCTGGCCGCGGCGATCGTCGCGGTGACGGTGGTGCATTTCGAGCCGATCGAGGCCAACTTCGACTTCGGCCAGATCAATGTCGTGCTGATGACGCTGGTGATCGCCGACTGCGTGCCTCGGCGCACCCCGTGGCCGCGTGGGGTCCTGCTCGGCGTGGCGATCGCGCTGAAACTCACCCCCGCCGTGTTCCTGCTCTACTTCCTGCTGCGCCGTGACACCCGCGCACTGCTCATCAGCGCGGCATCGGTCGTCACGCTGACTCTCCTCGGGTTCACGCTGGCGTGGCGTGACTCCTGGGAGTACTGGACCGACACCGTGCGTAACACCGACCGGATCGGCGCGGCCACGCTGAACACCAACCAGAACATCGCGGGCGCGCTCGCGCGGTTCGGCGTCGGCGAAGACCTCCGGTTCATCGTGTGGGTGCTGGCGTGCTTCGCCGTACTGGGATTGACGGTCTGGGCGGCACGCCGCGCCCTGCGCGCCGACGAACCGGTGCTGGCCCTGATCTGCGTGGCGATGTTCGGGCTGGTGGTCTCACCGGTGTCGTGGTCGCACCACTGGGTATGGGCGCTGCCGACGGTGCTGGTGACCCTCGTGGTCGCCCATCGCACCCGGCACGCGGCGCTGGCCGTGGCAGGGGCGCTCGGGTGCGCACTGATGGTCTGGTCGCCGATCACCCTGCTGCCGGAACACCAGGAGACCTCGGCACCACTGTGGCGTCAGCTGGCCGGCGGGTCGTACGTGTGGTGGGCGCTGTTCGTCATCGCGGCGGCCGGCACGCTCTCCGTGCGGCCGACGCACCACACCGAACCGGTCGCGGCGATTCAGCCTGCGGCGGCCTCGGGCAGTCGCGCGGCCGGCTGAGCGACCGCGGTGCCCTCCTTGACATCGGCGGCGTACAGGTCGACGTACTCCTGACCGGAGAGCCGCATCAGTTCGTACATCACCTCGTCGATGACCGCCCGCTCGATGAAGCGGTTGCCCGCGAGCCCCTCGAACCGGGTGAAGTCCATCGGCTTGCCGAATTTGACCTCGACCTGGCCGAACCGCCACATCTTGCTGCCCGGAGGGTTCACGACATCGGTGCCGATCATCGCGACCGGAATCACCGGCATGCCGGTCTCCAGTGCGAGCCGGGCCAAACCGGTCTTGCCCTTGTAGAGCCGTCCGTCGGGTGAGCGGGTGCCCTCGGGGTACATGCCGAGCAGCTTGCCTTCGGTGAGGATGCGCTGCGCGGTGGTCAACGCGCTCTTGGCAGAGTCCGCGTCGGTCCGGTCGATCGGCACCTGGCCGGCGGCGGTGTAGAACCAGCGCTGGAACCAGCCCTTGAGCCCCGTCCCGGTGAAGTACTCGGCCTTGGCTAGGAAGGTGATGCGTCGGCTGACCGCCAACGGTAGGTAGAAGCTGTCAGCGACGGCCAGGTGGTTACTGGCGAGGATGGCCGCCCCCGAGCGGGGAACGTATTCCAGCCCATGGACTTTCGGACGGCCGAGCAGGGTCAGCAACGGGCCCATGAAGACGTACTTGAACAGCCAGTACCACATGGCCCCTCCGCATCGGGTGCACCGGGCGGTGCCCTGCGACAACTCTACCCAGGCGGCGAGAACACGCCGACAGCGCGGACCTCACTCCTGCACGGTCACCGGAATGTGCTGATAGCCGCCGGGGTCGCGGCGTGGCGGCGGCTCTCCGGACGACGGGGGTGGTGGTGGGCCCGCGGCGTCGATGTTGTCGACGAGCCCGCGAACCACGTCGAGCAGCGCGACGCTGTGTTCGGCGACGACGTTGAGCAGGGGGTGCTGTTCACCCTGCACCACCGCTGCCAGCGCGCACACCGGGCACCACCACTGCTGGCAACTACCCGCCCGCCCCTCACCACTTCCGGCCGCCCGGGCGGCCGCGAACCGGATCGCCGGGTCTACGCGGTTGAGGATCGCCTGTGCGAGCGCCCTCAGCTCGGGACCGAGGTCTGGATGTTCGGCACTCATGCCGGCCACACCTCCGGATTCGGTCGAAATCGCACGGTCAACTCGCTTCCCCGCAGTGCCGCGTCGATGACGATGCACCTGCGCAGCACGGACGCGAGTCGGACCCGGCGCCGCATACCGCCCGCGCCGATGATCAGGTCGTCGTCGGCCCGGCCCAACGTCAGCTCCCCGGGATCGACCTGCGGCAACTCTAGCCGCAATCGGTACACCGCATCGAGGCCGGCTCCCGACTCACGGTCGACGATCGGCCGCACCGGCGCCGGTGGGGCCGCTCCGTCGCGCCTGCGTGCGCCGTCGAGCAGTTCGCCGAGTGCCTTTGGGCCGATCGGCTCGCCGGGCAGGTGGGGGACCAGCACCAACGCCACGCCCCCGATCACGGTGTCGAGATGGTCGAGCACCGCCCTCTGCTCGGAGATGCGTTCGGCGTACCAGTCGAACGCCGGATGCTCCGGAAGGTTCCGATACTCGAACGAATCATCCTGCACCAGAACTTGATTGACGATCAGCTCGGCTACCCCTACGCCCATCAGCGCCAGGGAGCCCAGCGTGCGGGACGCCTCGGCGGCCACCACTCGTTCTGCGGTGAGCACCAGGTGCGCGCTGACCTGCGACGCATCGGCCAAGAGCATGGTCAACCGCTGCGTCGCCGCATCTATGCGCTCAACGAGATCCACCATCGCGGCCGACGTCGCATCGTTGGCGCCCCGGGACAGCCGGCGGTGCCGTGGCCACGCCCGCTCCAGGTAGAGCGCGAGCGTGCCGGGCAGGGTCAGCATGCGCAGCGCATCCGCAGTGGAGGCGCAGTCGACCACGACGTGCTCCCACAGACCACTGGCCGCCAACTCCGCGACCTCGTGCAGCCCCAGTACCTCCTGCACGCCCGGCAGTGCGGAGAGTTCTTCGGGAGCAACCTCACTCAGGTCCGAGTCGGGAAACCGCGCGGTGACGGGGCCGGCGATCTCCCGCCACCGCTCGGTGAGCAGCTCCAGCGTGTCGAGGGCCAGCGCGTCGAGCGAGCCGCCGGCGTCCTGGACACCCGCGTCGAGGTCGGCGAGGATCCGGGTCGGCTCCCGCCGCCCGGTCGGGGTGACCGTCACGCCGAGGACGTCCCCCGTCGAATGCGCCTGATCGGTGGATACGATCAGCACCCGGCCACCCGCCCGCGCCTGCCGGACGGCTGTGGCCGTGGCCAGCGTGGACTTACCTACCCCGCCCTTGCCGACGAACAGGCTGATGCGTGCCGCGGCGCCACTGGGATTCACTCAGCCTCGGCCCGTTTCTTCAGATCCTTGAGCGCCGTCTCGGTCAACCGGCGCTCCGCCTTCCGTTTCAACAGACCGATCATCGGGATCATCAGGTCCACCGCGAGCTCATAGGTGACGTCTGTGCCCGAACCCTTCGGCGCCAGCCGGTAGGCGCCCGCCAGGGATTTCAGCAAAGAACTCGAAACCAACGTCCACGTCACGGAATTGCGGTCGGCGGGCCATTCGTAGGCCAGCACCATGGTGTCCTTGAGAACCGCCGCGTCGAGCACCAGCCGTGCCGTCTTGGGGTACCCGTCGGTGTCGGTCTCGAGCACTTCCGTCTCCCGGTACTCCTTGACCCAGTCCGGATAGGACCCGATGTCGGCGATGACGTCCATCACCGTCGCAGGATCGGCATCGATGTAGATGGTCTGCGCCGTCTTGTCCGCCACGTGCCCGCCCTCCTCAAGCCGAAATGTACCCTCATGCCCGCGGCTGAACCCACTGTCAGGTCAGCCGCGACACCCCCACCGGCCGCGATGCCTCCAGGGTCCGCTTGAGCTCGAACGCCATCTTCTTACCCGCCACCCGCCGCGCATGGTTGACCTTGGCCAGGTTCATCTTCGCCAACTGCCGCGCGGAGACGCCTGCCGGTTCGGCGTGCAGGAAGTAGTGCAGGACCACGCCGTCCAGGGACGGTTCCAGCCAGACCTCCATGGTGCCGATCAGCGCGCCGGTCACCGTCCAGCGGTGCCCGACGGGCCCCCGGTCCTCCACGACGGTCAGCTTCAGGTCCGGCCACCAGCGCCGCCACTTGGCGGGATCGGCGACGGCGCGCCCCACGTCGGCGGGGTCGGCGGCAACGAACGTCTCGTCGGCGATCTGGATGCTGTTCATCGTCCCCCAAGCTTCACACACGGCGCCCCGCCGTAGCGCAGCGGCCGACTACGCTGGATATGTGCCTGAGTTCAGTGTGCCCGCAACCTTCACGGTGGGTGAGCGCGACAGCGTCGTCAGTGCTGTCTTCGACCATGAGCGCGACGACCCCGGCCATGTCATCTTCCGCCGATTGGTCGACGGCGCCTGGACGGATGTGACGTGTGCCGAGGCTGCGGCCCAGATCCGTTCCACCGCGCTCGGTTTGATCGCGTCGGGCGTGCAGCCCGGTGATCGTGTCGCGTTGCTCTCGGCGACCCGCTACGAGTGGCCGATCATCGACTTCGCGATCCTAGCCGTCGGCGCGCTGACCGTCCCCGTCTACGAGACGTCATCAGCCGAGCAGGTCCGCTGGGTGCTCTCGGACTCGGGCGCGGTGCTGGTGATCGCGGAGAACGACGCCCACGCCGAGAAGATCGAACAGCTCCGGGGTGGGCTTCCCGAACTGCGCACGGTGCTGCGCATCGAAAGTTCGGGCGCCGGTGCGCTCCAGGCGCTGGCCGAGGCGGGCAGGGAGGTGGCGCCCGAGGAACTCGACAACCGGCTGGCCGGCATCCGGTCCGCCCAACCGGCCACCATGATCTACACCTCGGGCACCACCGGAAAGCCGAAGGGGTGCCAGCTCACCCACGCCAACCTGGTCTACGAGATCCGCGGCGCCAAGAGCTGCTTCGAGACTCAGCTCGCCAAGGGTGAGCGGATGCTGGTGTTCCTGCCGCTGGCTCACGTATTGGCCCGCGCCATCACCATCGCCGCGTTCGCCAACAAGGTCACTCTCGGTTTCACCAGCGACATCAAGAACCTCGTCCCGATGTTCGGCGTGTTCAAGCCGACGCTGGTGGTGTCGGTGCCGCGAGTGTTCGAGAAGGTCTACAACACCGCCGAGCAGAACGCCCGCAGCGACGGTAGAGGCCGCATCTTCGACGTCGCCGCCGCGACGGCGATCGAGTACAGCAACGCCATGGACTCCGGCGGGCCCGGGCTGCTGCTGCGCGCCAGGCACGCGCTGTTCGACCGCCTCGTCTACGGCAAGCTGCGCGCGGCACTCGGCGGCGAATGCCGCGCGGCGATCTCGGGTGGCGCACCGCTTGGCACTCGCCTCGGCCACTTCTATCGCGGCGTCGGGCTGACCATCTACGAGGGATACGGGCTGACCGAAACCAGCGCTGCGATCACCGTCAACCGGGTCGACGACATCAAGATCGGTTCGGTGGGCAAGCTGCTACCGGGCAACAGCATGCGGCTCGGCGACGACGGCGAGTTGCTGGTCTCCGGCGGTGTGGTGTTCAGCGGCTACTGGCGAAACGAGGATGAGACCGCGAAGGCCTTCACCGACGGCTGGTTCCACACCGGAGACCTCGGCGCGATCGACGATGAGGGATTCCTCACGATCATCGGCCGCAAGAAAGAAATCATCGTGACCGCCGGCGGCAAGAACGTGGCGCCGGCCATCCTGGAGGACCAGCTGCGGGCGCATCCGCTGATCAGCCAGGCGATGGCCGTCGGCGATGCCCGACCGTTCGTGGGTGCCTTGATCACGATCGACCCCGAGGCGTTCGAGGGCTGGAAACAGCGCAACGGTAAGGACAGCGGCGCCTCGGTCGGCGACCTCGCAACCGACCCGGATCTGGTGGCCGAGATCGACACCGCGGTCAAACAGGCCAACCAGGCGGTGTCGAGAGCCGAGGCTATCCGCAGGTTCCGCATCCTTCCGGTGGACTTCACCGAGGACAGCGGTGAGCTCACCCCGACGCTGAAGGTCAAACGCAACGTGGTCGCCGAGAAGTTCGCCGCCGACATCGAGGCGCTGTACAGCGGCTAGAGCAGTTCGGAGAGCCGGGCCGCGCGTGTAGGCCACTGCCACTTCTGCAGCGCCCACCGCCTGCCCTCGGCGCCCATCGCGGCGGCGCGCGCAGGATCGGCGAGCAGATCGCCGACCGCGGCGGCCACCGCACCGACGTCGGTGCCGTCGACGACCAGCCCGGTCTCACCGTTGCGGACGGTCTCCGGGGCACCGCCTGAGCGTCCCGCCACCACCGGCACACCGCTCGAGGAGGCCTCGAGATAGACGATGCCGAGCCCTTCCACGTCCAGGCCGGCGCCGCGGGTGCGGCACGGCATCGCGAATACGTCGGCCATCGCATGGTGAGCGGGCAGTTCCTCGCCGGGGACGCCGCCGGTGAACCGCACATGCTCCCCGACGCCGTGCTGTTGGGCGAGGCGTTGCAGCGTGCTGCGATACGGACCGCCGCCGACGACCACCAGCGCCGCGCCCGGCACTCGCCGCCGGAGCGCGGGCATCGCCTTGATCAGCGTGTCCTGTCCCTTGCGGGGCACAAGACGGGACAGGCAGACGACCACCGGGCGGTCCCCGAGGCCATAGCGGGTCCGCAGCTCCGCCCGCGCGGCCGGATCGGGGGTGAACCGGTCGGTGTCCACCCCGGGCGGGAGGTGTTCGAGCGCGGCGCGCGGTCCGAACGCGCCGGCGAACCGGGCGCGCGTGTAGCGGCTGACGAAGGTCACCACGTCGGTGGCTTCGCCGATGCGGCGCAGCGCCGTGCGTGCCACCGGCAGCATCGACCAGCCCACTTCGTGGCCGTGCGTGCTGGCGATCGCCCGGTCGGCGCCGGCCCGCCGGGCGACCGGCGTGAGCAGGGCCAGCGGCGCGGCCGCACCGAACCAGACGGTGTCGATGTCGTGGCTGACGACGAGGCCGCGCATCCGCCCGGCCACCGACGGTTCGGGCAGCATCAGGGTGCCGGGGTGGCGGACCACCTCGAACACGGCTGCGCGGTCGTAGTCCGCGGCGTTCTTCCACGCCGGGGCGTAAACGGTCACCTCGTGGGCACCCGCCGCCACCACATGGTCGACGAAAGCCTCGAGGTAGTTTTGGATGCCGCCGGGGCGGGGCGGAAAGTCGTTGGTCACCAGCAGGATTCGGGACATCGGAGCGGGCTAGCCCTGCCGCCACTGCCGCCAGCCGACCAGCACCTCATCGAGGTCGGATCCCAGCGTGTCTCGCACCGAGGTGGCCAGGTCATGGTGGCCGGGCCCGCACGCCCGCACATACAGCCCCCGCAACCGTTCGGGGCCGTAGCGATCGGCGACATAGGCGGCGAACCGCCACGCCCGGTCGTAGGCGAGCGAACGGGTGGGGCCTGGGGTGTCGAGTTCGCTGTCGGTGGGCAGGGCCGCTCTCGGATCGGGTGCCGCTGCCGCGTCGCGCGGGCGGGCGAGGTAGTCGGCGACGCCTTCGGTCAGCCAGCGCGGGGCATCGGCGGCGGTCTGCTCCCGCACCGCGTGGTGAAACATTTCGTGGCGCAGCACGGTGCGCAGGGATTCGTCGGTCATCGTGGCAGCCCCGGGGGCGAACACGATGCGGTCGGCGGTGGTCGCGGCCGCGATGTCGGCTCCGCCGCCGGCGAGTGCCGCGAACTGCGGGTCCGACCCCGTCGCGACGATGACGATCTCGCGTCGCCAGTCCGGTCCCCAGAAGTCGGTCACCGCGTCGACGGCGGCCGGGAGTTCGGCGACGACCCTGGAAAGCAGGGCAGCGCTGCGAGTACCGCCGAGTGGGACGAACTCCGCGCGGCGGCCGTCGGGCAGCTGTGTGGTGATGGTGGGGGGGCCGGTTGCCGTGGGCTGCGCGACGACGGCGTCGGCGGCGAGCGGCGGCGCGGCCGGCGGTTGCAACCGGGTGAGCAGCAGGACGGCGGAGAGAAACTCGGCCAGCAGCAGCGCGAGCAGTATCCGTCGGGGTCGGATGGAGCCGGGCCCGGTGGCCACGGGACCTAGTAGCGACGCACGTTGTGGATGGGCGCGTTGTGCACCGGAGCCACACGCACCGGGGTGCCGTAGGTCGACGCGTGAACCATCATCCCGTCGCCGATGTAGATGCCGACGTGCGAGGCGTCCGAGTAATAGGTGACGAGGTCACCGGGCTGCATCTGCTCCGTCGACACCAGCTGCCCCCCGCGGGCCAGCGCCTGGCTGGAATGCGGCAGCGAGACGCCCTCCTGCTGGAACGCCCACATCACCAGACCCGAGCAGTCGAATGCGTTCGGGCCGGATCCACCCCACGAGTACGGCGAACCGATACGGCTGAGCGCGGCCTGCACGGCGACGGCGCGGTTGGCTCCGACGGGCGCCGGTGGCGCGATGTCACCCGGCGGGATGGCCCCGGGCGGTGCGGCCAGCACACCGGGATCGTTGGTGGGAGGCACTGCAGCCGGCGGAGGCACCGCAGGCGCGGGCGGAAGCGCTGCCAGCGCCTCACGCTGGTTGGGCGTGAGCGCCTCGTACTGCGACTTGACGACGGCGATCTGGGTCTGCAGCCGGCTCTGCTTGTTCTGCAGATCGGCGCGGATCTGCGCGGCCTGCTCCGCGGCGGTCTTGGCGTCGGCGGCGGACCGCGCCGATGCCTGCTCGGCGGCGGCGGCCCGGGCGGTGGCGTCGCGGAAGCCCGCCATCCGTGCGGCCATCTCGCCCGCCATCGCCCGCTGCACCGAGAGCTGGTCGATGAACTGCTGCGGCGAGTCGGCGGTCAGGATCGCGCTCATCCCGTCGGTGCGACCGCCCATGTATTGGGTGGCCGCAACCTTGTTCACTGCCGACTGGAAGGTGGCCAGTTGGGCCTCGGCCTCATCGGCGGCGGCGAGGTCGGCGGCATGCTTGGCATCGGCGGCCTGCTGGGCGGCCAGCTTGTCGTTGAGCTCGAGCTGCGCCGAGTGCATGGCCTCGGTGGTCTGCTCGGCCTGCCGCGACAACTCGTTGAGCTTTGCCAGCGCATCGTCGGCTGGGTCGGCCAGCGCGCTGCCGGCCAGCACTGAACTGAACATGGCCAGAGCCGCTATCGCACTGACTGCGGGTCGCTTAAGAACACCAATGCCCCACTGCGCGCGAACGAGCCTCAAGATTTGCGTCCTTCAACTGGCGTAACGAGCCGCCTCGAACTGCTCTAAGGTCTCAGATAGGTTACGAAACGGCACCGGGGTTGTCCAACAGGAGGCCAAACTTAACAGGTGCCAATGGCCGATTTCTTCCGCTCTCTCCTCGCACGGCCCCTCAGGCAACGCCAGCATCGTTTTGCCGGTGAACTGGAACGAGCCGCAATCGCGGCGCCAATCCGCCTTCCGCCAGCGCTTCCAGTGCGCGACGTTCGTCGGCGAGCAACATGTCGGGAACCCCCAACAGCACACTGACGACACAGTCCCGACATCCCGGACCGCGCACCGCGCAGTCGTCGCAGTCGATGGTGACCGGCTCCGCCTCCACGCCCGGATCCGCCGAGCGGGGTTGGTGGCTTCGCGGTTGGTGGCTTCGCGGTTGGTGGCTTCGCGGTTGGTGACCCTGTGCCATGTGGCCGTCCTCTCGATCGGTGGTGCCCGCACGCTAGCGGCGCCCACCGACACGCCGGCCGACAACTCCGCGGCCGGGTGGCACCAGCGCGCTGTCGGTGCCGCTCCCTACGTTCCTCGCATGGGTCAGCGCAGCATCGGTGCCGTCGGGCACGCGGCCGAACAGCTGTCGTTCGACATGGAGTCGCTGTCGTTGCGCGACACCACGTTCGTGGTCGTGGACCTGGAGACCACCGGGGGTCGCGCCACGGGCGACCGTCCAGATGCGATCACCGAGATCGGCGCGGTGAAGGTCCGCGGCGGTGAGGTGCTCGGCGAGCTGGCCAGCCTCGTCGACCCCGGGCGCGCGATACCCCCGCAGATCGTCTCGCTGACCGGCATCACCACGGCGATGGTGTGCGCCGCGCCGCCCATCGAGTCGGTGCTGCCCGCATTCCTCGAATTCGCCCGCGGTGCGGTACTGGTGGCCCACAACGCCGGCTTCGACATCGGCTTCCTGCGGGCGGCGGCCCAACAGTGCCGGCTGACCTGGCCCCGCCCGCCTGTACTCTGCACGGTCAAGCTGGCGCGCCGCGTGCTGACCCGTGAAGAGGCACCCAGCGTGCGGCTGTCCGCACTCGCGCAGTTGTTCGGCGCCGAGACGACCCCGACCCACCGAGCCCTCGACGACGCCCGCGCCACGGTGGACGTGTTGCACGGGCTGATCGAGCGGATCGGCAACCAGGGCGTGCACAGCTACACCGACCTGCGCGCCTACCTGCCCGACGTCACGCCCGCGCAGCGCCGCAACCGACGCCTGGCCGACGGGCTGCCGCATCGGCCGGGGGTGTACCTGTTCCGGGGCCCCGGTGACGAGGTGCTCTACGTCGGCACCGCGGTGGACCTGCGCCGCCGTGTCGGGCAGTACTTCACCGGCGCCGATCCGAGGGCGCGGACGAAGGAGATGGCGTCGCTGGCCACCCGCGTCGACCACGTGGAGTGCGCCCACGAGCTCGAGGCGGGCGTGCGTGAGCTGCGCCTGCTGGCAGCGCACGCGCCGCCCTACAACCGGCGTTCCAAGTTCCCGCAGCGCTGGTGGTGGATCGTGCTGACCGATGAGGCGTTCCCGCGGTTCTCGGTCGTGCGCGCCCCCCGCCACGGTTCGGCGGTCGGACCTTTCCGGGCCCGCGGGGACGCGGTGCGGACCGCCGACGTGCTCGCCCGGTTCACCGGTGTCCGGACCTGCACCGCACGGCTCGCCCGCGCTGCGCGGCACGGGCCGGCCTGCGCCGAGCGCGAGCTGTCGCCGTGCCCGGCGCCGCGCGGCATCGACGCGGCGGCATATGCACCGGCCCCCCGCCGCGCCGCCGACCTCGTCGAGGGCCGCGACGACGCGCCGCTGGCCGCGGTGATCGGCGCGATCGCCGAGCTGGCCGCCGCCGATCGCTACGAGTCCGCCGCGCGGCTGCGCGACCACGCCGCCACCGGCATCGAGGTGCTATGGCGCGGGCAGCGACTGCGCGCGCTGGCCGGCCAGACCGAGCTGGTCGCGGCCCGCCCCGACAGCGGCGGGTGGGATCTCGCCGTCGTACGGCACGGGCGTCTGGCCGCCGCCGGCTGCGCGCGTCGCGGGGTGCCGCCGATGCCGGTCGTCGACGCCTTGACCGCCGCGGCGCAGACGGTGCTGCCCGAGCCCGCCCCGCTGGGCGGTGCGCTGGTCGAGGAGACCGCGCTCATCGCCCGCTGGCTCACCACCCCCGGGGTGCGGATCGTGCGATGCGAACCCGGCTACGCCACACCGATCGGCGCGGCGGGTCGCTGGCTGGGGTGGGCGGATACCGCCCGCTCGGCACGCCTGGCCGCCGAACAGGCAAACCGCTCAGAGCTTCTGGGTGAACCGCACCCAACGCGCGAGCAGCTTTTCGGCCGCTCCGGAGTCGATGGTCTCGGCGGCACGGGTCAGTCCCGCCTCCCAGGCCGGCACCCATTTGGCGTCACTGGATAGTCCGGCGTGCGCGACCAAGGCGCCGGCGGCGTTGAGGACCACCGCATCGCGCACGGCGCCCTCGGCGCCGCCGAGCACCGCCCGTACCTCGGCGGCGTTGTGTTCGGCGTCGCCGCCGACGAGTTCGGACAGCTGGGCCCGTTGGAACCCGAAGGCCGCCGGGTCGAACGTCAACCGCTCCACGGTGCCGGCCTGCACGCGCCAGATCGTGCTCGTGGTGGTCGTGGTCAGCTCGTCGAGGCCGTCGTCGCCGTGCACCACCAGCACGCTGGAGTTGCGCGAGGCGTAGACCCCGGCCATCACCTCTGCGAGCTCCCCCCATGCGCACCCGATCAGCCCGGCGCGCGGCCGTGCGGGGTTGGTCAGCGGCCCGAGCAGGTTGAACACCGTCGGCACGCCGAGCTCACGACGCACCACCGAGGCGTGTTTGTACGACGGGTGGAAGTGGTTGGCGAACGCGAAACCGATACCGACCTCGGCGACCGAGGCCGCCACCTGATCGGGACCGAGGTCGATCCGGACGCCGAGCGCCTCGAGGGTGTCAGCCCCGCCGGACAGCGACGACGCGGCGCGGTTGCCGTGCTTCATCACCGGTACGCCCGCGGCGGCCACCACGATCGCCGCCATCGTGGACAGGTTCACGGTGTTGGCGCCGTCGCCTCCGGTGCCGACGATGTCGACCGTCTCGGTGCCGATGGTCTCGGTCGGGATGCGGCGCGCGTGCTTGAGCATAACGTCGGCCAGTTCGGTGACTTCCGCGGACGTCGGGCGCTTCAGTTTCATCGCCACCGCGAATCCCGCGATCTGGGCCGGGGTGGCCGCGCCAGTCATGATCTGGTCCATCGCCCAGCCCGCTTGCCCTGTCACCAGATTCTGTCCGGTGGTCAACCGCCCCAGGATCGACGGCCACGTGGGAGTATCAGTCACGCGCCGATGTTCCCACGGCCGCCGAGAACTTCCCAGAGGTCCGCCCGTTCGTCGCGAACGACACTTATGACGAATAGGCGACCCGGGTGGAGTTCGACAACTACAAAGCGTCATACTTTCGGTGTGACGAGTGCTGTTGGGACCTCGGGAACCGCGATCACTTCGCGCGTGCATTCGCTGAACAGGCCGAATATGGTCAGTGTCGGCACCATCGTGTGGCTTTCCAGTGAACTCATGTTCTTTGCTGGCCTGTTCGCGATGTACTTCACCGCACGCGCCCAGGCAGGCGGCGAGTGGCCGCCCCCGCCGACCGAACTCAACCTGGCGTTGGCGGTACCCGTCACGCTGGTGCTGATCGCGTCGTCGTTCACCTGCCAGATGGGTGTGTTCGCCGCCGAGCGTGGTGACGTCTTCGGCCTGCGCCGCTGGTACGTCGCGACCTTCCTGATGGGTCTGTTCTTCGTGCTGGGCCAGGGTTACGAGTACCTCAACCTCGTGCACGAGGGCACCACGATCGCCGGCAGCGCCTACGGCTCGGTGTTCTACATCACCACCGGATTCCACGGTCTGCACGTGATCGGCGGTCTGGTCGCGTTCGTGTTCCTGCTCGCGCGCACCAAGATGAGCAAGTTCACCCCGGCACAGGCAACCGCGGCGATCGTCGTGTCGTACTACTGGCACTTCGTCGACATCGTGTGGATCGCGCTGTTCGCGACCATCTACTTCGTCCGATGAGCTCGGGTCCGATGAGCTCGAGTCCGATGAGCTCGAGTCCGATGAGCTCGAGTCCGATGAGCTCGGGTCCGATGAGCTCGAGTCCGATGAGCTCACAGGGTCTTCAGCCGACGAGAAGGGGTTCGATGATCAGCAAGTCCCGCCGACGGTTTCGCCGGCGCCTGTCGGCCGCGGTGCTGCTGCTGGTCGGACTTGGTGTCGCGGGCGGTGTCGCCGCCACGCTGACGCCGGCACCGCAGGTGGCGGTGGCCGACGAGTCGCAGTCGGCGCTGCTGCGCACCGGCAAAGAGCTCTACGACATGTCCTGTGTGACTTGCCACGGCAGCAACCTGCAGGGCGTGCCCGACCGTGGGCCGAGCCTGATCGGTGTCGGCGAGGCGGCGGTGTACTTCCAGGTCTCGACCGGCCGCATGCCCGCACGCCGCAACGAGGCCCAGGCACCGGACAAGCCGGCTGTCTTCGACGAGGCGCAGACCGATGCGCTCGGCGCCTACGTGCAGGCCAACGGTGGCGGCCCCGTCGTCCCCCGCGACGAGAACGGCGAGATCGCCAACGAGTCGCTGATCGGTGACAACGTCGCCCGTGGCGGTGACCTGTTCCGGCTGAATTGCGCGTCGTGCCACAACTTCACCGGCCGGGGCGGCGCCCTGTCGTCGGGAAAGTACGCACCTGAAATCAAAGCTTCCCCCGCCCAGGTATACACCGCGATGCAGACCGGTCCGCAGAACATGCCCAAGTTTTCCGACCGCCAGCTGTCACCGGAGGAGAAGCGCGACATCGTCGCCTATGTGGAGGAATCGCGGAAGACACCGCCGCCCGGCGGTTACGGGCTCGGCGGATTCGGGCCGACGTCCGAAGGCATGGCGGCATGGATCATCGGCATGGTGGCCGTCATCGGCGCGGCTCTGTGGATCGGGGCACGCGCGTGAATGACGAACGGATGGATGACGAACTGAGCGACGACGAACGCCGGGCAGCTGCCAACACGCCCGCTGATGCGCCCAAGGGCACCGACGCACCCGGCCACGCCGGCGTGCCGGGCCAGCCCACCGATGCCGAACTGGCGACCATGTCACGTGAGGAGCTCGTCGAACTCGGTGGCAAGCTCGACGGCGTCGAGACCGTATTCAAGGAGCCGCGCTGGCCGGTCCCGGGCACACGCGCCGAGAAGCGTGCGGAGCGTTCGGTCGCGACGTGGCTGCTGATCGGCGGCGTGTCCGGCCTGGTTCTGCTGCTGGTCTTCCTGTTCTGGCCGTGGGAGTACCAGCCCTACGGCTCCGAAAACGAGTTCCTGTACTCGCTCACGACACCGCTATACGGGTTGTTCTTCGGACTGTCGATCCTCGCGATCGGGATCGGCGCGGTGCTCTACCAGAAGCGGTTCATCCCCGAGGAGATCTCGATCCAGGACCGCCACGACGGTGCCTCACCCGAGATCCAACGCAAGACGGTCGCGGCTAACCTGACCGACGCCCTCGAGGGTTCGACGATCCGGCGTCGCAAGATGATCGGTCTGTCGCTCGGCGTCGGGCTCGGCGCGTTCGGCCTCGGCACGGCGGTGGCGTTCATCGGCGGCCTGATCAAGAACCCCTGGAAACCGGTGGTGCCGACCGCCGAGGGCGCCAAGGCGGTGCTGTGGACCTCGGATTGGACGCCGCGTTTCCAGGGCGAGACCATCTACCTCGCCCGGGCCACCGGCAACACCGGGCATGGTTCGGCATTCGCCAAGATCCGGCCGGAGGATCTCGACGCAGGAGGCATGGAGACCGTCTATCCATGGCGTGATTCGGACGGTGACGGTACGACGGTCGAATCGCACCACCGGCTCAACGCGATCCTCATGGGGGTGCGTAATCCCGTGATACTGATCCGTCTTCGGCCCGAGGACATGCAGAAGGTGGTCAAGCGTCAGGGCCAGGAGAGCTTCAACTTCGGCGAGTTGTTCGCCTATACGAAGATCTGCTCGCACCTGGGTTGCCCCGCGTCGCTCTACGAGCAGCAGACCAACCGGATTCTCTGCCCCTGCCACCAGTCGCAGTTCGACGCGCTGCACTTCGCGAGACCGATATTCGGTCCGGCGGCGCGCGCCCTCGCACAGCTACCCATCACCATTGACCAGGACGGATACCTGGTCGCCAACGGCGACTTCCCCGAGCCCGTCGGGCCTGCATTCTGGGAACGGAAGACAACATGAGTGCACAGAGTGGTTCCAAGATGGCCGCCCGGCTTGCCGCCCAGGGTGAGGCGATCGATTCGCGCTACCACCCGTCGGCGGCCGTCCGCCGGCAGCTGAACAAGGTCTTCCCCACCCACTGGTCGTTCCTGCTGGGTGAGATCGCCTTGTACAGCTTCATCGTCCTGCTGATCACCGGCACGTGGCTGACCCTGTTCTTCGACCCGTCGATGTCCGAGGTCGTCTACGACGGTGTGTACCAGCCGCTGCGCGGCATCACGATGTCGCGAGCCTACGAAACCACCCTCGACATCAGCTTCGAGGTGCGCGGCGGCCTGTTCGTCCGGCAGATCCACCACTGGGCGGCGCTGCTGTTCGCAGCGTCGATCATGGTCCACCTGGCCCGCATCTTCTTCACCGGCGCGTTCCGGCGACCGCGTGAAGCCAACTGGGTGATCGGCGCGCTGCTGCTGATCCTGGCCATGTTCGAGGGCTTCTTCGGCTACTCGCTGCCCGACGACCTGCTGTCCGGCACCGGCCTGCGGGCGGCCCTGTCCGGGATCACCATGGGCATCCCGGTGGTCGGCACCTGGATGCACTGGGCCATGTTCGGTGGCGACTTCCCCGGCACGATCATCATCCCGCGGCTCTATGCGCTGCACATCCTGCTGATCCCGGGCATCATGCTCGCGCTCATTGCCGCGCACCTGGCGCTGGTGTGGTTCCAGAAGCACACCCAGTTCCCCGGTCCCGGTCGCACCGAGAAGAACGTCGTCGGCGTACGTGTGATGCCGGTGTTCGCGGTGAAGTCCGGCGCGTTCTTCGCGGTGACCGTCGGTGTCCTCGGCCTGATGGGCGGACTGCTGCAGATCAATCCGATCTGGGCTCTCGGCCCGTACAAGCCTTCTCAGGTGTCGGCGGGCAGCCAACCCGACTTTTACATGATGTGGACCGACGGCCTGCTCCGGATCTGGCCGCCATGGGAGTTCTACATCGGCGACTACACCATCCCGCAGCCGGTGTGGATCGCGGTGCTGATGGGCCTGATCCTCGGATTGCTGACGGTGTATCCGTTCCTGGAGAAGCGGCTCACCGGGGACGACGCCCACCACAACCTGTTGCAGCGTCCGCGTGACGCTCCGGTCCGCACGGCGATCGGCGCGATGGCGATCTCTTTCTACCTGTTGATGACGCTCGTATGCATGAACGACATCATCGCGCTCAAGTTCCAGATCTCCCTCAATGCGACGACGTGGATCGGCCGGATCGGCATGGTGGTGCTGCCGGCGATCGTGTACTTCGTCGCCTATCGCTGGGCGGTGTCGTTGCAGCGCAGCGACCGTGAGGTGCTCGAGCACGGTATCGAGACAGGGATCATCAAGCGGCTGCCGCACGGTGCGTACATCGAGCTGCACCAACCGCTCGGACCGGTCGACGAGCACGGCCATCCGATTCCGCTGGAGTACCAGGGCGCTCCGCTGCCCAAGCGGATGAACAAGCTGGGGCTCGGCGGAGCGCCGGGCAGCGGCAGCTTCCTGTTCGCCGACCCGATCGTCGAGCACGAGGCGCTGACCGAGGCGGCGCACGCCTCGCACCGCCGGGCGCTGACCGCTCTGCAGGCTCGGCAGGGCGCCAACGGTTCCACCGACGGTGACGGCGACGGCGACGGTTCGGCGAACGGTCACCACTAGAGTCCGACGACGACACGGCCGCTGCGATCCTTGCGATCGCTGCGGCCGTTCGTCGTGTGGTGTATGAGTCGTCGCGGTATGGGCCGGCCGCCTCGGCCTGCGAGACGGAACTCGACCAGGTGTCAGGCAGCCGGTTGCCGCAGGACGCGGATCTCGCGCAGATACCACCACGGCGCCACCGGCATGGCCAGCGTGATGACCGCCGCCAGGCCGTAGAGCACCCATGAGGCGATGTCGTCGCCGACGGCCATCAGATAGGTCGCCATCCCGATCACCACCATCGCAGCTCCCATGGCGATCGCGATGACCAGCGCGCAACGCCGCCAGAGTTGCTCGACGCGGGCATTCCCGGGCCCAGCGTGCAGCCGGGGCGGCACCTCACGGAGGGCGGCGACGTTGAGCTTTTCCGTCGGCGATTCGGCGGTGCGGGCCGCACTTCCCTGCCCCGCCATGGTGCCAGCCCGCTGCACGGTCAGCGGTGCGGGCTCGCCCGCAGCATTGCGACGCGCTCGCAGCAACAGCGGCACGGCTGCGGCGATGACGACAGCGGAGACGCCGATGACGCCGTACAGAAGCCACGGCGTGCCGCCGTCGGCGGCGGGCGCCGACGCCCCGGCGAGGTCCGCCAGCGCGACAGTCGCCGCGACACCGGTGCCCAGTGCGGTCAACCACACGGCACCGCCCGCGCCGAGGAGGATGCGGTCCAGGTTGTCCACGTCGCCGGTGTCCGGCCGCGTGGCGGACACGGTGTCGCCCGGGTATGTCATCAGCAACTCGTCTGTGCGGCGTTGCCGTTGTTGGCGGACAGCACCGTGCCGTCGCTCGTCGTGATCGAACAGTTCAGCTTGCTGACCAGGAACAGGCTCGAAGCCTGCACCGATCCCACCTCCGACTGGGAGATCGGGGTGACGGTCAGCGACCAGGGGATGTAGACGTTGCGCTGGGTCCTGCGGCGTCCGGACGCGTCGACGTAGGTGACGGTGATGATGTCTCCCGGCGCCTTCGTCCCCGTCACCGAGTAGGTCACCTGCCGGGGACCGGCGGGAGTCGTGGTGGTCGGCGGCGGAGGCGGCGGTGTCGTGGTCTGTTGCGGCGGAGGCGGCGGTGGCGCCTCGGCCGGCGGCGCTGGAGGCGGCGGCTCGGTGACCGTCACGGTCTCCGGCGGAGGCGGTGGTGGCGGAGGCTCGGTCGTCGTCGGCGACGGCGGTGGCGGCGTGGTGGTCGTGGTGATCTCATCCTGCACGGGGGGCGGAGGCGTCGTCGTGGTGGTCGCCGGGGTGGCCAACTGATCGGTGTTGGTCTCGGTCACCAACAGCGCCACCGACACCACCAGAGAGATCGCGGCGATGATCGCGGTGACACCGACGATCCACGGCCAGCGGGGCGGAGCCGGCTCGTCGCCGAGGTCGGACGCCGGCTCATAGCTGTCGTAGTCGTACAGCGCCGGGTCCGCGGGCACATAGGGTCCGCTGGTGAACTGTTCTGATTCCGGGGCGGAGTACGCCTGGGAGTAGGACTCCGTCGCACCCGAGGCGGCCGGTGCCTCGGCCGCGTCGACCTGTTCGGTCGCGTCGTCGGGTGCCGAGTGCCTACCGCCGTCCCGCTCGGGCTGGTCGGGTCCCGGCGAGCCCGGCCCTGGGGGGTTCGGCCCGCTCATCTACGCCTATTCCTTCTCGACTGCGTCACCGGCGCGGACATGCGGCCTCGACCGCTCACCGCGCCGGGGCAAACACTACCCAACGGCGGGTGACCGTCGTCCGTCACAGCGCGGTTCGCCGGCCAGGTGTTGCCCGTTTCGTGATCTTTGGGCCCGCGCGAGCGCCGGGTCAGTGCTTCTCAGGGCCCCAGTAGTACTCGAAGACCAGGCCGGCGGCCGACGTGAGCACGAACACGATGCCCGCCACGATCAGCCACGGTAGCCACAGCGCGGCGCCGACCGCGGCGGTGGAGAAGGACAGCGCGATCATGATCGGCCACCAGCTGTGCGGCGCGAAGAAGCCGAGTTCACCGGCGCCGTCGCTGATCTCGGCGTCCTCGTAGTCCTCGGGCCGGGTGTCGAGGCGCCGGGCGATGAACCGGAAGAACGTGCCGACGATGAGGGTCAGCCCAGTGGTCAGCACCAGCGCGGTGGTACCCGCCCACTCCACGCCGCCGCCGCCGAACATCGCGGTCAGCGTGGCGTACACGACAGCGGCGAGAGCGAAGAACGCCGTGAGGACCTCGAACAACCTGGCTTCGATGTGCATCGAGAAGTCCTACCTGTTCGCTTGCGGGGCCATCTCGCCGCGCCGTGTGTCGAACGGCTTGGTCGTGACGGCGGTGGGTGGCTGGTTAATGGCGATCAGCGCCTCGGCGTTCGTCCTGCCCGCCATGCGCTGGTTCAGGTACGCCTTGAAGTCGTTCGGCGGGACCACCCGGACCTCGAAGTTCATCATCGCGTGGTAAATGCCGCAGAACTCCGCGCAACGACCCACGAAGGCCCCGTCCTCGGTGATCTCGCTGATCTGGAAGATGTTGTCGGAGTTGTTCTGCTGCGGGTTCGGGTTCACATCCCGCTTGAACAGGAACTCCGGCACCCAGAAGGAATGCACCACGTCGGCCGAGGCCAGCCGGAACTCGATGCGCTTCTCGGACGGCAGCACCAGGATCGGAACCTCGTTGCTGGTGCCCAGCGTCTCGATCCGGTCGAACGCCAGGTAGCTGCGCTCCTCGGTGTTCTGGCCGGCGATCACGCCCTGCTCCGGGCGGGCCTCTTCCGACTCACCCACGGCGCCCGCACCCTCTTCACCGGGGCGGGAGGCGATGGCGGCGCTGCGCGCCTCGTCGACCCCGTCGTAGGTCATCGTGCCGTCGGCGAAGTTGACCTTGTTGTACCCGAACTTCCAGTTCCACTGGAACGCCGTGACGTCGACGACGACCTCGGGGTTGTCCTCCTTGGCCACCATCTGCTCCTGGACCACGACGGTGAAGTAGAACAGCACCGAAATGATGAGGAACGGGATGACCGTCAGGACCAGCTCCAGCGGCATGTTGTAGCCGAACTGGCGTGGCAACTCGGTGTCGGAGGCCTTCTTACGGTGGAAGGCGCTCACCCAGAAGATCATGAGGTAGACGATGCCGCCGACCACCAGGGCAGCGATCATCGAGCCAATCCACAGTTCCCGGTTCAGGTGCGCTTCGGGCGTGATGCCCTTCGGCCAGCCCAGAGCCAGTGCCTCCGTGAAGCTGCAGCCGCTCAACACCAGTGCGGTGGCACCGAAAACCACCACCAGTGCGGCTTTTCGTGCCACCGCCTTCAGCCCGCGAGGGGTCACGTTGGCGCCTCCTAGAAGTCCGCTAAGCCGACCGCTGCGCGGTCCATGCCACCGTTTGAATACTACGCAGCGTAGACCACGCCGGGGTGGCGGTCTCGACACACCTCTGCCTTGGCGTTCAACCGGGACGCTTTGGGCATACTTGTCGCCGTGTGCGGACTGCTGGCGTTCCTGAAAGACCCGTCCGCGCAGCCCTCCCCCGCGCTGGTCGGCGCGGTTTCGGGGGCTGCTGAACTGATGCGTCATCGGGGTCCAGACGAACCGGGGACCTGGTCGGACGACGTGGAAGATCCGGGCATCGTGCTCGGCTTCAACCGGCTGTCGATCATCGACATCGCGCACAGCCACCAACCGCTGCGCTGGGGTCCCGCCGAGGCGCCGCTGCGTTACGTGCTGGTGTTCAACGGCGAGATCTACAACTACCTGGAATTGCGACGGGAACTGGCCGAAGCCTTCGGCGCCGAGTTCGCCACCGACGGGGACGGCGAGGCGATCATCGCCGCCTACCACCACTGGGGTCCGACCGCGCTGTCGCGGCTGCGCGGCATGTTCGCGTTCGCGATGTGGGACACCGTGGAGGGGGAACTGTTCTGCGCGCGGGATCCGTTCGGGATCAAACCGCTCTACATCGCGACCGGTCCGGGCGGGACGGCGGTCGGCAGCGAAAAGAAGTGTCTACTGGCTCTGGCCGGGGAACTGGGCTTCGACACCGGCCTGGACGAGCGCGCCGTCCAGCACTACACCGTCCTGCAGTACGTCCCTGAGCCGGAGACGCTGCACCGCGGTGTACGCCGGCTCGAGTCGGGCAGCTACCTGCGGATGCGGCCGGGTCAGGCACCGGTGGTGACCCGGTACTTCACCCCCCGCTTCGACGCGGTGCCCTTTCGCGCCGGTTCCGGTCCTGGTGCGGAACAGTCTCGATACGACGAGATCACCGCGGTGCTGCAGGATTCGGTCGCCAAGCACATGCGCGCGGATGTCACCGTCGGCGCTTTCCTGTCCGGTGGTATCGATTCGACCGCGATCGCCGCGCTCGCGATGCGCCACAACCCCCGGCTGATCACGTTCACCACCGGCTTCGAGCGGGAGGGTTTCTCGGAGGTCGACGTGGCGGTGGCGTCCGCCGAAGCGATCGGCGCCCGCCACGTCACCAAGGTGGTCAGCCAGGCGGAGTTCGTCGAGGCGCTGCCCGCGATCGTGTGGTATCTCGACGAACCGGTGGCCGATCCGGCGCTGGTGCCGCTGTACTTCATCGCCCGCGAGGCGCGTAAGCACGTCAAGGTGGTGCTCTCCGGGGAGGGCGCCGACGAGTTGTTCGGCGGGTACACCATCTACCGCGAACCGCTGTCGCTTCGGGCCTTCGACTATCTGCCGCGACCGGTTCGGCGCTCGTTGCGGAGGGCGTCGGCTCCGCTTCCCGAAGGGATGCGCGGCAAGAGCCTGCTGCACCGCGGTTCGCAGAGCCTCGAGGAGCGCTACTACGGCAACGCACGCAGCTTTTCCGACGAGCATCTGCGTGCGGTGCTCCGGCGGTTTTCACCGGAGTGGACGCACACCGACGTCACCGCCGCGCTCTACCGGGAGTCGGACGGTTGGGATCCGGTGGCACGCATGCAGCACATCGACCTGTTCACCTGGCTGCGCGGCGACATCCTGGTCAAGGCCGACAAGATGACCATGGCCAACTCGCTGGAGCTTCGGGTGCCGTTCCTCGACCCCGAGGTGTTCGCGGTGGCGTCGCGGCTGCCACTGGAGCAGAAGATCACCCGCACGACGACGAAGTTCGCGCTGCGGCGGGCGTTGGAACCCGTGGTGCCCCCACACGTGCTGAACCGGCCGAAGCTCGGCTTCCCGGTGCCGATCCGGCACTGGTTGCGGTCGGGGGAACTGCTCGAATGGGCCTACGAAACGGTCGCGGCGTCACAGACCGGCGATCTCATCGACGCCGAGGCCGTGCGCAACATGCTCGACGAGCACCGGACCGGCGTCAGCGATCACAGCCGCCGGTTGTGGACCGTGCTGATCTTCATGCTGTGGCACGCGATCTTCGTCGAGGGCAGCGTCACCCCACAGATCAGGGAGCCGCACTACCCCGTGCAGCTCTGACCGGCCGTGCAGCTCTGACCGGACGTCCGGCGTCAGCCGAGCGCCCCGGCGATGTCCTTGGCGGCGTCGGCGCCGTAGGCGTCGCCGATCCGCTCGAGGCCGGCGTCCCTGTCCCACGTCCACTCCTGCGGGCCGGGCGCTTCGAGCACCAGCGTCGCGACCAGTGAGGCCAGCTGGGCGGCGCGCTCGAGGCTCAACCCGGCGCTGCGGCCGGTGAGGAATCCGGCACGGAATGCGTCACCGATGCCGGTCGGATCCTCTTTGTGGGTTTCGGGGACCACGTCGACGTGGACGAAGGTGCCGTCGCGTCCGACGAGGTCGACCCCTTTCTCGCCCAACGTGGTCACCCGCAGCTGGATCTGCTGCATGACCTCGGCCTCCGACCAGCCGGACTTCTGCAGCAGCAGATCCCACTCGTAGTCGTTGGTGAACAGGTAGGTGGCGCCGTCGATCAGCCTGCGGATCTCGCCGCCCGACAACCGGGCCAGCTGCTGGCTGGGGTCGGCCGCGAACGGGAGACCGAGCGAGCGGCACTCCTCGGTGAGCAGGAACATCGCATCGGGGTCGTTAGCGCCGATGATCACCAGGTCGGGGTTGCCGGTGCGGGCGACGACGTCGGCGAGCTTGATGTTGCGCGACTCCGACATCGCGCCCGGGTAGAAGGACGCGAGCTGCGCCATGTCGTCGTCGGTGGTGCAGACGAACCGGGCGGTGTAGGCGGTCTCGGAGACCAGGACGCTGTCGCAGTCCACACCGTGGGCCGTCAGCCAGCCGCGGTAGTCGTCGAAGTCCCTGCCGACGGCGCCGATCAGCGTGGGCTCGCCGCCGAGGATGCCCATGGCGTAAGCCATGTTGCCCGCGACGCCGCCACGGTGGATGACCAGGTCGTCGACGAGGAAGCTCAGCGACACCTTCTGCAGGTGCTCGGCGAGTAGCTGATCGGCGAAGCGGCCCGGGAATCGCATCAGATGGTCGGTCGCAATGGACCCGGTCACCGCAATGGTCACGAAGTGTCACCCTTCAAAGTCGTCTGCACTACCCCGACCCTAGCCGCCCGGATCTGGGGCCCGTCGTCCCCCGGTGGCACACCCGCTGTGCGCTAACCTGCGTACAAGTGCCCGCGCGGTCACTGTAGACAGGCGATCTGATCTCACAATCCCCTTGGAGCGACGTTCTCGATGGCCGGCCCGTACCCCTATCCGGAGTCCTACCCCCAGCAACCGCTTCCGCCGCATCAGGGCACACCGCAACCTTATCCGGGTCAGGTGCCGTCGGCATATCCAGGCATGCTGCCCCCGCCGGTGCAGTATCCGGAGCGGGGGCGCAGACGGCTGATGTGGGCGGTGGCCGTCGCGGTCTTGGTGGCCGCCCTGGTGGCAGCGGTGGTCTTCGCCACCCGTGACGACGGTGCGCCGCAGGCGGCTGGGCCGCTCGGCGACGCCTCCGCCCGCACGGCGATCCAGGGTTACCTCGACGCCCTGTCCAACGGCGACGACGAGCAGGTTGCCCGGCATGCACTGTGCGGGCTGTTCGACGCCGTGAAGGAGAAGCGGTCGGATCTTGCGCTGGCAGGTCTGGCGGGCGACGCGTTCCGTAAACAGTTCAGCCGAGCGGAGGTGACGTCCATCGACACGATCGTGCCGTGGTCGGCGAATCAGGCTCAGGTGCTGTTCACCATGCGGGTGGCGCCGGCCCGTGGTTCGGCCCGGCGGCAGCAGCCCCCCAATGAGGAGGAACAGGCGGTCGCGCAGCTGCTCATCCGGGACAACGAGGTGCTGGTCTGCTCGTATCTGCTGCGCAGCGGCAGCCAGTACTAGCCGATCAGTTGAACGAGTCGCCGCAGGCGCACGAGCCCGTGGCGTTCGGGTTGTCGATCGTGAAGCCCTGCTTCTCGATGGTGTCGACGAAGTCGATCGTGGCGCCCTGCACGTAGGGGGCGCTCATCCGGTCGACGGTCAGGTTGACGCCACCAAATTCCGCGGTCAGATCGCCGTCGAGCGCCCGATCGTCGAAGAACAGGTTGTAGCGCAGGCCGGCGCAGCCGCCCGGCTGCACGGCGATGCGCAGCGCCAGGTCGTCACGGCCCTCCTGGTCGAGCAGGGCCTTCGCCTTGGCGGCCGCGGCTTCGGTGAGAAGCACACCGTGGGTTGCGGTGGCGGTCGCCGACTCATCCTGAACAGTCATTGCTCTCCCTTTGCATCCCTGCTGCTGGTTCGTGGGGAACGCGCCGACGAAACCCGCCGGCGGTCCACTACCTCAACGGTACCTTGCTGCCGCGTTATTCCGGAGCTGACTCCCGCCCGGCCGAACCCCGTCGATCGGCAAGTAATCTGGCGGATGTGAAACTGCTGGGCCGAAAAGGCGACTCCAGCCGGAGAAATGACGGCGAGCGACCCGAGGACCGCGAGGCGGCCGCGGCGACGGCGAGACCCGCGCCCGGATCGGACACCAGGGAGCGCCTGACCGCCCCCAAAGGCAGGCCCACCCCGAAACGCGACGCCGCCAAGCGTCGCGGCCCGGTGGCACCCGCCCCGCTGACTTCCGCTGAGGCGCGTCGCCGCCGCAAGGAGCTGCGCGGACCCAAGCTCAGCAAGGAAGAGCGTAAGGCCGACAAGATTCAACGGCGCGCCTCGATGGCCGAGCGCCGTGAGAAGATGATGGCCGGTGACGATGCCTACCTGCTGCCCCGCGACAAGGGGCCGGTGCGGCGCTTCGCGCGCGACGTGGTCGATTCACGGCGCAACGTGCTGGGCCTGTTCATGCCCGCCGCCTTGGCGCTGATCTTCGTGATGCTCGCCGTGCCGTCGATCGAGGTGCAGCGGCTACTGTCGCCGGCCATGCTCGTGCTGGTGCTCATCATGGTCATCGACGGGTTCGTCGTCGGCCGCAAGGTCAACCGTCTGGTCGACGAGAAGTTCCCGGGCAACACCGAATCCGGGTGGAAGCTCGGATTCTACGCGGCCAGCCGGGCGTCGCAGATGCGCCGGATGCGGGCCCCGCGCCCACAGGTCGAGCGCGGCGCCAAAGTAACCTGAGGCGGACCGGCGACGGTGCGCACACTTGTTCTCGGCGGCATCCGCTCCGGTAAATCGCAGTGGGCGGAAGGACAGCTCGACGCGGCGGCGCAACAGGAGCCCGTCCGCTACATGGCCACCGGCGCGTCGCCCGCTGCCGACGTGGAGTGGGCCCGGCGGGTCGCCGCACACCGTGAGCGCCGACCTGGCCGCTGGTTGACCACCGAGACCACCGACGTCCCCGCCGCCCTGCGCGAAGATCCCACCACGGCGACCCTGGTCGACGACATCGGCGGGTGGCTGACCGCGGAGCTGGACCGCTGCGACGCATGGAATGCCGGTTCGGCGGCGCCGGGCATCAACGCGCTAGTGGCGGCGGTGGCCGCGTTCGCCGGGCCCCTGGCCCTGGTCAGCCCCGAGGTGGGACTGACCGTGGTGCCCGCTACGGCCAGCGGACGCCGGTTCGCCGACGAACTCGGCGCGCTCAACCAACGGCTGGCCGCGACGTGCGATCGTGTGGTGCTGATCGTCGCGGGCCAACCGATCACCGTGAAGGAGCCGTGGTGAGATTTGCCGACGTGGGATTTGCCGACGTGGGATTTGCCGACGTGGGATTTGCCGACGTGGCGCCACCGGACGCGGGCGCCGCGGCCCAGGCAAAGGCCCGTCAGGGCCGGCTCACCAAACCGGCCGGCGCTCTCGGCCGGCTCGAGGAACTCTCGGTGTGGGTGTCGGCCTGCCAGGGCGTGTGCCCGCCGCGACAGTTCAGCCGGCCTCGGGTGGTGGTGTTCGCCGGTGACCACGGGGTCGCCGCCACCGGGGTGTCGGCGTATCCGTCGGAGGTCACCGCGCAGATGGTCGCCAACATCTCGGCAGGCGGGGCGGCGATCAATGCACTGGCCGAGGTGGCCGGCGCCGGGGTGCGGGTCGTCGACGTCGCGGTGGACTGCGACGAACCGCTGACGCCGGCGGTCGGCGCGGTCAAGGTGCGGCGTGGCAGCGGCAACATCGCCCTCGAGGATGCGCTGAGCGGCGAGGAGACCGAGGCGGCGCTGGCGGCGGGCCGCCGCATCGCCGACGACGAGGTCGACTCCGGGGCGGACCTGCTGATCGCCGGCGACATGGGGATCGCGAACACGACGGCGGCAACGGCGTTGATCGCTGTTCTGACCAATTCGGAACCGGTGGTGGTAGTGGGTCGCGGGACCGGCATCGACGACGCCGGCTGGGCGCGTAAGACCGCGGCGGTCCGCGACGCCATGTACCGCGCGCGCACGGTGGCGGCGGATCCGGTGGCGCTGCTGCGAATCTGCGGCGGTGCCGATCTGGCCGCGATGGCGGGGTTCTGCGCGCAGGCCGCGGTGCGCCGGACGCCGCTGCTGCTCGACGGCCTGGTGGTGACGGCTGCCGCGCTGGTCGCCGACCGACTGGCCCCGGGCGCGCGGCAGTGGTGGCAGGCCGGACACCGCTGTCCTGAACCCGGACACACGCTCGCCCTCGATCGCCTCGGCCTGACACCGATCCTCGACCTGGGGATGCGGCTGGGTGAGGGCACCGGCGCGGCGGTTGCGCTGCCTGTGGTGCGCGCCGCGGTCGCCGCACTGGCCGGGATGGCCACCTTCGACGAGGCCGGCGTCTCGTCGTGATCAGTGCGGTCGCAGGGGCCTTCGCCTTCGGCACCGTGCTGCCGGTACCTGCCGGCCGTACCGCAAGATTGGGCCGCGGCGTGCTCAGCGCACTGCCCTGCGTCGGTATCGCGCTCGGTGCGGTCGCTGCCGCGGTGCTGTGGGCGGCGTCGTGGGGATTCGGCGCACACAGCGCACTGGCCGGTCTGCTGACCGTGGCCGTGCTGCTGCTGGCCACCCGCGGAATGCACATCGACGGCCTGTCCGACACCGTCGACGGGCTGGGGTGCTACGGCCCGCCGGAACGCGCCCTGCGCGTGATGCGCGACGGGTCGGCCGGCGCGTTCGGTGCGGCGTCGATCGTGGTGGCAGTGGGCGCGCAGGCGCTGGCGTTCTCGATGCTGCCCGACGGTTGGGCCGGTGCGGCGGGAGCCGTCGCGGCGGTGACGGCAGGGCGGGTCGCCGCGCTGGTGGCCTGCCGGCGCGGGACACCCGCCGCCGCGGGCAGCGCGCTCGGCGCTCGCGTGGCGGGCACCCAACCAGCGGCGGTGGTGGTGGGGTGGCTGGTCGTTGTGGCAGCGATGGCCATCCCGGCCACCGAGCGGGTCTGGCAGGGGCCCGTGGCGGTGTTGACAGCGGTGGGCGTGGCCGCCCTGCTGGTGCGGCACTGCGTGCGCCGGTTCGGCGGGGTCACCGGTGACGTGCTGGGCGCCGCGATCGAGGTGACCACGACGGTGGTGGCACTGGGCCTGGTGCTCAGGTGAGGAGACCGGCGATCCTCAGCGGTTTCAGTTCCCGCCTGGTACCGCAGAAGCCTGGGCGAGCTCGACCATCCAGCCATGGGTGTCGGCGAAGGTGCCGCGCTGGATGCCGGTGAGCGTGTCGCGCAGCGCCATCGTCACCTCGCCGGGCTCACCGTCGGCGATGGTGAACTCGCCGTCGTTGTGCTTGACGTGGCTGACCGGGGTGATCACCGCGGCAGTGCCGCACGCGAACACCTCGCTGATCTCCCCGGCGGCGGCCTTCTTCTGCCACTCGTCGACGTCGATCTTACGCTCCTCGACGGCGAATCCGGCGTCGCTTGCCAACTGCAGCAAAGACTCTCGGGTGATGCCAGGCAGCAGTGAACCGCTCAGCTCAGGTGTCACCAACCGCGCCGAACCACCGCTGCCGAAGACGAAGAACAGGTTCATCCCGCCCATCTCCTCGACGTAGCGGCGTTCGATCGCGTCGAGCCACACCACCTGGTCGCAGCCGTTCTCGGCGGCCTGCGCCTGCGCGAGCAGCGACGCCGCGTAGTTCCCGCCGAACTTCGCCGCGCCGGTGCCGCCAGGACTGGCCCGCACGTATTCGTGGGACAGCCACACGCTGACCGGTTTGATACCGCGCGGGAAGTATGCCCCGGCCGGCGACCCGATGAGCAGGTAACGGTACTCGTCGGCGGGCCGGACGCCGAGCCCTGGTTCGGTGGCGATGACGAATGGCCGCAGGTACAGCGACTCCTCGCCGCCGGCGGGCGGCACCCACTGCTCGTCGATCGCGACGAGCTGGCGCAGCGATTCCAGGAACACCTCCTCGGGCAGCTCCGGGATCGCGAGTCGGCGGGCCGAGCTCCGCAGCCGGGCGGCGTTGGACTCCGGGCGGAAGGACACCACCGACCCGTCGGCCCACCGGTAGGCCTTGAGCCCCTCGAAGATTTCCTGCGCGTAGTGCAGCACGAGCGCCGACGGATCAAGCTCGATCGGGCCGTAGGGCAGCACGCGGGCGTTGTGCCAGCCGGCGGCGACGGTGTAGTCGATCGACACCATGTGGTCGGTGTGGAAGCGACCGAAGCCGGGATTGGCCAGGATTTCGGCGCGTACCTCGTCGGTCGCCGGTTCCGCATTGCGGTGAACGGTGAACTCGAGGGGGCCGTCATTCATGGAAGCAATTGTATCTCCGGTGGCTAGCGGGTTTTCGCTGTGACGAACGGCGGTTTGACGACCTCACACTCGACGCGTCGACCACGGACGTCCACCTCCACCCGGCTGCCGTCGGCGATGTCGTGGGCGGTGTCGATCAGCGCGAGTGCGATACCGGCCTTCAGGCTCGGCGAGAAGGTTCCCGACGTCGTCACCCCGACCGCGGTGTCGCCGTCGAACACCGTCAGGTCCGGCCGCAGCACCCCGCGCCCGACGGCGCGCAACCCGCGCAGCAGCCGCTTGGGACCGGCGTCCTTCTCGGCCAGCAGCGCATCGCGGCCCCAGAACGCGTCCTTGCGCCACCCGACCGCCCACCCGCAGCGCGCCTGCAGCGCAGAGATCTGGGGCGACAGTTCGTGACCGTGCAGCGGGTAACCCATCTCGGTGCGCAGGGTGTCGCGGGCGCCGAGTCCGGCGGGCTCACCGCCGGCGGCCCGCACAGCCTCCACCAGCGCGTCGAACACCACGCCGGCCTCGTCCCACGTCGGCAGAAGTTCGAAGCCCCGCTCGCCGGTGTAACCGGTGCGGCAGACCCGCACGCCGACGCCGTCGAACGCGGCGTCGGCGTAACCCATGTAACCCATGTCGGTGGGCAGGCCGAGCGCGCCCACCACGTCGGCGGACTTGGGGCCCTGCACCGCCAGCACGGCGTACGAGCGGTGCTCGTCGGTGACCGTCACGCCGTCGGGCGCCCGTTCGGCGAGCGCGGCCACCACGGCGGCGGTGTTCGCGGCGTTGGGCACCAGGAAGATTTCGTCGTCGGAGACGTAGTAGGCGATCAGGTCGTCGATGACGCCGCCGGAATCGTTGCAGCACAACGTGTATTGCGCCTTGCCCGGGCCGATCCGGTTCAGGTCGTTGGTCAGCGCGGCGTTGACGTACGCCGCCGCGCCGGGGCCCCGCACTAGGGCCTTGCCGAGGTGGCTCACGTCGAACAGTCCGACAGTCGTACGGGTCGCGGTGTGCTCGCTGACCGTGCCCGCGTAGGACACCGGCATCAACCATCCGCCGAACTCGGCGAACGTCGCTCCCAGCTCGCGGTGCCGGTCTTCGAGGGGGCCGTGCAGGGGTTCGGTCACGCCTGACACCTTAGGGTGGATTCCCGTGAGTTCCGATCCCGGCTACCAGGCCCCCATCGTCACCGTCAGTTCTTCCACACCGAGCCGCGGCGTGGGCGACACCGTGCTGGTCGTGCCCGTCGTCAGCCGTGACGACGCCGCCGCCGTTCTCACCGCGTCGCCGTTCCTCGACAGCGACGCTGTCCGGGAGATCGAGGCCGCACTGGGGGCGGTCGGTGCGACCGGCGGTGAAGGCCAGACGCACCGCCTGGTGGTGTCCTCGCTGCCGGTGGCCAGCGTCCTGACGGTCGGCTTGGGCAAGGACCGCGACGAGTGGCCCACCGACACCGTGCGAAGAGCGGCCGGCAACGCGGCGCGGTCGCTCGACAAGGCCGCGGCGGTGCTGAGCACGTTGTCGGCGCTGGACCTGGAGGCGGCGATCGAGGGCCTGATCCTGGGCTCGTACCGCTTCACCGAGTTCCGCAGCGACAAGACCGCCCCCAAGGACGGCGGTCTGCGGGCGATCACCGCGCTGTCGCAGGAGTCGAAGACCCGCGCCGGCGACGCCGCGCAGCGTGCCACCGACATCGCCGTCGCCGTCGCGACTGCCCGCGACTTCGTCAACACCCCGCCCAGCCACCTCTATCCGGACGAGTTCGCCCAGCGCGCGAAGGCGCTGGGTGAGGCCGCCGGTCTGAGCGTCGAGATCCTCGACGAGAAGGCCTTGGCCAAGGCGGGTTACGGCGGCATCGTCGGCGTCGGCAAGGGTTCGTCGCGGCCGCCACGGCTGGTGCGGCTGACCCACAAGGGCGCCAAGATGCGTGGGGAGAACCGGGCGAAGCGAGTAGCGCTCGTCGGCAAGGGCATCACCTTCGACACCGGTGGCATCTCGATCAAGCCGGCCGCCAACATGCACCACATGACCTCCGACATGGGCGGGGCGGCCGCGGTGATCGCCACCGTCGCGCTCGCGGCCAAGCAGAAGCTGCCGATCGACGTGATCGCGACGGTGCCGATGGCGGAGAACATGCCGTCGTCGACCGCCCAACGGCCCGGTGACGTGCTGACCCAGTACGGCGGCACCACCGTGGAGGTGCTCAACACCGACGCCGAGGGCCGGTTGATCCTGGCCGACGCGATCGTGCGGGCCTGCGAGGACGACCCCGACTACCTGATCGAGACGTCGACGCTGACCGGCGCCCAGACCGTGGCGCTCGGTTCCCGCACGCCCGGTGTGATGGGCAGCGATGCCTTCCGCGACCGGGTGGCCACGCTGTCGCAGCAGGTTGGTGAGAACGCGTGGGCGATGCCGCTGCCCGAGGAACTCAAAGACGAGCTCAAGTCGACGGTCGCCGACCTCGCCAATGTCAGTGGTTCGCGCTATGCGGGCATGCTCGTGGCAGGCACCTATCTGCGCGAGTTCGTCGCCGACGGTGTCGAGTGGGCGCACATCGACGTCGCGGCCCCGGCGTACAACTCCGGCGGCCCATGGGGTTACACCCCCAAGGGCGGCACCGGGGTTCCGACGCGCACGATGTTCGCGGTCCTCGAAGACATCGCGGCCCAGGGCTGAGAAGCCGAGAAACGGCTAGAGCACCCGGCCGCGGGCGGTGCTGCGCAATGCCTGCGGCAGCACCCGCGAGACACCGTAGACGAAGTAGGCCTCCGGCATCACCGGCCTGATCGCCTTGTCCGCCTTGACGGCGGCGACGATCGCCTTGGCGGCCTTGTCGGGGCCGTAACGGCGCATCGCGAACATCTTCTGCAGTTGACCGCGCCGGCCGGCGACGTCGCCGGTGCGGTCGGCCGGCGCGTGGATGCGGGTGTCGCGCACGATGTTGGTGTTGACGGTGCTCGGGCAGATGGTGGTGAGCCCGATCCCGGCCTCGTCGAGTTCGGCGCGCAGGCAGTCGGAGAACATGTACACCGCGGCCTTGCTGGTGCAGTAGGCGTTGAGCGACTGCAGCGGTGCGTACGATGCCATCGAGGCGACGTTGACGATGTGCCCGCCGGTGCCGCGCTCGACGAGCCGACGGGCGAACGCGCGGCATCCGTTGACCACTCCGCCGAGGTTCACGTCGAGGACCCGGTCCCACTCGTCGCGCGGGGTGTCCAGGAAGCGGCCGGCCTGTCCGACGCCGGCGTTGTTGACCACGATGTCGGGGACACCGTAGGTGGCGCAGACCTCGTCGGCGAACCGCTCGACCGCGTCGGCGTCGGACACGTCGAGCCGGTAGGCGTGCGCGACGCCGCCTGCGGCTTCGATCGCGGCCGCCGTCGCCTTCGCACCGGCCTCGTCGATGTCGCTGACCACCAGTTCGGCGCCTTCCCGCGCGAAGGCCAGCGCGGTCTCACGGCCGATGCCGCTGCCTGCGCCGGTCACCGAGACGAGCGTGTCCGAGAAGTGCTCGCGCGGCACACCCACCCGCGCCCTGCGCAGCTCCCGGTCGGACGGACCACCGTCGACGTGATCGACGAGTTGTGCGACGGCCCGCGCGATCGCGTGCGGGTGCGACATCGGTGACCAGTGCCCCGCGCGCAACTCCCGCCGCCACAGCGTCGGCAACCAGGGTGCGATCTCGTCGTAGACGTAGGGCCGGATGAACGCGTCGCCGGTGTTGACGATCAGCTGCACGGGGACGTCGACGACGCGGGGAGTGCGTGTGGTGAGCAATGCGCGGAAGTAGTTGGCGCGGTAAACCTTCACGCTGCGCGCGGCGTCGGCCCGATAGGTATCGGAGTGCAGCAGCCGATCGGTGGCGATGCCCTCGGCGATCCGCTGGAACTGCCGCAGGCCCTCGGCGATGAAGGTGCGCACGAGCACCGGGCCGACCACCGGGACCGACAGCAGGATCATGTAGCTCAACCGTGTGAACTGGTTCAGCGCGCGCCCCAGTCTGCGGATCCGGTACGGCCGCTTGAGTCCGTCGATGACGTACCGGTGGACGTGGTCGATGCTCGGCCCCGACAGCGACGTGAACGAAGCGACCCGCTCGGCGGCCTCCGGTCGCGACAGGTACTCCCACATGCCGGCGGAACCCCAGTCGTGAGCCACCACGTGCACTCCCCGGCCGAGTGAGACGGCGTCGGCGACCGCCGAGAAGTCGTCAGCATAGCGGGCGGTGGTGTACGACGCGGCACGTTTCGGTGCCGAGGTCGGGCTGACGCCGCGGTTGTCGTAGCGGACGAGGTGAAACCGTTCGGCGAGTCGGGCCACCACGCTGTCCCACACCACATGCGAGTCCGGCCAGCCATGCACCAGGATCAGCGTGGGTCCGTCGAGGTTGCCCTCTTCGTAAACGGCGACGCGCACTCCTTCGGTGCTGTCGACGAAGCGCGGGGCGGGTCGGGACACGGATCCGGTCATCGCGGTGTCACCCTTCTAGTTCGCGGCGGGCGGCGCGTTTGCGTTCTATGCGCCGGCGGGCGTCATAGTCGCGCATGCGCTGCGGGTAGCCAACTTTCTGGACGTCGTACACCGGGATCTTGAGCCGTTCGGACAGCCGCCGCGCACCTGCGTCTCCCCCGGCGCGCCGCCGCGTCCATTCACCGTCGGCGGCGACGAGCACCACCGTGACGTCGGTGACGGTGGTCTTCGGTTCGACGTACGCCTCGACGCCGCGGTGTTCGGCCACCCACTGCCGCAGATACCTCAGGTCGGCCGCGGGGTCGCGGCCCTCCGCACGCGCGGAACGGCGACCGCGCCACTTGTCGAACAGTCCCACCGTCTCCCTCTGCTCTCGTCACATCCCTTTCGATAGTGCCAGAGCAATCTGCTGCCGAGTCTCTCGAGGAAAGCCGGGTACAGACGTGGAAGGATGGGTTGCGACGTTCGCCCACCCCCGCGACTGATCGTGCGAAGGAGCCAACACACATGGCCGTCTCTGTTCAGATGCCCGCTCTCGGTGAGAGCGTCACCGAAGGCACCGTCACCCGGTGGCTCAAGCAAGAGGGTGACACCGTCGAACAGGACGAACCGCTACTCGAGGTCTCGACCGACAAGGTCGACACCGAGATCCCGGCTCCGGCCTCCGGTGTGCTGCAAAAGATCGTGGCGCAGGAGGACGACACTGTCGAGGTCGGCGGCGAACTGGCGGTGATCGGGGACGGCGACGACTCCTCCGACGACTCGTCGGAAGACGAGAAGCCCGCCGAGGAACCGGCGGTGCAGTCGCAACCGGCCGCCGAGGAGACGGCCGACGAGCCCCAAACGGAATCGAAGAAGAAGGAGTCGAAGCCGAAGTCGTCGGGTTCGGCGACCCCGGTGAAGATGCCCGAACTGGGCGAATCCGTTACCGAGGGCACGGTCACCCGGTGGCTCAAGAAGGTGGGCGACAGCGTCGAGGTCGACGAACCGCTGCTGGAGGTGTCGACCGACAAGGTGGACACCGAGATTCCCTCCCCTGTCGCGGGCACACTGCTCGAGATCATCGCCGATGAGGACGACACGGTAGAGGTCGGCGGCGAACTAGCGAAGATCGGTGACGCCGATCAGGCCGAGACCGAACCCGAGGCCGAACCCGAGCCGGAGCCGGAACCCGAGCAAGAGCCGGAACCCAGGCAGGAGTCCAAGCCGGAGCCGAAACCCGAGTCCAAGCCGGAGCCGAAACCCGAGCCCAAGAAGGAACCCGAGCCGCAGCAGGACACCGAGCCGTCCGACGGCGGCGGCCCCTACGTCACACCGCTGGTGCGCAAACTGGCCGCCGAGCACGACGTCGACCTGGCCGGCGTCAAGGGCACCGGCGTGGGGGGCCGCATCCGCAAGCAGGATGTGCTTGCGGCGGCAGAGGCCAAGAAGGCGCCGGCCGGAAAAACCGAGGACGCTGCCGAGGCACCCGGCAAGGCGCCGGCCGCGGCGATGGCGCCCGCGAACGCGAACGCTGCCGACGCGCCGCTGGCGCACCTGCGTGGCACGACGCAGAAGGCCACCCGCATCCGCCAGCTGACGGCGAAGAAGACACGCGAGTCCCTGCAAGCCACAGCGCAGTTGACGCAGACCCACGAGGTCGACATGACCAAGATCGTGGCCCTGCGTACCAAGGCCAAGGCGGGCTTCGCCGAGCGTGAGGGCGTGAACCTCACGTACCTGCCGTTCATCGCCAGGGCGGTCATCGACGCGCTGAAGATGCACCCGAACGTCAACGCGAGCTACAACGAGGACACCAAGGAGATCACCTACTACGACGCCGAGCACCTCGGCTTCGCGGTCGACACCGAACAGGGTCTGCTCTCCCCCGTCGTCAAGAACGCCGGCGACCTGTCGCTGGGCGGGCTGGCCCGGGCGATCAACGACATCGCGTCGCGCGCCCGCTCCGGTGACCTCAAACCAGAGGAACTGTCCGGCGGCACGTTCACCATCACCAACATCGGCAGCCAGGGCGCGCTGTTCGACACGCCGATCCTGGTTCCGCCGCAGGCGGCGATGCTGGGCACCGGCGCGATCGTCAAGCGGCCGCGGGTGATCGTCGACGAGTTCGGCAACGAGTCGATCGGTGTGCGGTCGATCTGCTACCTGCCGCTGACCTACGACCACCGGCTCATCGACGGTGCGGACGCCGGTCGCTTCCTGACCACCATCAAGCGCCGACTCGAAGAGGGTTCGTTCGAGGCCGACCTGGGGCTCTAACCCGGTGGCCACCGGAGCCGGGGGGCCGGCGACATCTGGCGGGGCCGTGATCGCGATCGCGGGCTCTTCCGGTCTCATCGGTTCGGCGTTGGTGTCGGCGCTGCGCGCAGCGGACCGCCGGGTGGTGCGGATCGTGCGCCGGCCACCGTCGAACGCCGACGAGGTGTTCTGGAATCCGGACAGCGGTGAGTTACACGGGGATGCGCTTCGCGGGGTCGACGCCGTGATCAACCTGTGCGGTGTCGGCGTCGGGCAGCGCCGCTGGTCGGGTGCGTTCAAGCAGACCCTGCGCGACAGCCGCATCGACCCCACCGAGGTGCTGGCCAACGCCGTCGCCGAGGCCGGGGTCCCGGTGCTGGTCAACGCCAGTGCCGTCGGCTATTACGGCGATACCCGCGACCGGGTGACCGACGAATCCGCACCCGCGGGCGACGGCTTCCTCGCACAGCTCTGCGTGGACTGGGAGGCCGCGACGGCGGCGGCCGCCGACGACGGCGCCCGGGTGGTGCTGCTGCGCACGGGTCTGGTGCTCTCATCGTCCGGCGGGATGCTGAGCCGGCTCAAACCGCTGTTCAGCCTGGGCTCGGGCGCGCGACTGGGCAACGGCAGGCAGTACATGCCGTGGATCAGCCTCGAGGACCAGGTGCGCGCGGTGCTGTTCGCGGTAGCCCGGGAAGACCTGTCCGGCCCGCTGAACCTGACCGGTCCGGCACCGGTCACGAACGCGGAGTTCACCACGGCGCTGGGCCGTGCGCTCAACCGGCCGGCCCCGCTGATGGTGCCCGGGTTCGCTCTGCGCACGGTGCTCGGCGAATTCGCCGACGAAGGGCTGCTCAGCGGTCAGCGGGCGATCCCCGCCGCACTGGAGCGAGCCGGGTTCACGTTCCACCACAACACCGTCGGGGAAGCCCTCGCCTACGCCACCGGTCCGCGGGACGCCTGAACGAGTAGCGTCGAGGACATGGCGGTTTCGATCAGGTCGTCGACCCACCCCCCAGAGGTGCGGCACCTGGGCACCGTCGACTACCTCGACGCGTGGGAACAGCAGCGCCGGCTCGTCGATGCGCGGGTCGCCGGCGGACCCGACACCCTTCTGCTGCTGCAACATCCGGCTGTCTACACGGCGGGTAGGCGCACCGAACCACACGAGCGTCCCCTGGACGGCACGCCGGTGGTGAACACCGACCGCGGCGGCAAGATCACCTGGCACGGCCCCGGCCAGCTGGTCGGCTACCCGATCGTCGGACTGGCCGAACCGCTCGACGTGGTGAACTTCGTGCGCCGCATCGAGGAGGCCCTGATCGCGGTGTGCACTGACCTGGGGCTCGACGCCGGGCGGGTCGACGGCCGCTCGGGGGTCTGGCTTCCCGGTGACGGCCCGCGGCCGGAACGCAAGATCGGCGCCATCGGTGTCCGGGTGTCCCGCGGCACCACGCTGCACGGGTTCGCCTTGAACTGCGACTGTGACCTGTCGGCGTTCTCGGTCATCGTGCCGTGCGGGATCGCCGATGCTGGCGTGACGTCGCTGACCGCCGAACTGGGACGCCGCGTCACCGTCGCCGAGGTCACCGATGCCGTCACCGAGCGGGTGTGTGACGCGCTCGACGGCCGCCTGCCGATCGATGCGGGCGCGGTCGCGCGGGTAGAAGCGACACCGCGGCCAGAATCGACACGGCGGCCAGAATCGACACAGCGGCCAGAATCGACACAGCGGCTAGAATCGGCACAGTGACGGTCACGCCGCCGGAGGGCCGAAAACTCCTGCGCCTGGAGGTTCGCAACGCCCAGACGCCCATCGAACGCAAACCCCCGTGGATCAAGACCCGCGCCAGGATGGGACCGGAGTACCAAGAGCTCAAATCCCTCGTCCGGCGTGAAGGCCTGCACACGGTGTGCGAAGAGGCCGGGTGTCCCAACATCTTCGAATGCTGGGAGGACCGCGAGGCCACCTTCCTGATCGGCGGAGAGCAGTGCACGCGCCGCTGTGACTTCTGCCAGATCGACACCGGTAAGCCGACCGAACTCGACCGCGACGAACCGCGCCGGGTCGCCCAGAGTGTGGCGGCCATGGGGCTGCGGTACTCGACGGTCACCGGCGTCGCGCGCGACGACCTGCCCGACGGCGGCGCCTGGCTGTACGCGGAGACCGTACGCGAGATCAAGCGGCTCAACCCCGACACCGGCGTCGAACTGCTGATCCCCGATTTCAACGGCGACCGTGTGCAGCTGGAGACCGTCTTCGAGTCGCGCCCGGAAGTGTTGGCGCACAACGTCGAGACGGTCCCGCGCATCTTCAAGCGGATCCGGCCGGCCTTCCGGTACGAGCGCAGCCTCGCGGTGCTGACCGCGGCCCGCGACGATGGCCTGGTTACCAAGAGCAACCTGATCCTCGGCATGGGTGAGACGCCCGACGAGGTACGGACGGCGCTGGTCGACCTACACGAGGCGGGCTGCGACATCGTCACGATCACGCAGTACCTGCGGCCCTCGCCCCGCCACCATCCCGTGGACCGCTGGGTCACTCCCGAGGAGTTCGTCGAGTTCGCGGAGTTCGCCGAGGGTCTCGGATTCGTCGGCGTGCTGGCCGGTCCGCTGGTGCGTTCGTCCTACCGTGCGGGGCGGCTGTACGCGCAGGCTGCGCGGCTGAAATGGGCCGCGACGCCACCCGTATCCTGAGGGCATGGCCAAGACCCGCAACACCGCCGCCACCAAGGCCGCAAAGGCCGAGGCGAAGGCCGCCCGCAAGGCCGCGTCCAAGCAGCGGCGCAGTCAGCTCTGGCAGGCGTTCCAGATCCAGCGCAAAGAGGACAGCCGGCTCCTGCCGTACATGATCGGCGCGTTCGTCCTGGTCGTCGGTGTTTCGGTCGCGGTCGGTGTCCTCGCCGGCGGGTTCACGACGTACATGCTGATCCCGCTGGGCATCGTGCTCGGGGCGCTGGTGGCATTCATCATCTTCGGGCGCCGGGCGCAGAAGTCGGTGTACCGCAAGGCCGAGGGCCAGACCGGCGCCGCCGCGTGGGCACTGGACAATCTGCGCGGGCGGTGGCGGGTGACGCCGGGCGTCGCGGCGACAGGCAACTTCGACGCCGTCCACCGGGTGATCGGCCGTCCCGGCGTCATCTTCGTCGGCGAGGGCAACGCCGGCCGGGTCAAGCCGCTGCTCGCCCAGGAAAAGAAGCGCACCGCCCGGCTGATCGGCGACACCCCGATCTATGACGTCGTCGTCGGCAACGGCGAGGGCGAGGTGCCGTTGGCCAAGCTCGAGCGCCACCTCAACAAGCTCCCCGCCAACATCACCGTCAAGCAGATGGATGCGCTGGAGTCGCGGCTGGCAGCGCTGGGCACCAAGATCGGCCCGGCCGCGATGCCGAAGGGCCCGATGCCCGCGCAGGCCAAGATGCGCGGCGTCCAGCGCACCGTGCGCCGCCGTTAGCGGCGCGCCGCGACACGCACAGTAGGTCCACCGGCGATACTTCCGCAGGTGTGCACCGCGCGTGAGTGGGCGCCGCATTTCGCGGCGTTCGGTGCACGCCAACACGATCGGCGCCGCCTACCAGATCAGGCTGGACGCCTTGGTGGGCTCCGTCGAGGCCGGCAATCGCGCCGATCTGATCGTGCTCGACCAGATCATCCTGGAGGTCGACCTCCACGACATTCATCGCACGAACGTGGTGCTGACGATGATGAACGGGCAGATGCGCCACGAGGACTGACGTCGAATGTGAGCGTGTGCGCCGGTTACTGGCCCGGAAGAGCTCATGTTCGGCGAACCACCGCCGTCTTGGTGGCCAGATCGTGCAGCGCGCGCAGATCCTCGTCGGTGAACAGCGCCGGGATCACCAGTGCGATCAGCAGCCCGCGAACCACGGCGCGGCCCAGGCCGACGTGCTGTCGGTCGTCCATCGACACCACCATCAGCCCGAGGACGAACTGACCGGGGGTGAAGCCGAACAGGCGCACCGACGCCGCCCCGAGGAGGAACCAGATGACGAGGATCACCGTCGACAGCGCACCGACCGAGATGAGGCCGAGTGCCATCGCCAGCGCGGCCAGCCCGTAGGCGACGAACCAGTCGACGAGCAGGGCGGCGACCCGGCGGCCGAACCGCGCCATCGACCCGGGCCCGCTGTCGGGCGCGCCGAGCCTCTCACCCGGGTATTCAGTCGGTGGTCGGCCCGGGCCGCCGGGTCCGCGGTTCGATTCCGGTCCGGACAGCCAGGACCCGAGCGTGCGGGCCATACTGAAAGGATAGGGGTGCCCGCGGCGCCCGCCGCGAAACCGGGTGTGATGCTCCGCCGTAACGCTGCCGCAACATGCGGTTGACGATCGTGCAACATCGTGTCCCTAGCGTCAACGCGCGGGTTACCAGTAAAGGAGAAAAGTAGAGTGGCAGATAAGACGGCCGACGACATCATCAAGTTGATCAAGGACGAATCGGTCGAATACGTCGACATTCGCTTCTGCGATCTGCCCGGCGTCGTCCAGCACTTCTCGATCCCGGCCTCGGCCTTCGACGAAAGTGTCTTCGACGACGGTCTGGCGTTCGACGGCTCGTCTGTCCGCGGCTTCCAGTCGATCCACGAGTCGGACATGATGCTGCTGCCCGACCCGGCGACGGCGCGCATCGACCCGTTCCGGCACGCCAAGACGCTGAACATGAACTTCTTCGTGCACGATCCGTTCACCCGCGAGGCCTACTCCCGCGACCCCCGCAACGTGGCACGCAAGGCCGAGAACTACCTGGCCAGCACCGGCATCGCCGACACCTGCTTCTTCGGCGCCGAGGCCGAGTTCTACATCTTCGACTCGGTCACCTTCGACTCGAAGATCAACGGCACCTTCTACGAGGTCGATTCCGAGTCGGGTTGGTGGAACACCGGCGAGCCGTTCGAGGCGGACGGCAGCGCCAACCGCGGTTACAAGGTGCGTCCCAAGGGCGGTTACTTCCCCGTCGCGCCCTACGACCACTATGTGGACGTGCGCGACAAGATGGCCACGAACCTGCAGAACGCCGGCTTCATCCTCGAGCGCGGCCATCACGAGGTGGGCACCGCCGGTCAGGCCGAGATCAACTACAAGTTCGACACGCTGCTGCACGCCGCCGATGACGTGTTGCTGTTCAAGTACATCATCAAGAACACCGCATGGCAGGAGGGCAAGACGGTCACGTTCATGCCCAAGCCGCTGTTCGGGGACAACGGCTCCGGTATGCACGCCCATCAGTCGCTGTGGAAGGACGGCCAGCCGCTGTTCCACGACGAGTCGGGTTACGCGGGTCTGTCCGACCTCGCCCGCCATTACATCGGCGGCATCCTGCACCACGCGCCGTCGCTGCTGGCGTTCACCAACCCCACGGTGAACTCCTACAAGCGTTTGGTGCCGGGCTATGAGGCGCCGATCAACCTGGTGTACAGCCAGCGCAACCGCTCGGCGTGCGTGCGCATCCCGATCACCGGCAACAACCCGAAGGCCAAGCGTCTCGAGTTCCGCTGCCCGGACAGCTCGGGCAACCCGTACCTGGCGTTCGCGGCGATGCTGATGGCCGGCATCGACGGCATCAAGCGCAAGATCGAGCCGCAGGCCCCGGTCGACAAGGACCTCTACGAGCTGCCGCCGGACGAGGCCGCCGGCATCCCGCAGGCTCCGACGTCGCTGTCCGCGGTGATCGACCGGCTCGAGGAGGATCACGAGTACCTCACCGAGGGTGGCGTGTTCACCGAGGACCTGATCGAGACCTGGATCTCCTACAAGCGGGAGAACGAGATCATGCCGATCCAGATCCGTCCGCATCCCTACGAGTTCTCGCTGTACTACGACGTCTGAGCCGTCAGCGACGTGAAGGGCCGGGGGGTGTTCGCACCACCCGGCCCTGTCGCTTGGATGGACCCATGCGGGTTCTGGTGCAGCGGGTATCCTCAGCGAGCGTCGTCGTCGACGGCGACGTGGTGGGCGCCATCGCACCCACCCACCAGGGCCTCCTCGCACTGGTCGGCGTCACCCACACCGACGACGCGGACATCGCGCGCAAACTCGCCGGAAAGCTCTGGCGGCTGCGAATTCTCGACGGCGAGCGCTCGGCCGCCGACCTGGCCGCGCCGATCCTGGTCGTCAGCCAGTTCACTCTCGATGCCGACACCGTCAAGGGGCGGCGACCGTCATGGAGCGCCGCGGCGCCCCGACCGGTCGCCGAACCGTTGGTCGGCGCGTTCTGTGAGGCGCTGCGTGTGCTGGGAGCATCTGTGCAAACAGGAGTTTTCGGGGCGCACATGGAAGTGGAACTGGTCAACGACGGTCCGGTGACAGTGTTGCTCGAGCTGTGAACCCGCGGCATATCGGCGCGTAAGGTCAGCCCATGGCGACCACTTTCGACGCTCGGTTGGCGAGCTATTCCTCCCCGCTCCTGAGTGTTTTCCGCATCATTGCCGGCCTCCTGTTCGCACTGCACGGTTCGGCGAAGATCTTCGGCTGGCCGGTGGGTGAACCCATCCCGGTCGGCACCTGGCCGTTCTGGTGGGCCGGGATCATCGAACTTTCGGCGGGTCTGCTCATCGCAGTGGGCCTCTTCACCCGGGTCGCGGCGTTCATCGCCTCCGGTGAGATGGCCGTGGCCTACTTCTGGAAGCACTGGCCGCCGCTGGACGGGCCGGCGGCCAGCTTCTGGCCGATGCAGAACGGCGGCGAGGTGGTCCTGCTGTTCTGCTTCGGCTTCCTCGCGATCGCCGGACTCGGCGCCGGTGCGTGGTCGGCCGATGCCCGCCGACGCGGCCGGATGGGCGGCGTCGGGGCAGGCGGGGTGGCGCCCAACCGGGTGGTCACCGGGACCGCCGCACCCGCCGGATACGCGACCGGTCAACCGGTTCGCCGCGGCGGGCTGCTCAGCCGGTTCCGGCGGCCGCGCTCTTAGCTGGCCCTCGACCGCGACGCACGGTAGCTTCGTCGAGGGGCCTTCATGTCGGTGACGTGAAGACGCCGTTGTGGAACCGGTGGCCCCGTTGTTCGTAGCGAGCCGCGCGTACTCCTCGGTGCTCACCAGGTCGGACGGCCACTCCGGGGCTGTGCCGTCTCAGCCACCGAACACCTTGCGGACCACCGTCTTCGCGCGTCTCGTCACCCGCAGGTAGTTGTCGAGGAACTCGCCGCCGTCGTCGCTGTCCCAGCCGGCGGCCACCGCCACCGCGTTGAGCATCCGGCCTGGGCCGGGCAGCTGGTCGGTCGGCTTGCCGCGCACCAGCACCAGCGCGTTACGCGCCCGCGTCGCCGTGAGCCAGGCCTGCCGCAACAGGTCGACGTCTCCTTCTGCGATGAGTTCGGCGGCGCCGATCGCGTTGAGCGCCTCCAGCGTCGAGGTGCAGTGCAGGGCCGGCACCTTGTGCGCGAATCGCAGCTGCATGAGCTGGACGGTCCATTCGATGTCGGCCAGCCCGCCCCGGCCGAGCTTGGTGTGGGTGTTGGGATCCGCGCCGCGCGGTAACCGTTCGGCGTCGACGCGGGCCTTGATCCGCCGGATCTCCTGGACGGCTTGTGCCGACGCGCCGCCGGCCGGGTAGCGCGTCTTGTCGATCGTCAGCAGGAACCGTTCACCGAGTTCGAGATCCCCTGCGACGCGGTGCGCGCGCAGCAGCGCCTGCACCTCCCACGGCTGCGCCCACTGTGCGTAGTACGCCTCGTAGGACGCCAGCGTGCGCACCAGCGGTCCGTTACGTCCCTCGGGGCGCAGCCCCGTGTCCACTTCCAGTGGCGGGTCTGCGCTCGGGGTCCCCAGCCGTGAGCGCACCCCCTCGGCAACGCCGGTCGCCCACTTCACCGCGGCGGATTCCTCGGCGCCACTGCACGGTTCGCAGACGAACATCACGTCGGCGTCCGAGCCGTATCCCAGTTCCTGGCCTCCGAGCCGGCCCATGCCGATCACCGCGATTCGCGCGGGGGGCCCGCCCTCGGGGGCGTTGGCGCGCATCACCGCGTCCAGCGCGGCCTGCAGCACGGCCACCCACAGCGCCGTCAGCGCCCGGCACACCTGGGTAACCTCGAGCATGCCAAGCAGATCGGCCGAGGCGATGCGCGCGAGTTCGCGGCGCCGCAGTGTGCGCGCCGCGTCAATGGCCCGCACCGGGTCGGCGTGCCTGCCCGCCGACGCCACCAGCCCCCTTGCCATGGCTTCGGGTTCCGTGTCGAGCAGTTTGGGTCCGTTGGGTCCGTCGGCGTAGAGCTGGATGACCTCCGGGGCGCGCATCAACAGGTCGGGCACGTAGGCCGACGTCCCGAGCACCCGCATCAGCCGTTTGGCGACGGCTCCCTCGTCGCGCAGCGTGCTCAGATACCACCGCTGCTCGGCCAGCGCCTCGCTGATGCGGCGGTAGGACAGCAGGCCGGCGTCGGGGTCGGGGGTGTCGGAGAGCCAGTCGAGCAGCGTGGGCAGCAGCACCCGCTGCACCCGGCCGCGACGACCACGCTCACCGGTGAGCGCGGCCAGATGCGTCAGGGCGCTCTGCGGACCCTCGTACCCCAATGCCGCCAGCTGCCTTTCGGCCGCGGCGGTGCTCATCCCCGGCTCGATGCCCAGCGCCGGTTGGCGCACCGACTCCAGCAGTGGCTGGTAGAACAGCTTGGCATGCAGCCGCGACACCCGCAGGCTCTGCCGCTTGAGTTCCTCGCGCAGCACGCCGAGGGCATCGTGCTGCCCGTCGGGTCGGACGTGCGCGGCGCGGGCCAGCCAGCGCAACGCCTCGTCGTCGTCGGCCTCCGGCAGCAGGTGGGTCCGCTTGAGTCGCTGCAGCTGCAGCCGGTGCTCGAGGAGCCGCAGGAATTCGTAGGACGCGGTGAGATTGGCGGCGTCGTCGCGGCCGACGTAGCCGCCGGCGCCCAACGCCGCCAGCGCATCGACCGTCGACGCGACGTGCAGCGACTCGTCGTTGCGTCCGTGTACGAGCTGCAGCAGCTGGACGGCGAATTCCACGTCGCGCAGGCCCCCGGTCCCGAGTTTGAGTTCCCGACCCCGCACCCCGGCAGGCAGCAGTTCCTCCACCCGCCGTCTCATCGCCTGCACCTCGGGGACGAAATCCTCACGCTCACAGGCGGTCCAGACCATCGGAGACAGCGCCTGAATGTACTCGCGGCCCAGATCGGCGTCACCGGCCGCGGGCCGGGCCTTCATCAGTGCCTGGAACTCCCACGTCCTGGCCCAGCGCTGGTAGTAGGCGACGTGCGAATCCAGCGTGCGGACGAGTTGACCGTGTTTGCCTTCCGGACGCAGCGCCGCGTCGACTTCGAAGAACGCGTCGGCGGCGAACCGCATCATCTCCCCGGCCACCCGGGTGGTGGTCCCGTCGGCGGGGTCGGAGACGAAGATGACGTCGACATCGCTGACGTAGTTGAGTTCGCGCGCGCCGCATTTGCCCATCGCGATGATGGCGATGCGAGGCCGGTCGGCGTCGCCGCACACCGAGCGCATCGCCACCTCGAGCGCACTGGCGAGCGCGGCGTCGGCCAGGTCCGACAGGTGCTCGCCGACGGTCGAGAACGGCAGCACCGGTTCGTTCTCCACGGTGGGCGCCACGTCGAGGGCGGCGAGCACCAGCAGCCGGTCGCGGTACAGGGTGCGCAGCGGCAGCATCGCCGAAGCTGCGTCGGTGACCGATTGCGCGAGCGCGATGAACTCCTCGCGCAGCGCCTCGGCCGTCGAGAGCGCAACCTTGCCCGCGAGCAATTCCCACTTCTCGGGGTGGGCGACGAGGTGGTCGCCGAGCGCTAGCGACGAACCCAGCACCGCGAACAGCCGTCCGCGCAACGGTTTGTCGCTCAGCAGTGCGGCGTCGAGCCTGTCCCAGCCGTCGCCGAGCGCGTCGGCGAGGCGGACCATGGTCTGCAGTGCGCTGTCGGCGTCGGGTGCACGTGAGAGCGACCACAGTAGTTCGACGTGTCGGTCGGTGTTCCAGCCCAGCCGGTCGAGGTGCGCGGGGGCCTGGTTCTCCACCAGCCCGAGACGCCCGGTGCTGGGCAGCGTGGAGCGTTCGGTCGACGGTCGGGCCACGCTGCCGACGTTACCGCGCCCGTCTCACAGCGACAGGTACGCCCGCAGCTCGTACGGCGTGACATGGCTGCGATACGTTTCCCACTCCGCGCGCTTGTTGCGCAGGAAGTAGTCGAAGACATGCTCCCCCAACGCCTCGGCGACCAATTCGGAGTTCTCCATTTCGCCGAGCGCGACGCCGAGGCTGCCGGGCAACTCCTTGTAGCCCATAGCGCGGCGCTCTTCGGGGGTCAGGCTCCACACGTTGTCCTCGGCCTGCGGACCCAGCACGTAGCCTTTCTGCACCCCGCGCAGTCCGGCGGCCAGCAGCACCGCGAACGTCAGGTACGGGTTGCACGCCGAATCGGGGCTGCGCACCTCGACGCGGCGCGACGACGCCTTGCGCGGGGTGTACATCGGCACCCGGACCAGCGCAGAGCGGTTGGCCGCGCCCCAGGAGGCGGCCGTCGGCGCCTCGCCGCCGTGCACCAGTCGCTTGTAGGAGTTCACCCACTGGTTGGTGACGGCGCTGATCTCGCAGGCGTGCTCGAGGATGCCCGCGATGAACGACTTGGCGACGTCGGAGAGCTGCAGCGGGTCGTCGGGGCTGTGGAAGGCGTTGGTGTCGCCCTCGAACAGGCTCATGTGGGTGTGCATCGCCGAGCCGGGGTGTTCGGCGAACGGTTTGGGCATGAACGACGCCCGGACGCCGTCACCGAGCGCGATCTCTTTGACGACGTAGCGGAACGTCATCACGTTGTCGGCCATCGAGAGCGCGTCGGCGTAGCGCAGGTCAATCTCCTGCTGGCCGGGGGCGCCTTCGTGGTGGCTGAACTCGACCGAGATGCCCATCTGCTCGAGCGCGTCGATGGCGTGCCTGCGGAAGTTGGGCGCCGAGTCGTGCGCGGCCTGGTCGAAGTACCCGCCGGTGTCGGCCGGTACAGGTGGAGTGCCGTCGTTGGGGCCGGGTTCGAGGAGGAAGAACTCGACCTCGGGGTGCACGTAGCAGGAGAACCCTAGATCGCTGGCCTTGGCGAGCTGGCGGCGCAGCACGTGGCGGGAGTCGGCCCACGACGGCGACCCGTCGGGCATGGTGATGTCGCAGAACATCCGGGCCGAGTGGTGCTTGCCGGAACGGTCTACCCACGGCAGCACCTGGAAGGTGGACGGATCGGGGCGGGCGACCACATCGGCTTCCGAGACACGCGCGAAGCCCTCGATCGCGGAGCCGTCGAAGCCGATGCCCTCCTCGAAGGCGCCGTCGAGTTCGGCGGGCGCGATCGCCACGGACTTGAGGTAACCGAGGACGTCCGTGAACCACAGCCGGACGAAGCGGATGTCGCGTTCCTCCAGCGTGCGCAGCACGAATTCCTTCTGGCGATCCATGACCGCGAGCGTAGGTTCCGCCTGTTAATTCGGTGTTACGGCGCTGCTCCGACTGGATTCCCGGTCAGCACCGCAAACCGTTCGGCGGCACGACGCCGTCGACCAGGAACCGCACCACCGCCGTGTCGACACAGGCGTCGCCGTTGAAGACCACGGTGTGCTGCCTGCCCTCGAAGGTGATCAACGAGGCGCCCATCTGCCGCGCCAACGCGACACCGGCCTCATACGGGGTGGCCGGATCACCGGTGGTGGACACCACGACGACCTTCCCGGGGCCCGGGTTGGTGGCCGGCCGCGGCGCCGACGTGGCGGGCACCGGCCACAGCGCGCACACGTCGCGCGGCGCGTATCCGGTGAACTGGCCGTAGGACAGGAACGGCGCCGCCTCCCGGAATCGCCGGTCCGCCTGCACCCATGCGGCCGGATCCGTGGGGTAGGGCGCATCCACGCAGCGGATCGCGGTGAAGGCGTCCTGGCGGTTGCTGTAGTGGCCTGCGGCATCTCGGCGCTGGTACTCGTCGGCCAGCGTCAACAGGTCCCCGGGGTCAGTGCCGCGCTGCAGGCCCAGCAGCCCGCTGGTCAGATACGGCCAGAACCGCGGGCTGTACAGCGCGTTACCGGTGCCCGTGATCGCATCCTGGTAACTCAGTCCCCGTGGGTCGGCAGTGGCGGCCGGACGAGCCACCAGCGGGTCGACGAGCTGGCGGTAGCGCGCCACGAACTGGGTCGGGTCGCTGCCCAGTGGACAGCCTGCGGACTTGGCGCAGTCCGCCCCGTAGGTGTCGAAGGCCCGCTGGAATCCAGCCTGCTGCGCGACGGATTCGTCGATCGGGTCGAGGCTGGGGTCGACCGCGCCGTCGAGCACCATCGCGCGCAACCGGTCGGGATAGCGCTCGGCGTAGGCGGCGCCCAGTTCGGTGCCGTAGGAGAAGCCGAGGTAGTTGAGCTGATCCTCCCCCAGCGCCGCCCGGACCACCTCCATGTCCCGCGCGGCGTCGGCGGTGCCCAAGTTGGCCAGGAAGTCGCGGCCCATCCGCTCCACACACTGCTGGGCGAAGCGGCGGTGAATCCCCTCGATGTGCGCCACCCCGGCCGGGCTGTAGTCCACCATCGGTTCGCGGCGGTAGGCGTCGAATTCGGCGTCGGTGCGACAGCGCAGCTGCGGCGTGGAGTGCCCTACGCCGCGCGGATCGAAGCCCACCAGGTCGAAGCGCCGGCCGATCTCGGTGTCGGCGAGGGCGGCGCCCATACCACTGACGGTGTCGACCGCGGAGGCGCCCGGCCCGCCGGGGTTGACCATGAGCGCCCCGATGCGGTCGCCGGTGGCCGGGATCCGGATCACCGCGAGCTGAGCCTGGGCGCCGTCGGGCTGATCGTAGTTCACCGGGACCGAGACGGTCCCACACTGCGCGGTGGGTATCCGCGCCGCGTCGACCCACTGCTGGCACGTACCCCATACCGGCGGCCGGCCGAAGAGCTCGGTGGCGTCCCCCTCCGGGGTAGCCGATGCGGGGCCTGCGACACCGCCGGCGACGACGAGCGCCAACGCGCCCAGCGTCAAGGCCCGCCCTACCCGCCACATGGCGATCATGCTCGCACGGCCGATCAGCTCAGGCGCCACGAGCAGACAAACGGTGACCCGGCTGTGACCAGTCAGCGGCACCGGGTGTCCGGCGGCGGTACGACGACGTCGATAAGGTATCTGGCCGCGATCTCGTCGACGCAGGCGTTGCCCTGGAACACCACGGTGTGCTGGGTGCCCTCGAACGTGAGCATGGTGCCGCCGAGTTGGCGGGCGAGGTCGACACCCGCCTGGTAGGGGGTGGCCGGGTCGTTGGTGGTGGACACCACCAGGATCGGCGGTAGCCCGTCGACGTCGAGTTCGTGCGGCGTGCTGGTCGGCGGGACCGGCCAGAACGCACAGGTGCTCAGCGGGGCGTGTCCGGTGAATTCGCCGTAGCTCATGAACGGCGCCACCTCGCGCAGCTTGCGGTCCTGCTCGACGATCTTGTCGCGGTCGGTCACCGGCGGCCGGTCGACACAGTTGACCGCTACCCGGGCGTCGGTCGAATTGTTGTAGTGGCCCTGTGTATCCCGGCGCATGTAGAGGTCGGCCAGCGCCAGCATGGTGTCGCCGCGTCCGGCCTCGAGCTCGGCGAGCCCCTGAGTGAGGTAGCGCCACAGGCTCGGTGAGTACAGCGTCTGAATGGTGCCGACGATGGCGTCGCTATAGCTCAGGCCGCGGGGGTCGTCGGTTTTGGCCGGCTCCTCCACCAGTGGGTCGACCAGGCTCTTGTAGACCTCGACGGCCTTGGCCGGGTCGGTGCCCAGCGGGCAGTCCGGCCGCTTCGCGCAGTCGGCGGCGTAGTCGTTGAATGCGGTCTGGAACGCCGCGGCCTGGCGGATGTCGGCCTGCAGCGGGTCGGCATTGGGGTCGACCGCGCCGTCCAGGATCATCGCGCGCACGTTCTGCGGGAACTGCTCGGCGTAGGAGGCGCCGATGCGGGTGCCGTACGAGTAGCCCAGGTAGGTCAGCTTCTCGTCGCCGAGCGCGGCCCGGATCGCGTCGAGGTCCTTGGCGACGTTGACGGTGCCGATGTTGGCCAGGAATTCCTCGCCGGACTTGTCGACACAGCGTTCGATGAACGCCTTGGTCTCACTCTCGATGTGTTCGACACCCTCGGGGGTGTAGTCGACCTGGGGGTCGGCGCGGATCCGGTCGTTGTCGGCGTCGGAATTGCACCACACCGCCGGTGTGGACGACGCGACTCCGCGCGGGTCGAACCCGACGACGTCGAAACGTTCCCGCACCGACTGCGGGACCGCCGGCAGCATAGACACGGCCGCCTCGACACCCGACTCACCCGGTCCGCCGGGGTTGACCACCATCGAGCCGATCTTGTCGCCGGTGGCCTCGAAGCGGATCATCGCCAACCGGGCCACATCACCGTCGGGATCCCCGTAGTCCACCGGCACCGACAGCAGACCGCAGTCCGCACCGGCGGGGATGCGGGACTCGTCGGACGGCGCACCCGCCTGGCACGGCGCCCACTGGATCGGCGTCCCCGGCGGCGGGACGGCGATGACCGCGCGACCGTCGACCAGGTTGCTGCACCCCGCGACGAGCGGCAGTGCGATGACGGTCGCCGCGACCCCGATCCGAAGCCTCATGGGACCACATGCTGCCATGGATCGCCTCCGGTCCTGGCGAGCGGCGATTTCACCCCGTCAGGCATCGTGGTGACCAGCTAGGGGACCTAGCGAGCGGTTCGGCGGGGCCTGGTGTGAGCAACTGCACTTGACACGGTGTTCACCCTGGTGTGCCGGAGTGGCAGACTTGGTGCGTCAGACGAACCCGGGGACCCGGACGGGCCTCGAGGATCGACCCGACCATCAGAGGGACCACGATGTCTGAACAGACTGTCTACGGTGCTGCGAGCGATCAGCCCACCACCAAGCCGCGCGTCAAGGTTCGCACCACGCACCTGCAGAAGTGGAAAGCCGAAGGCCACAAGTGGGCAATGCTCACCGCCTACGACTTCTCCACCGCCCGGGCTTTCGACGACGCCGGCATCCCGGTGTTGCTCGTGGGCGACTCGGCGGCCAACGTCGTCTACGGCTACGACACCACGGTGCCGATCACGCTAGACGAGTTGATCCCGCTGGTGCGCGGTGTGGTGCGGGGCGCACCGCACGCGCTGGTCGTGGCCGACCTGCCGTTCGGCAGCTACGAGTCCGGCCCGGCGCAGGCGTTGGCGACCGCGACCCGCTTCCTCAAGGAGACCGGTGCGCATGCGGTCAAACTCGAGGGGGGCCAACGGGTCACCGAGCAGATCGCGACCCTGTCCGCGGCGGGCATCCCGGTCATGGCGCACATCGGTTTCACCCCGCAGAGCGTGAACGGCCTTGGCGGCTTCAAGGTCCAGGGCCGCGGTGACGGCGCCGACCAGACCATCGCCGATGCGATCGCCGTCGCCGAGGCTGGCGCCTTCTCGGTGGTCATGGAGATGGTGCCCGCCGAACTAGCCACCCAGATCACCGGGAAGCTGACCATTCCGACCATCGGCATCGGCGCCGGCCCCAACTGCGATGGGCAAGTGCTGGTCTGGCAGGACATGGCCGGGCTGACGTCGGGCAAGACGGCCAAGTTCGTCAAGCGCTTCGGCGATGTGGGCAGCGAATTGCGCCGCGCGGCAACGCAGTACGCCGACGAGGTGGCGGCCGGGACGTTCCCGGCCGAGGAGCACAGCTTCTAAAGCGAGCACCACCGCCTTGGTCGCCGAGCTGTCACAGCGCGGCGAGACAGGAAGCGATCCCCGTCGCCGGGCTCGTTCACGCGGTTGTGGCAGGCTTGTGGTCCCTCACGGACCAGCGAAGGTGGACATGGCAGGCAAGACGCCCAAGAGCTCTCGGTACACCAGCTCTCGGTACACCGAGGTGGAGCGGAAGTTCGAAGTGGTCGACTCGACCGTCGCGCCGTCGTTCGACGGGCTCAGCACGGTTTCCCGGGTGGAACGGCTGCCCGTCCAGCAGCTCGACGCCGTCTACTTCGACACGCCCGGACGTGACCTCGCCGCGCACCGGATCACGTTGCGGCGCCGCACGGGTGGCACCGACGCAGGCTGGCATCTCAAACTCCCGGCCGGGCCCGACACACGCACCGAGGTCCGCTCGCCGCTCGACGGTGACGAGAACGCGGTCCCCGACGATCTGCGCGATGTGGTGCTGGCGATCGTGCGCGACCGTCCGCTGGCACCCGTGGCGAGGATAAGCACGCGGCGAACCGTGGACATGCTGCACGGGCCCTCCGGTGCTGCGGTTGCCGAGTTCTGTGACGACATGGTGACGGCGTCGGCGGAGGGCGGCGAGGAGCAGCGGTGGCGCGAGTGGGAGCTGGAGCTCACCGGCGACGGGGACGCGAAGCTGCTCGACCGGTTGACCAACCGGGTGCTTGACACCGGGGCGTCACCGGCCGGACACGCGTCGAAGCTGGGCCGGGTGCTCGACACCGGACAGGCCGACGACGAGGTGAAGACCCGCACCGAGGATCCGGTGCGCCGAGCCGTCGCCGAACAGGTCGAGCAGCTGTTGGAGTGGGACCGCGCGGTGCGCGCCGATGTCGAAGACTCGGTGCACCAGATGCGGGTGACGACGCGCAAGATCCGCAGTCTGCTGCAGTCCGCCGAGCCGGTGTTCGGCATCTCCGACGACGCCTGGGTGCTCGACGAGTTGCGCCAGCTCGCCGCCATACTCGGGGTGGCGCGCGACGCCGAGGTCCTCGCCGAACGGTACGCCAATGCGCTCGACGGGCTGGAACCCGAACTGGTGCGCGGGCCGGTGCGAGAGCGGCTGGTGGAAGGCGCGAAGCGGCGGTACCAGTCGGGGTGGCGGCGGTCGCTGATCGCGATGCGTTCGCAACGGTACTTCCGTCTCCTCGATGCCCTCGACGGTCTGGTGGCCGCCGAACCGCCGGACACACGGTCCGGTGAGGGGCCGCCACTGACCACGATCGACTCTGCCTACAAGCGGGTCCGCAAGGCGGCCAAGAAGGCGGCGGCCGCCCCCGACACCGAACACGACGAGGCGCTGCACCGAATCCGAAAGGGCGCCAAGCGTCTTCGCTACACGGCGGCAGCCACCGGCAAGGACAAGGTGTCGGAGCGGGCCAAGGCGATCCAGTCGCTGCTCGGCGATCACCAGGACAGCGTGGTCAGCCGCACGCATCTGCTCCAGGAAGCCGAGGCGGCGCATGCGGCCGGAGAGGACACCTTCACCTACGGGTTGCTGTACCAGGTGGAGTCCGAGCTCGCCGATCAAGCGCGTTCGCAGCTCGACGACGCGCTGCGCGAGCTCGACGAGGCGGTGCGCAAGGGGAAGTGACGGGCGGACGAGTTGGCCTGTAAGCCGGATTCTGTTCCGCGCCCTCATTGCTGACGACGCGGCGGCGACCATCCATCTGGACACTCCGTCGCCGGGTGCCTCGAGCGGCCTACCCGCAGGCTCGGGCGAGCAACCCTCGAGCGCCTGCGCAGCCGCACCGGGTGCGGCCTGCTTGGCCTTGCTTCGGGTGGGGTTTACCTAGCCACCCCGGTCACCCGGGGTGCTGGTGCGCTCTTACCGCACCGTTTCACCCTTACCACCGTTGCCGGTGGCGGTCTGTTTTCTGTGGCACTTTCCCGCGAGTCACCTCGGATTGCCGTTAGCAATCACCCTGCTCTGTGAAGTCCGGACTTTCCTCGAACCGTTTCCGGTCCGCGGCCGCCCAGCCAACTCGTCCGCGCAGACCACCGTACCCGGTCAGCGACGCCGCATCAGGATGACGTTGTCGAGCCACGTCACCGGCTGCCCGTCCGGGCTCTGCCCGGCCCGCTCGACCTCGTCCGCCCGCAGTCGCTCCCACTGCTGGAGATCCAGGTCCAGCGCGGCCAGCACCTCCGCCATCGACGGCAGATCGTGAGGGTGACCGTCCTTCCACGTCCACTCCGGCGTCGCCCCATGGTCGACGATCAACAGCAGGCCTCCGGGCACCACCGCACCGGCCGCGCGGCGTAGCGCTCCGTTGCGGTCCACGTCGAGCGGGGAATGGAAGAACTGCGCCGACACGAGGTCGAAACGCCCCTCGGGAAAGGTCTCGGAGAGGTCGTGCTGTTCGAACCGGATCCGTTGGGCGACGCCGGCCGCCGCGGCGTCCTGCGCAGCCCGTTCCAGTGCGGTCCGCGAGATGTCGACGCCCACCACCTGCCAGCCGTGCCGGGCCAGCCAGATGGCGTCCGCGCCCTCCCCGCAGCCCAGGTCGAGTGCGCGGCCCGGCCGCAGCGGTTCGACGATCTCGGCGAGCCGCAGGTTGACCCGGCCGCTCCACACCCGATCCTTCGCACCGTAGTGCTGCTCCCAGAACTCCACTGTCTCAGACATTCGCTTCCTCGTTCCATGCCGGAACCGGCAATCCGAACTCGTCGTTGAGCAGGCTTTGTACCACCGCCGCTGCCACTTTCGAGCCGGCCGCGATCGCCGCGGCGACTTGGGGCAGCTGCACGGTGACGTCTCCGGCCGCGAACACGCCCAGCACCGACGTGCGGCCGAACTCGTCGACCCAAACCGCCTCGGCGGACAGCGGGTTCGGCTCACCGAACCGCACGCCCAACTGCTCCGCAAGGGCCGAGCGTTGAGACACCGTCGCGGCGACCATCAATGCCCGGCGCGCCAACACCCCGCCGTCGGCGAAGACGATCTCCAGACCATCTCCGGCGGCGCGTACCTCGGCGACCCGCCGCTCGTCGATGTGGACGCCCGCGGCCTCCACAAGTGGGCGTTCATCGCCCAGATCGTCGGTGAGGACCACGATGTCCTCAGTCCATCCGCGCAGAAGCAGCGCGGCATGTACCGCACGGGCGCCGTCGGCCAGCACCGCGACAGGGACGTCACGCACCTCCCAGCCGTGACAGAACGGGCAGTGGAACACCGAGTCTCCCCACAGTTGCGCCAGGCCGGGGATCTCCGGCAGGTGGTAGTGCATACCGTTGGCGAGCACGATGCGCCGCGTGGATTCGACGGTGCCGTCGGCCATTTCGACGGTGAAGACCTCGCCGCGGCCCACGTCGGTGACGACTCCGGTCCGCAATTGCACCTGCGGATACTTCGCCAACTCCGCTCGGCCCGCGGTGTACAGCTCGGCGGGCGGCCGCCCGTCGTATCCGAGGAGCCCACCGATCCCATGTGACACAGCGTTGCTCGGCTTGCCGGCATCCACCACCAGAGTGCGGCGGCGCGCCCGGCCCAGTACCAGTGCGGCGCTCAGTCCCGCGGCGCCACCACCGACGATCACGCAATCCCAGACGTCGTCCATATCTCGAGGTTGCCGCGGGATCTCGAGGTTGCCGCGGGCACACCAGGGGTGGCAAGCTGATTTGCCGTGCAGGCAAATGTTGCGCGAGATGATTCTGTGGACCAGAGGGTCCGCAGGCGGTTGCGGGAACTGCGCCGCCAACGTGGGTTCACCCTGGAGGAGGTGGCGGCCCGGTCGTCCATCGACGTGTCGACCCTGAGCCGCCTGGAGTCCGGTAAGCGGCGGTTGGCGCTCGACCATCTCCCCCGGTTGGCCGCCGCGCTGGCGGTCACCACCGACGAACTGCTGCGCTCCCCGGAGGCGGAAGACCCCCGGGTGCACTCGAACTCGCATACGCGTCACGGTGTGACGTACTGGCCGTTGACCCGCCAGGGGTCGCCGAGCGGGTTGCACGCGTTTAAAGTCCGGGTCAGCGCCCGCCGGCGCAAACCACCCGAGGACCTACCGGTGCACGAGGGTCAGGACTGGATGTACGTGCTGTCGGGTCGGCTGCGGCTGATCCTCGGCGAACGTGATTTCACCGTGGAAGCCGGTGAGGCGGTCGAGTTCTCGACGTGGACGCCGCACTGGTTCGGAGTGGTCGACGGCCCGGTGGAAGCCATCGTGATCTTCGGCCCGCACGGTGAGCGCGTCCACCTGCACACCTAGAGATAGGCGGTCTGGTTGACCAGCCGCACCGACGACCCACCGTCGGGGTAGAACTCCGCGATACTGAGCGACGCGAGATCCAGATGCAGTCGGTACAGGACGCCCGCGCCGGCGTCGAGCGCCAGCCGCAGCAGGGTCTTGATGGGCGTGACGTGGGAGACCACCAGCACCGTGGAGGCGCCGTGGTCGGCGATGATGCGGTTGCGCGCCCGACGGACCCGGTGAGCGACGGTGTCGAAGCTCTCCCCCCCGGGCGGCTCCACGCTGGTGTCCTGTAACCAGCGGCCGTGCAATTCCGGATCACGCTGAGAGACCTCGCCGAACGTCAGCCCCTCCCAGGCGCCGAAGTCGGTCTCGACCAGATCCTCGTCGACGGTCACGTCCAGCCCGAGCGTCTTGGCCGCGGTGGCCGCGGTGTCGTAGGCCCGCTGCAGAGGTGAGCTGATGACGGCGTCGACGCCGCGGCGACCGGCGAGGTAGGCGGCCGCGGCATCGGCCTGTCTGCGGCCCAGTTCGGTCAGCGCCGGATTACCCCGCCCGGAGTACCGGCGCTCCACCGACAGCTCCGTCTGGCCGTGGCGCAGCAGCAGGAATCGTGTCGGTCTCCCCTGCGCACCCGTCCAGCCGGCGGGTGAGGTGGGCGCCTCGGCGGATGCGGCAAGTCCGGGCTTTCTCGGCGCAGGTTCGATGCCCGCCGCGGCGTCCATCGCCTCGTTGGCCAGTCGGTCGGCGTGGGCGTTGCGGTCCCGCGGAATCCAGGCATAGGTGACGCGGTCGAACCGCTGCGCCAGCGCCCGGGCCTGCTGATGCAACGGCACCAGGTCGGGATGCTTGACGCGCCAGCGGCCCGCCATCTGCTCGACGACGAGCTTGGAGTCCATCGACACCGTGACCTCGGTGGCGCCCACGTTCGCGGCTTCCTCGAGCCCCGCGATCAACCCGCGGTACTCGGCGACGTTGTTGGTCGCCTGGCCGATCGCCTGCTTGACCTCGGCGAGCACCGTCGACCGGTCTTCCGACCACACCACGGAGCCGTAGCCTGCCGGCCCCGGGTTGCCCCGCGAGCCGCCGTCGGCCTCGACGATGACTTTCATCGGGCGGCCTTCACTTCTTGAACCCCTCTGCGCGCACCAGAATCGCGTTGCACTCCGGGCAGCGCAGCACCTCGTCGTCGGGCGCAGCCGTGATCCGGGCCATCTCGCCCCGGTCGATCTCGAGTCGGCACGCTCCGCAGCGGCGGCCCTGCAACTGCCCGGCACCCGGGCCGCCGCGGGCGCGTTGACGCTCGTAAAGGTCGACGAGCTCCGACTGCAGGGCCGCCAGCAACTCCGCACGCCGGGTGAGGTTCTCCTGCCGCGATCGGTCCAGTTCGGCGACGGCGTCGGCCACCGCGTGCTGGGCGGCCGCCAGCGTGGTGTGCAGTTCGTCGACGCGCGTGAGTTCCGCCGTCCGCTGGGCGGCCAACTCCTCTCGGCGTTCCATCAGCTCCAGCAGCGAGTCCTCCAGGCTGGCCTGGCGGCGTTCGAGCGTCTCCAGTTCGTGTTGCAGCTCCCCGACCTGTTTGGCAGCGACACCGCCGCCCTGCAGCAACACCCGGTCGCGGTCTTCGCGCTGACGGACGGCGTCGATCTCGGACTCCAACTTGGTCACCTGCTCGTCGAGGTCGTCGATGGCGATCCCGAGTACCGCCACCCGATCGTTGGCCGCAGTGTGGTCGGCACGGACCCGGTCGAGTTCTTCCTGTTCGGGCAGCTTGCGGACCCGATGGTCGATCCGTGCCAGCCCGGCATCCACCTCGGCCAGTTGCAGCAACGAGTTCTGCTGCCACACATCAGCTTTCACGTGTTTCCCTACCAGTCCCTAGGTTCCATGGATCGGTGCGCAGCTCACAGACCCGCACCGGCAACGCATCAGAGAGGTGGCTCCGCAGCACACCGGCAGCCTGTGCACACCAGGGGAATTCGCTCGCCCAGTGTGCGACGTCGATCAGCGCCACCGGCGACGCCCGCCGGTGCTCGTCGGCAGGATGGTGACGCAGATCAGCCGTCACATAGGCCTGCACGCCGGCGCCAGACACCGTGCCGAGCAGCGAATCCCCCGCTCCCCCGCACACTGCCACCCGGGACACCACGGTGGACGGATCGCCGGCGGCGCGCACCCCCCAGGTCGTGGCGGGCAAGGCGGCGTCGACCCGGGACACGAAGTCCGACAACGGTTCCGGGGTGGGCAGCGACGCGGTGCGGCCGATTCCGACATGTCCGGGGATCGGCGCGATGCTGAAGATGTCGAACGCGGGCTCCTCGTAGGGATGGGCACTGCGCACCGCGGTGAGCAGATCCCGCCGGCGGGCCGACGGCGCGATCACCTCGACGCGTTCTTCGGCGACGCGCTCCACCGAGCCGACGGCGCCGATGGCCGGCGACGCGCCCTCGTGCGGTAGGAACTGCCCGGTGCCGGGCGTGCTCCAGCTGCAGTGCGAGTAGTCACCGATCTGGCCGCCGCCCGCACCGAACATGGCCTGGCGCACCGCATCGGCGTTCTCGGCGGGCACGTAGACCACCCACTTGTCCAGCTCGCTGTCGGCGGCGGCCGGCGAGAGCACTTCCTCGACGGTGAGCCCGAGAGCGGCGGCCAGGGCGTCGGAGACTCCCGGTGACGCGGAGTCGGCGTTGGTGTGTGCGGTGAACAGGGAGCGCCCGGTGCGGATCAGCGAGTGCACCAGCGCACCCTTCGGCGTACTGGCCGCGACCGTGTCCACCCCGCGCAGCAACAGCGGGTGGTGTGCCAGGAGCAGCCCGCGTTCCGGCACTTGGGCGATGACGGCTTCGGTGGCGTCGACGGCGACGGTCACCGATTCCACGGGTTCGTCGGGATCGCCACACACGAGCCCGACGGAATCCCAGTGCTCGGCCAGTCGGGGCGGGTAAGCCTCGTCGAGCACGCCGATCACGTCGCGCAGTCGCACCCTCATCGCATCGCCTCCGTCAGCGCCTCGGCGAGCACCGGCCACTGCTCACGTACCGCGGCCCGCAGGAACTGCCCGTCCAGGCCGACGAAGGTGTCACACCGTCGCACCGCGATCCCCTTGCCTTCCAGCCGTTTCCGCACCAACTCGGCATCCGGCACCGCGAACAGCACGAACGGTGCGGCACCGGGGACGCAGTCGACGCCGATCCGGGTCAGTCCCGTGACCATCTCGGCCCGAACCGCGGCCAACCGGTGTGCACCGGCTTCCGCCTCGCGCAGCGCGGACGGCGCGTTGCATGCGGCGAGCGCCTCCAACTGGAGGGTGCCCAGCGCCCAGTGTGCTCGCTGCGCAGTCAGTCGCCGCAGCACCTCCGGCGCGCCGAGCGCATAGCCCACCCGCAGCCCGGCGAGCGCCCACGTCTTAGTGAGGCTGCGAAGCACCACCACGTCCGGCAACGGCTCGCCCGCCAAGGATTCCGGCTCACCCGGCACCGCGTCGGCGAATGCCTCGTCGACCACCACGAGACGGTCGGGACGACGCAGCGCCAGGATGTCCGCCCGGGAGTGCAGCACCGCGGTGGGGTTGGTCGGGTTGCCTACCACCACGAGGTCGGCCGCATCCGGCACCCGGGCGCCGGGCAACGTGAACGGCGGATCGAGGACCACGTGGGTGACGGCTACGCCGGCGGCGGCGAACACCGCATCCGGTTCGGAGAACGACGGTGCGACCAGCGCGGCCAACCGCGGCTTCAGGCGGGCGAGCAGAGCAAAGCCCTCGGCTCCGCCGGCCAGCAGCGCGACCTCGTCCTCGGCGCGCCCGTGCCGGGCGGCCACCGCGGCCACGGCGCGGCGTTCGTCGGCGGCTGATGGGTAGCGGCCGAGGTCGGCCAGGCGGTCGGCGAGGCGCGCGGCGAGCCAGGACGGCGGCGCGGTGGCGCGCACGTTGACGGCGAAGTCGAGCATGCCGGGCAACACGGCCTGGTCGCCGTGGTACCTGGTCGTCTGCGGCGCGGGACGTGGCACAGCACGACAGTAGTGCGCGGCGCGGGACACGACCCCGGACGACCCCGCGAAGGTCGCCGGGGACTTCGGGGAGAATGGGAGCGTGACCGACACGCTGGCCCGCTCGACCGCCACCCGCCCGCAACTCGTGCTGTTCGATCTGGACGGCACGCTGACCGATTCCGCGGAGGGCATCGTGTCGAGCTTCCGGCATGCCCTGGGTGAGGTCGGGGCGCCGGTTCCCGACGGCGATCTGGCCGGTCGCATCGTCGGGCCGCCGATGCACCACACGCTGCGATCCCTGGGCCTCGGCGAGCGGACCGACGCGGCGATCGAGGCCTACCGTGCCGACTACACCGCACGGGGATGGGCGATGAACCGCACCTTCGACGGCATCCCGGCACTGCTGGCCGATCTGCAGGCGGCGAGGGTCCGTCTGGCCGTGGCGACCTCCAAGGCGGAGCCGACGGCGCAGCGCATCCTGGCCCACTTCGGCCTCGACGGCTTCTTCGAGGTGATCGCGGGCGCCAGGCCCGACGGCACCCGCGCGGCCAAAGCCGACGTCGTCGCCTCCGCGCTGGCCCGGCTCGAACCGCTGCCCGACCGGGTGATGATGGTCGGCGACCGCTGGCACGACGTCGAGGGCGCGGCGGCGCACGGCATCGACACCGTGGTGGTCGGGTGGGGCTACGGCCGCGGTGACTTCGCCGAGCCCACCGCGGTGCCGGTGCTCGTCCACGTGGATTCCGTGGCCGGCCTACGGGAGGTGCTGGGTGTCTGAATCGGGGCGGTTGCACATCACGTTCATCTGCTCGGGCAACATCTGCCGGTCGCCGACGGCGGAGAAGGTGTTGGCCCACCAGATCGCCGAACGCGGGCTGTCCGGGGCGGTCCACGTGCTGCGCGCGCACGGTTACCCGAGCAGCCACGACGCCGCTCAGGTCGACGACGACCACCCGGCCGCGGACCTGATGGTCGCGGCATCCCAGGACGACTTCGAGGACGCGTTCAGCGTGATCGAGGCGTCGCTGCGCGCCCTGCACGACTGGGTCGACGAACAGCTCGCCATCCGGGGTGTCGCGAGCTGATGAAGCGCTGGAAGTTCCTCCTGCGGCCGGCGTGGCTGGCGCTGTTCGTGGTGGTGCTCGCTTTCGCGTACCTCTGCTTCACCGTCCTGGCGCCCTGGCAGCTGGGCAAGAACGCCACGACGTCGCGGGAGAACGATCAGATCGCCCGCTCGGTCACCGCTGAACCGGTGCCGGTGACATCGCTGCTGCCCCGGCAGGATTCGGCCGCGCCCGACGAACAGTGGCAACGGGTCACGGCCACCGGGCGCTACCTCCCCGATGCGCAGGTGCTGGCGCGGCTGCGGGTGATCGACGGCGAACCGGCGTACGAGGTGCTGGTGCCGTTCGCCGTCGACGGCGGGCCGACCGTGCTCGTGGACCGCGGCTACGTGAAACCCGAGCGGGGCACCGACGTACCGCCGATCGAGCCGGCTCCCACCGGATCGGTGACCATCACCGCTCGGCTGCGTGACGCGGAACCCGTTCCGCCGGGCAAGGAACCGTTGCGAGAGAACGGCACCGTGCAGGTGTACGCGATCAACCCCGGCCAGATCACCACGCTCACCGGTGTGCCGTTGGCCGGCTCCTATCTGCAGCTGGTCGAAGACCAGCCCGGTGGACTGGGCGTCATCGGGCTGCCACACCTCGACGCCGGCCCGTTCCTGTCCTACGGGATCCAGTGGATCGCGTTCGGCATCATCGCGCCGATCGGGCTCGGGTACTTCATCTACGCCGAGATCCGTCAGCGCCGCCGCGACAGGGTGACCGCGGAGTCGACTGCGCCCGCGACCCCCGAAGACAAGCTCGCCGACCGCTACGGCCGGCGGCGCTGAACCGCCACCGTCACCGCCAACACCCCCGCAGCCGTCTGCACCGCCCGTGACAACCGCACCGCCCGCCGCAGATCGGCCACCGCGGGGCTGCGTCCGTCACCCAGGGTGGGCCTGATCTGCAATTCGTGGGCGTACTGCGTGGGTCCGCCGAGCCGCACGCCCAGGGCACCGGCGAACGCTGCCTCGGCGACGCCGGCGTTCGGGCTGGGATGGTTCCGGGCGTCGAGCCGCCAGGCCCGCACCGCGGCGGCCGGTGAGCCGCCGGCCACGGGGGCGCACAGCGCCGTCAGCAGCCCGGTCAACCGAGCCGGCAGGTAGTTGAGCGCGTCGTCGAGTCGCGCTGCCGCCCACCCGAAACGGGCGTACCGCGGGGAACGGTTGCCGATCATCGCATCCAGCGTGTTCGCTCCCCGATACACCAGCAGACCGGGCACACCCGCGACCGCCGCCCACAGCAGCGGCGCAACCTGGGCGTCGGAGGTGTTCTCGGCGATCGACTCCGCGGCAGCTCTGGTCAGCCCCTCCGCGTCGAGCACCGACGGATCCCGCCCGCACAGCGACGGCAGCAGGCGACGCCCGCCGTCGATGTCGCCGGCATCCAACACCTCCGATAGCCGATCACCCACCCGGCACAGCGAGGTACCGCCCACCGCCACGAAGGTGGCGGCCGCGGTAAGAGCAGCCGTGGCTAGTGGGCTCCGACGGGCGGCGTGTTCGGCGGTCAGTCCGGCAGCGGCGAGCGCGGTCAGCAGCGCGCCGGTGTGCATCGTTCCCGCCCGCCGTGAGTCGGCGTAAGTGATCCACTCCAGTCGTGCTGCTACCTGGCCGAATCCGGCAACCGGGTGCCCGCGGTGTGGGTCGCCCAGCAGCGAATCGGCGAGGAGCCCGGCGGCGATTCCGACCGCGCGGGCGCGCGTGACGGGCGAAATCACCTTGGCAGGGTCTCACATAGTGCTTCGATGTAGCCACATGACGAGAAGGGTGAGACCCACGGCGGTCGACGGAGTAGGTCATGTCGCTGTCACGATGTGCGGGATGGGCAACCAGCCTTTGGCTCACCCGCTTGACATGTCATGGCGCATCACCCGTTTCTCACCCGTTTCTGCGCCTCTTGGCACACTCGCGGCACAGCAGCGGGGGTTTGGGTCGAGGGCGGCCACGGTCTGGGCTACGTGTTCGCGATCGCGGCCAACCGGCGGGTGCCCACCCACGCCGGCGGCTGCGCGTCGATGCGCTGCCCGCGATGATCCCGCAGCACTGCCTGGCAAAAGCACTCCGCCGGCGCCGGGGCACACGGGCCACGGCTGTACTCCTCGGCCTGGTTCGGGCTGCTCGCCGAAGACGCCACCGACACTGGTGCGCATCATTTGCTGATCCGCCGCAACAACACCACCGGCGAGCTGGCCTACCTACGCTGCTACTCACCGCGTCCGGTGCCGCTGCGCACCCTGGTCGCCGTGGCCGGGCAGCGCTGGCGCATCGAAGAATCCTTCCACGCCGCCAAAGGCCTCGTCGGCCTCGATCAGCACCAAGTCCGGCGCTGGAAATCCTGGCACCGCTGGACCACCCTGGCCATGCTCGCTCACGCCTTCCTGGCCGTGGCCACCGCGATCGAACGCGACACCGCACCCACACCAGCCGGACCGGAAGATTCCAATTTATGCCAGATCGACCCGCTCCCGACGTGACCACGCCGAAGAGGCAATGTCCGCGATTCACAGCCCTTGCTGCGCCCCAACGCAAGGTTACGGCAAAACGCTCGGGACGAAACCAAATGTCGGCTTCGCGGTCACCGGGACAAGAGAAAGTTCCCGTGAAGCTAGGCGCTCGCGCGTGCCTCAACCCACTTGATCAAGCGACGACGGCGTTCAGCGACGCGCTCTGGATTCTTCTCGGCGTCACGCTCGGCAGCGTCGGCTTCCTCCCAGGCGCGACGCATGTCAGCATCGTGGAACTCCACGGTCTTGGCCATCACCTCACCCCTTTCGGACGACGCCAGCATAGCTGCGCTCCCCGACAGAACACGTTAGGCACATCCTAGTTACCCCGCCGCTGGACAGCCCTGGCGATACGTGCAGGTGTCATCGTCGTCGCTTCCGCGGCCGCCAGCAGGTGAGCCAACACCTTGATGGATGCGACGTCGGAGTTGGAGAACCCGTCGGTTTCGAGCGTATTGGCCGTCAGCATCCCGAAGGCGACGCCTTCCGCGCGAACCGGGACGGAGACGAAGGACTTGTACTGGCGGTCCTTGGTGATGTCCCAGGATGCAGGGACTGCGGTGTCGGTGTCGTTACTTAGGTTGCGCGCAGTATTTAGGTAGGTGACGTTGGGCGTGTCGCGGTGTGGTCGGCGGTGAGCGTGTAATTCCAGTCGCCGTGGAACTCGTGACGGTGCAGCTGGGTGGCTTCGAGGGCGGCGATCTGCTTGTCGGTGATCTTGATGCCGCGGTCGTAGGTGGTGGTGTCGAGCACCGCGTTTACGGTCAGTCCTGTGGATGTGGTTGTTGCCCTGAGAGTTTCGATGACAACCTCGTGAGATTCCAGGGGGCGTGCGCGCCAGTTGCGGCTGATCGCGGAGAACAGCCGGTGTTCGATTTTGTTCCATTTGGAGGTGCCGGGCGGCAGGTGGCAGACCGTGATGTCGAGTCCGGCCTCGGCGGCGAAGGCGGCGAGTTCGGTTTTCCATAGCCGCAGCCGGGATCCGTTGGAGCCACCGGAGTCGGCGGTGATCAGCAGCTTGTCGGATCCGGGATAGCTGGTAGCGCCCATCGTGGTCCACCAGCGGCGGATCGATTCCACCGCGAACTGGCCGGTGTCGGCGTCGGTGCCGACGTTGACCCAGCCGGTGTTGGCGGCGATGTCGTAGACCCCGTAGGGAGCCACCTTGCCCAGCGCCTTGTCGGCGAAGTCATGCACCTTCACCGTGCGCGGTGACCCGGCGGGCTCCCATTCGCGGCCAGCAGCTTTGTAGTTGCCGACGAGTTCCTTCTTCTTGGTGTCCACGCTGATCACCGGGTCCCCGTCGGCCTGGAACCGCTCGACTTGGGTGTTGAGATAGCCGAACTGCCCATCCCGATCCGGATGCTGGGCGCCTTCGAGGGTTTTCGAGTTCGCCTGCAGGCTATAACCAGCCTCTTTGAGCAGCTTGGCCACCGTCCGCGCGGACACCCGATGCCCCCTGGCGGTCAGCTCGGCGGCCAGCTTCGCCGTCGATTTGGTCGTCCACCGCAACGGCGACTCCGGATCGCCGCGCGAGACCGGATCCACCAACGCATCCAGCGCGGCGACCAGATCGGGGTCGGTCACCGCCATCGGCGGACGCCCCGCACCCGGCCGGCGCACCCGCCCCGGAATCGGTTCGTCGTCATCCAACTCGCGCACACCGTGCGCCACGGTATCCGGATGCACCCCACCGGCCGCCGCGACCAACTTGATCCCGCCCCGACCCAACAGTCGGCACCAACGAGGCCAGCCGTCACCTCACCGGTGTCGAGGTCCGTGGCGCGAACTACGGCGGTCACGACGCATCCGGAGTGTGGGGTGCGCCGTGGTGTTCGGTCCCGCCCATCGAGAACGCGGAACGCAAGATAGGCACCCGGCCCGCCATCTTGGACCCGTTCGACCCGATGACGGTGTGGGCGTATGACGAGTGCGACCTGACCGAGCCGTCTCGCCGCGAGGTCGAACAGCGTGCCGCGCAGCTGTTCCGGTTGGAGGAGCAGCCGACGGCAGAGCGGGAGTTCGCCGCGCGGCTCCTCGTGGATGCCGCCGACGTGCCCGGCGGCATCGCCGTCCGGCCCACGCTCAAGGAGGCTATCGCCTACCTCGAAGGTGCGATGGCCGAGACGAACACCGTGGGGTTCTTCCACGTCGGCGCGCATCTGCCCGCCATCGAGACCACGCTGTTCGCCAAGTCGGGCACCGCACGGGTGTCCCCGTCGGGCAACACGTGGGTCATCGGGGGCGGGTACGTCGCCGGTCTCGGCAGCACCATCGTGGCGACCTCGCAGCCGTTCGGGTGGCGCGACGCGGTGCAGATCAGGACCGCGATTGACGAGCGCCATAACCTCTACGCTGCCGTTGCCGAGCGGTCGCTGGTGATCGGCTACGAGGCACTCCTCGCGGCAGTGACGGTGACGCCGTGACCGTCAGCGACGAATACCAAGGACGGACCTGCTGGCGCTGCGGCGGGCCGTGCCTGACCTGCAAAGGCAGCGTCCACGGCTGGACATGCACCGCGTGTCTCGCCCGATACCTCGCCGCGAGCGCGGCCAAAGCCGACGCCCGCGACCGCAGGGAACGCTAGAAGAACGCACACAAGTTGTTGCAACGCGAATCAGAGCCATTGGTCATGGCGAACGGTCGGCGTCGGGACGGTGGTGGCCCGGTTGTGTACCGCACCGCTGTCTCGGCGTCGGCCACCACCCACGACGAGCAGCAATGACCCCACAATGACTACCACCTCCGAAGGGACAGACCGATGACCGGCACCACCCGAGCCAAGCCCCCGTTGACGATGGCCGACCTCACCAACCGCGAACGGCATCACCTCGAAACGTGCGTTCACGAAGCGGCCCACGCCGTCGCTGGTGTCGCCCTCGGCGGCCAACTCCGCAGCGCGGTGGTGTCCAACAGCCGCATGTGGGGTGTCGATGGTCTCGCCTCGTTCGCCGACACGCCCCACGGGCGTGACCCCGAGATCGCGTATGCCGGGCCGTGGGCGCAGGCGAAGTTCCGTGCCGGTGGCCGTGACAACCGCCCGACGCAGCGCCAGGTGCTCGCGATCCTCAACGCGGGCGGCTACAAGGACGACCGGATGCTGATCGCTTCCGGCGGCACGCATCTCGGGCACGCCGTCACCCCGCTCATCGAGCGGACATGGCCCGCTGTGATGTGTGTGGCCAAGCAACTCCACCGCACCGGGGAGGCGACCCACGCCGACGTGTGCGAGGCGCTGGGCATCACCGACGGCGGCGGTCCGACCAGCTCGCAACTGGCCGGGCTGCGGGCTGGTATGCGCCCTGTGCCGCCGCTCACCTGACGACCGACCACAACCACGCGGGGCCACCTCACCAACGACACCGAGGAGACACCGTGACGACGACGACAACGACCGCGCCGGACAGCCGCCGCCTGCAATTCCTGGACGACTACTGCCCCGAGTGCAACCCGGCCGGGCACCACGCCGACAGCCGGGTGCGCCTGGCCACCCTGACCGGGCCGACCGAGGTGACCCGAGGCGGTGGTGGGTGGGCGGTGTGCCGGTACGAGTGCGGCGGGTGCGGGCACCAGTGGCAGCGAGACGACCTGTGGACCGCCGAGTCCGCCGGGCTGTCCGCCGCCTGACCCGATCTGTCGTGCTGGCCGCTCGCGAACGGGTAAACATGACGCTGTGTGGCTTAACGTTGGTGATCGAATTCAGAACCAGTCCGGGTGGCTCGGCGTCGTTTCGGCAGTAGATGGCGATTTCGTAACTGTGGACTTCGACAACGGACAACGCGGAGCCCGCTTCGCCAGGGACGGCGACGGCGTACTGGAACTCCTGGACTTCGGATCAGAGATCGAGTCGGACATGAGCACGTTGCGTCCGGGCGACTTGCCGGATTACCAGCTCAAGCACCCCTTGGACAGGTGGCCTGTGATCGGTGAGGAACGAGGCGAGGATGGCCCTCTACTCGATGACGAGGGCAACCCCTGGTCCAATCTTTGAACGATTCGCCAGTGTCCCAACGGTGTCCCAAGACGCGCCCGAACGGCCTGGACGCAGAGGACACGGCGGACACCCGAACAGCCTCTGACCTGGACATGCTGGACGCCGCCGCACGCGGGTTCACACGTTCCGGTCCCTTTACACACCAGCGGTCGGGGGTTCGAAACCCTCCGCGCCCACCACGAATTCCCTGTTCAGAAGCTTATGGGCTAGATTCTGGGCGGTCTCCAGACTCCCCCGTTGTGCCAAGAATGTGCCAAGGATTCGATTTGGAGCGCCGAGCGCGATGGGCAGACGCCGACACACGGCGGCCGGTCTTGGGGTGCAGGATCGTGTCGAGGCCGTGTGAGATGCTGCCGCTGTGGGGGTCGAGCAGGCGAAGGTCGTCAAGGACCAGGCGGTCGCCTTCAACTTCGCGCTGACGGTGCTGGCTGTTCTGACCGCTGCGGCCACCTTTGCAATCAGTCTGATCCCTCCGGGTGGTTGGCTCGTTGGAATCCGGATCCTGGCCGCTTGCCTCGCTGTAGCGACCGCCGTTGTCGGCTTTCTCAAGTTCAGGAACGAGCGCTCGTTCAAGCGGCAGCAGGAGCAGGAGCGGGTCTCGCTCGATCAAGCCTTGCGGGCGGAGTCTCGCCGCACTTCATTGCTCATCAACGGAGCCATGCTCGGCACTGCGGACAAGCTGCGCCGTCTGGCGATGTTGGATCAGGCGACCAAGGATGCGGAGATCAGCGGGTTCAGGACCTCGATCGTCAGCAAGGTCTGCGATCTCGTCCAGAGCGAAGCGCCGCGTGCCGCTTACTTTCGCGTGCAGGATCTGAGTGCTCGATCCCGGGTGATGCGGTCGGGTACCTACAGTGACTCGCGAAATCGCGAAGACTCCTTCACCAGCGAGTTTGTCGAGGGCCGCGGCGGTGATCAGGGAGTGTGGGACCTCATAGATACCGGTGACGTCGAGCTAAGGGATCGCGCAGTAATTGATTAGGTTTTTCCGTTTGGTTTGTTCACACTTGTGGTATGACGCTGCCTGCTGTGGACTCCGATCCGGTCGCCGCCCGTTTGTCGTTGATCCGCCCGCATCTGGACGAGCGGGCGTGGCGGTTGTTGCTCGGCGCGGAGGCGAAGGTCGGTCCAGAACGTCGCTGCGTAGAGGCCGGGGATGGCCGGGTTCACCGCCGGAACCTCGAAACGCACCGGCAGCATGTCGGGATGGGTGGTCAGCGGGAAGTCGGGCAGGCCGGTGGTCATGGTGTGACTCCAAGGGATTCGAGTTCGGCGCGGGCGCGGTCGTCGGGGGTTGAGGCGGTCTCGCCGGTCGGGTGGTGGTCGCCGTGGTCGTCGCGGTTCAGTCGGCGTTCCAATGCCAGCGCGGCGCGGTCGATGGTCTCGCGCAACAGCCGGGCCAGGTGTTCCGACCGGGAAGGCTGGCCCCGCAACGCCGCTGCGTTGGGCGGATGCGAATGCGTCAACAGGTCGGAGAACGCATCGTCAATGCCGTCGGCCATCGCCACCAGCGCCGCCGCCCACGCACCGGATTTCAGCATCTTGTCGGTGATCTCGGGCAGCGCCGGGCGCGTGGCCAGGTCCACCAGCGTGGTCACCGCATAGCGGCGCTTACCCGGCTCGTTCGCCAGGTGTGCCGTGCGGCGGCGGGCATCGGCCTCGGCCACCCACCCCACGACGACGCCGACAGCCTCGTGGACCATCTCGGCCAGCCACGGCACGGTCGCGGAGGAGCGCATGAAGCGGCTGGGACGCTCGTCAGCGGCGATCCGCTGCGCCAACGGGCCGACGACATCGGCGATCTCGCGGGCCAGCGACCAGTCCCCGCCGTAGTGGCCCGCCGTGAACCCGGTGCGCCGCCGTTCGCGCAACTCGGCCTGCGAGTACCGGCGTGGCGGCTGCGGGTGCTGCGCGGCGAGCGCAGCGTGGGTGCGGTTCTTGGCCGCGACGCCGGGACGGATGGCGGTCACTGGGCCACCGCCTCGGCGTCGGTCGCGGCCTCGTCGGTGATGAGGTCGGCCAGTTCCTCGGCCCGTTCGGGCGAGATGCCGGTCTCGATGATGGACTGGCGATGCCGCCACCACGACAACGCGGCGCGCGCCTCATCGACGCGGGGGCCGTCGGTCTCGCCGCGACTGGCCATCGCCCCGAGCCGGGAACGCCACGACTCCACTGAGCGGTCGCGCGGATGGGGAGCGGTCACGGGCGGGCTGGTCGCTGTCATGCCCCCACATTAAGCCGCCCACGGGCATAGCCACTACACCGAAAACCGTTGAGCGGCAATGCAAACTAACCAAACTATCCCGAACGGTGCGGGATTGTGGCGCCTTACGACGTGGCGAAATGCGGGCACGAACGGCAACACCCGGCCCCGCAAATTGAGGGCCGGGTGGTCGGCGTGTCGGGCGGCCGATTACCCGATCCGGCGGCGCATCCAGGCGGGCGGCCCGGCGTGGGAACGGCGGGCCACATCTGCCGGGTTGACGATGTACACCTGCCCGCCGTGGGTCAGAACGTCGTGCGCGACAACGGTGGCCGCGAGGCAGTCGGCTTGGTGGTCACGCTCACCGCCTTGCCAGCTAACGGCGGCGGTCTCCCAGTTCGGCAGTGACCCGACCAGGCGGGTGGTGCCCGTCTCCAACCCCTGCACCAGTTTGGCCGACCGCTGCAATGCGTTGCCCCGGCCTCGGCCGCTGGTGTTACGCGGCGGCCAGGCCGACACGATGATGTGGTGCGGCGAGTTGTGCCGGGCCAGCGCAGTGCGCACCACCGACAGGTACCCCTCGCGCGCGGCGAACGACTCCACCGCGACCTCGCTGGCCCCGGTGTCGATGGCCAGCCGCACCGCCGCCTCGGCCCACTGGTCGGGGGTCATGGGCGCACTGATGTCGCGGTGGACGACCACCGCCCCCTCGGCCGTCAGGCTGGCGGCCACGATGCCCGCCGCGTCCCCCTGGCCGCTGTCGCACGGGTCCACGCCGACGACGGTGCGCAGCAGCCGTGACGGCATGGCCGAGAGGCGGTGCTGGTCGAGCCATTCCTGACGGATCACGTTGCCCTCGGGCGATGCGGGTAGACCCATGAACTCGGCCCACCACGCGCGCTCGCCGAGGCTGCGGCGGCGTTCGGCGAAGTCGGCGGCGGTGCGACCCACCGCGCTCACCATGCACTCACCGGGCGCACGGCCCAGTGAATCGGGTACGTCCTCGGCCGCTACGGCGGGGATGCTTACCAGCCGCCAGCGGTCGCCCTCCTCGGCCAGCAGCGTGCCTATCAGGTCGTCGGCGTGCCAGCGCGTGCCGACGACGACCACCGACGCACCGGGTTCGACACGGGACATGAGCGTGGCGCGGAACTCCTCGGCGACCCGGCGGCGCAGGGTCGGGCTATCGGCGTCGCTCATGTTCTTCACCGCGTCGTCCACGATCAGCAGCCCGTCGGTGCCGTGGCCGGTGATGCCGGACAGGATGCCCGACGCGAGTAGGCCACCGCGCCGCCCGGCCACGGTCCACTGACCCGCACTGGACTTGTCCGCCGACAGCGCCAACCCCAGCAATTCGCCGTGGTCGTTGATGAGGCGGCGCGCCTGGCGCGAGTGTTTCTCGGCCAGTTCATCGGCGTAGCTGGCCAGGATGATGCGCGTGTCGGGGTTGCGGACCAGTGCCACCAGCGTGCCGAGCACGGCGGCGGTGGTGGACTTGGACTCGCGCGGCGGCATGGTGATGATGAGCCGGTCGTTTGGCTCACGGATGGCCCGGTCGATCTCCTGGCCGACCATGCTCACGGCGGGGGTCAGTCGGTAGTTCGGCAGCAACCGGCGGCCCAAGTCGTGCGGGGTGTCCGGCACCCGCCGGGCGCGCAGTTGCGCCAAGTGCTCGGCCTCGGCCAGCGCGTGCGCGGCCATCGGGGTGTCGCTGAACATGAATGCCCCTGACCTGGTGTTTTGTGCCGTCATCGGTGGCCCGTTTGCTCGGGCGACAAACGGTCGCCGGTTTGGTGTCGGCACATCAGTGCAGGCCACCGCCCGCTCGCTGCCACCAAGGGTCCGCCGCCTGGTGGCCGGTGTCCCAAGAACGGCCCATCCGGCGGTGGTCGGCGGTCCCTATTCCGGCGGCCACATCACGCTGCCGGGGGTGTGTCCCGCGTGCCGCGTGGCGGTGTCACGCTGCTGCTGGCCATCGCCGCGCGCGACCAGTCGGCGGCGCAGCAGTGCCGATTGACCCCGATATCCGCGCTGGCGCATCGTCTCCTCGAACGACTGGCGGACGAGGTACTGGCTGCCGAACAGGTGCTCACGGCTTGGTGGTTCGGGTTCCACGGTCGCCGGCTCGGCGGCGGGTGCGGTGTCGAGTGCCGCCAGCCTGGCGCGGATGCGCGCGAGGATGCCCCCGGCTGCTGGTGTCGTGTCGGTCATCGGGTCCGGCCCTCTCGTTGTCGGTAGGCGGCGATGACGGCCAGCGCCGCCGCCTCGGCCTCAGCCAGCACCTCGGGCGGAACGTCGGCGAGGTCATCGTCCACCGTGTCCACGGTGTCCACTGTGTCGGCAACGGGCGCAACGAGTTTCAGCGTGGCGTCGGCGTCGTCGTCAGCATCGCCGGAACCGAGGCCGTGCGCCTCGCTGGCGGACGAACTGGGCGCGGGCGGGTTGTCCCCCACCGCGCCGGGATTCTCGCGGCTGCGGGCCACGGCGGCCCACTGTGCGAGTTCGGCGGCCGGTAGCCCGCCATGACCGAGCACGGCGCGGCACACATCGACGTGGACGGGCCACAGCGGGTCCGTCGGCCCGTCGCAGGTGCCGAACACCTCGCGGCAGCGGTCGGCGGCGCGGTCGGCCATCGCGGCGGCCGTCAGGCGGCCCTCGGTCACCTCTCGCATCAGCACCGCGACGGCCTCGGCAGCGTCCACGTCGGGCGCGCCGAACGTGGTCACTGGACCACCTCGGCGTCGATGACCTCGGCAGCCGACGCCAGGGCAGCCGGGTTGCCACCGCTCACCGCCGCCGCCGCGCTGGCCTCGCGGACCTGGCGCAGCCACTCGGCGGTGGCCATCGACGGCGCGGCGTCCACCGCCACGTTGACGTTGGTCGGCGCGTAATGCCCTTCCGCCTTGGCCAGTTGGTCGTCCACGCGGTCGATGGCCGCCGACAGTTGCGCCACCGCCTGCGAGTCGTTGGCGGTCTCGGCGGCGGTCAGTTGTCGGCACAGCCGGGCGCGTAGGCGGCGCTTGCCGTCGATCCACTTGCGCCGCGCGATGTGGTTGGGGTCCGGCGTGGTCTCGGCGAGGTGACGGTTGACGGCGGTCTGCGCACCCGAGCGGCCACGGAACCCGAGGGCGTCGGCGATGTCCTGCCATGACGCGCCGTCGAGGTGCATCGTGTACGCCTCGGCGGCACGGGCGCGGCTGTCGCGGTGTCGCATGACGGGGGCCATGCACATCACTGTACGCAGAATGTTCGCATTATGTGACGAAAGCTGTTGCGCTGCTTGACATTACAAGACTGCACGGACCTATTGGACACCGTGGACAAATGGCCCGCCGACATGACCGCCGCCGCCCGGTCGTGCCACCGCCCACACCACAGCCGCGCGCCGCCGAGGGTGCCACCGCCACCGCCCGGCCCGGCGTCGTTCGGCTGCGCGGTGCCGTCTATCCGTTCGCCTACCCCGTCCAGCGTCCGGCCCTTGTCCAGTTGGCACCCTAAAGGGATGCCACTTCCCTGGACATTTGGGAACGGTGATTTGAACAATTCTGGACATTTGGACAATCGCAGGTCAGTAAGGCTTTTTGATGGGCGCTGGACAGTGTTGGACGGGTTGGACGGCCGCACGTTGTCCAAAGTTGTCCAGACGACCCCGACCCCCGCTGACCTGCGGTTGTCCAGAATGCGCCGGGTCGTCCAGCCGATGGCCTGGACAACTCTGGACAGTCCCAGGTCAGTAAGGGTTTTCGGGGTGATTTGCGCGGTGGATTTCACGGTTTCGCCCCACCGCCGCCCCGGCCCTTGGACGCGGCGTGGGCCGTGGGTGCGGACTTCAACTTGTCCACCTGCGCCGCGTCGTCGGGACGCCCGGCGGCCAGCCACCGCGACCACGCCTCGGCGTAGGGAACGGCGTGGCCCCCGACCAGTTTGTGGGCGTCGGTCTTGGGCATGTCGTCGGTGATACGGCCCTCGGCGCGGCGAGCGCACAGCGTCTCGATGATGGTGCCCACCGCCTCGGTGTAGGTCGGCGACCCCACGACCGACACGGCGTCCTTGGCATCCGGCACGCCCTGGACCAACTCACGCACGGCGAGACGCTGTGTGCCGGGTACCTTGACGAGTTGCTTGCCCTTGTCGGTCAGGGCGGTGATGGCCGTGTACGCCCCACTGCGCGAGGCCACATCGCGCTCGGTGGCGAACTTGACGATCTCGGACCGGGTGAGCCCGTCCGCGCCGCCCAACTCGGCGGTGAGCGCGAGGATTTCGGCCTGCGCCTCAGACATTGTTTGTGCGTCGTCGGTATCGGTGGGGGTGTCGGCTATCGGATCGACGCCGACGAGCACCAGCGTTGACCGTTGAGCGGCGGTGGCACCGGGCATCAGCGCCTCGCTCACCGTGTGGGTGACGAGCTTGAACGGGTGCGCGCACTTGTCCGGCCAGTCCTTGTGTTTGACGCAGGTCAGCTCGATCCTGCGGGACTTCGCTTTCTTCCCGCCGACGCGGGCCAGCAGCAGCGACGACCACACGCCGCCGTCCCAGGCCGTCGTCCCGCGCGCCCGGTCACTACCGGCGGCGGTGTGGTGCACGACCAGCACGGTCGCGCCGGTCTGCTGGTTGATGTCGTCGGCGCGGCTGATGACCTTGCCGTGCTCGGTCGCAGAGTTCTCCTCGATGCCGACGGTGCACCGCGCTCGGGTGTCGAACACGACCAGGGCCACGTCGTATTTCTTGACCAGGTTGCGCACCTGCTCCATGTGCCCGTCGTCGCCCATCTGGACCGCGCGCGGGGCGATGATGAACGTGTCCTCAATGTCCTTGGGGTCCACGTCGTTGACCTCGCACCAGGCGAGCAGGCGGGCGCGGATGCCCGCTGCCCCCTCGGCGGCGATGTAGAGCACCGCCGCGCGCTCGCCGACGGCGTACTGGCCACACCACCGCTTGCCCGAGGCGACCGACGCCGCCGCGCTCACGGCCGTCATCGTCTTGCCCGAGCCGGGCGGGCCGTTGAGGTCGGCCAACTGACCCCTTGGGATGAAACCGTCGATGAGCGGGCGCACGGGTTCGAGCTTGGCCAGTTCCGACACGGTGAGAATCTCGGCGGCCAGGTCCAACGCGGGCACGTCGCCCGCACGGGCGCGGGCGGTGATGGCGTCGGTGTGGCGTATCCGCGCAACGCCGAGTTGGACCAGGGCGGCGTTGCGTTCGGCGTCGGTCGCCGGGGTCATGGCCGCGAGAGTCGGCACCGGCACGTCGAACGGCTTATCGACCAGCTCGACGGCGGTCATTAGGTATTCGTGCTCGCGCAGATTGTGCGGCTTGGGACTCGTCCACGCGCGCCGGTTGGCGTTCTCAATGTGCGCCCTGCACGCCTCGGCGACCTCGGGACCGGCAGCAGCCTCAATCTCCCCGAGGGTGTAGGCGGTCGTCGCGGGTATCTTCTCGGCGGCCAGGGCGGCGTCGGTCCGCTTCTTGCGGTCGAACCGTTCCCACCGCGCTTTCTTGAGTCGCGCGCCGATGACGTGCGGGTCGTCGGTGAGGGTGTCGGCGGCGAACTCGGCGACCTGCGCGCGGCTCAGCGCCACCTTGGGGCTGGCAGTGCCCCAGACCGTGGACGGCAGCGCGGCGAAATCCGAGAACGCCATGCTGGCCGCACCGTCGGGCAGGTACATCGACACGTCGAACTGGCGGCAGAACTTGCGCACCGCGTTCCACGTCTCGGGGCCGCACACGTCGGCGATGGGCGTCTCGGGATCGACGTTGAGCGCGTCGGCCCAGTGCACGCCGCTGGCCCATTCGGCGCGAGCGTCGTGCCCGCCATCGTCGGCGGCGGCGGACGACCCGGCGGCGTGCCCGTTGGTGGCCTTGCCGAATTCAGCCGGCATGTTGGCCAGCAGGTCGTCGGCGCTGTGGTGGCCGTTGGTGACCCCGCCCCGTCGGTCAGCGGTAGAGTCGGCCCTGTCGTTGGGCATGTCGGTGTGTCCTCGCTTTGGTGGTAAGTCGCCCCGGTTCCGGTGTCGTTGTCGGGCCGGGGCGCGCTGCATTCGGGGGCGGGTCAGTCCTCGCCCAGCAGCCGCAGCAGGCTGGCGGACTTGACGCGAACGCGCCTCTCCCCCAACTCAATTGCGTCCAGCTTGCCCGCGTGGATCAGGTCGTAGGCGTACCCACGGGAGACGCCGAGCAGCATTGCGGCCTGCTCGGCGCTCACGGTCGGGTGCACGCGCAGGTACTCGACGGTCACGGGTCCGCGCCGAATGACGGGGCAGGCAGCGCGTCCCGGCGCGGTCAGGGTGGTTGTGTCCAAGTGGTCAGTCATGTTTCCTATACGACTCTGTTGCCTGTCTAATGTCCAGTCTGTAGATTGGACAACATGAGCACGACGCGACCACAGCTCAAGCGCGGCGACGTGGAGTCGGTGGACTACGCCGACCCCGACCCGAAACCCGGCAGCCACAGCGGGCCGTTCGGACGGACACCCCGCCCCGACGAGCGCGTGGCCATCCGGTTGGCCGGTCATCCCGTGACCTACGTCGTGCGGGTGACCACCAGCCGGGGGTCCGGCCCCGCCCTGACCGAGCTGACGCTGACGGCCGACGACGGCGCGGTGGTGGGCTACGACGAGGTGCGCGCGTTCTCGGTGCGCCGCCTTGCCGTCACCGCCGCGCAATGGATCGAACGGTGCGGCGGCCAGATCGGCTACGTGGACGACACCGCCGAGGTCCAGACGCAACCCGAGAACCACGACCCGCGCGTGTACCGGGCGGCCCAGATTGCCGAACGGGCGTTGGCCCTCGGCCAGCCGGTGCGCCCGACCGTGGCCGCCGAGCTGCACGTCAGCACCAAGACGGTGGACCGATTGCTCAAACGGGCGAGGTCCGAGGGGTGGTTTGACGATGAGCCGCTACCGAAACGGCCACCGCCGCGACCGAGTGACACCACGACCACCTAGCCCGGCGACGACCACCACAACCACAACCACGCACCCGAGGGAACCACCGACATGAGCGACATCGACACCACCACCACCGCCGACGCGCAGCCCGCCAAGCGCAGCCGCCGCGCCGAACCGATCAGCAAGCGCACCGCCAGCAACGGCGCGACCACCTACGAGTTCCGCGCCGACGTTGGCACCAAGGCCGACGGCACCCGCGACCGGCGACGGTTCACCTACCGCACCCTGGCCGAGGCGCGCCGCGAGTACCGCCGGATCACGTCCGAGGTGGCGGCGGGCACCTACAACCGCCCCACCGCCATCACGGTCGCCGAGGCGTGCGAGGCATGGCTGGCCGGGCGGCGCGGCATCCGCCAGGTGACCAAGTACGGCTACGAGATGGACCTGAAACCCGTTGTGCGACGCCTCGGTGGGCGCAAATTGCAGGCGCTCACCAAGGCCGACGTGGACGGCCTGGTGGCGTGGATGCTCACGGCGGCGCGCACCGACCACCGCCACTACCGGGCCGACTCGCTGGCCGGTCGCGTCGTCGCGCTGGTGGCCAAGCACCCCGACGGCATCACCGCCGCCGACCTCGCCGCCGCGCTGCCCGGCGATGTGCACACGGCCCTGTCCGCGCTGCTGGCCACCGGGCGGGTCTCTCGGCTGCGCCGTGGTGTCTACGCCCCCGCCGCGCCCGGGGCTGCCGCCGCCGAGCAACGTGGACTCAGCCCGCAGACGGTGCGGTCCACCCTCACCACGTTCGGCGCGGTGGTGCAGTCCTACACCGCCCAAGGCGTGCTGCCGCGCAACGTCGTGGCCCTGGTGGACCGGCCGAGGGACGCCGACGTCGCCGAAGACACCGCCGAGCCGGACGACGACGCCGACGGCGCGGTGCGGTCGTGGACGCTGGCCGAGGCCGAGCGGTTCCGCGAGTCGGTGCGCAATCACCGCCTGTTCGCCTGCTGGCTGCTCAGCATGTACGGGCTGCGCCGGTCGGAGGTGCTGGGATTGCGCTGGGGTGCAGTCAATCTCGACACCGGGGTGTTGGCCGTCCGGCGAGGCCGGGTGTCGGTGGGCGGTGCGGTGGTGGAGGGCGACCCCAAGTCGCGCCGGTCGCGCCGCGAACTGCCGCTACCGGCGGACGTGACCGAGGCGCTGCGCAGCCTCAAGACTCACCAGCGCGCCGAGGCGCTGGCGCTGGGCGTCGGGTGGTCCGAGGACCGGCTGGTGGCGGTGTCCGAGGACGGCACCCCGCTGCGGCCCGACGCCTACACCGACGAGTTCCACCGCCTGCGCGAGCGGGCCGGGCTGCGCCGCATCACGCTGCACGAACTGCGCCACACGTCGGTGTCGCTGATGCAGGACCGGGGCCACACCCCGCAGGTGGTCGCCGCCTGGCACGGCCACTCGCCCGAGGTCGCGTTGCGCATCTATACCCACGTCAAGGCCACCGAGCTACGGGCGGCGGGCGCAGCGCTGTTCGGGTAGTAACGCGGCGCGCCTCAAGACTTATCCGGCGCTGCGTTGCTAGGCGCGCCGACGGCTCAGGCACAATGAGCCTTCGCGCGTGGTCGCGACGTGGAGATGGGGGAAATTGCGTGCTCTTGGACTCAGTTGCCATTCATGGATTCCGTTCGATCCAAGAGAATCTGAAGATCAGCATTGGATCGCCGACAATCCTGGCGGGACACAATGATTCGGGTAAGAGTGCGGTCATCGACGCCGTCGCATTCCTACTCGACGGGCTGAAGCTCACGGACCGTGATCGCACCTACGGAGCGCCGGGTCCCGACGGCACCCCGACGCGTGTCACCGAGACAGTGGTCGAAGGCACGTTCGCGCTTCGCGCCGATGAGCAAGAGCAGCTGTCGCTCCCATCGCCACTCCGAATACGCCGCGTCTACCGAGAGAGCGGTACAGCTCTCGAAGTTCTCGCGGCCGTCCCGATTAACGAGGCACTGCGGGATATTGGCGCGCAGGACGTGAAAGCCTTGAAATTCAGGCTAAGCAGCCTCGGCCTGCCCCAAACCGGGAACAAGCCAGAGTTGGTGGCGCGGCTTGAAGAACTGGTGCCCGACGCCGAGAAGTCCGACATGTGGATGCCAGCAAGCACCGATTTGAAAAGGGCGTTGCCGCGAGTTCAACGCTTTGATGCGACATCGACACAGAACCCCGAGGATGCAATTCTCGCCACCCTCAAAACGTCCTACGCTGCTCATACTGAGGACGAGACGATCAAAGGCGATCTGAACAGTTTGACCGTCCAGCTTCAAGATCGAGTGGTGTCGGACGCCGAAGCGCTGCGCGAGCACATCAAGCAGAAATGTGGCGACATCGGCGAAATTCAAATTCACCCTGTCGTGCGACTCGACAGCGGACTCAAATCGCTCGAAGTGAGCGCAGTCAACGAACGCGGCGAACAAGTGCACCTCGGTCAATCTGGAACGGGAAGGTCACGCCGAATCGCCCTTGCCGTATGGGAGTTCAATGCCAATCTTCTTAGCGGATCGGGCGAGGACACTGTGCTTCTCTACGATGAGCCGGACACCCATCTGGACTACCGTCATCAACGCGGCTTTATGAAATTGCTCGATGAGCAAGCGAAACTTCCCAACGTCCGCACGGTTGTCGCAACTCACTCGATGAATCTCATTGACGGAGTGGATATCTCGAAGGTCGTGCACCTACAGCACGTGAATAGCCGTACGACGGCTGACCAGATCACGGATGACTCCGAAGTCGGTGCTCATTTGGGCGCAATCGCTGCATCACTCGGGCTGAGAAACACCGTCCTATTGCATGAGCGGTTGTTCGTGGGCGTTGAGGGGCCGACCGAAAGCAGAGCGCTTCCCGTGCTATTCAAACTCGCAACCGGTCGGCACCTACAGGCGTGCGGAATCGCCATCTGGCCATGCGATAACAACGACGGTGCACTTCGGTTCGCAAAGTATTTGCACACTCATGGGAGATATGTCTTGATCGTTGTCGATGAGGACTCACGGGACCTCAAGATATTCTCGGAACCACGTTTGGCGGCTAACGGACTCAGCCTCAACACTCACGTGCTGACCGTAGGCGTTCGCGAGTTTGAAGACACGTTCACAGATGAGCAGTGGGCATCCTGCGCGAATGGCGCGTGGCCCAGGACAGATGATCGTCCGTGGGAACCATCGGACTTCTCTGCTCACCGGGAAGGCAAATTCAGTTCGCAGGTAGAGCGAATGATACGCGAAAACAGCACTGTCGAAATAAGCGGCAAACCTGAAATTATGACCACTCTCGCCGTCGGACTTCGCACCCCTGACGAAGTTCCCGAGAAGTTACGGGAGTTGTTTGACGAGTTGATAACGCGCGCAGAGTATTAGCGAACGCGTCGGGCAACCATTCGGGCGCGACGTTGTGTGTTAGTCGGCGCGCTCCAGTTGTGGTAACGGACCGAGGCCGCCCACTCAAGGCCATGGGACCGCTCCTCGCGGCCACACCACCGGCACCCGTTGGGGGCCGGAGCCCGTCTGTGACGGACGTGCGTACGGATCGACACAGCCGCCTCCTCGGTTCCTCGCGGGTCATATTAGGGTCCGGCACGCTCTGACCTGTGTCAATGACCAATTTCACAGGGCACGACATCGTTCCAACAAACCTGTTGCCCGCAAAATTTCTATCCGGCGGGCTCAGCGCGAGCTACCGGCGGGCAGCTGGGCTTGCTCAGACCCCGGGGTTTTGCGGCTTTCGGCGAGAGTAAATCCCGGCCAAACACCCCGGCTCACATGCCATATGCCTCGCGAATCAACGCAGCTTCACGCCGATATCCGATCTGGTTCAAGTATCGAAGCAACAACGGGATCGGCGGCCAGTTCCGCAGGGGCGGCCGTGACTCGACGCCAGAATAGACGCCGCCGCCTGGTCCACTGAACAGCCCGCCCCCCGGCCCGCTGTATAGACCGCCGCCCACGCCGGTGTACAAACCACCCCCGACACCGGTGTAGCAACCACCGCCAACTCCGGTGTACAGACCGCCCCCGACGCCGGTGTAGGCACCACCGCCAACTCCGGTGTAGGCACCGCCACCAACGCCCGTGTAAGCACCACCACCGACGCCGGTGTACAGCCCGCCCCCGACACCCGTGTACAGACCACCGCCCACGCCCGTATACCGATTGCGCGGCCAACCGTCGGGATCAATCCAATCCATACCGCGGAGGCTATCTGCCGGGTCCGACAACTTTCGGCGGGCCGCACATGCAACGCGATTGGCGCTTGGGACACTCTCGGGACACTGACCCGCTATCGAACACCCGATCCGGTGCGCGGTAGCTCCCGAGTATGGCACTGACCTGCAATGACCTTGGTGGGCGTGGACGGTATCGAACCGCCGACCGCTGGTGTGTAAAACCAGAGCTCTACCACTGAGCTACACGCCCCGTGCCGGGCAGGCTACCCGGCGACGCGCCGCAGGGAAAAATCCGGCGCCGCGCTGCAGGCGAAAATCGCCTCAGCCCGAGCGCAGCGCCGAGAGCGCGTCGGTCCACACCGCTTGATCGCGCGGCTCGCCGGGCCCCTTCATCTCCGAGAACCGGATGATCCCCGACCGGTCCACCACGAAGGTGCCGCGGTTGGCGATGCCGGCGTCGTCGTTGAACACCCCGTAGGCCTGGGCGACCGCACCGTGCGGCCAGAAGTCCGACAGCACCGGGAAGGTGAAGCCGCTCTGGGTGGCCCAGATCTTGTGGGTGGGCGGTGGACCGACGGAGATCGCCAGCGTCACTGTGTCGTCGTTGTCGTAGGTCGGCAGGTGGTCCCGGATCTCGTCGAGCTCACCCTGGCAGATGCCGGTGAATGCGAGCGGAAAGAACACCAGCAGCACGTCTTTGGCGCCCCGGAAGGCGCTGAGCGTGACCGGCTGGCCGTTCTGGTCCTTGAGCGTGAAGTCCGGCGCTTCGGTGCCGACATCGAGTGCGGCCATCTACCGCCGCCCAGCGGGCTTCGACTTGGGCTGCACCAGCCGGCTGGCGATCCAGTCACCCAGATTCGCCGAGGAGGTCTGCATCAGACCCGCCGTCGGCGCCGACTCGGCGATGTCCGCCGGTTGCACATGCCCCGGCTTGCCGGTCTTGGGGGTGATCACCCAGATCACGCCGTCGTCGGCGAGTGGGGTGATGGCGTCCATCAGCGCGTCCACCAGGTCACCGTCGTCGTCGCGCCACCACAGCAGAACGACGTCGATGACCTCGTCGGCGTCCTCGTCGAGCAGCTCGCCACCGCACGCGTCCTCGATATCGGCCCGGATGTCGTCGTCGACGTCCTCGTCCCAGCCCAGTTCCTGCACAACCTGATCGTTTTCGATGCCCAGTCGTTGGGCATAATTCGGGGCGTCCGCCGCCGCCACCACCGTCGGTCCTCCTTCTGCCGATGCTGCCCGTCGTCGAGCCCCTATCGTTGCATGAGCCCCACCGGTTACGTGCGGCCGCTGCCCCGGTCCGTCAATATGACGCGTCGCACAGTTCGAGTGCGACCTCCCGCGAAGCGTCCAACCGGGTGACCGCGGCGTTGAACTCGTCGGGTCCGGCATCACGCCTGATCGTCCCCGCGACGTCGCGGGCGGCGCCCACCCAGGCGCCCAGCGCGTCACCCAGTTCAGGGCTGAGCACCTCCGAGATGCCGCTGGACACCAGGTTGGCGCTGATGTCGAGCGCTTCCACCGCCGGCCCGGCACGAGCCCCCACCTCGGGGGAGTTCTCGTTGACCGCGTCGACGTAGGCGTTGACGGCCCCGATCGCGTTCACGCTGGAGCTGCTCAGGTCCTCGCACGCGGTGTGGATCGCCGCGGTGGTCAGGGACTGTTGCCGTTCGGACTCCCGCGCGCTCGACTGCGCGATCGACTCCTCGACCGAGGCGGACACCGAGGCGCGGTACACCGGCGCGGCCTCGGGGTCGACCTCGCCGGTCCCCGAGGTCACCGAAGTGCAGCCGACGATGACCATGGCCGCCGCGGCGAGGCTGCCGAGTATCCGGCCAACCGTCTGCAGCCGCCTCCCCTGGCACCCTCCACCGCTCAGCACGGTCTACAGACGTTACCGGTTGACCGACTTCGTCGCGGGTTCACTCCGACCACCTGCGCTACCACGGTGCGGTTGCGGCACGATGGGGGAAGGATGGAGGTTGTCGCGCGTGAGGTCACAAACCCCCACGGTCGCGGCGTTCCCATACCGCCTGACAAGGAGCGGAAATTGACCACCGAGTTCGTGCGCCAGGAGCTGGCCCAAAACTCCTCTACTGCAGCCGCACACGACCGCGTTCGGGTGATTCGTGAAGGTGTTGCATCGTATCTGCCCGACATCGACCCGGATGAGACCGGCGAATGGCTGGAGTCGTTCGACGAGCTACTCGAACGCTCCGGCCCGGCTCGAGCCCGCTACATTCTGTTGCGGTTGCTCGAACGCTCCGGTGAGCAGCGGGTGTCGATCCCCGCGCTGACGTCGACCGACTATGTGAACACGATCCCGACCGAACTGGAGCCGTGGTTCCCCGGCGACGAGGACGTCGAACGCCGGTACCGGGCCTGGATTCGCTGGAACGCCGCGATCATGGTGCACCGCGCGCAGCGCCCGGGAGTCGGTGTGGGCGGTCACATTTCGACGTACGCGTCGTCGGCCGCGCTCTACGAGGTCGGGTTCAACCACTTCTTCCGCGGTAAGGGCCACTCCGGGGGCGGGGATCAGGTGTTCATCCAGGGCCACGCGTCGCCGGGCATCTATGCCCGTGCCTACCTCGAGGGCCGGCTGACCGCCGACCAGCTCGACGGATTCCGCCAGGAACACAGCCACCCGGGCGGCGGTATCCCGTCGTACCCGCACCCTCGTCTGATGCCCGATTTCTGGGAATTCCCCACGGTGTCGATGGGGCTGGGCCCGATGAATGCGATCTACCAGGCCCGATTCAACCACTACCTGCACGACCGCGGTATCAAGGACACCTCCGATCAGCACGTGTGGGCGTTCCTGGGCGACGGTGAGATGGACGAGCCGGAGAGCCGCGGGCTGGCCCACGTCGCCGCGCTCGAGGCGCTGGACAACTTGACGTTCGTGATCAACTGCAACCTGCAGCGCCTGGACGGCCCGGTGCGCGGCAACGGCAAGATCATCCAGGAACTGGAGTCGTTCTTCCGCGGCGCCGGCTGGAACGTCATCAAGGTGGTGTGGGGCCGCGAATGGGATGCGCTGCTGCACGCCGACCGCGACGGCGCACTGGTGAACCTGATGAACACCACACCCGACGGCGACTACCAGACCTACAAGGCCAACGACGGTGGTTACGTGCGTGACCACTTCTTCGGACGGGACCCGCGCACCAAACAGCTGGTTGAGAACCTCAGCGACGCCGAGATCTGGAACCTCAAGCGCGGCGGCCACGACTACCGGAAGGTCTACGCCGCCTACCGCGCGGCGATGGACCACAAGGGCCAGCCCACGGTCATCCTCGCCAAGACCATCAAGGGCTACACCCTCGGCAAGCACTTCGAGGGCCGCAACGCCACCCATCAGATGAAAAAGCTCGCCCTGCAAGACCTCAAGGATTTCCGCGACGCGCAGCGCATCCCGATCGGCGATGCACAGCTCGAGGAGAACCCCTACCTGCCGCCGTACTACCACCCCGGGCCCGAAGCGCCGGAGATCCGCTACATGCTCGACCGCAGGCGTGCGCTCGGCGGTTTCGTGCCGGAGCGCCGGACGAAGTCCAAGGCGCTCACGCTGCCGCCCAGCGACGCCTACCAGGCGCTGAAGAAGGGCTCGGGCAAGCAGGAGGTCGCCACCACGATGGCGACGGTCCGCACGTTCAAGGAGATCCTGCGTGACAAGCAGATCGGCCATCGCATCGTGCCGATCATTCCGGACGAGGCGCGCACGTTCGGGATGGACTCGTGGTTCCCGACACTCAAGATCTACAACCGCAACGGGCAGCTCTACACCTCCGTCGATGCCGAACTGATGCTGGCGTACCGGGAGAGCGAAGTCGGGCAGATCCTGCACGAGGGCATCAACGAGGCCGGTTCGGTCGGCACGTTCATCGCGGCGGGCACGTCCTATGCGACCCATAACGAGCCGATGATCCCGATCTACATCTTCTATTCGATGTTCGGGTTCCAGCGCACCGGTGACAGCTTCTGGGCGGCGGCCGATCAGATGACCCGCGGCTTCGCGCTCGGTGCGACGGCGGGCCGGACCACGCTCGTCGGCGAGGGACTTCAGCACGCCGACGGGCACTCGCTGCTGCTGGCCTCCACCAATCCCGCGGTCGTGGCCTACGACCCGGCGTTCGCCTACGAGATCGCCCACATCATCGATTCCGGCCTGCACCGGATGTACGGCGAGAACCCCGAGAACGTCTACTTCTATCTGACGATCTACAACGAGCCGTACGTCCAGCCCGCCGAACCGGAGGACCTCGACGTCGAGGGGCTGCTACGCGGGATCTACCGGTACCGCGCCGCCGCGGAGAAGAAGTCCAATACCGCGCAAATCCTGGTGTCGGGGGTGGCGATGCCGTCGGCCCTCAAGGCCGCCGAGATGCTGGCCGCCGACTGGGACGTGGCCGCTGACGTGTGGTCGGTGACGAGCTGGAACGAGCTCAACCGCGACGGTGTGCGGATCGAGAAGGAGCTGCTGCGCCATCCCGACCGCCCAGCCGGCACCCCGTACATCACCAAGGCGTTGGCCGACGCGGCCGGACCCGTGGTGGCGGTGTCGGACTGGATGCGGGCGGTGCCCGAGCAGATCCGGCCGTGGGTCCCGGGGACGTACATCACCCTCGGTACGGACGGCTTCGGGTTCTCCGACACGCGTCCGGCGGCGCGGCGCTACTTCAACACCGACGCGGAGTCCGTGGTGGTGGCGGTGCTCGAAGGGCTGGCGCGCGACGGCAACGTCGACATCTCGGTGGCCGTCGAGGCGGCTCACCGCTACGAAATCGACGACGTGCTGGCGGCGCCGGAGCAGACGTCCGATCCCGGAGTGGCCTGAGGCCCCCGACACCTTGGAGGACCCGATAGAAAATCGGGGTATCTTTTAGGGATGCTCGACAATCGGTACGTCCCGCCGGCGTCGACGGTGGAGGTCCTGCAGACCGTGCCGGACTCGGTGCTGCGCCGGTTGAAGCAGTACTCGGGACGGTTGGCCACCGAGGCGGTGGCCTCCATGGGTGACCGGTTGCCGTTCTTCGCCGGCCTGGAGGCCTCGCAACGCGCTAGCGTGCACCTCGTCGTGCAGACAGCGGTGGTCAACTTCGTCGAATGGATGCGCGACCCGCAGAGCAACGTCGGCTACACCGCGAAGGCGTTCGAGGTGGTCCCCCAGGATCTGACCCGTCGCATCGCGCTGCGCCAGACCGTCGAGATGGTGCGTACCACGATGGAGTTCTTCGAGGAGGCGGTACCGGTGCTGGCGCGCTCCGACGAGCAGGTGACGGCGCTGACCGCGGGCATCCTGCGCTACAGCCGGGATCTGGCGTTCGCCGCGGCCTCGGCCTACGCCGACGCAGCCGAGGCGCGGGGCGCATGGGACACCCGGATGGAGGCCAACGTCGTCGACGCCGTGGTCCGCGGTGACGTGGGGCCGGAACTGCAGTCCCAGGCGGCGACGCTCAATTGGGACGCCACCGCCCCGGCCACCGTCATCGTCGGGCTCCCGCAGCCCGACCGCGTCGACTTCGCCTCCGACGACGTGCGCGACGTGGTGACCCGCAACGACCGCGCCGCGCTGTCGGATGTGCACGGCACCTGGCTGGTCGCGATCGTCTCCGGTCCGATCTCGCCCACCGACCGCTTCCTCAAGGAAATCCTCGCGGCCTTCGCCGACGGCCCGGTCGTCGTCGGACCGACGGCGCCGACGCTGTCGGCGGCCCACCTGTCCGCCAGCGAGGCGATCGCAGGCATGAACGCGGTCGCCGGATGGAGCGGTGCGCCCCGGCCGGTGTCGGCACGCGAACTACTGCCCGAACGCGCCCTGCTCGGCGACGCGACGGCCATCGCGGCGCTGGACGCGGAGGTGATGCGACCGCTCGGTGATGCCGGTCCCGCCCTCACCGAAACCCTGGACGCCTACCTGGACGCCGGTGGGGCGATCGAGGCCTGCGCCCGCCAATTGTTCGTTCATCCAAATACCGTGCGTTACCGGCTGAAACGGATCGCCGACTTCACCGGGCGCGACCCCACCCTGCCCCGCGACGCGTACGTCCTGCGGGTAGCTTCCACAGTGGGCCGGCTCAACCGGCACGCGGCCCAGTCCAACCGGGCGAGTGCGGCATCGCTGCACGTCCCCACCGTGCGACCGGCCAGCGCGAACCTCTATCGCAACGGCTAGGAGGTCGCGGCTGGATCTCGCCGGAGTTGCATCACATGCAGTTTTGTGGACTTGCTACAAAAACATAAGATGAGGTTCATAATCTCTTACACGGCGCGAAGTCGTCTTCACAGTGTTCTCTTAGAGACGTGCCTCAATCGCCTACCCAGGTCGCGCTGCTCGCGCCCGGCCAGGGGTCACAGACTCCCGGGATGCTCGAGCCCTGGCTGCCGCTGTCCGGTGCCGCAGAGCGCTTGGCGACGTGGTCGGAGATCAGCGGCCTGGACCTGGCCCGGCTGGGCACCAACGCCGACGCCGACGAGATCACCGACACCGCGGTGACCCAGCCCCTGGTCGTGGCCGCCACGCTGCTGGCCCACGAGGAAGTCACCCGGCGTCTGGGCGAGCGCAGCGACGCGGGAACAACCGGCCTGTTCGGTGCCGGCGCCGTCGTCGCCGGCCACTCCGTCGGCGAGATCGCCGCATACGCCATCGCCGGGGTCATCTCCGCCGACGATGCGATCAAGCTGGCCGCCACCCGCGGCGCCGAGATGGCCAAGGCCTGCGCGCTCGAGCCGACCGGCATGGCGGCCGTCCTCGGCGGCGACGAGGCCGATGTACTTGAAGCGCTCGCTCGATTCGACCTGGTAGCCGCCAACCGCAATGCGGCCGGTCAGATCGTCGCCGCCGGCGCGGTGTCCGCTCTGGACAAGCTTGCCGAGGACCCGCCGGCCAAGGCCCGCGTCCGCAAGCTGGCCACCGCGGGCGCCTTCCACACTCAGTACATGGCCTCCGCACTCGACGGCTACCAGGCCGCCGCGCGTGAGGTGTCCACCGCCGAGCCGACGGCCACGCTGCTGTCGAACGTCGACGGAAAGCCGGTAACCTCGGCTGCGGACGCGATCGAGAAGCTGGTCGCCCAATTGACCCGCCCCGTGCGCTGGGATCTCTGTACCGCAACGATGCGGCAGCGCTTCGAGAACGCCGAGAACGCCGCGATCGTCGAATTCCCGCCCGCGGGCACACTCGTCGGCATCGCCAAACGTGAACTTCGGGGGGTTGCGACGCACGCCGTCAAGTCCCCCGCTGATCTGGACGGGCTCACCTCGCTGTAGGCCGCCGGGACAACCGCATATCGATCGTCATTCCAAGAGTTCTCCGCTTCCGCGGAGGCATGTTCACCACGTATAGAAGGAGCCATCGTGCCCGCCACTCAGGAAGAAATCATCGCCGGCCTCGCCGAGATCATCGAAGAGGTCACCGGTATCGAGCCGTCTGAGGTCACCCCGGAGAAGTCGTTCGTCGACGATCTGGACATCGACTCGCTGTCGATGGTGGAGATCGCGGTGCAGACCGAGGACAAGTACGGCGTGAAGATCCCCGACGAGGACCTCGCCGGGCTGCGGACCGTGGGTGACGTCGTCGCCTACATCCAGAAGCTCGAGGAAGAGAACCCCGAGGCTGCCGCCGCACTCCGCGATAAGTTCTCGCAGTGACCAGGCCTTCCACTGCTAACGGCGGTTTCCCCAGCGTCGTGGTGACCGCCGTCGAGGCGACCACGTCGCTCGCCGCAGACATCGAGAGCACGTGGAAGGGCCTGCTGGCCGGTGAGAGCGGTATCCGCGTTCTCGAAGACGAGTTCGTCACCAAGTGGGACCTGCCGGTGCGTATCGGCGGCCATCTGGTCGACAACGTCGACGATCACATGACCCGCATCGACATGCGTCGCATGTCTTACGTGCAGCGCATGTCGAAGTTGATTTCCGGCCGGCTCTGGGAGACCGCCGGTAAGCCTGAGGTTGATCCGGACCGATTCGCCGTGATCATCGGCACCGGTCTGGGCGGCGGCGAGAAGATCGTCGAAACCTACGACGCGATGAACCAGGGTGGCCCCCGCAAGGTGTCGCCGCTCGCTGTCCAGATGATCATGCCCAACGGTGCGGCGGCCGTCGCTGGTCTGGAACTGGGCGCCCGCGCCGGGGTCATCACCCCGGTGTCGGCGTGCTCGTCCGGGTCGGAGGCGATCGCTCACGGATGGCGTCAGATCGTCATGGGCGATGCGGACTTCGCCGTTGTCGGCGGTGTGGAAGGCGGCATCGAGGCACTGCCCATCGCGGCGTTCTCGATGATGCGCGCCATGTCCACGCGTAACGACGACCCCGCCGGTGCGTCACGGCCGTTCGACAAGAACCGCGACGGCTTCGTGTTCGGCGAGGCCGGGGCGATGATGATCATCGAGACCGAAGAGCACGCGCTGGCCCGCGGCGCCAAGCCGTTGGCCCGCCTCATGGGCGCCGGCATTACCAGCGACGCGTTCCACATGGTGGCTCCTGCGCCGGACGGTCATCGGGCCGGCCACGCGATGAAGCGTGCGATGGAGACGGCGGGGTTGTCCGCCAAGGACATCGACCACGTCAACGCCCACGCCACCGCGACCCCGATCGGCGACACGGCCGAGGCCAACGCCCTGCGGGTCGCCGGTGTGGAGCACGCCGCGGTGTACGCGCCGAAGTCAGCGCTCGGCCACTCCATCGGTGCGGTCGGTGCGCTGGAGTCGATCCTCACGGTGCTCGCACTGCGTGACGGCGTCATCCCGCCAACACTGAACTACGAGACACCGGACCCCGAGATCGATCTCGATGTCGTCGCGGGCGAGCCACGTTATGGCGACTACCAGTACGCCATCAACAACTCGTTCGGATTCGGAGGCCACAATGTGGCCTTGGCGTTCGGTCGTTACTGAGTAGCGCACGGCCAACGGAAAGACACAAACGGAGCAGGAATGGCACGGTTAACGGGGGACGGTTTCCCCAACGTGGTCGTCACAGGTGTTGCTATGACGACCGCCCTGGCTACCGATGCGGAGACCACCTGGCAGCGTCTCATCGACGGGCAGAGCGGTATCCGCACACTGGAGGACCCGTTCGTCGAGCAGTACGACCTTCCGGTGCGTATCGGCGGGCATCTGCTGGAGGACTTCGACGGTGAGCTCACGCGTGTCGAGCTCCGCCGGCTGTCCTACCTGCAGAAGATGTCGACGGTGCTGGGGCGTCGCGTCTGGGAGAACGCCGGCACGCCGGAGGTCGACTCGCGTCGGCTGATGGTGTCGATTGGCACCGGCATGGGCTCCACCGAGGAGCTCGTGTTCAGCTACGACGCGATGCGAGCCAAGGGCCTCAAGGCCGTGTCACCGCTGGCCGTGCAGATGTACATGCCCAACGCGGCCGCCGCCGCGGTGGGTCTGGAGCGCAAGGCCCGCGCCGGGGTCATCACCCCGGTATCGGCCTGCGCCTCCGGTTCGGAGGGCATCGCCCAGGCGTGGCGCAACATCGTGCTGGGTGAGGCCGACATCGCAATCTGCGGCGGGGTCGAGACCCGGATCGAGGCCGTGCCGATCGCCGGGTTCGCGCAGATGCGCATCGTGCTGTCGACCACCAACGACGATCCGGCAGGGGCCTGCCGTCCGTTCGACAGGGACCGCAACGGCTTCGTCTTCGGGGAGGCCGGTGCCCTGATGGTCATCGAGACCGAGGAGCACGCCAAGGCGCGCGGCGCCAACATCCTCGCCCGGATCATGGGCGCGAGCGTGACCTCGGACGGCTACCACATCGTGGCGCCGGACCCCAACGGCGAGCAGGCCGGATGGGCGATGACCCGCGCCATCCAACTGGCCGGTCTGCAACCGACCGATATCGACCATGTCAACGCGCACGCCACCGGCACCATTGTCGGTGACGTCGCCGAGGGCAAGGCGATCAACAAGGCGATGGGCGGCCACAAGCCGGCGGTCTACGCGCCCAAAGGGGCGCTCGGCCACTCGGTCGGCGCCGTCGGCGCGGTGGAGTCGATCCTGACGGTGCTGGCGCTCAAGAACGGCGTCATCCCCCCGACACTCAACCTGAAGAACCTGGATCCGGAGATCGACCTCGACGTCGTCGCCGGCTCTGAGCGACCCGGTAACTACCGGTACGCGATCAACAATTCGTTCGGATTCGGTGGGCACAACGTCGCGCTGGCTTTCGGGAAGTACTAGCACGCGCAGCTTCTCGACAGTCAGCTGACATCGGAACGGGCACTAGGAGGATTTGGATGACGATCATGGCCCCCGAGGCTGTCGGCGAAACGCTCGACCCGCGCGATCCGCTGCTCCGGCTGAGCACGTTCTTCGACGACGGCACCGTCGAGCTGCTGCATGAGCGGGACCGCTCCGGTGTGCTCGCCGCCGCGGGCACCGTCAACGGCGTGCGCGCCATCGCGTTCTGCACGGACGGGACCGTGATGGGCGGGGCCATGGGCACCGAGGGTTGCCGCCACATCGTCAACGCCTACGACACCGCCATCGAGGAGCAGAGCCCGATCATCGGGATCTGGCACTCCGGTGGCGCCCGCCTCGCCGAGGGTGTCAAGGCGCTGCACGCTGTCGGTCTGGTGTTCGAGGCCATGATCCGCGCGTCCGGGTTCATCCCGCAGATCTCCGTCGTCGTCGGCTTCGCCGCCGGCGGCGCCGCCTACGGTCCGGCCCTGACCGACGTCATCGTGATGGCCCCGGACAGCAAGATCTTCGTGACCGGCCCCGATGTGGTGCGCAGCGTCACCGGCGAGGACGTCGACATGGTGTCGCTCGGCGGACCAGAGGCCCATCACAAGAAGTCCGGTGTCTGCCACATCGTCGCCAGCGACGAACTCGACGCCTACCAGCGCGGCCGCCGCCTGGTCGGGTTGTTCAGCCAGCAGGGCCATTTCGACCGGACGAAGGCGGAGGCCCAGGACAGCGACCTGGCGGCCCTGCTGCCGGATTCGGCGCGGCGCGCCTACGACGTGCACCCGCTGATCACCGCGCTGCTCGACGACGGCGTGCCGTTCGAGGAGTTCCAGGCCAAGTGGGCGCCGTCGATGGTGGTCGGGCTTGGCCGGCTGGCCGGGCGAACCGTCGGTGTGCTGGCCAACAACCCGCTGCGTCTCGGCGGCTGCCTGAACTCCGAAAGCGCCGAGAAGGCAGCACGTTTCGTGCGGCTGTGCGACGCGTTCGGCATCCCGCTGGTCGTCGTCGTCGACGTGCCGGGCTACCTGCCCGGCGTCGACCAGGAGTGGGGCGGTGTGGTCCGCCGCGGCGCTAAGCTGCTGCACGCGTTCGGCGAGGCCACCGTTCCGCGTGTCACGCTGGTCACCCGGAAGATATACGGCGGCGCCTACATCGCGATGAACTCGCGTTCACTGGGTGCGACGAAGGTCTTCGCGTGGCCGGACGCCGAGGTTGCCGTCATGGGCGCCAAGGCAGCGGTCGGGATCCTGCACAAGAAGAAGCTCGCGGCCGCAGCGCCCGAGGACCGCGAAGCGCTGCACGAGGAGCTCGCCGCCGAGCACGAGCGGATCGCCGGCGGTGTGGATTCCGCTATCGAGATCGGCGTGGTGGACGAGAAGATCGACCCCGAGCACACCCGCAGCAAGCTCGCCCAGGCGCTGGCCGAGGCGCCTGGGCGCCGCGGTCGGCACAAGAACATCCCGCTGTAGGTGAGCGGTAAGGGAACTCGCACCTGCCGCAACGCCGGAGTTCGGCGGCCGGACATCCCCCGCCGATCACGTTGATGACACCGGTCGGCGATCCTCACCGTGTCGCCGCCTGACAGGTCGGCGGTACTGCCGCGCCGGTGTCGATCAGCGGGCGCAACCCGGGGTATGCGCCTTGGACGCCTTCGGTCGAGGTCGTCGCGAACGCGGTGTCGACGATGTGAGCAGGACGCTGACCTCCTGTCGGCTCGGTTGCGGCACGTCGGGTATCGGCCCGGGTGCACCTCGTCGGTGAGCCAGAGGTAGATGCGGCCGAGTTGTTCGGGTCATGAGGGTTCCACGCTCGACGGAGCTGCGCCGCGCGATGCCGCGGTTGCCACTGGCCAGGTAGCGATCCGCGTGGAGGAGTTTCGAGCTCCAGCGACTAGTGCCGAACCCCAGGTTGCCGAACCCCAGGTCGCGCTTCCCCACGAGCACGACCGCCAGGCCGCGGCTCGCGGCATCCAGGGCGATACCGGCGCCGGTGATCCCGCCGCCGACCACCACGACGTCGACCGGTGCGCCGGCGGCCAGGGCGGCCAGTTCGGGGCACGGCGGGTTGCGTTGAGGGCGGCCGTCATGGCCGCAGGTACCCGTTCAGTGAGCGCGCCAGTTCCTTCGACAGGGCCTCGGCGTCGAGGAGCGGGGCCACCATCTGCGCGGACTGGATCGTCGACTGGGTGATCAGCAGACACATCGCAGCCAGTTGACGGGATTCACCGAAGCGCACGCTGCCCTGGTCCTGGGCGAGTTTTATCTCAGCGGCCAGCGCGTCGATCAGGTTTTGTTGGCTGGTGCCGAGCCGTTCGGTGATGTAGGCCGTCGCCGGTTCGGGTGCGCTGTGCAGCACGGCCATCACGATCTCGTCGTTGCGTAGCCGGTTCCCCACCCGAACGATCCGTTCGACCAGCGCCACTCGGCCGACCCCGTCACCGGGTACGCCGTCGAGCACCCCGGCGATCCGGGCGGTGAGCAGCGCGGCGAGGACGGCGTCGATGTCACGCCAGCGGCGGTAGATGGTCGGCCGGCTCACTCGCGCCCGGCGCGCGATCTCCGCCAGCGTGACCCGGTTGACCCCGAAGGCCACGACGCATTCCCCGGCGGCGTCGAGGATGCGTTCCTCCACCGTTCGCGAACCGCCATTACGCCTTGGCACCACGTGTAATAATGTAACGCATCCTGGCCGATCCGAGCACGCTGCCCGGTTTCTTCCCCGATCTGGGGCGACGCGGCCGCCGCCAGAACCGTGTCCTGCGGCATTCGGTCACTTCTCGAACAGGCGCTCGGCGTCACGCAGCCAAGCCCGCCGATCGTCGCAGAACAGGTGAACCTTTTGCCCGTCGGGACGGCAAGTTCACCCTCGACCTGCTGCGCCGGCGCAATCGCGGAGTTCAGGACACACCCGACGCGGTGCTGCTGCCCGCCGACGAGGAGCAGGTCGCGGCGATCCTCGAGCACTGCAGCGCGCAGCGCATCGCGGTGGTGCCGGTTGGCGGGGGGACCAGCGTCGTGGGGTCGCTGGACCCGATCCCCGGCGACTTCGCCGCCGTGGTGTCGCCGGATCCACGCCGCCTCGGTCAAGGCAACCCTCGATCCGGCCGGCCCACGCCGACGGGGATTTCACTGCCCACTGCCGGTCACGGTGTCCGTAGTCCCGGGCGCGCTGCGCATCCTGACGTCCACCGGTCAGCGCGGCGCTACCCGACTCCGCGGTTGAGCCAGCTGACCTCGGCGCCCGCCCCGCCGTCGCGGTAGGGCTCCAGCGCCTCGTCCCACGCCGTGCCGAGCACGGTGTCCAGTTCGGCAGCCAGCACGTCGGCGCCAGCGGCCATCAGGGCGCGCAGCCGCATCTCGCCGACAACGACGTCGCCGTTGGCGCTCATCGGACCGCTCCACAGACCCAACTGCGGGGTGTGGCACCAGCGGTGCCCGTCCACGCCGGGACTCGGGTCCTCGGTGACTTCGAACCGCAGCACCGACCAGGAGCGCAGGGCGTTGGCCAACTGCGCTCCGGTGCCGACCGGGCCCACCCAGTTGGTGACCGCACGGAGCTGTCCGGGCATGGCGGGCTGCGGGGTCCACTTCAGGTTGGCGCGCGCCGACAGGGTCGACGACAACGCCCACTCGACATGTGGGCACACCGCCGCGGGTGAGGCATGCACGTACACCACGCCTGTCGTCGCGTCGGCGAACTGGTTCGACGCACGCATAAGCTGCTCCTTCGGCTCCACGAGGGACGTCTTCCCCAAGCGGCCTCTTGAAACCGAGTGACAACCGTGTCGTGCGTGTCTATTGTGCCTTGTGTGGCGGGTGTTGCGCTAGTGTGGCCCGAATTCTCTCAGGACTCCATCAGAGATCGTCGGCCAACGCTCGTAGGCCCAGTCCCCGAAGTCGCGGTCGGCAAAGGCGACGAGTGCCAGGTCCGCGCCCGGGTCCGCCCACAGGAAGGTCCCTGACTGGCCGAAATGGCCGTATGTGCGCCTCGAATTGGTCGAGCCGGTCCAGTGCGGCGACTTGTCGTCGCGGATTTCGAAGCCCAACCCCCAGTCGTTCGGGCGCTGCACGCCGAAGCCGGGCAACACGCCGTCGAGCCCCGGGAACTGCACACTGGTCGCCTCCTCGTGCATCTGCTGTGAGACCAGCCGCGGCCGCAGCAGGTCGCCGGCGAACGCCGCGACGTCGGCAACCGTGGAATAGGCGCCGTACCCGGCCGCCTCCGCGCCGCCGTCGAGCGTGCTGTCGGACATCCCGAGCGGTTCGAACACCGCCTCGGCGAGGTAGCGGCCGAATTCGATGTCGGCGGCCCGCTCGATTGTGGCGGCCAGCACCCCGAAGCCGTAGTTGGAGTAGATGCGGCGGTCCCCTGGCTCACCCATCGTCTCGTCGGAGTGCATGGTGAGCCCGGAGGTGTGGGCGAGCAGATGGCGGACGGTGGAGCCGGGCGGACCCGCTTGGGTGTCGAGGTCGACGACGCCCTCCTCGACCGCGACCTGCACGGCGCGCGCCGTGAGAGGTTTGGTCACCGACGCCAGCCGGAACCGGTGCCGGAGATCGCCGTATTGGGCCAACACACCGGCCGGCCCGACCACCACTGCGGCGGCGGTGGTCACCGGCCAGTCCGCGATCACGTCGAGCACGCCCATCGGGGTGATGTTACTTGCGGCAGATGTAGTCGAGGTAGGCCGCCGGCGGCACCCCGATGTCGTCCTCCCGACGGCTGGACGCCTTGATGTCGGCCATCAAGAGCACCCAGCCGCGCCGCAGGGCGCGCTGGACGTTCGCCAGCACCCGCGCGGGCTGGGCCTCGGCGCGCCCGCTGCCGAGCCCCTCGTCCGAGAGTCGATTCCGGCGAACTCGCTGGACCGGAAATCCTTCGCCATCAACGCCTCGATCCCCTCGGCCTCGTCGCGAGCGAGGCCAGCGCGGGCCGCGGTCACAGTTCGCCGGAGGGATTACAGGGATTACGTTGTAGGCATGAGTCAGACAGTGCGCGGGGTGATCTCGCGGTCCAAGCAGCAGCCCGCGGAAGTGGTGGACATCGTGGTTCCGGATCCGGGTCCGGGCGAGGTCGTCGTCGACATCATCGCGTGCGGGGTGTGCCACACCGATCTGACCTACCGCGAGGGCGGGATCAACGACGAGTATCCGTTCCTGCTCGGTCACGAGGCGGCCGGCACGGTGGAATCGGTCGGCGACGGTGTCACCAATGTGGAACCGGGTGATTTCGTGATCCTGAACTGGCGCGCGGTGTGCGGACAGTGCCGGGCGTGTAAGCGGGGTCGTCCGCACCTGTGTTTCGACACCCACAACGCCGCGCAGAAGATGACGCTGACCGACGGTACCGAGTTGACCCCCGCCCTGGGCATCGGTGCATTCGCCGACAAGACACTGGTGCACGAAGGGCAGTGCACCAAGGTCGATTCCGCGGCCGACCCGGCGGCCGCCGGGCTGCTCGGCTGTGGGGTGATGGCCGGTATCGGTGCGGCCGTCAACACCGGTGCGGTCAACCGGGACGACACTGTTGCGGTCATCGGCTGCGGCGGTGTCGGTGACGCGGCGATCGCGGGGGCAGCGTTGGTGGGGGCCAAGAAGATCATCGCCGTCGACACCGACGACAAGAAGCTCCGGTGGGCACGCGAGTTCGGCGCCACCGACACGATCAACGCCCGCAGCGTCGAGGACGTGGTCGAGGCGATCCAGGAGCTGACCGACGGGTTCGGCACCGACGTGGTGATCGACGCGGTCGGCCGCCCGGAGACCTGGCGTCAGGCGTTCTACGCCCGTGATCTCGCCGGAACCGTTGTCCTGGTGGGTGTTCCGACCCCGGACATGCGGTTGGAGATGCCGCTGGTGGACTTCTTCTCCCGCGGTGGGGCGCTGAAGTCCAGTTGGTACGGCGACTGTCTACCCGAACGTGACTTCCCCACCCTGATCAGCCTGTACCTGCAGGGCCGGTTGCCGTTGGACAAGTTCGTCTCCGAACGCATCGGCCTCGACGACGTCGAGGCGGCCTTCGAGAAGATGCACCACGGTGAGGTGCTGCGGTCGGTGGTGGTGTTGAAATGAGCAACATCCAGCGGGTGGTCACCCACGGTGTGTTCGAACTCGACGGCGGCTCTTGGGAAGTCGACAACAACATTTGGGTCGTCGGTGACGACGACGACGTGGTGGTCTTCGACGCTGCCCACGACGCCGCCCCGATCGTGATGGCCGTCGGCGGCCGCAACGTCGTCGCGGTGATCTGCACCCACGGTCACAACGACCACGTCACGGTCGCCCCCGAACTCGGCCAGGCGCTTGACGCGCCGGTCCTGCTGCACCCCGCCGACGACATGCTCTGGCAGATGACCCACCCCGACAAGACCTTCCGCGTGGTCGAGGACGGCACAACGCTGCACGCCGGCAGGATCGACTTTCGCGCCCTGCACACTCCCGGGCACTCCCCGGGCTCGGTGTGCTGGTACGCCCCCGATCTGAAGGCGGTGTTCTCCGGCGACACGCTGTTCCAGGGCGGGCCCGGCGCCACCGGGCGCTCGTTCTCCGATTTCCCCACCATTCTCGAATCGATCTCTGGACGCCTCGGCACCCTGCCCGGCGACACGGTCGTCTACCCGGGCCACGGTGACACCACCACCGTCGGCGACGAGATCGTAAACTACGACGACTGGGTGGCGCGGGGCCACTGACCCTCAATCCTCGAGGGCGGCGGATCGGCCGCACGATGAACACCTGGTGGCTGATGCCGCCGATCAGTTCGCCGCTCGCGCAATGTCAGAGCCCGCGATTTCGGTCACAACCTCAGCATTTGCTGCGGAACGTCCAGCGCGAAGGCGGCGACCGGCGACTACCGTCGGAGGTGTCGTCCCGTTCGAAGGAAGCCCGCTCGTGCCCGAGTCCAGCGTCGTTGTCTGTCCGCAGCCATTGGACAGTGCCTATTACACCGCCAGGAGGCGGTTGCAGGCGGCCGGCCTGCGCCCGGCGATCGACCTGTTCGAGCAGGCCGCCAAGGTGGTGCCGCTGCCCGCACCGCCGCAGCCCATCGTGATCGCCGACTACGGCGCCGCCACCGCGCACAACTCCCTACTGCCGATCTGCGCGGCGATCGCCGTCCTGCGCACCAGGACGACCCGCGGACACTCCGTGCTGGTGGTGCACACCGACGTTCCCGTCAACGACTTCACCGCGATGTTCCGCACACTGACCGACGACCCCGATTCGTATCTGCGCAAGGACGCGGCCTCGTTCGCGTCCGCGGTGGGCCGGTCGTTCTACTCGCAGATCCTGCCGTCCAACAGCGTGAACCTCGGCTGGAGCGCGCACGCGGTCCAATGGTTGAGCCGGGTGCCCGCCCCGGTGCCCGACCATCTGCAGGTGGCCCACACCGCAGAGGAGTCGCTGCGGGCCGCCTACGCCCGCCAGGCCGCTCACGACTGGCATGAATTCGTCGCGTTCCGGGGCCGCGAGCTTTGTCCGGGCGGCCGATTGGTGTTGATGACGATGGGTATCGGCGAGGACGGCGAGTACGGGTACCGACCGCTGTTGGCGGCGTTGACCGATGCGCTGGCCGAACTGACCGGGGCGGGGTTGGTCCTCGAGGACGAAGTTCGGCGCATGACGATCCCGATGGTGAGCAGGCGCGCCGCAGACTTCATCGCCCCGTTCTCCCCGTCGGGCCGCTTCGAGCGCCTGGAGATCGAGCACCTCGAGATTTTCGACGGTGAGGACCGGTTCTTCGCTCAGTACCGATTGGACAAAGACGCCAAGGCATTCGGCGTCAACTGGGCGCAGTTTGCACGGGCGTCCGTGTTCTCGACCATGGTCGGCGCCCTTGACGGCGGTCGCGACGATGCGCGTGCGGAGCAGTTCCTCGACCAGCTCGAGGCGGGCATCGCGACCCGGATGGCCGCCGCACCGGAACAGACGCAGATCCCGTTGGCCCGTCTGGTGCTGCACAAGCGGCCGAAGGCGCGCTGATCAACCGGCGAGATTCTCCCCGAAAGTGCTGCGGTGGCTCAAGGGGCGACGCCGCCAGGCGGCGAGAACTGTTCACGGAAGTTCGCCGGTGAGCCGCTTCGGCGTTTGCGGCGAGGACCGCACGGGGTAAGAAGCCTGGAGGTGCCCGGGGTGATCTTGAGGTGGTCGTGATGCGGCGTGATGCGGTGCTACCGGCCGGTGTGGCCCTCACCGTGGCGGTGCTGTTGGCGATCACGGGCTGTTCCACGGGTGACCGCGTCGACCTCGGCGACGCCGCGTCGAGCAACCTGGTCGCCGCGATCGCCGGGGAACCCGACCAGCTCGACCCGCACAAGACCAGCGCGTACTTCTCGTTCGAGGTGCTCGAGAACGTCTTCGACACCCTCGTCGAACCCGACGCCGACCTGGCGATGCGACCGGCCCTGGCCGAACGCTGGGAGGTCAGCCCCGACCAGCGGGTGTGGACCTTCCATCTGCGGCGCGGCGTCACCTTCCACGACGGCAGCCCGTTCACCGCCGACGACGTCGTCTACTCCTACCGCCGCATCATCGACGAGGAACTGACCAACGTCGACAAGTTCAGCGCGGTCACCGACGTCGCCGCCGTCGATCCCGCGACGGTGCGCATCACCGTCGACAGACCCACCCGGAATCTGCTGACCAACCTCGGCGGGTTCAAGGGGATGGCGATCGTGTCGCGGGCCAATGTCGACAGCGGACGCATCGCCACCCATCCCGTCGGCACCGGACCGTTCTCGTTCACCGGCGCCACCAGCGGCGACTCGATCACGCTGCGCGCCAACCCGTCCTACTGGGGTGGCCCACCGGGGATCTCCGGGCTGACGTTCCGCTTCATCTCCGAGCCGTCGACCGCGTTGTCGGCGCTGCAGGCCGGCGAGGTCGACTGGACCGATTCGGTGCCTCCGCAGCGGGTTTTACAGCTGCGTGACGACGAATCCCTGCGCCTCGCCGTCACGCCGAGCAACGACTACTGGTATCTGGCGCTCAACCAGGCCCGGCCGCCGTGGAACGACGTGCGGGTGCGCCAGGCGATCGCCTACGGCATCGACCGGGAGGCCATCGTCGCCGCGACGAGCTACGGCACCGCGGCCGAGAACCAACTCGCGATCCCCGAGGGCAACCCCTGGTTCACCCCGTACGACCGGTACTCCTATGACATCCAGAAGGCCAAAGAGCTGCTCCCCGAGGCGAACGCCACACCCAACCGACTCGACATGCTGGTCACCAGCGAGTATCCCGAGACGGTCACCGCCGCGCAGATCATCGCCGACAACCTCGCGCCGCTCGGGATCACCGTGGACATCCGCACGGTCGACTTCGCCACCTGGCTCGACGAACAGAACAACGGCAACTTCGACATGCTGATGATGGGCTGGCTCGGCAACATCGACCCCGACGACTTCTACTACGCCCAGCACCACACCAACGGCACCAGTAACGCCCAGAAGTTCTCCGACCCCGAGGTGGACCACCTGCTCGACGCCGGCCGCGTGGAGACCGACCGCGACAAGCGCCGCGACATCTACTCCCGGGCGGCCACCCGCATCGCCGACGAGGTCAGCTACATCTACCTCTACAACCCATCGGTCATCCAGGCCTGGACCCCTGCCCTCTCGGGATACGAGGCGCGCCGCGACGGCGCCGTCCGGTTCCGCCGCGCCGTCCTCGGAGAGGACGACAACCCGTGACGGCGTTGATCGCCCACCCGGTCGCGGGCTTCCTCGCGCGGCGGATCGCGTACTCGTTGGTGGTGCTGATCGGCGTGCTGATCGTCGTGTTCGCGTTCGTGCAGCTGGTCCCCGGCGATCCCGTGCGCATCGCCCTGGGTACCCGGTACACCCCGGAGGCCTACGTGGCGCTGCGCTCGGCGAGCGGTCTGGACCGTCCGTTGATCGTGCAGTTCTTCAGCTACCTGGGCAATGCGCTCACCGGCGACCTCGGGGTAAGTTTCCGCAACGGTGACCCCGTCACCGCCACCCTGCTGGACCGGTTACCGGCGACCGTGTCACTCGGCCTGGTTGGCATCGTGTTCGCCTTGCTGATCGCGGTGCCCGCGGGAATCTGGGCGGCATTGCGCGAAGGCCGTGTCAGCGACGCGATCGTGCGGGTGTGCAGTCAGTTCGGCGTCTCGGTCCCGGATTTCTGGCTCGGCATCCTGCTAATTGCGCTGTTCTCCTCCACCCTGGGATGGCTCCCCACCTCGGGGTACCGGCCGCTGTTCGACGACCCGGCTGGTTGGCTGCGCCACATCATCCTGCCCGGGCTGACCGTCGGCTTGGTAGCCGCGGCCATCATGACCCGCTACATCCGGTCCGCAGTCCTAGAAGTGGCCTCGATGGGATACGTGCGGACCGCCCGGTCCAAAGGCCTCCCGCCACGGGTGGTCACGCTGCGCCACACGGTGCGCAATGCGCTGATCCCGGTACTCACCATCACCGGCATCCAGCTCGCCACGATCCTGGGCGGCGTCATCGTCGTCGAGGTCGTGTTCGCGTGGCCCGGCCTCGGCCGGCTGCTCTACAACGCCGTCGCCGCGCGCGACTACCCCGTCATCCAGGGTGCCGTGCTGTTGATGGCTGCGCTGTTCCTGCTCATCAACCTGATCGTGGACGCGCTGTACGCGGTCGCCGACCCGAGGATCCGGCTGTCATGACCGCCCCCGCCGAACAGACCCACATCGCAGCTCGAGTGGCGGGGTGGCGGTTGCTGCTCGGCAACCCCGTCACGGTTGTCAGCGCGGTCATCCTGGCGGTGGTCGTCGTGGTCGCACTGTTTGCACAGTGGTTGATCCCGTACGGCCTCAACGAGATCGACGTGCCGAACGCCCTGCAGTCCCCCAGCGGCGCGCACTGGTTCGGCACCGACGAACTCGGCCGCGACGTGCTGTCCCGCGTGCTGGTCGCCATCCAGGCGTCGATGCGGGTGTCGGTGATCAGCGTGGCATTCGCGGCCGTCGTCGGGGTAACGGTCGGTGTGGTCGCCGGATATCGCGGCGGCTGGCTGGACACGGTGTTGATGCGCATCGTCGACGTGATGTTCGCGTTCCCGGTGCTGCTGCTCGCGCTCGCGGTGGTGGCCATCCTCGGGCCGGGAGTGACGACGACCATCCTGGCGATCGGCATCGTGTTCACCCCGATCTTCGCACGCGTGGCCAGGGCGAGCACGCTGTCGGTCCGGATGGAACCCTATGTCGCGGTGTCCCGCACGATGGGCACCGGCCACTTCTACATTCTCACCCGCCATGTCCTGCCGAACATCTCGGGACCGCTGATCGTGCAGACGTCGATCTCGCTGGCGTTCGCCATCCTGTCGGAGGCGGCCCTGTCGTTCCTCGGTCTCGGCATCCAGCCGCCCCAGCCGTCCCTGGGCCGGATGATCTTCGACTCCCAGGGTTTCGTGACGCTGGCGTGGTGGATGGCGGTGTTTCCCGGCGCGGCGATCTTCGTCATCGTGTTGGCGTTCAACCTGCTGGGCGACGGCCTGCGGGATGTGCTGGATCCCAAGCAACGCACGATGATCGAGGCTCGGAGGAAGCGATGAGCGGACCCGTCCTCGACGTCGCCGATCTGGGCGTGCGGATCGGCAGGCGCGACATCGTGCGCGGTGCCTGGTTCACCGTCGAACGGGAAAAACGCTCGGCATCGTCGGCGAGTCGGGTTCTGGGAAGTCGATGACGGTGCTGGCCGCGACGGGTCTGCTGGACGCCCCGGGCGCGGTGGTCAGCGGTTCCAGCCTGCTAGGCGGGCAGACGCCGACGCAGTTGGTCGGTGCGTCGGCCCGCACGCTGCGCGCCGTACACGGCGGGCGTATCGGGTTCGTGTTCCAGGACCCCGGCACCTCGCTCAACCCGCTGCTGACGCTGGAACGGCAGATCACCGAATCCCTTGAGGCGCATAGAAATCAGACACGCAGACGGGCCCGCGGGCGCGCGCTGGAATTGCTCACCGCGGTCGGTCTGCCCGAGGCCGAGCGACGCCTGGATTCCTATCCGCACCAGTTGTCGGGTGGACAGCGCCAGCGCGTGATGATCGCGATCGCACTGGCCTGTGACCCGGAGCTGCTCATCGCCGACGAGCCGACGACCGCGCTGGACGTGACCACCCAGGCGCAGATCATCGAGTTGGTGCAGGATCTGCAGCGCGACTTCGGCACCGCGGTGGTGTGGATCAGCCACGACCTGGGGGTGATCGGGCAGGTCGCCGACGATGTCACTGTCCTGCGCAGCGGTGTGGCCGTGGAGCAGGCACCGGTGCTCGACGTGTTCGACCGCCCGCAGCACGACTACACCCGGGTACTCCTGGCGGCACGGCCGCTCGTCGGCGGTGACGGTCCCCCGCCGGCCGACCCCGGCGCCCCGGTGCTGCTGCAGGTCGACGGGCTCGATGTCCGGTTCGACGTGTCCGGCCCGACCGGCCGCTCGACCGTGCACGCGGTGCAGGACCTGACGTTTCACATCCGCCGCGGCAGCACGCTGGGCCTGGTCGGCGAGTCCGGTTCGGGGAAGTCGACGGTCGCCGCCGCGCTCACCGGACTGGTCACACCGCACGCCGGGTCGGTGGCGCTCGACGGCGTCGACGTGCTGGCCGTGCGGGGGTCCGACGAGAAGAAGTTGCGCCGCCGCATCAGCCTGGTCTTCCAGGATCCGTTCTCCTCGTTGAACTCTCGCCTGCGGGTTGGTGCGGCGATCGGCGAACCGCTGGCGGTGCACGAGCTGGTCGACGGGCGCGACGGCCGCCGGGCGCGGGTCGCCGAGCTGCTCGACCTCGTCGGCCTGACCGCCGAGTTCGCCTCGCGTTACCCGCACGAACTGTCCGGCGGCCAACGCCAGCGGGTCAGCATCGCCCGAGCGCTGGCCACCGAACCCGACCTGCTGATCCTCGACGAGTCCACTGCCTCCCTTGACGTCTCGGTTCAGTCGAAGGTGCTCGACCTGCTGACCGGACTACAGCGCGACCTTGGCTTGACGTATCTGTTCATCGGCCACGACCTCGCCGTCCTCCAGCGGATGAGCCACGACGTGCTGGTGATGCGTGACGGCGCCGCGGTCGAGTACCGGCCGGCCGCCGAGTTGTTCGCCGAGCCGCAGCAGCCCTACACCCGCGACCTGCTGGCCGCCGTGCCTCCCGCCCGCCCACGCGCCTCGGCGTGAGGGCGGTGGTTTTTTTCTGTACCGTCGGCCTGATCGCACGTCGACACCTTGCCCCCGCCATCGCGGATGCGCTGGACCACGGTGCCCAACCGCTCCGCCAGCCGCGCGCCCAGCGCTCCGGTGATCGCGACGGACGGCGGGATGAGACAGGTCGAGGGCGTGTCCGGGTCGGCCTGCAGGACGCGCACGTCTAGCCGAGGGACGTGTGCATCAGCAGTGTGCTGTAGTCCGACCAGCGGGACAGCGTGAAGTACAGGTCGCTGCCTGTCGACCAGGGGTGCGACCAGGGGTGATGTAGGGAGCGTAGATACCACCCGGCACCGCGGCCGAGGTGACGATCTTCTTCGCCGAACTCCACGGCTCCTCGGGTTTGTCGGAGGTGCGCATCACCACGTCGCTCACCGTGTTGGTGTAGAGCATCACGAATTTCTTCAGGTGGTCGTTCCAGGCCACCGACATCTCACTGCCCGGCGCCCACACCACCTGGATGGCCAGGAACGGGAAGCCGCGCAGCCAGCCGAACGGCGGGTAGTACTCGTAGGCGGATTTGTCGGCGACCGCGTTCTGGCTGACTCGGGACAGGAACGGCATGCCGCCGCGTCCCGCGCCCGTGCCGTAGGCGTACAGGTAGCCGTTGTGCCGCAGGTAATGCGCCCATCTGAAAGTTCTGATCACCCCATACGAACTGCACACCGGGAACGGTGTTGAACCAACTGGGCCTGATGGAGGTGCGCGGCACCGTCCAGGTCGACCACTGTCCGGGTGCGCCCCACTGGCTGACGGACATGAAATTGACGTATTGCCGGGTGCCGACGGATATGCCAGCGGTGGGGATCACGGCCACCTCGGTGGCGGCCAGGTTGAGGCTCTGAATCACCTGCCGCGAGAAGTTGGGGCGAGCGGCTTTGACCGGTGAGCCGCCGAACTTGTCGCCGGCGACCGCGTCGGCCACGGTCATCCCATTGGGCAGGTCGGTGGTGGAAGTGCGGAACAGGGTGTTCTTCCGCCTGCGGGCTGCATTGCCGAACGTGTCACCAAAGGCGATAAGCGCCTGGCGCTGCCCGCCGGAGTACCCGTTGTCCCACAGGGTGCCGAGGTCCGCCCCGGAGATGCCAAACCGTTTGTAGGACGACGAGTTCGGGCCGGCGATCGTGTCGACGACGATGGCCCCCGACGCGGCCGGGGCCGCGGCGGCACGGGCGGCGGCGTCGGGTGCGCGGCGGCATCGGATTTGGCGGCCTCGGCTGCAGTGGTGTTCGGGGCGGGTTTGCGGCCGATCGGCACATGCAGGACCGGGAACTTCGGCAGCGTGAACCCGGGGTTCGCGCTGCGGGCCGACGGGGCCGCAACCGGGACCGAACACGGATCGGCGGCCACCGACGGACTGGTCGCGATCGGCAGTACCAGCGACGCCACCGTCGTCGACACCGCCGTCAGCGCCGCCATTCGTCCCATGGCCGGCATGTCACACCTTTCGGGCATCGCATAGAGCGAGATACCGGTGTGACAGTAGTGGCGGCAGTGACGCTGCAGCGTGTCGGCGCAGGAACCGCAACGACTTCGTGATCGCCCCGAAACGGTTTGCTGGCACAAAATGACGAACGCGTCAGCCCAGCAGGCCGGCAATCACCCCGAGGTAATTATTTGCCCGACAGCCGGCTAGCTAGCGGCGCGCCCGAGCAGCATCTCGGGTGCGCGGTAGGTTCCACCGAGTTGGCGGGCGAACTGGTCACGAGCGGCGAGGACCACGTTCTGCAGGTGTGCGACGTGGCCGGATTGGCCGCCGACCGCGGCGGCCGCGTCGGCCACCTCGTCGATGGCTTGCCAGGTCTGCGCGCACAGCGGGGTCAGCGGCTGCAGATGCGCGTTGCGAACCCCCGTGCGGATGGCTTCACACAACCAGTGTTCAAAGTTGATTCGAAGGGTGTCCTCAGGAAATTCATTGGTATACATGTTCGCTGTCCTCCGCACGCCAAGCTGTTTAGGCTGTTCACAGCTTTGGCCCCCATTCTACCCCGCTTTGCAATTACCTAGTCCCACTGTTGTCCTACTGTTTTCTAATCCTACTGTTTTGCCCCGCCGCGATTGTCGGTAGGGGGCGGTCTTTTGCCATATCACGGCCGCGGAAGTGGCCCAGACCACATCAGCGTGTCGATCCGCGGCGATCGGGAATCCCCCTCCAGGTACCTACTGAGGGGAATACATGACTGAGAACAGCAAATCAGACCAGGCCCGAAAAGGCCTCATCGATTCGGTCATTGGCAAGGCGAAGGAAGTCGCTGGCGCAGTGACCGGCAACGATTCGCTGACCGCCGAGGGGCAGCTCGAGCAGACCCAGGCCGAGGAGCGCAAGGACGCCAACGCTGTCGAGGCGGTCGCCGACGCCGAAGCCGAGCAGGCCCGCCAGGAAGTCCTTGAGGCGCAGCAGGAAGGCGCGCAGGAGCGCGCCGCCGTGAACGCCGAGACCGCCGCCGAGGAGAGTGCCGCGCGCGCGGACCAGGCGGCCAAGAAGCGGCAGGCCGAGCAGGCCGCAGCCCAGCGCGCCGCCGGCGATGTGGCCCAGGCCGAGGCCGAAGCCCAGCGCAAGGCCGAGCAGGCCGACGTCGAGGCCCGCGCGGAGAAGGCCGCGGCGAGCGCCGAGGTCGCCGACGCCGCCGGTCAGCGCAACGACGCGATCACCGTCGCCGCCAGTGCGAACGCAGAGGCCGAGCGGAACCGTGCCGAAGCCGACGCACTGGCCGCCGACGCCGACGTTCCCGAACAGCGATAGAAAGCCAGGAGTAATCGATGAAGATCACCGACATCCCATTCGCCGTACTGCGACTCCAGTACCAGGTCGCCCGCTTCCCACTGCAGGTGATCGAGAACCGGGTCGTGGCCCGCCTCGATTCCGAGGCACCGGCGCGACTCTTCTACGAACGCTCACTGGGCATGCTCGACCTCGCGGTCGGCAACGCGCTCGGCGCGCCCGATGTCGAGGAGCGCGGCGCGGCGTTGGTCGAACGCAGCGAGGCTCTGCGCCGGGCCGCCCAGCTGGATGCGACTGCCACCCAGGTGCACGAGCAGGCCGAGGCGGACCTCGAATCGACGCGGGAACAGGCCAAGCGTGAGACGCAGCAGGCCGATCAGGACCGTAAGGAAGAGAAGAGGGAAGCGCGCCAGACCGCTGCTGAGCGGAAGCAGAACGCCGTGCACAACGCGCAGAAGAAGGCGGCCGACGCCAAGGAGGAGGCCGATCGGGTCGCTGCCCAGCGCGTGGAGTCGGCCGAGGCGGCCCGCCGCGAGGAAGAGGCCGTGATCTCGGCAACCGAGAAGAGCATCGAGAAGGTGGCGCAGACCAAGCTCGACGATGCCGCCGACAAGGCCGGTACTGCCGCCGCCAAGCGGGCGCAGGCAGACCGCGTCGAGGAACTCGCCGACACCGAGAAGGAGAAGCGTCAGCAGGAGCGGGCGGCGAACAACGGGAACTGACCCCGAGCTAGTCCGCATAGTACTCCAGTACGCGCTCTGAATTGTCGGCCCGGCCGTTACTCACGATGGTGAGCCGGTCGGGCCGAACTTGGTAGCGGGCACCTCCGGACGGATCGACCACGTCATAGCCCCCGCCTACGGGCTTCGCGTCCTGCAGTTCGATCGTGGCGCCGTCGCTGAGCCGTTCGCCGCGGTAGTAGTACTCGTCGTCGTCGGTGCGGCAGACGACGGCCAGCGACTGAGCGGTCCGCACCATCGCGGCCGGGGACCCGCCGGAGTCGCACCGCGCATAGTGGCCGACGAAGCCCTGTCCGTCGGCGCCGGACATCCCCGCGGGGGCGGTGGCCGATGTCGACGGCGTGGAGCTGGTGGTGGTCGACGGGGTGGTGGTGGTCGTGGTTGTCGAAGCGGTCGTCGATCGGGTGGTCGTCGGGACGCTTTCGTCGTAGGGCGCCGTGGTCGGCGCCACTGTCGTGTGGGCCGTCGGCGTGCCGCCCTGTCCGTTGAACGCGAGCAGCGCGGCCAGCACGGCGGCCACGCCGAACAGCACGATGATCGCCGCGATCAACACCACCTGCGCGGTGTTCTTCTTCGCCGGCGGTTTGGCCGCGGTGCGCGCCGGCGCAGGCAGATACGGGGTGTAGCCGGTGGCTGCGGGATTGGCGAACACCGACGAGAATTGCCGGGTGCCAGGCGGTTTGGCGGCAACGGCGGCCGCGGCGGCACTCGCGGACGCTGCGGGCAGCATCGCCGCTGCGGTCGCCGCCTTGGCTAGGTCGCCGGCCGTCGGGAACCTCTCCCCCGCTTGTTTGGCCATCCCGCGGGTGATGACATCGTCGTACGCGCGGCTGATCCCTCTGCGCATGACGCTGGGCCGCGGTGGCGGAGCGAACATGTGTGCACTCATCAGTTGTTGCAGGTCACGCGACTCGAACGGCGGTCTACCGGTGAGGCATTCGTAGAGCAGGCACGTCAGCGAGTACACGTCGGCGGGCGGGCCGACGGGCCCGCCGCTGAACCGCTCCGGCGCCATGTACGCCGACGACCCGACGATCATCCCCGTCGATGTCACACCCGGGTCGCCGCCGGTGTGGGCGATCCCGAAGTCCACCAGATAGGCGAAGTCGTCGGGATTGAGTAGGACGTTCTCCGGTTTGATGTCGCGGTGTACGAGTCCGTCGGCGTGCGCGGCGTCGAGCGCCGCGGCGACCTGGCCGATGATTGAGGACGCCCGTTTGGCGTCCAGGGGGCCGCTGGCCTGCAGAACGTCCTTCAGGCTGGCACCCTCCACCAGGCGCATGTCGATGTAGAGCACACCGTCGATGTCACCGAAGTCGTGCACCGGGATGACGTGCGGTTCCTGCAGCCGAGCCGCGACACGCGACTCGCGCCGGAATCGCTCCTGGAAACTCGGGTCGGCGGCCATCTCCGCGCGCAGCAGTTTCAGCGCGACCGTGCGGCCCTTGACCGTGTCGTAGGCGCGGTACACCTCGCCCATCCCGCCGACTCCGATCAGGGACCGGAGTTCGTACGGGCCGAACCGGGTTCCGAGCCGTGAGCCGCCGTGCGGGGTGGCCATCAGAAGTGAGTCCTTTCAGTCCGTCCCGACCGTACCGGCATCCCGTGAGGAGCTCGGCAGATGGGTGAGATGGGCGGCGGCGCGCCACCGGTCCCCCACTGCTCGGGCGGTTCATCTGTTGTTCGTGCGGCTGCGTTTGCTCCGTGTGGTGGCCGGCCACACCGACGACAGGGCGTGCGTGCACGCTATCTCCGTGGGTATCGCGGTGCGTCCCCCACTTCCTCGGCCGAGCGGTTCGCCCGCCAACGCCTTATCGCCCTGGCTCGAGTCGAAGGCAAGATCACCGAAACAAACCACCGTGCTGTTTTACGCAGGGCCGACGGTCCACGAGCGTCTCGCCGTGGGCCGGTTCACCGGCGGGGGCGGTGATCGACCCGACGCCTGGTCCAAAGTGACTTCCGGCCCTGTGTCGGAGGCCTCCGATCGTGGGAGGTTGGCATTCGTCGCCCAATTGAGAGGACAGACCATGAGCGAGTGCGCCTACGTCCGGTTCTTCGAGGAGTTCGCCATCGACGACGTGCCCCTGGTCGGCGGGAAGAACGCTTCCCTTGGCGAGATGTATCAGAACCTGTCCGGTCAGGGTGTCCGCATCCCGAACGGGTTCGCGATCACCGCCGCCGCCTACCGCCACGTGCTCGACGAGGCCGGTGCGTGGGATCGACTACACGCCGAACTCGACCACATCGACCCCGCGGACGTCGCCGCACTGGCTCGCAAAGGAAAGCGCGCCCGCGAGATCGTCTATGGGGCGGGGCTCCCCGAGGATCTGGCCGCCGAGATCCTCGAGGCCTACCGAGCGCTCCAGCAGGAGTACGGCGAGGACGTGAGCCTCGCCGTGCGGAGTTCGGCCACCGCCGAGGATCTGCCCACGGCGAGCTTCGCCGGCCAGCAGGACTCCTACCTCAACATCAAGGGCGCACAAAGCCTGCTCGACACCTGCCGCCGTTGCTTCGCCAGCCTGTTCACCGATCGCGCCATCCACTACCGGATCGATCAGGGCTTCGACCACTTCAAGGTCTCGCTGTCGATCGGGGTGATGAAGATGGTTCGCTCCGACATCGCCTCCTCCGGTGTGATGTTCTCGCTCGACACCGAATCGGGCTTCCGCGACGCCGTTTTCGTGACCGGCGCCTACGGCCTCGGCGAGAACGTGGTCCAGGGCGCCGTCGACCCGGACGAGTTCTACGTTCACAAGCCGACCTATCTCTCCGGCCACCGCGCGGTGTTGCGCCGCCTCCTCGGCGACAAGGCCGTGAAGATGGTCCTCGTCGAGGGCGAGACGAAGAACACCACGCGCAACATCCCCACGCCGAAGGCCGACCGCGCTCGGTTCTGCCTCACCGACGAGGACGTCCTGGAACTGGCGGGCTACGCGTGCGCGATCGAGCAGCACTACGGCAGGCCGATGGACATGGAGTGGGCCAAGGACGGCATCGACGGGAAGCTCTACATCGTCCAGGCCCGCCCCGAGACGGTGGCCTCCCAGCACAGCGCCACCGCAGTCGAGACCTACGTGTTGGAGGGCCGCGGCGAGATACTGGCCGAGGGGCGCTCGGTAGGTGAGCGGATCGCCTCGGGTGTGGTGAAGCACATCGAGCACCTCTCCCAACTGGCGGAATTCGAGCCCGGGCAAGTGCTGGTCGCCGACACCACCACACCGGACTGGGAGCCGGTGATGAAGACCGCCGCGGCGATCGTCACCAATCGCGGCGGGCGGACCTGCCACGCCTCGATCGTCGCCCGCGAACTCGGTATCCCGGCCGTGGTCGGCACCGGCGACGCGACCACCAGCGTGCCGGACGGCGCGATGGTGACGGTATCGTGCGCCGAGGGCGACTCGGGGCGTGTGTACGACGGCGCGGTCGGCTTCCACGTGGAGCGCACCGAAATCGGCGACATGGTCCGGCCACGGACCGAGATCATGGTGAACCTGGGCAACCCCGATCTCGCCTTCAAGACGTCGTTTCTGCCCAACGACGGTGTGGGACTCGCCCGGACGGAGTTCATCATCAGCGAGTACATCCGCTTCCACCCCCTGGCCCTGCTGCACCCCGAGAAAGTCGAGGACCCGCGGGTGCGCCGGGACATCGACCGGCTGACGCAGGGATACGACGACGGGGGTGCCTTCTTCGTCGAGCGCCTGTCGGAGGGAATCGGCACGATCGCGGCCGCCTTCTGGCCGAAGCCCGTCGTGGTGCGAATGTCGGATTTCAAGACGAACGAGTATGCGAGCCTGGTCGGCGGACAGGCCTTCGAACCTTCCGAGAGCAATCCCATGCTCGGCTTCCGGGGTGCCTCGCGCTATGCCCACCCCGCCTACGCCGAGGGTTTCGCGCTCGAGTGCCGTGCGATGCGGCGTGTTCGCGAACAGATGGGCCTGACCAACGTCATCCTCATGATTCCCTTCGTCCGCCGGGTAGCCGAGGCCGACCTCGTCCTGCAGACGATGGCCGACCTCGGACTGCGGCGGGGCGAAAACGGGCTGAAGGTCTACGCGATGTGCGAGATCCCGAACAACGTCATCCTCATCGACGAGTTCGCCAAACGCTTCGACGGCTTCTCCATCGGCTCCAACGACCTGACCCAGCTCACCCTCGGCGTCGACCGTGACAGCGAGGTCGTCGCGTTCGACTACGACGAGCGGGACGACGGTGTCAAGGAGATGATCCGCCTGGCCGTGGAGGGCTGCCGCCGCAACGGGATTCATTCGGGGTTATGTGGACAGGCGCCCTCGGACTACCCGGACATGGCCGAGTACCTGGTCCGGCTGGGAATCGAGTCGATGAGCCTCAATCCCGACACCGTGGTTCGCACGACCCGCCAGGTCCTGGAAGCGGAGCACCAGTTGGCACGCCTGCCATGAGGCTCCCGGTGGTCGTCGATCCCCGCTACCACGATGCGGTGATCTTCGATCTCGACGGCGTGCTCGCCGAGACGAGAGCCACGGCGGCGTTGGTGGAGCCCGCTGTGGCGCTTACGCGCAAGCTCCGCGACGCCGGGATCAGAACCGCGGCCTGCTCGTCACATCGTGACGGGGGCGAGACCCTGGAAATCCTCGAGAAAGAAGGGGTTTACGACCTCTGCGTCGACGGCTCCGGCTCAGCCGGGGCCGGTGAGCCTCCCGCCTTCCTGCAGGCAACGCGCCGACTCGGCGTGCCTGTGCAGCGCTCCGTCCTCATCGAGGATGCGGCGGCTGGTGTGACCGTCGGCCGCGACGCCGGTTTCGCGCTCATCATCGGCGTCGACCGGACCCGCCACGCCGACGGACCGATACCGTCCGATGTCGACTACGTGGTCGCGGGTCTGGACGACATCACGGTCCGCACCGGTGATCAGCGCGTCTCCGAAGTCCCCGACGCGCTCGAGTCCTATGGCCAGTTGATCGGCATCACCAGTACACGGGAGTCGATGTTGTTCCTGGACTACGACGGAACGCTGTCCCCCATCGTCTCCGATCCCGACGCGGCCACACTGGTCGGCGGGGCGGCCGAGGCGCTGGAACAGGTTGCGGCGGTGTGTCACGTCGCGATCCTGAGCGGTCGCGACCTCGCCGACGTCCAGGCTCGGGTCGGTGCACCCGGGCTTTGGTACGCCGGGAGCCACGGTTTCGAGCTGAGGGGTCCGGACGGCACGTATCACCAGAATCAGGCGGCGGCCGGGGTCGTCCCCGTCCTCGAGCGCGCAGCCGGTGAGTTGCGCGATCGCCTCGCGCAGATCCCGGGTGTGCGCGTGGAGCACAAGCGCTTCGCTGTCGCGGTTCACCACCGCGAGGTCGCGTCGGCCGATCATGTCGCCGAGATCCTCTCCACCACACGTAGACTCGGTCAACGAGCTGGGCTGCGGGTGACCAGTGGACGCATGCTGGTGGAACTGAGACCCGACGTCGACTGGGACAAGGGCACTGCTCTCCTGTGGATTCGTGACCGCATCGACTCTGCGGGCTCCCCCCTGCCCATCTACATCGGCGACGACCTCACCGACGAAGACGCCTTCGACGCCGTCCGCTTCGACGGAATCGGCATCGTCGTGCGGCATGACGAGGACGGCGACCGCAAGACGGCTGCGCGCTTCAGCCTGCAATCCCCCGACCAGGTGCGGGAGTTCCTTCAGCGGGGGTCTCGGTGGCTCGACTACAAGCGCCACGCCGCCGGCGCCGCTTGGGATTTCACCTACGAGGGGTACGACGCGCAGAGCGAGAAACTTCGCGAGTCGTTGTGCACGGTCGGTAACGGCTACTTCGCCACCAGGGGCGCGGCGCCGGAATCGCGCGCCGGACAGGTGCATTATCCCGGAACCTATGCCGCCGGCGTCTTCAACCGGCTCGTCGACGACGTATCGGGTTCTGCTGTCGCCAACGAAAGCCTGGTGAACCTCCCGAACTGGCTGCCACTGACCTTCCGGATCGACGGCGGCGACTGGTTCGACATCGATGCGGTCGAGGTGCTCTCCTACCGTCAGACCCTCGACCTTCGTGGCGCGACCCTGACGAGGGACGTCCGGTTCCGAGACGACGCCGGACGTACGACTTCGCTGACACAGCAACGGTTCGTCGCGATGCACCTGCCCCACGTCGCCGCGCTGCACACCACCATCCTCGCCGAGAACTGGTCGGGCGAGATCACCATCCGCTCTACGCTGGACGGCAACGTCACGAACTCTCTCGTCGAGCGTTACCGCGACCTCGGCAAAGAACATCTCGAATTGGTCGACACCCGGCAGCTCTCCACCGATTCGGTGCTGTTGACGGTGCAGACGACCCAGTCGCGCGTTCGGATTGCCATGGCGGCGCGGACCGTCGTCTGGCGCGACGGCGACCCGGTTCCCGCCTCCTATCAGCTCACCGGTGAGGAAGCCGAGATCGGTCACGAGATCACCGTCGGACAGTCGGTGGGCGAGACGCTGACGGTGGAGAAGGTCGTCACCCTCTTCACGGGACGCGATGTCGCGACGTCAGAGCCTTCGGAGGAGGCGCAGCGCTGGGTGAGCCGGCTCGGCCGGTACGCCGAACTGCGCGACGGACACGTGGCCGACTGGCTGCATCTGTGGGAACGCCTGTCCATCGAGTTCGAAGACTTCACAGACGAAGAATTCACAGACGAACTGCGCATCCTCCGACTCCATCTCCTGCATCTGCTGCAGACGGTTTCGCCGAACAGCGCCGACCTCGATGTGGGGGTGCCGGCCCGCGGACTGCATGGCGAAGCCTACCGCGGCCACGTCTTCTGGGACGAACTGTTCATCTTCCCCGTTCTCAACCTGCGGGTGCCGATGATCACCCGATCGCTGTTGGCGTACCGGTACCGGCGGTTGCCGGAGGCCCGTCAGGCCGCGCGCGAGGCCGGCCACTCCGGCGCGATGTTCCCCTGGCAATCGGGCAGTGACGGCCGCGAGGAGAGTCAACGCCTGCACCTCAATCCGCGCAGCGGCAATTGGAATCCCGACGCGAGCGCTCGCGCGCACCACGTCGGCATCGCCGTCGCCTACAGCGCGTGGGAGTTCTACCAGGTCACCGGGGATCTGGCCTATCTGATCGACTACGGGGCGGAGATGCTGGCCGAGATCGCCCGGTTCTGGGTGAGCATGGCCACCTACGACGAAGACCGCGGTCGCTACAGCATCCGCGGCGTGATCGGACCCGACGAGTTCCACTCCGGCTACCCGGATGCACCCTACGACGGCATAGACAACAACGCCTACACCAACGTGATGGCGGTGTGGGTCATCATGCGGGCCATCGACGCGCTGAACCTGCTGCCGCTGCCGAGCCGACTCGACCTGTTGGAGACGCTGGGACTGACCGTCAGCGAGTTGGCGCACTGGGACGAGGTGAGTCGCCGGATGTACGTGCCCTTCCACGACGGTGTCATCAGCCAGTTCGAGGGCTACGGCGAGTTGGAGGAACTGGACTGGGAGCACTACCGCCGGCGGTACGGCAACATCCAGCGCCTCGACCGCATCCTCGAGGCAGAGAACGACGACGTCAACCGCTACAAGGCCGCCAAGCAGGCCGACGTCCTCATGCTGCTGTACCTGATGTCGGTGACGGAGCTCGGTGAGATACTGAACCGGCTCGGTTACCGCTTCGCCCGGGACCGCGTTCCGGACATGGTCGACTACTACCTGGCCCGCACCTCGCACGGGTCCACACTCAGCGGCGTCGTGCACACCTGGGTGCTGGCCCGCGCCAACCGCGATCGCGCGGTGGAGTTCTTCCGACAGGTGCTCCAGTCCGACGTCTGCGACATCCAGGGCGGCACCACGTCGGAAGGGATTCACCTGGCGGCCATGGCAGGCACCGTCGATCTGATGCAGCGGTGCTTCACCGGAATGGAGACCCGGTCGAACCGCCTCATCCTGTCCCCGTACTGGCCGGAAAGCCTCGGCGTGCTGGCTGTGCCGATCCACTACCGTGGCCTGCACCTGCACTTGCGGGTCAGCGGGAAGGGCGTGATGATCAGTGTCGAGCCACGCGACGCCGCCGGTGTGGAAGTGGAATGCCGTGGCCGGGTGGTTCAACTCATGCCCGGCACCACCGTCCGGTTCGGGGACTGAGAAGTGCGGTCGACACCGCACGGCGCCCAAGCGACGCCTGACCGCGTCAGGCGGGAGCCGAAGCGCTCGTCGAAACCGGTGACGAGCTCTCAGCAGGGAGACGGATCACATGGAACCTCTTGGCGGTGACCGGCGTCAAAACGCCTCGCCGGGAGGCATATTGGTCGGTGTCGACGGATCGGCGGAGTCCGACGCCGCGATCCGCTGGGCGACCCATGAGGCCCTGATGCGCCGTACCCGTCTGACGTTGGTCCACGTGGCCCCGCCCGTGGTCGGGAGTTGGCCGATGGGCCCGGTCCTCACCGAGATCAACGCCTGGCAGCAGGACAACGCCCAGCACGTCCTCGATCAGGCGCTCGAGACGGCTAGGGCATCTGGCCCGAAGTCCCGGCTGCTCGATATGCACACCGAGATCCTGGTTTCGAGCTTGGTGCCGACGCTGGTTCACGCATCCGAGAGCGCAGAGATGGTTGTCGTCGGCAGCCGCGGAACCGGCGCGCTCGGCCGGGTGCTGTTGGGGTCGGTCAGCACCGGTCTGGTGCACCATGCCCGATGCCCGGTCGCCGTCATCCGCCCCCTACGAGGCGAGCCGGACGGTGATGCGCCCGTCCTGCTGGGCGTCGACGGGTCGCCCGCCTCGGAGGCGGCGACTGCACTGGCATTCGACGAGGCCGCGCGCAGGCGGGTGGATCTGGTCGCGCTGCACGCGTGGAGCGATGTGGCGGTCTTCCCGATGCTCGGCATGAATTGGCATCGATTCGAGAGCCAGGGTCATGAAGTCCTGGCCGAACGGCTCGCCGGTTGGCAGGAACAGTATCCCGAAGTGCGCGTACACCGGCACGTCGTCTGCGACCAACCGGCCCGCTCGCTGCTCCGTGAGTCCGAGCGGGCGCAACTGGTGGTTGTCGGTTCTCGCGGACGTGGCGGCATCGCAAGCACCTGGCTGGGTTCGGTCAGTTCAGCTGTGGCGCAGTCCGCCGACGTGCCCATGCTCGTCGTGCCCGGGGCCACTACCGCAACGAGGAGCCACCCGTGACGGCGTCAGGCAGGCGATCCGGATACGGGACGACCATCGTCACTCTCACGATGAACCCCGCACTCGACATCACGGCGAACGCTCCACACGTGCGGCCGACGAGTAAGATCCGGTGTGCCGGCGTGCGCTACGACCCCGGTGGGGGTGGTATCAACGTGGCGCGCACCGCCCACGTCCTCGGTGGTTCGGTGTCCGCAGTGTTTCCCGTGGGTGGACCGACCGGCGACCTGGTCACCAATCTCGTGGCCAGGTCCGAGGTGCCCTACCGCCGCATCGCGATTGCCGAGCCGACGCGGGAGAGTTTCACCGTCGCCGACGACAGCACCGGCCAGCAGTACCGGTTCATCCTCCCAGGACCGTGCCTGACGTCCGACGAACAGCTGAAATGTCTCGCCGAACTGCGCTATTCGGCGAAAGCAGCAGAGTTCGTCGTGGCCAGTGGCAGCCTCCCGCCGGGCGTGGCACCCGACTTCTACCAACGCGTGGCCGACCTGTGCCTCGACCTCGGCGTGCGGCTGGTTCTCGACACGTCCGGCGACGCCCTCCAGCACGTCCGTTCAGGAATCTTCCTCCTGAAACTCAGCCTGCGGGAACTGCGCGAGCGCACCGGCCGGGATCTGGTCGACGAACCGGAACAACTGGCCGCCGCACACGACCTCATCAACTCCGGGGTTGCCCGCATGGTCGTGGTGTCACTCGGTTCGAACGGGGCGCTGCTGGCGACATCACTGGGCAGTCAGAGATTCTCGGCGATACCGGTGAACGCCGTCAGCGGTGTCGGGGCGGGTGACGCCATGGTGGCAGCGATCACTGTGGGTCTGACGCGGGGATGGTCGCCGAGCAAGTCTGTGCAGTTCGGTATCGCCACCGGCTCGGCCATGCTGCTGACGCCCGGTACGGCGGTGTGCGAGCGAGCCGATGCCGAACGTCTCTTCGATTCGGCGCCGGAGCCCGAAGACGTGTGAACCTACGCCGATTCCGTTGTCCGGTGCCTGCCTGGCGATTCCCGATACAGCGGACCCCGTGGTGATCCTGCTCCCCCGGCGAGGGTCAGAACGTGCGTCCGGGTCGATCCCATCAACGCATGCCTCAGTCTGGGATGCCGAAGAGGCTTCTGGGGCGGGCAAGCGCTAACGGACGAAGCCGGCGTCACGCAATGCCTGCGCCATCGACCCCGAAGAGGCCGTGTCCCGCCGATTGTCGTCTCGCTTTGGGCTTCGTCTGGACTGTGGCCGCTGGGTGGGAGCATCGCGGGGTGATTCGGCCTTGCCCCGCTGCGGGGTGTCGCCGAGACGAAGGCTCAGCCCGATCCGCTGCCGGTCCACGTCGACGTCGACGACCTTGACCCGCACCACCTGACCGGACCGCACCACCTCATGGGGGTCGGACACGAAGCGGTCAGCCATCGCGGACACGTGGACCAGACCGTCCTGATGCACGCCCACATCGACGAACGCGCCGAACGCCGCCACGTTGGTGACCACGCCATCGAGCACCATACCGACCTTCAGGTCGGCGACCTTCTCCACACCGGCGGCGAAGGTCACCGTCGAGAACGCCGGGCGCGGGTCACGTCCGGGCTTCTGGAGTTCGGCGAGGATGTCGCTGACCGTGGGGATGCCGAACCGGTCGTCGGCAAAATCGGCCGGTTTCAGGGAGCGCAGTTGCCGTTCGTTGCCGATGATCTCGGCCAGCGTGACACCAGAACGGTCCAGAATCCGCCGCACCATGGGATAGGCCTCGGGATGGACACCTGAGGCGTCGAGCGGGTCTTCGCCGCCGGTGATCCGCAGGAAGCCCGCACATTGTTCGAAAGCCTTGGGGCCGAGGCGCGGAACGTCGAGCAGCGACTTGCGGTTGCGGAACGGGCCCGTCTTCTCGCGATGGCTGACGATCGCCTCGGCGAGGGTGTCGGTGACCCCGGACACCCGCGAAAGAAGCGGAACCGAGGCCGTGTTCAGGTCGACGCCCACCGCGTTGACAGCATCCTCTACGACGGCGTCGAGACTGCGTGCGAGTGTCCCCGGCGTCACGTCGTGCTGATACTGGCCCACGCCGATGGACTTCGGCTCGATCTTCACCAGTTCGGCGAGCGGATCCTGCAACCGGCGGGCGATGGACACCGCGCCCCGCAACGTCACGTCGAGTTCTGGCAGTTCGTGCGCGGCGTACGCCGATGCCGAGTACACCGAAGCCCCGGCCTCACTGACCGTCGCCTTCACCGGCGGCTTGGCCCCCGAGGCGGCGATGTCGGCGATGAGTTCGGCTGCCAGAGCGTCTGTTTCGCGCGAGGCGGTGCCGTTGCCGACGGCGATCAACTCGACACCGTGACGGGCGACCAGCGCCGCGAGGGTGGCCTTGGCCTGATCCCACTGCCTCTGCGGCTGGTGCGGGAAGACCGCGCAGGAGTCGACGACCTTGCCGATGCCGTCCACGACAGCGACCTTGACGCCGGTGCGGAAACCGGGGTCCAGACCGAGGGTGCTGCGGGAACCGGCCGGTGCGGCGAGCAGCAAATCCTTGAGGTTGCGGGCAAATACTGCGACCGCATCCTCTTCGGCCCGTTGCCGCAGGCGGATGCGGGCGGCGACGGCCGCCGAGACCATCAGCTTGACCCGCCACGCCAACCCCACGGTGGTCGCCAGCCATGGCGTCGCGGAGGCCGTCGAGGTCATGTCGATGCCGAGGGTCCGCGCCGCCATCGCAAGGTAGACGTCGTCGTCTCCCCCGTCGAAGTTCAGCGACAGCACCTCTTCCTTCTCACCGCGCATCACGGCGAGCACCCGGTGCGAGGGCATGTTCTGCAGCGGTTCGCAGAACTCGAAGTAGTCGCGGAACTTCTGGGCCGCCGGCGCCTTGGCCGCGTCGTCGGACCGGGGTGAGGTGCGCAGCGACCCGTCGTTCCAAAATCTCTCGCGTACGGCGCCGACCAGGTCGGCGTCCTCGGCTGCGCGCTCGATCAGAATGTGGCGTGCCCCGTCGAGCGCGGCGGCCGCATCGGGCACGCCGTCGGTCAGGAACTGCCCGGCCACCACCTCGGGGACAAGGGTCGGGTAGGCCAGCAGGCGGTCGGCGAGCGGTTCGAGACCTGCTTCACGGGCGATCTGCGCTTTCGCGCGCCGCTTGGGCTTGTACGGCAGGTAGATGTCCTCGACCCTCGACTTGGTGTCGGCGGTCAGCAGCGCGGTTCGCACGTCGTCGGTGAGTCTGCCCTGGCCTTCGATGGAAGTCAGCACAGCGGCCCGCCGGTCGTCGAGTTCACGCAGGTAGGTCAGGCGTTCCTCGGCCATTCGCAGCTGTGCGTCGTCGAGGCTGCCGGTGACCTCCTTGCGGTAGCGGGCGATGAACGGCACGGTGGCGCCTTCGTCGAGCAACCGGACGGCGGCCGCCACCTGCCCCTCACTGACGTCGAGCTCCTCAGCGAGACGGGCGTTTACGGATTTGACGGTCAGGCTCGCAGTCACGCCGGGACCTTACCGAAGGCTGGCGACAACTCTGCGGCGGTCAGTCGTCGCGGCGATCGACACCCACCTCCGGCGAATCCCGCTTAACACGCCGAACTCAACGCGAACTCAACGCGAACTCAATGCCGAACTCAATGCCGAACGGGTCGACGCTGCTCGACGGTTTGGGCGGACACCGCGGCCGGGGTAGCGGAACGGCGCCGCAGGGCGGCGTCGGCGCGGTTGCACCGCCGGTCGAGGACCCGCAAGTCGCGCTGGGCGAGCGTGCGACTGATGGCGGTGAGCTGATCGAGCTGTTCCCAGCTCAGACCGTCGAGGTCGCCGTCCGTGTCGTGGGTCGCCACGACCACGCCCCCGCGCAGGAGCGGTACGTTCTTCGCGGTGAACCCGGTGGCGGCAAGGAGTAACTCGGTGGCGCTGCGGTTGACCCGGCGTTGGCAGCGCCGCGTGGTGGGCGTAAACCAGAAGTCGAACTGCCGATCGCCGCTGGACAGACTTTCCAAGCCGTAATCGCTCACCAGGTCGGCGATCTCGGCTTTGCTGAAGGCGCGGGTTTCGCCCACCACGCCCACGGGATTGATATACAGGACGGTGTTCATGAGGGTCCGTTTCTGCCGATGTCCGTTTGAGAGGGGCTCTCGGTAAGAGGCTTGCCGTGATACTGGTGTGATAAACGTGAAATTTGGGACTGATATGACAGACGGGGTATTGAGGAGTTGATGGTGTGAAGGCAATGCAACTCACGGCATGGAAAACGCCTCCGCAGATCCGGGAGGTCCCGGAACCCGAAGCCGGCCCGGGGCAGGTGGTGATCCGGGTCGCCGGGGCGGGTGCATGCCATTCGGATCTGCACCTGCTGCACGATTTCGAGGCCGGCATGATGCCGTGGAATCCGCCGTTCACGCTCGGACACGAGAACGCAGGCTGGGTGCACACCATCGGCGCCGGGGTGAGCGGCCTGCAGGTAGGCGAACCGGTCGCGGTGTACGGGCCGTGGGGATGCGGCCGGTGCAAACGGTGTCAGGTCGGCATGGAAAACTACTGTGAACGCGCGGCTGACCAACCCGCCGCGGGGGGTGGGCTCGGCTACGACGGCGGCATGGCCCAGTACATGCTGGTGCCGGCGGCCCGGCTCCTGGTACCGCTCGGCGACCTGGATCCCGTCGACGCCGCACCCCTGACCGACGCGGCGCTGACGCCGTATCACGCCGTCAAACGATCCCTGCCGTTACTGACGCCCGGGGCGACCGCGGTGGCGATCGGCATCGGCGGGCTGGGTCACATGGGGGTCCAGATACTGCGCGCGTTGACCGCCGCTCGCATCATCGCCGTGGACACCCGCCCGGAGGCCCTGCGCCTGGCTGAGCAGAGTGGCGCCGACCACGCCGTTCGGTCCGGCGCCGACGCCGCAGACGAAATCCGCGAACTCACAGAGGGCCGAGGCGCCGACGTCGTCGTGGATTTCGTCGGGGTCGACGCCACCATGGCGCTGGCCACCGCGGTCGCCCGGCCACTCTCGGACATTACGGTCGTGGGCATCGGTGGGGGCAGTGTGCCGTTCGGCTTCTTCTCGGTGCCTTATGAGGCGCGCCTCGCCACGACCTACTGGGGGTCGCGGCCCGAGCTCATGGAGGTGCTCGACCTGGCCCGCCAGGGACGGATCAAGACCGTGGTGCACCGGTTCACGCTCGACGAAGCGCCGATGGTCTACGAGCGTCTCGCCGCCGGCGAGTTCACCGGCAGGGCGGTGATCACCCCGAACGCGTAACTGTGCGACCGTCGGGTGTAACGCGATATCGGGAGTTGACCACCTTTGAGCCACGACCATCCCATGGCCGCCCTGCTTCGGAATGCGACACCGTCGCTTCTCATCGTCATCGCAGTGGCGGCCGGCGGTTGCTCTCCGTCGAGCGAGCCGGCCGCCACGCCTTCTCCGCCTGTCGCGGGGGGAGCACCCTCCCCCGCCCCGCGGGCGGATTCCGAACCGCCGACACTGCGCCTGGCGGCCGATCCGGTACGGATCGTCGAGGACCTCCTCGCCGACGAGCGGGCGTTGCGTGACCCGTCGTCGCCGGAGGCGGTAATGGTGGCGGCCGCTCGACGCCAGCAACTGGCCTATCGGGCGCTGGGGCGCCACCCGGAGTGGGATGCGATCGTGCGGCCTCGGGTCCCAGCCTGGCTAATCGAGGTCTACGACCGCAACGTCAGCGCGCGCCGCCAGCTCACGTCGCTGAGCAAGGGCGATGCGAAACCCACCCTGCCGGCCTGGCGGATCGTCGCCCCGCGACCGGCCGACGAGTTGATGGGTTACTACCGCGAGGCGCAGAAGACCTTCGGCGTCGGCTGGAACTATCTGGCGGCGATCAACCTGGTGGAGACGGCGTTCGGACGTATCGCCGGGGTCAGTACGGCCGGCGCACAGGGACCGATGCAGTTCATGCCGGCCACCTTCGAGGCTTACGGCGGCGGCGGCGACATCACCTCGCCGCACGACAGCATCATGGCCGCGGGCCGCTATCTGGCCGCCAACGATTTCGCCCGCAACCCCGACGGCGCGCTATGGCGGTACAACAACTCGAGCGAGTATGTGCGGGCGGTCAGCGATTACGCGGCGGCGCTCGCCCGCGATCGGGGCGCCTTCGCCGGCTTCTACCGCTGGGACGTCTACTACAACTCGACGGCCGGTGACGTGGTGTTGCCCGTCGGCTACAGCGCAACCGCACCGATCCCCGTCACCGCCTATCTGGCCAACCACCCGCTCGAGCCGCCGGTCGTACGCGTCGCGGGCCGAAGCGAGAAGATCCTCGGGGATCTGCTCCGGGTGCGCAACCACGCTGTGCTCGCACAGGCTCCGTCATTGGCCGAGTCCGTCTCCCGGCAGTTCCTCGGGGTGCCGTACGGCGCCGACACCCTGGTCGGTTCGGCGACCGGGCCCGAGGAACTCGTCGTCAACGTCGAGGCGGTGGACTGCTTCACCTACGCCGACTATGTCGAGGCCCTCAAGCGCGCCGACGACCGCGAGGAGTTCGTCGACCGTCTCATCGAGGTCCGCTACAAGTACGGCGTCGTCGGTTTCCGCAACCGGAGGCACTTCTTCACCGACTGGTCGACGGCCGCACCTGCAATCGCGACAGACGTGACCGCGAACCTCGGCGCGAAGTCGGTCACGGTGGCCAAGCGCCTCAACCGCAAGGACGACGGCGGGGTGTATTTACCCGGACTACCCGAGGTGTCGCGGGAGATTACCTACATCCCGAGCGGGGCGGTCGGCGACACGGTGGTGGACGGTCTGCGCACCGGCGACTACATCGGGGCGTATGCCGCCGACGGCGGTCTCGACGTCACGCACGTCGGGATCTTCGTCGACACACCCGAGGGACCGGCCGTGCGCAACGCCTCCTCGCTGCCGACGAACAACAAGGTTGTCGACGATCCGTTCTTCGATTACGTGGCAACCGTCCCGGGGATCGTGGTGCTACGCGCGACGCAGTGACGGCGGCTGTCAGGCCGGCGGTCGACACCCCGGGCGCATCGGCGGTAGCGTCACCAGCTCACCGACAATGACGCTTACTGCTCGAGCTCGCCGTCGTCAACCTGGGTCACTGCTGGTGGGATTTCGCTACGACGCCCGGTGCTGGCGGACCGGAGCAACTCGTAGACGATCGCGACGGCGAACACCCCCACGATGGCGAAGGACAGGACGCCCGCCAGGTGCAGCTCGGGCAGGAGCACGATCAGTGCGGCAGCGGTCAGCAGTTTGGCTGCTGCGACGCTACAACTGGTCACGATGCGCGAATGCACACAGCTCAGCGGCCCGGGTAGCCGGCCCCGGCCGCTGCTCGACGGGTGCCGCTGGTCGGCAACGAATCCGCGCACGTCGTTCCACTGGTACCTCGCCGGGTACACCAGCAACTCGACCGCCAGCAGCACCACCACGGCGCGCACCACCGACTCGCCGGTGACACCACCGGCGCTGAGGACTCCGATCCCGTAGGTGACGGGGATCAGCAGCCCTTTCGTCAGGTCCTTCCGCCTCGGCATCGGCAGGTACCCCGCCATGCTGCGCGACCGGAGGTCCGAAGCACCGACCGCGGACGGTGGGCCGGCCAGCGCGACCTCGGGCGGAATCATACCCCGCCAGATTCCCGTATCTTCGTCCCACAAACCAGGCATCTCGGCGGTTTCGGTTGACGACGAGCATCCTTGAGTTGCCGTGGCCGACGTGATTGTAGTGAACGCCACGACAGCTCGAAGACTCGAAGACAGCCGACTGGGCACTGTGAATCGGTTGTGGCTAGCGAGCCAGGCGCGCGGGCCCCGTCTTTTTGATCGCGGACTTAGCCCCCTTGTTGATGTGGCTCTCGGTCTTGCGGTGGGCGGCGAGAAAGTCGTCCACGAGGTTCGCGCAGTCGTCGTGAGTGATGGTGCGAATCCCGGTCATCCGGGCGAACGCGAGTGGGCCGACGAGTTGACAGAGCGCCAGTTCCCTGTCGAAGTCGTCGAGTTGGGCTTGCGCTTTCGGGCTGGTGAGTATCGCGTCAAACGGTTGCCGGTATTGGTCGACAACTCGGGCCCGCAACGCCCCGGATGTGTGGCGGTCATCCGCTTCGTTACTGGGGCCGGTGAAGCCCAGGGAGAGCCATGCCAGCGTCGTGACATGCAGGGGCGCGTTGAAGAGAGCGGCTAGGCGGCTGAGCGATTCGACCAGCTGGTCACGGACGGGTCCGCTGTTCGGTGCCGGAGTTGTCACTTGCGGAAGCAGGCGTTCGAACGTCGCTGCGAGCAGGTGGGACGAACTTTGGAAGTGCCGGTACAGCGTGGTTCTGGCCACTTTGGACGCTTTGGTGACGGCATCGACGGTGACCGCTTCTACGCCACCGGTGCTCAGCAGGGTTGCGGCTGCATCCAGCAGCCGAGTTCGTGACCGGATACGCCGAGGGTCCACGTCGTCGTCAGCGACTGGCGCTTCCTGACTGTCGCTCACTCATTCACCTCGGCGGTCGATCGTCACCCGATGCTGTCCGTAGTGTACCAGTGTGGTACTAACAGTAGCGCAGCGAAACCGATCGTATTGGAGCGTGATGGTGCCAGAGAGCGTGTTGCCGCCGGAGCGGCTGCCTTCGCACACCACGACGTGCATGGGTTGCGGCCCGGACAATCCCCACGGGTTGCAGTTGGTGGTGCATCGCAGCGGCGACGCGGTGTACACCGATGTGACTTTCGACGAGCGTCATAGCGGGGCCCCGGGTTTAGCGCATGGCGGGGCAGTGGCCGCCGCATGTGATGACGTCCTGGGCTTCACTTTGTGGATCGCCGGCACCCCCGCGGTGACACGCACCCTGACGGTGGAGTACCTGCGGCCGGTGCGGCTGCATCAGCCCCACCGGATTACTGCCCACATCACTTCTCGTGAAGGACGGGCGCTGCATGTCACGGCGACAGGCACGGGTGAGGGTGGAGTCGCCCACTTCACCGCCAGTGCGGTGTTCATCGAGGTCAGTCCGGAGCACTTCGCCGCACACGGCGATGTCAGCGCTTTCGGCGATCTTATGGAGCAGTTCTCGCCCCGCGGCGGCCTTGACGACGGACCATCATGACGCTCCCCATGCTGACAGCGACGGCGGGAATCCGACCAGTCGTGGCTGAGGACGGGGCGACGTCGGCGGCAGTGTCGGAATGGGCAGTGTCGGAATCAGGTGTCGGTGTGGACGGAAGGGTCGGACCGCCCTCGCGACATCGAGGCCGGTGAGCATTCCCGGATGATGCTGTGGAGGTTCTGCTGCACGCGTTCCGGGGCGATGCCGACCGACGGTGAGTACAGCATGATGTGGTCGAGGACGCCTTCGTAGCGTCTCAGCTGTTCTCGGACTTGGTCTGCCGACCCGGCGACGCCCATGGTGTCGATCATCTCGTCGGACACCGCGGCGAACATCCCCGGGAAATCACGTCGGGCGAATGCTTCCCGGATGGCTCGGCCCTCCGTGGCGAAGCCGTTCACGTCCAGTACCGTCTCGTAGGATTTGACCGAGGAGTAGAACGCAATCTGCTGGCCCAGTTCGCGTCTGGCGACCTCGGCGTCGTCGTGGATGGAGCACATGACCATGGAGATGACTTCGACCCCAATGGGGTCACGGCCCGTGCGCGTCGCGCCCCTGGCGATGGCGGGCCGGACGACCTCCTCGACGTAGGTGGTGGTGAATAGGGGATGTCCGGCCAGCCCGTCAGCCACCCGCCCGGCCGCCTCGCACATTCGGGGGCGGACACCGGCGGTGATGATCGGGATCGGTCGGCTGAGGGGTTGCACGTCGCCGGTCGGAATGAGGTTCATGGTGTAGAAGCGGCCCTCGTGATGGACCGGGCCTTCATGCAGGTTCCAGATCCGTCGCAGCAGCGTCACGAGTTCTTCCATCCGCAACGCGGGTGCGGAGGTGTCGAGCACGCCGTGCCAGTCGCTCATCATCCGTTTGGTGCCGTTGCCGAGGCCCAACACCAGTCGCCCATTGGAGAGTTCATCGAGGTCGCGCGCCTAGGTGGCCAGCACCAAGGGGCTTCGGCCGACGCCGTAGAGAATCGAGGAACCGATCCGGCAGTCCTGTGTGCTGTTGGCCATCGCCGCCATGGAGATCGATCCAGACCGGGAGTAGAACTCCGAGGCCCATGCGGCGTCGAACCCGGCCGCATCGGCGGCTCGGGCGGTCTCACCCAGCGACTTCAGATCCGCGCCGAGAACCGACAGGCCGTAGGTGCTCACAACTGGCCTCCTGCGCGCCGGCGTAGGCGTCGAACATGACGGCGCTGGGTGAGACCGCCGCCTCGTCGCGGGCTCCTTCGACGAGCAGGGTGCTCCGCGTTCTGCAGCGTCGTCTCCGCCCCAGTTTTGACTGCTGTATCAGAATCGGATGAGTCCTCGGATGTTGCGGCCTGATCGCATGTCTGCGTAGCCGTCGTTGATCTGATCGAGGGTGTATTCACGGGTGACCAACTCGTCGAGTTTGAGATGTCCGGAGTTGTAGAGTTCGACGAGCCGCGGGATGTCGTGTACGGCGTTGGACGAGCCGTAGAGGGCACCGCGGATCTGCTTTTCATACAGCGTCAATTCCAGCAGTGAGCCCGACATTGAGGTGTCTTCGGGGTGTCCGATCGCGGTGATGACCACACGGCCGCGTTTACCGACCAGCGACAGCGCCTCGGCGGTGTAGGCCGCTTCGGCGACGCCGGTGGTCAAGATGCAGACGTCGGCGAGTTTGCCGCGGGTGATGTCGCTGATCAGTGCCCAGGCCTCATCGACGGTGGCAACGGCATGCGTCGCGCCGAAACCGCCGGCTTGTTCGCGTTTGAACTCCACCGGGTCGACGGCCACGATGGCCAACGCGCCGGCGATGCGGGCGCCTTGAATCGCATTCATCCCGATGCCGCCGGCGCCGATCACGACCACCGTGTCCCCGGCCCGCACTTCGCCGGTGCGCACCGCCGAGCCGTAACCGGTCGTGACACCGCAACCGATCAAAGCCGCCTTGTCCAACGGTGTCCCGTGGTCGACTCTGACCACGGACGCCTTCGGTACCACGGTGTATTCCGAGAACGTGCCCAGCAAGCACATCTGGCCGATGTCCTCACCGCGGGCATGGAAGCGGTAGGTGCCGTCGATCTGGGGTCCCATCATGATCGCCGCACCCATGTCGCACAGATTTCCCATCCCCCGCGCACAGTAAGAGCAGTGCCCGCAGGACGGCAGGAACGTCAGGATGACCGAATCCCCCTCGGCGATGTCCTCGACGCCTGCACCCACCTCCACCACGGTGCCGGCGCCTTCGTGACCACCGACGACAGGAAGCGGAAAGGGTAGGTCGCCGGTCACCAGATGCTCGTCCGAATGGCACAACCCGGTCGCGGTCAGCTGGACCAGCACTTCGTCGGGGCCCGGAGGATCCAACTCGACCTCTTCGACCTCCCACTTCTCTCCCAGGCCCCAGAGCACCGCAGCGCGTGTCTTCATATGTGTCTCCTCAACGTCGATGTTTCGGTAGCAGTGAATGTTCGGTAGCAGTGAATGTTCGGTAGCAGTGAACGGCTGATTTACACCAGCGTTTCGACGGTGAGGTCACCGCCGGGGATACCTGTCGCGCCACGGAACCGTCACCTCAGGCCGAGCCGGCGAGCATCAGTTCGGTCCGGTCGAACGGGACTTGCGCCATGATGGCTCGCTTGCTGAACATGAAGTCGCGGGGCCGGTTGATGCAGTCGGCGGCAATGAGTTCGCCGGCACGGAGGTAGTAGCAGGTGAAGTCGCGGTCGGCGGTCGGGTCGCCGCTGAGGACCACTTCGTCGTACCCCGTGTTGAGACCGGCGATCTGGAGCTTGAGGTCGTATTGATCTGACCAGAACCATGGCAGCGCCAGGATTTTCTTCGACTTACCGCACATGGTGGCGGCGGCCACTTTGGCCTGTTCACCTGCGCTGGGCACGGACTCCAGGCGGATGCGACGGCCGTAACGGGCCATGTGGTGGCTGGTGCAGTCCCCGGCAGCCAGGATGTCGGGGTCGCTGGTCCGGGCCTGGTCGTCGATCACGACGCCGTTGTCGATGGCCAGGCCCGCGGCGGCAGCGAGATCGGTGTTCGGCTCGACGCCGATGCCGACAATGACGAGGTCGGCGGGAATCGATTCACCACTGGCCAGGATCACTTCGCGGACCCTACCGTCGCCGGACATGGCGTCGACCAGGGCGTCCGTCCGGATGTTGACGCCCTCCTCCCGGTGGACCCGGTCGAAGAACGCCGACACTTCGGGGGCGGTGACCCGTTGGAGTACGCGCTCGGTGGCCTCGAGCACGGTGACCTCCAGACCCAGTGCGCGCAAGGAGGCGGCCGTTTCCAGTCCGATGTAACCACCCCCGACGATCACGGCCCGGCGCCCGGCCCTGGCGCCCTCTCTAATCATCGCGACGTCCGCCGCAGTGCGTAGGTAACACACCCCGGCCAGGTCGGCTCCAGGGATGCACAGCCGGCGAGGCCGCGCACCTGTGCACAGCGCGAGCTTGTCGTACGGCAGTACCTCGCCGTTATTCAGCACGACATGACGAGCCGGGCGGTCGATCGCCACCACCGTGGCATCCAGAACTTGGATTTGCTGCTTGGTGTAGAACTCCGGGCTGCGGATCGCGAGTTCGGCCAGTCCGCATTTGTCGGCCAGGTAGGCCTTCGACAGCGGGGGCCGCTGGTAGGGCAACGCCGACTCGTTGCCGACCAGGACGATCTCGCCGTCCCACCCTTCTTGGCGAAGACTGGCCACGAGCTGAGCGCCCGCGTGGCTGGCGCCCACGATCACCGCTCGCCGCAAGGTCATGCGGCAACTTTCGGGGTGAGGCGAACCATCAGCTTGCTGATCCCCCTCACGAAGTTCGACTGCACGTACTCGGGTTCGCCGACGACTTCGATGTTCTCGAAACGGGGAAGCAACTCCTCCCACAGAATCCGCAGCTGCATCTCGGCCAGCCGGTTGCCCATACAGCGGTGGATGCCAAAACCGAACGAAATGTGGTTACGGGCGTTGGAGCGATCGATGATGAGCTCATCGGGCCGATCGAACACCCGTTCGTCGCGGTTACCCGAGGCGTACCACATTAGGACCTTGTCACCCTTGCGGATGAACTGCCCGTTCAGCATGGTGTCGGCCTTGGCGATCCGGCGCATATGGGCGAGCGGCGTTTGCCAACGGATGATCTCCGAAACCATGTTGGGGATCAGGCCGGGGTTCGCCTTCAGCTTCTCGAACTGGTCAGGGAACTCGTTGAGCGCGAGGACACCACCGCTCATGGAATTGCGCGTTGTATCGTTGCCGCCCACGATCAGCAACACCAAGTTGCCCAGGAACTCCATTGGGCGGTCGAGCAGGTCCTTGGTGCTCTCGTCGCGCTGCAACATGGTGATCAGATCGAAGCCGGGCTCCTCCCCGGCAGCCGTCCGGGCTGCCTTGTCCCGCCAGTGAGCGCTGAGACCTCGAGCCATATCGACCATGCCACGAAATATCTCATCGTTGTCCGACGGTCCACCGTTGGCTTGCTCCATAGAGGTGGCAAGATCGGACCATTGGACGAGCTTGCTCCGCTGCTCGAACGGGAAGTCCAGCAGTGTGGCGAGCATCCGCGCGGTTAGCTCGATAGAGACGTGCTGCACCCAGTTGAACGGTTCGCCGAGCGGGAGACCGTCGAGCACATCTCTGACCCGCTCGCGGATGAGGCTTTCCATCTCACGCAGGTTCTTCGGGGCGACCACCCCTTGGACAGCGGCCCGCTGCCTGTCGTGTTCTGGCGGATCCATCGCGATGAACATCGCAATGTCCATGAAACGCGGCGGGTTCCCGATGACGATGAACGGCTCGGAGGAGAAGACCTCGTGGTTCTTGTCGACGGCCACGATGTCGGCATGCCGCGTCACCGACCAGAAGGGGCCGAACGCGCTGTGGGCCTGATAGTGCACAGGAGCCTCGTTGCGCAGGCGCTCGAAATAGGACTTCCAGAGACCCTGACGGTAGAGGAACGGATTGCTCAGGTCGATGTCGGCCAGTTCCACTTCGTCGACCGGCGGGAGCGGTCGCTCGGTGAAAATCTTCTGACCGTTGGTGCCGGTGACCAAGCGCCGCGTCTTGTCGTAAAGGTGGGCGCCTTGGATTATCCGTTCCATCGGAATGGTCGCCTGAACCTTGGCGGTGACCGCCTCGCGAATATTCGTCACGTCTACGTGTCCTCTCGTTGTCACATCTGAAACTCTGGTGTGTGGACGATCAAGCCATCCCATGCCTCGGAAACGGCCATCTGGCAGGACAGCCGGGAGGTCGGCTGACGCTCGGGGCTCATCTCGAGCATCTCTTCTTCAGTGGGTCCGGAGCGGCCGACCTGATCGGACCACTGCGGGTCGACGATCACATGGCAGGTGCCGCACGCGGCTTCTCCTCCGCAGTCGCCGTCGATGCCGGGCACCCCATTGTTGGTCGCGATCTGCATCAGCGACTTACCCTCCTCGAGAGGTACCTCGTGCTTTTCGCCCTCGTGGGAGACGAAGGTGACAACGGCCATAACCAACTCCTCTTACGTTGTCCTCGGTGTGAATACGTCCTTGGTGTGAATACTTGTTAACAGTTTTGCCGAAGATGAGCGCTTCGGCTATATTCGCCGGGATCAGAAACTTGTGAATTCAGCTCAAAGGGCCGTGGTCGGTGAACCTCAATGACGCAGGCGTGCCCCCACTCGCGTTCGTGCAAATGCTCGAGAGCCAGGCACTCGACCCAGACGCCGTCGCGCGACTCCGTGCCATCATGGCTCGCGAAGGAACCGACGAGGCGACGCTGATCCGGCGCGACGCCCAAGCCCCGCTACGATGGTTTCGCGAGGTATATCCCGACCTCGACGTCGACCAGGCAACCGTTCTCGGCTTCGCGTTCGCCCGACAGGCGCAGTTGACGTCCTTCGGCCCGTTGAGTGTTCCGTTGGTCAGCGCAAACTCGGTGGCCGAGATCGCGGAGCTGCTCACCTATCTGCCGTTGATCACGACAGCCATCACTGCACATTTCCATTCGAATGACCATGGCCTCACCGTCGGGCTCTCCGGACACACGAGCGATCCGGCGCTGGACTGTCTGGCAGTCACGTACACCGGGTCGGCGTTGTTGCGACTGCTTCACATGCTCGTCGGTGACGCGCCGACCGTCACCCTCCATCTGAGTTGGCCGGCGCCCGTCGCGGTGAACGATATCGACCAAAACCTGATGCTGGCCGGGCGCCTGTTCTTTGACGCTCCGGTGTCGCACCTTCACTTTCCCGCCGAGACGCTCGACGAGGTGTGCCGATTCTCCGATCCCCTCGCGTATCGACTCGCCGTCGCAGAGCTGAAGCAGGCTCTCGACCAGCGAAGTGGAGCCACGTCCTTTTCGGAGAAGGTGAGACAGCTGTTGGAGAAGGATCCCGGACAGCGAAGTAGCCAGTGGGTCGCAGACGAACTCTCGGTATCCACCAGCACACTCAAGCGGCGGCTCTCGGACGAAGGGACCACGTTTCGCGCGTTGCGCCAGTCGTGTTTGCGTGAGAGCGCCGTGATGCTGCTACTCACCGGATCGATGTCGGCGAGCCAGATTGCCACAGAGCTCGGATACAGCGACCTGACCAACTTCTCACATGCCTTCAAGCGATGGACCGGTCACTCTCCGAGCGAGTTCCGGCTCTCACAACACTGACCTGGTCAGCAACAACACTGACCTGGTCAGCAAGAACACTGACCTGTTCAGCAAGACAACTGACCTGTTCAGCAAGACAGGTTCCTCGTCGCAGCACCGGATGTACCGGTCGCGCCGGCTGCGAATCCTGAAACGACGCTCAATCCGCCGAGTTGTTCACCGTGCGATCGAGAAAATCGGCGACTGCCGAGGTGAACGCGTCGTTGTCGTCGCCCGCGACCATATGCCCCGTGTCGGAAACGTCGACCGTCTCGGCGTGCGGTACGACGTCGAGGAACTCCTCGACCGACTGCTGCGATGTCACATCAGAGTGGGCGCCGCGGATCAGAAGCGTTGGCGCCCGCACGCGGCGGGCCCCCTCGATGAGCAGCTCACTTATGGCGCCGAACTTTTCGGCGCCCGTTGCGGGGTCACCCTGCAGGAACTCGAAGTTGGAGGTGATGAAGGCCGGATCCCATCGCCAGATCCACCGACCGTCAGCGCGCTGCTGCAACACTTTGCGGAGTCCGTCCAGGTTCTTGGGACGAGTGCGATGCCGGTTGTACTCGGCAATGACGTCCGCGGCGTCGTCCAGCGTTGCGAATCCGTCGGGATGGGCGGCCATGAACGACACGACGCGGCGTGCTCCGTGAAACTCCATTCGCGGAGTGATGTCGACCAGGACGACGGCACCCCACAGATCGGCGGACGCCACCAAGTGGGTTCCCAACACGGTCATGCCGCCCAAGGATGCGCCGACGACAGCCGGCGGGCGGTCGTCGCTGGCATATCCGCGAACCGCTAGCAGGTCGGACGCGAGTCGGTCGAAATCGTATCGGCCGTCGGGGTCCCACTCGCTGTCGCCGTGGCCGCGGGCGTCATAGACGACGACGGTATAGCCACGCGCGTGCAAGCGGCGCGCCGTGGTCGCCCAGGCGTGGCGGTTCTGCCCACCACCGTGCAGCAGGATGACAACTGCGCGGGCGGCTTCGTGTCGGTAGACATCGGCCGCAAGGGCGGTTCCGTCTTCAGTACGGATGCGCTCGAAGGTAGAGGTCATTCGGGGCATCCTCGACGGTCACCTCGGGCGGCGCTCTCGTTGCCCGACCGGATCACGAGGCGCTCTTGCCGACGACGGTCACTGTTCCCTGTGCGGCACATACCGCGCGCCCGGCGTTGGTGATGTCGATCCTGGCCACGCCGCTACGCTTACCCAGCGCGATGATCTCGGTGAGGGCGACGCACACTCCGCTCGACACCGGCCGCAGCAGGTTCAGTTTGAATTCGGTTGTGGCGACCCACGACCCAGGAGGGATCACCGGATAGAACACCACGCCCAAGCAGTGGTCGACCATCGCTGACAGGCATCCACCATGCAGAGTGCCGAAGGGAGTCAACAAATCGGCCCGGGCATCCATTTCCACGACCAGCCGCCCGGCGGTCAACTCGGTGTGGCGGAAATCCAGGTACTTGGCGAGCCCTCCCGAGGTTCCCGACGCGTGCTGGAGCTCCTCGGCAATTTGTTGGTTGAACTGCGGGAAGTCCATGGTCAGCGCCTCGTTTCGTTCACCGATACCGATGCCATGCTCTGAGACACTACTCCGCAGTTGTCGCAGTGACGCAACGCTGGTTGTCGACGAGCAGAGCAGGAAGCAGGAATCGGCGCAAGAAAGCGTCGATGCCTTCGGGGCTGCGGTGCCGGGGACCGCGAACCGAGAGCAAGCTGAGGATGGTGCGCAGTATCCATTCGGCGGCATCGTCGACCGATGCGCCGGCTTCGAGTTGATCCCAGTGTGCGGCGAACACGGGACGAAGGAACTCGGCCACGAGTTCGAACAACGCCACCGACGTTCCCTCGGCCAGCCCGACGCCGGCGAGTTCGTCGTCGCTGGCGAAGAGCATTCCTATTATCGGTTCGCGGCGCGCGGCGCGTACCGTCACTGCGACGAAATCCAGTATCGCCGAACCTAACTCGGTGTGCGCGAGGATCCGCCCGCTGATACGGTGCAGGTAACGTTCGGCGGCGCGCACGATAACACCGGAAACGACGGATTCGCGACTGGGGAAGTAGCGATAGACCGTGGCGCGCGAGACGCCCGCCTGCCTGGCGATGTCCTCCATCGTGGTGCCTGCCAGCCCCTTGCCCTGCAGGCAGGTTTCGGCGGCATCGAGTAGGCGGTCACGGGCCACATCGCGGCTTCGTGCTGGAGTCGCGTCGCCCCGTCGCAACGATTTTTTCGTCACGGTGTAAGTATGCCGGGCCAAACCGGCTCGCTCTGTCCAAGACCGGCGGATGATCCAATACGGGTGGTTGTCCGAAGGAAGCCGGATGTGACAACATCGCAGTCATGTCACATAAGAGACCTCGACAATGAACTTGACCTGACCGTTGAGCATCCCACCACGCACTCCGATCCCACCACGCACTCCGGTTGTCGTCGGCGTCGGTGAACTCACACACCGCGGTGAAGGCACCGTCGATCCCATCGATCTGGCCTCCGAGGCCGCCCGTCGAGCACTGCAGGATGCGTCGGCCGCGGTAGGGCACCGCATCGATACCGTGGCGACGCCGGGAATCTTGATGATTCCACGCGACAACCCCGCGTCGAGGATTGCCGAAGCGACTGGGCTCACGCCGACTCATCGCATCAGTTGTCCGGTCGGCGGCAACACCCCCCAGTACCTGGTCGAGGTCCTCGGCCGCCGCATTTGGCGCGGCGTCAGCGACGCGGCTCTGATCGTCGGAGCGGAAAGCGGCGCGTCAGCACGCAAAGTGGCATCCGGTAGCGCGCTGTTGGAGCCCAAACCCATCGCAGCACGGGACGAGTCGCTCGGTGACACACGCCCAGGACTGAGCGACGCCGAGATGCACGCCGGAATTCACTGGCCGCACGAGGTGTATCCGATCTTCGAATCCGCGATCGCGGCCCGATCAGGCCGCACATTCGACGAGCAGCGCCGCTGGCTGGGTGACTTGATGGCTCCGTTCACGGTTGAGGCGTCCCGACATCCCGAGCAGGCCTGGTTTCCGCGTGCCCGCAGCGCCGACGAGCTCAGCACGGTCTCCCCGGCTAACCGAATGGTGTGCGAGCCGTATCCGAAGCTGCTCAACAGCATCATCGCCGTGGATATGGCTGCCGCCTTCGTCATCATGGCCGCCGAAGTCGCCGAGGAACTGGGAGTACCTAGTGACCGTTGGGTATTCCCGTGGTCGTCGGCCACCTGCAACGACGTGTACTTCCCGGTTCAGCGGCCTGATCTGGGTCGTTCCGCCGGAATAAGGGCCGCCGGCAAGGCGGTATTGGCGGCCAGTGGACTTCACATCGACGACATCAGATGGTTTGATCTCTACTCTTGCTTTCCTTCCGCGGTCGAGGCGGCGATCGACGCCTTGGATCTCGACCCGGCCGATGACCGCGGGTTCACGGTGACCGGCGGACTGCCCTACCACGGAGGGCCGGGCAACAACTATGTCAGCCATTCGATTGTCGAGATGGTGCGACGCTGCAGAAGCGAACCCGACGCCGTGGGACTCGTGTCCGGACTGGGCTGGTACATCACCAAGCACTCGTTGGGTCTGTGGTCGGCGACCCCACCGCCGACCGGATGGCAGACTCCGGACATGGCCGAAGCGCAATCTGCGATCGACGGCACCTCCCTCACGGTCGCTTCGCCCGCCGACGCATCCGGTCAGGCGACCATAGACGGCTACACCGTCGTGCACGACCGCGACCAAGGCCCCTCCTGGGTGCCCATTTTCGCGCGCTTGACCGACGGCCGCCGTGTCGCGGCGCGCAGCGACGATGCCGAGGTGGCGGTGGCAATGTCACAAGAGATGTGCGTCGGACACCAAGTCGCCGTGCGGCAGGCGGACGGACACGTCGAATTCGAACTGTCGTGAACGCCGACGCGCTCGTGCTGACCAAGCCGCGCACCCTTGAACGGCGACATCTTCCGGTGCCGCGCGTCGACGACGAGTCCGGTCTTCTGCGGATCGAGGCGTGCGGGCTCTGCGGAACCGACCACGAGCAGTTCAGCGGACACCTGCCGGCGGGATTCGCCTTCATCCCCGGACACGAGATCATCGGCGTCATCGAGGAAATCGGTGACGCCGCGCGCGAGCGTTGGGGCGTGTCGGTGGGTCAGCGAGTCGCCGTCGAGGTGTTCCGATCGTGTCGGGAGTGCCAGTTGTGCCGCCGCGGCGAATATCGCAGGTGCTCGAGCAACGGCCTCGCCACCATGTTCGGCTTCGTCGATGTGAACATCCCGCCCGGCCTGTGGGGTGGCTACGCAACCCACCTGCATCTCCCGTTCGATTCCATGTTGTTGCCGGTCCCGGACGGACTCGACCCGATTGTGGCGACGTTGTTCAATCCGCTTGGCGCAGGGATCAAATGGGCTGCCATGTTGCCCGAGACCATTCCCGGCGACGTCGTCGCGGTCCTCGGACCAGGGATCCGCGGTGTTTGTGCTGCCGTAGCCGCCAAGGAGGCCGGAGCGGCATTCGTCGCGATGACCGGAGTCGGCCCTCGCGACCGAACTCGGCTAGCCGCAGCGCACCAGTTCGGCGTGGACCTGACCATCGACGTCACCGAAGACGACCCGGCACAGGCCCTGCACAAGGCGACCGGCCGGCTCGCAGACGTCGTCGTCGACGTCACCGCGAAGGCGCCAGCCGCGTTCGCGGACGCCATCGCACTCGCGCAGCCCGGCGGACGCGTGGTGGTCGCCGGCACACGCGGCGGCGGCGGAGCGCCCGGCTTCGAGCCAGACCTGCTCGTATTCAAAGAACTACGCATCCTCGGTTCGTTGGGGGTCGACTACCCCGCCTACCAGAGCGCCATCGAGCTGTTGGTCTCGGGGCGTTGGCCTTTCGATGATTTGCACCGCGACATCACCGGTTTCGCGGGCCTGCCCGGGCTGCTCGACCTTTTGGCCGGCAACGAGCCGGACCGGGTTCCCGCTCTGCACAATGTCTTTGTGCCGATCGCCTGACAGCGCCAACTAGCGCCCAACCGGAAGGATCCACCGTGAGCAGCCGAAGCCGGGTTGACATGCTTGCCCTGACAGATGCCCGCGAGCGCGCCGCTCAATGCGGGATTCCCGACGCCATGGCTGAACTGTCGGTTTTCCGGATCGCCCTTCATCAGCCCCCTGTGGCCGTCGCATTGCACGGAATGCTGGAGGCATTGCTGTGGAAAGGCGCGCTGGACGCGCGTCTACGGGAGCTGATCATCATGCGAATCGGCTGGGTCACAGATTCGGTCTATGAATGGACACAACACTGGCGCGTTGCCCGCCTGCTCGATGTGCCCGAACACGACCTGCTCGCGGTGCGCGACTGGCAGAACGCCAGCCACTTCGGCGAAGCCGAGCGGGCGGTACTGGCGGCGACAGACGAGACGTTGAATGACGGCACCATCTCGGACGAAACCTGGGCTCAGTGTCAGCGGGCATTGCACGGGGACCCGGCCGTCCTCGTCGAACTCGTCGCCGCGATCGGGAACTGGAGGTTGTTCTCTGCGCTGCTGCGGTCCTTGCACGTGCCGCTAGAAGATGGCCTCGAAGCATGGCCCCCTGACGGAATACGACCTTCCGTGGGCTAAACCGGGCTCACCGTCTTACCAAGTCCCGTCTTACCAAGTCTTTCGGCCACTGTCGCGGTCTTTCGGCCACTGTCGCGCTGCGACAAGAAGGCGAGCGGACGGGGCGGTCGCCCTCACAATTACTTCCAAATGCGACAACTACAAATAAATGCGACAACTACAAATGCGAAAACCCTGGCGGCCCCCGATGCACCGCCCACGCCCCGCCCGCGATCAAGCCCCCGGCCGCTTCAACGCCGGCCACCCACAGGGGCCGACCTGGACGCAGCGGTACCCAAAGACCCGGTGAGGCGTCGTTTCGACACCGGGTCTTTGGGTATGGTCACCGCTTGATCCGGCCTAGCACTTGATCCGGCCTAGCACTTGATCCAGCCTAGAACGCAACAGGCGCGTGGCCGATCTAGACGTTACTTTCCACTCGTTGGGCGCCGTCGGCGTCGAAGAGTTCCTTGGTCCAACGGTCGAGGATTTCCGCGCTATCCCAGTCGTCGGGATGGAATCCGGGACGGGTGTAGGAACGGAAGCGCTGAATTGCTGCCGGGCTGAACAGCGGGTTATGCCGGAAGGCTCGAAGGCTTCGCACCAACCGCACCGGGTTATACGCGGCACGGTCGCCTGCCATAGAGCGGGTGGTCTGGAGGACCAACTCCAAGAACAAGAGGACTGTGGCGAATCGCATTCCCCTCACTCTGGTGCGTTCGCTTCCACCGATCGCCTGGAATACATCGAAAGCGACGGCCTTGTGCTCGGATTCTTCCACTGCGTGCCAGAGCAGAATCGGCCGCACCTCGGTGTCGCCGATCAGTGCCTGAGCTTCTTCGCTGGTGAGAATGATCTCGGCGAACGTCGCCGTGTAGTGCTCAAGGGCGGCCGTCACAGCAAGGTTCATCTCTGGAGAGAATCGAGGCTCAAGTCGGTTGAGCAACTTCGCGATGTGCCGATCGATCCCCTCGGTCGGATAGCCCATCTCCTGGAGCCGCTGGTTGAGCAGGCTATGCTGATGCCGGTGGGTGGCCTCCTGCGCAATGAATCCCTTGACCGCCGCCTTCAGGTCAGGGTCGCTGATCTGGTCCCGGAAGTGGCGGACCGACCGGATGAAGAAATCCTCGCCTTCGGGGAACGTGGCCGACAAGGTGGAGACAAAGTGGCTCATCACCAAGTCGCCGTCGACGAAGTGCTGTCGTTTGGTCCCAGTAGGCATCTCGAAGCGGACACGTCGAGGCTTCGGCACGACTCGCGTGGTAGGTCGTGCGGGCAACTCACTGCTCACTTGTTACTCCCGTCGTCGTGGGTAAGTTGATGATCTGACTCTACCGCTTGTCAAAATTAAATGGCAAGCTTGGGTTGTGCGATCGGCGCGGGTGTACAGCGGGATGTCCGCCGAGGCGCGTCACCAGCACCGGCGCAGCCGTCTCATCGATGCCGCTGTCGAGTTGATCGGCACCCGTGGCGTGTCCGCCGCCACTGTGACAGCCGTTTGCGCCGAGTCGGGTGTCACCTCCCGCTACTTCTATCAGCACTTCTCCGATCGCGATGCGCTCCTACGGGCGGTCTACCGGCAGCTCTACGCGGCCTTCCAGGACGTGATAGTGCGAGCTATCCCCGATGCCGGTGCCCCACCCGCGGTGCTGGCGTACGCGCCGATCCGCGCGTTGGTCAGTATGATCGACAACGACGCTCGGTTGGCTCGGATCTTGTTCGTAGAATCTGCAACCGAGCCGCTGCTCCGGGAGCTACGCAGTGAACTGATGGCCGGTTTCACCGACCTCGTGTTGCGTGAGGCCAGACTTCATCTCGCCATTGCCGACTCTGCAGTGAGCGTCGCCCATCTGGCCTCCACCTTGGGTGTGGGAGGGTTGTTCGAAGTATTTCGCCGCTGGCTCGACGGAGAACTGGAGTTCACAACCGATGAACTCGTTCAGCATTGCGCAGGCTTCCTCGGCAGCCTCGCCAGCTACGTGCTGCTACAGAACTCAGGCGACGCGGGGCTCTGAGCCCGGAGCAGCACGGTAATGCTCCGGTCCATCATCGAAGGCCGGCGTCGTCCACCAGGTAGCGTTCGGCCAGGGTTTCGGCAAGCCGACTGGCGTGTTCGACGATTTCCTCTTGGATGACGTCGAGGAAACCTGCATGCCAGGCGGTGATCAACTCGACGAAGCCACCGACCGCAACCAAGGTGTCCATCCGAAGGGCCGCTTCATCGACATCCGGTCTGAGCTGTGGCTTACCGGCCGCGACCACAAGGTTGGTGGCCTCCTGCAGTGCGACAGCGCGCCGATGCTGAAGCGGGGAACTGCCCACATGTTGGGCCAGCAAGATCTTCGCCCTGCCCGGATCTTCTGCGATTCGGTGGACCACCGATGCGATGGTCACGCGAATGGTCTCCATCGGCGGCTGGTCGATGCGTTCTGCGAGGGTCGCGGAAACCTCACCGAGCATCTCGTTGCGCACCCCGTCCCATGCGGCAACCAGTAACTCGTCGCGGGTCTCGAAGTCTGCATAGAAGTAACGGTCGTTCAGGCCGGTTTTGGCGCACACTCCTCTCATCGTCACTGCCGCCCACCCGCTTTCGCTCCAGATTTCGGTCGCGGCATCGATCAACCGCTGGCGGCGCTCCGCCCGGCGTTCGGCACCGGTACGCCCTCCCCATCTCTTAGCCCTCGCCCGCACCTGTCCATCTTGACAAACCGCGGTAGGTCCATCTTGACAAACCGCGGTAGGCCGTATCAATCTGACGGCATGCGCCAAAATGGTGGCTTATGCCACCAATTGATTTCGGCGATGATGATCGACCAACAGAACGCTCGGATTTCGGGCCTCCGATGAGGCTCTTGCTGTTGCACACCCTCAACATTCGGCTGAGCCGCGAGCAACTCGGCTACATCGCCAACCATGCCCATGACGAGGCGGTAGACAACGTGTCGATCGCCCGCTGCATATGTGCGGCGGGCCGACTCCAGGCCGTCACCAATGCACTACGCCCGGTAGCGTAGCGATACCGACAGTATCGCTACCATCGCCACCAGTGGAGGTTCGGTGACAGACGGCACTGCAGATTCCCCAAGCCATGCCACGGGCCCAGACACGCGCGCCAACAGATCGCCCCACCCGGCGGACACTCGTGAGTACAGCGCGCGGCTGGCAGCGCTCGGCAGGTTCACCCTCCGACACAAAGCGCTGGTCATCGGGGTATGGCTAGGCGCGGCGGTGGTCCTCGCGCTGCTGTTTCCGCAGTTGGAAACCGTGGTGCGACAACAGTCGGTGGAGCTCGTTCCCCGAGATGTGCCGTCATTGCAGACGGTAGACCGCATGAGCGTCGCTTTCGACGAAGAAGGCTCGAAAACCCTGCTGTTCGTCGCCATGGAAGATCCGCATGGTCTGACTCCGACTGCGCGGCAGCACTACGGCGAACTCGTGAGCCGGTTGCAGGCCGAGGGCGACCACGTGCTGCTGGTGCAGGATCTACTGGCCGATCCGGTTACTGAAGCTCAGGCCGTCAGCGCCGACCGCAAAGCCTGGTATCTGCCCGTCGGTGTCGCCGGCACCCTGGGGGACCCCACAGCCGCCGAATCCGTGAAGACGGTGCGCGATATCGCCGCGGAGGTGTTCGCCGGCTCCACCACGACTGTGCAAGTGACGGGGCCGCCGGCGACGTTCAGCGACATGATCGCCTCCGCCGAACACGACTTACTGCTGATCTCGATCGCTACCGCGGGCGTGATCGCTCTGATCCTGCTGATCGTGTACCGGTCGGTGTTCACCGCGCTGTTGCCGCTGCTGGTGATCGGGCTCAGCCTAGCGGTCGGGCGCGGCGTCCTCTCGGCACTCGGTGAGATGGGCATGCCGGTGTCGCAGTTCACCGTCGCATTCATGACCGCGATCCTGCTCGGCGCCGGAACCGACTACACAGTGTTTCTGATCAGCCGGTACCACGAACAGCGCCGCGCTCAAGTACCTGCCGATCTGGCCGTTGTCCACGCCACCGCCAGCATCGGGCGGGTCATTCTCGCCTCCGCCGCCACCGTCGCGCTCGCGTTCATGGCCATGGTATTCGCGCGGCTCAGCGTATTCGGCGCCCTGGGCCCCGCGTGTGCCGTCGCCGTTCTCTTCGGATTTCTCGCCACCGTCACCCTGCTGCCACCTGTACTGTCGGTAGCCGCCAAACGCGGTATCGGTGAACCGAAACCAGATCGCACCCGCCGCTATTGGAACAGCGTCGCGGTTGCGGTGGTCCGCCGCCCCGTGCCATTGCTGATCGTCAGCCTGGTCATCCTGCTCGCCCTGTCGGCAGCCGCCGCAACGATCAAAATCAGTTACGACGACCGCAAGGGGCAACCGGCCACCACCGCGAGCAACCAGGGCTACCAACTGCTGGACCGGCACTTCCGCAAAGACGTCGTCATCACCGAATTCCTCGTGGTCGAAAATCCCACCGACATGCGAACCGGAAAGGGACTAGCCGATCTTGACGAGTTGGCTTCCCGCGTGTCCCAGATCCCGGGCGTCACCAAAGTTTCCGGAGTCACCCGCCCCGCCGGGGAACGCCTCGACCAAGCAGAACTGGCCTGGCAGAACGGCCAGATCGGCGACAAAATGGCCGGCGCGGTCGCCGAGGGCAACTCCCGCAAGGACGACATCGCCAAACTCACCAACGGCGCCGATCAGCTCGCCGACGGCCTCGCCCAGCTCCACAGCACCGTGCGCACCGCCCTCACGCCACTGGCCGGAATCCTCACGGAAGCCCAATCCGCGGGGAGTCAGGTGAACCAGTTTCGACCGCTGCTGCAACAGCTGTCCGCCACTGCCCCCGCCGTCGACCAGGCCATCCAATCAGGCCCAGGATTACGGCCGCTGGCCAACCAAGCCCAAAACGCGATCACCCAGCTGGACCCGCTCGTCGGTGCCCTCAACGCCGCACCATGGTGTGCCACCATCCCGCAATGCGCTCAAATCCGCGACCAGGTACGGGTCTTGGTCACCCTGCGCGACAGCGGATTCTTCAATCAGATCGCCGACCTCGGGGACCGCTACGATCCCGCCACCAACTCCACCGTCGCGGGCACCCTCGCCGACGTCCAAAACGCGGTCGCCTCTCTGGACAAGGCTTTCGGAGCCCTCGGGAACCCCGCCGACATGGAAGCCAATCTCCGCCGGCTGCAGGACGGGATCGGCCAGCTTGCCTCCGGCGCTCAAGCACTCGCCACCGGCGTCCGCACCCTTGCCGACAGCAACATTGACATGCTGTCCGGCATGAGCCAGATCGCCACCCAACTACAAAACTCCTCACGCGCAGCGGCGGACTCCGACTCCTCGAGCGGTTTCTATCTGCCCGCAAACACATTCGAGAACCGACAATTCACCGACGTCGCCAAACAGTTTCTCTCACCGGACGGCAAGACAGCACGGTTCATGATCGAAAGCAGCCACGACCCTTACAGCGTTGAAGCCATGAACCTGGCCGGCCGCATCACCGACACCGCCAACTCAGCACGACCAAACACTTCACTAGCCGACGCCACCATGTCCGTCGCCGGCTTCCCCGCCGTGAACGCCGATATCCAACGACTTCTGTGGGCCGACTTCGCACAATTGGCCATCGCCACCATAATGATCGTCGGCATCATCCTCGTCCTACTGCTGCGCGCGCTGCTGGCACCGCTCTACCTATTGGGCACTGTCGTGCTCAACTACCTCGCCTCACTGGGCATCGGCGTTGTGGTCTTCCAGTGGGGACTGGGCCAAGAAATCGCCTGGCCGGTACCCCTGCTGGCGTTCATCATTCTCGTCGCCGTCGGCGCCGACTACAACATGCTGCTCGTCTCACGGCTCCGCGAAGAATCCGGGGCCAACATTCGCGTCGGTGTCCTACGTACCGTCGCAAGCACCGGCGCCGTCATCACCTCAGCGGGTCTGATCTTCGCCGCGAGCATGTTCGGCCTCATGGTCGGTTCAGTCGCCATCATGATCCAAGCCGGCCTCATCATCGGGTTCGGACTACTGCTCGACACCTTCCTCGTGCGTACCCTCACCGTGCCCGCCATCGCCACACTCCTCCGCGAAGCCAGCTGGTGGCCCACCAAAACAACACGGGCACCGCACACTGACACCGCACAGAAGCATGGGCGACGCGCCCCACGCACAGACCCGGGATCGGTGGGAAGCGAACAGTCGCACCGCCTGGCGCTACAGGCCGACCAACGCTGAACCGTTGAGTCGGATGGCGGCGCGGCGGCCGCGGTCGGCGACTAGCCGCACCGCGTCGTAGGCGACGGGCAGTATTCGCCGCGGCAGTGAACGACGATCTCGACGTCGGCGGGCAGCTCGCTGATCCGTTCGGCGAGTTCGTCGACGGGAACCATCTGAAGTGGGGCGGGCGGGGCTCGAACCCGCGACCAATGGATTATGAGTCCACGGCTCTAACCGACTGAGCTACCGCCCCCGGCGCGACCAACGCGGCACCATCGTCGCATGCGGCCGGCCGCCCCTCGACCCCACCCACGGCAACGTCATCAGCACCCACACCGCGACGATCAGCGCTGTCGCCGACAGGATGTACACCGGCCACGGCCCCAGCACATCCAAAAGGCTGGCCGTCACCGGTTTGCCGTTGAGGAACCCGTAATTGGTGCCGGCGATCCGGTTGAACACGAACGTGACCGCCGCCCACACCGCGGTCACGATCACCACCAGGCGCAGGCTGCGCCACTCCGGCCGCACTCCCCTGCCCCACGTCAGATAGATCGCCGCCCAGACGACCGCCAGGTGGATCGCCCAGAACGCCAGAAAGGTGTAATGCGGGAAGTCGGGTCCGACCAGCACCGGCGAGATCAGCGCCTGCGCGCTGAGCACCAGACCCCAGTAGTAGGTCAGCGCGAACGCCCAGTGCCGCCCGCTCCACAGCGCACACGCCGCGGCCACCGTCGCCAGGTCGGTCAATCGCAGGGGCACCGACCGCTCGATCGTCGGCGGGAACATCGAGTAGACCAGCACGGCCGCGTAGATCACTGCCGTCAGCGCCCCGACGATCCGCCCGAACCGCCGCGACTGCTCTTCGGTCTGCGTGCGCCCAAGCCACACCAGGACCACCGCACCCACCACGAATACGACGATCGCACCCCAGTAGGAGGCGCCGTACGCCTCGAACTGCCGTGCTGCGGCGACCGTCACGGCGCCCCGGCGAACACCGTCATGTCTGTGGCCACCTGGGAATTATTGCGCCTGGCTGACCGACGACATGTGGAAGTCGGGAATCCGCAACGTCGGCATCGCCGCACGGGTGGCCCAGTCACCCCACTCTCGCGGCAGCGTCACCTCGCTCACCCCGGCTTCGGTGGCGCGCCGCAGCAGGTCGAGCGGGCTCTCGTTGAACCGGAAGTTGTTGACCGCCGCCGACACCTCGCCGTCCTCGATGAGATAGACGCCGTCGCGGGTCAGCCCGGTCAGCAGCAGCACCGTCGGATCGACCTCACGGATGTACCACAGCGTCGTGAGCAGCAGTCCGTGTTCGGTAGTGGCGACCATGTCGGCCAACTCCGCAGTACCGCCGGTCATCAGCAGGTTTTCGGCCGGCACCGCGACCGGTGCCTGGAACTCCGCGGCCGCCGCCCGAGGGTAGGCCAGGGCGTTCACCGCGCCGTCGCGCAGCCAGTCCACCCGTTCGATGTCCATCCCGTTGTCGAACACCGATATCCGCTCCGAGGACGTGGCCGCCGCGACGAAAGGACGGCATGCCAACCCCGGCGCGGCCGGATCCGAGTACAGCGTCAGCGGCAGGTCGGTCAACTGCTCCCCCACCCGCGTCCCACCCGGCGCGGACAGCGCGGTGCGGCCCTCCTGCGCCCCGCGGCCGTCCATAGTCCAGGTCAGATAGATCATCATGTCGGCCACGGTCGACGGCGGCATGATGGTCTCGTAGCGTCCCGCGGGCAGCTCGACCGTGCGCTCGGCCCAGCCCAACCGCATCGCCAGGTCTTCAAGCATCGAATCCATTGGCACGTTCACGAAGTCCGGTGTGCTGATCCCGGCCCAGGCGCTTGCGCCGCCGCGCTTGGCGTTGATCTCCACCGATCCCGTGGGCTGCGTGTACCGCCGGCGCAGACCGGTCGACGTCGCGACGAACGTCGTCTCCAGCACATGGCGGGCGAATCCGTACAGGTGGTCCTCGCCGCGGAACCCCAGCGCCAGCGTTCCCGCCACCCCGGCGAACACGTCCGCGCCCGTCGTCGGCACCGGCAACTCCCAGTCGCCCGGTGTATCGGTCGGCGGCAGCGGCAGCGCACTGTCGCGGGCCTCGGGTGCGGCGGTGGCAGCGTCCTGTGACGCCGCGACCAGTGCGCCGATCGCGGCCGGTTCCACCTCACTGGAGCGCACCGATCCGACGTGCGCGCTGTTGCCCCGCCGAACAATGGAGATCACCGTGGTGCTGCGGCTGACGGACTCTCCGTTCGTGGTCATCGAGTTTCCCGCCCATCGCAACGACGCATCCGTACGGTCGGTGACCAGCACGATCGTCTCGTCAGCCCGGCCGCGGTGGGCGGCTTCGGCCAGCACGGCGTCGACGACTTGCTGAGGGCCGATCACCTGCGCACGCCAATCGGCCTCTTCGCTGCGCTCATCGGCCAGCCTCCGCGCGTGTGTTGAGCACGTTGATCCCACGGAACAGCGCCGACGGGCTGCCGTGACTCACCGCCGCGACCTGCCCGGGCTGTGCCTTACCGCAGTTGAACGCCCCGCCGAGCCGCCATGTCGACGGTCCACCGACCGCCTCGAGGGCACCCCAGAACGCCGTCGTCGTCGCCTGATACGCCACGTCACGCACCTGGCCGGTGAGCCGGCCGTCGACGATCCGGAAGAACCGCTGGCCGGTGAACTGGAAGTTGTAGCGCTGCATGTCGATCGACCAGCTCTTGTCGCCGACGATGTAGAGCCCGTCGTCGACACGGGCGATCAGGTCGTCGGTGCCGACATCCTCGAGAGCCGGCTGCAGCGACACGTTGGCCATTCGCTGGATCGGGACATGGTGCGGCGAGTCGGCGTAGGAGCACCCGTTGGACCGCGCCACTCCCAGCCGCGCCGCGAATACCCGGTCGAGCTGGTACCCGACGAACACACCGTCACGTACCAGGTCCCAGCTCTGCGCGCGAACGCCTTCGTCGTCGAAACCGACCGATGCCAAACCGTGTTCGACGGTGCGGTCGGCGGTCACGTTCATCACCGGTGAGCCGTATCGCATGGTCCCGAGTTTGTCGGGGGTCGCGAACGACGTGCCGGCGTAGGCGGCCTCGTAGCCAATCGCCCGGTCGTATTCGGTGGCATGGCCGACGGACTCGTGAATGGTCAGCCACAGGTTGGATGGGTCGATCACCAGGTCGGTCGGACCGGCGACCACGCTGGGTGCCTTAGTCTTCTCCGCCAGCAGCGCGGGCAGCTGAGCCAGTTCGTCGGTCCAGTTCCACACGTCGTCACCGGCGACGACCTCCCAACCGCGCGCGGCCGGCGGGGCGAGGGTGCGCATGGTCTCGAAGGTGCCTGCGGAGGTGTCGACGGCGACTGCCTCCAACGTCGGCAGCACCCGGACCCGCTGCTGGGTGATCGACGTTCCGAACGTGTCGGCGTAAAAGGTCTGCTCCTTGGCGGTGTGCAGACCGGCCGACACGTGGTCGACCTCCACCCCGCAGTCCCGGCCGGCGAGCAGCCTGCCGGAGTAATCACCCAGCACGGCGATCTTCTCCGCGGCGGGCACGGTGAACGGATCCACGCGGTAGTCCGACACCCAGGTGACGTCGCTGTAGACCGGTTCTGGTGCCAGTTCGATGCGTTCGGCGTTGAGCCCGGCCAGCGCGGCCGCGACCTGCACCGCGCGGCGCGCGGTATCTGCGGCGACGACCGGGTCGAGTTCGGCGTGTGAAGCGAAACCCCATGTGCCGTCGACGATCACCCGCACCGCCAGCCCGATCTCGCGGTCGATGACGGCGGTCTCGAACTCACCGTCACGCAACTGCACCAGCTCGCTGGTGATCGCCTGGATCCTCAGGTCGGCGTAGGTGGCCCCGGCCGCCAGCGCAGCCGACAACGCCGCGTCGGCCAGATGTTGTCGTGGCAGGGCGAGGAAGTCGGCGTCGACACGTCGGGGCGCTGTCACGCGCTCCACCGTAGCGGCGGTGCGCCGGTGGCACCGATCAGGTGGGCGCCGAACTCGTCGGCAGCACGGTCAATTCCACCGCGAGCGCGGCACCGCACACGACGACGATGATCGCCAGGGTGATCCAGTCGCGCGCCTTGGGTCCCGACGGCGCGGCCGAGATCTGGCCGGTGCCGCCGCGCGCGGTGATCGAGTCGCCCATCTCGTCGGCACGGCGCAGCGCGGCCGTCACCGCCGCCGCGAGCAGGTCGACGATCTCGATCAGCCACCGCTTGCGCCGAACCTTGCGGCTCGACAGGTGCTGTTTGGGCCGCAGCCGCCGCGCGGCGTACAGCGTCGCGAACTCGTCGATGAGCATCGGGAACGCCCGCAGCGCCAACGCGATCGCCACCGCCCAGTCGTCGATCGGAATCCGGACCCGCCGCAGCGGGCGGCCGAGTTTCGCGACGGCCGGCGCGATCTCGGCGACGTTGGTGGTCCACGAGACCATCGCGCCAAGGCCCAGAAGCACGATCGACAGCGCCGTTATGCGTAGGAAGTTGAACAGCCCGCCGAGCCCCACCTCGACCGACCCCAGCGCCACGACGGGATCCCCGCCGCCGAACGTCGCCGTCAGGCCGCCGAGGAACAACAGACCCCACAGCCAGACCGGGATCGACGGCAGCGTCCCGCGCGGAATGTGTGCCACCCGCCCCGCGACCAGCACCAGCACGGCGACCGCGGCGATCGGCACCCAGCCCGGGTAGAAGGTGAGCAGCACCCCGATCGCGGCGACCGCGATGAGCTTGGTGCCCGCCCACAGGTCGTGGATGACCGAGCGGCCCGGAACCGGACGCAGCAGCACCACCGGCCTACGCGGTTTGCGGGCGGGAGCGGTCACGACAGGCCTCCCGCGGTCGCCGAAGCGGGCGCGAGCAGACCGTCGCGCAGATGCAGTGTGCGCGGGCACAGCTCCTCCAACCCGGAGAAGTCGTGGGAGATGACGACCACGGTGAGACCCGCGTTGCGTCGAAGGTCGGTGACCAGACGCAGAAATCCACGCTGGCTGGCGGCGTCGAGCCCGGCCAGGGGCTCGTCGAGGATCAGCGCGCGCGGTTTGCGGGCCAGCAGGCCGGCCAGCACGACGCGGCGCATCTGGCCGCCGCTGAGCTGGTCGATTCGCCGGGACGCCATCGTCGGGTCCAGACCGACCGTCGCGAGGGCCCGCCCGACGCGGTCGTGGTCGTGGTGCGAGAACCCCGCGGCCGAGGCGATCTCGCGGTCGACATGGCTGCGCATCAACTGCAACCGCGCCGCCTGGAACGAGATCGCGACGGCTCCGACCTGGTCGGAGACGGGTGCGCCGTCGAGCAGGCAGGTGCCGGTGGTCGGCACGGTGAGGCCCGCCATGATCCAGGCCAGTGTCGACTTCCCCGAGCCGTTGAGGCCGTGGATCAGCAAGCCGTCACCTTCGGGGACCGCGAAGTCGATGTCGCACAGCGCTGTCTTGGCCCATGGCGTTCCAGTGGCGTATTCGTGTCCGACGCCGACCAGCTCCAGTACGGGTGCGGCGCCGGTGTCGGCCACAGGTGTGGTGCCGGTGGGGGCGTCGGCGGTCTCCACCATCTCGGCGTTGTCGGATGCGCCGCCGTTCCCGGTGAGGTTGATGGTGCGGTCGGCGACGCCGGCCTCGTCGTTGTAGTGGGTGATGTGCACCAGCGACATGTCGTGGTGTTGCGTCAGCCCGGACAGCACCTGGATGACGCCCTCGCGGCCCTGCTGGTCGACCATGCTGGTGACCTCGTCGGCGATCAGCAGCGCCGGTTCGCGGGCCAGCGCGGCGGCCACGGCGAGCCGCTGTAATTCGCCACCGGAGAGCCCACCGGTGTCGCGCTCCTCCATACCGTCGAGGCCCACCTCGGACAGCAACCTGGACACGTCGGTCTTCGTGCCGGGCGGCAGCCCCCAGACGACGTCGTCGGCCACACGGGTGCCAAGTACCTGGCTCTCCGGGTGCTGCATGACGACAGCGGTGCCCCCGAGGCGCCCCAGCCCGACCGCACCAGGGCGTGTCACGGTGCCGGCGGTCGGTTCGCGCCCGGCCAGCACAAGCATGAGCGTCGTCTTGCCCGATCCGTTGGCGCCGGTGACGGCGACATGTTCGCCGGGGCCGACGGTCAGCGACACCGGACCGAGCGCGTCCTGCCCGGTGTTGGGATAGCGGAACCGTACGTCGCGCAGTTCGGTGGGGACCGGCGCGACGGGCCCGCTCTCGGCCGGGGCCTCGAGTTTGTGCACGTCCGGAATGTCGACTAGACGACCGAGGACCCGCGACAGCGCCCACCATCCGATGAGCGTCACCATGGTGATGCTGAGGACACCGGAGCCGGCGATGACGAGCGGCCAGTAGTCCAGCGCCGTCGCGAAGTCGCGTTTGAGCCGTTCCGCCGAGTCCTCCAGGTTCGGGATTTGGGACAACACCGCGGCGATGCCGTTGATGTTGGCGGTCAGCGAATCGAAGATCAGGTTGCGCAGGCGGGACAGGACGGCCAGGGCCGCCACCGCCGCCACACCGAATGCGGTGCCGGCGATCAGGGCCGCGACGAACACCGTGGGCGTGCCGCGGCCGCGCCGTTTGACCATGCCGGTCAGCCCGCCGATGTAGGCGCAGTCGATCACCGACATCATCCCGCCCATGCCGGCGATCAGGAATGCGATGGTCGCACCCGCCACCGTCGCCGCGATCAGGACGCGGAGCCGGTACCGGTAGGCGAGCAGTCCCATCGGGACGGTGCCGAGCAGGGACAACGCAGCTGCGAACGGCACCACCACGGCGATGATCGCGGTGGCGGCGCACAGGGCCGCCATCACCGAGGCCTGGGCCAGTTCACCGGGCTGCAACGATCCGGCGCGGCGAGGCTGGCTCGGCGTCGGGGTTGCGGTCATCCCCCGATTCTGCCAGTCGGCCCCATGGGGCCCGCGTGCCCGGGCCGCGACGGCCGCTGGACTGTATAGCCTTCCTATGTATCATGGCACCCATGACCACACCTGCCACCGAGGAGTCCCCCCTGGCTGGCGGCGAACATCTCGGCGGCGATCTGCTGGCCGTCGTCGCCCGGCTCAACCGGTTGGCCACCCAGCGCACGCGGCTCCCGCTGCCCTGGGCGCAGGTTCGGCTGCTGTCGACGATCGAGGACCAGGGCGAGGCCCGGATCTCCGACCTCGCCACCCTGGACCACTGTTCGCAGCCCACCATGACCACGCAGGTGCGTCGGCTGGAAGATGCCGGACTGGTCTCGCGGTCCACCGACCCGCTGGACGGGCGGGCGGTGCTGATCCGCATCACCGACAGGGGCAGGGAGGTGCTGGCCCGGGCCCGCATCCACCGCGCCGCGGCCATCAACCCGCGGTTGGCACAGCTCTCGCCGGAAGACCGCCAGACGCTCGCCGCTGCCGTCGACGTCATCGAGCGGTTGCTCGCCCCCACCTACAGCTGACAGACAGGAGTCTCCCACTGATGTTGCGCCAACCCAAAGCCGTCTGGGCCGTTGCGTTCGCCTCCGTGGTGGCGTTCATGGGCATCGGCCTCGTCGATCCCATCCTCAAACCGATCGCCGACAACCTGCACGCCTCCCCGTCCCAGGTGTCGCTGCTGTTCACCAGCTACATGGCCGTGATGGGCGTGGCGATGCTGATCACCGGTGTGGTCTCCAGCCGGATCGGCCCCAAGCGCACACTGCTGCTCGGCCTGGTGGTGATCATCGTCGGCGCCGGCCTGGCGGGGATGAGCGGCACGGTCACGGAGATCATCGGGTGGCGGGCGCTGTGGGGGCTGGGCAACGCCCTGTTCATAGCGACGGCGCTGGCGACGATCGTCGCTTCCGCGCGCGGTTCGGTGGCGCAGGCGATCATCCTCTACGAGGCGGCGCTCGGGCTCGGCATCGCCGTCGGCCCGCTCGTCGGCGGTGTGCTCGGTGAGATCTCCTGGCGTGGGCCATTTTTCGGTGTGTCAGCGTTGATGGTCGTCGCGGTGGTGGTCACCGCCATCCTGCTGCCCACGACGCCGCGACCCGAGCGGGCCACCACACTGGTCGACCCGTTCCGCGCGTTACGGCACCGCGGGCTGCTCGGCACGTCGATCACCGCACTGCTCTACAACTTCGGCTTCTTCACCCTGCTGGCGTTCACCCCGTTCCCGCTGGACATGAGCGCACAGCAGATCGGGTTCATCTTCTTCGGCTGGGGCGTGGCGCTGGCCTTCACCTCCGTCGTCGCCGCCCCCCGGCTGCAGCGTCGGTTCGGGACGGTGCCCACCTTGATCGTGAACCTGCTCGCAATGACGGCGACGTTGGTGGTGATGGCGATCGGCACCGACAGCAAGGCCGTTCTCGCTACCTGCGTGGTGGTGGCCGGGCTGTTCATCGGCGTCAACAACACACTGATCACCGAGACGGTCATGAAGGCCGCGCCGGTCGACCGCGCGGTCGCATCGGCCGCCTACAGCTTCCTGCGGTTCGGCGGCGCGGCCGTCGCGCCGTGGCTGGCCGGCGTGCTCGGCGAGCAGGTCAACGTCCATCTCCCCTACTGGGTGGGTGCCGCCGCGGTGCTGGCGGCCGCCGGCGTGCTGACCGCCAGCCGCAGATACCTGCGCGGTATCGACGCCCCCGAAGACGAACTGTCCGAACTCACCGACGAGGCGCGTGCATTGACGGTCGGCAACGAAACATAGTCAGGTGACGGTCGTCCCGATCAGCAGCCCGACGGCATAGGTCGCGGCGATCGCGATCGCCCCGAGACCCAGCTGTCGGATTCCGGCGAAGGCGATCGGCTTGCGGGTGAACCGGGCGGCGGCGGCGCCGGCGATGAGCAAGCCGAGGCCGCCGCACAGCAGCCCCGCCCATAGCGACTCGTAACCGAGGAGATACGGGACGAGCGGGATGACGGCGCCGACTGCGAACATGACGAACGACGAACCGGCCGCCACCCACGGCGACGGCTTCTCCTCCGGGTGTACGCCGAGTTCCTGAACGAGGTGGAAGTTCAGCGCCCGGCCCTCATCGCGGTGGATCTCGGAGGAGGCTTTGCGCGCGGTATCTTCGCTCAGGCCCATCTCCACCAGCATGTCGACGAGTTCGTCCTGCTCGGCCTGGGGCTGCTTGCGGAACGACCGCCGCTCCAGACCGACTTCGGAGTCGATCTGTTCGTTGGCCGTCTGTACCGACGTGTACTCTCCCAGCGCCATCGAGAACGCTCCGGCCAGCAGGCCCGCCACACCGCTGAGCACCACCGTTTGCGCGCTCGCGCTCGCGGCCACACCGGCGATCAGCGCGGTATTGCTGACGAGACCGTCCATCGCCCCGAAGGTGGCCGCCCGCAGCCATCCACCGGTGACGTCGGCGTGCTGGTGGTCGACCGTGTGCGGCATGCCTGTCGGCGATACCGGATCGGGCCGCTCGGAGTTGGTCATGACGACATTGAACTCCTGACGCCCAATGACATCTTGCTGAGGCCAACCTCGGTGCGCCGTATCACAGTTTCGGGGAATGGACAGCGAGGTTACCGTGAGGTGTGACCACCACTGCGGAGCATCTGCGAAACGCCCTCGACGGCCGCTGGCGTGACGTGAAGAACGACATGCGGGACAAACTCTCCCACGAGGTCTTCACACCGCATTACACCCCGAACACGGTCATCGCCCGAACCAAGGTGGACGAACAATTGCGGATCATGGCCGCCGAGGGCGCCGCCCAGGACGGCTTCGCAAAGGAGCACGGCGGCAACGGCAATGTGGGTGCGGCCACCACCCAGATCGAGATGCTCGCGATGAGCGACCTCTCGCTGATGGTCAAGGCCGGAGTGCAGTGGGGCCTGTTCGGTGGCGCCGTGGAGAACCTCGGCACCGAACGCCACCACGAGCGGTACGTCAAGCGCGTCATCGACTGCGACCTGCTCGGCTGTTTCGCGATGACCGAGACCGGACACGGCAGCGATGTGCAGTCCCTCGAGACGACGGCCACCTACGACTCGGAGACCCAGGAGTTCGTCGTGAACTCCCCCACCCCGACCTCCCGTAAGGACTACATCGGTGGCGCCGCCCAAACAGCCCGGATGGCAGCGGTTTTCGCGCAGCTGATCACCCACGAGGGCGGCGAGCCGGTCCACCACGGCGTGCACTGCGTGCTGGTGCCGATCCGCGACGAGGACGGCAACGACATGCCCGGGGTCACCACGTCGGACTGCGACTACAAGGGCGGCCTACCGGGTGTCGACAACGGCCGCATCGTCTTCGACAACGTGCGGGTGCCGCGGGAGAACCTGCTGAACCGCTACGGCGACGTGGCCGAGGACGGCACCTACACCTCGCCCATCGAGAACCCGAACCGCCGCTTCTTCACGATGCTGGGCACATTGATCCGTGGCCGCGTCACTGTCGGGGGCAGCGGCGCCGCCGCCGCGCGGGTCGCCCTCGACATCGCGACCCGGTATGCGTTGCAGCGCAGGCAGTTTTCGGGGCCCGACGGCGGCGAGGTCGTCATCATGGAATACCTGGTGCACCAGCGCAGGCTGCTGCCGTTGGTGGCCCGCTCGTATGCACTGCAGTTCGCGCAGAACGAGCTGGTCGCCAAGTGTCACGAACTGCAGAGCACGGAGCACCCCGACGCCGAGGAGCAACGGGAACTTGAGGCCCGCGCGGCCGGCCTCAAGGCGGCCAACACCTGGCATGCCAGCCGGGCGATCCAGGAGGCCCGCGAGGCGTGCGGCGGCGCCGGCTACCTCGCCGAGAACCGGCTCATCGGGCTACGCGGGGACATCGACGTTTTCACCACCTTCGAGGGTGACAACCACGTGCTGACCCAGCTCGTCGCGAAGGAATTGCTGACCGCCTATGCTGACGACGTCAAGGGTATGAGCCCGGTGGACTGGGTGCGCTTCGCGGCCAACACCGTCGGCACGCGGGTGATCAAAAGGACTGCGGCCGAGACGATCATGCAGACCATCCTCGACACCCGGCAGGACAACGAGGAAGAGGGCAGCCTGTTCAACCGGGGCACCCAGGTGCAGATGTTCGAGGATCGCGAGGAGTACCTGCTGTCCTCGGTGGCCCGGCGGCTGCAGGCCAAGTCGAAGGAGATGTCGGCGTTCGACGCGTTCAACGCCGTGCAGGACCACGTCCTGCACACCGCGCAGGCCCATATCGACCGGATCGTGCTCGAGGCGTTCGTCGCGGGCATCGACACGTGTGCGGACGAGGAGGCCAAAAACATCCTCGGCATGGTCTGCGATCTGTACGCGCTGTCGGTGGTCGAAGACGACAAAGCCTGGTTCATCGAGCACCGGTTCCTTTCGACCGAGCGCGCGAAGGCGGTCACCCGTGGCATCAACGAGCGGTGCCGCTCGCTGCGGCCACACGCGGAGCTCCTGGTCGACGGCTTCGGTATTCCCGAGCAGCTGCGCTACGCCGCGATGATGGACCCCGACGAACTGACGACGGCGGGACCGGCTTAGCCGTTGGGCGGTGTCGAGAAGCTCATCCCTCGCCGCCGAGTTCGGTCTGGTCCCGCTCGTTCTCGGCGGTGTCTTGAGCGATCGCCGATAAGTGGAGCCACTTCTGGACATCGCCGCCGAGGCGGTCCGCCGACAGCTCGGCGAAGTCGAGGGCCTGGACGGCCATCGCCGCCAAGATCTTCATGGCTCGTCCGCTGTGGTGGATTTCGGTCATCAGCGTACCGAGCGCCTCGTAGTCTTCCGCGCACAACGCCGAGAGGTAGCGGCGGGCCTCGGCGAACTCACGATCGACGTGGGCCAGCTTGCGCCGGAAATCCTCGGGCGAGGGCAGGTCGTCGGGCATATCGGTCATGGGTCCCCTTCCGGTACCAGACGAAGCCATTCTCGGGGCAGACCTGTGCAGGTGGTGTCGTTCTGGCGGATCACCCACCTGACGAAACGAAAGCTCCCCCGGCTGGACTCGAACCAGCAACCCTTCGGTTAACAGCCGAATGCTCTGCCAATTGAGCTACAGGGGACGGCAATGTCGGCGTGCGCTTTCCGCGCGGACCGAGGGATGACTCTAGCGTATGCACCGGTGCCCTCGCCAACGCGCTCCCTGGCACGGCGCGAACCGCCAGTCATGAGGCAGGATGGAGACCACGCACCGTCGAGTGGAAGGGCCTTCGTGATCGGGTACGTCGCTGTGATGGCCGTCGGCTATGTCATGGGCACCAAGGCAGGCCGGCGCCGCTACGAGCAGATCGCGGGCACCTACCGCGCGGTGACAAGCAGTCCTGCCGCCAGGGCTGTCATCGAGACGTCACGGCGCAAGATCGCCGAACGGGTTTCTCCCGACCCGCAGCTGGTGAATCTGACGCCGATCGACGAACAGACCGCGGTGTTGCGCCCGGAGGCACCCACCGAGAAGTGAGGCGTGAGGCGCCGCTTAGTTGCCGATGGCCGTGTCGATGGTGGTGCCGGGCAACAGCGGGCCCGTGCTGATCCCGATACCGTCTGCACCGAACGCGACCCCTGGGGTGCCCACCGTGGCCCCAGTTCCGTTGGAGTAGGCCAGGCACTTGCCGTCGGCCTTGTTGCCGAACCATGCCAGGCACGCCGGACCGGCCTGCGTGGCTTGATCGGCGGTGGTGGTCAGCGCGACAGCAAACGGAGCAGCCACCGCCACCGCAGCGAACGCGCCGATCGCGACCGAGCGCCGGACCCGAATCATGGTTGCCACAGGTGCTGCCTTCCTGCTCGCCGTCCCCCAACGGGTATATAGCGCGCCCACCATATCGCGTTACGCGCACTCACGCAGTCAAGTCATCGCCGCTGGCCTGTTCGAGCAGGCTGCGGCGGTAGGCCTCCATCGCCACCAGGTCACCGAACAGTGCGTGGTACTCGTCGCCCTGCTCCACCGGCGACATGCGCTGAAGTTTCGATTTCACCTCGGCAATCTGACGGCCCACCCAGACCTCCTGGAGCCGGGCCAGGACACCGGCGATGTAGCGGGGCAGCTTGTCGTCGTCCTCGACCCGGATGGCCTCGACACTCAACTCGTTGACCAGGTTGGCCGCCTGCGGGCTGGCGGTCTGCTCGCGCACCACCTCGATCCACTGCGCACCCGACAGCCCGGCGGCCGCGCCACCGGCTGCCTCGACAGCGGTGCGCACGGCCCGGTAGCCGGGATGGGTGAAGCTGTCGACGGTCAGCACGTCGAAGACCGGACCGGCCAGCGCCGGGTACTGCAGCGCCGATTTCAGCGCCTCCCGCTGAGGCCAGAGCGTCGGGTCCGCCGGATCGGGCCGCGCGGCGACATCCGGGGCGCGCCGCGGCGCGGTGGCCGCCGGGTCCGCGCCGTTGCGCCGGCGACCGCGGTCGGGCATCCCGCGTTTGGCCGCCTCTTCGCGCACCCGGTTGAGCACCTGGGCCTCGTCGGCCCATCCCGTCCAGCCCGCCAGCCGGCGCGCGTACTCGTCGCGCAGTGCATAGTCGCGGATCCGGGACACCAGCGGCACGCAGCGGCGCAGCGCCTCCACCTGCGCGGCCGGGTCGTTGTCGAGGACGTCGCCGGCGGGGATCAGGCTCCGGATGGCGAATTCGAACATCGGGATCCGCCGCGCCACCAGGTCGCGCAGCGCGTTGTCCCCCGACTTGAGCCGCAGATCGCATGGGTCCATCCCATCGGCGGCGACCGCGACGAACGACTTGCCGGCCACCTGCTGATCACCGTCGAACGCCTTGCGGGCGGCCGCCTGCCCGGCGGCGTCGCCGTCGAACACGAAGATCAGCTCACCGCGGTACCAGTTGTCGTCCATCATCAACCGGCGCAGCAGCGCGAGGTGGCCTTCGCCGAACGCCGTACCGCAGGACGCGACGGCGGTCGTCTCGTTGGCCAGGTGCATCGCCATCACGTCGGTGTAGCCCTCGACGACGACGGCCCGGTGCGACTTGGCAATATCGCGCTTGGCCAGGTCGAGGCCGAAGAGCACCGCCGACTTCTTGTACAGCACCGTCTCGGGGGTGTTGACGTACTTTGCGTCCATCGGGTCGTCGTCGAAGATGCGCCGCGCACCGAACCCGATCACCTCGCCTCCGGCCGCCCGGATAGGCCAGAGCAGCCGGCGGTGGAAACGGTCCATCGGCCCGCGCTTGCCCTCCCGGGACAGCCCGGCCGCCTCGAGCTCCCTGAACTCGAATCCCTTGCGCAGCAGGTGCTTGGTGAGCTTGTCCCAGCCCGACGGGGCGAAGCCGCAGCCGAAGCGGGCGGCCGCCTGGGCGTCGAAGTTGCGCTCGATGAGGTATTGCCGCGCCGGGGCGGCCTCCTCGGATGTCAACGCCTCGGCGTAGAACTCACTCGCGGCGGCGTTGGCAGCCAGCAGCCGGCTGCGGCTGCCCCGGTCGCGTTGCACGTTGCTAGTCGAGCCGCCGGTGTAGGTGACGGTGTAGCCGATGCGGTCGGCGAGCAGTTCCACCGATTCCACGAAGCTGACGTGCTCGATCTTCTGCACGAACGCATACACGTCACCGCCTTCCCCGCAGCCGAAGCAGTGGAAGTGCCCGTGGTTGGGACGCACGTGGAACGACGGCGATTTCTCGTCGTGGAACGGGCACAGACCCTTGAGCGAATCGGCGCCGGCCCGGCGCAGTTGCACGTAGTCGCCGACGACGTCCTCGATGCGCACACGTTCACGGATGGCCGCGATGTCGCGATCTGGAATCCGCCCGGCCACCAGCTCAGTCTAGAGGTCTGGGCGAGCGCGCCTCGTGCACTCGTTCGAGCCGTCCCTCGGTGTAGGACGCAATCTGATCGATCACCACGCGCAGCCGCGCGCCGTCGTCGGGGGCGGCGACGAACTCCGGTGCGAAGAGCGGATCGAGGCTGCTCGGCGCCTGCGCCCACAGGATCAGGGCCACCTGGTGGATGCGGGTGCGCTGGTCGGCCTGGACCCCCAGGTGCCCGTGGTCGCTCATGATGAATTGCAGTGCCAGCATCTTGAGCACCGCCACCTCGGCGCGCACCAGCGTCGGCACCGCCAGTTCGGTGTCGAAGCGCCGCAGCAGCCCCTCGCCGGCGACCGACCTGGTCTCGGTGATCGCCGCGTTGGCGAAGCGGCCGACCAGTTCGCTGGTCATCCGTTTGAGCGCGACCGAGGCGGCCAGGGTGCCGTCGTACTTGCCGACCTGCGACACCACCGGCAGTTGCGAGAGGCGCTCGGCGGCGCCCAGCAGATCGTCGAGCGCCAAGGTCGGGAAGGCCTCGGCGCCCAGGCGCGCCAGCGAAGCGGCCGCGTCGTCGTCGGCCAGCACCCGCAGATCGATGCGGCCGGAGACGACGCCGTCCTCGACGTCGTGCACCGAGTAGGCCACGTCGTCGGCCCAGTCCATCACCTGGGCCTCCAGGCACGGCCGCTCGGCGGGGGCGCCCTTACGCACCCAGGCGGCCGCGGGGGCGTCGTCGTCGTAGAAGCCGAACTTCGTGCGGTCACCGCGCTGCCACGGGTACTTCGTCACCGCGTCCAGCGCCGCCCGGGTCAGGTTCAGCCCGGCACTGCTACCGTCGAGGTCAACGACTTTGGGCTCCAGCCGGGTGAGGATGCGGAAGTTCTGCGCATTTCCCTCGAAACCCCCGAACGCCTTGGCGATCTCATTGAGCGCGCGTTCACCGTTGTGCCCATACGGCGGATGACCGATGTCGTGGGCAAGGCCGGCGAGGTCGACCAGGTCGGGGTCACAGCCCAGGCCCACGGCCATCCCCCGACCGATCTGGGCGACCTCGAGCGAATGCGTCAGCCGGGTGCGGGGCGTGTCCCCCTCCCGCGGGCCAACCACCTGGGTCTTGTCCGCGAGCCGGCGCAGCGCAGCGCAGTGCAGTACCCGGGCGCGGTCGCGCGCGAAGTCGGTGCGGTGCTCGATGCCGGCGCCCGGCAGGACAGCGCTCTTCGCCGGTTCGGCCACCCGACGTTGGCGATCGAACTGGTCGTAGCTGTCCTGCAGTCGTGGGTTCACCGAGGAACAGTCTGCCAGCACGGTCCGTCGGTCTCCTCAAGGTCGGGTGCGCGCGGCACTACATTGACGACCATGCGCATCACGCGACTGCTCGCACTGCTCGCCACCTTCCTGACGGCGGGTGTCCTCCTTGCGCCGGTCACTGCCGCCGAACCGCCGTTCCGACTGCCGGGTTACGTCACCGACCAGGCCGGCGCCCTGTCCGCCACGCAGCGCGGCCAGGTCCAGGAGGCCGTCGATCGCCTCTACACCGACCGCCAGATCCGGCTGTGGGTGGTGTTCGTCGACGACTTCTCCGGCCAGGGTGCGGTCAGCTGGGCGCGCAGCACCATGCAGATCAGCGATCTGGGGAGCTTCGACGCGCTGCTGGCGGTGGCGACCGTCGACCGCGCTTACGCACTGCAGGTGCCGTCGTCGGTGCCGGACCTCACCGCCGCGGAAGTCGACGAGGTGCGGCGCGACCAGGTCGAACCCGCGCTACGCGGCGGCGACTGGGCGGCAGCTGCGATAGCCGCTGCCGACGGTCTGAACAACGCCGCCGCACCGGCCCAAATCGCCTGGGGTGGCCTGCTGTTCGCCTTGGGTGTCATCGCACTCGCCGTCGTGGTCCTGTGGGTGTGGGCCCAGCGGCGTCGCCGCAAGCGCCGCGCCGCCGAGATCGAGCGAGCCCGCCGCCTCGACCCGAGCGATCCGAACGCGCTGGCGTCGGTGCCCATCGACGCCCTCGACGAACTGTCGAAATCGATGGTGGTCGAAGTGGACAACGCCGTACGCACCAGCAGCAATGAACTGGCGCTGGCGGTCGAGGAATTCGGTGAAGAACGCACCGAGCCGTTCACCCGCGCGGTCGAGGCCGCCAAACAGACATTGGCACAGGCGTTCACCGTGCGCCAGCAACTCGACGACGCGATCCCCGAGACCCCCGCGCAACGTCGGGACCTGTTGACCCGGGTGATCGTCGCCGCCGCGAAGGCCGACGGTGAACTCGACGCTCAGACCGAGAACTTCGAGCGGTTGCGTGAACTCGTCATCAACGCGCCGTCGCGGCTGGACCGTCTGACCCAGCGCGTCGTCGACGTCACCGCCCGCATCGAACCGTCCCGCCGGAAGCTGGCCGCCCTGCACACCGAATTCGACGCCGCCGCGCTGGCGTCGGTCGCGGGCAACGTCGATGCCGCGACAGAACTGATGACGTTCGCCGACCAGAACATCACCCGCGGCCGGGAGCTGGCAGCCCGGCCGGTGGCCGGTCAGCAGAGCGAACTCGTCGATGCGGTGCGCGCCGCGGAATCCGCGTTGAGCCAGGCCAGTTCGCTGCTCGACGCGGTGGACAGCGCCGCCAGCGACATCCGGCGGGCGGCGACGCGGCTGCCCGCGGTGATCGAGGACATCCAGTCCGGGATCCGTCAGGCCGGTGAGCTCCTGTCCGCCGGTGACGTGCCGCAGCGCGCCGAGCTGGCGACCGCACGTGATGCCGCCTCAGCGGCCGTCGCGACCGCACAGCAGTCGGGTTCGACCGATCCGCTGGGCGCCTTCACCCAGCTGACGAAGGCCGATGCCGATCTCGACCGTCTGCTGGCCACCGTCGAAAAGGAACGCGAGGCCGCCGAACGGCTGAACCGGGCGCTGGAGGAGGCACTGTTCGTGGCCCGGTCTCGGGTGCGGTCGGTGTCGGACTTCATCGACACCCGGCGCGGCAGCATCGGCCCGGAAGCCAGAACCCGGCTGGCCGAGGCGGTGCGTCAGATCGGCGCCGCGGACGGCAAACGCGCCACCAACCCGTCTGAGGCGATCGCCCACGCGAACGGCGCGGCCATGCTCGCCGCGCAGGCGCAGCAACTCGCCAACGCCGACGTGCAGCACGCGCAGCAGGCCTACCGGGGCCGCTACGGCGGGGGCGGTGGCGGCGGCAACATGGGCGCGATGATCGGCGGGATCCTGATCGGCAACATCCTCAGCGGCGGTATGCGCGGCGGCTTCGGCGGTGGCGGCTTCGGCCCGGGATCCTTCGGCGGCTCCGGCGGTGGCGGCGGCGGGATGTTCGGCGGCGGTGGCCGCTTCTAACATCCCATGAGCCGCACCGCGAGATAGTCGCTGACTGCCCCGAGGCCGATGCGGTCCTGGGTCATCGTGTCCCGCTCGCGGATCGTCACGGCATGGTCCTCGAGCGAGTCGAAGTCGACGGTGATGCAGTACGGGGTGCCGATCTCGTCCTGGCGGCGGTAGCGACGGCCGATCGCACCGGCGTCGTCGAACTCGACGTTCCAGTTCTTGCGCAACTCGGCGGCGAGGTCACGTGCCTTGGGTGACAGGTCGGCGTGGCGTGACAGTGGCAGCACCGCGGCCTTGACCGGGGCCAGCCGCGGGTCGAGTCTCAGCACCGTGCGCTTGTCGACACCGCCCTTCGCGTTGGGGGCGTCGTCCTCGGTGTAGGCGTCGACCAGGAAGGCCATCAGCGACCGGGTCAGCCCTGCCGCCGGTTCGATCACGTACGGCGTGTAGCGGAGATCGCTCGCTTGGTCGTAGAACGACAGGTCGGTACCGGAGTGCTTCGAATGGGTGGACAGGTCGAAATCGGTGCGGTTGGCCACACCTTCGAGCTCCCCCCACGGGTTGCCGGCGAAGCCGAACTTGTACTCGATGTCGACCGTGCGGTCCGAATAGTGCGACAGCTTGTCCTTCGGATGCTCGTAGAGCCGGAGGTTGTCACGGTCGATGCCGAGGTCGACGTACCACTGCAGGCGGGTGTCGATCCAGTACTGGTGCCACTCCTCGGCCGTCGACGGTGCGACGAAGAACTCCATCTCCATCTGCTCGAACTCGCGGGTGCGGAAGATGAAGTTGCCCGGGGTGATCTCGTTGCGGAAGCTCTTGCCGATCTGGCCGATGCCGAAGGGCGGCTTCTTGCGTGCCGTGGTCACCACGTTGGCGAAGTTCACGAAGATGCCTTGGGCGGTCTCCGGCCGCAGGTAGTGCAGCCCCTCCTCGCTCTCGATCGGGCCGAGGTAGGTCTTGAGCATCATGTTGAAGTCGCGCGGTTCGGTCCACTGACCCTTGGTGCCGCAGTCCGGGCAGGTGATCTCGGTCATCGGCACCGAGTCCGGATCGACGGCGGTCTCGCCCTTGCCCTTCTTCGCGGCGTACGCCTCCTGCATGTGGTCCTGCCGGTGGCGCTTGTGGCAGTTCAGACATTCGACCAGCGGATCGTTGAACACCTCGACGTGACCGGAGGCCACCCACACCTCGCGCGGAAGGATGATGGCGGAGTCCAAGCCCACGACATCGTCCCGAGCCGTCACGACGGCTTTCCACCACTGCCGCTTGATGTTCTCCTTGAGCTCCACCCCGAGCGGCCCGTAGTCCCACGCCGATTTCGTGCCGCCGTAGATCTCGCCGGATTGGTAGACCAATCCACGGCGTTTCGCCAGGTTCGCAACGGTGTCGATGATGGATGCCACGGTGCACCAGCGTAGTGGGCGCTCGCGACCCCTCCCGCCACCGCGTCGGCAGCCGTTGACATGCGGATCGATGCATGTATCGTGGCGGCCAAATGAAAATCGTTTCCAGCACTGCGGGGTCAGACGCCGCTCCCGAACACGGGGTGTCGTCGCCGCTGCCGTCGCGTGAGGTGCTCGACACCGCCGGTGAGCTGCTGCGTGCACTGGCCGCGCCGGTGCGGATCGCAATCGTGCTGCATCTCCGGCATTCGGCGCGCTGCGTCCACGAACTCGTCGACGCGCTGGGCGTTCCCCAGCCCCTGGTCAGCCAGCACCTGCGCATCCTCAAACAGGCGGGGGTGGTGGCCAGCGAGCGGTCCGGCCGCGAGGTGCTCTACCGGCTCGTCGACGCACACCTGGTGCACATCGTCGCCGACGCCGTCGCGCACGCCGGGGAGGACGTTCAGTGAGCCCGGCTCCGGTCCGCGCCACCCGGCAGCGGGCGGCGATCGCCGACCTGCTCGACGGACTCGACGAATTTCGCTCGGCCCAGGAACTGCACGATGCTCTCAAGCGCCGCGGCGAGGGCATCGGGTTGACGACGGTGTACCGCACCCTGCAGTCGATGGCCGAATCCGGCCTGGTCGACGTCCTGCGCACCGACACCGGTGAATCGGTCTACCGCCGCTGCTCGGCGGGTCACCACCATCACCTGGTGTGCCGAGCCTGCGGCGCCGCCGTCGAGATCCAGGGTCGCCAGGTCGAGACGTGGGCCGCCGACATCGCCCGCGAACACGGCTTCTCCGACGTCAGCCACACCATCGAGATCTTCGGGCTGTGCGGGGACTGCTCAGCCCGTTAGCGCCCGGCGGATGTCCGCCCCGGCGCTGAGCACTAGCAGAATCAGGGTGCGCAACGCCTCGTCGGCGAGACCGGCGGCCGGAAAGTTATAGCGCAGCAACACATCAGCGGCCTTCTTCGAGTTGCGCTTGGCGCCCGCCGCGATCTCCTTCGGACTGCTCTTGGCCGCCAGCGACACCGTCCCCAGCAGCGTGCCGTGCGCATGCTCGGCGACCGCGGTGCGCAGTTTGGCGTCCAGCGGCAGATCCCAGGCGAGGATCTGGGTGAGCGAGACCAGTTCGAGGCCTTCGGCGATGGTGACCACCCGCAGCGAGGCGATCGTCCCGTCGTGGCGCACCGTGAGCGCGCCGTCGGGTTCGGGGGTCATTGCGTCGACGAACCCGTCGAGCACGGCGGCCAGCCGGGGCTGCAGATCCATCAGGCGCGCCCGAACCTTCGGTTGCGGCTGACGTACTCCTCGCACGCCGCCCACAGGTCGCGGCGGTCGTAATCCGGCCATAGCTTGTCCTGGAACACGTACTCGGCGTACGCGGACTGCCACAGCAGGAAGTTGCTGGCCCGCTGCTCCCCCGACGTACGGATGAACAAGTCGACATCGGGGATGTCGGGCCGGTGCAGGTGTCTGGCGAACGCGGCCTCGGTGATCCGGGTCGGGTTCACCTTGCCGTCGACGGCCTCCTGCGCCAGCTGGCGCGCCGCCTCGACGATCTCGGTGCGCCCGCCGTAGTTCACGCAGTAGTTGATGGTGATGACATCGTTGTCGACCGTCATCTCCTCGGCGATGTCGAATTCCTTGCTCACGCTGCGCCACATCCGCGGCCGCGATCCGACCCAGCGCATCCGCACGCCCATGTCGTTGAGGTTCTCCCGCCGGCGGCGGACCACTTCGCGGTTGAACCCCATCAGAAAGCGCACCTCTTCGGTGCTGCGCTTCCAATTCTCGGTCGAGAACGCGTAGACGGTCAGATGCTTGATACCGATTTCGATGGCCCCGCAGGTGACGTCGATGAGCACCGCCTCACCCATCTTGTGGCCTTCGGTGCGGTGCAGTCCGCGCTGGGTGGCCCACCGGCCATTGCCGTCCATCACCACCGCGACGTGCTGGGGCACCTGGTCGGCGGGAATCTTGGGCGCGGCGGCCTTGCTGGTGTGCTGAGGTGGGCGAGCGAATCTGCCGTTGGTGTTACGCGGCAGCTCGGGGAACAGTACCGGCCACGTCGACTTGTCGGGGAAGGTCGGATAGTCGTCAGCAGGTGGGTCGAGCTGGGGGAATTGCGACTTCTTGCGCTCAGCTCCCCGCCGCGAGCTGGTCACCCGGTTCGTCACCACGGTGCACATCCTGCCGCAACAGCGAAATCCGGTGATCAGCGACCGCATGATCGACCCGGTAGACCCGCTCCACCAGCGGCAATGTGCGTAGCTGCCGCTCCAGGTGCCACTGCAGATGGGCGGCCACGAGCCCACTGGCCTGGTTGCGGTGCGACGCGGTCGACGCCTCGGCGGCCGGCCAGTCGCCGTCGTGCAGCGCGGCCATCAAGGCCAGTACGGCCTGCGGCGGGGTCACCGACCCCGACGGCCGGCAGTGCACGCACACGCTGCCGCCCGCCGCGACGTGGAACGCCCGGTGCGGGCCGGGGGTCGCGCAGCGGGCGCATTCGACCAGCGCCGGCGCCCAACCGGCGATTCCCATGGCGCGCAACAGGTATGCGTCCAGCACCAGTTCGCGGGGGCGGCTGCCGTCGGCGACCGCGCGCAACGCGCCGACGGTCAGCCGGTGCAGCGCGGGCATCGGGGCGCGCTCCTCACCGGCGAGGCGCTCGGCCGTCTCGAGCACCGCGCACGCCGACGTGTAGCGCCCGTAGTCGCTGACGATGTCGGAGGCGAACGCGTCGATCGCCTGCACCTGCGTAACGATGTCGAGGTTGCGGCCGGGGTGCAGTTGGACGTCGATGTGGGCGAACGGTTCCAGCCGCGCGCCGAACTTGCTGCGGGTACGCCGCACCCCCTTGGCGACCGCGCGGACCAGCCCGTGGTCGCGGGTCAGCAAGGTGACGATCCGGTCGGCTTCACCCAGCTTGTGTTGGCGCAGCACGACGGCGCGGTCCCGATACAGCCGCATCCGACCAGTGTCCCACCACGGTCGGACAATGCTGGGTTGGCAGCGCCGATATGGTTGAGCCGATGGTTGCTTCGTCTGCTCCCCGCTCCGCTCGAACCGCCTTCCCGACCCTGACCGACCAGCTGTATCAGCTCGCCAGTGGCGCGGTGACGGCGGAAAACCTGGTGCGCCGATCCCTTCACGCCATCTCCGCCAGCCAGCCGACGCTCAACGCGTTCCGGGTGGTGCTGGCCGAACAGGCCCTCGACGACGCCGCCGAGGCCGACCGCCGACGCGCCGCCGGCGATCAGCGCCCGCTGCTCGGCATCCCGATCGCCGTGAAGGACGACGTGGACATCGCCGGCGTGCCGACGCGTTTCGGCGTCACCGGCACGGTACGGCCGGCCACCGCCGACGCCGAGGTGATCCGCCGGCTGCGCGCCGCCGGTGCGGTGATCGTCGGCAAGACCAACACCTGCGAGCTCGGCCAGTGGCCGTTCACCAGCGGACCGGCGTTCGGCCACACCCGCAACCCGTGGTCGCGCGAGCACACTCCCGGTGGGTCGTCGGGAGGTAGCGCCGCGGCGGTCGCGGCCGGGCTGGTCACCGCGGCGATCGGCTCCGACGGCGCGGGCAGTGTGCGCATCCCGGCGGCCTGGTGCCATCTCGTCGGGATCAAACCGCAGCGGGGCCGCATCTCGACCTGGCCGATGGCCGAGGCGTTCAACGGCATCACCGTCAACGGGGTGCTGGCGCGCACTGTCGCCGACGCGGCGCTGGTGCTCGATGCGGCGTCGGGCAACACGGCCGGCGACCTGCACCGTCCGGCGCCGGTCCGGATGTCGCAGTCCGTCGCCCAGGCGCCGGGTCCGTTGCGGATCGGGTTGTCGACGAAGTTCCCGTTCACCGGCTTCCACGCGACCCTGCATCCCGACATCCGGGCGGCGTTGCAGACCGTCGCAGGCCACCTGGAGGAACTCGGCCACAGCGTGCGGCCAGCGGACCCCGACTACACCGTCGGCATGTCGTGGAACTTTCTGTCCCGCTCGACATCTGGGCTGCTGGACTGGACCGAGCGGCTCGGGTACGGGGTGGATTTCGACAGGCGCACGAAGGCGAACCTGCGGATCGGGCGGCTGCTCTCCGAACACGTCCTGCGCAAGGCGAGGGCCAAGGAGGCCGCCGCCCAACGGCGGATCGGCTGGGTGTTCAACCTCTGTGACGTGGTGCTGGCGCCCACCACCGCGCAGCCGCCGCCACGCGTCCACGATTTCGACGAGCTCGGCGGACTGGCCACCGATCGCACCATGATCAAGGCGTGTCCGGTCACCTGGCCGTGGAACCTGCTCGGCTGGCCGTCGATCAACGTGCCGGCCGGGTTCACTGCCGACGGACTCCCCATCGGGGTGCAGCTGATGGGCCCCGCCGAGAGTGAGCCGCTGCTGATCTCCCTGGCCGCCGAGCTGGAGGCGGTCGGCGGGTGGGCCGCCCGTCAGCCCGAGGCGTGGTGGGAGACGCCGCAGGTGCGGCCGGCCGGGACGCCCGCGGCCGACGACGCGCCGACCGGTGACGACCCGGACCTGCGCGAGACGGCTTAGAAGCCGAGTCGGCCAAGCTGTTTGGGATCGCGTTGCCAGTTCTTGGCGATCTTGACGCGCAGCTCGAGGTAGACCTTCGTGCCGAGTAACTTCTCGATCTGCGTGCGTGCGGCCGTGCCGACCTCGCGCAGGCGCGCGCCACCCTTACCGATCACGATGCCCTTCTGGCTGTCGCGTTCGACGAAGAGGATCGCGTGCACATCGACGAGGTCACCCTGTTCGGGTGAGCGTCCCTCGCGCGGGCTCACCTCGTCGATGACCACCGCCAGGGAATGCGGCAGTTCGTCGCGCACGCCTTCCAGGGCAGCCTCGCGGATGAGTTCGGCCATCAGGGTTTCCTCGGGCTCGTCGGTCAACTCACCGTCGGGGTAGAACGCCGGGCCGGGCGGGAGCTTGCCGGCCAGCACGTCGGTCAGTACGTCGAGTTGTTCACCGGTGGTCGCCGCGACGGGCACGATCTCCGCGTCGGGCCCGACCAGTTCGCTGACCGCGACCAATTGGGCGGCGACCCGGTCGCGAGGCACCTTGTCGATCTTGGTGACGATGGCGACCAGGGTGGTCCTCGGCGCGACGGCGCGGATCTGCTCGTGAATCCACCGGTCCCCCGGCCCGATCGCCTCGTCGGCGGGGATGCACAGTCCGATCACGTCCACCTCGGAGTAGGTGGCCTTGACCAGGTCGTTGAGCCGCTGTCCCAGCAGCGTGCGCGGACGGTGCAGACCGGGCGTGTCGACGAGGATGATCTGGAAATCGTCGCGATGCACGATGCCGCGGATCGTGTGCCGGGTGGTCTGTGGCCGCTTCGAAGTGATCGCCACCTTTGCACCGACCAGCGCGTTCGTCAGCGTCGACTTACCGGTGTTCGGCCTGCCGACCAAACACACGAAGCCCGAACGGAATTCGCTCACGCCCGGCTCCATCTAAGCGGCTTCCCGGTCCGGTCGGTGACGAGCACCGCGGCGCCGGCGGAAAGCTCCCGCACCGCGGCCACCCCCGCGTCGTCGGCCGAGCCGCCGACCAGCACCGCCACCTCGAACCCGGCGGCGCCGCTCGACACCGCCGCGGCCACCGCCGCCTGCAGGGCGGTCAGCGGCAGCGCATCCAGTGCGACGGGGGCGCCGGCGTAGGTGCGGCCGTCGAGGTCGCGCACGGCGGCGCCACTGGCGGCCTCCGCGCGCACCATCGCGCCGCGGGCCAGTACGACCAGTTTGCCGTCCTCGGGGTCGAGTTCAGTCACCGCGCTCCTCGGGTTCGGTCTCGTCGTCGTGCTCGGGTTCGGCGGGACTGACCAGGACGGTGCCGATGCGCACCCGGCCGCGGTGGTCCGGGCCGCCTTCGGCCTTGAGCCGCAGGCCATCCCAGGTGACCTCGGCACCGGGCAGCGGCACCCGCCCCAGCTCGAAGGCGACCAGACCGCCGACGGTGTCGACGTCGAGATCCTCGCCGAACTCGGTGTCGTAGAGCTCGCCGAGGTCCTCGATGGGCAGCCGTGCGGACACCCGGTACTCCCGGTTGCCGAGCTCTTCGACCGGCGCCACCTCGTCGGTGTCGTATTCGTCGGCGATCTCGCCGACGATCTCCTCGAGCACGTCTTCGATGGTGACCAGCCCGGCGATGGCGCCGTACTCGTCGACCAGCAGTGCCATGTGGTAGCGGTCGCGCTGCATCTCTCGTAGCAGTTCGTCGAGCGGTTTGGAGTCCGGTACGAACACCGGGTCGCGCATCACCTGGTCGACGGTGGTGTCGCGGCCGCCGTTCATCGAGTAGTACGTCTGCTGGACGAGGTCTTTCAGATAGACCACGCCGACGACGTCGTCGACGTTCTCCCCGATCACGGGTATGCGGGAGTGTCCGCTGCGCACCGCCAGCGAGGTGGCCTGCCCGGCTGTCTTGCCGCTCTCGATCCACACCATCTCGGTGCGCGGCACCATCACCTCACGGGCGGCGGTGTCGCCGAGCTCGAACACCGACTGGATCATCCGGCGCTCGTCGTCGGCCACCACCCCGCGCTTCTGCGCCAGGTCGACGACCTCCCGCAGCTCGATCTCCGAGGCGAACGGTCCGTTGCGGAAGCCGCGGCCGGGGGTGAGAGCGTTGCCGATCAACACCAGCAGACGGCTGATCGGCGTGAGCAGAACCGAAATCGCCTGCAGCGGAAGCGCCGTGTACAGCGCGATGGGATAGGCATTCTGGCGCCCGACGGTGCGCGGCCCGACGCCGACGGCGACGAAGTTGGCGACCACCATGATTCCTGCGGCCGCGGTCAGCCCCCAGCTGACGCCGAGGTGGCCCTCCAGGTAGGCGGCGAGCAGCACGGTGGCGCTCACCTCGCAGGCGATGCGCAGCAGCACGATGAGGTTGATGTAGCGGGGCCGTTCGTGCATCACCCGCTGCAACCGCACCGCACCCGGCCGCTCCTCGCGCACCAGTTCCTCGACACGGGCCATCGACACCGTGCTCAGCGCGGCGTCGATCGCCGCGAACACCGCACCGAACCCGACGAGCGCGATCACTCCGACGAGTTGAGGAAGTCCGCTCATTCGTCGAAGTACCGGGACTTGTCGAGCAATCGCCGGTCCCGCTCCGTCTGGCGGTCGAGGTGGTATGCCTCGACCTGGTCGGCCACCCACTCTTCGAGGAGTTCACGTTGCAACGCGAACATCTCTTTCTCTTCGTCTGGTTCGGCGTGGTCGTAGCCCAGTAGGTGCAGGACGCCGTGCACCGTCAGCAGTGCCAGCTCGTGCCCCAACGAGTGGCCGGCCGTCACGGCTTGTTTGGCGGCAAACTCCGGGCAGAGCACGATGTCGCCGAGCATGGCGGGACCCGGTTCCGGCGCGTCGGGGCGGCCGCCGGACTGGAGCTCGTCCATCGGGAAGCTCATCACGTCAGTCGGGCCCGGCAGATCCATCCAGCGCATGTGCAGGTCGGCCATCGAAGACAAGTCGAGCAGGACCATCGACAGTTCGGCGGCCGGGTTGACGTTCATCTTCTCGATGACGAACCGGGCGACGCTGATCAACTCCCCCTCGGAGACGTCCATGCCGGATTCGTTGGACACCTCGATGCTCATCGCGCTACCGCCGTGGCCGGCCGATGGACGCCCGCCGCTGAGCCCGGTTCAGCTGTGCGGGCTCCTCGAATCTGGCGTATGCGTCGACGATTTCACCGACCAACCGGTGGCGGACCACGTCAGCGCTGGTGAGTTCGGCGAAGTGGATGTCGTCGATGTTGTCCAAGATGCGCATCGCCGCGCGCAGCCCCGACTCGGCACCGCCGGGCAGGTCCATCTGGGTGATGTCGCCGGTGACGACGATCTTGGAGTTGAAGCCGAGGCGGGTGAGGAACATCTTCATCTGCTCGGCGGTGGTGTTCTGGGCCTCGTCGAGAATAATGAACGCGTCCGAGATCGTCCGACCCCGCATGTACGCGAGCGGCGCCACCTCGATGACCCCCGCGCTCATCAGCTTCGGGATCAGTTCGGGATCCATCATGTCATGCAACGCGTCGTACAGCGGCCGCAGGTACGGGTCGATCTTCTCGCTCAGCGTGCCGGGCAGGAAGCCGAGGCGTTCACCGGCTTCGACCGCGGGACGGGTCAGGATGATGCGGCTGACCTGCTTGGTCTGCAATGCGCTGACCGCCTTGGCCATCGCCAGGTAGGTCTTGCCGGTGCCGGCCGGCCCGATGCCGAACACGATGGTGTGCTTGTCGATCGCGTCGACGTAGTGCTTCTGGTTCAGCGTCTTCGGCCGGATGGTCTTACCGCGGCGCGAGAGGATGTCCAGCGTCAGCACCTCGGCGGGCGACGCGTCTCCGGCGCCGGTGAGCATCGCGACGCTGCGCCGAACCGCGTCCGGCGTCAACTGCTGGCCACTCGAGACGATGGCGACCAGTTCGGAGACCACCCGCTCGGCGAGCGCGACGTCGGCTGGTTCACCGATGAGGGTGACCGCGTTGCCGCGCACGTGGAGATCTGCTGCCAGCAACCCTTCGAGCGCGCGCAAATTCTCGTCGGCAGAGCCGAGCAGGCCCATGACAGAAGCGGGCGGCACGTCGATTCTGCTGCTGCGTACCGGGGCGCCAGTGGTTGATGAGCCCGTCATGGGGGCCGAAGAAGACCCGGACGAGTCAGCGTTCGTTTCACGGGGCGTCACGTGCTGCTTTCTGCCTGCTTTCTGTCTTGTCCGGGCGGGCCGGCCGTATCGTCGCTGGTCCCACTCTACCGCCGGGTGCGAGACCACCCCAATGGTTAACCTGGGAACGCCGATGACCCCTCGACCCCGCGCCGCCGCAAGCTCCTGGATTCTCGGTGCTGCGGCGTATCTGGCCGCCGAGGCGGCCAGCGCCTCGGCGTACCGGCCGTCCTACAGCTACGCCCACGATTTCATCAGCGACCTCGGCGTGCCCGGTCAGCCTCTCGCCGCGCTGATGAACAGCGCGTTCGCCGTGCAGGGCGTCCTCTTTCTGCTGGGTGCGGTGCTGGCGAGCGGCTGCCGTCATCGGACATTGACGGCGCTCGCGGCGGCCAACGCGATCGGCAACATCCTGGTCGGGACTGTGCACGCGGGCGACGGCGCGTTCCATCTGGTCGGCGCGGCGCTCGCGATCGTCGGCGGCAACGCCGCGGCCATCGCCGGCGCGGCACTGCTGCCCGGTTTCCGGTTCCGGCTGACGTCCCGGTTGCTCGGCGCAATCGGATTGCTCAGCCTCACCGTGCTGGGAGGGCAGGCGTGGTCCGGTGTCGAGGTACTGCCCGCGCCGGTGTGGGAACGTGCGAGCGTCTACCCGATCCTGATGTGGCAGGTGTTCGCGGCCGTCGCGATGCTGGTGGCGCTACTGCCAGCGCGGCGTCAACACCCCTAGGGCACCCAACCCGACGGCCGCCGCGGTCGAGGTACGCAACACCGTCGGGCCGAGCCGGACCGCCACCGCCCCCGCCGCCGTGAGGGCCTCGAGCTCCTCGTCGCCGATACCGCCCTCCGGCCCGACGACCAGGGTCAGCGCCGGGGCCTGAGTCAGGTCCACCCCGCTGAGCGGGCCCGTGGCGGATTCGTGCAGGACCAGCACCGTCGCGCCGTCGGCAACCTCGGCGCTCACTCGGTGCACCAACTCGGCCGTTGACACCACACCGTCGACCGGCGCGATGTGGGCCCGGCGGGATTGCCGCGACGCGGCGCGGGCCACCGCACGCCAGCGGCGCAACCCCTTGTCGACCTTCCCCTCCTCCCAGCGGGCCACGCACCGGGCAGCCTGCCACGGGACCACCGCGTCGGCGCCGGCCTCGGTGGCCAACTCCACCGCCAACTCGGCGCGGTCCGATTTGGGGATCGCCTGCACGACGGTCACCGCGGGAGTGGGCCGAGCGACCACCCGGCGTTCGAGCACGCGGGCGGTGAACCTGCCCTTGCCGACGTCCTCGACCACACAGTGCGCCACGGTGCCTGCGCCGTCGCCCAGGTCGAGATGCTCACCGATGCGGGTGCGCCGCACATTGGTGGCGTGGAATCCGGCGTCGCCGTACACCACGGCCAGGTCACCGGCGTCGGGCAGCGCATCGACGTAGAAGAGGTCGCGCACGCGACGAGCCCCCTAGCGGCCGGTGAACGTCTCGCGCAGCCGGCTGAACAGACCGCCGGAGTTCGACGCGGCCGGTGAGCTGCTGGTGCGGACCTCGGCGACGTCGCCGCTACGGTGCTCCTTGAGCTGACGCAGCAGTTCGATGTCGGTGTGATCCAGCTTGGCCGGCACCACCACGTCGATGTGTGCGTGCAGGTCACCGCGGACACCGGACCGCAGGTGCGGCATGCCGTGACCACGCAGCGTCGTCACCGCACCCGGCTGGGTACCGGCGGCGACGGTCAGTTCGAGCGGCCCGCCGAGGATGTCGTCGAAGCTGACGGTGGCGCCAAGCGCGGCGTCGACCATCGGCACCGACACCGTGCAGTGCAGATCGTCACCGTCGCGGACGAAGACGTCGTGCGGCTTCTCGTGCACCTCCACGTACAGATCCCCCGCCGGGCCACCGCCGGGCCCCACCTCACCTTGCGCGGCCAGACGCACCCGCATCCCGTCGCCGACCCCCGGCGGGATCTTGACGCTGATCTCGCGACGGGCGCGGACGCGGCCGTCGCCGCCGCAGCGGTGGCACGGGTCCGGGATCACTTCCCCGACCCCTCCGCACACCGGGCACGCCCGCGTCGTCATGACCTGGCCCAGCAGCGAGCGCTGCACGGTCTGGATCTCGCCGCGGCCACCGCAGGTGTCACATGTCGCGGGCGTGGAGTTGCCATGAGTGCCCTTGCCGTGGCACAGGTCGCACAGCACGGCGGTGTCGACGGTGACCTGTTTCGTCACGCCGGTCGCGCATTCAGCCAGGTCCAGGCGCATCCGCAGCAGGGAGTCCGAGCCGGGCCGGACACGCCCGATCGGTCCGCGTGAGCCGCCGCCACCGCCGAAGAATGCCTCGAACACATCACCGAGACCGCCGAACCCACCGCCGAACCCGTTCGCCGATGCGCCCGCACCCTCGAGCGGGTCACCGCCGAGGTCGACGATGCGTCGCTTCTCCGGATCGGACAGCACCTCGTAGGCGGCGCTGATCTCCTTGAACCGGGCCTGCGCCTCCTCGTCGGGGTTGACGTCGGGATGCAACTCGCGGGCAAGCTTGCGATAGGCGCGTTTGATCTCCTGATCGCTGGCGCCCTTGCTCACTCCGAGCAGGCCGTAATAATCGCGTGCCACGCTTGACCTTTCAGTGCCGGTGTAGCGGCTGTTGAGATGTCCTCTTCGACGCGCTCATCGCGTACCCAGAACCTCACCGATGTACAAAGCAACCGCAGCGACATTAGCGATGGTTCCCGGATAGTCCATCCGAGTGGGACCCACCACACCCATGCCGCCGTAGACCTTGCCCGAACTGCCGTAGGCCGTGGTCACCACCGACGTGCCCGCCATCTGTTCGGCCTCGGTCTCGTGCCCGATCCGGACGGTGACCTTGCCCGCCTCCTGCTGCGCGGCGAGCAAGCGCAGCACCACCACCTGCTCCTCGAGGGCTTCGAGGACCGACCGCAACGAACCGCCGAAATCGGCGGTGTTGCGGGTGAGGTTCGCCGTGCCGCCTAGCAGCAGCCGCTCCTCGGTGTGCTCGACCAGCGTCTCGACCAGCACGGTGGCCGAGCGGCCGACCGCGTCGGCCAGTCGATGCGACAACCCCGGGCTGCCGTTCAAGTGTGAAGCGAGGTCCGAGACGGCCACCGACGCGGCCGAGAGCCGCTTACCCTCCAGCGCCTGACCCAGCAGATCGCGCAGGGTCGCGAGTTCGTGTTCGTCGATCGCGTCGCCGAGTTCGACGATTCGCTGGTCGACGCGGCCGGTGTCGGTGATGACGACCAGCAACAGGCGTGCCGACGTGAGCGCCACGACCTCCAGGTGGCGGACCATGGAGGTGGACAGCGTCGGATACTGCACGATGGCGACCTGACGGGTCAGCTGCGCCAGCAGACGCACCGCCCGGCGCAGCACGTCGTCGAGGTCGACGCCGCTCTCGAGGAACTTGAGGATCGCCCGCCGTTCCGCCGACGACAACGGTTTGACGTCGTCGAGGCGGTCGACGAATTCGCGGTAGCCCTTCTCGGTGGGCACTCGTCCCGAGCTGGTGTGCGGCTGGGCGATGTACCCCTCGGCCTCCAGGACGGCCATGTCGTTGCGGACCGTCGCGCTGGACACTCCGAGGTTGTGTCGGTCCACCAGGGTCTTGGAGCCGATCGGCTCCTTGGTGGCGACGAAGTCGGCGACGATGGCGCGCAGCACCTCGAAGCGACGGTCGTCGGCACTACCCATTCTGTTCACCCACCTCTCGTTCCTTGGCACCGTCCGTGTCCAGTTTACGGTGTACAAACGCCGTGTTACGCACCGCGCGGTCCACCTGAATACCCAGCGGCCGAGGTCGGCTAACCTTCGTCGTCAAAGGGGCCGAGCAACCGAAGGCGCGCTGATGATCTTCAAGGGTGTCCGCGACGGGAAGCCCTACCCCGAACACGGCCTCAGCTATCGCGAGTGGTCCCGTATCCCGCCCCGGCAGATCCGGCTCGACGAGATCGTCACGACCACGACCGTGCTGGCGCTGGACCGGCTGCTGTCCGAGGATTCGACCTTCTACGGCGACCTGTTCCCGCACGCGGTCCGCTGGCAGGGCGTGATCTATCTCGAGGACGGCCTGCACCGCGCCGTGCGCTCGGCGCTGCGTAACCGCACGGTGCTGCATGCCCGGCTGTACGACATGGATCTGCCGTACTCCCAGCAGATTTAATCGGCGAGCAACGTGCGCACCACCCCGTCGGCCAGCAGGCGGCCGCGGTCGGTGAGGATCAGTCGGGTGCCGTCGAGGACCCCGAGACCGTCGGCAACGACGGCGCCGACGCGGTCCCGCTCGCCGGCGGTGAGCATGTCCAGCGGCAGCCCGCTGCGCAACCGCACGCGCAGCATCACGTCCTCGGTGTGCCGTGCCGCCGGGTCGAGCACCTCGAAATCCGCGACGGGAAGGCCGCCTTCGCCGAGCACCGCGGCGTACGCGTTGGGATGTTTGACGTTCCACCACCGCGTCTGGCCCAGGAAGCCGTGCGCACCCGGCCCGACACCCCACCATTCCCCGCCGACCCAGTAGCCGAGGTTGTGGCGGCACTCCCCGCCGGGCCTTGCCCAGTTCGACACCTCGTACCAACCGAGCCCGGCCGCACCCAACCGCGCGTCGAGCAGTTCGTACCTGGTCGCCAGCACGTCGTCGTCGGGTGCGGCCACCTCGCCGCGCCGCACCCGCCGGGCCAGCGCCGTCCCGTCCTCGACCACCAGCGCGTAGGCCGACACGTGGTCGACACCGGCCGAGACCGCGGCGTCGGCGGATCGGCGCAGATCGTCGTCCGTCTCCCCCGGCGTGCCGTAGATCAGGTCCAGGCTGACGTGACCGAATCCGGCGGCGCGAGCCTCCCCGGCGGCGGCCACCGCACGACCCGGCGAATGCGGCCGGTCGAGCACCTTCAACACGTGGCGGGCCGTCGACTGCATACCGAGCGACACCCGGGTGTAGCCGGCGGCCAGCAGCGCATCGAACAGTTCGGGTCCGGACGACTCCGGGTTGGCCTCGGTGGTGACCTCGGCGCCGGGCGCCAGGTCGAAATGCTCCCGCACGGCGGCCAGCACCGCGCCGAGGCCGGCGCCGCCCAGCACCGATGGTGTGCCCCCGCCGACGAACACCGTCTGCACCGGCGGCGGCGTTCCCAGCGTGCGGGCCGCGAGCGCGAGCTCCTGGCGCATCGCGGCCAGCCAGCCGTCGGGGTTGGCGCCGCCCGCCTCGGCCGGGGTGTAGGTGTTGAAGTCGCAGTAGCCGCAGCGGGTCGCGCAGAATGGCACGTGGATGTAGAGGCCGAACGGGCGTCCGGTTGTCGCGGCCAGGTCGGGCGCGCGCTGCGGGGCGGTTCGGAGACTCACCCCTCCATCGTCCCAGCGGGACGCCAGCTGGCGTAATCCCGCGGTTGGCGCCGGCTTGGTTGGGGCAGGTGCGGCAGTTCGTGGCACAATGGCCGGGTGACTGCCGCCCCGGCCCTCAACACCCGCATCTCGCTGGTGGTTCGGCGGCACGTGGACTTCAAGCGCGTCTGCACTTGTTGTTGTCTGCCTTGACGCGCCTGATCTAGGACCCCAGCCCACCCCGCACGTACAGCTGGCCGCCGGATCTGCGCCGCCGGACAGCCCACCGGTGATTCAGCGCGGTCCCAACGCCGGCTCCCAGAAGGAGCCAGACCCCATGACCCAGACTTCAGCGCAGGCCAAGCCTCGTCCCGCCAAGCCCGCCAAGCGCCCTCGCGGCGAAGGACAATGGGCGCTCGGCTACCGCGAGCCGCTCAACGCCAACGAGCAGTCCAAGAAGGATGACAACCCGCTCAATGTGCGGGCGCGCATCGAGAACATCTACGCCCCCGGCGGCTTCGACACCATCGACAAGGGCGACCTGCGCGGCCGCTTCCGCTGGTGGGGCCTCTACACGCAGCGCAAGCCCGGCTTCGACGGCACGTGGACCGGTGACGAGAACACCGACATGCTCGAAGACGAGTTCTTCATGCTGCGGGTCCGCAGCGACGGTGGCGCGCTGACGGCGCGGGCGCTGCGCACATTAGGGACGATTTCGACCGAATTCGCCAGGGACACCGCCGACATCTCCGACCGGCAGAACGTCCAGTATCACTGGATCGACGTCAAGAACATGCCGGAGATCTGGCGGCGGCTCGACGAGGTCGGGCTGCAGACGACCGAGGCGTGCGGCGACTGCCCGCGCGTCGTGCTGGGTTCGCCGCTGGCCGGTGAGTCCCTCGACGAGGTGATCGACGGCACGCCGGCGGTCGAGGAGATCGTCAGGCGCTACATCGGCAAGCCGGAATACTCCAACCTGCCGCGCAAGTTCAAGACCGCGATTTCCGGTCTGCAGGACGTCGTGCACGAAGTCAACGACGTCGCGTTCATCGGTGTCGAACACCCCGAGCACGGCCCCGGCTTCGACCTGTGGGTCGGCGGCGGACTGTCCACCAACCCGATGCTGGGCCAGCGTGTCGGGGCCTGGGTCCCGCTCGACGAGGTGCCCGACGTCTGGGAGGGCGTCGTGAGCGTGTTCCGCGACTACGGCTATCGGCGGTTGCGGTCGAAGGCGCGGCTCAAGTTCCTCATCAAGGACTGGGGTGTCGAGAAATTCAGGGGAGTTCTCGAACAGGAATACCTGCACCGTCCCTTACTAGACGGTCCTGCCCCCGACCCGGTCACCCGCCCGATCGACCACGTGGGTGTGCAGAAGCTCAAGAACGGCCTCAACGCCGTCGGCGTCGCACCGATCGCCGGCCGCGTCTCGGGCACCATCCTGCAGAAGGTGGCCGACCTCGCCGAGGCCGTCGGTTCCGACCGGATCCGGTTCACCCCGTACCAGAAGCTGATCGTGCTCGACGTGCCCGACGAAGAGGTGGCCAAGCTCACGGCCGGGCTGGACGCACTGGGCCTACCCTCGACACCGTCGCACTGGCGGCGCAACCTGATGGCCTGCACCGGGATCGAGTTCTGCAAGCTGAGCTTCGCCGAGACCCGGAGCCGTTCGCAGGTGCTGGTACCCGAACTCGAAAAGCGGCTCGAGGACATCAACGCCCAACTCGACGTCCCGGTCACGATCAACATCAACGGCTGCCCGAACTCGTGCGCCCGGATCCAGGTCGCCGACATCGGGTTCAAGGGCCAGATGGTCGACGACGGCAACGGTCCGGAGGAGGGTTTCCAGGTCCATCTGGGCGGCAGCCTGGGTCTGGACAGCGGTTTCGGGCGCAAGCTGCGCCAGCACAAGGTGCTCGCCACCGAACTCGGCGACTACATCGAGCGGGTAGTTCGCAACTTCGTGAAACAACGCGAGCACGGTGAGCGTTTCGCAACGTGGGCCCTGCGTGCCGACGAAGCGGACTTGAGGTGACTACACGATGACCGACCTGCTTTCCGACATCGACCTGCAGCGGCTGGCCGAACGCGGAGTTGCCGAGCTCGGCCCCGACGCGAGCGCGTGGGATCTGCTGCGCTGGACCGACGAGAACTTCGCCGGGAACTACGTGGTGGCGTCCAACATGCAGGACGCGGTACTGGTCGACATGGCGGCGAAGATCCGACCGGGCGTCGACATCCTTTTCCTCGACACCGGATACCACTTCGCCGAGACCATCGGCACCCGCGACGCCGTGGAGTCGGTCTACGACGTCAACGTCGTCAACGTCGCGCCGGAGCGGACCGTCGCCGAACAGGACGCGCTGCTCGGTGCGAACCTGTTCGCCCGCGAACCGAACGAGTGCTGCCGGCTGCGCAAGGTCGAGCCGCTGACCAAGGCACTCGCCGGGTACCGGGCATTCGCTCAAGGCCCGGTGAAGATCAACCCGATCGCGGCGTGGTCGGACGACGACATGCAGGCCTACATCGACGCCAACGGCGTGCTGGTCAATCCGCTCGTCGACGAAGGCTACCCGTCGATCGGCTGCGCCCCCTGCACGGCCAAGCCGATCGCGGGCGCCGATCCGCGCAGTGGACGCTGGGCGGGCACCGGCAAGATCGAATGCGGACTCCACCAGTCTTGAGCAGCACTCTCGTCCTGACGGCGCACGGCAGCGTCGATCCTCGGTCGGCAGCGGTCACCCACGCGGTGGCCGGCCGGATCCGGCGGCTGCGCCCCTGGCTCGACGTCCGCGCGGCGTTCCTGGAAAAGTGCGCCCCGAGCCTGCACGACGTGCTCACGGAGACGGGCAACGCCACCGTCGTACCGTTCCTGCTCGCCGACGCCTACCACGCCCGGGTCGACATCCCGGCCGTGATTGACGCGGTGGGCGCATCGGTGCGGACCGCCCCGGTGCTCGGTGAGGACCCCGCGCTGCTGTCGGTGGCGCACCTTCGCCTGACCGAGGCGGGAGTCTCCCCCTACGACGACGACCTCGGCGTGATCGTGGTGGCCGTCGGATCCTCGAACGCGACGGCCAACGCCAGGACGTCGACCGTCGGGCCCGCGCTGGCGGACGGCACCCGATGGGCGGGCAACAAGGTCGCCTTCGCCACCGGCCCGCACGCCGACCTGGCCGGCACCGCCGCCGCGCTACGGGCGTCGGGCGCCCGTCGGCTGGTGATCGTGCCGTGGTTCCTCGCGCACGGCCGTATCACCGATCGTGTCGCTGATTTCGCTGCGCGACAAGACATCCCGATGGCCGAGCCGCTGGGTTCGCACAACCTGGTGGCGGCCACGGTGCTCGACCGCTTCGACGACGTGGCCGCGACCCGCGCAGCGGCCTGAGCACTCGACGCCCCGATGGCACTGCGATGGCATCGGTACGCTGGACGTCGACGTAAGCGCCACCCCTTCACCGAGCAAGGACTCGATGCCACCCCATAGACCCATGGCGGTCACATGTTGACCGCCATGATCGGAATTGTCGTTGGTTTTCTCGTCGTTCTGGCGATCACCGCGCTGACCGGATACTTCGTCGCATAGGAATTCGCCTACATGGCCGTGGACCGGTCGCGACTCAAAGCGCGCGCCGAAGCCGGTGACACCGCGGCGTCGCGGGCGCTCGGCGTCACCCGCCGCACGTCGTTCATGCTGTCGGGCGCCCAACTTGGCATCACCGTCACCGGCCTGCTGGTCGGTTACGTCGCCGAACCCCTGATCGGGCGCGGCCTGGAGACGCTGCTCGGCGGTGCCTGGATCCCCACGGCGGTGGCCGTCGGAATCGGGGGCCATCGCTCATCTGGCTGTTCGACCAGTCGTCGAACCTGCTGCTGCGGGTGCTGCGGATCGAGCCCGTGCACGACGTCGAACACTCGGCGACGCCGCGGGACCTCCAACACATCGTCGCCGCGTCACGGGAGGCGGGGGAGATCACGCGGGAGCTCTCCGCGCTGCTCGACCGCATCATGGACTTCCCCACGAGCAGTGCCGAGCATGCGATGATCCCGCGCTCACGCGTCGACGTCGTCTCCGACAGCGACACGGTGTCCGAGGTCCTCGCGCGAATGGCCGGTGGCCACGCCCGCTACCCGGTGACCAGCTCCGACCACGACGAGATCGTCGGCGTCATCCATCTGCACGACCTGCTCGCGTCGGTGTCCGGCGTCGGCACCGCGACGGCACACTGCCGGCCGGCGCCTGGGGTATCCGTCGACGCCTGTGGTGAGGGCCGCCGGGATCTCCGGCACCCAGGTGCCCCGTACGTTAGACCGTCTCGTCTCGCCCTCACGCGGCCGACCGTTTCGGCGTCAACGCGGCTGAACAGCGCGTGGGCCACGGCGTGGTGAGCGCCAGCCGTACCTCGAAACCCAGCACTGCGACGCGGTCGATGACGGCCTTGTGCATCCCGGTCGCCCGCACGAACTGTCCAGCTGTCGACCCCCGGCGGAGTCGCCAGTTGACGGCAGTGATCATCCAGTCGCCTGCGTGTACATCTTGGTGATCGAGCCGGTGTCCTTGTCGAACAGCTCGCTGTCCACCTGCTGCCAGCCGCCCAGATCGTCGATGGTCCACAGCTTCTGCGGCGCCGGGTACTCGTCGGCGAACTCCTCGGCCACCGCGGGGTCGACCGGACGGAATCCGGCTTCGGCCCAGAGCTTCTGCGCCTCAGGGGTGTATTGGAAGTTCACGAACGCCGTCGCCTGCTCGAGGTGCCGACTGGAGGTGACGACCGCGACCGGGTTCTCGATCTTGAAGGTCTGCCTGGGGTTGAAGTAGTCGAACTCGTGACCCAGGCGGCGGGAGTTGATCGCCTCGTTCTCGTAGGCCAGCAGCACGTCGCCGCTGCCCTGCAGGAAGACGTCGGTGGCTTCGCGGCCGGAGCCGGGGCGAAGCTTGATGTGCTCGCTGACCAGCTGGTTGACGTAGTCGAGGCCGGCCTGCGGGTTCTTACCCCCGTCACTGTTCACCGCGTACGGGGCGAGCAGGTTCCACTTCGCCGAACCCGAACTCAGCGGGCTGGGGGTGACGACCTCGACGCCGGGCTTCAGTAGATCGTCCCAGTCGAGGATGTTCTTAGGGTTGCCCTCGCGGACCATGAAGGTCACCACCGACCCGAAGGGGACCCCCTGGGTGGCGTTGCTCTCCCAGTCCTCGCTGACTTTCCCCGACGTCACCAGACGGGTGATGTCGGGCTCGACCGAGAAGTTCACCACGTCCGCCGGCTTGCCCGAGTCGACGCCGCGGGACTGCTCGCCGGAGGCGCCGTAGGAAACGGTCACGCCCACGCCCTTACCCTCCTCGGTGGCCGCGAACGCCGGGATCACCTTCGCCCAGCCGGGCTCCGGCACGGCGTAGGCGATCAGCGTCAGTGTCGTCTCCGCCTTCGACCCACCGTGCTCACCCGCGACGTCGCTGGCGCCACAGGCGGCCAACAGTGACACCGAGATTGCTAGCACTGCGGCGGCCCGCCAGCATTCGAGGGACCTGGCTGACCTGAGCATCGACGGCCTTTCGGTGCGTTTTGCGTGGATCACAGGACGGACTCCGTCACAGCGGAGACGGATAGCGACGAACAGCCAGCACGAAGACGCCGTCGCCGACCCAACCGCGGACAGGGTCTCAGCAACAACAGTGAACGTCAGCAACCGCGCCCGACCCCACGGCAATGAGCGCCACGATGTGGCACTCGCTATTGCCGGACGCCGGATGCATGGTGTGAAGATAACAGAGCTCCGGCGATATCAGCACCGAGCGGTCAGCGAGTCATCAGCACCGAGCGGTCAGCGAGTCATCAGCACCGAGCGGTCAGCGAGTCATCAGCACCGAGCGGTCAGCGAGTCATGAGCCACGCGACGATGACGAGCAGGATGAGGACGACCAGCACCAGGGTCACCCGCGAGCGGGGCATCCCGGTCATGACGGTCCCCCGTCGTGGCGTGCGCGCCGCAGTACCCGGACGCCCGCTGCCAGTGCACCGTCGAGGATCACCGCCAGCCCGTAGGCCAGCAGCAACGCCACCGGCAGCACGACCGCCGTCTGCGCGACGAATCCCAGACCGGTCAGCCATAGCTCGACGCCGTCCCACCAACTGAGGAATCCGTCCATCGGGCCAGACTATGCGATGCCCGGGTCGCGAAGGCCGGGGCCGTGGGCTCGCTCACCGGTCAGCAACCGCGCGACATGGGTGTTTGAGTAGACGCCAGCACGTCGGCAGTCGATGATGGCGGGCATGGTTCTGGAACACACCGAGCCCACCGACGATCCCGCGGCGATCGGGCTGCCGGCCATGCTGCCGGACACCCCGTTGACGGTGACGGCGCCGGTGCCCTACGCACCGACCGGCAGTCTGCGCAACCCATTCCCGCCCATCGCCGACTACGGATTCCTGTCGGACTGCGAGAACACGTGCCTGGTTTCTTCGGCGGGTTCGGTCGAGTGGCTGTGCGTCCCGCGCCCGGACTCGCCGAGCGTGTTCGGAGCGATCCTCGACCGCGGTGCTGGACACTTCCGGCTGGGCCCGTACGGGGTGACGGTGCCCGCGGCGCGGCGCTATCTGCCGGGCAGCCTGATTCTGGAGACCACTTGGCAGACGCACACCGGCTGGCTGATCGTGCGTGACGCGTTGGTGATGGGTCCCTGGCACGACCTCGAGGCGCGGTCGCGCACCCACCGCCGCACGCCGATGGACTGGGATGCCGAGCACATCCTGCTGCGCACGGTGCGGTGTGTCAGCGGCACGGTGGAGCTGGTGATGAACTGCGAGCCCTCCTTCGACTACCACCGGGTGAGCGTCGACTGGGAGTACTCCGGTCCGGCCTACGGTGAGGCGATCGCGCGGGCCAACCGCAACGCCGATTCTCATCCGACGCTGCGGCTCACCACCAACCTGCGCATCGGACTCGAGGGCCGAGAGGCCAGGGCGCGCACGCGGCTCAAGGAAGGCGACAACGTCTTCGTCGCGCTGTCGTGGTCGAAGCATCCGGCGCCGCAGAACTATGAAGGGGCTACCGACAAGATGTGGCAGACCAGCGAGGCGTGGCGGCAGTGGATCAACGTGGGGGATTTTCCCGACCACCCGTGGCGGGCGTACCTTCAGCGCAGTGCGCTCACCCTCAAGGGTCTGACGTACTCGCCGACCGGTGCGCTGCTCGCGGCCAGCACCACGTCGTTGCCGGAAGCGCCTCGGGGCGAACGCAATTGGGACTACCGGTACGCGTGGGTGCGGGATTCGACGTTCGCGCTGTGGGGTCTGTACACCCTGGGCCTGGACCGCGAGGCCGACGACTTCTTCGCGTTCATCGCCGACGTGTCCGGCGCGGATAACGGTGAGCGCCACCCCCTGCAGGTGATGTACGGCGTCGGCGGTGAGCGCAGCTTGGTCGAGGAGGAGCTGCACCACCTGTCGGGGTACGACGGTGCCCGGCCGGTACGGATCGGCAACGGTGCCTTCGACCAGAGGCAGCACGACATCTGGGGCACCATGCTCGATTCGGTGTATCTGCACACCAAATCGCGCGAGCAGATTCCCGAGGCGCTGTGGCCGGTGCTCAAACTCCAGGTCGAAGAGGCGATCAAGCACTGGAAGGAACCCGACCGCGGCATCTGGGAGGTCCGCGGCGAACCGCAGCACTTCACCAGCTCGAAAGTGATGTGCTGGGTGGCCCTCGACCGCGGCGCGAAACTGGCCGAACTGGAGGGCGAAAAGAGCTATGCCCAGCAGTGGCGGGAGATCGCCGACGAGATCAAGGCCGACGTCGTGGCCAACGGCGTCGACTCGAGGGGGGTGTTCACCCAGCGCTACGGCGACGACGCACTGGACGCCTCCCTGCTGCTGGTGCCGCTGGTCCGGTTTCTGCCGCCCGACGACCCCCGCGTGCGGGCGACCGTGCTGGCGATCGCCGACGAACTCACCGAGGAAGGGCTGGTGTTGCGCTACCGCGTCGAGGAGACCGACGACGGCTTGGCCGGCGAAGAGGGCACGTTCACGATCTGCTCGTTCTGGCTGGTCTCGGCGCTGGTGGAGATCGGCGAGGTGAGCCGCGCCAAGCACCTGTGCGAACGGTTGCTGTCGTTCGCCAGTTCGCTGCACCTCTACGCCGAGGAGATCGAGCCGGGTACGGGTCGCCACCTGGGCAACTTCCCGCAGGCGTTCACCCACCTGGCGTTGATCAACGCCGTCGTGCACGTGATCCGCGCGGAGGAAGAGGCCGACAGCTCCGGGGTGTTCGTCCCGGCCAACGCGCCGTCGTAGCGGAACGTTCAACGCAAAGTCAGATTCACCGTGTATCCATGTCTTGCCAGATGCAGCGTCTTGCCAGATGCAGCACCGACTCAGCACGATGGTGCTGTCAGTAAGGGGGAAGCATGGACAACCGGATCACGGACGTGACGTCGCGCCGGGTCATCGACATCGCAATCGGCATCCTGGTGGGCTTGCGCGGCTGCACCGAACGGCAGGCGTTCGATGAACTGGTGGCCGTGGTGAACGAAACCGGGCTCGGCATCGGCCGCGTCGCCGGAGGATTGGTGGCGCTCGCGGGTGGATCACCCACGGGTGAACACGCCGAGGCGGACGCCGCCTGGGGTGAGTTGGTCGGCGGCGCGCGTCGGGTGCCGACGGCCTAAGCGAACGACACCGCCCTCTGCTCAACCCGATGTCGGTTTCCCTCGTCGGGTTCGCGGGCCATCTGGTGGCGCACAACGGTCCCTCCGCTGTCTGCCATCAGCCGGTCAGTTTGTCCAGCATGATCCGCGCGACGTCGACCGCACCGCCCGCTCCGCCGGATCGCGCACCGGCGAGGTCGGTGATCTCCACGTCGACGATCGCGTCGCCCGCCACGCCCAGCGCACGCTGGATCGGTGTCCCGCTGCCGCCCGCCGCCTCGTGGACCACGACCGCCGAGACCACCCGGTCGGCGACCGTCACGTCGGTGATGCGGCTTCGCGCGCCGGCACCCGTGCCACCGCTCCGCAGCACGACCGTCTCGCCGTCGCACTGGGCCCAGTAGTCCGCCGCGGTGGCGAAGAAGTTCTCCGCCTCGTCGGCCTCGCCGAGTTGCACCACACCGAAGAACCCGCTCAGCGCCGGGCCGTCGACGCTGCCTGCGGCCCACGATCTGCTGGCGACCGACCGCACCGAACTGGCGCCGTAGACGGCGTGCTGAAGCCGGTAGGTGGTGCTGACACATTCCACCGGTCTCGCCTGGGCCCGGTCGACGCCGCGCAGCAGGGTGTCGGCGCCCCCCTCGACGAGTTGGCCCATCAGCCCGGTCGGGGCGATGCCGAGGGCTTCGGAGAGTTCGGCGCCGGTGGGCAGCACGTCCTCCAGCTCCCGCACCGGCGGCGGGCCCACGGTCGGCGCTTGGTCGACGGCCACACCGTCGAGTGTGGTCGTGCACCCGGCGCAGAACACACACGCGCCGGCCAGGATCGAGGCCAGCCGTGAAGCGCGCATGCCTTTCTCTAGCACGCGAAGGCGGCCGGTGCGACCGTTCGGCCTACTTCTTGGATTTGTCCCCGGCGGCGTCGGTGGACAGCGCCGCCACGAACGCCTCCTGCGGCACATCGACGCGGCCGATGGTCTTCATCCGCTTCTTGCCTTCCTTCTGCTTCTCGAGCAATTTGCGCTTACGCGTGATGTCACCGCCGTAGCACTTGGACAGCACGTCCTTGCGGATGGCCCGGATGTTCTCACGGGCGATGATCCTGGACCCGACGGCCGCCTGGACCGGCACCTCGAACTGCTGACGTGGAATCAGTTCCTTGAGCTTGCTGGTCATCTTGTTACCGTAGGCCGACGCCCCGTCCTTATGCACGATCGCGCTGAACGCGTCGACCGGTTCACCCTGAAGCAGGATGTCGACCTTGACGAGATCGGCCTCCTGCTCGCCCGCCTCCTCGTAGTCGAGACTGGCGTACCCACGGGTGCGGGACTTCAGCGAGTCGAAGAAGTCGAAAATGATCTCGCCGAGCGGCATCGTGTAGCGCAGTTCGACGCGTTCCGGCGACAGGTAGTCCATGCCACCGAGCTCACCGCGCCGGGACTGGCACAGCTCCATGATCGTGCCGATGAACTCGCTCGGCGCGATGACGGTGGTCTTCACGACCGGCTCGTAGACGGTGCGGACCTTGCCTTCGGGCCAGTCCGATGGGTTGGTGACGACGATCCCTGGATCACCGGGCGCCGTCCCCTCCGTTATCACGCGGTAGACGACGTTTGGCGCCGTGGAGATGAGGTCGAGGTTGAACTCGCGTTCGAGGCGTTCGCGGGTGATCTCCATGTGCAGCAGGCCGAGGAAGCCGCACCGGAAGCCGAAGCCCAGCGCCACCGACGTCTCGGGCTCGTAGGTCAGCGCCGCGTCGTTGAGCTGCAGTTTGTCCAGCGCCTCGCGCAGGACCGGGTAGTCCGACCCGTCGACCGGATACAGACCCGAGTAGACCATCGGCCGTGGCTCGCGGTATCCCGTCAGTGCCTCCTTGGCGCCGTGGCGCGCGGTCGTCACGGTGTCACCGACCTTCGACTGCCGGACGTCCTTGACGCCGGTGATTAGGTAGCCGACCTCTCCCACCCCCAGGCCGGCCGAGGCTTTCGGCTCAGGTGAGACGATGCCGACCTCGAGCAGCTCGTGGGTCGCGCCGGTCGACATCATCGCGATGCGCTCGCGCGGGGTGATCTTGCCGTCGACGACCCGGACGTAGGTGACGACGCCCCGGTAGATGTCGTAGACGGAATCGAAGATCATCGCGCGGGCCGGGGCGTCGGGGTCGCCGGTCGGCGGCGGCACCAGCCGTACCACCTCGTCGAGCAGTTCCCTGACCCCCTCGCCGGTCTTGCCGGACACCCGCAGCACGTCGGACGGCTCGCAGCCGATGATGTGGGCCAGTTCACCGGCATAGCGCTCCGGATCGGCGGCGGGCAGATCGATCTTGTTGAGCACCGGGATGACCGTCAGGTCGCGATCCAGTGCCAGGTACAGGTTGGCCAGCGTCTGCGCCTCGATGCCCTGGGCCGCGTCGACCAGCAGGATCGCGCCCTCGCAGGCCTCCAGCGCGCGCGACACCTCGTAGGTGAAATCGACGTGGCCAGGGGTGTCGATCAGGTGCAGGACGAACTGTTCGCCGTTGACCTCCCACGGCAGACGCACATTCTGCGCCTTGATCGTGATGCCGCGCTCGCGCTCGATGTCCATCCGGTCGAGGTATTGCGCGCGCATGTCGCGATCGGCGACGACGCCGGTGATGCCCAGCATCCGGTCAGCGAGCGTGGACTTGCCGTGGTCGATGTGCGCGATGATGCAGAAGTTCCGGATCTGCGCCGGCGCCGTGAAAGTCTGGTCGGCGAAAGTGCTGATGGGATCTCCTGGTGAGGCGGGCGACGGGTATGACAAGCGTATAGAGGCGGCGTCCGGACCGCACAATCGCGCAGCGCGAACCCGGCTCGTGCAGCCGAACACCGACTCCGGAGCCACCACCCGGACCCCACTATCCGGCCACCACCCTCCACACCAGTCCGGCACCAACTCCCAGCGCGAGGCTCAGGACCGCGGCACCGACGGCCGTGGCAACGGACCAGGACGTGACCGGGAACGCGTCGTCGCGTCCGTCCACCCGCTGGTAACAGGGCGCAATCCAGCGCAAGTAGTAGAAGAGGCTGATAAGGGTGTTGACGAAGACGACGACCGCCAGCCACGCCGCACCGCCGTCCCAGGCGGCGCCTGCGGTGGTCAGCTTGCCGACGAACACGGCGGTCGGCGGGGTTCCCAGCAGTCCGAGCAGTGCCACGACCAATGCCCCTGCCAGCCACGGCCGTTCGTAGGCCAGCCCACGATAGGAGCCGAGGTCCCGAAGTCCGGGCAGCGCGGTGGAGACCGCGAACGCGGCGACGTTCGTGACGGTGTAGGCGATCAGGTAGAACAGCAGCGCCGGGACGGCGAGGTCGCTGCGCCCGACGACGGCCACCGGCACCAACAGGTAACCGACCTGGCTGACCGTCGACCAGCCCAGCAGCCGCCGGGGGTCGCTCTGCCAGTAGGCGGCCAGATTGCCCAGGGTCATGCTCGCGACCGCCAGCAGCCCGATCAGCAGCGGCCAGGCGATGGTGTCGGGAAGCAGGTCGGCCAGTCGGTACAACGCGATCAACGCGCCGACCTTGGGCACGGTGGTCACGAACATCGCCACGGTGCCGGCAGCGCCCTGCGCCGCGTCGGGAATCCAGAAGTGCGCCGGCACGCCGCCGGCCTTGAACAACAGCCCCCCGAGGATTCCGATCAGACCGGCGGCGACGGCGCCGGACGGTGCGGTGCCGAGTTCGCCGGCCACCTGTGGGTACCAGGTGCCGCCCGTGACCCCGTAGAGGACGCTGACCCCCAGCAGCAGAAGGATCCCGAACAGCGCTCCGAGCAGGTAGGTCTTCATCGCCGCCTCGGCCCCGGTGGCGGTGCGGGCTAGCCCGATGAGCGCATACAGCGGAATGCTGGCGAGCAGATATCCGGCGACGAGCACGATCAGGTCGGCCGTGCCGGCGAGGACGAGCACCCCGGTGGTGGCGAACAGCAACAGTGCGTAGATCTCGCTTTCCCGTGCGGAGCCCGCGATTTCGTCACCCGCCACGGCGAGCACCGCCAGCAGGCCGACGGCGGAGGCGATGCGCGCGACGCCCGTCGCGGTGTCCACCACGAAGGTGCCGTCGAACGCCACCCCATCGGATCCGGCGAGCTGGACCGCCGCGACGACACCGGCGCCGCAGAGCGCCGCGGCGGCCACCACGCGACCCCACCACTGGCGGCGCCGCGCCAGGAACGAGCCGCCGATCAGCACCGACAGTCCCGCACCGAACACCAGCATCTCCGGCAGCATCAGCGTCAGGTGCATCCCGGTGTTGGGGTTCACCGCCTACCTCCCGACAAGGCCGATCAGCACCGCGGCGGCCGGTTCGACGGTGTCGAGCAGCACCCGGGGAACGAGGCCGATCACCACGGAAAGCGCCAACAGCATGGCAGCCGACCACATCTCGGTTCCCCGAAGGTCGACGAAACCGATTGAGCGCAGCCGAGTTTCACCGGTGAAGATGTGCTGAAAGGCGCGCAGGAACAGCGCCGCGGTGATCACGATGCCCGGCAGCGCGACCGCGGTCACCGGGGCGGCGGCGATGCTGCCGGTGAAGATCTGGAACTCGGCGATGAAGCCGGAGAAGCCGGGCAGCCCGAGGGAGGCGAACGCCCCGATCGCGAACAGGGCGGCGAGTTTCGGCGCGGGGCCGGCGAGTCCGCCGTACTCCTTGATGGCGTAGCTGCCGGTGCGCGCCTGGAACACACCCGCGAGGAGGAACAGCGCGCCGGTGATCAAGCCGTGGCTGACCATCTGAGTGACCGCGCCGCTGACGGCGACCTCGCGAGCTTGAGCGGTGTCGGCGGCGACGAGGCCGGCGGCGCCGACCGCCAGCACGATGTAGCCCATGTGGTTGACCGACGTATAGGCGATCATCCGCTTGAGGTCGTCCTGGGCCAGCGCGACCAGGGCCCCGTAGAGCACCGACACCACGCCGACGGCGATGATGCCCCAGGCCCAGTCCCGCCACGCCTCGGGCAGCATCGGCATTGCGATCCGGAGGAACCCGTACGTGCCCATCTTCAGCAGCACGCCGGCGAGCACCGCCGACCCGATCGCCGGGGCGTCGGTATGCGCGGGCGGAAGCCAGGTGTGAAACGGGAAGGTCGGCGTCTTGACGGCCAACCCCACGACGATCGCCGCCAGTACCAGACCTCCGGCAAGCGGGCGGCCCGCCAGCGGAGCGGCGGCCGCCAGTTCCACCATGTCGAACGTGTGCGGCTCGGCGCCGATGTAGAGGCCGATGAAGCCCACCAGCAAAGCCAGTGACCCCAGGAACGTGTAGAGGAAGAACTTCAGCGCCGAGCGGCCCCGGTCACCGTGACCCCATCCGGCGATGACGAAATACATCGCCACGATCGACAGGTCGAAGAACAGGAAGAACAGGATCAGGTCGGCCGCCACGAACAGGCCCAGGCTCACCGTCTGCAGGAACAGGAAAAGTGCGGCCTGGGTCCGCGGCCGATCAGTGTCGCGCAGGCTGTAGACGGCGCACGCCAGGAAAACCACCGAGGTCATCGCGACAAGCGGCAGCGACAACCCGTCGACACCGACGTGATAGCTGCTGTTGACCCCGGGAATCCAGGGGACCTGCTCCTCGAAGGCCAATGCGCCGGGCCCTGGTGCGGTGTACCGCCACCACAACACCCCGGCCAGAACCACCTCGACGGCCGTGACCGCCACCCACAGCCGACCGGCGAGCGCATCGGACACGGCAGGCACCGCCAGCAGCGTCACGGCGGCGGCCAATGGGAGAAACACGACGATGCTGAGCACGCTCACCTCACGGCAACAAGGAGTAGGACGGCGAGGACGACGGTGACCACGGCGCTCATGTAGTACTGGTGCAGCAGGCCGGTCTGCGGCTTTCGGGCCAGCTCCCCCAGCCGCCGCATCAGCGTGGCGGTTCGCTCCACCAGGCCGTCCACGTCGCGGCGATCCGCGCGCGCGGCCGCGGCAGCGGAGGCCATGGTGCCCGCGGCGGTCGCGTCCACGGCCCGATCGAGGATGTTGTGGTCGAACCCGGCGAAGACGCGCGACAGGGAAAGGGTCCGCAGCGCGACGGCGGATATCGACCGGTCGAGGACCCGGTCGTCGAATTGGGCGAGGACGCCCGCGAGCAGCATGGTGGGTGCGACCACCGACGCGTGTGCGGCCCTCTCCAAGCCCAGCCACGACGCCAACCACCTCGGCTCGGGCGCACCCCACCGCAGCACCGCGAGCACAACCACGACGGCGAGCACGGCCGAGATCATGAGCTCGAGCACCGTGGCATGTGCGGTGGGGCCGGGATCGAGGGCTTGGCCCAGCCGCGTACCTATCGGCGGCAGCGCGAGCACGCCGGTCACCGCCGCGCCCGCCGCCAGGATGGCCAGCGGTACCCGTTCAAAGAAGCTGGGCGACGATCGACGTGGCTTGCCTGGCTGGCGTTGCGCGGGCCGGCCCCAGATGACCAGCAGGATCTTGCCCGCGTACGCGGCCGACAATGCGGCCGCCGTCAGGCCCGCCAGATACAGCCATATCGAGTGTTCGCGGGCAACCGCCAACACGGCGTCCTTGGTCGCCCACAGCGACAACGGTGCAACACCCGCCAGGGCCAGGGCCGAGACGCCGGCCGTCACCCCGATCAACGGCCAGCGCCGCGCGATCCCGCGCAGCTCGGTGAGGCGCTTGCTCCCGACCAGCGACAGCCATGCACCGGCGGCCAGGAACAGGCCGGCCTTGGTGAAGGCGTGCGCGACCAACTGTGCGGCGCCGCCGCCGACCGCGGCCAGTCCGGCGGCCATCACGACGAAGCCCAGTTGCGCGGCGGTCGACGCCGCGAGCAGTTGTTTGAGGTCGCGCTGGGCGACTGCGACCGCCCCCAGCAGGACGGCGGTCGCGGCCCCCAGCCATGCGGCGGCCGTGGCTGCCCATCCGGACGCCGCGAGCAGCGGGCCCATGCGCAGCAGCAGGTAGGCGCCCATCGCGACCATCGCCGCGGAGTGCAGCAGCGCGCTCACCGGACTCGGCCCTTCCATCGCACGCGAGAGCCAGAACGAGAACGGCAGCTGCGCCGCCTTGCCCAGTGCGGCGACCAGGACGCCCGCGGCGATGGCGTGTCGCCATCCGCTCGAGGCGTCCGCCATGTCGGCCAGCGCGAGTCCCGCACCGCCGGCCAGCGCGGCGCCGCCGGCGAGGTAGAGACCGAGGTCGGCCGCGCGGGTGGTGACAAAAGCGGTCAGACCGGCCGACACCCGGTACGTCTGCCGCCATCGCCAGCCGATCAGGGCGTAGGAGGCGGCCCCCATCACTTCCCACGCCAACAGCAGCGCAGGCAGGGTGGCCGCGGTGGCGGTCAGCATCACCGCTGCGGCGAACAGGAGCATCAGGCCGTGGAAGCGACCACCCCGCACCGCGCCGTCGCCGACGGCGAAGACCAGCACCAGCAGCGTGATGACGGCGACGGCGGGCACCACGGTCGCCGACAACGCGTCGACGCTCAAGGCGAAGTCCGCACCGCCCATGAACGGCACACTGACCGTGGGCCTGCTGACGGCGACCACCCCGGCCAGCACCACCCCGACCGTGGCCGCCCCCACCGAGGTGACCGAGGCCAGGCGGTCGGCCGCGGGGCGGCGAAGGTGGTTGACCAACAACACCACCCCGGCGGCGGCGGGCAGTGCGACCAGACCCCACAGCGACCACTGCGCCAACGACGCCGTCATCGCCTCACCCGGCCAGATCCGTGGCCATGTCGGTCATGTCGGCCTGCCGGTCGCGGTGCAGCAGCGTGGCCACCGCGAACCCCATCGCCATCTCCACGGTCATCGCGGCGACGATTACCATCAGCAGCACCTGGCCCGTCGGGTGGGGCGCCAGAAACCACCAGAAGCCCGCGCCCGCGAGGATCACCGCGTTGATCATCAGCTCCAGACCCATCATCACCATGACCACGACCTGCTGGGACAGGGCACCGTACAGGCCGACGCTGAACACCGCGGCCGCCACCAGCAGCACCGTCTGCAGGGTCATCGGCCGACCCCTCCCGGTTGCGGGTCGCTGGCCGGTCGCCGTCGCAGGTCGTCGCCGAACCGGTCGTAGCGGGTGCGCCGCACGGCCAGCACCACCCCGCCGACGATGGTCGCCACCATCACGGGGCTGATGACCACCATGGCGAGCATCTTCTGGCCCATCAGCGCGTCGCCGAGCGCGGCCGTGACGTCCGCCGGCGGCGATCCGCGCCGCGGCGGCCAATCCACCAGCAGGATGCCGGTGGCCAGGAGCAGGAACGTGCCGATCGAAATGGCCAGCGACATCCGTTTGCCGTGCACCATGCTCATCGGCATCAGCGCCGGATTCATCCCCATGAACATGACCATGTAGACCGCCATCACGGCCATCTCCATGACCATCATCAAGATGACGACGACCCCGACGTAGTTCTGCTGGAGCAACAACACCGCCACCCCGACGGCGATGAAAGACGTCGCCAGGGCGTAGGTCGCCCTGGCCATCGAGTCGACGACGAATACTGCCGCGCCGGCGAGCAAGGCGGTACCGCCGGCGGCCCAGAATACGGCCCCGAAGACAATGTCCGCGAGCATGGTCGCTACCTCCAGACGGCGACGATCGCCACGATCAGGTCCTGGACCAGCACGGCAGGCAGCAGCACGAGCCAGCCGATCTCCATGAACTTGTCCGGCCGCAACAGTGGCAGTCGGCGCCGCAACCACACCAGTACCGTCAGCAGGGCAACCGTTTTCACGAGCGTCCACAACCAGTCCGGCAGCAGCGGGCCGGCGCCACCGCCGAGGAACAGAGGCACCGCGAAGGCCGACCCCGCCGCCAGTAGTGCGTACCGCCCGATCACCACCAGCAGGCGATCGGCACCGGACAACTCGGCGGCCACCCCGCCGGCGATGTCGGCTCCGAATGCCGCCGACATCGGCCCCCACACCGAAAATCCTGCCACCCCAAGGGAATAGACGGCGAACGCCACAGGCATCCACACCACGTACCACAGCCCGTGTTGCGCATCGGCCACCGTGCCGATGCGCAGACTCTCGGCGGCGATGGCGGGGGCGACCAACGCGAACATCAGCGGCAGTTCGTACCCGAGCCCCTGAGCCAGAAACCGGTACCCGCCGACGAGTGAGTGGGTCGAATTCGCGCCCCATCCCGCGAGCCACACCAGCGCCCACACGCAAACGTCCATCGCGTTGAACCACACGACGCCCACGTCGAGGTCGAAGAGCGTCCATCGGCCCAGCGGCACCACCGTCACCATCAGCAGGGCGACCGCGATCAGTCCCCCACCGCCGATCCGCCACAACACCCTGTCCGCCGCGACGGTGACCCGCCGTCGCTGCCGAAACAGCCGGGCCGATTCCGACAACGGGGCGAGGGCACGCGCGGTGACACCGTCTTCCCAGGCGGTGAAGGCACCGTCGAGTGTTGCGGCGTAGTAAGCCAGGCCGATGAGCAAGGCGGCGGCGACAATTGCCCACATTCCGGACACCGTGGTGATCGTCATGGTGCGCCGACCCCGGCGTGCAGCGACGTTTCGATACCCAAACCGGCGACGGTGAGGCGCGCCGTGGCAATGTCGAGCCCGCCGACCAGGTGTGGCAATGCCTCCGTGACGGTTCGGGTGTCGACGTGAAAGGGATTGACCATCAGCGGGTCCGACACCAGATCGCCCATGACGTCCGACCTTGTCAGCAGCCGGGTGTACGCATCGCCTTCCAGCGCGGCCGGCAGTCGTCGTCGGCCAAGCTCCTGGCGCGTCAGCAATCCGACGTCACGCAACGACCAGCGCAGCAGCACCGATCGGCGCACGGCGCGCTGGAGCTTGCCCAGCAGCCGCACCGCGTTCTCGTTCTCGTCTGCCAGCAGCAGATCCCGGCAGCGCCGTGCGATCGCGGCGCCGCGGGGCCAGCCCACCAGGGCGAGCACGTCGTGGATGTGGTCGCATTCCCGCGCCGCCCCCAACGCACCGTCGAGCGGTGACGATTCTGACCGATCGCCGGCATGCCGCGCGGCGCCGACGATCCAGGCCCGCGCCTCGGTGATGACGTCTCCGTTGATGCTGCAGCGCAACACCAGTCCGGCCGGCCAGTACGGCAGCACGGGACCCAGCCGCAGATGCAGTGCGTCCATCTCCAGCCCGTCGCGGTCCTCGGTCCCCTGCGCCAGCGCGATACCTTCCGGCGCCATGTCCATGTCCATATCGCCGTGATCCATGCCACCGTGATCCATGCCGCCGTGATCCATCTCGCCGTGTCCACCGTGATCCATGCCACCGTGATCCATGCCACCGTGATCCATGCCACCGTGATCCATGTCACCGTGATCCATGTCACCGTGATCCATGTCGCCGTGATCCATGTCGCCGTGATCGCCGTCGGCGCTGATATGGGGCCGCTGCGGTCTGCTTCGCGCGTCGGCGCGCTGGCGGTCATCATGGAGCAGTTCGGCGGCGGCGCGGTCCAATTGGGCTTCGACGTGCGAAGGGCCGGGGACGTCGATCCTGACTCTGGGCCCAGGCAGCTGATCCCAGATCCGATCGATGACAGCGGACAGTTCGGGCCCCGGCACGCCGCAGACCGCGAGAACGTCGGCGTCGGCGGCCGACAACGCATCCCGCCACCCTCGATCGAGGATGTGCCGTTGCAGGTGAGAACGCGTCACCCACTGTCCGGGCACCTCCACGGTGAGCACATGGACGCCGCGAACGGCGAGCTCGGCCAACGTCTGCCTCACACCCATCGCAGTGCGCCCTCCCGCCACGCCCACGCCACCGCGACGAACAGCGCCCCCAGGAACAGGAACATCTCGACGATAGCCTTGAGGCCCAGCTCCGCGACGACGATCGCCCACGGATACATGAACAGCATCTCGACGTCGAACGCCAGGAAAACCAGCGTCGCCGGATACCAGCGGACGTGATAGCGCGACAACGCGTGTTCCTCCGGCTGCCACCCGGATTGGTACGGCAGTGACGTTAGTGCGTTCGGGGCCACCGCGGTGAGCCGGTGCAACCCGTATACCGCCGCCGTGCCGACCACTGTCACCAACAGCATCGACGCCACGCCGGTGTACATGGCCAGCTCCCTCCGGTATCGAGGCCGCCGCGGCCGACGGGAGGCCTGGGACAAGGTTCCCCGTCGAAACCCCGGTAAACACCGCACCCCGAGACCACGGGCGAGCGTCCTCCCGAGCGCCGCGGTTCGGCTCGCGTCAGACCCCCGACATCGGCTGTGCGCGGGCCCACCGACGGGGGTTGAACTCGAGTTGCCGGGCGGGGTTCACGGTGCCGCACACGGCAGGGGGTGCGCTTCTGGCCTCACCTATGCTCGAAGACATGGCGTCGCAGTGGAGGACGTTTCAGCGGTTGGCGGAGAAGCTGGTGTTCCAAGAGGCACCCAAGGTCATCCGCCAGCTCCAGCAGTCCGAGAACCGTCCGCGCACGGTGCAGCAGGGCATCAACCAGGGTCTCAAGATCGGATTGGGTGTGGGCCTGTCGGCACTCGCGGGCGCCTCCAGTGCGGCCTCGCCCGCTATCACCGCGGGCCGCCCGGTGACGCAGAACAGCGTTCCCACCGCGCAGCGCGCCCGCAAGATCGTCTACGCACCCAACCTCGACGGGCGGGCCGACCCCGGGGAGATCGTCTGGACCTGGGTGGTCTACGAGGACGACCCGAGTCGCGGTAAGGATCGTCCCGTTCTGGTCGTCGGCCGTGATCGGCGGACGTTGCTAGGCCTGATGCTGTCGAGTCAGGACCATCACGTCGACGACCCGGACTGGGTTGCCATCGGCGCCGGCAGCTGGGACTACGATGGCCGGACCAGCTGGGTACGGTTGGACCGGGTGCTCGACGTGCCAGAGGAAGGCATTCGCCGCGAGGGCGCTATTCTCGACCGCGACCGTTTCGACGTGGTCGCCACACGACTGCGCACCGAGTACTTCTGGAGCTGAGTACTTCTGGAGCTGAGTCCTTCTGGAGCTGAGGGGCGCGGCCCCCACGATCACACATCGATCACCGCCGGGCGGTGACTCACCCTCCGCTGATGTAGGCGTGCAACCGTTCCTGTTCGGCCTGCAGCTGCTCCATCCGCGTCTTGACCACGTCGCCGATGCTCACGATCCCGGCCAGCCCGCCGTTGTCGAGCACCGGGACGTGCCGGACACGGTTGTTGGTCATCAACGCCGACATATCGTCGACGAGATCGTCCGGCGTACACGTCACCACGACGTTCGTCATGATCTCCGAGACGGGCTGACGCAGCAGATCGGCACCCCGTTCGTGCAGTCGGCGCACCACATCTCGCTCGGAGACCATCCCGACGATGCCGTCGGGCCCGACGACGACCATGGCGCCGATGTTGTGGGTGGCGAGTTCGGCCAGCAATCCGGTGACCGTGGTGGCCTCGGTGATGGTCGCCACCGCCGAGCCCTTGCTGCGCAGCACATCCGCTATTCGCATCGCCGCCTCCGCCTCGTGTGATACGGCTCACATTAGGTTAGGCCGGATTCGCCGCGATCGGAATAGCCAATCGCCTGACCCTCGGTTGTGCTGCCCGGTGACACCGTGCCGTGCGCGGCGCTCGATGCGCTTACGGCCGGCCCGGTGTACGTCAAGCCAGACGGGTGATCTCCACCACGACGTCGAGGTCGGTGGACCCCTCCCCCGAGTAGATGCCCTTGAGCGGTGACACGTCCGCGTAGTCGCGTCCGACGCCCACGCTGATGTACTGCTCGTTGATGTCGCTGTCGTTGGTGGGGTCGAAGTGCCACCAGCCCCCGGTCCAGGCCTGCACCCACGCGTGGCTCTGACCGTCGATGGTGTCGCCGATCGCCGCGTCCTTCTTCGGGTGCAGGTAGCCGGATACGTAACGGGCGGGAATTCCCATGCTCCGCAACAGGAGGAGCGACAGGTGCGCGAAGTCCTGACATACTCCCTTACCCTCGCGCAGCGCGTCAAGGCCCGATGAGTGCACGCCGGTGGTCCCCGGGACGTAGTCCAGTTCGGTGTGCACCCAGTTCGCGGCGGCGATGACCGCCTCGTACGGGTCGTGGTACTTCGCGATGCGCTGGCCGACCCGGGCGATGCGCCTGCTGTCCGGAGTGTAGTGCGATGCGGTGAGCACCTCGTCGAACCGGTCGATGACCGCCTCGGATCGCAGATCGTCCCACGTCACGGTTTCCGTGGGGCGGTCGCCGACGTCGGTCTCGACCACGGACGAGGACGTCACCTCGAGTTCGGTGTGCGGTGCGTGCAGGTCGAACGCGGTCACCGCGGTGCCCCAGTAGTCGACGTAGCGATACTGGCGGGTGGCCGGCGCCGTCTCGACCCGGTTGAGGATGACGTTCTGCCGGGTGTCCGAACGCGGCGTCAAACGGGCCTCATTGAACGACGCGGTGACCGGCGACCTGTAGGCATAGCCCGTCGCGTGCACCACCCGCATCCGCCACATCAGTGTCTCCTCTTGCTGGTCTGCTCTTCGTCCGAGGGCTCGTCGCCGCGCTCGCCACTCATCGGCCCTAGACCTCACCCTCTTCGATGACCATCGCGTTGCGACCCGCATCGGTCCACGCCACCCACGGCGCGACGTGGAAGTACTGAACCGCCAACGCTTCTCCCACGTCGCTGCACGTCTTCTGCAATCCGGCCAGCCGTTGCTCGAGCGATTCGAGCAGGACACCGGGATGCATGAACTCCAACTCGCTGCGCGCGCGGCCCAGCAGGCGTTGCGCTTCGGCCGTGGCGCCCAACCGGTTGTGCGGCCTGTTGAGCAGTTCGTCGAGATTGTGCTCGGCGAGACGCAGCGAGTAGAAGATCGACCGCGGGAACAGCCGGTCGAGCATCATGAATTCGACGACGCGGCCGGCGTCCAGCACACCCCGGTAGGTACGCAGGTAGGTGTCGTGCGCACCGGCCGAACGCAGCAGCGTGACCCACGCGGGCGACGATCCGCTGTCGCCGACGCGCGAGAGCAACAACCGGACCATCATGTCGACGCGCTCGATCGCGCGGCCGAGCACCATGAACCGGTAACCGTCGTCGCGGCTGAGCGTGGAATCGGCCAGCCCGGCGAACATGGCCGCACGGCCCTCGACGTAGGACAGGAACTCGTGCGGGCCCAAGCGTTTGGCGGCGCGTTCACGTTCGGCCAGGGCGTTATAGGTGGTGTTGAGGCACTCCCATATCTCTGTCGAGGTGACTTCACGCGCCCCACGGGCGTTTTCGCGCGCCGCAGAGATCGAGTCGACGATCGACGTACCGTCGGCACTGTCGCGGTCGAACGCGACGATGTCGGCCAGCGACCACACGTCGAGCGGATGGTCGGGCGCCTCCATGCCGAGCACCCGCAGCAGCGTCCGTGCCACCCGGTCCGGGTCGACGCTGGAATCCTCGAGCAGTTGGTGCACGGTCACGTCGAGGATGCGGGCGGTGTCGTCAGCGCGTTCGACGTAGCGTCCGATCCAGTACAGCGATTCGGCGTTGCGTGCCAACATGTCCGACAACCCCTACTGCTGCTGCTGCTGCTGCTGTTGCTGCTGCTGCAGCTGCAGCTGTTCTGCGGATTGGGCGTCGGCGCCCTTGTCGACCTTGGCGGTCTTGGTGTTCTTTTCCGCCTTGGGCAGTTGGCGCACGACCTCCGCGGCGGCGAGTTCCCGCTCGGCGGCCGACGTGCGCGACGCCAGCACCCAGGTGTCCTTCGACCCTCCGCCCTGACTGGAGTTGACCACCAGCGAGCCCTCCGGCAGTGCTACTCGGGTGAGCCCTCCTGGTAGCACCCACACGTCGTCACCGTCGTTGACCGCGAACGGTCGCAGGTCGACGTGACGGGGCGCCAGCTTTCCGCCGATCTGGGTCGGTACGGTCGACAGCTGCATCACCGGCTGGGCGATCCACCCGCGGGGGTCGTTGCGGATCTTCTTGGAGATGGTGTTGAGCTCTTTGTCCGACGCGTTCGGGCCGAACACGATGCCGTACCCGCCGGAGCCCTCGACCGGTTTGATGACCAGTTCGTTGACCCGGTCGAGCACCTCCTCGCGTTCCTCGTCGAGCCAGCAGCGGTAGGTGTCGACGTTCGCCAGCAGCGGCTTCTCACCCAGGTAGTACTCGATGATCGTCGGCACGTAGGTGTACACCAGCTTGTCGTCGCCGACGCCGTTGCCGACGGCGCTGGAGATGACGACGTTGCCGGCCCGGGCGGCGTTGAGCAGCCCGGCGACCCCGAGCACCGAATCGGGGCGGAACTGCATCGGGTCAAGGAACGCGTCGTCGATGCGGCGGTAGATGACGTCGACCTGGCGCTCACCGGCGGTGGTGCGCATGTAGACCGTGTTGTCACGGCAGAACAGGTCGCGCCCCTCGACCAGCTCCACACCCATCTGCCGGGCGAGCAGTGAGTGCTCGAAGTACGCCGAGTTGTAGACCCCCGGTGTCAGCACCACGACCGTCGGGTCGGCCTCGTTGGAGGCGGCCGCGTTGCGCAGGGCCCGCAACAGGTGTGAGGCGTAGTCGTCGACCGCGCGTACCCGGTGGGTGGCGAACAGGTTGGGAAACACCCGCGCCATGGTGCGGCGGTTCTCCATCACATAGGACACCCCGGACGGGGACCGCAGATTGTCCTCGAGGACCCGGAAGCTGCCGTGTTCGTCACGGATCAGGTCGATGCCTGCAACGTGGATGCGCACACCGTTGGGCGGGCTGATGCCCACCGCCTCGCGGTGGAAATGCTCACAGGACGTGACAAGCCGGCGCGGGATGACGCCGTCGCGAAGGATGTGTTGTTCGCCGTAGATGTCGTCGAGATAGGCCTCGAGTGCGCGCACCCGCTGCGTGATACCGCGCTCCAACCGCGTCCACTCGGTGGCGGAGATCACCCGCGGCACGAGGTCCAGCGGCAGTGGCCGCTCCTGGCCGGACAGTGAGAACGTGATCCCCTGGTTGATAAACGCCCGGTCCAGCGCATCGGCGCGCGCCTGGAGGTCCGAGGCGTCCGCGGGCTCGAGTTCGGCGAAGATGCCCTTGTAGGGGCCCCGCACGTTGCCTTGGGGATCGAACATCTCGTCGAAGGCCTTGTCGTAGGCCCCGACGCTGTTGTAGCCGTCGAAGATTCCTGCGTGCCTCTTGGTCCGCGCACCGTTGGTGCGGGAGGATCGGCTGGATTCGGTCGGCAGGGTGCGCAGGCTCACCCATGACACTTTGCCCCACACCGGGCATTTAGGCAGGTTAGCGGGCTCACTTTGGTCGATTCAGTGCCTCGCTGGTAACCTGGACAATCGCTGCCCGCCGTGTCGGCGCGGACGAAGACTCTGCATCATCCACCCGATATTCGAGAAGGACTGCTCTACGTGGCCAACATCAAGTCGCAGGAAAAGCGCATCCGCACCAACGAGCGTCGGCGTCTGCGCAATCAGTCGGTGAAGTCCTCGCTGCGCACCGCGGTGCGCGGGTTCCGCGAAGCCCTCGACGCCGGCGACAAGGACAAGGCCGCCGAACTGCTCGTCGCGACCGGCCGGAAGCTGGACAAGGCCGCCAGCAAGGGCGTCATCCACAAGAACCAGGCCGCCAACAAGAAGTCGGCGCTCGCCGTCGCGCTGAACAAGTTCTGAGCGTTCCTCGCGCTCGCTAGTCGGCCACGAGTTCGGCGACTCTGCGCACCGCTGATTCAAGGGCGTAGTCGGCATCTGCCGCTGCGCCCTTGACGTCTGCGTTGAGGGCCGCGACCAGCCGCATGGCCTCCGCGACCGACGCCCGCGACCAGCGCCGCGCCTGCTTCTGCGCCTTCTGCACGCGCCACGGCGGCATGCCGAGTTCACCCGCCAGCCGGTAAGGATCACCCGACAGTGGCGCGACGCGGGCGATAGTGTGCACCGCCTCGGCCAGCGCATCGGCCAGCACCACCTGCGGTTCGCCGCTGAGCATCGCCCAACGCAGGGCCTCGGCGGCCCCGGCGACGTCGCCGGTCACAGCCTTGTCCGCGATGTCGAAGCCCTTTACCTCAGCCTTTCCAGAGTGGTACCGGCGCACCGCGGCCGCGTCGACCTCACCTGCGGTGTCGGCCACCAGTTGCGAGCAGGCCGCCGCCAGCTCGCGGATATCGGAACCGACCGCGTCGAGCACGGCGGTGACGGTGTCATCGGTGACCTTGACCTTGTGGCCGCGGAACTCCTTGCGAAGGAAATCGGCGCGGTCGGCGGCTTTGACGATCTTGGTGCACGGATGCACTTCGGCGCCGAGCTTCTTGAGCTGATCGGCCAACGCTTTGGCGCGGCCCCCGCCCGAGTGCACGACGACGAGCATCGTGCCCGGCGGCAGGTCGGCCGCCGCCGTGGCGATCAGTGCGACCGCGTCCTTGCCGGCCTCGGCGGCCGATTCCAGCACCACCACCCGCTCGTCGGAGAACAGCGACGGGCTGAGCAGTTCGGCGAGTTCGCTGGTGCTCACCTCACCGGCGCGTAGCCGGTTGACCGGGACATCGTGGGTGCCTGCGCGCTTGCGCGCGTTCTTCAGCACGGCCGCCACCGAGCGCTCGACGAGCAGTTCCTCGTCCCCCAGGACCAGATGGAGGGCTGCGACCTGTTGGCTCACCCGATGATCGTGTCACGCGGCGCCGACGCCGCCGAGTGCGGCGTGCCCGGACATCGACCACGCCACCAGGCACAGCGCAGCCGCCCCGGCGGCGATCCGCGCCCACCGCCACCGCCACAGCAAGACGAGTGTCGTCCCGCCCACCGCCACCAGCCCGACCCCGGCCCACCCGGACGGCACCGGGACCGAAGCGCCGGGCACCGCGGCCGCCCGTTCGGCCACGCGCAGCAGCCACCACAACGGCGGTCCGGTGAACCGGATCAGCAGCCCGGCACCCGCCGGCCACAGTGAGCACAGCGCCGACGCGGCGGTGCCGACCACCGTGATGGGCGGGATCACCGGCGCTGCAGCGACATTTGCCAGCACCGACACCAGGCTGACGCGACCGGAGATCCCCGCCACCAGTGGCGCGGTCACCAGCTGCGCCGCCAGCGCGACACCGACGGCGTCGGCGAACGGTTTCGGCCACCCGCGCCCGGTCAGCCGCCGGGACCACACCGGCGCAATCACCACCAGACCGGCCGTCGCCGCCACCGACAGCGCAAAGCCGGCGTCCACGGCGAGTTCGGGTGCGGCGATCAGGAGCACCAGCACGCTGGCGGCCAACGCGGGGATCGCCTGCCTGCGCCGGTGCGTGACCATCGCGAGCAGGGTGATCGCACCCATCACCGCGGCGCGCAGCACACTCGCCGACGGCTGCACGACCACGACGAACGCAAGCAGCGCCAACGCGGCGAATGCGACCGCTGCGCGCGGCCCGAACACCGCCGCGCTGAGCAGCACCGCGCCGCACACGATCGTCACGTTGGCGCCCGACACCGCCGTCAGGTGGGTCAGTCCGGCTGCGCGGAATTCCGCGGTGGCGTCCGGTGACAGTGCCGCGGTGTCGCCGAGCACCAGCGCGGGCAGCATCGCCGCCTGATCGACCGGCAGCACTCCGCGCGCGGCGTCGGCGAACCCGGTGCGGAGGTGCTGCGCCATCCGGTGCACCGGGGAGGCCGTCCCCACGGCGGCGTCCCCGCTCGCCGACAGCACCGCCACTGTGAGGTCGCGCCGAGCGGGTCTGCCGATGCCGGCACGGAACGCAGCCGGGCGGCCCGCGCTCACGTCGGAGAATCCGCTCGCCGACGCGAAGACCACCACCCGCCCCGACATCGGTCGGCCGTCCACGGCGTGCAGAACCGCCCGGAACATCAGGCGCCCACCGCCGAGCGGCCGCGGGGTGTCGCCAGGGGTGACGGTGACCAGCACCGTCGACCCGTAGAGCGCTCCGATTGGGTGGTGGCGCACCTGATCGGCGCGCATCGTCACCGCGACGGTGAAGGCCGCCCCGACGACCGCGACCGCCGCCAGAGCCGCGGCCGCCGACCGGATCGCCGCGGTGACCGTCACCTCGCCGCTGCCCCACACCGCTGCCGCGGCCGTCGCGGAGACTCCGCCGATCAGCACCAGTACCGCGGCGGCGGTTCCCCACTGGATCCCAGCCGCGGTGACCGCCCACCCGGTCGAGGCCGCGGGAATCAGGCGCAGGTCGAGCGGCGCGGCCTCGTCGCTCACACATGGGCCAGGTCGCGGAGTTTGGCCAGCCGCGCCGGACCGATTCCGTCCACCTCGCCGAGTTGGTCGACGCTGTCGAAGGCGCCATTCGCGTCGCGCCAGGCGACGATAGCCGCCGCGGTGACCGGCCCCACCCCGGGCAGCGTGTCGAGTTGCTCAACGGTCGCGGTGTTGAGGTTCACCGGCTTGCCGGCAGCCTTGGCCGGTTCGGCGGGCGCGGCGCCGGACGGAGCCGCCGCAGCGTCTGGCACTCCGCTCGCGGAGCTGCCCATGGTGGCGGGTTGACCGGGCGCGGGGGCGATTCCGACGATGATCTGTTCGCCGTCGGTGAGCCGTCGCGCCATGTTCAGCCCGATCAGGTCCGCGCCGTCGACCGCTCCACCGGCCGCCTCGAGGGCATCGGCGATCCGGGCGCCCGGGGCCAGCGTCACCAGCCCCGGCTGGCGGACCAGCCCGACGACGCTGACCACCACCGGCTGGTCGGGTGCCGGCTTCGGGGCGGCCGACGACACCATCTCCACCTCGGGCAGTTTCGCCGCGACCACCGGAGGCGGGTCGTCGCGCCACAGGGTGAACACGGTGACCAACACGGCCATCACGCCGACGAGGGCCAATCCGACGACACCGGCTCTCCCCGGGTCGGCTCGCACCGCCGCCACCCAGCCCGTCCCGCTCGGCGTGGCGGCGTCGGGCAGCCACCGGGACAGGGCGGTGTCGGGTCGCGCCTCGTCGCGGTCGGGCTCTTCTTCGGAGCCGAGGCGACGGTGCAGCCGCTCGGCCGGCTCTTCGGTCCGCATACGCCGACGGTAGGGACGCCGTCCGTCGGATCAGCCTCGCCCAGCAGTCTCGACGTCGCGCCTGTGGATGAACGCCGAGCTGTGGAGGACGCTCACCCCCTTATGTCTCGCTCCAATGCAGGCGCGACGAGCACGCCGTGCCAGATGACGCCCCGCCGAACTTGCGGCGCGCGACGACGCAGCTGACCGTCCAGCCGGTGCACAGGCTCTGCGCCTGCCATTCGGCGGCACTCAGCGTGGGTGAGGAAGTCGACGGGATCCGCCCGTTCGGCGCGCGTGGGCACCGTCAGCGGTGTCGGTGCCCGTCGCATCAGCAGGTCCGGATACCGCTTCAGGCACAGGCGTCCCATCCGCGCCGACTTGGTAAGTCGCCACGAACGGTAAGTCAACACTTACCAATCGCGCGTCGAGGCGACGCTCTGGAGGCGCGCGTCGAGGCCACGCGCGGATGGCGCCTCAGTCCAGAAGCCCCACGCACACCCCGACAGCGCCGGCACCGAGGTGGACCGCCAGCACGGGTCCCATGTCGGTGACCGTGAGCGTCCCGATCTGCGGCAGCCGTTCGGTCAGCGCCGCGCCGACAGCATCGGCGGCATCGTGGTTGTCGACGTGGTGCACCGCGACCACGGCGCGGCGGTCACCGACGAACTCTGCCACCTGGTCGACGAGCGCGGCGTGCGCCTTCGACGCCGTCCGGATGCGCTGGGCGAGCTCGAGTCGGCCGTCGACGTCGATGCGCAGCAGCGGTTTCAGCGACAGCGCCGTGCCCAACCAGGACGACGTCGCGCCGATCCGTCCGCTGCGCCGCAGATTGTCGAGCCGGTGCACCACGATGAACGCCGAACCGCGCGGTACCGCCGACCGCGCTACCGCCTCGACGGTGTCGAGGTCCCCGCCCTCGGCCGCGCACCGGGCGGCGGCGCTCGCGACGAAGCCGACCCCCATCGCGGCCGAGCGCGAGTTCACCACCCGCACTGCCGAACCGAATTCGCGGGCCGCGGTGACCGCGGAACTGAAGGTGCTCGACAGCGCGGCGGAGATATGCACGGCGACCACACCGTCACCACCGCTGTCGGCCAGCGCCCGCCGGTAGGCCGCGCCGAGTTCGCCCGGTGTCGCTCCCGAGGTCGTCACGTGCGCGCGCTGGTGAATGTCGTTGGGGATGACATCGACCGCATCCCGCAGATCATGCTGGTCGACCAGAACGTGCAAGGGCACCTGCCGGATGTTCCAGCGCTCGAGAACCTCGATCGGCAACCGGGACGAGGTGTCGGTCACCACGACGACCGCCATCGGTCAGGTGCCCGGGAGGCGGTGCGCCACACCCGCTTGGGCGAGCGCCTTGAGCATCAGCTGGGCCACTGCTTGATGGGCTTCGAAGTTCCAGTGGATACCGTCGGGGTTGCCGTGGCCGCCGAGAATCTGCTCGGCGACGGCAGCCTTGAGGTCGACCAGAACAACGTCGTGCTGCGCGGCCCATTCGGTGATCGCCCGGACCGTGCCGGCTCTGCCGTGATGCGCTTTGCCGTAGGTCTCGGCGATGTGCACCGACGGAAGCGACGCGACGATCGGGATGCCCGGGCGGTTGAAGTCGATGGCACCCCGGGTCATCTCGAGGTACTCCGCGCTCAGGTGCGGCGGCAGCGCCGCTCGCGCGACCGGCGACAGCCGCGGCTGGATCCACCCGTACCCGTCGCGCACCCATCGCCGCAGCCACGGCGGCCGGACGTACCGGATGAGCTCCCGCAGCGCGGTCGGCAGCGGTGAGGGAAGCGAATCCATGCCGCCGGTGGCGAAGACGACGGCACCGGCGCGCGGGAGCGCGGCCCACGCCCGCGGGTCCTGGGTCGCCGCCCACCACACGTCACGGCACGTCCAGCCGATGCGGCCGATCAGTTCCAGATCCCAACCGAGCTCAGCAGCGACGAGATTGGGCCAGATCCGGGGATCGTCCGACGGCAGGCCGCCGGTCGGGCCGTAGTAGGCCAGCGAATCGGCGAAGACCAGCAGTGTTCGGCGGCCGGGGTCAGAGTCAGAGGACGTCATGGCCCACCTGCGCCGAGGCGTTCCACACATCGAGTCGCCAGCGGATGTCGTCGAGTCCGGCATCGGGTCTCGAGTGTCCCGACAGCTGCACCCAACTGGCGTTGCCCATCCCGCCGAGCAACGGCCAGTTGTCCACCGGCAGGCCCAGCAGATCCGCGGTCAGTGCGGCGATGAGACCGCCGTGGGCCACCAGCACGATGGGACGGTCCGGTTCGTGACCGTCTGAGTCCGAGCCCCACTCCGGCTGTCGGGCAACGAGTTCGGCGACCAACGGACGGCTACGTGCCGCGACGTCGACGCGGCTCTCCCCTCCGTGCGGCGCCCACCGGGCGTCGTCCCGCCACGCCAGCCGGGCGCCCGGCGCCACGGCGTCGACCTCGAGGTGGGTCATTCCCTGCCAGTCACCCAGGTGCGTCTCCCGCAGCCGGGTGTCGACCGACACCGGCCGACCGGAACGCTCCCCGAGCGCGACTGCCGTGTCCAGCGCGCGCCGCAGATCCGAGGACACGATGAGCAGTGGCTGGGGTTTGGCCAGCGCCTCGGCTGCGACCACCGCCTGTTCCCGTCCGAGCTCCGAGAGGTCGGTGTCGAGTTGGCCTTGCATGCGCCGGTCTGCGTTGAACTCGGTCTGGCCGTGCCGCAGCAGCACCAGTCGCCGCACCCTCACGAGGGGTCGTCCAGTTCCACCGGGACGGTCGGGCAGTCGCGCCACAGCCGGTCCAGCGCATAGAAGTTGCGCTCGTCCTGATGCTGGATGTGGACCACGATGTCGACGTAGTCGAGCAGCGTCCACCGCCCCTCGCGGGTGCCTTCCCGGCGGGCCGGCTTGTGCCCGGCCTGCCGCATCTTCTCCTCGACCTCGTCGACGACGGCGTTGACCTGTCGCTCGTTGCTCGCCGAGGCGATGACGAAGCAGTCGGTGATCACGAGCTGGCCGGATACGTCGATGACGACGACGTCATCGGCGAGTTTGGACGACGCCGCACGGGCGGCGACAGTCGCCAGCTGGATGGCTTCGTCGGAGGCGGTCATTGGGATGTCCTCAACTCTGGAGAAGGTTCGGGGAGATAGAGCCTGCGTTTGGTGACGTACTGCACCACCCCGTCGGGCACCAGGTACCAGATGGGCCGTGCCTCGACCGCGCGCTTGCGGCAGTCGCTCGACGAGATCGCCAAAGCCGGCACCTCCACCAATGACAGCGCATCGTCGGGGAGTTCCCGCATGGCCGCCGAGATGTGCTTGCCGTCCAGTTCGTAACCGGGTCTGCTGACACCGACGAACCGCGCGATCGAGAACATCTGCTCCCAGTTCTGCCACGACAGGATGGAGCCCAGCGCGTCGGCGCCGGTGATGAAGTACAGGTCGGCGTCGGGGTTGAGCTCGTGAAGGTCGCGCAGCGTGTCCTTGGTGTACGTCGGCCCGCCGCGGTCGATGTCCACCCGGCTGACGGAGAATCGCGGGTTGGAGGCGGTGGCGATGACCGTCATCAGGTAGCGGTCCTCGGGCGCGGTGACCCGGCGGTCGTGCTTCTGCCACGGCTGTCCGGTCGGCACGAACACGACCTCGTCGAGCTGGAACAGATCGGCCACCTCACTGGCGGCGACCAGGTGTCCGTGGTGGATGGGATCGAACGTCCCGCCCATCACGCCCAGCCTGCGTCGAGTTTGCACGAACAGCGAGCTTACGGCAGCCGACGCTCCCTCAGACCGACGTGCGGTCGACCGCCAGCACCTGGGACACCTCGAATGCGGCGCGGTCGGCGCGATAGACGTCGCGGCGCGGGGACGTGACGGTGCCCTTCACCTGAGCTACACCGGCAGCAGCTGGTCGATCACCGCGGCCAGTTGTTTGGCCGAACGGCACTCGTGCATGGTGATGATGTCCTCGTAACGTGGGGTGGCCGAATCGCCGCTGCCCCACAGGTGTCTCGGTTCGGGGTTGAGCCAGTGCGCGTGGCGGCTGGCGTTGACCATCCGTGCCAGCAACTCCGTTTCCGGGTTGCGGTAGTTGTTGCGCCCGTCGCCGAGCACCAGCAGCGAACTGCGCGGCGACAGCGCCGAGGGGTACTTGTGGACGAACGACGTGAAGGCGTTGCCGTAGTCGGAGTGCCCGTCGCGGGTGTAGACGCCGGCCTCGCGGGTGATGCGCTGCACGGCCACCGCCAGGTCGGCGTCGGGACCGAACAGCTGGGTGACCTCGTCGGTCGTGTCGATGAACGCGAAGACGCGCACCCGCGAGAACTGTTGGCGCAGTGCGTGCACCAACATCAGCGTGAAGTTGCTGAACCCGGCGACCGACCCCGACACGTCACACAGCACGACCAGTTCGGGCCGCGCCGGGTGCGGCTTCTTCAGCACGACGTCGATCGGCACTCCCCCGGTCGACATCGACTTGCGCAGGGTCTTGCGCATGTCGATCTCGCCGGCCCGGGCGCGGCGTCGGCGCGCCGCCAGCCTGGTGGCGAGCGTGCGCGCCAACGGGGCCACCACCCGGCGCATCTGGCGTAGCTGCTCACCGGAGGCACGCAGGAACTCGACGTTCTCGGCCAGCTGGGGCACCCCGTACATCTGCACGTGTTCACGGCCGAGCTGCTCGGCGGTCCGTCGTTTGGTCTCGCCCTCGACCATCTTCCGCAGCTGCGAGATACGCTGGGTTGCGAGGGCTTTGGCGATCTGCTCCTGGCTGGGGGTCGGCTCGTCGCCGTAGGGCGCCAGCAGGCCGGCGAGCAGGCGGCCCTCCAGATCGTCGAGGCTCATCGCCTTGAGCGCCTGATACGACGAGTACGACGGCCCCCGGCTGGAGTTGTAGCGGCCGTAGGATTCGACGATCTGGGCGATCATCGCCGCCAGCCGCTCGTCGAGGTCGGCGAGGTCGGGGTTGTCGGTGAGCAACTTCAGCAGCGCTTCACGCATCGCCTCGACGTCCTCGGGCCCCGTGCCGTGCTCGTCGCTGTCCGCCGCGTCGCCGTCGATTACTGTCTTACCGCCCAGCGCCGCCGGGAAGAACAGATCGAACATCGCGTCGTAGGTGTCGCGATGGTCCGGGCGGCGCAGCACCGCGCAGGCGAGGCCTTCGCGCAGCACCTCTCGGTCCCCCAGTCCGAGGACGGCCATCACCCGCCCTGCGTCGACGGTCTCCGACGGGCCCACGGAGATCCCTTGCCGGCGCAGCGCCTCGACGAACTCGACCAGATGGCCGGGGATCCCGTGCGGGGCGAGCGGCTGTGGCGGTCGGAGGCGGCGTGGCGGCATCAGTTCAGCCTCAACTCTCCGGCGGCACGTTGCCGGTCGGACTGGTGTTTGAGCACCACACCGAGCGTGGCGGCGATCATCGCGTCGTCGATGGTGTCCATGCCCAGCGCCAGCACCGTACGGCCCCAGTCGATCGTCTCGGCCACCGAGGGCAGCTTCTTGAGCTGCATCCCGCGTAGGACACCGATGATGCGGACCAGTTCGGAGGCCAGGTGCTCGGGTAGTTCCGGCACCCGCGACAGCAGGATGCGCCGCTCGAGGTCGGCATCGGGAAAGTCGATGTGCAGGAACAGGCAGCGCCGCTTGAGCGCCTCGGACAGCTCCCGGGTGGCGTTCGAGGTGAGGACGACAAACGGAGTCCGTTCCGCCTTGATCGTGCCCAGTTCCGGCACGGTCACCGCGAAGTCGGAGAGCACCTCGAGCAGTAGCCCCTCGATCTCGATGTCGGCCTTGTCGGTCTCGTCGACCAGCAACACGGTCGGTTCGGTGCGCCGGATCGCGGTCAGCAGCGGCCGCGACAGCAGGAACTCCTCGCTGAACACGTCGAGTTTGGTGCGGTCCCAATCCGCGCCGCCGGCGGAGCCGGCAGCCGCACCTGAGCCGGCGGCATTGCCGGCCTGGATCCGCAGGATCTGCTTGGCGTGGTTCCACTCGTAGAGGGCGCGGGATTCGTCGACGCCCTCGTAGCACTGCAGCCGCACCAGCTCCGATCCGGTGGTTTGCGCGACGGCGCGGGCCAGTTCGGTCTTGCCGACTCCGGCGGGCCCTTCCACCAGCAGCGGTTTGCCGAGCCGGTCGGCGAGGAAGACCGCGGTGGCCGTCGCGGTGTCGGGTAGGTAACCGGTCTGGGCCAGCCGCCGCGCGACATCGTCGATGTCGGCGAACAGCGGGGCGGGACGTGCAGGGACGCTCACGGAAAGGAGTCTCCGATCTAGGCAGGGCGGGTGTGGCCGTCTCCCCACACAATCCACTTGGTCGAGGTCAATTCTGGCAGACCCATCGGACCGCGGGCGTGCAGCTTCTGGGTGGAGATCCCGATCTCGGCGCCGAACCCGAACTGCTCACCGTCGGTGAACGCCGTCGACGCGTTGACCATGACCGCGGCAGCATCCACCCGCTCGGTGAACCGTTGCGCCGCTGCCAGATCGGTCGTGACGATCGCCTCGGTGTGGCCGGAGCCGTATTCGTTGACGTGCGCGATCGCCGCATCGACGCCGTCGACCACGGCCAGCGCAATGTCCATCGACAGGAACTCGGCGCACAGTTCCTCGTCGGTCGGATCGGCGTGCACGGTCACCCCGGCGTCTTGGAGCGCCTTGGTGAGCCGGGGCACCGCGTGATCGGCGATGGCCGCGTCGACGAGCACCGATTCGGCGGCGTTACACACGCTGGGCCGCCGGGTCTTGGCGTTGAGCACGATTTTCTCGGCCATGTCGAGGTCCGCCGCGGAGTGCACGTAGACGTGGCAGTTGCCGACCCCGGTCTCGATGGTCGGTACCTGGGCGTCGCGGACGACGGCGTCGATCAGGCCGGCCCCGCCGCGTGGGATCACCACGTCGACGAGTCCGCGCGCCTGGATGAGGTGGGTGACGCTGGCCCGGTCGTGGCTGGGCAGCAGTTGCACCGCATCGTCGTCGAGGCCCTCGGCGACCAGTGCGGCGCGCAGCGAGTCGACGAGTGCGGCGTTGGAGTGCGCCGCCGACGAACTGCCGCGCAGCAGCACCGCGTTGCCGGATTTCAGCGTCAGCCCGAACGCGTCGACGGTCACGTTGGGCCTGCCCTCGTAGACGATTCCGACCACGCCGAGCGGCACCCGCTGCTGACGTAACCGCAGGCCGTTGACCAGCGTGTTGCCCCGCAGGACCTCACCCACGGGATCGGGCAGGCTCGCCACCTGGCGCAGCCGGGCTGCCACCTCGTCGATGCGATGCGGGTTGAACGCCAGCCGGTCGAGCATGGCGTCCGATGTGCCCGCCGCCCTGGCCTCGTCCAGGTCGCGCTGATTGGCGGCGACGACGAGGTGCGCGTCCATGAGCACCCGGTCGGCGGCCGCCCGCAGCGCTCGGTTCTTGGTCTCGGTGGACAGCCTCGCCAGCGTGCGCGAGGCGGCCCGGGCTCGACGGGCGGCGTCATGGACCTCGGCGCGCAGGTCAGCAGCCGCGGGGGCGTGCACACTCATCACACCAGCGTATCGAAGGTGGCGGGGCCCGACGGGTGTCAGGGTCACCGCCGCCAACCGCTGGTCTAGCGTTACCCCATGGCGGCGGCGCGTGTCTGCGTGGTGGGCAGTGTGAACGCCGACCTGTGCTTCTCGGTGCCGGCGCTGCCGCGGCCCGGCCAGACGGCCCTCGCGTCGTCGATGACCTCCTCTCCCGGCGGTAAGGGCGGCAACCAGGCGATCGCGGCAGCACGGGCGGGCGCCGACGTCCGGCTGGTCGCCGCACTCGGAGACGACCCGGCCGCCGGGCAACTGCGCATGCATCTGCGGGCCAACCGTGTCGGCCTCGACGGCGTCGTGACGGTGCCCGGCCCCAGCGGCTCGGCCGTGGTGATCGTCGACTCCGCCGCGGAGAACGTCATCGTCGTCGCGCCCGGCGCCAATGCCCACCTGAGCGTTGCCTCGTCGGCGGTGCGCGAGGTCATCGAGGCGGCCGACGTCGTCCTGATGCAACTCGAGATTCCGCTGCACACGGCGAACGACGCGGCGCGCGTGGCGCGCGCCGCCGGAGCGGTGGTGATGGTGAACGCCTCGCCGTCCGGCGCCCCGCCGCACGAACTGCTGAGGCTGTCCCAAGCTGCCGACGTGGTGGTGGTCAACGAGGCCGAAGCCGCTCAATGGCACTGGCCCGTCTCGCATCTGGTGATCACCCGGGGTGCCCGCGGGGCAAGCTATCTCGGTGATGGTGAACGGTTCGACATCCCGGCACCCGCAGTGGAGGCCGTCGACACCACTGGCGCCGGTGACGTGTTCGCCGGGGTGCTTGCCGCGCATTGGCGCTCCGGACACGAGAACGCCTTGCGGCGCGCGTGCGCCGCGGGCGCCCTGGCCACCCTGGTCCCCGGCGCCGGTGACTGCGCTCCCAGCGCGGAAGCGGTCGACGACGCCCTCAGATGACCTGACACCCTCAGATGACCTGACATGGTGCGCTGCGCCCGCACCGCAGCGTCGACGGTCAGCCCTTCGGGATGGAGTTCTCGATCTCGTCGAGCCACACCCGCGCCGACATGTCCGACGGCGCCCGCCAGTCGCCGCGCGGGGACAGTGAACCCCCGGCAGAGACCTTGGGGCCGTTGGGCAGAGCCGACCGCTTGAACTGGCTGAACGAGTAGAACCGCTCGGCGAAGACCTGCAGCCAGTGCCTGATCTCCTCCAGGGAGTAGGTGGGCCGCTTGCTCTCCGGGAACCCGGTGGGCCAGTCCCCGTGCTCGGCGTCGCTCCACGCGTGCCAGGCCAGGAATGCCACCTTCGACGGGCGGAACCCGTAGCGCAGCACCTGGAACAGCGAGAAGTCCTGTAGCACGTACGGGCCCACCTTGCCTTCGCTGCTCTGGATCTCCTCGTCCTCACCGGCAGGCACCAGCTCCGGGCTGATCTCGGTGTCGAGCACCGACTTCAGCACGTCGTTGACGGTGTCGTCGAACTGCTCCGACGAGATCACCCAGCGGATCAGGTGCTGGATCAACGTCTTCGGCACACCCCCGTTGACGTTGTAGTGCGACATCTGATCGCCCACCCCGTAGGTGGACCAGCCCAGCGCCAGCTCGGAGAGGTCTCCGGTGCCCAGCACAATACCGCCGCGCTGATTGGCAAGGCGGAAAAGGTAATCCGTCCGCAGACCGGCCTGCACGTTCTCGAATGTGACGTCGTAGACCTCCTCACCACGGGAGAAGGGGTGGTCCATCTCGCTGAGCATCAACTCGGCCGTCGACTTGATGTCGATGGTCTCGAACGTCACACCGAGCGCCTCGGCCAACCGGGTCGCGTTGTTCTTCGTGCGCTCGCCGGTGGCGAAACCCGGCAGGGTGAACGCGAGAATGTCGCTGCGCGGCCGTTCCTCACGGTCCATCGCCCGCGCCGCCACGATCAGTGCGTGTGTGGAGTCGAGACCGCCGGACAGGCCGAGCACGATCTTGGGGTAATCGAGCGCGCGCAGCCGCTGCTCGAGCCCGGCGACCTGGATGTTGTAGGCCTCGTAGCAATCCTGTTCCAGCCGTGCGGGGTCCGCGGGTACGAACGGGAACCGCTCCACCTCTCGGTACAAACCGATGTCCCCGGTCGGTGGGTCGAGCGTGAACTCGATGCGCCGGAAGGAATCCTCGTCGATCATCTGATGGCGCCGGTTGTCGTCGAAGGTGCCCATCCGCAGTCGCTCGTTGCGCAGCAGTTCGAGGTCCACGTCGGCGACCGAGCGGCGCTCTCCCTTCGGGAACCGCTCCGACTGCGCCAGGCACAGACCGTTCTCCCAGATCATCGTCTGCCCGTCCCAGGACAAGTCGGTCGTCGACTCCCCTTGCCCCGCCGCGGCGTACACATAGGCGGCCAGACACCGCGACGACGCCGACCGCGCGAGCAAACACCGGTCGTCGGACCGGCCGATGGTGATCGGGCTGCCCGACAGGTTGGCCAGCACCGTCGCACCGGCCAGCGCCGCCTCGGCGCTGGGCGGCACCGGCACCCACATGTCCTCGCAGATCTCGACGTGCAGGACGAAACCGGGCAGGTCGGCGGCCTCGAACAGCAGATCGGGTCCGAACGGCACCTCCTGCCCGGCCAGCCGGATCTCGCCGCGCTCGTCGTCGCCTGCGGCGATCTGACGCTTCTCGTAGAACTCGCGATAGTTGGGGATGTAGGACTTCGGCACCACGCCGAGGAGCTGCCCGCGGTGGATCACCACCGCGGTGTTGTAGACCCGGTGGCGGTAGCGCAGCGGCGCGCCCACGACCAGCACCGGCAGCAGGTCCGCCGACGCGGTCACGACGTCCTGCAGCGCGGCGTCGACGGCGTCGAGCAACGCGTCCTGTAGCACGATGTCCTCGATCGAGTAACCCGTCAGCGTCAGCTCCGGGAAGACGGCCAGCGCCACGTTGTCGTCATGACACTCGCGTGCCATCCGCAGGACGGACTCGGCGTTGCCCTTGGGGTCGGCGAGAAAGGTGTGATGCGTGCATGCGGCGATGCGCGCGAAGCCGTGCCGGTACGCCGAGTAGAAATCCATGCCCACATTGTTGCCCGCAATCGTCGCGGGGTATGCAGGTGACATGACCACGACCGCCGTGCTGATCATCGACATGATGAACACCTACGACCACGAGGACGCCGAGAAGCTCACTCCGAACGTCGAGGGAATCATCGACCCGCTGGCGAAACTCGTCACCGATGCCCGCGCCCGCGACGATGTCGACCTCATCTACGTCAACGACAACTACGGCGACTTCAGCGCGGAGTTCAGCGACATCGTGCGCTCGGCGCTCGACGGCGAGCGTCCTGACCTTGTCAAACCCGTTGTGCCACAACAGGGTTGCCGAGTGATGACCAAGGTGCGCCACAGCGCGTTCTACGCCACGTCGCTGGCCTACCTGCTCACCCAGCTGGAACCGACGCGCGTGGTGCTGACCGGGCAGGTGACCGAACAGTGCATCCTCTACACCGCGCTCGACGCCTACGTCCGGCACTTCCCGGTTGTGATACCCGGCGATGCCGTCGCCCACATCGACGCCGAACTGGGCGAGGCGGCACTGCGGATGATGGAGCAGAACATGAGCGCCGAACTCATCGCCGCGGCCGACTGCCTGCACTGACCACCGGTGCCCGCTGTACGTCGTCGGTGCCCGCTCTACGTCGTCGTAGTCTCGATGAGGTGGAATCACCGGAACTGGTCGCGCTGCTGGCCGGCCGCCGCGTCGTGGTGCTCACCGGGGCCGGTATATCGACCGACTCGGGCATCCCCGACTACCGCGGACCCGACTCGCCCCCGAGCAACCCGATGACCATCCGGCAGTTCACGTCGGACCCGACGTTGCGCCGGCGGTACTGGGCGCGCACCCACGTCGGCTGGCGGCACATGGCGGCCACCCTGCCCAATGCCGGTCACCGCGCGCTGGCCGCCTTGGAACGCGCCGGGGTCGTCACCGGGCTGATCACCCAGAACGTCGACCTCCTGCACACCAAGGCAGGCAGTCGCAACGTCGTCGACCTGCACGGCACCTACGCGCGGGTGACCTGCCTCGACTGCGGTCGTGCGATGTCGCGCGCGACGCTGGCCGAGCTGCTCGAGGCGGCCAACCCCGGATTCCTCGAGCGCGCCGAAGCGGTCGGCGGCATCGCCGTCGCCCCGGACGCCGACGCGATGATCGATGACACGGACAGCTTCCGCATCGTCGACTGTCCGGTCTGCGGCGGCATGCTCAAACCCGACATCGTGTACTTCGGTGAGAGCGTGCCGAAACCCCGTGTCGAACAGGCCTTCGCGGTGGTCGACGGTGCCGAGGCGCTGTTGGTGGCCGGCTCGTCGTTGACCGTGTTCTCCGGCTACCGGTTCGTTCGGCATGCCGCCGCGCGGGGAATGCCGGTCGCCATCGTCAACCGGGGTCGCACCCGCGGTGACGACCTCGCGACGGTGAAACTCGACAACGGATGCTCGCCGATGCTGGCGTTGCTTTCCGACGAGCTGCCCGCGCTCGCCTTCTCGGCGTAGATCGCATTAGATGGCGGGGTGCTTTCGGTATTCGGTGTGAGGCCCGCACCCGCTGCGATCGACGGACGGTGGGCGGTCGGCGTGGGAGACACGCTGGCCCGGCTGATACCGGCTCCCGAACCGCTTCGTGAGGTGCTGCGGCTGCTGAACCACTTCGGCGGGCTGGCCATCAGCGGTGAGGAGGTGGAGTTCGACGGTGACGGTGTGCAGTGGTCGGACGTCAAGGAGATCGAGACGCACAAGCTGGCCGGGTACCTGCTGTCCGGTGCGCTCGACAAGCAGATCGACAAACTGCCGCTGCCCTGGTTTCCGTTCCGCGGTCTGGCGCTCGGCGCCGCATCCCAGGCGGTGCTCACGGTGATCGTCGCGACCGCTGACGGTGTGTTCCGCGGTGCGTTGGCCGTGGCGATCCCCGCGGAGGTGCACTACCGCGGGTTGCTCGGCGAGCGGATGCTGTCCCCGGGAATGCTGGCCACCGTGCTGCTCGCCGATCCCGCGGTGCGCACGGCCCTCACCGCGACGGCCGCGGCACACGGCGTTGCGGTGCGTCCCGCCGACGACGACGCGCTGGACACCGCTCGCCGCCGGGCCGAACGGCTCAAGCGACTCGTCGCCCGCGTCCTGCGGACCCGGACGAAATAACCAGTCGCGACTGGACGGACATTGCCGCGTCGTCCCTGGTTCACCTTCGACCGGCACGATCGTCGGATGGCACGCAAAGCCTTCAGCGTCGCGACGTTCAATCTCTACAACCTGCAGGACGCCGGCAAGCCGATGCATCGGGGGCAGACCTGGAGCGACGCCGAATTCGACGTCAAGATCAAGTGGACCGCGTGGCAGTTGACGACGCTCGACGCCGACGTCGTCGGCCTGCAGGAGTTGTGGAGCAAGCGGGCGCTGGACGCGGTGCTTTCGGTGAACAAGCGGCTCGAAGAGGAGTACGACGTTCTGGCCGAGCCCGCCACCGGCCGCAGGATCGTCTGCGGCGCCCTGGTCCGCAAGGGTCTTCTCGACGGCGAACCCGAGTGGGTGGACAAGTTCCCCAAGGGGGTGCGACTAGAACTCGGATCCGACCCGAACGATGCGCAGGCACCCGAGGTGAAAGTGGCGATCAATGCATTCTCACGCCCGGTCCTACGCTTCGCCGTCCGGCTGCGGGACGACCAACCTTGCACCCAAGTCTTTGTCGCCCACTTCAAATCGAAGCTGCCCACCCAGATGTCGGACGAAGCGTGGTTCGACCGGAACCCGGATCTGTACAAGCCCCACCAAAAGGCGCTCGGCGCAGGAATATCCACGATCCGGCGAACCGCCGAGGCCGTCGCATTGCGGGTGTTGCTGACCGACGTGATGCGGGGCAGCCAGACGCCGGTCATCGTGCTCGGCGACATCAACGACGGACACACGAGCAACACGGCCAACATTCTTACCGAACAACCGCGCTATCTCGTCGGTGAGTCGGCAGGCGGTAGCGACGTCGGGCTGTACACGGCTCAGACCCTTCAGGAATACCGGGACACCCGCGACGTCTATTACACCCACATTTACCAGGGTCTTCGGGAATCACTCGACCACGTCCTGGTCAGCGAGCAATTCTACGACAACAGCCGCAAGCGGATCTGGCTCTTCGACGGGCTGGCCATCAACAATGACCATCTCAACTTCGACAACCACCGCGACACCGGCACGGGCGACCACGGCGTGGTCAAGGTCACCTTCGCCTATGACCCCGCATGAGTCACACCGCGACGAGGTCGTCGGCGTGGACCGCGGGTCTGCGCATGTCGGCGGGTAGCTCCGACGTCGAGCGGCCGAGCATGGTGGCCAGTTCGGTCGCGTCGTAGGCGACGACGCCGCGGGCGACCATGGTCGCGTCCGGCGCGCGCAACTCGACGACGTCGCCGCCGTAGAACCGCCCGGACACCGCGGTGATACCTGCCGGCAGCAGCGAACGCCGGTGTCTCACAACCGCGTCGACGGCGCCCTGGTCGAGGGTCAACGCACCGGTGGATTCGGCGGCGTACCGCACCCAGAACCGCCGCGACGACATCCGCTCCGCGCGAGGGGCGAACACCGTGCCGACCGACGCATCGGACAGCGCGGTGGCGGCATCGGCGGCCGCGGCAAGCAGCACCGGCACGCCTGCATCGGCCGCCAGCAGCGCTGACGACAGCTTCGACGCCATGCCGCCGGTGCCCAGGCTGCTGCCTCGCCCGGCCACCACACCGTCGAGGTCGCCGGATCCGTTCACCTCGGCGATGAACCGCGCTGGGTTCTCCGGCCCCGCTTTCCGCGGATCGCCGTCGTAGAGGCCGTCGATGTCGGAGAGCAGTACGAGTGCATCGGCCCCCACCAGATGCGCCACCAGGGCCGAGAGCCGGTCGTTGTCACCGAAGCGGATCTCGTTGGTCGCCACCGTGTCGTTCTCGTTGACGATCGCCACGGCGTGCAGCGCCCGCAGCCGGTCGAGGGTGCGGGCGGCGTTGGTGTGCTGCACGCGCATCGAGATGTCGTGGGCGGTGAGCAACACCTGTCCGACGGTGCGCTGGTACCTAGCGAAAGAGCTGCTCCACGAGTTGATCAGCGCAACCTGCCCGACGCTGGCCGCGGCCTGTTTGGTGGCCAGATCCGTCGGCCGCTTCGACAGCCGCAACGGTTCTATACCCGCGGCGATAGCGCCCGAGGACACGATGACGACGTCGGATCCGGTCCGCATGCGGCTCTCGATTGCCTCGACCAGCGTGGCCAGCCGGTTGGCGTCGAACACCCCGGTCGGTGTGGTCAGCGCGGTGGTGCCGATCTTGACGACGACGCTGCGCGCGGTGCGGATCGCTTCGCGGTGCGCCGAGGTCCTACTGGCGGCTTCGGTCATTCCTCCCCGCCGGGTTCGTCGGTGGACTGCCGACGCTCCCGCCGGGCGATCTTGCGGTCGGCGGCCGACACGCGGTCGGTCTGCTCGAGGCGGGTGTCGGTGCCGCGGCCGGACATCTGCACGTCCACCCCGGCGGGAGTCTGCGGCTCCCAGTCGAACGTCATGTCGCCGATCGTCACCGCACAGCCGGGACGCGCGCCGAGCCGCAACAGCTCCTCTTCGACGCCGAGGCGGGCCAACCGGTCGCCGAGGTAACCGACCGCCTCGTCGTTGTCGAAATCGGTCTGGGTGATCCAGCGTTCGGGCCGGGTGCCGCGCACGACGAAGCCGCCCTCTCCGTCGGGCTGCACCGAAAACCCGGTCTCGTCGACGGGGATGGGCCTGATGACCGGGCGGCGCGGGACGACCGGAGGTTGGGCCGCGCGGTAGGTGCGGACCATGTCCCACAAAGCGAAGATGAGCCCCCGCAGACCTTCGCGCGCCACGGTGGAGACCTCGAACACCGGCCAGCCGAACCGCTCCGAGACCTCGTCGTGGACGAGCTCCGCCAGTTCCCTGGCATCGGGGACGTCGATCTTGTTGAGCACCACCGCGCGGGGGCGTTCGGCGAGGTCACCGAGCGCCGAATCACCCTGAAGAGTCGGACGATAAGCCGCCAATTCGGCTTCGAGCGCCTCGATGTCGGAGACCGGGTCGCGGCCGGGTTCCATGGTCGCGCAGTCGACGACGTGTACCAGCACGGCGCAGCGTTCGATGTGACGCAGGAATTCGAGGCCGAGCCCGCGCCCTTCGGAAGCACCGGGGATCAGGCCGGGAACGTCGGCGACCGTGAAGGTGTGGTCACCCGCCGACACCACCCCGAGGTTGGGCACCAGGGTGGTGAAGGGATAATCGGCGATCTTCGGCTTGGCCGCCGAGATCGTCGAGACCAGAGAGGATTTGCCCGCGGACGGGAAGCCGATCAGCGCGACGTCGGCGACCGTCTTCAGCTCCAGCGTGAGCTCTCGCACCTCACCTTTCTCGCCGAGCAGCGCGAATCCGGGCGCCCTGCGGAAGCGAGAGGCCAGCGCCGCATTACCGAGGCCGCCGCGACCGCCCGCCGCAGCTTCGAACCGGGTGCCCACACCGACGAGATCGGCCAGCACACGGCCTTCCTCGTCGAGGACTACGGTGCCGTCGGGCACCCTGAGCTCCAGGTCGGCGCCGGCCGCGCCGTCACGGTTGCTGCCCGCGCCTTGCTTGCCAGACGGGGCCGCGACATGCGGATGGAAGTGGAAGTCGAGCAGCGTGTGCACCTGCGGATCGACGACCAGCACGATGCTTCCGCCGCGACCACCGTTACCGCCGTCCGGACCGCCGAGCGGTTTGAACTTCTCGCGGTGCACGGACGCACAGCCGTTACCGCCGTTGCCGGCCCGCGCGTGGACGACGACGCGGTCGACAAAGCGAGGCATAATTGATCACTCCTTCGCCGAAACGAACATATGGGCGCTAACTTGCGAGAAGCCGGCGCGCAAACGTCGATCTCGGCGCCGGAATCAAACCTCCGGTCGGGCGACCGGGACGATGTTGACGGTCTGACGACCGCGACGGCTGCCGAATTCGACAGAGCCGGGTGCGGTGGCGAACAGTGTGTCGTCGCCGCCACGACCGACGTTCACCCCCGGGTGGAAGTGGGTGCCACGCTGGCGCACGATGATCTCGCCGGCCTTGACGACCTGGCCGCCGAAGCGCTTCACACCGAGCCGCTGGGCGGCCGAATCACGACCGTTGCGCGAGCTGGACGCGCCCTTCTTGTGTGCCATGTCTTCGCCTCCGCTTACTTGATGCCGGTGACCTTCAGGACCGTCAGCTGCTGACGGTGACCCTGACGCTTGTGGTAGCCGGTCTTGTTCTTGAACTTGTGGATCCGGATCTTGGGGCCTTTGGTGTGCTCGAGCACCTCGCCGGTAACCGCCACCTTGGCCAGATCCTCGGCCTTGGTGGTGACGTCTGCGCCGTCGACCACCAGGGCGACCGGCAGCGACACCGACGCGCCCGGCTCGGAGTCGAGCTTCTCGACCTTGACCACATCACCAACGGCGACCTTGTACTGCTTGCCGCCGGTCTTGACGATTGCGTAGCTCGCCATCGTGTCCTAGTCCTCTTCCGTAGCCGGTGCGCGTACTGCGTTGCCCTTGGGCTGCGTGCGCGGGTCTGGGTGCGGGCGTCGATCCGATCCCGCCGCCGCCGGCAGTCAGCCTGGCGGCAACTGGTCAAGGGTACGTGACCAGCGGCTAAAGGGTCAAACCGGCTACTCGCTGCTGGGTGGACCCGCCGGACGTGCCGCGGCGCGTCGCCGCGGGCGCCGGGCCGCGACCACGATCACCTCGGCTTCGTCCTCGTCATCGTCCTCGTCCTCGTCATCGTCCTCGCCATCGTCCTCGTCCTCGTCGTTATCCTCGGGATCCCGGGAGTCCTCGTCGGAGTCTTCTTCGTCGTCGTCGAGGACGTCGATGTCGTCGATGTCGTCGTCCTCTTCGTCGTCGTCGTTGTCGAGGTCGATCTGGTCGGAGTCCTCGTCGTCGGGGTCCTCGTCGTCGGAGTCCTCGTCGTCGGAGTCTTCGTCGTCGGAGTCCGCGAACTCCTCGTCGTCGAGTTCTTCGGCGACGGCGTCATGAACCTTCTCCGCGGTGTCGTCCTCGCGGGCCGGGGTGTCATCGGTGGACTCGTCTTCGGACTCGTCGTGACCGCCGTTGGCGGCGGCCATCGCCTTGAACATCGGGTGTTCACCGGCGGGGTGCGGCGGCACCTTGATCACCGGCACGGCGACCGGCACCTCCTCGGGCTTGCCGCCCTTCTTGCCGCGCTTGCTGCGCCTCCCCATTCCGGGTTCGGACTTGCCGCCCCCGTTGCCGGACACGTTGTCGATCGGGTCGCCGTGCAGCACGATTCCGCGACCCGCGCAGTGCGGACACGGCGTGGAGAACGCCTCGATGAGCCCGGTGCCGAGCCGCTTACGCGTCAGCTGAACCAGACCCAGCGACGTCACTTCGGACACCTGGTGGCGGGTGCGGTCGCGGGCCAGCGCCTCGGTCAGCCGGCGCAACACGAGATCGCGGTTCGACTCGAGCACCATGTCGATGAAGTCGATGACGACGATGCCGCCGATGTCGCGCAGCCGCAACTGCCGCACGATCTCCTCGGCCGCCTCGAGGTTGTTGCGGGTGACGGTCTGCTCGAGGTTGCCGCCGGACCCGGTGAACTTGCCGGTGTTGACGTCGACCACGGTCATCGCCTCGGTGCGGTCGATGATGAGGGTTCCGCCGGACGGCAGCCACACCTTGCGGTCCATGGCCTTGGCGAGTTGCTCGTCGATGCGGTGCACGGCGAACACGTCGGGGCCGTCGCCGCCGTTGGAGTTGCCGGCCGGTTCGTACTTGGTCAGTCGTGGCATCAGGTCAGGTGCCACGGACTCGACGTAGGAGTTGATGGTGTTCCAGGCCTCGTCACCCGAGACGATGAGTCCGGAGAAGTCCTCGTTGAACAGGTCGCGGATCACCTTCACCAGCACGTCGGGCTCTTCGTAGAGCGCGACGGCGGCGCCGGCCTTCTTCGCGGTGATCTCGGCGGCCTTGGTCTCGATCTGCGTCCATCGCTCCTGCAGACGGTTGACGTCGGAGCGGATGTCGTCTTCCTTGACGCCCTCCGACGCAGTGCGGATGATCACGCCGGCGTCGGCGGGGACCACTGCGCGCAGGATCTCCTTGAGCCGTTGCCGCTCGGTGTCGGGCAGCTTGCGGCTGATGCCGGTCGACGACGCGCCCGGCACGTAGACCAGGTACCGCCCGGCCAGCGACACCTGCGTGGTCAAGCGGGCACCCTTGTGGCCGACCGGGTCCTTGCTGACCTGCACCACGACGTAGTCGCCGGGTTTGAGGGCCTGCTCGATCTTGCGGTTCTGTCCACCGAGGCCGGCGGCCTCCCAGTTCACCTCACCGGCGTAGAGCACGCCGTTGCGGCCGCGACCGATGTCGACGAACGCCGCCTCCATCGACGGCAGCACGTTCTGCACGATGCCCAGGTAGATGTTGCCGACGAGCGACGCGGACGCCGGCGACGTCACGAAGTGTTCGACGACGACGCCGTCCTCCAGCACGGCGATCTGGGTGTAGCGCGCGCCCTCGTGGGGAGGTTCGGTCCGCACCTTGTCGCGGACCACCATGACGCGTTCGACGGCTTCGCGGCGGGCCAGGAATTCGGCTTCGGACAGGATCGGCGGACGACGCCGTCCGGCGTCGCGGCCGTCGCGGCGGCGCTGCCGCTTGGCCTCCAGGCGCGTCGAGCCGCTGATGCCCTGAATCTCGTTGTCGTCGCCGTCGCCGGACTTGCCGCCCCGCTCACGCGGGGGACGTTCGTGCACGACGGTGTTCGGCGGGTCGTCCGGTGAGCCGTTGTCGGAGTCGTCTGGAGACCCGGACTTGCGCCGGCGCCGGCGCCGGCGCCGGCGTGAACTGCCGTCGCCGCCCGAGGCGTCCTCATCGCCGTCCTCGTCGGAGTCCTCCCCGGTGTCCTGATCGGAGTCGGAGTAGGCCCCACTGTCGGTCTTGGTCTCGCCGCCCTCGGCGTCTACGTCGCCGTTGTCGTCGCTCTGCTCGCCCCGGCCGCGTCCCCGGCCGCGGCGTCCCCGCCGTCGGCGGCGTGCGGCGGGCCGCTCCGACGGGTCCTCCTCGTCGTCGTCGCTGTCGGCCGACGCGGTGTCGTCGTCCTCGTCGTCGTCCTCGTCGGCGGGCTCGAACCGCACCGGTTGCGGCGCGACGAACAGCGGCAGGTAGTCCGCTCGCTCGACAGTGGCCGTCTCGAGGATCAGCCGCGACTCCGGCTCTTGGCCGGGTGCGGGTGCGTCCCCGTCGCCGCCGGCGAGAACTTCGCGGACCTTCTCGGCCTCGGTCTGGTCGACGGTCGAGTGCGCGCTGCGGGCGCGGCCGTCAAGTTCGGCCAGCGCGTCGAGGACCCGCCTGCTGGTGGTGCCCAGCACCCGGGCCAGGGAATGCACCCTCAGGCGTTCGGGAAGTCTTTCGCGAGGCGAAGCCTCTTCTGAAGAGTCCGGCGAGTCTTGGGCTTGAGTATTTTCACTGTCGGCCACGTATTCTCCTCAAGCCCCCGGGCGCGTCGTGTCGACGCGGCCACGCGAGGGCTTCCAATGTTGTACCCGGTAGGACTTCCCCCGGGCTTGTTGTGGTCTCGCGCCGAGCGGCCCCAGGTCAGAACCAACTCAGTGCCTGGCTGAATGACGGCTGGACGGTCGGCGCCACACCGCGTTCACGATGGTCGCGCACGTCGAAGTCTTCATTCGGGCGACGAACTCTGGTTGACGTCCGGCTACCCGCGACCAGTATCCCACACGTCACGGCACCGACCGACCAGGCTCCGCGAACCGGGTCAGCGGCCGGGGAACCAGAGTTCGATCTCGCGAACCGCGGAGTCCGGGGAGTCGGAGCCGTGCACCAGGTTGTCCTGGGTGATCAGGGCCAGGTCACCGCGGATGGTGCCGGGGGTGGCCTTCTCCACGGGATCGGTGCCGCCGGCGATCTGACGGAACGCGGCGATCGCGCGCGGGCCCTCCACGATCGCAGCGACCACGGGTCCAGAGGTGATGAATTCCAGCAGCGAGCCGAAGAACGGCTTTTCTTCGTGCTCGGCGTAGTGGCGCCGGGCCACCTCATCGCTGACCGTCTTCAGCTCGAGAGCGGCGATGGTCAGACCCTTCCGCTCGATCCGGCCGAGGATTTCCCCAACCAGGCGTCGTTGCACGCCGTCGGGCTTGATCAACACCAGAGTCCGCTCAGTCACGGCGCACAGACTACTGCAGCACAGGGTCCGGTCAGTCCTCGCTTCTCCGCTGACCAGGCAGCAAACCACGCTTCTCACGTCGCCTGACCTCGGCCCGTAGGTAGACGATGAGACCCCAGACCGCCGCGAACACCACGCCGATGAAGCCGATCGCGGCGTGGACCAGAAACCCGGCGATGAGCACCACCTGCAGTGCGAGATCCACCCACAGCGCCCAGGGTCGACCCTGGACTCCACACAGCAGAATCAGCACGACGGCAAAGCAGATGAGGAAGCCTCCGCTGGTGGTGGTCAGGCCACCGTGGGACGTGGAGACGACCGGCAGCGCCAGTAGCACCACGACGGCTTCCAAGATCAGCGTGCCTGCCATCACGCCGCGCAAGCTGCGCCACGGGTCGGGCCGCTGCGGCACGGGTTGCTCGCTCACTGCGGATCCCGACCGAACAGGGTGCGCGCGGCCCCGGCGGTCACCACCGAACCGGTGATGACCATGCCGGCGCCGGAGAGTCCTTCGCTCCCGCCGCCGGAGTCCTCGACCACCGCCGTCGCGGTCTCGATGGCGTCCGGCAGCGTAGCGGCCGGGATCACCCGTTCGGGTCCGAAGCGCTCCTGGGCGCGCAACGCGAGCGCCTCGACGTCGAGGGCGCGCGGCGAGCCGTTGTGCGTGACGACGATCTGGTCGAACGCCGGTTCCAGCGCCGCGAGTATCCCGTCGACGTCCTTGTCCCCCATCACCGACACCACCGCGACGAGGAAACGGAAGTCGAACTCGGTCTGCAGGGCATCGGCCAGCGCGGCCGCACCCGCGGGATTGTGGGCGGCGTCGATGAACACCGTCGGCGCGCTGCGCAGGCGCTCCAGCCGGCCGGGACTGGCAACGGCCGCGAACCCGGCCCGTACCGCGTCGATGTCGAGTTGGCGGTCTGCACCCGCACCGAAGAACGCCTCGACCGCGGCAAGGGCCAGTACCGCGTTGTGCGCCTGGTGTTCACCGTGCAGCGGCAGGAAGATCTCCGAATACACACCGCCGAGGCCCTGCAGTTCGAGGAGCTGACCGCCGACGGCCACCTGGCGGGACAGCACGGCGAATTCGGAGTCCTCGCGGGCGACCGCGGCGTCCGCGCGGACTGCTTGCGCCAGGAGCACCTCCATGGCCTCGGCCGCCTGGCGACCGATCACCGCGACGGTGTCGGTCGGGATCAAGTCGTCCGGTTGGCGGGTGATGATGCCGGCCTTCTCCCCCGCGATCTCGGACACCGTGTCCCCGAGGTAGTCGGCGTGGTCGATGCCGATCGGCGTGATCACCGCGACCGGCGCATTGACTACGTTGGTCGCATCCCACCGGCCACCCATACCGACCTCCACGACCGCGACGTCGACGGGTGCGTCGGCGAACGCGGCAAAGGCCATCGCCGTGATCACCTCGAACTTGCTCATCGGCGGTCCCCCCGCCGCCTCGGACTGCTGGTCGACCATGTGCACGAACGGTTCCACCTCGCGGTAGACCTCGACGTAGCGGGCCGGCGATATCGGTTCACCGTCGATGGCGATTCGCTCGACCGCCGACTGCAGGTGCGGGCTGGTGGTCCGACCGGTGCGCCGACTCAGCGCGATCAGCAGCGCGTCGATGATCCGGGCCACCGAGGTCTTGCCGTTGGTGCCCGTGATGTGGATCGACGGATACCCGGATTGCGGTGAGCCGAGCATCTCGAGCAGCGCATTGATCCGCGCCGTGCTGGGCTCGATCTTGGTCTCCGGCCAGCGGGCGTCGAGCAGATGCTCCACCTGCAGCAGCGCCGCGATCTCGTCGGGGCTCGGTTGTGGCCGACTCATCGGGACGGCAGTCCGGCCAGGCGGGCGTTGATGCGGTCGACCTCCTCGCGCGCCACCTGCTCACGGGCGCGGATCTTGTCGACCACCTCCGCGGGCGCCTTGGCGAGGAAGGCGTCGTTGCCAAGTTTCGCGGCCGTCCCCTTCAGTTCCTTCTCCGCGGCGGCGAGGTCCTTCTCGAGCCGGCGGCGTTCGGCGGCGACGTCGACGGTGCCGGAGGTGTCCACCTCCACCACGACGGTCCCCGCCGACAACCGCACCTCCACCGACGCCGACGGGGTGAAGCCGTCACCCGCCTCGGTCAGCCAGGCCAGTGCGCGGACCGCGGGAACGTGGTGGTCCAAACCCGCCGCGCCGATATCGGACAATCTGGCCGGAACCCGCTGCCGGTCGGCCAGCCCCTGATCGCTGCGGAACCGGCGCACCTCGGTCACCAACTTCTGGATGTCGGAGATATGTTGGGCCGCAGTCTCGTCGAGAGCGATACCGGAGGCCTCCGGCCAGTCGGCGACGACCAGCGACTCCGCCTTTCGCGTCGCTCCGCTCGCCGCAGCCCGCGCGCTCAGCGTCTTCCACAGCACCTCGGTGACGAACGGCATCACCGGGTGCAGCAGCTTGAGCAGGGTGTCCAGCACGGCGGCCAGCACCGCGGTGGTATGCGGAAGGCATTCGCCGAGTTGGACTTTCGCGAGCTCGACGTACCAGTCGCAGAACTCGTCCCAGGCGAAGTGATACAGCGATTCGCACGCCCGGCTGAACTCGTAGGCGTCGAAGGCGGTGTCGACCTCGGCGCGCACCTCTTCGAGCCGGCCGAGGATCCAACGGTCGGCGTCGGTGAGTTCAGCGATGTCCGGCAGCGGCGCCGGCGCGGCGCCGTTCATCAACGCGAAGCGCGTGGCGTTGAAGAGTTTCGTGGCGAAGTTCCGCGATGCGCGCGCATGGTCCTCGCCGATCGCCAGGTCGCCGCCGGGGCTGGCGCCGCGGGCCAGGGTGAAACGCAGCGCGTCGGCGCCGAACGCCTCCACCCAGTCGAGCGGGTCGATGCCGTTGCCGCGCGACTTGCTCATCTTGCGGCCGTGTTCGTCGCGGATCAACCCGTGCAGGAAGACGTGCTCGAACGGCACGTTCGCCGTGCGTTGGCCGTCGAGCGTGATCGCCGGGTCGTCGGCGACGAAGGTGCCGAACATCATCATCCGCGCCACCCAGAAAAACAGGATGTCGTAGCCGGTGACCAACACCGTCGTCGGGTAGAACTTCTCCAACTCCGGCGTGCGGTCGGGCCAGCCCATGGTCGAGAACGGCCACAGCGCCGAGGAGAACCAGGTGTCGAGCACGTCGGGGTCCTGTTCCCAGCCGGCCGGCGGCGTCTCGTCCGGCCCCACGCAGACGGTTTCCCCGTCGGGGCCATGCCAGATCGGGATCCGGTGGCCCCACCACAGCTGCCGGGAGATGCACCAGTCGTGCATGTTGTCCACCCAGGCGAACCAGCGCGGCTCCAGGCTCGGCGGGTGGATTTCGGTGTCGCCGTTGCGCACAGCGTCGCCGGCCGCTTTCGCCAGCGCCTCCACCTTGACCCACCACTGCAGTGACAGCCGCGGCTCGATGGGCTCACCACTGCGTTCGGAGTGTCCGACGCTGTGCAGATAGGGTCGCTTCTCGGCGACGATGCGACCCTGCTCGGCCAGTGCCTCACGGACCTTGACGCGCGCCTCGAACCGGTCCATCCCGTCGAACTGCGTCCCCGTGCCGGCGATCCGGCCCCTGGTGTCCATGATCGAGGGCATCGGCAGCGAATGCCGCAATCCGATCTCGAAGTCGTTGGGGTCGTGGGCGGGCGTCACTTTCACTGCCCCGGTCCCGAATTCGGGGTCGACGTGGGTGTCGGCCACAATGCCGATGCGACGATCCAGAAACGGGTGCGGCAGCGAGGTGCCCACCAGGTGGCGATAGCGGTCGTCGTCGGGATGGACGGCGATCGCGGTGTCGCCGAGCATGGTTTCCACGCGGGTGGTGGCGACGGTGATGTGCGGTTCGTCGTCCGAGAGCGAGCCGTAGCGGAACGACACCAACTCACCCTCGACGTCTTCGTACTTGACCTCGAGGTCGCTGATCGCCGTCTGGAGCACGGGCGACCAGTTGACCAGGCGTTCGGCCTGGTAGATCAATCCGGCGTCGTAGAGCTTCTTGAAGATCGTCCGTACCGCGCGGGACAGGCCGTCGTCCATCGTGAACCGGTCACGGCTCCAGTCGACCCCGTCGCCGAGCCTGCGCATCTGCGCGCCGATGGTGCCGCCGGACTCCCGCTTCCATTCCCACACCTTGTCGATGAACAGCTCCCGACCGAAGTCCTCTTTGGTCTTGCCGTCGACCGAGAGTTGCTTCTCCACCAGCGTCTGGGTGGCGATGCCGGCGTGGTCCATGCCGGGCAGCCACAGCACCTCGAAGCCCTGCATCCGCTTGCGCCGGGTGAGCGCGTCCATGAGCGTGTGGTCGAGCGCGTGGCCCATGTGCAGGCTGCCGGTCACGTTCGGCGGCGGCAGCACGATCGAGTACGCGGGCTTGTCACTCGCCGGATCGGCGGTGAAGTACCCCGCATCCACCCAGCCCTGGTAGATGTCCGCCTCGACCGCCCCCGGCTCCCAGGATGTGGGCAGGGCTTCGGCGTGGGCGTCAGGGGTGGCGGTCACCCGTTGATTCTAGGGAGCGACGACACTGCCTACCGTCCGGGTCCCACCGTGGGAACGGCGCCCGTCACGCCAACCGGGAAGTCTCCAGGGACACACCGGCACCGGGCAACCGCGCCAGTAGTGCGTCGCCCATCGCCGCCGCGGGGGTGAGCACACCGCGCAGGTCCGAGAGCTTTTCCCGGTCTAGTGCCAGCGCCAAACCGCACTCGCCGAGCAACACCGACGTGGCCTTGTAACCCGGGTCACCACGCTGGGACATCCGCGCGAGGTAACGCGCCCCCGTGGTGGTCGTGGTGTAGGTCTCGACGGTGTAGTGCCCGCGTTCGCGGGTCTGCTCGCTGGGCCCGGTGCCGGGCGCTGGCAGGACCCGGTCGACGAGCCTGCGGGGCAGCCGGTGGAAGTAGCGCATACCCAGGCCCATGACGGCGGTGCTGCCCGCGGTGATCAGCGCGGCGATCGCGGGTGCGACTGGGGTTCGCCCGGTGCTCATCACCTCGGAGTATTCGAACCTACGCCCGTAGGCGTAGCCCAGCAGTGCGTTGCTGCGCCTGACGACGCGGGTGTTCGGGCCCGCCATCGCGAACGCCGCCGTCCAGTACCCGGACAGTTCGGGCGCGATCTCCGCACCGCGCCGCCAGCGCATATCGGGCTGCGCGCCGAGTTCGGGTTCGGCCCGGCGGTCGGGCGACAGGGTGTAGGGGTCGGTCATCTGCCGCCGCACCTCGGGATCCGCCGAGGCGGCGTTCAGGATTTCCATGGCTGAGGCCAGCGTGCCACCGGAGGCGCCGCCTGCGACGCTGCGCACCACCATGGTGGTGTCGCCGAGCTCCCCCTCGCCGTCCTCGGACACCTTTCGGTGCAACACGTAGACGGTGAGATCCGAAGGAATGGAATCGAACCCGCAGGCGTGGACGATGCGCGCGCCGGTGTCGACGGCCTGCTTGTGGTAGTGGTCGATGCTGTCGCGGATGAACATCGTCTCGCCGGTCAGATCGGCGTAATCGGTGCCGGCAGCGGCGCACGCGGCGACCAGCGGCAGCCCGTACTTGGTGTACGGCCCTACCGTGGTGAGGACGACACGGGTGCGGGCGGCCAGCGCGTTGAGGGTCGACGGCTGTGAGGCGTCGGCGGTGATGAGCTCCCAGCCGGCCGCCTTGTCGCCCAGCGATTCGCGGACCTTGAGCAGTTTGTCCGGCGACCGTCCGGCCAGCGCGATCCTGGCTTCCCCGCCGTGCCGCGCCAGGTAGTCGGCGGTGAGTTTCCCGACGAATCCGGTGGCTCCGTAGACGACGATGTCGAATTCACGCTGCTCTGCGGGACTCATGGTGGCGACGCTACCCGAGCAGTTCCGGCAACTCGACGTCTCGCCCGAGCACCTGCCTGGCCAGGAACGCGAAGACCACCTGGTACCAGAGCTTGGCGTGCTGGGGCGCCAGCACCCAGTGGTTCTCCGAGGGGAAGTAGAGGAACCGGTGCGGTGCGGCACCCGCGTCGTCGGCGGGTAGGCGCGACCTGGTGAGCAACTCGTACCAGAGCCGCAGCGCTTCGCCGATCGGCACGCGGTAGTCCTTGTCGCCGTGGACGACGAGCATCGGCGTGGCGATGTTCTCGACGAAGAGGTGCGGCGAATTGCGTTCGGCCATCTCGGGTGTCATCTCGCGGGCCCACCAGTAGGCGCCGTCGGTGGTGGCGCCGAACTGGTCGAGCGCCCACAGGCTGGCGTGAGTGACGATGGCGTCGAATCGGTCGGTGTGCCCGGCGATCCAGTTCGCCATGTATCCGCCGAACGACCCGCCCATCGCCGCGGTACGGGCGTCGTCGATGCGTGGGTCGGCGATCGCCGCGTCGGTGGCGGCCATCAGGTCGGTGTAGGGCGCCTCACCCCAGGCACCCCAGCCGCGCTGGACGAAGTGCTGGCCGTAGCCGGTGGACAGCGCGGGGTCGGGCAGCAGTACGGCGTACCCCTGCGCCACCATCAGCCACGGATTCCACCGCCAGTGCCAGCCGTTCCAACTGGCGAGCGGCCCACCGTGCACCCAGAGCAGCAGCGGCACCGGATGGCTTTCGTCGGCGCCGTCGGGCAGCGCCAGCCACGACCGCACGGCGACACCGTCGGGGGCGGCCGCGGTCACCTCGGTGAGCGTTCCCGGCAGCGGTGGCGCCTCCACGGTGGGCAGCACGGTGACCGCGCCGTCGGGGTCGATGCGCACCGGATGCGGCGGCGCGGCGTAGTTGTGCCGGATCGCATAGAGCACGCCACCGGGTGCGGGCGTCACGTCGGTGTAGGTGTAGTCGTCGTCGGTCAGCTTCGTGACGGCGCCGCTATCCGGGTCGACCAGGAAGATCGGCCCGCGGCCGTTGTCGTCGGCGGTGAGGACCAGCATCTTGCCGTCGCGGCTCCAGGTGACCGAGGTGGGCCAGCGGTCCCAGTGGGCGGTGATTTCCCGTGCTGCCTCCCCGAACCGCACGCAGCACAGCGTGGTGCACGGAGCCTGCAGCGGCGTGGAGATGGTCTCGCGGGTGAACGCCACCGCACTGCCGTCCGGGGAGACCGCCGGATTCCCCAAGTCGGCCCCGGGGTCGTCGGCGACCATGATGCGCTCACCGGTGTCCACCTCGACGCGCACCAGGGTGTCACGCAGCACAGCCCCGGCGGACGGGTTCTTCCACGAGGTGACCAGGAATCGGCCGTCGTCGCTGAGGTCGACGCCCGCGCCGCGCAGACCGTCGCCGGGCTGGGATGTCAGATCACGGCCGTCGGCGGCGTCGAGCAGGTGCGGCTGATCCGGCCCCAGGTCGTGATCCCATGAGCGCACCGGATAGCCGCTGTGCAGGATGGCGGAGACCCTGTTGTCCTTGCGCAGCGCACGCAACCTCTTGTCGTCGCCGAGGTCGGTCGCCGAGGTCAGCATCGGCGCGCTCACCACCGTGACTCCCGCCGCCCGCGCGCAGTGCACGGATGCCACACCGCCGGGCGGGGCGCACTCCTCGACCGCCTCTCCGCCCTGCGCGGGCAGTCGCCACAGCGCCGCGGGTGGCGAGTCGCCGTGTTCGGTGCAGTCTCCGCTGGGGCGTGACGCCAGGAACAGCAGATCACCGCCCGGGGTGAAGACCGGTGCGCGCTCCCCTTTCGGGCCGCGGGTAAGGCGGCGGGCGGGGCGAATCCCGTCGGGGTCGAGCTCCCAGATCGCGGTGACGAAGGCGGTGCACTTGTCATCGAGCTCACTGATCGTGGTCACCACCCGCGTCCCGTCGGGAGCGACCGCGAGCCCGGACACCCGCGGCAGCGCGAGGTAGGCGTCGAGATCCGCGAAAGGCGAGGGAGCGGACTCGGCGGCATTGGGCGAGGGAGCATTGTCGGGCATGACTTCAAGTAGGTAGCACACCGGTGCGGGTTAAGTTCGTGCGATGTCGCAGCGGATCCTCATCGTCGGCGCGGGCATCGCCGGTCTGGCCACCGCGGTCGCGTTGCAACGGATCGGCTACCCGGTCGCGGTCCTCGAAGAGAAGGCGGACACCTCCGCGGGTGCGGGTATCAGCATCTGGCCCAATGCGCTGGCCGCACTCGACGTGCTCGGCCTCGGCGACGCGGTGCGCGGCTCCGGCGGCCGCGTCACCGCGGGCGCCCTGCGGTGGCGCGACGGTGCGTGGCTGCGCCGGCCGTCGGCAGACCGGATGGTGCGCGCGCTGGGTGAACCCCTGGTGGTGACCCGCCGCGCCGACCTGACCGGCATCCTCGCCGACGCCCTGACGCCCGGCACCGTGCGGCGCGGGGTCGCCGCGCGCGGAATCGAATCGGCACCCGGCGGGATGCGGGTCACGCTGTCGGACGGGGCGGTGCACGAGGCGACCGCGGTGATCGGCGCCGACGGCGTCGGCTCGATGGTTGCCCGCCACCTCAACGGACCTCTGCGTCACCGCTACGCCGGGTACACCGCGTGGCGGGGCATCTCGAGGCACCGCCTCGATCCTGAACTCGCCGGCCAGACACTCGGTGCCGGCACCGAGGTGGGCCACGTCCCACTGGGATCCGACCACACGTACTGGTTCGCCACCGAACGCACGGCCGAGGGCGGGGCGACCCCGGGGGGCGAGCTGGAGTATCTGCGGGGAAAGTACCGCGACTGGGCTGAGCCGATTCCGTCGCTGCTGGCGGCCACAGCAGCAGCCGACGTGCTACGCAACGATCTCTACGACCGCGATCAGCTGCGCATCTGGTCGCGAGGTCCGGTGACGCTGGTGGGCGACGCCGCACATCCCATGCGGCCGCATCTGGGTCAGGGTGGCTGTCAGGGTCTCGAGGACGCAGCCGTCCTGGCACAGTTCGTGGCGGCCGCCACGGACGCCCGGACCGACTTCCCGACCGCCTTCAGCCGGTTCGCAGGTTTCCGCCGTGCCCGGGTGCGGGCACTCGTCTGGGAGTCGAAGTTGATCGGACGCGTCGTCAATGTGCGCCCGGCCGCCATGAGCGCCCTGGCGAGCAGAGCGACCGTACTGATTCCCGAGCCTGTCGTGGCATGGCACCTGGCATCGGTCGCCGCCCGCTCCGCCTTTGTGCTGCCCGGATGACCGCCACGCTTCCGCCCCTGCGGGTCGATGCGCGGGTCCGCTCGCCGATCACCTGCCCGATTGGTGGTCGCTGAGCGCCCCGGCGGACGATCTGCTGGCCGCCGGTGCGGTGCGGCTACCGGACGGCACCATGCTCGATCCGCAGGGAAACGAGTTCAGCGCTGCGCAGCCAGGCCGCCCAGCGGGCTGAGCACCGTCGAGCACAGCGCCTTGAGGTCGACGATGCCCAGGACCCTGCCAGAGCGCACCGCGGCGCAACCGGTGGCGGGACGCGGCGCGGTGGCCGGAGCGGCGACCCGGGGGGCACCGGGGTTGTTCCACACCGCGGCGCTGGCGGCGACGCCGCGCGGCCCGCACTTCGGCCAGGCCTTGAGTCCCTGGGTGGCGAGCACCCGCTCGGCGACCTGGATCTGCTCGCCGCGCGACGCGCTGGCCGGATTGCCACGGCCACCGTGGGACGCCCAGGTGGCCGGCTTGAACTGCAGTCCGCCGAAGTGCCCGTTGCCGGTGTTCGTGGACCAGTTGCCGCCCGACTCGCACTGCGCGACGGCGTCCCAGTCGACCGAGTCGGCGCTCGCCGTGGCCGACGAGCAGAACATCGGGGCCAGCGCGAGCGCGGCGCCGATGACGGCGAGCCAGATACCTCGGGTGAGAGCTTTACGGATGTCCATCATGTTGCGGTCCTTCCCCGACCGTTCGACAACCAAGGACCGCGGTCGAAGGACTGAGACTTCCGATGCGGCTATCCGGGGTGTCGGGTGATGGACATCACGCGTTACCAGTGTTGCCAAAGTTTTAACCGTTACTTATCTGGCGTAAGAGACAGATGAGAGAAGGGGCGGCACCAGCAGGTGCCGCCCCTTGCTGCAGTGCGTCAGCCGCGCCCACCGCAGGCCGGCCATGCGCCGATGCCCTGACTCTGTAGGACGTTCTCGGCCACGCGGATCTGCTCTTCGCGCGAGGCGTTGTGCGGCGAACCCGAGCCGCCGTTGGACCGCCACGTGCTCATGGTGAACTGCAGGCCGCCGTAGTAGCCGTTACCGGTGCTGATCGACCAGTTGCCGCCGGACTCGCACGCCGCGACGGCGTCCCAGTTGACGCCACTGTCCGCGTTCGCGGTGCCGACGCCCAGCGCCATCGGAGCCACAGCGAGCCCCCCGGCAAAGATGGCCAGCCCAAACGTCTTGCGGATGTTCTTCAAACTTGTGTCCTTTCGCCGAGCGCGCGCCGTCGACGCCCGACATGCGGGCGCGCCGCCTGAAGCACAGGCAGAAGGAGCTGGGCCGCACCGTCTCGGTCAGGTGCGACATGGGGAGCTCGACATGCTCCGCCGGACTTCAGCCCGACGTCCGCTGGGCGATCACGCCGTCCGCGGCCCCACTCACGCGCAGGTTCGTGGTTTTGGAATTGTTTGCTCCGGTGAGGAGCCGTCGAGGACGCTACAAAGCGTTCACCCAGAAGTCATATCCACTCGACGCGGAAGGACGGCAGATAACAGGATCATTACGGCCGCCTGTGAAAGAGCTAAGACGCAGGTCAGCGCGCAATCTACGAGGGGCTCCCGGACAAGGGCGGCACACCGCATTCGTGACCCAAATCACGACATTTTTGTGAGCCAGACCACGTAGCAGAAGGTTTCACCAGAAAATGTGGCCGAGCGGCGATCCGGGCCGCTCGAGAGCCGGCGAGCAGGTCCGCGAGCCGGTTCGCTCGCACGTGCAGCCGTCGCGTGGAAGAGTGCGCCTCCAAAGGGCTTGCGGCATAACCTTCTCTTGCCCAACCCGACGCTGGCGAAAGGTACGGGTACCACTGCAGCGCGGACGGAACGTGTTGTGCGGCAAGGCCATATCGAGGCGTCGACTGCCTCGATCGGGCGCCTGCTCATCCTGTTGACGCGCGCGAAAGGCCGTACACCGTTCTTTTTTGAGGCATTTCTCGTCCCCTCGCCTGAATGGGAAGGGGGTACGCATCGAAAGCCGGAACCGGCGGCGAGCCGAAAAAGGTGCTGCCCCAGCGGATTCCGGACGAGTTGACCAGGAAATGGTACCCATTCAGATGGTAACGGCGCAGACGTTCACATTTTGATCACGGATAGGTAAATGGCGCCTTATCACGGAATTTACGCCCGCATTGTTAGAAAGGTAATCTAAGTAAAGCCGACATACAATTTGCTGGCAGATCAGTGGCCGACGGGCAGGTCGGCGGGCGTGTTCGCGTTGGTGAGAGCCCGCTGCTCGGGCATGACGATCCGCTGGGCATCCACGGTGTCCACCAGGGCGCGCATGCTGCGCTCGCCGGCGGCCACCAACTGGGCGATGTGCCCGGAGAGCGAGGTGCGGTAGACACCCGCCAGGTAGTGGTCGCGGCCGTCCCACGGCAGCACGACATCGACGCCGAGCCGTTCGGCGGGCACGGCCAGATCGTCGACGAAATCCATCGTCAGATAGGGCAGGTCGACGGCGCACACGAACGCCCACCGGTGCCCGGCTTCGGCGGCCGCACGCAGCCCCCGCCCGGTCGCCAGCAGCGGTCCCACGCCGCGTACCTCGTCGCGCAACACCTCGGCAGCCAGGTCGGGTAGCGCTTGGCCGGGTGCGGCGATCACGAACACCGGCGAGCACCGTCGGCCCACCGTGGTCACCACGTGCTCGACGAGTGTGGTGGGTCCCGACGGGCCGTCGATGCTCACCGTCGCCTTGTCGCGTCCCATCCGGCGGGACGCCCCGCCGGCCAGCACGACCGCGGCCAACGGTACGGGTGACGTCGCCCCCAGGATCACCTAGGTGACGTTAGTCGACGGTCCAGGTCTCCTTGCCGCGAAGCAGCGATTGCAGCGCCGCGGTGTCGTGTGGCCTGGCATCGCGCGCCGACTGAACCTGCTCACGGGCGGCGTCGTCGTAGGTGGGCCGGTTGACCTGCCGGAAGATGCCCATCACCATGTGCTCGAGGTTCTGCTCGGACAGCCGTGACAGCGCGAACGCGTACGCCGGATCGTCGATCTCGGCGTCATGGACCACGATCTCGTCAGCCGACACGTCGGCGGTCTTGGCGACGTCCAGACCGTAGCCGGATTTGACGACGCAGTATTCACCGTCGGCGCCGAAGGTGATCGGTTCGCCGTGGCGGACGTTGATCAGGCGCTCCTCGGCACCCTCTTTCCGCAGCGCGTCGAACGAGCCGTCGTTGAAGATCGGGCAGTCTTGCAAGATCTCGACCAGGGCCGCACCGCGGTGCTGGGCCGCGGCGCGCAGCACCTCGGACAAACCCTTGCGGTCGGAGTCCAGCGCCCGGCCGACGAACGTGGCCTCGGAGCCCAGTGCCAGCGACACCGGGTTGAACGGATAGTCCAGCGAGCCCATCGGCGTCGACTTCGTCACCTTGCCGACCTCGGACGTCGGCGAGTACTGGCCCTTGGTCAGACCGTAGATCCGATTGTTGAACAGCAGGATTGTGATGTTGATGTTGCGGCGCAGCGCGTGGATCAGATGGTTGCCGCCGATGGACAGCGAGTCGCCGTCACCGGTGACGACCCAGACCGACAAGTCGGGACGGGCCAGCGCGAGCCCGGTGGCAATGGTCGGCGCACGGCCGTGGATCGAGTGGAAGCCGTAGGTCTCCAGGTAATACGGGAAACGGCTTGAGCATCCGATGCCGCTGATGAACGCGATGTTCTCGCGGCGCAGCCCCAACTCCGGCAGGAAGTTGCGGATCGTGTTGAGGATGACGTAGTCACCGCACCCGGGGCACCAGCGCACCTCCTGGTCGCTGGTGAAGTCCTTGCCCTTCTGGGGCTGGTCGGTGGTGGGCACCCCCGCCGTCTTGGACAACGGGGTCAGGCTCAGGTCGGTTCCGATCAACTGGGTTGATGCGCGATCCGCTTCGCTTCTCGCTGTTGTCATTCGCTCACTCCCACGCCAGCTCCCACGGTGGCCGCAGCCAGCCGCGCGAACGTGGCCTTCTCGTTTTCCTTGCCTCCCAGTGTGCCGTCGATCGCGGAATCGATGATGCCTTCGACCTCGTCAGCCAGGAATGCCATGCCCTCGACCTTGGTCACCGACTGCACGTCGGCGAGGTAGCGCCCGCGCAGCAGTAGGGCCAACTGCCCCATGTTCATCTCCGGCGCCACGAGCTTCGGGTAACGCGTGAGCACCTCACCGAGGTTGGCCGGGAAGGGGTTCAGATGCCGCAGATGTGCATGGGCCACCTTGATGCCCTTGCGCCGGGCGCGACGGCACGCCTCACCGATCGGCCCGTAGCTGCTGCCCCAGCCGATCAGGAGCAGCTCGGCGTCGCCGGTCGGATCGTCGACCTGCAGGTCCGGCACGGTGATGCCGTCGATCTTGGCCTGCCGCAGCCGGACCATGAGGTCGTGGTTCTTCGGCTCGTAGCTGATATTGCCCGAACCGTTCGCCTTCTCCAGTCCGCCGATCCGGTGTTCGAGACCCGCGGTGCCGGGTACCGCGAACTGGCGGGCCAGCGTCTCCGGATCGCGTGCATACGGGGCGAAGTCGTCGCCGGGCTGCGCGAAGGTGTGGTCGATCGGGTCGTATCCGGCGACGTCGGGGATACGCCAGGGCTCCGAGCCGTTGGCGATCGCACCGTCGGACAGGATGATCACCGGTGTGCGGTAGGTCAGCGCGATCCGGGCGGCGTCCACCGCGATGTCGAAGCAGTCCGACGGCGACCGCGGGGCCAGGACCGCAACCGGCGACTCGCCGTTGCGGCCGTAGAGCGCCTGCAGCAGGTCGGCCTGCTCGGTCTTGGTGGGCAGACCCGTCGATGGGCCGCCGCGCTGGACGTCGATGATCACCAGCGGCAGCTCGGTCATCACGCCAAGGCCGACCGCCTCGGCCTTGAGCGCCACACCGGGACCCGACGTGCTCGTGACGCCGAGCGCGCCACCGTAGGAGGCGCCGAGCGCAGCGCCGATGCCGGCGATCTCGTCCTCGGCCTGGAAGGTCAGCACGTTGAAGTTCTTGTGCTTGGACAGCTCGTGCAGGATGTCCGACGCCGGGGTGATCGGGTAGGTGCCGAGGATCACCTGCGTGTCGGCGAGCACGCCGGCTGCCACGATGCCGTAGGCGAGTGCGGTGTTGCCCGAGATCTGCCGGTACTCGCCGGATTGCAGCTTGGCCGGAGACACCTCGTAAGTGGTGGCGAACGCCTCCGTGGTCTCGCCGAAGTTCCAGCCGGCCTTGAGCGCCAGCACGTTCGCGGCGGCGACGTCGGGTTTGCGGGCGAACTTCTCCTGGATGAAGATCTCGCTCTGGTGCAGCTCGCGGCCGTACATCCACGACAGCAGGCCGAGCGCGAACATATTCTTCGCGCGTTGGCCGTCCTTCTTCGACGCGCCGATCTCCTCGACGGCGCCGAGGGTCAGGGTGGTCATCGGCACGGCCTGCACCACGTAGTCGGACAGCTCGTCGGTTTCGAGTGGGTTGGCGTCGTAGCCGACCTTTGCCAGGTTGCGTTTGGTGAACTCGTCGGAGTTGGCGATGATCAGACCGCCGCGGGGCAGGTCGGAGACGTTGGCCTTGAGCGCCGCGGGATTCATCGCCACCAGGACGTCGGGTCGGTCGCCTGCGGTGAGGATGTCGTAGTCGGCAATCTGAATCTGGAACGACGAGACACCGGGCAGGGTGCCCTGAGGCGCGCGGATCTCGGCGGGATAGTTCGGCTGCGTCGCGAGGTCGTTACCGAAGAGCGCCGCCTCGGACGTGAAGCGGTCACCCGTGAGCTGCATGCCGTCACCGGAATCACCGGCGAATCGGATGACGACCTTCTCGAGCTTCTGCCGCGGCGCGGCGCCGTTGCCGTTCAGCCCCATCCCCCTGCCTTTCCCACTGTCAGCAGCGGGTCCACCAGTCGCGGGCGCCCAGGCGCGCCGCCGGTGGACGACCCACATACGTTCCGAATAGAAGTTGATGTCACTCTTAGTACCGATTATTGCACTGGTCTTAGGTAGCCCGATACCACACGCCGCACCGCCACGCCGGGCAGGATTGGTGGATGCCCTGCTCAGCGGGGCGAACGCCGCGCCGAAGCGAACGTTGTGTGGTCTTCGTCACGTGCCGGAAACGCGATTCTCCTAAGAAAACGCCACCCATCGGTAGCTGTGGGCTAGCGCCCCTCGGAGTAGTTGACCTAGGCCTGCCGACCGCCGCGGGCCGACAAGTGACGGCGTTCGTGCCACCGGAACCGAAGCATGAGGATCTGACGATGCGCGCGCCATCCGACCGACAGCGGGTCACGCCAAGCCGCGGTGCGCCAATCGATGTCCATGCCTCAATTGTGCATATCCCGGGGGCGTTGGCACGCCGGCGCGCATGTGACGTCGGCGTCGGATCGGTGAACACTGTGATGCCGATTCCGCCGGCGGCCCGGCAGCTGTTGGTCGCCGGTCTGAGCCGAGGCGTCATACAGATCATCGAGGTCACCTCCTAGGCTGGACCCATGGGTCGTGTCACCGCGCGGCGGCGCGTCCACCATGTGACCGCCGGCACCAGCGTCGCGCGGCCCGAGACCCTGGTGGTCGAAGAGCCACTCGAGATCCGCGTCGGCGGTGAGCCGCTGACCGTCACGATGCGCACACCGGGATCGGATGTCGAGATGGCGCAAGGTTTCCTTCTCACCGAAGGGTTCATCGGGCACCGCGACGACGTGCTGACGGTGCGGTACTGCCGCGGGGCCGGTGACGACGGGGTGAACACGTACAACGTGCTGGACGTGACGTTGGCACCGCACGTGTCCGCGCCCAGCCCGGATCTGCGGCGGAACTTCTACTCGACCTCGTCGTGCGGGGTGTGCGGCAAGGCCTCGCTGGAGGCCGTGCAACTCATCAGCCGACACGGCCCCGGAGACGACCCGTCACGGGTCAGCGTCGAAACGCTGTCGGCGCTTCCGGATCGGCTGCGGGCGGCACAGAAGGTGTTCGCCACCACCGGCGGACTGCACGGCGCCGCGCTGTTCACCACCAACGGCGAGATGCTCGTCGTACGCGAAGACGTCGGCAGGCACAACGCCGTCGACAAGGTGATCGGCTGGGCGTTGGAGGCCGACCGCATCCCGTTGACCGGTTCGGTGCTGCTGGTCAGCGGTCGCGCCTCGTTCGAACTGACGCAGAAGGCGGTGATGGCGGGCATTCCGGTGCTCGCCGCTGTCTCGGCACCGTCGTCGCTGGCGGTCGACCTGGCGGGCCAGTCCGGGCTCACCCTGGTGGCGTTCCTGCGCGGCCAGTCGATGAACGTCTACACCCGACCGGACCGCGTCGACCGCTGATCTGAGCGCCATCTGCAGGAACTCCTAGCTCGGAACCCCACCGCCTGGATGACCTCGACGCCCGACGGACACCCGAACCGAGGACGCCGAGGGGTTCACCAAGACCCGCTACGACGCATTCGTCGACGAGGTCCTCGCGGAGCGCAGCCGGGCGTCGCGGTAACGGCTGCCGGTCGGCACGTAGAGTGGGTCGAGGAGCCGGTCCCGATCACTGGGGCACAACGCGTATGCGAATGCGCCTCCCCCACCGACCCGAGGACTCATGTGGCAATCACCGACGTCGCTGCCTATGCGCATTTGAGCGAGGCGGATGTCGAGGGCCTGACACGCGAGCTCGACGCCATCCGTGCCGACGTGGAAGCCTCGCTGGGCGCCCGTGACGCCGCCTACATCCGTCGCACGATCGGGGCTCAACGCGTTCTCGACGTGGCCGCACGAATCCTCATCCACCGCCCTTGGGGGACTGCGGGTTTGGTGCTGGGCACCGTCGCGCTCGCGACCGCCAAGAGCATCGAGAACATGGAGATCGGGCACAACGTCGGGCACGGGCAGTGGGACTGGATGAACGATCCGGAGATCCACTCGAACACCTGGGAATGGGATATGGCGGGGCTGTCGTCTCAGTGGCAGTACTCCCACAACTACAAACACCACGTGTTCAACAACATCATCGGCGTGGACGACGATCTCGGTTTCGGCGTGCTGCGGGTGTCCCCGGACCAGGAGTGGAGTCCGGACCACCTCGCGGCGCCATTACGAAACGTGTTCCTGGCATTGATCTTCGAGTGGGGCATCGCGCTGCACGGTCTGCACGCGAGCCGGGACCGCGCACTGCTCGTCGGTGGGTCCAAAGGGGGCCGGGAGCTGCTGGCCAAGGTCGCGCGCCAGGTCAGCAAGGACTATATGGTTCTGCCGGCGCTCAGCGGGCGGCGTTTCCTGCGGACACTGGCTGCCAACGCGACGGCGAATGTGCTGCGCAACCTGTGGGCGTACGTGGTGATCTTCTGCGGCCACTTCCCCGACGGCGCAGAGAAGTTCGAGCCCGCGGTCCTCGAAAGCGAGTCGCGCGGCGAGTGGTATCTGCGGCAGATGCTGGGCAGCGCGAACTTTCACGCCGGAACCGCGATGGGGTTCATGAGCGGGAATCTGTGCTACCAGATCGAACACCACCTCTTCCCCGACCTGCCCAGCAATCGGTTGCGGCAGATCGCGCAGCGGGTGCGCGCTCTGTGCGTCAAGTACGACCTTCCGTACACGACCGGTCCGCTGCCCCGTCAGTATCTGCAGGCGTTCCGCGTCATCCACAGATACGCGTTGCCGAACAGATTCTCCTCACACACGACAATGCACCCAGGGGCGCGAAACCCGGAGGTTCACGACCCTGGGTGCATTGTCGGTGAGTGCTAAGCGCTCTTGTCCCGACGCTCGCTGCGCTGCGGCTTGCGGGGCACGATCGTCGGAAGCACGTTGTCCTGCACGGTTTCCTTGGTTACGACGACCTTCGCGACGTCGTCGCGGCTCGGGATGTCGTACATGACCTGCTGGAGGACTTCCTCCATGATGGCGCGCAGACCACGCGCACCGGTGCCGCGGTGGATGGCTTGGTCGGCGATGGCGTCGAGCGCGTCGCCGGTGAATTCCAGCTCGACGCCGTCCATCTCGAACAGCCGGGTGTACTGCTTGACCAACGCGTTCTTGGGTTCCGACAGGATCTTGACCAACGACTCCTTGTCCAGATTCGTCACCGAGGCGATGATCGGCAGGCGGCCGATGAACTCGGGGATCAACCCGAACTTGATCAGGTCCTCCGGCATGACGTCGGCGAAGTGGTCCTGGGTGTCGATCTCGGCCTTGGAGCGGACCTCGGCGCCGAAGCCCAGGCCGCGCTTGCCCACGCGGTCGGAGACGATCTTCTCCAGCCCGGCGAAGGCACCCGCGACGATGAACAGGACGTTGGTGGTGTCGATCTGGATGAACTCCTGGTGCGGGTGCTTGCGTCCGCCCTGCGGAGGCACCGATGCCTGCGTGCCCTCGAGGATCTTCAGCAGTGCCTGCTGCACACCCTCGCCGGAGACGTCACGGGTGATCGACGGGTTCTCGCTCTTGCGGGCGATCTTGTCCACCTCGTCGATGTAGATGATTCCGGTCTCGGCCCGCTTGACGTCGTAGTCAGCGGCCTGAATCAGCTTCAGCAGGATGTTCTCGACGTCCTCACCGACGTAGCCGGCCTCGGTGAGCGCGGTCGCATCTGCTATTGCAAACGGGACGTTGAGCATCTTGGCCAGTGTCTGCGCGAGGTAGGTCTTACCGCAGCCGGTAGGACCGAGCATCAGGATGTTGGACTTCGTCAGCTCGACCGGCTCAGAGCGTGAATCGCGGCTCTTCTCGCCGGCCTGGATGCGCTTGTAGTGGTTGTAGACCGCGACGGCCAGCGTGCGCTTGGCGGTGTCCTGTCCGATGACGTAGCTCTCGAGGAACTCGCGGATCTCCGCGGGCTTGGGCAGCTCGTCGAGTTTCACCTCGTCGGCGTCGGCCAGCTCCTCTTCGATGATCTCGTTGCAGAGATCGATGCACTCGTCACAGATGTACACGCCGGGGCCGGCGATGAGCTTCTTGACCTGCTTCTGACTCTTCCCGCAGAACGAGCACTTCAGCAGGTCACCGCCGTCTCCAATGCGCGCCATGGTGGTGGGGTCCTACTTTCCTGTTCGACGTCGGAGGGTCGGTTCGGGCCGTTGCCAGGACCTGTGGTGCGGCCCTGTTTCCGACGCTACCCGTTAACTCCCGCGCGGTGCGACCGTTAGTGCCGAATCGCGCTGGTGGTATTCAGCTGTCGCGCCAACATAACGCCTCACACGCCGGGTTGCCGCCTGCCACACGCCGCCGTGTCCCTGGCGTGTCGCCACCGTGACCCAGCGAAGGGCTGAAGCCCACGTGGCGACGCCGCACCTGATCAGGAGGTCTGGGCGGACAGCTTCCGGTATTCGAGCACCGTGTCGATGATCCCGTAGTCCTTGGCCTCGTCGGCGGTCAGGATCTTGTCGCGATCGGTGTCCTTGCGGATCGTCTCGGCGTCCTTACCGGTGTGCCGCGCGAGGGTGACCTCCATCAGCGTGCGCATCCGCTCAATCTCCTTGGCCTGGATCTCCAGATCGGAGAACTGGCCCTGGATCACGCCGGACAGCGCGGGCTGGTGGATCAGGATGCGGGCGTTCGGCAACGCGAGCCGCTTACCGGGTGTGCCGGCGGCCAGCAGCACCGCGGCGGCCGAGGCGGCCTGACCCAGGCACACCGTCTGGATGTCGGCACGCACGTACTGCATGGTGTCGTAGATCGCCATCAGCGAGGTGAACGAACCACCCGGGCTGTTGATGTACATGGTGATGTCGCGGTCGGGATCGAGCGACTCAAGCACCAGCAGCTGGGCCATGATGTCGTTCGCCGACGCGTCGTCGACCTGCACGCCGAGGAAGATGATGCGTTCCTCGAACAGCTTGTTGTACGGGTTGGATTCCTTGACGCCGAAGCTGGAGTGCTCGATGAACGACGGCAGAATGTAGCGCGCCTGGGGCTGGAGGCGGGGGTCGGTCTGGTTGCTCATTAGGGGGCCACTCCGTCGTTGATGCTGGCGCTGGTGATGATGTGGTCGACGAATCCGTATTCGAGGGCTTCCTTGGCGGTGAACCAGCGGTCGCGGTCCGAGTCGGCCTCGATGCGTTCGATGGTCTGCCCGGTGAATTCGGCGTTGAGGCGGAACATCTCCTTCTTGATCGCCGCGAACTGCTCGGCCTGGATCGCGATGTCGGCCGCGCCACCGGTGATACCGCCGAGCGGCTGGTGCATCAGGATGCGGGCGTGGGGCAGGGCGTAGCGCTTACCCTTGGTGCCCGCAGCCAGCAGGAACTCGCCCATGGAAGCGGCCATGCCCATCGCGTAGGTCGCGACGTCGCACGGCGCCAGCACCATCGTGTCGTAGATCGCCATGCCGGCGCTGATGGAGCCGCCGGGCGAGTTGATGTAGAGGTGGATGTCCTTCGTCGGGTCCTCCGCCGAGAGCAGCAGGATCTGCGCGCACAGGCGGTTGGCGATGTCGTCGTCCACCTGTGAGCCGAGGAAGATGATGCGCTCGGCGAGCAGACGCTCATAGACCGAGTCCTGGAGCGTGAGGCCCGGCGCCCCGCCACGCATAACAGTCACGACTGGATACCTGCTTTCTCTTACGTCTTGGGTCCGCCAGTTCGCGGTGTGTCGTCGGTGTGTTCGTCGATGTGGTCTGGGTACCGACACTAACCAACGTGGGTGAGCATGCACTCCCTGACCGGCGAGCGTTCGCTCACAGCGTCACTTGGGCGTCGTCTGCTGCGTCCGCCTCGTCGTCCGCCTCGGCCGCCTCGGCCGGTGCGCCGCCCGACGGGCCGAAGAACTCGGTGGTGTCGATCTGGTTGCCGTCGGTGTCCTTGACGGTGGCCCCGTGCACCACGGCCGCGATGGTCAGCCCGCGCCGCACGTCGGCGAAGATGGCGGCCAGCTGGTTGTTCTGCTGCAGGATCTGCAGCAACTGCTGCGGCTCGAGGCCGTACTGGCGCGACATCAGCATCAGCCGCTCGGTCAGGTCGTCCTGGCCGACCTGGACGTCAAGCTGGTCGGCGAGCGCGTCCATCAGCAGCTGAGTCTTGATGGCCCTCTCCGCCTCGGTGCGGGTGTTGGCGTCGAACTCTTCGCGGCTGCTGCCCTGCTCGGCGAGCTGCTCGGCGAAGCGGTCCTCGTCGTGGTCGAGGCCGTGGATCGCGTTGTGGACCGTGTCGTCGATCTGCGCCTGGACAATCTTCTCCGGCAGCGGCACGTCCGTCTGCTCGAGTAGCAGCTCCAGCGCCTTGTCGCGGATCTGCTCGGCCTGCTGGACTCGCTTCACCCGACGCACCTGCTCGGTCACGCTGTCCCTGAGCGCCTCCATGGTGTCGAATTCGCTGGCGAGCTGGGCGAATTCGTCGTCCGGCTCCGGCAGTTCACGTTCCTTGACGGACTTCACTGTGACGGTGACGACGGCTTCTTTGCCGGCGTGCTCGCCGGCGGCGAGCGTGGTGGTGAACTCCTTGCTCTCCCCCTCCGACAGGCCGACGATCGCGTCGTCGAGGCCCTCGATCAGCTGGCCGGAGCCCACCTCGTGCGACAGGCCCTCGGTCGTGGCCTCCGGGACGTCCTGCCCGTCGACGGTCGCCGACAGGTCGATGGAGACGAAGTCGCCGTTCCGGGCCGGACGGTCGACACCGGTGAGCGTGCCGAAGCGGGCGCGCAGCGACTCCAGTTCGGCGTCGACCTCCTCGTCGGTCACCTCGATCGGGTCGACGGTGATCTGCAGTGCGGACAGGTCCGGCAAGGCGATCTCCGGACGGACGTCGACCTCGGCGGTGAACACGAGGTCCTGGCCGTACTCCTTGTTGGTGATCTCGATCTCCGGCTGCCCGAGAGGCTGCACAGCCTGAGTCGTGACGGCCTCCGTGTAGCGGTCGGGGACGGCCTCGCCGACGATCTGGTCAAGCATGGCCTCGCGCCCCACACGGGCCTCGAGCAGCTTGCGCGGCGCCTTACCGGGCCGGAAGCCGGGGAGCCGCACCTGCTTGGCGAGCTCCTTGAACGCCCGGTCGAAGTCCGGTTCGAGTTCTGTGAAGGGCACCTCCACGTTGATGCGCACCCGGGTGGGGCTCAACTTCTCGACGGTGCTCTTCACTGCGGTCTCTCCTCGTGTCTGGGTACTGATGTCTGGGCTCTGGTGTCACATCGGTGCGGTGCTGGTTGTCGGGGTGACAGGATTTGAACCTGCGGCCTTCCGCTCCCAAAGCGGATGCGCTACCAAGCTGCGCTACACCCCGCGCCGTCACGGTCCGCACCATGCGTTGACGCGCAGCGCTGACCACGCGCGATCCTACGGCTTGCGAACCGAGCACCGACGGGCGAGGCACCCAATTGGATTTGATCCGGTGGGCGCCGGTACCATCGGCGTGCGCACGCTGCGGGCGTAGCTCAATGGTAGAGCCCTAGTCTTCCAAACTAGCTACGCGGGTTCGATTCCCGTCGCCCGCTCCAAGCTTGACCAGCGCGTGAGTCGCCGATCGTGGTTAGGCGACCCGGCGGATGGTGATCCATGTCCCCATCCATGTCACCCAGCGCAGATCTTGCCCGGTTTGCCGGCGGCGGATATTGGCAAAACAACGTGCATGTGTGAACGCGCCTTCACCGGTCCCCGTTTCATCGGCGCCGCCGCGGCGGCCTTGACGGCCGGCAGTGTCGTGCTCACGAGCTGCGCAGTTGGCGACGGTGGCACGTCGGGTGTTCACGAGACGACGACGCCGCCACCCGCGGCCGCATTCGAGCACGATGCGCAAACGCCGCCGCCGTCGACCGACCGCATTCTGCCCACCGGTCCGAAGTGGTTGGAGACCGACGAGATCGACGGTTTGGGCACCTTCGTGGTGGACGGTACCGGCCGCGCGGTGTATGCCTCCTCGGCGGACACGGCGAACGAGTCCACATGTCGAGGCTCGTGCGCTGACACCTGGTTGCCCCTGCTGGCTTCCGGCGATCCGGCCGGGGGGATCGGAATCCAGGTGTCCGCGGCCAGGACTGTCCCCCGCCCCGACGGCAGTGCACAGGTGGCCTATCAAGGTCATCCCCTGTACTGGTACGCGGGCGACAAGGGGCCGGGAACTATCGAAGGCCACGGCGTGAATTTGTTCGGCGCCGAGTGGTTTCTGATCACACCGGACGGCGACAGGGTAGGCACAGCCAACCGATAGGGCACCCGTGTCGCGGTGTCGGTCCCAACCAGCTATGCGGGTCCCACTCCCGTCGCCCGCTTCGCAGAAGGCGCTGGCCGCCCGGGTGACCCGGCCGAGTCCGTAGACCCGCGCTCGGCGGCTTCCTCTCTCTCTCGGTGTCTGTTCTCGGTGAAGAACGAGCCGAGCAAGCCCGCGAGGGCGCCGAACACCACGACGGAGAAGATCGCCAGGAACACCTCCATCGCCTGGGCGAATCCGTCAGCTTTCCCGAGCGGTTCACCCGTTATGGCGCCGAGGGCAGCCGCATGCAAGGCGTCCCCATACCGGGGATAGTCACTGAATTGAAACAGCAGCTGGCTGCTGCCCAACACGGTGATCGCGACGATGGAGCCGAGACCGGCGAGCCTGCTGCCGAGCACTGCCTGCGCCGAACGACTTCCACGCACCGCGCCGGACAACACCCGGCCCGACCTCGTCAGCCGGGCGGTGCGGACCACACGTAGCAGCCGGAGGAAAGGCAGCACCAAAAAGACGATCTGCCACCAGTTTCGCCGTAAGAAGGCGGCGGTATCCGGCGTAACCACCAGCCGGGCTACGAACTCGAGGGCGAACACCGCCCACAGCACCCAGCTCAGGATCGCCATGGCCACCGACAGCAGTCCCGGGCGCGCCAGTTGCTCACCGAGTACCAGCAGCACGAACACGATGCCGAGCACGCCCATGAGCGGGGAGAGCCGATCCAGGATCTCTTCGGCCCAAAGCTCACGCTGCGATCGTGGCCGCCGCAGCAGCCCATTGTCGTGCGCCATGTCCTATCGGTACCCCCGGCGCAGCGACCCCGAACCGCAACCGCCCTTCCACTGCTTGTAGTGAACTGGCTACGCAGCTTGGATGCGACTCCTCCGTTCCGGACGCCCAAGAAATTGCTATGTCAAATATTGCGATGCCAAATATTGCTATGTCAAATATTGCTTCGCGCGGTCGGTGTCGAGCGCCGAGTCATCGAGCTCAGCGAACATAAGGCAGTACGCCAGCGGCCCACGACGAGTCCCTCAGCTGGGCACCTCAGCTGGCGACCTCAGCTGGCGACCTCAGCTGGCGGCGGCCTCGTCGATGACCTTCTGCACTTCCACCAGGTTGTCGCAGTACACGCCCGCGTTGCCCAGCCCGCAGTGCCGGTCGGCGGTGATCGCATTCACCGTCGTGCCGGAGCTACCGCCCTGCCAGTGCCCGACGTTGGCCATCACCAAGCCCGGCATCAGATCCGGCTGGTAGGCGGCCGGACCCACGAAGCACCCGCGGTCGTTGAACACCCGCACCATCTCCCCTTCGGCGACACCGCGCGCGGCGGCGTCGTCGGGGTGGATGAACACCCGCTGGCCGCCCTGGACCCGCTGTTTGTCGGGCGCGTTGCCGTACTGACTGTTGAGGAAGGCGTGCGGTTTCGGCGAGATGATGCTCAGCGGGAAGCGTTGCGCCAACTCGGGATTCGACTGCGGTGACTCGAATGGCGGGACGTAGTCGGGCACCGGGTCGACGTACCCTCCCGGCTGCATCGCCTCGTACATCGACCGCCACACCGGGACCACGAAGTTGCCGCCCTCGGCGAGGCTGGATTTGAACTCACACTTGCCCGACGGCGTCGGGAAGTTACCCTCGGCGTGCGGGGCCCGGGTGTCCGGGCTGCCGACGTTGAGCCGCATCCAGCCGACTTCTTCGAGCTTCTCGTACGTGATGCCCTGCAGCGCTGGGGCGTCCCAGTCGTGGAAGTCGATGAGCATCTCACGGTCCGTGCGGTCCCAGTAGGCCATCGACTCCTCGTCGAATCCCATCGTGCGGGCCAGCCGGCGGAACAGTTCCACGTTCGGGATGCACTCCCCCGGCGGTGCGATCGCCGGTTGGTTCAAAGTGACATAGAGGTGGCCCCAGGTCACCATGATGTCGAGCTGTTCGGCCTGCATGGCGGCCGGCAGTACGAGATCGGCGAATTTCGCGGTGTCGGTGACGAAGTGCTCGCTGACCACGGTGAACAGGTCGTCGCGCATCAGCCCGCGCATCGTCTTTTCCTGCGCCGGTGCCTGCGACACCGGATTGGAGTTGTAGACGAACAGCGATTTGATGGGCGGGTCGAGGTCGAGTTCCCCGGTCAGCGCCATGCCGAGGTCGAGCTCGTTGACCACGCGGGTGCCCTCGGGGATCCACTGCGGCATGCAGATCTTGTCGAAGCGGGTGGGGAACTCCCAGATCGGCATCTCCATCATGCCGCCGCCGACGTGGCGCCAGGCACCCACCAGCGCGGGCAGACAGGTGATGGCCCGAATCGCTTGGCCCCCACCGCGGCTGCGTTCCAGCGCCACTCCCTGCCGGATCGCCGCGGGCTGGCTGGTGGCGTACTCGCGCGCCAGCGTGCGCACGTCGTCTGCGGGCACGCCGGTGATCTCCTCGACACGTTCCGGTGAGTACTGGGCGGCGCGCGCGGCGAGTTCGTCGAATCCGACGGTGTAACGCTCGACGTAGTCGGTGTCGACCAGCCCCTGCGCGACGATCTCTCCGATCATGCCCATCGCCAGCGCCCCGTCGGTGCCGGGCCGGATGCGGATGTGCCAGTCCGCCTGTCGTGCAGTCCGATTGCGCACCGGGTCGATCACCACGATCTTGGCCCCGTTGTTCTTGCGCGCCTCCAGCAGGAACGGCCAGCCGTGCAGGTTCGTGCTGGTCATGTTCATGCCCCACACGATGATGTACTTCGAGTGCGCCATCGACTCGACGTCGAGACCACCCGACCCGCCGACCGTCATGTGCCACGCGGTCGACGATCCCGACTCGCAGTAGGTCTTCTCCGCAACCGTCGAGCCGAGCCGGTTGAAGAACGCGTCACCCGCGGTCAACCCGTTGAGCACACCCTGGTGGCCGAGATAGGCGTGCGGCATGATGGCCTGGCTGCCGTACTCGTCGATGATCTCCGTCCACCGCCGCTTGATCTCTGCGAGCGCCTGGTCCCAGGAGACCCGCTCGAACGCACCCGATCCCTTGGGCCCCACCCGGCGCATCGGGTACAGCAGACGGTCCGGCTGGTAGTGGTGCTCGTGGAAGTTCTTGACCTTGACACACAGATTGCCCCGGGTCATCGGATGGTCCGGATCCCCCGTCACGTCAACGAGTTTCCCCTCCTCGACGTGGTAGAGCATCGCGCACGTGTCGGGGCAGTCGTGCGGGCAGGCGCCACGGACTATGGAGAGTTCCTTCACGGTGTGTCCTCCTGGGCTGCGGTGGGGTGCTACCAGTTAGGACGAGGTTTGTGGCCCGCCAGTTGCACGGACATTAATGTGCTGTGACTCGAGCGGGTTCGCCGATTTTTCGCGCACCGCGAACGGCGAGGTCGCGTCGGTAGGCTGGACGCATGAACGGCGTCCTGCTCGTCTTGATCATCGTGATCGTCGCGGCCCTTGCGCTGGCCGTCTACAGCTCTTCGAAGGCGTCGGGCCGGCGTGACGCGCAGACCCTGGCCGACGCGAAGGCCGACGCCCGGCGGGTGATCGAACGGCTCGGCGGCCAGGTGCTCAACCTCACCGGCACGGGTGAGGCGTCGAAGCAGGCGCTGGCCGACGCATCGGAGCGCTACACCGCCGCGGCGTCGCAGATCGACCAGGCCACGTCGGCCAAACAGGCGCAGCTGGCCAAGGAGAGCGCCGTCGAAGGGCTGTACTACGTGCGCGCGGCACGGGTCGCGATGGACATGGACCCGGGCCCCGAGCTCGAGGCGCTGGCGGGCCAGCGCTCGGCGGGCGCGGTGACCGAGGACCGCCGTGTGCAGTTCGAGGGCCGGGAAATCGAGGCGTCGCCGGCCCCGTCGCAGCGCACCCCGAACTACTACCCCGGGGGCCGGGTGGCGGGCCGACCGGTTCCGGCGGGCTGGTATTCGGAGCCGTGGTGGAAACCGGCGCTGGTCGCGGGGGCATGGGGGCTGGGCTCGGTGCTGCTGTTCGACGCGTTGTTCTCCGGAATGCATGGCAGCGGGTACGAGCAGGGTTTCGCCCAGGGGTACGACCAGGGCTTCGACGATCAGGGCCAGGACCCCGGGACCGACGCGGGCCACGGCGGCGGCGACACCAGCGGCGACACCGGCGGCGGCTGGGGCGATTTCGGTGGTGGCGACTTCGGCGGCGGGGACTTCGGCGGCTTCTAGAGACTTCGGCGCTTCGAGGTCAGATCCGGCTTTCCAGGCGCGCCGAGACGCCGGCCTCCTGCAGGTCGAGCCGTTCGAGCATGGCGCGCACCGCCTCGTCCTCGATGCGACCGGCGTCGCGTTGGGCGATCAGCGCGTTGCGCTGCGCGCACAGCACATCCCGGTACAGCTTGGAGAACACCTCGGCGCGCGGTGTGTGCGATTCCGGGTCGGGCATCTCGTCGGCGTCTTGAGCGTGCCGGGCGATGGTCTGCTGGATGTTGGTCAGCGTCGCATCGTCGAGTCCCGGTGGCGGCGCGTCGGCGAAACGGTTCAGCACCTCGTCGGCGGCGGTGCGCACCACCTGCTCGGCCTTGCGGGTCTCGGTCTCGTCGGACCGCCGATCCTCCTCGAACGACGGTTGCAGCCACCGGATCAGCGCCGGCAGCGTCCACCCCTGCAGCAGCAGTGTGCCGACGCTGACCACGAACGCGATCGCCTGGATGGTCGCCCGTTCGGGGAACGCCTCGCCCTCGACCGTCGTCAGCGGTATGCCCGAGGCCGCCGCCAGCGTCACCACCCCGCGCATCCCCGTCCACGACACGACGACGTTCTCCTGCCACGTCAACGCCCGCCGGTCGACCGGCACCGACAGCCGGCGCGCCCCGTTTCGGCGGCGCACCCCGAGCGCCCCGCGACCGCCCTGCTCGGGTTTGGGCACGCTCAACCTGGACTCGACCTTGCGGGAGAGCACACCGCGGCCGAACATCACGAACACACAGGCCGGCCGGATCAGCAGCACCACCAGCAGCACGACGCCGGACGCCACGGCGACCTCGGCCAGCGACTCGTGCGCCTCGTTGAGGTCCTCGAGGACGAAGCGCAGCTGCAACCCGATGTAGGCGAACACGAACGCCTCGAGCATCACGTCGACGGAGTTCCACACGTAACGTTCCTGCAGCCGGGTCTGGTAACCGGCGTCGAGTGAACCGTGGCCGACGACGAAACCGGCGACCACGACAGCCAGCACCCCGGAGGCGTGCAGGTGCTCAGCGCAGATGAACGCCGCGAACGGCACCACGAGCCCCTGGATGGTCTCCAGCCCCGGGTTGGCCAGCCGGCGGCGGATCCACAGCGTGACGAAGCCGAGTGCGGCGCCGACGAGCGGGCCGAGCAGTGCGCTGTAACCGAACAGCAGCACCGGGTTCTCGATGAACGCCCGGCTGCCCGCCACCTGGGCCACGGCGATCGAGAACAACGACAGCGCGGCCGCGTCGTTGACCAGGCTCTCGCCGGTGAGGATCGCCATCACCTTCTTCGGCAGGCCGAGGCGGCGACCCACCGCGACGGCGGTGACCGCGTCGGGGGGCGCCACCACTGCGCCGAGGATCAGCGCGGTCCCGAACGTCAGAGACGGCACCAGCCACGACGCCAGCCCGGCCACCGCGAACGTGGTGATCACCACCAGCCCGACCCCGAGCCCGAGGATCGGCCGGATGTTGCGCAGGAAGGTGGGGAACGAGAAGCTCAGCGCGGCCGAGTACAGCAGTGGGGGCAGGACGACCGACAACAGCACCTCGGATTCCAGTTCGACGCCGTTGAAGTCGGGGGCGAAGGAGACCACGAACCCGACCACGACGAGGACCAGGGCGGGCTCCAGGCCGCGACGGTGAGCGATGGCGGTGACCACGATGGCGCCGACGACGACGAGGATCAGTTCCACCGGGAGATTGTCGCTGCTGACGGCGGCCCGCGCCGCGTTACCCTGCTCAGCTCTGGCAGGTCGGGCACCAGAACAGGTTGCGGCCCTCCAGGACGGCGGTGCTGACGGGCGTGCCGCAGATCCGGCACGGCTCTAGCGCCCGGCGGTAGACATAGGTGCGGGGCCGACCGGTGCGGTACGACGGGGCGCCATGGTCATCCTCGGGACGTACGGTGACGATCTGACCGCGCCGCACGCCGACTTTCATCAACGCGACGAGGTCGGTCCACATCGCGTGGAACTCACCGGGTTCGATGTTCGTGCCGAGCCGGAACGGATCCATCTGGTGGCGGTACAGCAGTTCGCTGCGGTAGACGTTGCCGACTCCGGCGATCACCGTCTGGTCCATGAGCAGCGCGCCGACGGGCCTGCGTGACCGGTTCAGTCGCTTCCACGCGGGCGCCGGATCGGCGTCGCAGCGCAACGGGTCCGGGCCGAGCCGGGCCAGGATGTCGGACACCTGCGCCTCGTCGACGACCTCGCAGGCGGTGGGGCCGCGCAGGTCGGTGCCGTAGTCGGCGCCGACGATACGCATGCGGACCTGCCCGACCGGATCGGGCGGCGGTTCGTCGACCGCAACCGCGAACTCGTCGAACCGCCCGTACAGGCCCAGGTGCACGTGGATGATGCGGCCACCGCGGTAGTGGTGGAACAGGTGCTTGCCCCAGGCGCTGGCACCGGTGAACGTGTGGCCGTCCACCATCGCCGCGCTCTCGGCGAATCGGCCCTGCGGGCTGCTCACCCGCACCCCCTGGCCCTTGTACCGCTTCTGGTGCAGCCGGGCGAGCCGGTGCAGCGTGTGGCCCTCGGGCATCGGCTAGGCCGGCGCCCCGGGTACCGGCGGCGCTTCGTGGGTGCGCTCGTATTCGGAGAGGATGTCGATACGCCGTTGGTGCCGTTCGCCTTTCGACCACGGCGTGTTCAGGAACGCGTCGACGATGGCGAGCGCGTCGGACTGGGAGTGCATGCGGCCACCCAGCCCGATGAGCTGTGCGTTGTTGTGTTCGCGCGCCAGTGACGCGGTCTCGACGCTCCAGGCCAGCGCGCAGCGGGCGCCCGGCACCTTGTTCGCGGCGATCTGTTCACCGTTGCCCGACCCGCCCAGCACGATGCCGAGGCTGCCCGGGTCGGCGACCGTCTTCTGCGCCGCGGCGATGCAGAACGCCGGGTAGTCGTCGTCGGCGTCGTAGCCGAATGCGCCGCAGTCCACCGGTTCGTGACCGGTGCTGCGGAGATGGTCGATGATGACCTGCTTCAAATCGTAGCCCGCGTGGTCGGCTCCCAGGTAGACGCGCATGGCGGCCATTGTGACAGGTCAGCCGAGCACCACGCCGACCGGTGGACCGAAGCTCAGCCCTGGTAGAAAGAGTCCAGCAGATCCTTCTGCTTCTCCTCGACGACCGACCGCTTCACCTTCAGCGACGGTGTCAGCTCGTTGTTCTCCATGGACAGGTCGTGGTCGAGGATCGCCCACTTCTTGATCGTCTCCCACCGGTTCAACTCCGAGTTGAGTCGATCGATGTACCCGCCGATCAGCTTCCGCACCGGTTCGGACTTCACCAGGTCGGCGTACGACTTGTCCCCCATACCGTTCTCGCCGGCCCAACTGGAGATGGCGTCGGGGTCAAGGGTCACCAGTGCCACGCAGAAGTTGCGCGATTCGCCGAAGACCAGCATGTGGCCGGCGTACGGGCACAGCGCCATGAACTTGCCCTCGATGGCCGGCGGCGCAATGAATTTGCCGCCGGAGGTCTTGAACAGTTCCTTGAGCCGGCCGGTGATGGTGAGAAAGCCGTCGTCGTCGAGCTGACCTCGGTCGCCGGTGCGCAGCCAACCGTCGTCGGTCAGCGCCTCGGCGGTCTTGTCCGGCAGGTTGTGGTAGCCGTCCATCACACACGGACCCTTGATCTGGACCTCACCGTCGTCGCCGATGCGCAGCTGGCTGCCGTCGAAGACCTGCCCCACGGTGCCGAGCCGGTAGTTCTGCGGCCGGTTGATGCACGCGCCGGCCGCGGTCTCGGTGAGTCCGTAACCTTCCAGGATCAGCAGGCCCGCGGCGTGGAACCACTCGGCGATGTCACCGTTCAACGGCGCAGCGCCGGAGATCATGAACCGGATCCGCCCGCCGAACACGTCGCGCACCTTGCTGAAGACCAGCCGGTCGAAGAGGCCGTGCGCCAGGGCCAGATGCGGCGGCACCGACTTGCCCTCACGCCGTAGGCGGCTCACTTGGCGGCCCACCGCGAACGCCGCGTTGAACAGCTTCTCCTTGACGCCGTGCTGCTGCACGACGACCTTGGCGTGCGCCTTCTCGAAGATGCGCGGCGCCGCCCCCATGAAGGTCGGCTTCACCGTTCCCATGTTCTCGACGATCTTGTCCACCCGGCCGTCGATGGCGCTGGCGAAGCCGCAGGCCACCTGGGCCGAGATCAGCACCTTGCCGAACGCGTGCGCCAGCGGCAGCCACAGCAGCTGCAGATCGTTCTCGTCGAGGATGCCGAAGCCGGCGATGGTCTCGCCCTCGTACACCCACGCGCGGTGGGCGAGCCGGACGCCCTTGGGGTTCCCGGTGGTGCCGGAGGTGTAGATGAGGGTGGCCAGATGGTCCGCGGTGATCGCCTCGGAGCGGTGTCGCACGGCCGACGGCTGCTGCTCGAGGTGCTTGCTGCCCATCTCGATGACATCGGCCAGACCGACCACCCAGTCGCCGTCCCCGGTGCCGTCGAACAGCAGCACCTTCTCCAGGCGCGGCAGTTGGTCGCGTCGGTCGCGGAGCTTCTCCACTTGCGACTCGTCCTCGGCGAAAACGAAGCGAGACTCGGAGTCACTGAGGATGTAGGCGGTGTCGGCGGCGTTCGTCGTCGGGTACACGGTGGTGGTGGCGCCGCCGGCGCACATAATCGCCAGGTCGGCCAGGATCCACTCGTAGCGGGTGCTCGACGCGATACCAACCCGCTGTTCGGGTTCGATGCCGAGCGCGAGCAGGCCGGCGGCCAGCGCCTCGACCTGGTCGGCGGCCTGCCTCCAGGTCAGCGACGTCCACTCACCCCCGTCGAGTTTGCGAAAAGCTTCGTGCTGCGCGGATTTCTCGACACGGTCGAAGAACATCGTGGCGACGTTCGCCGAGGTGGTGCCGGACTGGTGCTGACTGTCGATCGACATCGGTGGTCTCCGGGGCTCGGGGCGGGGTGCGACGCTACCCCTCGCGGGGCGGTCATAGATATTTGCATACTCACACCCGGTCCATGCCGTTTCGACGCAACCACCCGGCGCGGATGTCAGTCGAACGACGGCATCTCCGTGCGGGTCCGCTTCAGTTCCCAGAAGTGCGGATACGACGCGAAGACGACCGACGCGTCCCACAGCTTCCCGGCAACTTCGCCGCGCGGGATCTTCGACAGCACGGGACCGAAGAACGCGACCCCGTTGACGTGGATGGTGGGGGTGCCGACGTCGTCCCCGACGGGGTCCATGCCCCGATGGTGGCTCTTGCGCAACGCGTCGTCGTACTCCCCGGACGTCGCAGCCTGGGCCAGCTCCGCGGGCAGGCCGACCTCGGCGAGCGATTCGGAGATGACGGCGGTGAAATCGGGATCGAATTCGCCGTAGCCCCGGTCGTGGATCCGGGTGCCCATCGCGGTGTAGAGCGGCGCGAGGACGTCCGGCCCCTCGGCCTGCTCGGCGGCGATCGCGACGCGCACCGGGCCCCATGCCCGCTTCATCGCCTCCTGGTACCCCTCGGACAGATCGCGCCCTTCGTTGAGCACCGCCAGGCTCATGACGTGGAAGTTCGCCTCGATGTCGCGCACCTTCTCCACTTCGAGGATCCAGCGGGAGGTGATCCAGCACCACGGGCAGAGCGGGTCGAACCAGAAATCGGCTCGGGACTTCGGAGGAGACTTCTCGTCGGCCATCAGCGGATCCTTTCGGTGACGATCCTTTCGGTGACGAGGGGGGTGTTCCCCGGACAAGCCGTTCGAACCCACCGGCCCCGCGGGACACGCAGTGCTGGGACAACCTCTACCCAACCGTGTTTGACTTGGGTGAACCAACGTGGAATGGACCGACGAGGAGCACGATGTCCGCAACAGCTCGAACCCGGATGGCGGTGGCGCTATGTGCCGCCGCGGTCACCGGCGCCCTCATGACCGCCCCGGCCGCGGCCGCCGACCCCGTCGACGACGCCTTCCTCTCGGCGCTCAACGAAGCGGGGGTGCGGTACGACAATCCGGTCGACACCGTCGCGCTCGGCAAGCGGGTGTGCCCGGTGCTCGTCGAACCCGGCAAGGATTTCGCGAAGGCCGTTACGGCCGTGCGCAACGACGGCGTCCTGCCGGACCTGGCGGCGCTCGTCGCCGGCATCGCCATCCAGATGTACTGCCCGTCGATGGTGTCCTCGGTGGGCGACGGCACGTTCCTGAACTGGCTGCAGACGACGAGCTTTCCCGGCGCCCGATAGGTTGGGGGCGTGGCACTTCCCAACCTGACCCGCGAGGCGGCCGTCGAACGCGCGGCCCTGGTCACCGTCGACAACTACCGCATCGAACTGGACCTCACCGACGGTGTCGCCGCGCCCGGCGAGAAGACGTTCCGCTCGGTCACCACCGTCACGTTCGACGCGACGGCCGGCGCGGAGACCTACGTCGACATTGCGGCCGACACGATTCACGCGGCCACCCTCAACGGTGACGCCATCGACGTGTCGGGGTACGACGAGTCCACCGGCATCCCGCTGGTGGGGCTGGACGAGCGCAACGTGCTCGTCGTCGACGCCGACTGCCGCTACTCGAACACCGGTGAAGGACTGCACCGCTTCGTCGACCCGGTCGACGGCGAGGTGTACCTATACTCGCAGTTCGAGACCGCCGACGCCAAGCGCATGTTCGCCTGTTTCGACCAGCCCGACCTCAAGGCGACGTTCCACGTCACCGTCACCGCGCCCGCGCACTGGGAAGTGGTGTCCAACGGCGCCCTCGAGGGCAGTCGCTACGACGGCGCGGCTCAACCGAATGGCGGCGCGGGCGCCGCCAGGACACATGTGTTCGTGCCGACACCGCGGATGAGCACCTACCTCGTCGCGCTGATCGCCGGACCGTACGCCCGCTGGGACGACCTGTACCGCGATGAGCACGGCGAGATCCCGCTCGGGTTGTTCTGCCGCCGCTCGCTCGCGGAGTTCATGGACGCCGAGCGGCTGTTCACCGAGACGAAGCAGGGATTCGGGTTCTATCACGACAACTTCGGCGTGCCGTACGCGTTCGGCAAATACGATCAGCTGTTCGTCCCGGAGTTCAACGCCGGTGCCATGGAAAACGCCGGCGCCGTCACGTTCCTCGAGGACTACGTCTTCCGCAGCAAGGTTACCCGCGCGTCCTACGAGCGGCGCGCCGAGACGGTGCTGCACGAGATGGCGCACATGTGGTTCGGCGATCTGGTCACCATGGCCTGGTGGGACGACCTGTGGCTCAACGAATCATTCGCGACGTTCGCCTCGGTGCTGTGCCAGGCGGAGTCGACGGAGTACACCCAGGCGTGGACCACGTTCGCCAACGTGGAGAAGTCGTGGGCCTACCGTCAGGACCAGATGCCCTCGACCCATCCGGTCGCCGCCGACATCCCCGACCTGCACGCCGTCGAGGTGAACTTCGACGGCATCACCTACGCCAAGGGCGCCAGCGTCCTCAAACAGCTCGTCGCCTACGTGGGCCTGGAATCGTTCCTCGCCGGGCTGCGGGACTACTTCCGCGACCACGCTTTCGGCAACGCGACGTTCGGCGACCTGCTCGGTGCGCTGGAGAAGTCCTCGGGCCGCGACCTGTCCGGATGGGGCAGGCAGTGGCTCAAGACCACCGGGCTCAACACGCTGCGCGCCGATTTCGACCTCGACGGCGGGGGGCGATTCACCCGCTTCGCGATCGCCCAGAGCGGTGCCGCTCCTGGAGCCGGCGAGACCCGCGTGCACCGACTCGCCGTGGGGGTGTACGACGACGATCCGACCACCGGAAAGCTCGTGCGGGTACACCGCGAGGAACTCGACGTCGAGGGTGAGAGCACTCAAGTGCCGACACTGCAAGGAGTGCCGCGCGGAAAGCTGGTGCTGGTCAACGACGACGACCTGACGTACTGCGCATCACGGCTGGACCCGGATTCGCTGCAGACGGTGCTCACCCGCATCGCCGACATCGCCGAACCGCTTCCTCGCACGCTGGCCTGGTCGGCGGCCTGGGAGATGACCCGCGAAGCTGAGCTGCGGGCCCGTGACTTCGTGGCGCTGGTGATGAGCGGTGTGCACGCCGAAACCGAGGTGGGCGTGGCGCAGCGGCTGCTGGCGCAGGCCCAGACCGCGCTGAACTCCTACGCCGATCCGCAGTGGGCGCGGCAGAACGGCTGGCCGGCGTTCGCCGACCGGCTGCTCGATCTCGCCCGCGAGTCGGCGCCGGGTTCGGACCACCAGCTGGCGTTCGTCAACGCGCTGTGTACCTCGGTGCTGTCGCGCAGCCACGTCGCCGTGCTGGCCACGCTGCTCGACAACGAACCCGCCGAGGTGAATCTGCCCGGTCTGGTCGTCGACACCGATCTGCGCTGGCGCATCGTGACGGCGCTGGCTGCCAGCGGCGATATCGACGCCGACGGCCCCGAGACGCCGTTCATCGACGCCGAGGCAAAGCGTGATCCCACCGCCGCGGGCCGACGCCACGCCGCGGCGGCGTCGGCGGCACGACCGCAGCCCGGCGTGAAAGAGGCCGCCTGGAAACAGGTCATCGAGGACGACACGCTGCCCAACATCACTACCCGCTCCATCGTCGGCGGCATCGTCCGGATGGGCCAGGAGGACCTGCTGGCGCCGTACACGGAGAAGTACTTCGCGGCCATCCCCGGCGTGTGGGAGCGCCGGTCGAGTGAGGTGGCGCAGACGGTGGTGATCGGCCTTTACCCGGCGTGGGACATCAGCGACGAAGGTCTGGCCGCCGCGGATCGGTTCCTCAGCGGCTCCCCCGACTACCAAGTGCCACCTGCGCTTCGCCGGTTGGTCCTCGAAGGCCGCGCAGGCGTGGAGCGGGCGCTGCGCGCCCGCCGCCACGACGTCAGCTAGCTGTCTGCGCGGCGACCGAGGGTGTCAGCAAGGCGGGACGTCAGCGGGGTGAGACGCCCGCCGACAACACCCGCACACCGCTGATCAATCCGTCGATGAGGTTCCCCTCCTGCAACGACGCCGCGGCCGCCGAGACACCCAGCGGCGCGGCGGTCTCGATGCCGCGGCCCTTGACGTCGACGCCGTAGACCACCTCGATCGCGCGCTGATCCGGCGACACCGCCAGCAGCACCGCGTTGTTCGGCGTCGGCACCTGCGCCAGGATCTCGCGGGCCGTGGCAGCGGTGTCCGCCCCGAGGTCGCCGATGTACACCGCGAAACGGGCCTTGGCCGCCCGAGACCCGTACTTCAGCGCATCGTCGAGCATGACCAGGTCCTTGGTCGCGAACGGATAGTCCACCGACCGGGTGCCGGGTTCGGTCACGCCGGACAGACGTCCGCTGGACGTCAGCGCCCAGCCGTAGGGCAGGCCCTGGCGTTCGACCGCCGCGCGATGACCGGTTGCCTTGACCTCACCACTTGCCACTTGCGCCGCCTCCGATGATCACGGGATTCGAATGATGCTCGCCGACGTTGCCACCGTGGGCGGCGGTGTCGGCCTGAATGCTGCGCCCGGTCACGGTCTCATGGCCGTGGGCTGCCGGCTCCTCGGCCGCCCACAGGATCGGCGAATGCCGCCACGGTTCGGACAGTTTGTAACTCGCCGGGTGCGGACCCTTGCTCCGGAAGATCAGCAAGGCCAGGACCGCGGTCAGTCCCAACGGCACGAGGACGAGGACGAGAATCACGGAGGTCGTCACGATCCAAAACCGTATCCCACCGGGGTATCAGGCCGCGCCCTCACCCAGGTATCGCATCCACGCCGGGTCGAGCTCCTTGACCGTCGACAACAGCCGCCAGTGCTGCCCCTTGGGCGGCAACGGCGCCGAGCGCAGCGTCCAGCCCAGCTCTGCGAGCAGATGGTCGGCCTTGCGGTGGTTGCAGGGCGCGCATGCAGCCACGCAGTTCTCCCACGAATGGTCCCCGCCGCGGCTGCGGGGCACCACGTGGTCGACGGTGTCGGCCTTGGCGCCGCAATACGCGCAACGGAACCGGTCGCGGTGCATCAACGCCGCCCGGGTCATCGGGACGCGGGCCCGGTAGGGCACCCGCACGAAGCTGCGCAGCCGGATGACCGTGGGTGCCGAGATGCTGCGCGTCGCCGAGTGGATCACCGGTCCTGCCGGGTCCTCGTGCACGACGTCGGCCTTACCGCACATCAGCATCACCACCGCCCGCCGCAGCGGGAGCGCGGTCAGCGGCTCATAGGTCGAGTTCAGCAGCAGGACGCGGCGGCGACCCCACAGCGAGCCGTCGCGAACCGGCCCCGTGGGCTCTCCGCCGCGGATTTCGACACCGTGGATTTCGACGCCGTGGATTTCGACGCCGTGGATTTCGACGCCGTGGATTTCGACGCCGTGGATTTCGACACTGTGCAGGACACGGGTGCTTCCCGCGGGACCCGACGGGCCGACCGCGGACACACGCTTGTGGCCGGCCGGCCTCGACGGGCTCTTCTTGCGTTGCGCCATACGTCCTCCGAGGAGACAGTTCACCATGGATCGACGGCCTCCGCACGGCAATTCCTTACGTGTTCGCAGGTCAGTCCAGTGAACTTCTGGTGACCTCACCAGGGTGGCGGCTCCGGGGCCCCCGACAGGCCACAATGGAACGGTGACGCAACCAACGCGGTCGTTCTACGACGAAGTCGGTGGCCACGAGACGTTCCGCGCGATCGTGGCGCGGTTCTACGAGCAGGTACGGGAGGACGAGATCCTGCGTCCGCTGTACCCCGACGACGAGCTCGAGGCGGCCGAGGTGCGGTTGCGGATGTTCCTCGAGCAGTACTGGGGCGGTCCTCGAACATACTCCGATCAGCGCGGACACCCCCGGCTGCGGATGCGTCACGCGCCGTTCCGCATCGGCTACCTCGAACGCGACGCCTGGCTGCGCTGTATGCATACCGCCGTGGCGGAGATCGACTCGGCGACATTGGACGACGAGCACCGCAGCCAATTGCTGGCCTATCTCGAGATGGCCGCCCAGTCGATGGTCAACTCGCCGTTCTGAGCACAGGCGGCCACAATGGGCGCAATGGTTCACCCCACGACGACTGACCAGCCCTGGTGGGCGCGCGCGGTGTTCTACCAGGTCTATCCCCGGTCCTTCCGCGACAGCAACGGCGACGGCGTCGGTGACCTCGACGGGGTGACCGCGAAGCTGGACTATCTGGCCGAGCTCGGCGTCGACGCGCTGTGGCTCAACCCGGTCACCGTCTCCCCCATGGCCGACCACGGATACGACGTCGCCGATCCACGGGACATCGACCCACTCTTCGGTGGCATGGAGGCGCTGGACCGGCTGATCGCAGCCGCCCACGACCGCGGCATCCGCATCACCATGGACCTGGTGCCCAACCACACCAGCGCACAGCACCCCTGGTTCCAGGCGGCGCTTGCCGCTGGCCCGGGCAGCGCCCAGCGGGAGCGCTATCTCTTCCGGGACGGCACCGGGCCCGGCGGGCTGCACCCGCCCAACAACTGGGTCTCGATCTTCGGTGGCCCGGCGTGGACGCGCATCGTCGAACCGGACGGGCAGCCCGGACAGTGGTACCTGCACCTGTTCGATCCCGAACAGCCCGATCTGAACTGGGACAACCCGGAGGTCTACGAAGACCTCGAGAAGACCCTGCGGTTCTGGCTCGACCGCGGCGTCGACGGTTTCCGCATCGACGTGGCACATGGCATGTCCAAACCCAAGGATCTGCCCGACATGGCGATCGCCGAGAACAAGATGCTCGCCGACATGGCCGACGACCCCCGGTTCGACCACGAGGGCGTCCACGACATCCACCGCCACATCCGCTCGGTGCTCGACGACTACCCCGGCGCGGTCGCCGTCGGCGAGGTGTGGGTGTACGACAACGCCGCGTTCGCCGCGTATCTGCGCCCGGACGAACTTCATCTGGGGTTCAACTTCCGGCTGGTGCGCGCCGAGTTCGACGCCGACGAGATCCGCGACGCGATCGAGAACTCGCTGGCCGCCGTCGCGTTGGAGGGTGCGACGCCGACGTGGACGCTGTCCAACCACGACGTCGAGCGGGAGGTCACCCGGTACGGCGGTGGGCTGCTCGGGTTGGCGCGGGCCCGCGCGATGGCCTTGGTGATGCTGGCACTGCCCGGCGCGGTGTTCATCTACAACGGCGAAGAGCTCGGCCTGCCCAACGTGGATCTCCCCGACGAGGTGCTCCAGGACCCGGTGTGGGAACGCTCCAAGGGCACCGAACGCGGCCGCGACGGCTGCCGGGTGCCGTTGCCGTGGAGCGGTGATGCCCCTCCGTTCGGCTTCTCCACCGCGGCCGAGACCTGGCTGCCGATGCCGCCGGACTGGGCGTCGTTGACGGTGGAACGCCAACTGGCCGAGCCGGATTCCATGCTGCACTTCTTCCGCCGGGCGTTGCGGCTGCGCCGGGATCGCTCAGGGGTCGACGCGGCCACGCTGACCCGGCTGTCCGCCGAGGCCGGGGTACTGACGTTCCGGACCGCCGGCGGGCTGACGTGCGTGCTCAACGCGGGTGAGTGCCCGGTCGACCTCCCTGCGGGTGAGGTGCTGATAACCAGCACACCTCTCGACCGCGGGCGGCTGCCCGCCGACGCCGCGGTCTGGCTGGTCTAGCGCAACACCACAGCGGGGTCGCCGCGTCGTCTCAGCACCGAGCCGAACCGGGCGTCGATGCGCAGCCAGGTGGGCGACACGCGGATCCGCACGATGTCCTCGGCGCCTAGCGCGCCGCTGCCCTGCGCGAGGAAGCCCATCGCAGTGAGCGCGAACACGCAACGCATGGGGATGCCGACGCGGTATCCACCGCCGCTGACCGCCAGCACCTCCTGATCGAGCAGCGACGACGGCGGGCCGTGGGCGCCGCTGTGCTGGCGCGCCAATGCGCCACCGCGGGTCACCAGATCGAGCATCACCCTGGCCGGTACGTCGTCGAGGTGGGTGAACCCCGTATCGGACGGCACCGCACCACGCCAGGACGAATCCATCGGGAAGCCGGTGTCGACGAAGCCCGAGGGGTCGATCCGCGCAAGCCCGGCCGCCAGCGCGTCGGCACCAGCGCAGAGGTCCTTGGGGCGCAGCCGCCCGTTCACCACCCGGCTGGCCAGCACGTCGAAACCGGTCGCGACGTAAGCCATCACACCGCCGCCGGCCCGCTCACGCAATCGCACCACCGCGGCGCCGTCGAGGCGCACCGCCCGTTCGGCGAACGTGGCCAGATCGTCACGGAGACGGTGATCGGTCAACCACAGCCCCCGCTCAGGGCCGCTCATCGCAGGTAGCGTTGCAGATAGGCGCGTTGTTCGGAGGTCAACCGTTCCAGCCGTTGCTCCTCGATGTGAACGGCGGCCAATTGGGTCTCGGCGATGACCGCCGGCCGGGAATCCGCCCGCGCGCCCACGGAACGGACCTCGTAACCGATCGTGAAATCAACCGCGCGTACGCGTGTGGACCACATCGTCACCTGCAGCGGCGAGTCGATGAGGCGCAGCTGCCTCTTGTAAGAGATGTGCACGTCGGCGATCAACAGACCGATGTCGATGATCCGCGTTTCGAACGGCTCACGCAGGAAGGGGATGCGGGCCTCTTCGAGGATGGTGACCATCGTGGCGTGGTTGATGTGCTGGTACATGTCGATGTCGGACCACCGCACGTGCACCGGCGCCACAAAACCTGCTGTCACCCGGAAGACCCCGTCCCACTCGATCGTGTCATGCTGCGGATCTGGCGCGCCGCCACCGACAGTGTCGCCAGGTCCCGTTCGTCGTCTTCGTAGATCTCGGTGAGCGTGCGCCGCGCGCGCGCCACCCGCGACCCGTTGGTCATCTCCCACTCGGCGATCTTCTCCTCGCCGTTCTCGTCGGGTTCGCCGATCGCGAGCACGTCGAAGCACAACGACCGTATGGAGCCGTAGATGTCGTCGCGAATCGCCAACCTCGCCAGGGAATGCCAGCGATCACCCCGGGGCAGCTTGGACACCGCGGTCAGCAGGCTGTCGGTGTTGAGGTGGTCCATCAGCGCAAAGTACGTGTCGGCTACCTCAGCGGGGTCGCGGTCGTCGATGTCGGCGATGTCGATGATGTCGAGCAGGCTGAACTGGTAGAGAGCGGTCGCCACGGAGTAGGCCAGCTCCTTGGAGGCCCCGTGGGAGCACAACTCTCCGGTCTCCTTGGCGACGATGGCCTCGTCGTCGCCGCGCAGCCATTCCTCCATCCGCCGGGTCAGCGCCGCCACCTTGTCGGCGAACCGGTTGATCTCCGCACCGACCGCCAGTGGTTGTGGCCGGTAGTTCAGCAGCCACCGCGTGGCGCGGTCGACGAGCCGGCGCAGATCCAGCGTCATCCGGTCGCTGACCGCCACCGGCAGATTCGCGGCGCGAATCTGGCGCCAGACGTCGCCCACCCGGAAGATGGCGTTGACCGCGACGAAGCTTCGCACCGCGTCGACCGTCCCGACGCCGGCGTCCTCGGTCGTCCGGTACACGTAGGTGATCCCGCTGGTGTCGACGACGTCGTTGACGAGCATCGTAGTGACGATCTCGCGGCGCAGCTGGTGCGAGCGGGTCTCGGCGGCGAACCGGTCCCGCAAGGTGGACGGGAAGTACCGCGGCAGCCGGGCGGCGAACGCCTCCTGATCGGGTAGTTCGCTGTCGAGCAGGTCGGCCTTGAGCGCCAGCTTGACGTGTGCCATCAACGTCGCCAGTTCAGGTGAGGTGAGCCCTATTCCGACGCCCAGCCGGCGGCGGATCTCCTTGTTCGTGGGCAGCGCCTCGAGCTCGCGGTTCATCCCGCGTTGTGTGACGAAGTGATCGATCATCCGGGCGTGCACGGGCAGCAGGCTCGTCGCGTTGGCGCGGCTGGTGCCCATCAGGTCGTTCTGGTCGCGGTTGTCCGACAGCACCAGATCACCGACCTCGTCGGTCATCGACAGCAACAGATCGTGGCGCTCACTCAGCTCTATGCGCCCCGCGGTGACCAGCGAATCGATGAGGATCTTGATGTTGACCTCGTGGTCAGAGCAGTCGACGCCGGCGGAGTTGTCGAGGGCGTCGGTGTTGATCCGGCCGCCGGCGAGGTCGAACTCGATGCGCCCGCGGGAGGTGACGCCGAGGTTGCCGCCTTCGCCGATCACCTTGGCGCGCACCTGATTGGCGTTGACGCGGACCGGATCGTTGGCACGGTCGCCGACGTCGGCGTCGGATTCCGTCTCGGCCTTGATGTAGGTGCCGATGCCCCCGTTCCACAGCAGGTCGACCGGCGCCTTGAGGATCGCCTTGATCAGGGCGGGCGGCGTCATCTCCTCGAGCCTGTCGTCGAGTCCCAGCGCGTCGCGGACCTGGGAGCTCATCGGGATCGATTTGTGCTCACGGCTGTACACACCGCCGCCCTCACTGATCAGGGAGCGGTCGTAGTCCTCCCACGACGAGCGGGGCAGGTCGAACAGCCGTCGGCGCTCTCGGAACGACGCCGCCGCATCCGGGTCGGGATCGAGGAAGACGTGCCGGTGGTCAAACGCGGCGACGAGCCTGATGTGTTCGGACAGCAGCATTCCGTTGCCGAACACGTCTCCGCTCATATCGCCGATGCCGACGACGGTGAAGTCCTCCGACTGGGTGTCGACGCCCATCTCCCGGAAGTGCCGTTTGACCGACTCCCATGCGCCCCTGGCGGTGATCCCCATCGCCTTGTGGTCATAGCCCACCGACCCACCGGATGCGAAGGCGTCGCCCAACCAGAAGCCGTAGGACTTGGCAACCTCGTTGGCGGTGTCGGAGAAGGTCGCAGTCCCCTTGTCGGCGGCCACCACGAGGTATGCGTCGTCGCCGTCGCGGCGGACGACGTCGGGGGGCGGGACGACTTCGTCGCTGACCTTGTCGACGTTGTCGGTGACGTCCAGCAGGCCACTGATGAACAGCTTGTAGCAGTCCACTCCTTCGGTGCGCTGGGCGTCGCGGTCGGCGGCGGCGTCACCGGTGGGCACCGGGGGCTGTTTGACGACGAACCCGCCCTTGGCGCCGACGGGGACGATGACGGCGTTCTTCACCGCCTGCGCCTTGACCAGGCCGAGGATCTCGGTGCGGAAATCCTCCCGCCGGTCCGACCACCGTAGGCCTCCGCGGGCGACGTGGCCGAACCGCAGGTGTACGCCCTCGACCCGCGGCGAGTACACGAAGATCTCGAATTTGGGCCTGGGCAGCGGCAGTTCGTCGATCAGCCCGGGATCGAGTTTGATCGACAGGACGTCGCGGGCGCGCGCCGACTCGGCGCGCGCGACGAAGTGGTTGGTGCGCAGCGTGGCCTGGATCATCGAGGCGAACGCGCGCAGCACCCGGTCGGTGTCCAGACCCGTGAGCGCGTCGATGTCGGCGGCGACGGCCGCGGCCGCACTCTGGGCGTCGCGTTCCTTGGCGGCCTCGGTGGGATCGAACAGCGCCTCGAACAGCTCCACCAGCGACCGCGCGGTGTGCGGGTTGTCGTTGACCACCGACTCGATGAACGATTGGCTGTACGGGAAACCGACCTGCCGCAGGTACTTCGCGTACGCCCGCAGCACCATCACCTGCGGCCACGTCAACCCGGCACGCAGCACCAGTTCGTTGAACCGGTCGATCTCCATGCGGCCGTTCCAGATCGCGGTGACCGCATCGGCGAACCGGGCGGCCGTCGCGTCGCGGTCGGACCCGTCGCCCGTCGATTCCGGCATGGTGGGGTGCCGACGGATCTTGAACTCGTAGATCCACATGGCCAGGCCGTCGGCGCGAGCCACCGTGAACGGTCGTTCCTCCAGGACCACGACACCCATGGACTGCAGCATCGGGAGTAGTTGGCTCAGTGACGCCGACCGGCCACCGAGGTACCAGGTGAGCTTGCCGACGCGGTCCTGCCCGCCCTCGACGAACACCAGTTTTACCGAGTCGTCTTGCAGCGCTTCGATGATCGCGATGTCGCCGATCGCGTCCGCGGGTGCGACAGCCTGCTTGTAGTCCTCGGGGAACGCGACGGCGTAGTGCTCGGCCACATGCGGATCCAGGTCGCCGGATGCCACGGCGCCGAGCAGGCGGTCACCCCAGGTCCGGGCGGCCTCGGTGAGCTCACGCTGGATGCGCTCCTCGTTCTCCGCCGAGATGTCGACGTCTTCGGGACGCGAACCCTCTGGTAGCCGGACGGTGAAGTGCACGACAGCCCAGGGTGACTCGCTGATCCGGGCGGAGTAGTCGATGCTCACACCACCGAGTTCGCGGACCAGGATGTCCTGCATTTCGAGCCGGACGGCAGTGGTGTAGCGGTCACGCGGCAGGTACACCAGACACGCGATGAAGTGCACCAGGCTGTCTGCGCGCAGGAACAGCAGGGTTCGCCGGCGGGAGCCCAGATCGATGACCGCCATCGCCATGTCGAGCAGTTCATCGGCCCGCAGTGCGAACAGTTCCGGCCGCGGAATGGTCTGGATGACGTCGAGCAGCAGTTGCACTGGGCGGCTGGGATCGCGCTGGGCGATGGCCAGCGCTTCATGGACGCGCCGCGAGATCAGCGGTATGCCCAGTACATTGGCATTCATCGCGGCGACGGTGAACAGGCCCACGAAGCGGTGTTCGACGGCGTCGTAACCCTCTGCCCCGGCCCCCTCTTCGCGGATGACGACGATGTACGGGTTGGCGCCGTAGCGGACGTAGCTGGGGATCGTGGCCTGCGCAAGCGCCAGCAGGTCGCCGTCCCGGGTCAGCGGCGCCAGCACGTCGTCGCGGAGCCGCAGCACGCCGAGCCGACTGTCGGCCTCGACCGACGATTCGGTTTGGGTGACCGGGCACCGCTGGCAGCCGAGCAGGATGAAATGCCCGTCGGCGAGCCACCGTGCCAGCGCGGCGACGTCCTTGCGTTCGGGCGCGGTGAAGTGGCCGAGGGTGTCGGCCTCGATGTCGTTGGCCAGCGACCGCAGCCGGGCCACCATCGCGCTGCCGTCCATGTCGACCTGGCGGGCGTCGGCGAGGATGCGCGGCAGCATCCGCCTGGCCTCCTCCACCGACGAGCGGTCGGCGGATTCGGAGAGTTCGATGTGGATCCACGCCTCGTCGACCACGTAGCCGTCGGTCGCCGCCGCGGCGGGCCGCGCATCAAACTCCGCGGCGGGCCGCGCATCAAATTCGGAGATGGGACGGGCATCCAGCAGCTCACCGGAGGATCCGCGACGCACCCGCAGCACCGGGTTCATGATCGCCCGGTAGGCCACACCCAGCCGGTGCAGCAGCACCGTTACGGAGTCGATCAGCGTCGGCGCCTGATCGGTGACCACCTGTAGCGCGGGGCCGACACCGTCGGTGCCGTCGACGCCGTACACCGCGACGAGGGTCTCCCCCACCTTCCTGCGCTCGGCGAGCCGGTGATGGGTCCGCACGAGGTCCGATGACTCCAGCATGTCCGCCGGATCCACCAGGCCCGTGGTCGCGCGGTCCGCCGCCGACTCGCCCTGCTGCGGTCCGCGATACGTCGCGGCGTAGGCCTTCGCCAACTGGTCGAGCATATCCGCCGAAGGGTCGCGCGCAGCTTCGGCACCGGTTCCCGTCATGCGGATCTCTCCTGACTCACACCCGCACACCGCCCGTCGTCGTACGGTGCACGAGCGAGACTAGTCGCGAGTCAGCCTGCGGTGCGTCACCCGGTGCGGACGGGCCGCCTCGGCCCCGAGGCGTTGGACCTTGTTCTCCTCATAGGCACCGAAGTTGCCCTCGAACCAGAACCATTTCGCCTCGTTGTCGGTGTCACCCTCCCACGCCAGGATGTGCGTGCAGGTGCGGTCGAGGAACCATCGGTCGTGGGAGATCACCACCGCGCAACCAGGGAAGCTCTCGAGCGCGTTCTCCAGCGAGCTCAGCGTTTCCACGTCGAGGTCGTTGGTGGGTTCGTCGAGCAGGATCAGGTTGCCGCCCTCTTTGAGCGTCAGCGCGAGGTTGAGCCGGTTGCGCTCACCGCCGGACAGGACACCGGCCGGCTTCTGCTGATCGGGCCCCTTGAACCCGAACGCCGAAACATACGCCCGCGAAGGGATCTCGTTCTGCCCGACCTCGATGTAGTCGAGTCCGTCGGAGACGACCTCCCACACGTTCTTCTTCGGGTCGATGCCCGCCCGGTTCTGGTCGACGTAGCTGAGCTTGACCGTGTCCCCGACCCTGACGGTACCGCTGTCCGGCTGCTCCAGACCGACGATCGTCTTGAACAGTGTCGTCTTGCCGACGCCATTGGGTCCGATCACCCCGACGATGCCGTTGCGCGGAAGTGTGAAGGACAGGTCCTTGATCAGCGCGCGACCCTCGAAACCCTTGTCGAGGTGTTCGACCTCCACCACGACGTTGCCGAGCCGCGGCGGCGTCGGGATCTGGATCTCCTCGAAGTCGAGCTTGCGCGACTTCTCGGCCTCGGCAGCCATCTCCTCGTAGCGCCCCAGCCGGGCCTTGTTCTTGGCCTGCCGGGCCTTGGCACCGGAGCGCACCCAGGCGAGTTCCTCCTGCAGACGCTTGTGCAGCTTGGCGTCCTTGCGGCCCTGCACCGCGATGCGATCTGCCTTCTTCTCCAGATAGGTGGAGTAGTTGCCCTCGTACGGGTAGGCGCGACCGCGGTCCAGTTCGAGAATCCACTCGGCGACGTTGTCGAGGAAGTACCTGTCGTGGGTGACGGCCAGGATGGCGCCCTTGTAGGAGGCGAGGTGCTGTTCGAGCCACAGCACGCTCTCGGCGTCGAGGTGGTTGGTCGGCTCGTCCAGCAGCAGCAGGTCCGGCGTGCTCAGCAGCAGCTTGCACAGCGCGACGCGGCGGCGTTCACCACCGGAGAGGTGGGTGACCGGCTCGTCGGGCGGCGGGCAACGCAGCGCGTCCATCGCCTGCTCGAGCTGGCTGTCGATGTCCCACGCGTCGGCGGCGTCGAGCTCTTCCTGCAGCCGGCCCATCTCCTCCATCAGCTCGTCGGAGTAGTCGGTGGCCATCAGTTCGGCCACCTCGTTGTACCGGTTGAGCTTGCCCTTGATGGGGACGCCCTCTTCGACGTTCTCCCGGACCGTCTTCGTCTCGTCGAGATGCGGTTCCTGCTGCAGAATGCCGACGCTGGCTCCGGGCGCCAGGTAGGCGTCCCCGTTGTTCGGGGTGTCCAGGCCGGCCATGATCCGCAAGACGCTCGACTTGCCGGCCCCGTTCGGACCGACGACGCCGATCTTCGCGCCCGGAAGGAAGTTCAGGTTGACGTCGTCAAGGATGACCTTGTCGCCGTGCGCCTTGCGGACCTTGCGCATCGTGTAGATGAATTCGGCCATGCCGTGGTGTTGCCTTTCTCAAGCGTCGTCAACGTCTGTTGCCGCGGGCCCCATCCTAGGCGTGGCCGGATGTGGCTAGGCGCTCAGTGGCAGCGCCTCCGCGGCGTCGGGGTCGACCAGGTGGGTCTCGTCGGCATCGACGGCACCGCCGTCGTCACCGGATTCGGCGCCTTCGGGCGCGCCACCGATACCGGTGGTGCCCGGCTGTCGCAGCGTCTCGATCCGGGCGACGCAGCGACTGAGGTCCGGCCCGACCGCGGTGGCCCGTACCTCCACCGAGGAGCGGCGCACGCCTTCGCGGTCGTCGTATTCGCTGGTGTACACCTGCCCGACCACGATCACCGCATCTCCCTTGACGAGGGAGGCGCCGACCCCGGTGACCAGTCTGCCCCAGCAGCTCACGCTGACGAACAGCGAGTTGCCCGGCTCCCAGGCGCCGTCGGCGGTGCGGCGCCGGGAGTTGCTGGCCATCCGGAACCGGATGACCTCCTGGTCGCCGATGCGCTGCCGGAACGGATTGTTGACGATGTTGCCGACGATGGTGATAGGCGTCTCGAACATGGGGTTCCTCGATTCGGGTCTGATCCACTGGCCGGCGGTGTCTCGCCGGTACCGCCATTCACCGCGACGGCAGTGACAGCGGCCACCACCCGGTGCGGGGAGCAGGCGTCGTTGTGCATCGATCGGGCGTTGTGGATGAATCGGAGCTGTGGATGGATCGGGTACAGGGGACGGACGCCCTCAGCGGCCGCCGCGGCGGGCGAGTTCGGTCAGCATCGCGTTGTAGGCGGTCAGGTCGGCGTCGTGATCTCGCTCGGCCGCCCGGTCGAGGCGTTTGGCGTCGCGCTGGTCGCTGCGGCGCCACTGGATGAGCAGCGCGACAAGTACCAGCACCAGCGGGACTTCCCCTGCGGCCCAGGCGATACTGCCGCCCAGCTTTTGGTCGGCCAGCAGATCGTCGTGCCAGCTCAGCTGCAGCGACCGGTAGAACCCCTCACCGAGCACCGAGTTCATGCCCATCAGCACCACGCCGAAGAATGCGTGCAGGGGCAGCGAGGCGAACACGATCGCCAGCTTGGCAAGTTGCGGGACCCGCCGCGGGGTCGGGTCGACGCCGATCACGACCCAGTAGAAGAGGTAGCCGCTGACCAGGAAGTGAATGTTCATCAGGACGTGGGCCGCGTGGTCGTCGACGGCCGCCTCGAAGAGACCGCCGAAGTACAGCCCGTAGAACCCGGCGACGAACAGCACGAGCGCGACGATCGGGTGGGTGAGGATGCGCGACACTCGAGAGTGCAGGGCGGCAAGCAACCACTCCCTCGGGCCGGGCGCCTTACCCTTGCCCGCCGCGGGCAGTGCGCGCAGCGCCATCGTGACCGGCGCACCGAGCGCCAGCAGGATCGGCACCAACATCGACAACAGCATGTGCGCAACCATGTGCACGCTGAACATCGCCGGCATGTATCGGCCGAGTCCGGAGGACGTCGTGATCAGCAGCGCTGCGCAGCCGAGCAGCCACGCCACCGTACGCCCGGCGGGCCACGCGTCGCCGCGCCGCCGCAGCCGCTGCCAACCCGCGAGGTAGACCAGCGCCAGGATGATCGCGGCGCTGCCCAGGATCAGGTCGAACCGCCAGTCGAACAGGATCCGGGCGGCCGTCGGCGGGCCTGCCAGATCGTAGCCGATCTCGACCTCCACCGGGGTGGGTTCCCGTCCCGGTGGAGGGGGCGGTGTCCGGCCCAGGCCGACCGCGATACCGAACGTCACCCCGAACAGCACCGCCTCGACCAGCGCCAACCGCAGCAGGGGGCCTCGCGCGCCGGGGTCCGCCTGCAGAGCGGCCACCCCCTTGCGGCGCTGGAGGTAACCAAGCAGCCCCAACGCCACCAGCGCCGCCACCTTGGCGAGCACCAAGCCGCCGTACTCGGTCCGGAAAAGGTCCGACGGCGACATCCGCACCAGCGCGTTGACGATGCCGCTGAGCGCCATCGCGACGAAACACCACAGCGCCACCGCGGAGAAGCGGCGGGCGGCCACGTCCGCGTGCTCGCCAGCGCGCAGGGCGTGCACCAGCAGCACGATGAGGCCCCCCGCCCACAGCGCCCCGGCGACGAGGTGGATGAGCAGGCTGTTGGTGGCCAGGTCATGCTGGCCACCCGACGAGGAATGACCGGTCAGGCCGAGCGGCATCAGCGTGACGAGCGAAGCGGCGAACAACGGCGGAGTCCACGCCCACCGGAGCACCGGCAGGCTGGCCAGGGTGACCACGGCCGCCAGCAGCGCCGTCCACCGCCACGCGCCGGCGACGTCGACGAGCCCAGCCACCGACCAGATCTCGACCGGGTCGAGGTGGTCGCGCACAGGCTGGCCGGATACGTCGGACACGGTCAGCGGCACGAGCAGCACAGCGCACACCGTCCACACCGCCGAGGCCGCCGTGCCCAACCGCAACGCCCGGTATCCGGCGACGTCGAGCACACCGTTGGCCTGCGGCGGCACCAGGAAGGCGGCGAACAGGAAGGCGCCGACGGCGGTCACCGCGGCGACCTCGCCGGCGGCCCGCATGAACGGCAGCCCGTAGGTGGTGACCGGTCCCGGATCGGGCAGGCCGGTAGCGGTCAGCGCGTCCGCGAACGACAGGGCGCCGATACCGGCGGCGGTGACGCCGGCCAGCGCCACCACTCCCGCCAGCACGGGCCACACCGCGCTGGTGCGGGCCGTCACCGCAACCATGCTCATGCTCCACAGGGTATGGCGTGTTCGCCGTCACCCTGGTGGGCGGTTCACCTGCTCTTCGCCCGGCGACGTTCGGCTTCCCGCGCAGCGAACTGGTCGCCCGCGTACCGGTCGACCTTGTCCACGTCTGCGAGGATCTCGCACAATTCCTCGCAGAAAGCCGTACGGCGCGCCTGGAGGTCGTCGCCGGGCTCCAGCAGCTGCTGGTCGGCGGCGACCTGCCGCGCGGTGGTGAACAGCAGCGCCGACACCGACTCGTTGCTGCGCACCCGGTTCTGGGCGACGTACTGGCGGCCCAACCCCATGGCTCGCTTCGTGAGCTCTTTCTCCTCGACGTGGGCAGGGAGGTCGCGCAATGCGCTCGCCAGGATCTCGTACGCCTCGAAGAACGGCCGCAGCATCGCACCCGCCATCAGGGGCCGTTTCTCGCGCAAGAGAGTGTCGATCCGCTCACCGCCGGCCGCCACCTGGGAGTCCCAGTCGGCGCGCCACGACATCTCCTCGGCGACGTGCTCTCGAAACGCCGCGGAGTTGGCGAAGTAGAAGTCGAACTTCAGCAAATCGCGCAGTCGTGCCGCCTGCGACCAGAACGCCTGCACCGGGTCACCGTCGGCGCGCGCTGCGTACGCCAGCGCCAGCTCCACGATCGACGTCTCGAGGAAGGCGTGGATCAGTGTGTTGCGGTAGAACGCGGCCTTGTGTTCGTTCTCGGCGGCGATGTGCCACACCGGTTCACGCCCGCTGTCGACCTTTGTGACGGGGTGACCGTTGGATAGCGCGTCGACCGCGGAGAGCACACCGCCGGGGGTGCGCAGCCGAAGCGCGCTGTTGGTCAGCGGGATATCTCTACGCATCAGATAGTCGAGCCCGTCCTGCAGGGTGTGGTGCAGCTGGTCGAGGGTGAGCGCGACACCGCGGGTGGACAGCAGCAGTGCCGACACCAACGCCGTCGCGTTGATCGGCGTCACCTGCAGGATTCGCCAGGCCACCTCGAAGGCCATCTTGTGCATCGCCAGTCGTCTTCCCGACTTGTCGTGGGCGATCGGACCGCCGGGCTCACCGAGGTAGTGACGCATCGAAACCGCCTCGGGGAAGCGCACATAGATCTTGCCGTAGCTGCGATCCCCCTGCGCCTTGATGTAGTTGTACAGCCAGCTCAGCCCCTCGGGAGTCTTCTCGCCGCCGCGGGCGTAGTCGGCGTACTCCGAGACCTCGTGCAGCTGGTCGAAACTGATCGACACCGGTTGCAAGAGGATGTCGTCACTGCGGCCGGCCAGGTAGGCGTCGGCGACGTAGGCCAGCAGGCCGAGTTTCGGAGGCAGCATCTTCCCGGTTCGGGACCGGGTGCCCTCGATGGACCAGCTCAGGTTGAACCGCTTCTCGACGACGTAGCCGACGTACTCCTTGAGTATGTACTTGTAGAGCGGGTCGCCGGCGACGTTGCGGCGGATGAAGATCACGCCGGAACGGCGCAGCAGCGGTCCCATGAAGCCGAAGGACAAGTTGAGCCCCGCGAACATGTGCACCGGGGGCAGCCGGTTCTCCTGCATCGCCGCGGGCACCACCGCCCCGTCGAGATAGGACCGATGAGAGAACAGCAGCACCGCCGGATGGTTCTCCAGATCCTGCCGCAGACGGGCGATCTCGGACTGGTCGTAGTCGAAATGGGGATCGAAACCTCGACGCGTGATCAGCCGGCTGAGGTTCGGAATGAGATCCACCGACACCCGACTCCACCCGGTGGCGAGCTCATCGAGAATCTTGCCGGCCTCTTCGACCGTCGCGCCGGGGATCTGCTCGAGACCGGCACGGAATCTGGTGGAAGTGAGGATCTCCGGCTTGACCAGCCGGGGCGACTTGTACTCCGGACCCAGCAGCCGGTATTCGACGCGCTCGATGGCGAGCATCGCCCGGCGGATGACGAAATGCGCGAATTGCCCGGGGCTCTCGGCCACCGTGTGGTCGTGCCACTGCTGGCGCAACTCGGAGACCTTGGCGGGCTCACCGGCGATGACGCGGGCCCGGGTCCGGTCGCGTTTGAGGATGCGGCGCTGCAGCACCTCGGGCGGGCGGTATGTGTCGCGACCCGAGACGAGCGCCACCACCTTCGACCGCGTGGGCAGACCCGCGGGCACCCAGAAGACGCGCACCGGGACGACGGTGCGGTCCTCATCGGCCTCCAGTTCCTCGACCAGTTCGGCCAGCACACCCGGCGAGGGCTCACCGTCGACGGGTAGCTTCAGGACCTCGACGTTGACGTCGGAATTGTCACGTCGTTGGGCCGCCAGCCACTCGTCGAGCAGCCCCATCTCGGCCGGCGATGACGCCACCGCAAGCACCAGTGCGTCGTCGGTGGTGGTGAAGCCGGCGTAGTGGTCGTCGGGCAGCTTCACTGTCGGCCTTTCACCGCGGCGTTCTTGGCGGGCGCCTTCTTGTCGGCCTTCTTGGCGGGGTTGTCGGCCGAATTCTCCGCAACCTTCCTCGGCTCCACCGTCTCGCCCGGCGATCGCTTGTACAGCGCGGGCACCGGCAGCGTCCGGTGCGGCCACGCCTTGAGGGAGTCGAGGTAGATTTGCCGAACCTCCGCGATGCGGTGCGGCAGATCCTCCACCGTCCAGTCGTCGGTGGGGATCGGGGGGTAGACGGCGATGTCCACCGTGCCTGGGTTGAACGTGCTCGAATCGCGCGCGGCGACGACCTCCGCGTTGCGGATGACGATGGGCACGATTGGGATTCCGGCCGACATCGCGATGCGGAACGGTCCCTTCTTGAACTCCCCCACCTCGGTGGTGTCCAGGCGCGTGCCCTCGGGGGCGATGAGTATCGAAATACCCTTGCGCGCAAGCTCCTCGACCTTGCGCAACCCTTCCACCGCGGCCTTGCGGTCGTCGCGGTCGATGAACGCGGCGTCCATCACCTTGCCGATGGTGCCGATCAGCGGGTCGTTCTCGAGCTCCTTCTTGGCCACCGTGGTGAAATCGCGTTCGACCAGCCTGCCGGCGATCAGCGGGTCGGCCTGGTTGCGGTGGTTGAAGAGGAACACC